>JANQQF010000156.1 GCA_028285035.1 Phycisphaerae bacterium
ATGAACGCACTCTTGAGAGTAGTGAAGCTATGGTTTACATCGCTTCTATTCACATTATGTTAAAGCGACTCGCTCCTTCTTAATTTTTGTATAGCTTCTTAGAAAATCTAGTAGATTAATCTTTCCAGTAAAGTCGATATTATTTTGGTGCATTTTCAAAATACCCAATATCTCACAAGGTGTAGCAGGAAGTACATCATAAAACGGTTAAAAATAGGAGATCGACCACCTCGACCGATCTCCTATCTAAAATTCACAAACCTAAAATCCTACGAGCTCGAATCCGACTTCCCATTCCCACCCTGCCCCATCGCATTGGTGATGGCGGAGATAATATCGATGGGGAGGGGGAAGATGATGGTTGAGTTTTTCTCAACCGCGATCTCGGTTAGGGTTTGCAGGTAACGGAGTTGGAGCGAAGCAGGTTCGCGGCCGATAACCTGAGCGGCTTCATCCAACTGCTTGGCGGCACCCAACTCACCCTCGGCGTGGATGATCTTGGCCCGTTTTTCCCGCTCGGCCTCGGCCTGCTTGGCCATCGCTCGCTGCATCGTCTGGGGTAGCTCCACGTCCTTGACCTCAACGATAGACACCTTGATGCCCCACGGCTCGGTCTGCTCATCAATGATCCGTTGTAGCTCATCATTGATCTTTTCCCGATGCGAGAGCAACTCATCCAACTCACTCTGCCCAATTACATTTCGTAGCGTGGTCTGAGCAATTTGCCAAGTCGCACGACGATAATCCTCAACTTGGATGACCGCAGCACCGGGATCAATGACCCGGAAATAAACCACGGCATTCACCTTGAGCGTCACGTTATCCCGGCTGATGGCTTCCTGAGAAGGTACGTCCAAGGTAATCGTTCGCAAATCAACCTTCATCATCCGATCAATGAAGGGGATTAGGAAGAAAAGCCCTGGCCCCTTGGCCCCAACAAACCGACCCAACCGGAAAATCACACCCCGTTCATACTCTTGCACCACCCGTACGGCAGAGAAGAGCAAAAATACCACAACAACACCAATAAATCCCAAACAAGGAATAAAGGCAAGAACATCCATACACAAATCTCCTTTGATAATTTACTTTAAATCACGATATGATTATAGCTTAAGCGATAGGATTCGTGTAATTATGGGGTAGGGGGTTATGGTAATTGAGCAATGATTTATACAAGCGGGGGAAAGTTTACGAGTCAATTGTCACTGGTCATTTGTGTTTTTACAAGTGACCAATAACGAAGGACAAATGACTAACTAAACGTGCGTCAACAATTTATTATGCAAATTAAAGAGCTTCATCGGTGTCCCGAGAAAGGCTTCGATGTAACGTTGGGTGATTTGGGGTGTTTCAAAATGGGGCCAATGGCTGGCGTGGGGGATGATCCGCAAATCGGCGTCTGACCATTCTTCAGCCAAAGCACTGGCATCACGTAAGGGGACTGTGTTATCTTCCATTCCCCAGATAACCAACCCCGGCACTTTGATGCGACCAAGTTGACCACGCAGATCATTGTTTCGCATGGCCCAGTAACATTCGGCCCGCACTCGACCCTGCCCCCGTCGTCGGGCATCCGCCCGTAGCCGAACATAATCAGCCTCCGAGACCTCACTATTATCGGCAAATGAGGCGGGGCGCATCAGGTTATCGGTTAAGTTCATTGTATAGGGTTCGACGAGTGAGCCAAGCCAATCGGCAATCAAGAAGCGTTCCAACATTGTGACCGGGGCGATAAAGAGGTTGATGAAAAGCGAGAGTTCGCCACTAATTGTGGGGCATAATAAAACCAGCCGTTCAACCAAGGCGGGGTGCCGCAGGGTTAGAGTGAGGCTAATCATCCCCCCCATCGAATGGCCAATCAGGACAACGGGTTTGTCGGATACTTGCTGAATGAGCGCGGCCAAGGTATCAGCATATCCTTCAATTGTCGCCGGTTCGGGACCGTGCGGCGATTGGCCATAGCCTGGCAAATCGACAGCCATACAGTGAAATCGCTTAGAAACGTAGGGGATTAGGGGTGACATTGCGTACCAGGAGCTCGACCAGCCGTGGATCAATAAGGCCAACGGGCGGGTCTTTTTCCCTGCTTCGCACACATATATCTGCTCATCATTAACCGTATAGGCATTAATTTCTTGTGCCACTGATCAACTCCTTGGTTGAAAATTTTGGGTAGATGATTGGGAAATGGCACCCCATTCTATCAATTTTAGATGGAGGGGCGGATTTTGTCCACTGCCTAAGGATTTTAAGAATATTTTGAGGGAAACTAATGTGGGGTGTAACCGAGTTGTGACTTGTGCCAATGCTCTGCGTTGGCACAATAGCTGGATGTACCTACCCTATCTACTACCAGCGCAGAGACGTTGGTAGTAGATAGGAATTTTTATCTAAGCAAAAATTGAGTTTAACCCATCAACTTCCGAATAGAAGCGGCAATGTCCTGCCCCGCTTCGATGTGGAAGCGAATTAAACGACGGTCATTCTCTTTAAGCGCATTGAAATCGCCTTGGGCTTGGGCCGCGACGAGTGTGCCAAACTCGTAGGTTGCGTCAGGGATTGCCACGCTATTTTCTGGCGTATGGGTGATTTGGATAAACAAGCCTTTGTTACCATCCCCTTTGTGCAACTGCCCGGTTGAGTGCAAGAAGCGCGGACCATAGCCCACCGTTGTTGCCGCTCGCAGACCGATTTGAATTTGTTGGCGTAATTCATTCAACGCTGCATCTGTTTCAGCATTGGTTGGGACGTAAGCCATAATCGCAACATAATCACCCGGCTGGAATTGCTTGAGGAAATTGGCCAAAGCCTCGGTAACCGTTTCTCCCATGACAGGGCCATAAGCATCAATGTCATCATAATCAATCGTTGGATTTTCAGCAGGCAGATAGCCATTCGCTTCAAACTCTGCCATCAGCTCCCGGGCTTTGATCTTGGCCGATTCAACATTCGGCTGATCAAATGGATTGATTTTGAGAACAGCCCCAGCCGCCGCAGTGGCCATCTCCCAGCGGAAGAACTCTTGCCCCAAATCCTCTAACTCATCCATCTGTACCGTGATGACTGGATGTCCAGCCCCGGTGATAACATCAACCCAGCCATCCAAGGCGGCGTTATCATCTCCGGCCAGGCGCAGGTAGACAAATAGGCGATCGTTATTGTAGAACGCGGGTTCAGTTGGTGCTTCGCCAACCACGGGCAAAATGCCTTTGCCCAGCTTGCCCATACTCTCGGCAATCAATTGCTCAACCCACATTGTAAATGATTCGATTTTGGGCGAGGCAACAAAGGTGATTTTGTCACGCCCTTGCAAGGCCAACTCACCCATTGCAGCCCCGAGTTGCAAGCCAGGATTTTGGACTGCATGATTGCGACAAGCATCGGCCATACTGTTGGCTCGACGGAGCAATTTAGCCACATCGACACCAATCAAGGCCGCAGGAACAAGCCCAAAATAAGTTAGCGCTGAGTAGCGTCCGCCAACTTCAGGCGGGGAGGAGAAGATACGGCGGAATTTATTTTTCTTGGCGGATTCTTCTAATTTTGAGCCGGGGTCGGTCACCGCCACAAAGTTTTCACCGGGGTTATCTTTGGCTTGACCCACTACATCGAAGAAGTATTGATAGAGAGTACGCGTTTCAAGCGTTCCACCTGATTTACTTGATACCACAAATAGGGTCTGGGCTGGGTCAGCGATGGCCTGATGCACGGCTGAAATTTGATCAGGGTTGGTGCTATCCAGGACAGTCAAGGGGATGCCATTCTCGGCCCCAAAGGTGGTCATAAAGACCTCGGGCGCAAGGCTGCTGCCGCCCATCCCGAGCAAGACTGCTTCTTTGAAGCCAGCGTCTTTCACCTCGGCGGCAAAGGCCATCAAATCCTCGGCCTCGGCGAACATCTCCTCACCAATGGTGAGCCACCCCAAACGGTTGGTCAATTCAGACGTTTCAGCGGCTTTGGCTTCGTCAGGCACCCAGACAGTGCCATCTTTGGCCCAGATGCGATTGGCAACATCGGCGGCATCCCAGGCTTTCACCCGTACATCAACGGTCTCTTGGTAGTCGCCCATATCCAGCGCCATCGGGCTGACCTGTTGCGAGACGATGGTTTCGCGTTTTTGCTCAAGTGTATTTAGCAGATCAACAAATGATTTGGCAAAAGCCGCCACACCGGCATCCTGTAATTGATTCATCGCATCATCATAGTCGATGTCAAAATCTTTGAGCTTTTCAACCATTGGGAGGGCTTCATCCAAGTCTTCTTCCAAACTGGCTCGAATTTCACCGTGATCTTTCAAACCAAGCAAGGTAGCTGGCGGCAAAGTATCGACCGTGTGAGGACCAACCAGTTCCTCGGCGTAGAGCACATCGCGATAGGCAGGATTCTTGGTGCTGGTGCTGGCCCAGAGCGGACGTTGTAAGCGAGCGCCTTTGGCGGCCAGCTTTTGGAAGCGCTCATCGCCAAACATCTCCTGAAACTCTCTGTAAGCAGCTTTGGCGTTGGCAATGGCTAGTTTGCCTTGCAGGGCCTCGGCCTCTGCATTGTCCGCTTCACCGAGCAACTTATCCAAAATGGTATCGACCCGGCTGACGAAGAAAGAGGCCACAGAAGCGACACCACTTAAATCACCTCCCTCAGCATCCAGCTTTTCCAACCCAGCAATGTAGGCGTTCGCCACGTCGATGTAATCTTGCAGAGAGAACATCAAGGTCACATTGACATTGATCCCAGAGCCAATCACCTCGGTAATCGCAGGCAAGCCCGCTTGGGTGGCCGGAATTTTGATCATCAAGTTAGGACGACTGACCGCTTCAAAAAGGCGTTTCGCTTCAGCAACTGTGCCTTCGGTATCGTGCGCTAGTTCGGGGGAAACTTCGAGGCTGATGTAGCCATCTTCGCCGTTGGTCCGCTCGTAGACTGGCTGGAGCAAATCGGCTGCACTTTTGATATCCTCAATTGCCAACGCTTCATACAAGTCTTTAATTGGAATGGTCGGGGTTTCAGCCACAATTTCACTCAATTGGGCATCATAGGCGTCGCTGCCAGCAATTGCTTTCTGGAAAATCGCCGGGTTTGAGGTGACGCCGACGATGTAATCTTCATCTATCAAGCGAGCCAATTCTCCATCAGTGAGCAGGCCGCGCTCAATGTTGTCATACCAAAGGGATTGTCCCAGTTCAGATATTTTCTTTAGCGCATCAGACATGATTGCCTCCATAAAGTTATATGGGTGAATTAAGTGTTTGGCGATTTAGACGTGCTACTGGTCAACTTTTATACACATCTTGAACAAAGCCAAGTATACCACAACCTTCCATTCTGCCACACTTCCAACCTCCCAGCCTTCCAAATTGACCAATTTAGATGATAGCCTACAATGAATTCATCTTGAAAATGGATACAACAATGGATTTTATTGAAATAGCGGTTGAAGCGATTGATGGGGAAGCGGCGGAGACGGTAGGGGAGCTATTTAATCGGTTTGGCTATGGCGGGGCGGTGATGGAGGCCTTTCCGCCAGATTTTGAGAAGGTCACGGTTCGAACCGTCGTGGCAGAAGAGGATGACGAGAAGCTAAGACATATCGAAATGATGTTGGCGCTCATTGACAAAGCCCTGCCCAACGGATTGCCGGAGCCAAAGCTACGGGTCGTAGGCAAGACCGATTGGGCCAATGCCTGGCGTGAAAATTTCCACGCCATTCGAGTGGGCAAACGATTTGTCATCAAACCCAGTTGGCGGGAGTATACAGCAGCAGATGATGATCTAATTATCGAGATTGATCCTGGTCTGGCTTTTGGCAGCGGCCTCCACCCAACGACTCAACTCTGTTTGATGATGTTGGAAGATTTACCCCTAGCGGATAAAACGATTTTTGATGTGGGCACGGGGTCAGCAATTTTATCCCTGGCCGCCCTGAAATTGGGTGCGACCCAGATCCGAGCCGTTGATGTTGATGATATTGCGGTGCGGGTGGCGGAAGAAAATTTTGAGCGAAATGGATATTCCACAGAAGCTGGCTCAATCGAGACTTCGATTGGCTCTGCGGATGATGTTGGTGGACAGACCTGGGATGTGGTTATCGCCAACATTCTGGCCCATATTCTCATCGAGATAATGGCCGGCTTACGGGCTGCCCTTGCGCCTGATGGCGTTTTGATGTTATCCGGCATCATCAATGAACAGGAAGAGTCTATGTTACAGGCTTTGCAAGAACATAATTTGAGCATTATCACTCAGCAGGCTGAAGGCGATTGGATCGCCTTTCTGGTTAAGGCTGAACAAAGTGATTAAAGAAAGCGCGTCTAGAGTTGAAGGAGGCCAAGGTGCATTTTGGCCTCCTTCATTATCAAAAATTTCGGACGTCTCTGTTTAAGGTCCGCCAATGCCCCATCGTTTTTTTATTCCACCCGAATGGCTCACCCCACCACAGGTTACCTTCCAAGCGGGTGTAGCTCATCAAATCAAAAATGTTCTGCGGTTACGCCCGGATGATGTGGTTATCGTACTTGATGGGTCTGGTCGCGCCTGGCAAGTGCATTTAACACAGGTTGAAAAGCGCACGGTACAAGGGGAAATCAAGGCAGAGCAAGTTATTTCAAGTGAACCCCAAACCCATATCACCCTCTATCAAGGGACCCTCAAAGCCCAAAAATTTGAATGGGTTCTACAGAAGTGCACCGAGTTGGGTGTATCGCGGTTTGTGCCAACTATCTGCCAGCGATCTATTGTGAAAGATCGCAAGGCTATGACAAAAAAGTACGGTCGTTGGGAGCAGATTATCCAAGAGGCTGCGGAGCAAAGTGGTCGAGGCAGGTTACCAACATTGCAGCCACCGCTTAGCTTTAGAGAAAGTGTCGCTCAGGTTCAAAATCAAGGCCTAATTTTGATGCCTTGGGAACAAGCAGAATCTACAAACACCCTTGACACTGCCGTTCATGTTAATCCCGCTCAGCCCATTCACCTCTTCATTGGGCCAGAAGGTGGCTTTACGCCAACCGAGGCTGAATTGGTGACCGCCAGGGGAGGCACACTTCTAAAACTTGGCCCTCGCATTCTGCGTGCCGAGACAGCCAGCATCGCAATTACAGCGGTTTTACTTTACAAACTAGGAAATTGGGATAGTTGACAGTGGGTCAGCCAAGCGTTAAAATATCAATAAGACTTTGACGTATAATCTCTATATTCAGAATCTGATAGTCCTATGACCCACGAACCCTATATCCTTTACATTGAAGATGAACGATCAATGATTGATCTTGTTTACCAAGCCTTAAAACTTCTTGGTTATAAAGTCGTTGGGGCTGTTTCAGGAAAACAGGGGATGGGATTGATCCAACAACGCCAACCTGATCTTTTGTTACTCGATTTGATGATGCCAGACTTTAATGGCTGGGATGTCTATCGAGAAATCAAGAATAATGACGAGTTCGTCAATATCCCCGTCATTGTCATTACAGCCGTAGCCCCAGAGGATGGCCGAGTAGTTTTGGATGGCTTGCCTCCGGCTGATGACTACATCACAAAGCCATTTGACGTTGAGGATCTGCTCTATTCAGTGCAAAAGGTGTTAGGGGCCTAACGGATTTAGGTAATTCACAAAAACATTGTTACATAACAAAAGGGTGTCGAACAAATTGTGTCCGACACCCTTTTGTTTATCAGAATTATGATTTATTCGGTAGGCATTTGAATGCTGGAAACCAGCTCCTGCAACCCCTGTTCAAATGATACATTTGCAGACCAACCAAGCACATTGTTAGCTTGACTCGGGTTTGAGTAGGAGTGGACAATATCCCCTGAACGAGCCGGTTTGTAAACCGGCTCTAGGTCTAAATCAAAAATCGTTCGTAGATTATCAAACAGTTGATTGATTGACGTTTGATGCCCTGTGCCAACATTGAACAGCTTACCAACAGCCTCAGGTGTCTGAGCGGCCAATAAGTTGGCCTGAACCACATCTTTCACAAAGACAAAATCCCGTGTTTGCTCACCATCCCCAAAAATGAAAGGGGCCGTTCCTTTTGCCATCCGATCTACAAAAATTGAAATCACGCCAGAGTAAGCGGATGAAGGGTCTTGTCGGGGACCAAATACGTTAAAGTAGCGTAAAACCACAGTCTCCAACTCAAACGCTTCAGTGTATAGCTGACAGTATTGCTCAGCCGTTAATTTACTAATGGCGTAAGGTGATTTTGGGGCGGGGGCCATGGCTTCAATTTTAGGCAAGGTCGGCTCGTCACCATACACGGCACAGGTGGAACTCAACACAAGACGGTGAACTCCGGCCTCTTTCGCTGCTGTCAAAAGCTTTAGAGTCCCAACGCTATTGATCATTTCCGCTTCAAGCGGTTTCGCCATCGACTCTGGCACAGAGACCATCGCCGCTAAATGAAAAATCGTATCAATCCCTTCAACCGCTTTTGCTAAAATGGCCTCATCCCGAATATCACCTTCAATAAATTCAACCTGACCATTAACTTGCGCTAAATTTTCCTGATGCCCGGTGATGAGACTATCTAAAACACGAACCTGATCTCCACGAGAGACCAGTGCGTCTACAATGTGCGATCCTATGAATCCTGCCCCGCCTGTAACGAGAGAATGTCTCATTTTTGTCTAACCTCATCTGATTTATATTTAACAAGAGTCAATTGGGTGCCTTTACCTTTAGGGCTACTATAATTTACCTCGTCCATAACCTGTTCAATCAGATATACACCATATCCCCCTTCTTTAGCAACATCCAGATTGGGGGGACGGTAATTGGCTGTATCAAACTTTCGGCCAAAATCCCGAATGTTAAGGCAAAATTTATAATCATCAATATCAACGAGCAGGTGTATCTCTTGGCCTGGCTGGCTTTCATAAGCATGCTCAATGACATTCGCCAATGCTTCACCCACAGCCAGCTCAATTTCAAAAATCGAAGCTGAGTCAAAGCCGGCTAGGCGAGCATGCTTGGCAGTCCAATGTCTAGCCCGCACGGTCTCTTCCATTTGGCTATCAATCACCAATTGATCTTTCATTTCCCCCATAAATACTCCAAGCACTTGTGAATTGTGAATAGCCAATTATGAATTGTAAATGAACAATAGATCACCTTAAAAGCAACTAGCACGTTTTGCTTTTTAGGCTACTCACTTGGTGAAGCCGTGGCCTCACACTCTTAAGCGACAGTTAATGCAGTTACAGCCTCTTTAACCGTTGGATAGATTTGAAAAACTTTGTCCATCCGGGTGAGCTTAAACACCTGTTCGACTGATTTTTGTGGGTTACTCAAGCCAAAGCTGCCTCCCATCGTTTTGGCCCGACGATTTGCCGCAATGAGAACACTCAATCCGGCGCTGTCGATATAAACGATATCAGCCATATTGACTAACAATCTACCCGAGTTCTCCTCTAAAAGATTAAGCAACATATCACGCAATTTAGGGGACTCGCTGACGTCAATCTCACCGCTTAATTCAAGAATGGTAAGATCTCCATCCTTTATAATTTTATGCTCCATGGTGCTTCTCCTAAAACGTAGTAGTTAATCGCTAGTAACGAGTGGTTAATAGTCTTCGAAGTCAAATTATTATAAATTTATTCTAAAATCTCTCGTATTCGACTGACGAGATATGATGGACGAAAGGGTTTTGTGATAAATTCATCTGCGCCAAAATGCTTGGCTCGTTTTTCCTCGTGATAGGAACCACGAGAGGTTAAGATGATGATATAAGGTTGATTTGCCAAGGTGGTATCATTACGAATATCTCGACAGAGCTGATATCCATCTTTATCAGGCATCATCACATCCAGAAAAACCAGAGCTGGCCTTGTTTCCTGAATGAGTAATAAAGCATCTGAGCTATCTAGCACCTTATAGGTTTGATAGCCAGCGCGTTCAATAGTCATAGATAATATTCGGACTAAATATGGATCATCATCAACGATGACAATTCTATCGTTAGTTAAACTCATTATTTACCCGCAAATATATTATTGAGTGACATCTCAATTGTCCAATACCTTCATCACCAACAAGGTCATATCATCTTGCTGCGAGGCATAATCGGTAAATTGATTAACGGCCTGATAAATTCGACTGACCAGCTCAGAGGCAGAAACCGGATGATGCGTTGTTAAAACATTTTGCAATCGTTCTTCACCGAATTGTTCACCCGAAGGACTTCTGGCTTCTGTAATACCATCTGTATAAAAGAGCAGGACATCTCCCGACTCGACAATGATGCGTTGTTCATCATAAGTTATGGTTTCTAAGACTCCAAGAATAAGGCCATCGCCAATTAAGGGCATCAGTTGACGGGTTTTTGAACGCCAGAGAAAGGGAGGGTTATGCCCACAATTAACATAAGTCAGATAATGAGTTTCCGGCTCATATCGTGCACAAAATAGACTAATAAACATTTCCGCTTGGGCTAAATCTTCGATCAAGGACTGGTTTGTATCTGTCACCGCTCGACCTAACGATTTCCCTAAGGCCAGTTCTTGGCGAATCCGACTACGAGCGGTCATCATCATCAAGGCGGAGCTAATACTATGGCCAGATGCATCGGCAATGAGTAATGCCAAACGCCCCTCATCATCTGTCAAATAATCATAATAATCCCCACCAATGTTCGCCGCTGGCCAACATCGTCCAGACAAACTAATTCCCGGCACCACCGGCGCACGTTTAGGCAACAGTCGGTGTTGTATTTTGGCGGCAATATCAAGCTGTTGCTGCACTCGTTCAGTTTCCCGCAGCATCCGCACAAGTTGACTATTATGAATAGCGCTTGAGATTTGTGCAGCGAGCGTGGTCATCAGCTTCTCGTCACCGGCTGTAAATTGTTGCCCAATGGGTTTCCCCGCCAAGGTCATGACACCTAAAATCCCACTACCATTACCATCCGGTTCATTTGCGGGTAAAAGAAGCGGCACGGAGAGCGTCGGCTCAGAGGAGGGGGCCTTTCGTTTACGTTTCGAGATTACTGATTTTGAATTACTTGACCAGCTTAACTCTGAGGCGTCTAGTAGAATGGCCTCTCCAGAAAGCGCCACGGTCCCACTTACCCCCTGCCCCACCGGGATTTTCCAGCCAACAAACCCTTTCAACCCCCTAGCCGCGACGATGGTCAAATTCTCATTATCCTCATCAATCATTGCAACAAACGCTCGATCAGCGATCAAAACCTGCATCGCCATCTCAATCGCAATATCACAAATCGTTGGGATATCAAAAATCGAACTCAGCGCCTGCCCCAGTTCATAAAGCAATGTCAATTCCTCGTATCGAGTCAGCAGCTCTTTCGAAAGACTATTCAGTTCGTACTCTTTGAGCATTTGGTCCGTTACGGTTCTGCCCAAAAGCTGCATTGTTGCTGCAAGCTCTTGGCTTGTTGAGGGGGACGTAGAAAATGACAAACCAACCAAACAACCAAGTGGATTACTTCGAATTTCAATGGGGTAACGATACTCTTTATATTGCTCGGTTGAAATTTCAGTAACAGGTTGGTTTGCGGGCAATGAAAGCCTTAAATTTTCAACCACTTCTGCCGGAATATCTGGGGAACTTGCTTGAGCAAGAATATACCCTGACGTATCCATAACAAAAAGGATTTGTGCGCCGAGACCAACCGCCGTGTTCAGTAGATTTTCAGTGTGTTTTAGATCGAGGAGTGTGTTAAGTGAGATCAAGGTAGTTATCTGTTAATAAATTAAGGAACCAGGCAAATTTCCTTCAGTTTAGCACACTTTTAAGATTTATTGTAGCTAGACCTTACTCCTAGTATGATATGATTATAATCAAATTTTTTGACAGATGTCGGAAGGTACTGGTATAAAGAGGGCCTCTCTTTTATAAAAGAAAGGATTATCATGTCTCATCCAGCCATAGATCAACAAGTCACATTTCTTTACACCCGTGATTTAGGCAAGACTGCTGCATTTTATGAAAACATTATGGGATTATCGCTTGTTTTGGATCAGGGAAGTTGTCGGATTTATCGGGTTAGTGCCGATGGATTCCTGGGCTTTTGTGAGCGGGCAGAAACCCCAAAGGAGCCCGTCGGGGTTATCTTCACCTTGGTGTCCACTGAGGTTGATGAGTGGCATACCTATTTGGTAGAGCAAGACGTTGCTATCGAGAAACCACCCACCTTCTATCCTGACTACAACATTTATCACTGTTTTGTGCGCGACCCCAACGGCTACCTGCTTGAAATCCAACAATTTTTGGATCCCACCTGGCCAAAGAAAAACGCATGAGCCAAAGCACCGCTGATAATCCTCAGTTTATCGAACGGATGGTGATGCTAGTTGCTGTTTTAGGGACAGCAATGGTTTATCTTGATCAAACGGCTTTAAATATCGCGCTCCCCAACATTCAGGAAACCCTCTCCGCCGATATCGATGGTATTCAATGGCTCATCGATATATACATTCTTATTTTAGCCACACTTCTATTGCTTGGCGGCGTACTAGGTGACCGATATGGTCGAGTGCGGATATATCTAATCGGAATGATCATCTTTGTGGCAGCCTCTATTGCCTGTGGGGCCGCCCAAGATATTGATTTTTTGCTGTGGGCTAGAGCAGCGCAGGGGATCGGAGGCGCTTTGCTGGTGCCGGGGGGGTTGGCTCTGATCAATGCCACCTTTTCTCAAGAACGCCGTGGTCGCGCCATCGGCACCTGGGGGATGATGACCTCCTTGGTGATTGCCTTTGGTCCGTCTCTCGGGGGCATGTTAATCGACACCTTTTCTTGGCGATTTATCTTCTATATCAACGTGCCACTCGGTGTCGCAGCCTGTATCATTGGCTACTACTACGTTCCAGAGAGTTGGGACGAAACCAGTGAAGGGGCCTTGGATTGGCTGGGAGCCACGATGCTGTTGATTGGTTTAGGGGGCTTGCTTTACGGATTGATTGAAGGGCCACATCTGGGGTGGGAGCATCCTTTGATCATTGGGACATTGATTGCGGGTATATTGGGATTGATTTTATTTGTCGTCGTTGAGGCGTACGTACCCAACCCGTTGATGCCACTTCATCTTTTTCGTAATTGGCAATTTAGCGGGATCAATCTCATCACAGTCATCCATTGGATATCACTCAGCAGCATCTTCTTTTTTCTCCCCCTCAGCTTACAACAGGTCCACGAATATTCAGCCTTCTACGCTGGCCTTGCGATGTTTCCCCTGAGTGTTGCCATTATTCTACTGTCTCGCCCCGTTGGTCGAGTTACGGATCAACAGGGACCATTTTGGCCATTAGTGGTTGGCATTATTTTGACCATCATCGGCTTCTTTTTGTTTATGATCCCCGGCTCAGAAACAAACTACTGGCTTACATTTTTCCCAGCCACAATTGTATATGGGGTTGGCTTAGGCATCACCATCGTCCCCGTGACAACTGCTGCAATGACAGCTTTACCAGAACGGTATTCAGGCATTGCCTCGGGTTTGAATAACGCCGCCTCACGTGTGGCGCAAATGTTAGCCGTCGCCATCTTTGGCTCAGTGATGCTGGTCACGTTTCAGGCAACCCTAATGGATCAAGTCACGCCCCTCTCTTTAGATGAAACAGTCCGAGCTGAGCTACAAGAAGAATCACGTAAGCTTGGCGCAACACAGCCACCAGACAGCGTTTCACCTGAGCTGAAAGAGAGCATCACCTTGATTATCAAGGACTCATTTGTAACCAGCTTCCGACGAATCATGATAATTTCCAGCGTGCTCTCGATCGTGAGTTTAGCCATCATCATCTTCACGCTGCGCTTTCCAAAGAAATCAGAAATCATTGATGGTAGTACATTTGCTGTAATTGACAGCCATTAAAATAAAGTTATTTGATATGATAAAAACAAAAATCACTGAGCTTTTAGACCATCACAATGTTCCCTACAAAGTCTTACCCCATATAGAGGCTGTTTTCACCATCGAAGCAGCGGCAGCCCAACGTGGCGTCGTTAAAGAGGAAATGGTGAAATCCATTCTGTTGCGTGAAAAAAAGGGGGCTCGCTTTACAATGGCTTGTTTGACAGGAGAAGCTCGCCTTGACCCCAAAGCCGTGCGACCCCATTTAGACGGCTGGAAGCGCCTCACCTTTGCCACCTCGGCCGAAATCACTGAGGTCACAGGATACGTTCAAGGCGCGGTTGCTCCATTATGCCTACCAGACACAGTTCCCGTTTTCTTTGATGAATCCATTGCGAAGTGTGCCAAGGTCAACATCAGCAGTGGAGATCCGATGGCGGGACTGGAGTTGGCAACAGGGGATTTGATTCGCTTGGCAGGGGCAACGTTGGTGTCGATTACAGAAGATGCATAAATAAAATAAGGCCCTGAAGTCTCAGTTTCAGGACCTTGCTTAGTTACAATCAATAACAGATTGATTTATCTCCGCCGGGCCAACATTACCAGCACCACAATACCGAGCAAGCCAAGTAGGGTACCCAACAAAAATAAACGTGGATCGGGGCCTGAGCTTGAGGCATCCGATGAGGAGAAGGGCGTGTCTGGCAAGCTCATCTCACTGGGGTCAACCAGCGGACCAGGCACGGGTAGATCATCAACAGAGGTCATAATCCATTTTTGCCCCTCTTCTATGAGCATTACTGGAATATTTTCTTTGATTGGATATTTTTGATTACAATCCGGCTCTTTACACACCAGCCACGTGCCATCTTTGACCAAATCAAGTTGTCCCGGATCATCGCCAGGTCTCCGCGTGTCGCCGCTGACACAGTGAGGACAGCGTAATATTTCTAAGAGTTCAGATGATACAGCAGTTGTCATAGTTGCTCCAAATCCTTAAAAGGCTAAGTTATTATATAGGCGGCTATTAACTTACAAGCTCGCACATTCGTAATTAGTAAATAGTTATTGGTAATTTACCTCAATCTCTTAATACCAATCCTTCTTTATTATAGGCTACTTCCTGAATTTAGCTAACAGATTGTTTGAATCTGCCAAGTGCCTCTACTTTAGAACAACCAGATACGTTAAGGTATGGAGTCTGTTTGGACTACTGTTTTGGCACGCTTCGAACCTTCCAATCTTCCAGTCTTTCAAATTTCCGTAAGCTCGATTCCTTACATTTCCTCCTATTTTCTACATAATGTTGGAATTATTACAACTTGGCACTAAAATGCCGCTCGCAAAAACGCAATTCTTAATATATTTATCCAAAGAAAGGATTTATAACTATGGGCACTGTCGCTGTAAAATGGGTAGACTCTCAATTGATGGTGGGGGTTGACTCATTTGGTCACCCTGTAGTCACGGGAAGTTGGCCGGAGAAAGATCCAGAATGGGCGGGCTTAAAGCCATCTGATTTATTAATGCTCTCTGCCGCCTCTTGTTCAGCCTACGATGTTGTGATGATTTTGACCAAACAAAAAGAGCCGTTGGAAGGTCTGGAGGTGACCTGCGCTGGGGAGCAAGAGTCAGAACCACCTTACAAATTCACCAAGATGCACTTTCACTACACGGTCAAAGGGGCCAATCTAAAGCCAAATAAAGTCGAGCGAGCCATTTATCTCTCTGAGGACAAATATTGCTCCGTGGTCAATACTCTCAAAGGTAATGTTGAAATCACTAGCGACTTTGAGATTATCGAATAATCAGTACAACGTCACAGGGTAGCAAAGGAACGCAATAGCAAGTATCAAGGAGACATAGTCATGACCAGTGGATATTCAAAACGAACCTTAGTCCAAAAACTTGGGATCAAAACTGGTATGAGGTTGATTATTTTGAATTCACCTCCCGATTATGAGGCAACGCTTGGCCCTTTGCCTAACAATGTTGAGATCGCTAAAACGATAGCTGGTCCTTTGGATTTTGTGCACTTTTTTACCAAGGAACGGGCAAAACTAGACGCTCAATTTCCACAACTAAAGCAAGCGCTCGCACTCAACGGTATGTTATGGATTTCCTGGCCCAAGGCTGCTTCAAAAGTGCCAACCGATTTGAAAGAAGATATCATCCGTGAAATTGGATTGAACAACGGCCTTGTTGATGTAAAAGTTGCGGCAATTGATCAAGTTTGGTCAGGATTAAAGTTTGTCTATCGTTTAAAAGATCGATGACTGGGTAGAGGTATGCGAAAAGGAATTTCTTTTCGCATACCTCTACCTGGATTTACTTTACTATACCCCCCACCATGTCCGATAAATCTCTGCAATTTTCACCAACTGATCCACCGCCACCCATTCCACTGCCCCATGCGCTTGATCAATCGAGCCAGGTCCCATAACCACTGCTTCACGGGCCAAGCCATTGTAAGCCCACGCATTCGTGCCGTACGTCGCCACGGTTGGAGTCATCCCTGACCAATCGGCCAATTGCTTAATCCACGGACTATCAGGCGTTTGCCAGAAACCCCTCACATCTTTGATTTGTTCCATCGTAACAGT
Organism: Phycisphaerae bacterium; assembly: GCA_028285035.1. The sequence goes on from JANQQF010000156.1 coordinate 16,412, forward strand.
CAGGGGAGAGGCTTTTCGGGCTATCTCCAAAAGCCTTTGGCCTTCCTCTGATGGTGCTTCTGTCGGCAAGGTGCGACGGTCAACAGAGACGGTACACAAATCTGGGACAATATTGAGGCCGATCCCCCCCTGAATCATCGAAACCGTTAGCGCTGCGGGTCCCAACGGGGTTTCGGCTGGAATGCGCTGCAATCGTTCGTGTTCGGCTTCCAGAGCACGGATCAAATGGGCTGCTGCGACAATCGCATTCTGCCCTTGTTCAGGTTGAGCTGTATGCGCCGTTTTCCCTTGAATCTGAAATCGAACGCGATAAACTCCCTTGTGACCATAGACGGGGGTACACATCGTTGGTTCGGCAACGAGCAGTTGATCAAGCTTGATCTTCTGTTCACGCACCCATTTCGCAAATGCAGGGGCTCCTTTCGCAGTACTCTCTTCATCAATCGTTGTCGCTACAATCAAGTTTGGCTCAAGTGATTGCCCGCTTTGCTGCACATGCTTAAGCAGAGTCAGTACGACCCCCAACGAAGCTTTGGTATCCACGGCCCCTCGCCCATACACTCGGCCATCGGCAATGCGACCACTGAATGGGTCTCCCGTCATTTGCTCAACCCCAACGGTGTCAAGATGTACATCCACGGCGATCCAACGATCGGAGGTACCGCGCCAAATCCCGTACACGTTAGGCCGATTGGGCAACGGTGTCTCCTGATAAACTTGCCCGCCAAGTTGGGCAAACCATTCAGCCACTTGTGCGGCTAACTTAGCTTCACCAGTAACGCCAGCACGTGGTCCTGCGTGATCTGGAGATACACTCGGAATTTGTACTAATCGACCGACCCATTTGGCAAGGTGATCTGTAGGTATTGTCATTCAGTCTACTTTCTTTGTGCTAAGTTTTATTAGATAGAAGAATCTTAGAGGGAAGAAAGCAATGAGGCAAACTGAATTTTACGAAATTATCCCCACGTTATCCCCAGTGTGGATAATTCGCGATATTCTGTGGATAAATGTGGATAGACATGGACAAAATATCGACATTGTAAAATCTTCTTAACAAAAGTCAGAGATTATTTAACTACCTTTAATATTCCCGTAAGATCCAATCTTTATGGGCCCAAGAATGCGTTTCTTTAGTAAGATCAATTGTGGGATCGATTAAGAGCTGGCTGGGCCGTCCATTGAGACTGACATAAGCTTCAGCTCGGACTTCCACCTCCGAAAGTCCCTGCAATTTCAAATAATCTTCAAGATAATGGGCGAATTCCAGAATCATATCCGGCTGAAACGACATTTGCTTCTCTTGCTGATAGGTCAAATGATCGCTAGGAAAAACGGGCCAGCTTCGTCCTGATTGGGTATCGGTGACATAAAATGTGACATGTCCTGTCTTTTCCGCCAGCATCACATTCCAAGCATAACGATAGCCTTCCTCCGTCCAAAGCAAATCACCGGGGTAAAGCCAGTGGCGAAGTGGGAACAAAATTTGAAACGTGAAAAAAAGAAAAAGTACGACGAAAATTGGACAAACCTGGCGTAGGCTGTACTTAGGCAGGGTTATGTGATTGAGGGGTTGAGGCATTTGTAGTTTACTCCCAAAGATTGGGGTTAGAATTCGGCCAATCTTGCGAAAATCATCAGTTGAGAAAAAGATAAGGGTACAGGCAATCATAATGTAGGGGAACATGCCGATGTGGAAAAGGATACCGGTCATCAAGTGGAAAACAATCACGGCAAGATAGGCGAAGGGCCGGGTGGGTCGATATAGGAGCAAAAAGGGGATAGTTAGGTCATAAATCGCGCCACCCCAACTCATCACGTGAGCCATCCACGGCAGGTCAAACAGCCAGCCGATGAGCGGAAAATCTGTATTTCCCGCCAGCCAGATTTTGAGCGGCATCCCCAAAACAAGCCAATCATATTTGAGTTTGGCAATTCCCGCGAAAAAATAAACTAGCCCGACTTGTAGGCGCAAAGCCGCTAAACTCCAGGTAGGTGCTACCCCCCTTTTTAGACTAGGCCAAATCAGAGTATCGATAGAGATATCACGATGAAGGGGCAAAAAAACAAGCAGAAAGCTTAACAGAGAGATAAAGTAGTAGTGGTTGAGATAGTAGGTTTTGTCCAACAATTCGGTGTAAGTAAAGAGGAGAAAAAAGGTGATTGTGCTAAAGCGATAAAACAGACCAGCCGCAATGCTCAAAGAGAGTAGAGCAACGAGAATGAAGACGATATAAAGCCACACCCCTGGCAACGGCTTCACCCAGCCAAAGCCATAGTAAGTGAAGTGGAAATCCGGGGTGAGATAAAATCGCTCAATCCAGCCGTTCGCCATAAAACGAATGGTGCTAACAAACATCAGTAGCCCAAAGACAATTCGAAATAGCACCAAGGGTGAAATTGAGGTTGGTTGTAAGAGCCGATCAATCACCGTCATTGTCGCTAAAAGTTATAGTAATGCCAAGCTGATTAGCCATATCGGCCTTAAAGAGCACAATCAGCTTTTTGGCCTCATTAAACGCCTGTTGCACAGTTTCAGGGTCTTCGGTCACAGCGGTCTGCAAGTTAGGCGAGATCGCCTCTAAAGCAGCAATGGTCACTTCAATCTGTTCATTGATGGCTGTCGAGAGCGGCTGTGGTCGATCACCTGCCTCCAAAAAATCAAGATAATCGGCTAAGCCCACATTGAAGGTCAGTTGTAAGCCGCGAAGATTGTTGATCAGTAACGGGACAGTGTGTTGACCAAAGGGAGATTCAACCGCATCAGGCTCAGGGTTTCCTTGAATACCAGTTAATGGAAAATTAATTTTGTTATTAGCCACATTTTCCACCACGACAATCATTTCATTGGCCAACATGCTCACTGAACCTTGAATATTGTTGTTGCTAAAATCGGCCTCAATAAAAGCCTGTGCTTGATTATCCCCCTCCGCCGACCACATCGACAGCAGTTGTTGGCTTTTGTTATCTAAATTTTCAGTGAGGCTGACCATATAAGCCATACGTCGAGGTTCTGACACCAGCTTTTCGGTAATCTCTTCATTGGTTAGATTTGGATCAAAAATCAGATATTCTATCGCCGTTAGCCCCTTTGACGTCGAGCCAATTGACTCGATAAAGGTTTCGTTAATTGGAGTATCAACTTCAGTAATAAATTTTTCGATAAAGTTTGTGTTAATCGGCCACTTTTTGATTTGGTTATGGATAATCATTGTGAAGCGAAAGCCAAGATGTTCGGCCTTAGCCCAGGCTTCGGCGGTTGATCGCCATTGTGTTTGTAGCTGTGTCAGTGTTTCAGCGGTGGGGTCATCCCTAAAATCATAAGCAGCTTGCTCTAAGAGCTCTGTCTCGATAATAAATGCTTCGTGAAGCGGCATAATGCTTTCCGTGACAGTATTCTCCAACATCCCACGCCGATCAAAGCCATCATCAACAGGGACGGGGGTCTCAGTTACTTCTACCTCTGCCTCAGCTTCTACTTCAGGGGGCGTGGGGCTACAGTTCGATATAAGAAAACTAACCAATAAAAGGGACATAAAACGCAACCAAAAAATCTTCATCTCTCTTCTCACAAAAGCTGTACATTGCTAACACTGGTAACTATTCAAAGGTGCATCATCTCGTCTTTAAATTCTAATTTGGGACGGTTTTGGGCGCAAACTTCTTGTTCCCAAAGATACAAATCGATAAACAGACCAGTAGCAATGCTCAAAGAGAGTAGGGCGTCAGGGACAATCAATCACCATCATTGTCACTAAATGTTACGGTAATCCCCAATTGATTGGCCATATCGGCCTTAAACAGTATGACCAACTTTTTCGCCTCGTCAAACGCCTGTTGCACAGTTTCAGGATCTTCGGTCACAGCAGTCTGCAAGTTGGGCGAGATTGCTTCCAAAGCAACAATCGTTGTTTCAATCTGCTCGTTAATGGCTGTTGAGAGCGGCTGTGGACGATCACCTGCCTCTAAATAATCAAGATAGTCGGCCAACCCGGCATTAAAGCTCAATTGCAATCCGCGAAGATTGTTGATCAGTACCGGCACACTGTGCTGGGCCAGGGGGGTCTCAACTGAGTCAGGTTGGGGTGTTCCCTGATTCCCTGCCAACGGCGCATTAATTTTACCATTAGCCACCTCTTCAACCATGACAATCATTTCATTGGCCAGCATACTCACTGAACCTTGAATATTGTTGTTGTTAAAATCGGCCTCAATAAAAGCCTGAGCCTGATTATCTCCCTCTGCCGACCACATCAAGAGCAGTTCTCCACCTTTGGCGTGTAAATTTTCAGTGAGGCTCACCATATAATCCATACGCCGAGATTCTGACAGCAAATTTTCTGTAATCTCTTCATTCGTCAGATTTGGCTCAAAAATCATATACTCAATCGCCGCTAGCCCCTTTGATGTAGAACCAGCAAACTCAATAAAGGTTTCGCTAATCGGAGTTTCGTTTTCAGTAATAAACTTCTCGATAAAGTCTATATTGATGGGCCACTTTTTGATCTGATTATGGATAATCATTGTAAAGCGAAAACCGAGATGCTCAGCCCGCGCCCAGGCTTCAGCCGTTGATCGCCATTGAGCTTGCACTTGTGCCAATGTTTCAGGCGTCGGGTCATCTCGGAAATCATAGGCAGCTTGTTCTAAAGCCTCTGTCTCAATGACGAATGTTTCATGAAGCGGCATAATGCTTTCAGCAACGATATTTTCAAACATTCCACGCCGATCAAACTCTTTCGCCGCAGGGATGGGTATTTCAACTTCTTCTGTCACTTCTACCACAACTTCTGTCTCAGCAACCTGAATATCAGTTTCAGCAACCTCAACCTCAATCTCAGCTTCAGAGACCTCAGCCTCGCTCTCAGTAACCTTAACTTCAGCCTCAGTCTCAGCCATAGCTTCCGCTTCTTCAGGTGGTGTCGAGCTACAGCTCGACAGAAGAAAACCAACTAATAAAAGAGCTATAAACCGCAGCAAAAAATTATTCATCTCTATTCCTCAAATAAAACCAAATTGTTAGATATTACAACGACTTCAAAAACGAGATCAGGGCCTCTCGCTCTTCGGCTGAAAGTTGTAACACGCTATCTTTGGCTGTCTCAGCCTCACCACCGTGCCAGAGCAACGCCTCAAGCAGATTACGGGCCCGGCCATCGTGCAGATAGGTAGTGTGGCCATTGACGGTTTCAAACAGGCCAATTCCCCAAAGCGGCGGGGTGCGCCACTCCTGCCCATCGGCCTGAAAATCAGGCCGACCATCTGCCAAACCTTCGCCCATATCGTGTAGGAGTAAATCAGTGTAAGGATAAATTGTCTGGTGAGAGAGGGCCGGAATCGTCAGATGGACACCTGTCTCGTGTTTTGGGGTATGACATTGAGCACAGCCAATTTCATGAAAAATCGCTTTACCCCTCAGCACGATTTCATCTGCCCAATCCCGACGTGCGGGGACGGCAAGGGTGCTAGAGTAGAGAACCACTTTTAGAAAATCATCATCCGCGATTTCAGGCTGTCCGCCATGAGGGGCCGCCTGACAATCGGTTTGGCCTTCGTGGCAGTTGTCGTTGGGAAACAAGGCCGTGGCGATCCCCATATCGCCATTGAAGGCCCCAGCTACTTGTTGCACCAGATTAGGCTGATTGGCCTTCCAGCCAAAGCGGCCCATCGCCATTCGATTGTTGTACGCATCCCAGACATAGTTCGGGCGCCCCGAAATGCCATCGCCATCCTGGTCTATCGGATCGGCAAGCTCAAGCAGCCGTGCTTCAGGAATGGCCTCCAGTAAGCCCAAACCAATCATCTGGTTCGCCACCCGAGGCGACATCATCGCCTCGGGGTGTAGCTCACCATAAGCTAAATCGGTCAGGGTGTAGGTCGGTTTTCGTAGGCTGTAGGGGGTTCCATCGGCAAAAGTACCTTCAATTTTTTCATACTCGATCTTGATATTACCCTCTGCCGCCACTTCTAGGATCGCTTGGTTTTGAAATTGACCACCATAGGTCGGCTCGGGCACTGGGGCGTGGTAGAGGTTCTCGCCGGGAATACTGAGGCGGATCAAAAATCCGGTTGGGGTCTCCCCATCAAATTCGGGAGCGCGACCTCGGCCATCTTTGAAATGACAGCCCGCACAGGAACGGGCATTAAACATCGGTCCCAAACCATCCCGGGCTGTGGTTGACGCAGGCGCCGTCACCCAATTTTGATTGAAGAAAGAATTGCCCACAAAAAAGAGTAGCTCATCCATTCCCTGCAAGCCAGGAGCGGGTTGGGCAAAGGCATTGGGGGTGGTGTTAAAAATCGTGGTCTGCCCACCAGACAATTCCTCATTTTCCTCAAGCAACTCGTCGTATTGACCAACAACCTCAGTTTCTACAGGTGTTTCATCAACTTGGCATCCTGTAGAAATGAGTATCATCCCAACCAAAATACAAATTGTGTTAACAATTCCTAAAATTGTGCGATATGATCCCAACATTTTCCCCCACAAAACAGTGATCCCGAAGAACCATTCATCAAGAATGATCCTTCGGGAATAAATATTGTTATTATTTAGATAGCTTTCTTATTCAGGCAAGGCTGTGTTGATGGTCAGGCCCAAGGCACTGGCCACCTCAGAGATTTTGTCCCCTTGATCCTGTAAGGTCGTGACCGCCTCAAGCACCTTTGGGCGCTCATCAGGTAAAACGATAGCCTGATCAAACGGCACGTGAATTTCGCCTACCTCCACCATACTCTGATCGAGCAAAGCAACCATCTGGCTGTTCAAGTCTGCATCAACTACTTCAACCACTTCAGCGATTGAGGTACCGCTCACAACTGAGCCATCGAGGCGAGTGTAGGTGCCTTTGTAAACATTGACCACACCTTGATTATTAGTGATTATATCACGGTGGGTATTGTCACTAAAACAAGAATGCTCGTCTTCTTGATCTTGGTTATCGTAGGCCGTAAACATTCGCTCACCCGCCAATTCTGACTTACTGAGTACACCCAGACCCGTTAAGACCATTTGCAGGGCTTCATCAGAGTCGAGCGCCAGGAATTCTTCACGGTAGTTCCCAGATGCACTGGCGTCCCAGGCTGCCACCATATCGGTCAAGTTTTCCACCAGTAATTCGGCGGTCAGTTTCAAATATTGGCCGCGACGATCTGCGTTCGGGCCATCTACATAGTCAGTATAAGAGCGTTGTCCAGCACTATCCTCGAACAAATCCTGCCCCCATAGCAAAAACTCAATGGCGTGGTAGCCGGTGCTGATGTTTTCCTCAGCCCCAACTTCGTTTAAGGAAACGAGGACATCTTTGGTGATTTCAGGGAACTCATCGGTACTGTTGATAATCCCACCATCATTGCCATCGACATAGTCCACATAATTCTCATCCAAAGGCCAAGCATTGAGCAATCCTTCCGGACCATCCTCATCATCGATGGGGCCGCCATAAAAACGGTAGGCTTCGGTCTGGCCGTATGGCTCGTTTGAGGCCAGCCAAGCATCTTTGGCGGCTTGGTGGGTTTCCTCAGATGGGTTATCAACAAATTCATTGATTTTTTCCTGCAATTCAACAGCGAGGGTGAGCGAGTCCTCATAGCTGGCGTGAACAATATCAGCATACGTAACCAAGGCAGCTTGCTTCATCTCACCCAAATCATCACCACTCTCTTCTTCGATAGCTGCTTCCTCAGCCGGAGCTGGCTCGCTCTCAGCTGGGGCTTCTGGCGCGGGCTGCGGGCCACACGCAACCAATCCCAATAGTAACAACAACAGCAAAACAGTCGTCAAACGGTTCATCAAATTCTCTCCTCAATAGTTAGTACAATTTTTTGATGGCAAAATAGTGACTATTTTCACGCGAATTAGCTTAACCTAACTCAAGAAGAGCATCAATAGCCTACTGCTAAACAAAATAATGTCATTGCAAAATTCAATTGTTTAAAGTCGCAATCTCATTTTTTACCCAATGTTAAGTTCGTGATTGCATCTTGTGAAAAATAAAATAACTCTGTTTAGCACCTAGCCTTAACAACAAGCTATTGATAGGAACGAGGATTTGGGGTAGGCTCACAGTCATTGATTTAAGGGTATTCCCTACCAATTTTTGATGGAGATTGATGATGTGCAACAAATTAACCCCACTCGCTTCGAGCAATGATTACCGCCAAATCTTCCGATGTGAACACGGCACAATTCATTTAAACTGGGATTTGGTCACAATGTACTTAGACGAACCAACGCTTGGACAACTACTGCGCGTTTTAGAAATGGGTCAGTCATTAACAGACCCAGGTCATGTTCAAGATGGGGTCTGTTTTGTTTTTTATCATAAAAAAGATTATTTCCAGATTTGGATTCGTAATGCCGCGATCAATGTATCTCCAGCCGAATTTAAGATTTTAACTGATCTTGTTCAAACCGCCTCTCAAAATCTACAGAATTCCCCAAGGTCAGCCCCCAAAAAATTAGATGATGAGATCAATCATTTTTATCGTTTAGGAAAGGCTGCGCCCAGTCAGCATTTTTCTCTGAACTAGGTATCGACAGAATGAATCCGGTAACGTAGGAGCGCCCACAAGGGACGCCCGAAGCTGAGTAAACACAAGGCATTATCCCTACAAGTGCCCTCGATTTTTTGGGTAAAGCCTATCATCATAATTACCAAAATAAATATTCAATTTTTATCAATCTATGCGAACCCATCAACAAGTACATTGGAGGAGAAAGCGATGTGGTGCGACAATCTTACGATTTTAACAAAAATTGAGGCATTTCGATTTGTGGGATATTGCCAACATGACACGTTTCATATTGCCTGGGATTATTTGATGTTGCATTTACAAGCCTCTGACTTTAAGCGTTTGGTCAAATGTTTAGAGCAGGGCCTCACCACAGTTCAGCTTGGGGAAATTGAGGATAAGGGGTTCTGCCGTATCGTCCAGCAAGAAAACGGCTATTATCAGGTTTGGTTAGGAGACATTCTCATCTTTCTGACAACAGCCGAGTTTTTAAAGTTCGCCAATCTCCTACGTCGGGCAAGTCAAAAAATGGGCCGATGGGCCAGCCCCATCGCGGTTTTATAGGCCCTATCGCTACTTGATAGGCCTATTCAATAATCTCGATCTCTGCGTCTGGGAAGCCAGCCTGCACCAAAAGTAGTCCCAAGTTGGAACTTTCTTTTAAAACTTCGATGAGCAAGTTCTCACCTTCAGCAGCACTAAATTGTTTACCTTGTCGCTCATCTTCATATACACGATCTAATAACTGACGATATTTGGCAAATTGTTGGTGTGTTTGTTGGTCAAGGCTCGCATCACGCTCAGCAATTTCGGGAGAAATGTGATTGTAAATAAAGTTGAGGGCGTAGAGCACACCCCGACTATCAGCCAAACGAGATCGGGCTGAGGTTGGCCCTGTTGTTAGGCTGGTTGTCTCCAGAGAATTGGTCCATTGCTGAAAATAGGTTGCTGTATCGGGTAGGGTGGTGATCAGTAGCGTATAAATTTCCTGAGAGGTTGGTTCCCAAGCCTCAATGGTCTTATACATTTCCTGAGAGGTTTCACTCATCGCCTGGGTAGCGGCCAAAAACATAAAGGCATCTGGAATTGCCTCGCCTGGCTCTTCCACCCCATCGCCATCTAAATCAACCCAAATCCCGACAAAACGACCATCAGTTCCCCAGATAGTAGCAGCGAGCACATAATGAAAAATACTGCCTGGGTCTTCATATTTACAACCGTTTTCTAAATTGAGGGTCCACTCTACCGCCTCTTCGTGATCCTCAAAGGCGGGTAACGAGGTGTTTAACAGTTTATCGTAGTACACTAGAGAAGGCACACCTGCGATGATGCCTTCAACCAGTTGATATTCTTGATGAGACAAGAGCCAGTAATGCTTTGCCTCAGCCATCAATTGCTTCAATTCTACCTGATGATCTTCCCACATCCCTTCATAGCCACGTAAGTCGGCCTGCTCATAAATTTCAAAATATCGTTCGGCGTTCGCTTCCAATACCTTAGAGTGGTCAATCATTTTTTGCGTATGCTCCAGGGTATAGGCTTTAATGGCCTCAAGATCAGTCTCCGTAACCAATTTATCTAGATCGGCGGGGGGTGAAGCGGCCAATTCAGCCACAATCGCGTCCAACTGCTCAGGGGGCATGGTTCTTACAGGCGAGCTTTCGGTTGACTGATTTGTTGATGAGGCACCACAGGCTGTGAGGAACACCAATAGGGCGAGAAAACAAAGTTTAACTCCAAAATTTTGTGGCACGTTCATTAGGTATCTCCTGTTGGTACAATAAAGGGTTAATGAAACACTTATGAATGATGGTCAAATTGCAAGTCGATATAACAAAGTCTACAAAAAACGTTCTTGATGTCAATGGCTTTTGGTTGCTTCATTTATTGGCCATTGTAAAAAATTATTGGATTTTTAGAATGTGTTATTGATCGGAATCAAACTCTCTGATATGATTACGCACGTTGTTGCAAATCGCGTACTAAATTTATAAATTTTTTCTTCAAAAGGAGATTAATTATGATTGTTGTTATGAACCGTATTCCAGTTAATCCTGAATTTGGGGAGGCCTTCGAGGAGCGATTTTCTGATCGAGCCTCGCTTGTTGATGGAATGGATGGTTTTGTCTCATTTCGCCTACTCAAACCCCATACCCCCGAAGATCCGTACATCGTAATGACCATTTGGGAAAGTCACGATCACTTTGTGGCTTGGACCGAATCGGATGAATTTAAGGAGGGTCATGCCAGAGCAGGGCAACTTCCTCGTGAGGCCTTCACAGGACATCCAAAAATCGAAATTATGGACATCATTCAGCACGCTCAAAAGGGCGAAATATTGTAGAGTTTTTGAGTTGAGGAGTTCGTAGAGTCTGTAGAGTGAGAAGCAGAAAACCCTATAAACCCTAATTTAACCCTGGTTAACTTGAGAAATCACAATAGGCATTGACGGGTGGAGAACCTTAAGCTAAATTATGGATCGTACTGCGAAATAATTCAGGTAACTTTTTTGGCTTTAGGATAAATTATGACAACCTCAACCCAATCCAATTTTCAACTGTGTTCAGTCATCTCCAAAGAGAATGGTGAAACACCGATTGGTTCAGCCAGCAATGCTGGATATTGGCTGTTGATCGAAGTACGGGCACCTTGGCCTCGTAACGTTTGGGACGCAAAAACACTTCCCCCAGCCTTAGTCAAGGCGGTTGAAACGGTTCGCTCCTCTGATTTGAATATCAAGGCATTAGGCATCGAACCCGATAAGGAATACTCTAAGCGCGATCACACGCGGGTGATGCTTTATCATCGACCCAATCAGCCCTTCGCTCGATTCGAAAAGGCTGAGTATGTTGTGCCTGATGAGATGGCGCCTGATTTAGTTGAGGCATTGTTTGCCGACTCCAAAGCGCTCATTCCTTTTATGACTTACCGCCAAGATACGAATCACATCCGAGAAATGTTCGTGTGCACGCATGGTAGCCGTGATGTGTGCTGTGGGCAACAGGGATTTCCGTTGTACGATCTTTTACGAAAAATGAACCCGGCTCAAGCAAAAATGCCTGTCCGAGCCTGGCGAGTTAGTCACATTGGTGGGCACAAGTTTGCCGCAACCTTGGCCGATTTTCCTTATGGTCAAATGTGGGGGCACTTTGAAATCCCAGTACTGCCTAATCTCATTGAAATGAGCGGTTCCGTTGAAACACTAATGCCCTTCTATCGTGGCTGGGCTGGTGGCAACAAATTCATCCAAATTGCTGAGCGAGAAGTTTGGGCACAAGAGGGCTGGGCTTGGTTGGACTATGAGAAGCAGGGTGAGATGCTCAGCCAGGATGAAGCCGGACAATGGGCTGAAGTCCGGCTCGATTTCCGCAGCCCAGATGGTCAACGTAGCGGTGCCTACTTTGCCCGAATTGAGGTCAGTGGGCAGGTCCAAACGCTGGCCAAGTCAGGCCGAGGTGAGCTTGTATCGGTCGATCAATATCGTGTGACACGGCTGGAATGCGCTGAGGAAAAAGAAGTAAATTTGGTCTAAAACTAAGGCTATATCAAAAAAAGCTGCCCAAGAAATTAGGCAGCTTTTTTATTTTGACAAAAATTAGGGCTTGCTAAACATTATAATTCGTGTTATAGTGACTTCAATAAATCTAAATGTGGTTATTCTGATGTCAATCTTTACATCAAACACAAATTTACTTAGCCTTCTTAGCAACGATCTCCTCCGTGTGAGGAGCTATTTGTGCTTGGGACGCTCCCGAATGTAATTCGGCATTAAATTGATTTGGCTCGACAAAGCCTCCCAAGTGGGAGGCTTTTTTTATTGCAAATTTTTCATAATCAAGCAGGACAACAAAAGGAGAAAATCTTATGGACGCACCCAAGACGGTGACAAATGGTACACACACGCCCGAGGAGACTCTGACACTCAACAAAAAATGGTCAAATCGACAAGGAATGCAAAAAGGGAACATTACAAAGTATCGGCCTTTTCCCCAGATCAATTTACCGGATCGACAGTGGCCCAGCCGCACCATTGATGAAAGTCCGGTTTGGTGCAGTGTGGATTTACGAGATGGTAATCAAGCCCTAGCTATTCCTATGAGTGTAGACGAAAAGCTTGAGATGTTTAAGATGCTGGTCGACATTGGCTTCAAGGAAATTGAAGTCGGTTTCCCCGCTGCATCTCAGATCGAATATGATTTTCTCCGACGTCTTGTGGATGAAGATTTGATCCCGGATGATGTAACTGTACAGGTCTTGGTTCAAGCGCGTGAACCGCTGATTCGGCGCACCTTTGAGGCATTGCAAGGCACAAAAAATGCCATTCTGCATCTGTATAACTCAACCTCACCAACCCAGCGACGAGTTGTATTTGGGATGTCAAAGGCTGAAATCATTGACATCGCCGTTCAAGGGACAAAGCTGGTTAAAGCGCTTCGCCCAACCTTACCCGACACGAATCTGCGCTTTCAATATTCCCCTGAAAGCTTCTCAGCTACTGAGCTTGAATTTGCCCTGGAAATTTGTGAAGCAGTGGTCGATGTGTGGCAACCTACGCTCGACAACAAAATTATTTTGAACCTGCCTGCTACGGTTGAACTGTTCACACCCAACGTGCACGCCGATCAAATTGAGTGGTTCTGTCGCAATATACGTGATCGAGAGTCGGTTATTGTCAGCCTACACACCCACAACGACCGAGGCACAGGCGTTGCAGCCACGGAATTAGGTCTGCTGGCCGGAGCCAATCGGGTTGAAGGGACATTGTTCGGCAATGGGGAACGAACAGGGAATGTGGACATCGTGACCTTGGCTCTAAACATGTACACCCAAGGCGTCGAAACTGGGTTGGATTTCAGCAACATTGAAAATGTACGGGCGGTTTATGAGCGGACTACCCGGATGGAGGTTCATCCCCGTCACCCCTATGGCGGCGAGTTGGTGTTTACGGCCTTCTCCGGCTCTCACCAAGATGCGATCAATAAAGGCATGACCGCTCAAGACCCAGCCGAGGATGCCCTCTGGGATGTGCCATACCTACCGATTGATCCCCAGGATATTGGCCGAACCTACGAAGCAATCATTCGCATCAATGCCCAATCTGGTAAAGGTGGGGTGGCCTATGTCCTCGAAAATGAGTACGGCTTGAAAATGCCCAAGGCGATGCACGCGGAATTTGGTAAAATCGTCAATGTTTTGGCCGATGAACTGGGCAACGAGATCACCAGTATGCAGATTCGGCAGCTTTTTGAGAAAACCTATTTGCAAGCCATCTCTCCGTTCAAGCTTGAATCGTTCCGCGCTGAGACGATTGTGGATGATGGGGAGTCACAGGAAGTTGAATGTACAGCCTTGATTTTAATCGACGGCACACCCCACGAGCTAGAAGGCAAAGGAAATGGTCCCATCAACGCCTTTATGCAAGCGATGAAGGAGGAGTTGGTACCGGATTTTAAATTCGTATCCTACAAAGAACACTCACTTTCAAAAGGATCTGGGGCCGAGGCGGCTGCCTACATCGAAATTGAAACCCCATCGGGGGAACACTTCTTTGGCGCGGCTATCGACACAAATATCGATCTCGCCTCAATTAAAGCGATGTTAAGTGCCCTCAACCGCGCATTGAAGTCGCAGCCACAGCCAAAACAACGAGAGGCATCACAGACACGTTAGCCGCTTTTACCTAGCTATCTAACCAGTATCTTAACCCGCCGTATGTCCAGCGCATACGGCGGGTTTTTCTTTTAGAATAAATAAGGAGAATTGCAATCAGATTGAAGTTACGTCTGAAAAACTCACAGGAGTAGAGTAATGGAACAAAAGATACTGGTATGTTATGCGACAGGGGCGGGTTCGACGGCTGAAGTTGCTGAATTTATAGGTAAAGAACTTGAAAGCAAAGAGGCCCTCGTTGACATTCAAGAAGTCTCAGAGGTAACGGATTTGGCCAGTTACAGTTCGGTGATTCTGGGGAGTTCGATCCGTTTTGGGCGGTGGCTACCTGAAGCTATCGATTTTTTGGATCGATTTTCGGATGACCTAGTTGAGCGGCCTGTCGCCTACTTTATGACCTGTTTGAGCATCATCCAAAGCTCTGAGCGATTGCAAGAGACAGCCCAGGCGTATTGGACGCCAATTTTAAGTCACGACCAGAATATTGAGCCAGTTGGTTTAGGGCTTTTCGCTGGATCATTGCTTCCCGAGCTACATGATTTAAATGAGTATCAGGATAGTGTCTATGGTGATCATCGCGATTGGGAAACCATTCGGGCCTGGACACATGAAATTCTGCCAGCCCTATTGACGGCCAAGCCACGCTCAAGCGTCCCATTGATCTTAACAGGGACCATTCTTAGCTACACCGATTTATCTGGTTACGATTTGTCTCGGTTCGATTTTCAAGACTCGGAATTGGTCCAAACTCGCCTGAAGGATGCTAAATTAGAAGAAACAGATCTGCGGCGAGCCAAGTTGGAAGCCGCCGACTTACGAGGCGCGAACTTTAGCAAGGCTCAGCTTGGCTGGGCTGATTTGCATGAGGCCCAATGTCAGCAGGCCGATTTCTCCGAGGCCAACTTAATGGGCGTTAATCTTGACCACGCCAATATGCAGGAAGTTAACTTGTCGCACGCCATCCTTAATGGAGCAATTCTAAGCCACGCCAATTTTCAGGCGGCTAACCTCAATCAGACTGATTTGAATTGGGCAGATTTACGAAAAAGTGATTTAACCGACGCCAATTTAAGTGAGGCTCATTTAGGGTGGGCGAATCTCACGGACGCTAATTTGTCGGGTGCTAATTTAGCAGGGGCCCACTATAATTTCCAAACCAAGTGGCCCTCTGATTTTTCACCAGAACAAGCGGGTTGTATCTTGTTAAAAAAGCAGCCGGGGTAATAGATCAAACTGTCAAATTAAGCTGCTCAGGCTGATAATTCGCGCTCTGATGCCGGAAGTAGGTGTCATACAATTCAGCATATTGCCCGCCTTGGGCCATTAATTGATCGTGGTTCCCCTGCTCGATAATTGCTCCTTGCTGTAACACAATGATCCGATCCGCGTGTTTGATCGTGGAGAGACGGTGGGCGATGACAATGGCGGTGCGTTGGGCGAGAATTAAATCGAGACTTTCCTGAATTTGGGCCTCGGCTAAGGGATCAATGCTAGCGGTGGCTTCATCCAAGATGACGATGGCTGGATCTTGCAGTAATACCCTGGCCAAGGCAACCAGTTGCCGTTGCCCCATCGATAGACCTCGCCCGCCTTCTCGAACCTCTGTCTGTAACCCATTTGGCAGGGCATCTAGCCAATCACCTTGGCCGATTTGCTGGGCGACCCGCTGGACCATCTCATCCGTCGCCTCTGGTAAGGCATACCGAATATTATCAGCCACGGTACCAGAAAAGAGGAATGGGGTTTGGGGGACAATACCCAGTTGACGACGATATGAGGGCAGATCAAAAGTGCGAATGTCCTGATCGTCGATAAGCAGTTGACCATTTTGGAATTCGTAAAAACGGGCGACAAGCTTGCCCAGACTAGATTTACCCGCCCCCGTATGCCCGACCAGGGCTAACGTTTCACCTGCAGCAATCATCAGATTGAAATTGGATAGAACAGTCTCTTGGGCGGTATATCGAAAGTCAACATCCCTAAATTCGATTTTGCCCTGCAAGGGAGGTGCGGCTTGATTGCCAGTTTGCACAACAGCAGGTTCAGCATCAATCAAGGCGAAGACTCGTTCGCTCGCTGATAGGCCCAATTGAAATTGGCTCCAAAAAGAGGCAATGCTGGTCAACGGAAACCAGAAGCGGTTGATGGCTTCGATAAAGATGTACCAGTCCCCGGCTGAAACCGTGCCATCAATCACGCTGGCCCCGCCAAAGTAGACGACAATTACGGTGCCAAGACCAGCGATGCTGATAAGAAGCGGGAAGATCCCGCTAAATACTAAGCCTTGTCGCAGGCTGACATCGTAGGATTGATCATTGATATCCAAAAACTCATCATAAATCTTGGCCTCACGCCGGAAGTTCTTGGCAATGGCGATGCCGCTGATCGACTCCTGTACATTACTGTTCACCCGCCCTAAGGCTCGTCTGGCGCGTTGCGTCGTAGCCCGAGCGATACTGCGAAAGGCTAAAGCAACAATCCAGATGAACGGAGCGATGATGAGGGCCAATAATGCCAGTCGGACATTGATGTAAAAGAGAATACCGACCAAAATCAGAACCAGTAGCGCTTGGCTGATCAAATTCAGCGTCAAAGTCACTACGTTAGAGAAATCCTGCGTATCCGAGGTCACTCGACTAACGACCTTCCCCGTCGGAAATTCATCGTAAAAGGACATATCACGGGCCACGACGGCAGCAAAGGCGTCCTGTCGGAGGCTCAAGACAACATCACCCACTGCCCTGGCGGTGTAGCTCCGCTGAATATAATTGAAGCCCCAGCCTAGCACCCCCGAAGCTAAAATGGCAATCACTAGGCCGCTGACTGATTGCAAGGACATTTCCACTGCCAGTTGATCAATCCCACGCGCAATAAGCAATGGCAAAATAGCGTACATCATCGCAGCCAGCACAATCATCACCGCGACAAAAATCATTATCCCTAATTTGGGGCGAAAATATTCAAGAATACGCTTTACTAAATGCAAATCGGAGTAAGAGCGGTCATATCCTTCGGCATCCAAGCCATCCATGATAAAGCCCATAAAAAGCTCCTTATAGGTTTTAAGTCAGCAATAATTTAGCCTATTAGTATTGCCAATCTGTAAAAACACATAGCGAGTTATTTGTCCTTCGTCACTGATCATTTGCAATTTTATGAGGGACAAATGACTAATGACCAATGACTCATTTCGTTCTAAATATCATACCGTGCGAAAATTCGTTGATATAAGCTGCAGCGATCCAATAACTCTTCGTGTGTGCCTTGATCGATGATTGTGCCATCTTGTAGAACCAGAACTTTGTCGGCCCAACGAATTTGGGAGAGGCGATGAGTGATCAGGAGAGTGGTGCGGCCTTGTAAGATTTTGCTAATGGCCTGTTGGATTTTGTCCTCAGTTGCACTGTCAATGGCACTGGTTGAGTCATCTAGGATGAGAATACGAGGATCGGTGAGGAGGGCACGGGCAATGGCCAATCGCTGTCGTTGCCCGCCAGAAAGGGTTACACCACGCTCACCAATCACCGTGCCGTACCCATCTTTGAAACCTTCGATAAAATCGTGAGCTTGGGCTTCACGAGCTGCTTGTTCGATGACGGATTGGTCCGTGTTAGGGCCAAGACCAAAGGCAATATTTTCAGAGATGCTGCGCGAGAAAAGGAAGATGTCTTGTTCGATGGTGGAAATTTGAGAGCGAAGTTTGGCCATATTCCAATCTCGAACATCTGTACCATCAATCAATATCTGGCCCGATTGGACATCATAGGTTCGATTGACCAGTTGCACCAACGTACTTTTGCCAGATCCCGTCTGGCCAACAATCGCAACCGTTTGTCCAGGTGCGGCGGTGAAAGAAATATTTTTCAGCAACGGCTCATCACCATAACCAAAGGTCACATTCTCAAAAACAATTTCTCCTTGCATATCGGCGTCATAGCCACTCTGGTTTTCATCAAGCTCCGTTTCCTCTCGCATCAAACTCAAAATACGATTCGCACCAGCCAAACCAAGCTGAACAAGCGCGAAGCTGAAAATTGAGATTTCAGTTGGGAAGCGGAGTAGCCCGATTAAGCCCATATAGGCAACAAAATCGCCCAATGAAAGCTCGCCAAGCGAGAAAAGATATAAGGCGTGCAGAAAGGCTAAGGTAAAGGCAATCCCAAATAATAGCACAGGTAAATAACGAGCTTGAATCTGCCCCTCTTTGACAAAGAAATCGCGGTATCTTCGAGCGTTCTCGATAAATTTCTGACGCTCCTGTTTCTCCTGCGCAGCTGATTTCACAACCTCAATCCCAGCAATCGCCTCGGTAAGTCCAGCATTCATCACCCCAAATTGCCCCCGCATCTGCCCGGCAACTGGGCCAAGTTGCTGGATGTATTTGTTAAGGGCGATGAGAAATACGATCAGAAATAAAATCGGACTAAGGAGGAGATCGAGCCGGAGAAAGCCAACAAAAATAAAGGGCATCACCAAGCTGGTAAAGGAGTCGATGATGAGAAATGCTCCCGGATTAACCATCGCCCCAAGTTGACGAACATCTTCTGTGCCCCGGGCCATAATATCGCCAACCCGCTGCCGATTGTGAAAGGTTTGGCTTTTGCCCAGCAGATTGAGATACAACTCATCCCGGGCATCGCGGACAAATCTTTGGGCCAAAATTTCTACAGCAAAACTAGCAATGAGATAGACTAAGCCCTGGGCGATAACCAAACCCAAAATTGTCATTGCAATGTTGAATAGCTGGTTGAGCGAGGGGGTAGGTTTTGTGACCTCGTCAAAAGCCGAACCAATAAAAAAGGGCATCAGGGCAAAAAAGCTATTACTGAGAATAGTCCCCACTAAAAATGCAATAAGATACAGCTTGTATCGCCAAATGTGGGACCAAATCCAGCGTCCGCTGCTTGATTGATTATAATCGTACGCTTCGGCAACGGTAAACTCACGTTTTGGGGTAAATGTTGCTGTTGTCATACATGATCTCCTTTGGCAAGGCAATAATGTAGCAAAACCGTAAATTGATAGAAGTTTAGGAAATTTGAGTTGTGGGAGAAGAATAGGTGTGGTGAAATGAATTAAGTTTTTAGTTCATCAACACCCTCAATACTAACACAAATGTTCTATTCGAGCCAAAATAAGGGGTAAGTTTGTAAAGAAGTAGTTTTGAATATAAGGGGCTTTATCAGATGAAGGATTCAAAAATTAAGGTGTCCAAAGTGCACTTTGGACACCTTAAAGAGTAAAGATACGTCCAAGCGTAGGGAAGACGTGGTAGGCCTCCCTCGCAGGCGAAGTACAGGTTAATTAGACCCTAAATCAGGCCGTGGACCTACGGCCCCATCAATTTTCTCAGCCTCTTCGGCCGCTTTAGCGCCAGTGATAATATTTAGAGAAACAGCACTAGACATATTGTTGTTCTCATTACTTTCTATAACTTCAACATTGGTTGCCCCAGTCGAGTCATTCCCATCAAAGCTATCCACGAAGGCATAGAATGTATAATCACCAATGGGCAAAAGACCATCCCAATCTGTAATGTCTTTATCAGGGTCAATGGTCGGCCCGATGCCTTCTGAGCCATCCGAAGTTAAGACAACACTCTCACCTGCGGCAAGCGGTGGAATGGCCCAACCAATGCCTTGGGTAGAATTAATCGGAGAAATCTTCCAACGACGATCAGCCCCCAAGCTCGTTGTATTTGGTAAGACCTGAGGATTCACATAGAAATCAGTCCAGAAGCCTTCACCTGTTGCCGCTGGGCCATCATTCTTCACCACCACCCTGACAACCAACTGATCAGTGGAGGACGCATTAGAAGGATTCACTGTAAAGCTGGTGATAATTAAGTCAGGTCGCGGGGTGGAGTCAGGGGTTGGGGTAAATGTTGGTGTAGGTTCGGCCGGATCAGGTGTTGGTGTCGGTGTGGGTGTTGGTCCTGTAGAGAAATCTTTTAGAAGAATTGGTAGATAGATGTATCTGGTAATCATAATAACAGGGACACTCACTGAGTCATTTTCATTGCCTGCGTTATCCTCAGTGCCCGTTCCAGTAAAGTCAATTTGAACATTATTTACGAATGTGCCAGAGAATGTGGAAGAGGTATCCAAGGTTAGAGTTAACGTCTTACCCCCAATCAACTGATTCAAATTCCAAATGATCGGGCCTGTCCCCGTACAGGAGTCAGAACAGCTATTAAAGCCAGCCACTGAAGTTATAAAGGAATCTGTGATCGTAACATCAGCAGGGTCTGGACCTGGGTTAAAGACTGTGATGGAATAATCAATCGACTCACCAGCAATTGTTTCAGTCGCGGCGGTGCTCTTGAATATCTGTAAATCAGCAGTTGGATATCTTACTGCAGTTGAGACACTAGACTCGTTATCAGAGGCATCTAATTCGACAGCCGGAATGGTAAAGGTAATATCGGCTGTATTAACGATTGTGCCCGTGAATGAAGGGGAGGTTTCAAGCACGAGTTGTAATGTTTGTGGGACCCCAATCGATAAACTAGTGATATTCCAGCTTGCTGTATTTGAGGCGATCACACAACCATTATCACAACTGGATATTTCAGCGGCCCCACTGGCTGGAATAAAGTTGTCAGTCACGAGTAAATTATCAATGACATCACCACTCACATTGGTGATGGTAATGGTATAAGTAATAAAATCACCCGCGACAACATCCGTTGAACCTTCCCGTGCCTTGCTAATACTTAAATTAGCTTCTGGTAATCGAACCGTGACATCAACATTATCTTCATTGTTTGACTCATTAAGATCAACAGCATTCACAATCGCATGAGCAATCTCAACTGTGTTGGTTAATGTCCCAGCAAAGGTATTCGCCGTTCGCAGGACAACGGTTCGGGTTTGGGTTGTGCTAAATGACGCCAGATTCCAGACCAATGTGCCTGTCCCTAAATCAGTACATCCATCACAACTCACGACCGAGGCGATCTTACTTATATCAAAGGTATCGGTAACAATCGCCGCACTTTCATCTGGTCCATCATTACTGATTGTAATCGTGTAGGTGACCAGATCACCTGCAACAATAGGTGTTGTACCAACTTGTTCTTTGTCCACACCAAAATCAGACGTGGGGAAACGTACAGGCACATCGATATCGTCGCTATTGTTGAACTGTACAGGGTCAACCAAGAAGTTCTCTAGCGTTGAGGTAATTTCAACGTTGTTGACAAGCGTCCCCGAGAAGTCAGTACGGGCTTGTAATATCAGATTCAAGAGTACCACACCTTCAAATTGATCAACATTCCATTGCACTTTATTGTCATCAGGCGCAGCTGGATTAGTACATCCACTCGGCGCACAAGTATTAAATATAGCTTGGCTTAAATCAAAGGTATCGGTGATAACAACATCAACGGCATCAGGTCCAGCATTGGTGATGATAATCGTGTAATTGATAAGATCACCAGCTATGATGTCATCAGTGCCACCGCGAATTTTGGTAATCTGTAATTCAGCCGTTGGGTTTCTGACCAAGGCACTTTCATCGTCCGAGTTATTACCCATGATTGGATCTAAATCGTTTATTGATGTTGTCGTTATACCAGCCCTATTTACAAATGTCCCTAAAAAGTCCGATTGTGTATCAAGGACAAGAGTAAGCACTTGGGTATTTGTAAAGTTATCTAAATTCCAGACGATAGGCGGTGTTGTACCAGTACAAATTGCTGGATCACACGAAACAAATGTCGCTTCATTTGTATCAAAGGTATCGGTCACGGTCGCATCCACGGTGTCAGGGCCGATATTTGTAATTGTGAGGGTATAGGTAATCAATTCTCCGGCAATCACATCACCTGACCCAACCCGAGTCTTGCGGATTTCCAGGTCGGCCTCTCGGCCACGTAACGCTGTTGTAATTGTATCGGTGCTGTCCACATCCTGAAGACTCACAATTTCGATTGTATTTGTTACAACCGCGTTATCAGCCACAGACTCGGGCAACTCGACATCTAAGGTCAAAATTCGTGGTGAACCATCTGCTGTCACTTGACCAATCTGCCAAACAACTTGGTCAGCCGTGACTGTCACCGTGGGTAAGGATGGGTCTACGAGCGTTCCTACGCCTTCATATGTATCAGTAATCACCACCCCCGTAGCATTCATATTACCGCTATTGGTATAGATGATTGTGTAATTTAGCGTGCTTCCCGCTGGAGCCGGACTCGGTGAAACGCTCTTTGTAATTGTGAGGATCGGCGCACTGACAATCGTATTGGAGGCTGTGTAGATACTTCGGGTTGGTTCATCCGCACTGATTTCAACAACATTGTCAATAATTGTGCCAGAATCGAGCGGCGTATCAGTCCTTAGAGTCAGGGTTATAATTCCAGACCCATTATTACCAGAAAGCCCGCCAGGAATAGTCCAGACTCGACCCGTATCTCCCAAAATTGACGTCCCTGGGCTGATATCAGGCTCACTCATTTCACCGACAAATGAACCCTGGGATGGATAGATATCAGTAATTACAACACCATTGGCGTTGGCATTTCCTGTATTTGTATATCGAATTGTATACATTATTAACCCGCCTGCTTCAACTGACGCAGGTACCCCAACTTTGAATATTTCCAGGGTAGCCGTGCTTTCTACAGTTGTTGTCACGGTTTCACTGGTGGCCTGATCAAAGGTACTACGAATATTGGCTGTATTTGTAATTTGGGTGCCGTTTGCTAGCGGGTTATTGACGGTAACAATCAATGTATAGGTTAACGTCTCGTCCAGTGATATCGTTGGAATCAGCCAAGTAATTGGATTTCCGGCCGTTGGGTTAGCTGGGGTGAAGCCCACGGTTGCACTATAGAATGTCGTGTTTGCAGGCATCACATCTGTTAGGATCGCATTATTAGCTAAAGCGTTTCCAATATTGGAAATGGTCAAGGTGTATGTCAATAACTCACCAGCCGCAACAGTTGGTGATGGTTCAACCTGTTTACTAATTTGCAAATCAGGCCGACTGTTAACAGGCGTGGTAATTGTTTCTGTAGCGGTCATTCCTTGTAGCGAGGCAATACTGACAGTATTTGTAATGAGCGAGTCATCTGGCAGAGGTTTTGTAATTTGAACGGTTACGGTCAAAATACCAATCTGGGCAGCCTCTCCTTCAACAAACCCAATATCCCATACAATATCCCCGCCTGAAGAACTACCATCGTGAACACCAGCAGGAGTACCAAATGTTTCGCTAAAAACGGCGTTATCATCAAGGGTATCGGTAATAATCACACCTATAGCATTAGCATTGCCACTATTAGAATAAACAATTGTATAGGTCAGAACATCTCCTGCCTCAATGTTTGTCGGATTAGCAGCTTTTGTTACATGTAAGGTTGGTGTACTAACAACTGTGGTAGTTACGGCTGGTGGATCATAAATTAAGAAGTTTAGGCTATTTGAAACACTGGCCTCATAATCGTTATTCAAGATGGTACTATTCGTTAACGGCGAATCAACTCGCAAGGTCAAAGTCATCTCTCGCATCGCGCCGATCGGTATCGAGTCGGTAATTTGCCAAGTGACAATATGTGAATCCGTTACCACAGAAATGATGCCATCAATACCACTTTCCAAACCAACCCCAATCAATTGGGTATTCGCCGGGAATGTATCAGTCACAACAACATTATCTGCTGGTCCTTTTGAGGCTGAACTATTGGTCACAATAATCGTGTAGTTCAATAATTCTCCTGCCGCAACAGGATCAGGATTATCTAATTTGGAGACAGTCAGGGTTACTGGTGTATTGACAGTGACGATCACATCTGAACCAAAAGCTTGGCTAAATACATTACCGCCTGTCACCGCGTAAGTTTGATTGACAATCGAGGTGCCATCTGGCAATGGCAGGGTAACGGTGACAGCATACGTCACCGTAAACACTTCATCAATATCCAGGGTCTCAGTCAAGTTCCAAGTGATGTCACCTGCTCCGTTATCATAAATACCACCATTCGAAGCGGTAATAAAATTGGTAAATGCGGGTAGTTCATCCGTCACAGTGAACGCACCCTCAGTTATCAAATGACCGTCATTTTTGATCAAAATGGTGTAGGTCAATAGATCACCAGGCTCAACATTGGGGAAGGGGGTGGCAAATTTTGAGATGTTCCAATTCGGCGCATTAACGATAACATCAGCTGAGTTTGTCGGTGAAGCGATAAAGGGTGATGGGCTCTCTGCTTCTGCACGATAGTCGTTATTTGAAATTATTGTTTGATCTATAAATGGCTCATCTACTCGTGCTGTAAAGCTAAAGACGACGGTTGAACCATCAGCCATAGTTCCATCATCCATATCTAAAAGCCATCTAACTTCACCATCATTTTCACATTTCGCAATAGAGGACTTAAGCCAATCAGAATTTGAGGAGTCAATACTGGTACCTATACAACTTATATTAACTGGTAATGTATCTGTTAACCTTATATCAGTTAAGGCAAAACCAGTATTATTGGTTAGCAGGATGGTATAGGTAATTAATTCCCCTTGATTTACCTCTGTAGAAGGAAACACATGTTTACTAGCCTTTAAGTCGGTCTGCGCCTTGGCAATTTCGACCCCAGTTGGCAGGTTAATTTGTATGGCGTCATCTTGAACAGGTAGTGAAATCGTAATCTCAGAGCTGGTTGTAACTGGAATCAATAGAACAACTGCAGCAAAGATGATTGCTATCACCAATGTAGTTACAATCTTAAGCCACCGTTGTTTCAAAATAGGGCGAGCAGTATTTTTTGGATTTGCCATAATGTATTCCTTCATCAAAAACTGTAATTTAGGTATGTACCTATGGTCTGTTTCGAATAAACCAACCAATCCCAATTGCGCAGAAAATTAATATCAATAAACCGACAAAAATTAGAACGACAAAATTTGTTTGTTGATTTTGAGGGGGTACCGCTTGCACCTGTTGCTCAAGCGTTATTTCAGTAGCAGCTATTTCTGGGGTAGCGGAAGGTATGATAACTGATGTGGATGTTGGTGAAGATGTAGCTTTTGGCGGTTGTGTTGGCGTATAAGTTGCGGTAGGTGGTATTGGGGTCGGTGAAGATGTAACTGTTGGCAACGGGGTTGGTGTCACGATATCTGTTTCCAATTGAGATGTTTCGGCTACAACATTACTTCTACTATCCATCGTCACCTTAAATGCCTCAACTGTAAAAGCACCGCTATTTTCAAGGTCAGATGTAATTATCAAGGTAAAATGAAGCACTTCTTCGGGTGCAACTGTGTCAGGGGTAAACCACAAAATTTCGCCAGACTCACCAATGTCAGGTATTCGGTTAAACCACTCAAGATTTGTATATGTTGTATTAATAAATAAGGCTCCTGCTGGTATTTGACCAAGAATACCTACTCGCTCAATTGATACCTGACTAACATTTGTAAGGGTCAAAGTATAAGAAAACACCTCGCCTTGAACCGCAAAATCAGCAGCAGGGACAATACTTATTTCAAAAGGGGCAGGCTCTTGGGCCGAGGTTATGATGGAAAACCAAAAATGAAAAACTAAAAGTAGGGAAGACAGAAAAATTATAAGAAAGAGAATCTTTTTTAGAGGGCGAAAAACAAAATATTGAGTATTCATTTGTTGTGGCATGTTAACAAATTACAGATGTATCCTATAAATTGTAGGCATCTGTTTTTATCTGTGACAAAGGTACTACATATACATACATCTAATCCTTATGTCTATTTCTTAGAGGAAAAGATACGGGAAGCTAGAATTCACAAGTGAGTAGTAAATTTTTGCAAGTAAATTTTTGGGTCAGGTCTATTGGGCTTTTAAGGTGTTTAAGTAGTTTTGAGCTTCCTGGCTGGCGCGTGGATCTTTTCCGGTGTCTTTTGCCAAAAAAGTTTCAAAGGCCTGGATCGCTTCATCTGTTTGTTGTTGGGAGAGGTAAGCAACCCCTAAAGTAAAGTGGGGTTCTGCTAATTCTGGTGATAACTCAAGTGCTTTATTTAATTGGTCAATTGCTATGTTTAATAATTCTTGATCTGGCCCAGTAGCATTAATCAAGGCTCGTTGAAGATTTAAAGCCCCTAAGTTGTAGGTGACATCCCCGTCTGTCGGGTCCAACGATAATGCCTTCTCATAATTCTCAGCAGCCAGATCAAGCTGTTCTAACTGATAATATACAACCCCGAGGTTAGCATAAACATCTTGATACTCAGGATCTATCTCAATGGCTCGATTATAGGCAGCAATCGCTTCCGTAAATTCACCCCGTTCGACGAAGGCATTCCCTTGTTGAAATTGTTCTCTAGCAGAATTTGGATTCACACTATTATCCTGTGCAGAAGATGAGGCATCTCCGCTTCGTTGAGTTTCAGATGAAGTCTCTGTTGAAACGGGCGTGGATCCCTGTCGTAGTAGGGTTGAAATGCCGAAACCAAGAAATCCAACAATGATGACAGCAATGATAACAATCCAAATTAATCCAAGGCCCTTACCTTCAGCCTCAGCAGCTTCATCCAATGGGTCTTCAAAGATTGGTTCATTATCCATAATAATATGATTTACTGTTTTGCTTCCAATAAAATAATTTGTGTTTCCTCAGGGAGAGCTGACTTTGTAATTTTCAAACTTTCCTGAGTTTCATCCTTAGTAATTCCCATTTCTTTAAGGAATTTCGTAACAGGGTCAAATTCGATGGTTAAGTTGGGTAGCATATAATGCATCGGAATAACCATCTGCGGCTCTATCAAACTGATCACCTCTGCGGCTTGGGTTGCATTTAGAGCCTTTTTGCCACCTACTGGCACAAGCAATATGTTAATGTTCCCCATATCTTCAACCTGGCTTTGTGAAGGTACATGACGAAGATCGCCTAAATGACATATGGTTACATCCTCAAGTTCAATCACAAAGACATTGTTGGACATCCCCTGAGTTTCACCATCATCACTAGAACGCATATTGATGCCAGTCACAAAAATATCACTAACCTCATACTCACCAGGGCTATCGATAACTCTATAATCCCCTTTAACCGCAGCAACATTATTATGGTGTGATGAATCATGACTAATAGTTAAAATGTCTGCTTTGAGGTTAGGTAGGGTGAGACCGAGTTCTTTACTATATGGATCGGTTACGACCGTACCCTGACGCCCACGTAACCGAAAGCAAGCATGACCATACCAAATGATTTCCATAAATATTAACAACACCTTTAGTAGAAATTCTGTAAAGCTAACCCTACAGTGAAGTTGTAGTCTAACGAATTCACAGGGTTTAGACCACGTACTGGTACAATTTTACCATGTTTCAAAATGGAACACAATTAAACATAATCCAAGAAATAGAAAAAGACTAAAGCGAGTAAATTGACTTTAGCCTTCAACAAAACTTGTACTTACATACTTATGAAGGGGACATTTACGTCCGTTTAGATAATTGTTCAGCAAATTTTCTCATCATTCGTCGCAGATGATGATCTTCAGTAAGATAATATGTCGCATCCTCATTGGGCATCTTTTGTTGACCTAAAATCCCCAACAGGGTTAAGTCTCCTACGTCAGCTTGAATAGTATGAGAACTTCGACCAACATGATTAGCAATTTGGGTTATTGTAGCCTCTGCCTCTGGATTGTGAGCAAATAGACTTAGAATATCCCATTTCAACAAATCTGTGACATATCGTTGTACAAATACAAGAAAGTCAATATCAACTTCTTTTAATGGCAATTGAACAGATAACATAATGTGGTATAAAAAGTCCTTTAATTTTATTCAAAGGTAACATGGTCACCCCGTAAATCAAATAGTACCTGCCTCCCAAGCCTGTCCAGAATATAAAGAGAAGCTTGAATTATCGTAATCCTGATGGTATATTAAGGCAATTCCAAGAATTAAGTTCGTGACATCCCAGTAGAATCTCTCCAACTACAAATCGTATCAAGGAACCTCACAGCATGGATATGGGTAAAATTCTCATCGCGTCTAGACAGGCCCCGCATCTTCAACACATTATTGAACCTTATTTCAAAATCAAAGCTGATCTTTGGTCAGAAAACACGTCCCTACTTAATTATATCACAACAAACGTTCCCGATTTATTAATCGCTGATCTATCAATAATTCCCAACACTGACTTTTATCAGCAACTAAAACACATTCACCCCATAGACACAAAAATATTGCTTCTCGCTCCCTTTGAGCAACGCCAATTAGCTATTGAGCACATCCAGCAAGGTGCCACTGACTGTCTATATCTCCCACTCAATGCCAATGAGGTAACCCTAAAGGTATCTCAAGCATTTCAGCAAAAGTCCATACAAGAAAAATCCACACAAAAAGACTCTTCAACGCAAGGATTTCTCCTGCTTCGTGAGGCAAGTCAAGAAATTAATAAGACCTTACAACTGGATGAAGTATTAAAAATAATTCTCGCCAAAGCAGAACAAATTACTAGGGCTGACTTGGCTAAAGTTTATCTAGCTGATCAAATGGGACAACTAGATAAAAGTCGATCTGTCGCCAAAACATCACCGTTAACTGATAAACCAAGAGAAAGCCATCTTTTATTCACCCTATCAAAGACCGTTGCGCTTCGTAATGAAGTGTTTTGCCAAGAAAAGGGCACTGAGACGATATGGGACAATCAAATCCTGGAGTCCATCTTAGTATTACCATTGGGATCAAAGGAAAAGCTAATCGGGGTCCTCGCCTTAGGCAGTCAAAGGCCTAAAGCTTTTTCCCAAAACCATATTCGTTGGCTTTCCATTTTTTGCGGTCAGGCTACAACATCATTAGAAAATGCACGCCTGTTTCAAGATTTAGCCTCAGCTTATATTGATTTGGCCCAAAGCCGGGAACAGATTCTGCAAAGCCGCAATACACTTCAAGTCCTATTTGATGGAATCAGCGATGGTTTATACATTTTGGATGAGAATCTAACGGTAACCGCCCTCAATCAAGTCGAAGCCACACGCCAAGGCAGCGAAGTCGAGGCATTGATTGGCAAAAGCTCTTTAGAGTTGTCCTGGAGTCAAACAGCCCCTGACCTAATTAATCGTATCCAGGAAGCTCTACAAACAGGACAGGAAACGACTTGGATTTCGCCAGAGTATGAAACGGAACCCTATCTACAAGATCGAGAATTTCGCATTTACCCAATCCGCAATCGTTTAGCCCAAATTGAGCAGGTGGTCGTTTTCGCACAAGATGTTTCAGAACGACGACGATTACAAGCCTCCTTATTCCGATCAGCTAATCTGGCGGCCGTCGGGCAACTGGCTGGAAATATTGCCCATCAAATTAACAATCCACTGACCATCGCTATGGCCAACAGCCAGTTGCTTCTTCTTGAAGTCGAAAAGGAAAGTGAACTTCACGAATTATCTGCGGGCATCTTTAAAGCCGGAGAACGAATTCAGGGGATTGTCGAGAATCTATTAGAGTTCTCCAATCAAGAAACCTATTTCTTTGTAAAAACAGATTTGGTTAACACAATTGAGGGAGCCTTAGCGTTAATATTGCGTTCTCTTAAAAAAGCTAAAATTGAGGTAGTGAAAAATTATCAAGTTGAGCCAACTTTATCGGCCAGTAATAGCCATTTGAAATTGGTTTGGATGAATCTACTGTTGAATGCACGTGATGCCGTGCAGGGGTATGCCGATCAGCCCCAAATCACCATATCCACCGAAGCCATCTCAAATCGAGAAGTTAAGGTTTCCATTACAGATAACGGCTGTGGCGTTAAAGAAAAGGATATGGAGCAACTATTTCGGCCATTTTATACGACAAAACTCGCTAACAAAGCTGTGGGTCTGGGGCTCTACTCCGCTCATACCATCGTAGAGAAGCACAACGGGCATATTAAAGTATCAAGTAGCCCTGGTGAATTTTCCAGCTTTGAAGTTATTTTACCCCTTGATAATCCTCGCGATTTGTAGGTAAACAAAAAATCACCCTACAGGTTTAGGGTGATTTTTTATAAGTCGAGTTTTTACTAAAGTCAGACAGCTAAATCAAGATAAGTTTTAGCAAAATTGAATGAGATGGTCAGCCCCGTCACGTCCTCAAAAGAGGTTGTAAAAGCTAACGCCCACACAATTATTCCAAATAAAATACAAATCAAAATTAAAAGTAAACATCCACATCCATACAAAATATATTGGGTAATCTGTCCACTGCTATTACTCGCCGGGGCTGGTCCAGCATTCGGTGGCGCAACCTCAGGTGCAGCATACTGCCCTTGTGGAGGATAGGCTGGCGTTGGCATGTATTCAGTGGCCTGATTACTAGACATCTGGAAAACCATTGCGGTTTGCCCAATCCCAATACTATCTCCAGAATTCAGAGCCTGGGGTGATGTAATTTGTACCCCATTTACAAACGTCCCATTCGTACTGCCCATATCCTCTGCGACATAACGCCCGCCCTGCCAACTGATGCGGGTGTGTCGACGTGAAGATTCTGGGTCTTGTAATACAACATCCAACCCTTCTTCTCGACCAATGATGATCTGATTACCAGTTACTGGAAAGCTCATTCCCGCCTGTGTTCCCTGTCGGATAACGAGCGTCGCGGATGGTCGATTTTGGCCCATCATCGTCGGTGCATCATCATACATTTATTATGTACCTTCCTTCAGTCAGTAAATTGGGGGTATCTAGCTCTTATATTAGCAAACACTTTGTACAATTGTCAATTTCAGGTGCCCCCACACACCTTTATTTTTGCCAAGTGACCCACTCGATAGTCAACTCGTCTGTACTATAATTTGGAAAGCGCATTTTCCCAATACGTCCTTTATTTGTTTTGAAACATATCGTTCGACCATCAATAAGCGTATTAGTTGGATCTGGCGCACTATTGCTGGCATCAATGAAGGTATAAATATTGTAGGAAGCATTTAGACAGTCGGACCGAGAAACATCATTGAGTGAGCCAAAATTGCCCATAATTGCAATTTCAGTCCCGTTACCGGGGTCTTGCACCTCAAAATGACGTTCGGGGGGGTCTACATCCCAGGTAAAGTCATCTCCAGGAATATCACCATCATCAATATCTAACGACTCACCTGCTTCAATAACAAGCGTGCCTTCAGATTTTACCCCTATCTCTTCGCTAACAACAACCTCAATCTCTTGTGTTTGCTCTGTATCGTCCAATTTCACCACACGCAGGCGATAGGTTGTTGTAACTGTGGGACAATCTACAACCGTATCGCTGCCGCCCACGCCTACATCATTAAAGTAGACTTCTTTTACACCAGTAACGTTCCAGGTAATTGTCACACAATCACCACCGATTATGGTGCTTGGTGAAACTTCAAATTGAATACTTGTTGCCTCACCAGTCGGAGTCAGGGTAGCTTCCGGCGTTGGTGTCTCAGTGGGAGCCGCCTCTGTTGCCGTTGCAGTCGGCGTCGCTGTGTCAGGCAACGGTGTTTCAGTGGGTGTTTCGGTTGGAGGCAAAGGTGTATTGGTTGCCGTGGCCGTTGGCGTGCCTGTTGGCGTTGGCGGTGGTTCGACCACGGGTACATTATCGATGTTCTCGGCATCTGAGAATGTCGTATCTGCAGCTACCCAACCCCGACCGTCAGGCGCAGGATCAAAGCGGATCTGCCACCATTGCCGATTTGGATCACGTCCAATAATTTGGGCCTCGGTGCTGGTCGGCAGTAAGCCTAGCAAGGCATACTCAATTCCTGGACCAGCGCGCACATTCAAATCAGTTTTAGTACGAAGGGATGGGTCACCAGCTACAGTTTCAATCGGCTCAGGCGTTGGGGTTATGGTTGGATCTTCAACAACCTCATCCCCAATCGCACTAACACTAACTGTAGTGGGCAGGCTTACCCCTCCTTGATTATCGAAAGCACGTACTTCAAGTGTAAAGGTTCCTGGAGCCGTTGGCGTCCATTGAAAAGAAGCCGTCAATGTTTGTTGGCCATTTGCCGCAGGGCTTACCGCTTCATCCACTTCAACACCACTAGCGAACAAGACCATTCTTGTTACTCCAATGGCTGAAGAGCCAGTCGCCTGAACTGTGATGGGGCGATTGACCTGTACTTCACTGTTGGTAATCGGGGCAGTAATATTCACCGTAGGAATCTCGCCCCCTCCGCTTTGCGGCGTCATCACAAAGGCGGTAATCCCGGCAATAATCAAAATTGTAACGATCAAAGCAATCGCACCACCCACGGCAAGCAAAGTAAACCGAGAAGGGGGCGCCTCTTTTTGTTGTGGCTGGGCTGGAATACTACTGGGAGCGGGTGAGTGTGCCGTTGGATTTGGGGTCACAGCTGGTGTAGGAATGGAAGGGCGTGGTGCGGT
The DNA here is from genome assembly GCA_028285035.1 of Phycisphaerae bacterium. Next base: position 48,916 of record JANQQF010000156.1, read on the forward strand.
ATAAGTGACGGGGCCGCCAGTCACTTGAGTCACCCCAATCGTATTCGGGGCAGAGAAGCCCTTTACCCCAAACAAAGAGGTACCAATACTGATAATATCAGCCGGTTGAAGCAAGTGCTGCCCAGTAATCGCTTCTCCATTAATCAAGGTACCGTTCGTGCTACCTAAATCTTCAACAAGGATTTGATCGCCTTGTCGTAACAAACGCGCATGATGACGGGAAACCTTTGTATCGTCCAGCATAATATCATTATCTGGGTCACGACCAAAGGTCAAAGTTTCCTTTGATATAGGAAACCCCTTGCCAGCCAATGGACCCGCGTGTACAACAAGTTGTAGCTGACGTTGAGGTTCTTGCGAACCTTCTGAACTAAAAGCAGATGGATGGGACATAAATAAAAAACCCTCCCTGATGAAGGATGTATATTAGAAAATCAGATATAATACTTTGGGATTGCTAAAACTCGCAATTTGCAAGCAGATGCGTATAATGACCATCTTCACAATAATAGTACCTTTTTGCCACAAACTCAAGTTCACCCACAAGCCATAAATTCACAAAAAATGTGGCACAATCATACGGTTACTGTACGGTTACTATACGTTTTATGTACGCAGTGTGAAGGGTTTTCCTTCAGTCGATTTTTGAACTTAGCCAAAAGTACCAACAAATGAACTTGAAATGGCTTGCGGTAATCACATATAGAACACGCCAAGTCGGCACGTAGTTACGTTTTATGTTCTATTTTATTGAGAGGAATATATGAGCGTTTTTGCTGGTCTGGATACAGAAGCCTATGATCGCACCTATAATGATCGTGATTTAATCCGACGTATCTTTGGCTACTTTGGCCACTATCGTAAACGCGTATGGGCCACAATCTTTTTTGTTACATTAGTCTCATTTGCCGGAGCGGCTCAACCCCTTTTGGTCTCTAGCGGGATTGAGGCCCTTGGTGAGGGGATCACAACATCTTGGATCGTTATTATCTCCATTCTGATGGCTATATTTGGGGTGGGGGTATGGCTAGCCAATTGGATACGCCGCCGCTTGACCGCTCGTTTAATCGGTGATGTGATCTCTGAAATGCGGAGAGATGCCTTTGAAGCGACCATCAACCACGATATGGGCTTCTTTGATGAATACTCTTCTGGTCGGATTATGAGCCGGATTACCACAGACACGCAGGAATTTGCGCAGGTCGTTGTTTTGGTCACGGATATTGCCAATCAAGTGATTCTGATCTTTATCCTCTTCTTTGTTCTTCTTTATATATCTGTCCCGCTCACCTTCCTAATGCTTGCTTTTTCGCCAATTGTCCTCATCTTGACCCTACTCCTTCGCCGTTTAGCCCGCTTTGTCACCCGCCGAGGATTTCAGGTGTTGGGCGAGGTTAACGCCTCCATTCAAGAAGCTGTCACTGGCATCAGTGTCGCCAAAAATTTCCGCCAAGAAGAAACCATCTACAAAGCCTTTGGCAATGTCAACAGCCAAGCCTACGAGGTTAACTTACGGCGAGGCGTTGTTCTCGCCAATGTATTTCCATTACTTGTCACCGTCTCAGGGATGGCCACAGCCACGCTGTTATATCAAGGTGGCTATTCCGCCGAGGCGAGCGCCATCTCGGTCGGCGCGTGGTATCTCTTTATTGTGAGTTTAGACCGCTTTTGGTTCCCAATGATCAACATTGCCGTTTTTTGGAGCCAATTCCAAGCGGGGCTATCTGCCTCCGAACGAATTTTTGCCTTGATTGATACCCAATCGGTAGTTCAACAAACAGATAATCAGCCTGCCCCTAACCTTGAAGGTGAGATTACCTTTGAAAAGGTTGATTTCCGTTACAGTGAACAAGAACAAATTTTACAGGAGTTCTCCTTACGAATTGCCCCAGGGGAGAGTATTGCTTTAGTGGGCCATACCGGAGCTGGGAAAAGCAGCTTGGTTAAATTGATTACTCGTTTTTATGAGTTTCAAAAGGGTCGAATTTGTATTGACGGGCAAGATATTCGGACGCTTGATTTGGCCAGCTATCGTCACCAACTGGGTATCGTGTCACAGGTCCCCTTCCTTTTTGATGGCACCGTCGCCGACAACATTCGTTACGCCCGCCCGGAACTAACCGACGCCGATATTGAGGCTGTGGCGCGACGCATTGGGCACGGTGAGTGGCTTGAGACTCTGCCAGAAGGCCTAGCCACCGACGTCGGCGAACGCGGCGCTCGTCTTTCGATGGGGCAACGGCAATTGGTCGTGCTGACCCGTGTCCTAGCCCAACAGCCAGCCATCTTCATCCTCGATGAAGCCACCGCTAGCGTTGACCCCTTTACCGAGTCCCAAATTCAGGAGGCTCTGGATCTCATCCTTGAACAAAGTACATCGATCATGATCGCCCATCGTCTCTCAACGATTCGGTCGGCTGATCGGATTCTTGTTCTAAAAAAGGGACAGATTATCGAAGAAGGTAGCCACGATCAGCTAATGACTGACGGCGGTCACTACGCTGAACTTTATGACACCTACTTCCGACATCAATCACCAGACTTTAGACCGGCCTCTGAACCGATTTAACACCTAGATGAGGTTGTGCTGGAATAACGTTAAGTTAATTGGGAATACAGCTTGACGAAGCCCTCGACCCAATCCTTCTGGGCTTGGGTATCAGGGACAGGCCGACCCCGAGCCTGCTCAATGCGAGCAAAAGCTTCTTCTGAGGAAAGATTGAAGGTCGTCAGAATCGAAGCAGCGATAAGGGATGAGCGACCAATACCAGCCCGGCAATGAATGGCGATTGATTTCCCCTCATCTAACAATCCAGCAAGAGTACGAACCACCTTGCTGGCATCAATTTTTGAGGCGGGGACATCAAAATCTGGAATGGGGTACGTAATAAAGTCAAGATCTTGTGCTTGACAGTAAGCGGCTTCTTCAGTTAAACTCAATTCCCGATTCTCCGCATAGGTCAGGAGCGAAACCACTACATCCACCCCAGTCTGTTGTAGTGATTGCATCTCTGTCTCAAGCCACTCATTTCCCCGTGGTTTGGGCATCGTGCCGATTCGGCCTGAGGTAGGATTTTCAATCCAGTAAACGATTGCTTTCATCGTGACCTACACTACACCACTTCCGCCTCAACGACCTCTACCTCATCATGTTGAGCTTCTGGCTCTGCCTCGCCCAGCACTTCCCGATACACTTGTACAGTATTTCGAGCAACAGCAGCCTGAGTGTAATGATTGACGACACGCTGGCGACCTTTTTGGCGAAGGTCATCACGGAGAGTCACATCCTCAACCAAACGTTGCAGTTGATTGTACAACTCCTCGATATCTGCTTCAGCGAAGGTTAGCCCCGCGTCCCCGATGACCTCAGGTATGGCTCCAGAACGTGCCCCAACAGGGATAACATCACAGGCCATCGCCTCGATGAGAACGCGGCCAAATTGCTCCTTCCAATTGGTCCGGGTGCGTGAGGGAAGAACAAAGACATCCAAACCGCTAAAAAAGTTAGGCATATGAGAGTAGGGGATTTTTTCCTGGAAAGTGACCCGCCCGCTGATGCCCAGCCACTGCACCATCTTTTCTAACCTAGGACGGTCTGGGCCATCGCCCAAGATTGTCAGTTCCCACGGCCCTTTGAGTTTGGCCGCAGCCTGCATCAGCACTTCCAGGCCTTTTTCCTCAACAATGCGACCAGCATAGCCGATGGTCAAAACAGATTGTTTGGGTTGGCCTTCGTTACGAAACTTGAAGACACTCTGTTTTGAGCGGCGAATCCCCCGGTCGTGGCGGTAGTAGATGCTGGGATCAACGCCAAATTGGGGAATCAGCTGAATTGGGCCTTTGTACCCCTTTCGTCGCCACACCTGCTCCGCCTCGCTATTACCGACCAACAGGTAATCAGCCTTGTTGAGCACATAGCGCTCCATCCAACCAAAAGGTGGAGGATAGCGCCGGAAGATGTTTTGCCAGCTAAAAACAACCGTCGGGATACGCCAACTGCGGGCCAGCCACATCGCCCGAAAGGTGGCCATATTGTAGGGTTCCTCATCAATATGGAAGATATCGGGTTTGACCTCTCGGATAATTTGGTTGAGCTTGGGGTAATAGTGGAAATGATAATTTCCATTGAAGGCCATATCGGTCACAATCATCTTATAACCTTTGGTGTGTACCTTTTCCAGTCGGGTCGGCCAAGTGGACTCATTCCAAGAGGGCGGCACCGCAACGGTCAAGTCAACCCCATCGATGGCGGCCATCTCTTCCAGCTTTTTTTGATAGGTACCCACGATACAGGCTTTGGACAGCATTAAGACTTTCATTAAACAACATCCTGACTCAGGGTATCGTGATAGGCTTGCAGCGTTTGGCTGGCAGTCTTTTCCCAGGTGAATTGATCAGCTCTCGCCAGCCCCCGTCCCGCCATCTCATAAACTGAGTCCTCTTCGGTACAAAGTCGAATAATTGGCGCGGCCATATGTTTGGTATCGGTTGGGTCAAGCTGGAAGGCCGCAGGACCAGCCAATTCCGGAATCGAGGCCGCATTCGTGGTCACCACAGGTGTGCCACAGGCCATGGCCTCAAGCACAGGCAGACCGAATCCCTCGTAGCGTGAGGGGTAGACAAAAACGGTTGCGGCAGCATACAACAACGGAATATCCTCCTCCGCAATCCAGCCCGGCGTCAAAATCGCCGCCTCGATGCCTAACTTACGGGCGATTTTCAGCGGGTCTGGGAAAAAGTCGCTATCATCCTTTGGCAATTTTCCAGCTAACACGAGGGGATACTGCTCGCCTAGTGTCGCATACACCCAGGTGTAAGCGTGTATCAGTGCGCTCACATTTTTACGCACATCATAACCGCCCAGGTAGAGCACAAAGGTCTCGGGCAAGTTGTACTTTTCTTGAATGGCCTCGATTTGGTCCCATGACTCGGCGGGCTGAAAGTGGGGGGCAGGGGCTAGGTAAACCACCCGCACTTGCTTATCTGGCAGGTTAAGCCGATCAACGATATCCCGCTTACTGGCCTCAGAATCGGCCAGCACAATCTTGGCCTGTGGGGCTGCCGCCGCCACCAGCGAGGTGTACAGTCGCACCAACAGGCTGCCTCGATATTCAGGCAGTACCATCGGAATGAGATCGTGAATGGTCACAATGGTCGGCACGGTAGGGCTGAGCGGCGAACCGAAGTAAGGCACGTGGGCCACATCAACGCCCAATTTGCGGCAGGTGCGGGGAAAGGTAATTTGTTCAAACCACACCTTTGCCAGATTTCCGGCGGGATTACCAAATGGAGTTTTGACCACGTGCGTTTGCAAGCGTATGTCGTCTGGAGCCGGAGAAAATGGCTTGGGTGAAATCAAATGGATCTCGACCGTCTCATCGGCTTCTAGTAGGGCCGGAAGCAAATATTTTAGATATTGACCACTGCCAACAGATGGATTGTCCCAAAACCAGGCATTAATGGCGATTTTCAAAATAGTTCACTCGGTTGATTTACGATTTTTGATTTGCGATTGACGATAAATTAAGCAACGATTGATTATATTGGTTTGGATAAGGAGAGCAAAGGCGTAGGCTACTTTGGAAAAAGGGAGGTAGAATTACGAGCATTCAAACTCAATTCGGCTTGAACAACCCTTCCGGCGGGTTAACCAACGACTCAATCGACCGCGCATTCAGCGTCGCCTCATTTTCGCCGATCTTAAAATGAACTCGGGCAGGCAAACCTGTTTCTTGATCCTGCCATATTGACAAAATCTCCCCATTGGGAAAGTTTAAGGTTGTTAGCGTAGCCGCCCCCTGAGATAGCGAGGCATCAGCTTGAGTTCCATCTTGAGCCGCTTGGGTCAGCAACTGGTCAATAATTATGTAGGCGTCGGAAATTGGGGAAAGCCAGGGGTGGTTGATAGGGGTCGGGGTATCAGCTTTAAAACGATTGTATTGCCAAGCTTGCTGCCCATCAAAAATGAGCATTTCCCCAACCAGGGCTGGGGCTGGCGACTCCAAGATTTCAAAGCGATGCTGGGTATCAGTGCGCCACACTTCAGCCACAACCATTCCCCCAATCGGCATTGCCGTCCATTCAATTTCCCAAACAATGTGATGAGCAGTCTGCCACGTATGCTCCATCTCCTTTTGGGCGGCGGTTGGGTTGGCCGGGCTGGGTTGACAAGCAGTCGACAGTACGACTAAAATCAACGCTAAAATTAGCAATATCTTTAGTTGCGAGACAAATTCTATAACCTTTGGAAGGCTGGAAGGCTGGAAGGCTGGAAGGCTGGGATACTGGTTTATTGTTTCAGCCTCCCCTAATTTTACTTCAACAAGACAACCTCTCTTTTTCACGCTCGTCACCCAACCATTGAAACCCATCTATAAAGTTGAAATTCTGGATTGCATCGTTTAAAATTATAAGCATTACCGGATTTGATGCCAAGACTTTACTTGTATGGGATTTTGGGCTGTGGTATAATCCAGCGCATCCTGTCCCGTACAGATTTAGATGGAGCTAGATATGATCGAAGTGAAAATAGACAGTATTCGGGTAAGTTTGATGTCGCAGCACCGTATTGTTGTTTTGAAGGAAGTTAATTCAGAACGCTATTTACCAATTTGGATTGGCCCTTTTGAAGCCGATGCAATTACTATTCAATTGCAAGGCGTAGAAGTTGCTCGTCCGTTGACTCATGATTTGCTGAAGAGCTTTATTGATGAAATGGGCGCAAAAATTTCGCACGTAATGGTTAGTGAATTAAAAAATGAAACCTTTTATGCTCGAATTGTGATGGATGTGAATGGGAGCAGTATGGAAATTGACGCTCGTCCCAGTGATGCCATTGCTCTGTCGGTTCGCGTGAATGCCCCACTTTTTGTCAGCGATGAAGTGATGGAAGCTGCCTCAATTCAGCCGGAAACCAGTCTTGATGAGATTGATATTGAAAGTGATGAGCCGATGTCTGCGGAAGAAGAGGAAAAGCTCTCAATTTTCCGCGAATTTATCAATGATCTTGATTTAGATGATCTTGAAAATCAGTAATCATTATCTAAATTTTTTACCTTAACTTTATCTACTAATATATCAGACATAATCCACTAGACCCGTTCCCCAACGGGTTTTCTCTACGTGACCAGAAAAACCAAAAATTACTTGATACGTGCGTGAACAAATCGTTAAAATTCCTTGACGAACCTTCACGTGCGTGCTATTATTATGCCTAGAACTTTTGTTCTTTCAGGTGGTGTATGGCAACTCAAACACCAGATATGGTGCCCGATAAATTACAACCTCATAACCTTGAAGCCGAGGAAGCTGTTTTGGGATCGATCCTTATTGATCCTGATGCAATTCTGCGTATTTCAACATTTCTTAGCCCCGAAGATTTCTTTGTAGAACGACATCACTGGATTTACGAAGCGGTCCGTGATTTGCATGAACGGCGCGAGCCAGCCGATTTGGTAACTCTCTCAGATGAGTTGGAACGACGGGGTCAACTCGGCGAAGCAGGTGGCCCGGCGTATCTCTCGAGCCTGATCAACGCCACACCAACCTCGATTCACGTTGAATTCTATGCCCGTATCGTTGAGCGAACGGGCTTACTGCGCCGCTTGATCGATGCGGCGGGTGAAATTGCTCGGCTGGCCTATGACGAATCACAAGACGCTGGCGAGGTTATGGATCGGGCTGAAGAGATCATCTTCAATGTTTCTGCCCGAAAATCGGATCGTGACCTCCGCCCGATCCGGCAAGTGATGGATAAGTTTTACGATCGGATCGAGTACCTCCATCAACACAGAGGTGAGATCGTTGGGATCCCGACCGGGCTGGCTGATTTAGATAAATTACTCGGCGGTCTGCAACGCTCCGATATGCTAGTGATGGCCGGTCGGCCGGGGATGGGGAAAACATCATTGGCCCTGTCAATCGCCTTGCAATCGGCGCGGCAATGGCAGAAGCGAGTCGCGATTTTCAGCCTTGAGATGAGTGATGAGCAGCTAGTACAACGTTTGGTTTCCGCCGAAACGGGCATCGATAGCCAGCGGCTGCGATTGGGTGATATTCGTGAAGATGAGTGGCCAACCTTCATTCAGGCGACAAATTTGCTAGCCAATTCGCCCATTTTTATTGATGATACGCCTGCCATTTCAGCCCTCGATTTACGCTCAAAAGCCCGACGTCTCCACGCAGAACACGGCTTGGACCTACTCATCGTGGATTATTTACAGTTGATGCGCGGCGATTTCCGCAGCGAGAATCGCCAGCAGGAGATCAGCTTTATCTCACGGTCAATCAAAGGATTGGCTCGGGAGTTGAACATTCCAGTATTAGCCCTTAGCCAGCTGTCTCGTCAGGTTGAGTCACGTCACGACAAACGCCCGATGTTGAGTGACTTGCGGGAGTCGGGTTCGATTGAGCAGGATGCCGATGTAGTTATGTTCATCTATCGAGATGATGTCTACAACCCCGACACCGAATTTCCGAACATCGCCGAGATTATCGTTGGGAAACACCGTTCCGGTCCGACGGGCGTATTCTCGGTCTACTTCAAGAAGCAGTTGGCCCAATTTGTTGATCTGGAAGTGCGAACGCAACCGTTGGAGTATGAATAAAAATGAGTGCATTCAAAGGCTTTCCAGCGGGTGAATTGCGTTTCACCTCCGTGCCCGATCTCTTTTTTGCCCGCATCTTGCCTGAAATTGATAGCCTGGCCGAATTGAAAGTGACCCTTCATTTTATATGGGTGCACTATCGCCAGACGCGTCAAGCCATTTCATTTAATGAGCTACTCACCGACGAAACCTTGGTTGAAAGCTTGGGGTTAATCAGCGATGAGGTTGAGTTGGTGTTAAGCGAAGGCCTGAATCGGGCCGTTGAACGAGGCACCCTCTTACGGGCTCGAATCGAGCACAGTGGCGTTGCACAGGATTTATACTTCCTCAATAGTGAACGTGGTCGACAGGCCAAAATTAGGGTTGTGGAAGGTGAAGTGGGTGTTGTTGGGGTGAGTGGGGCTGAATTGGCCACACCCTCGAAGCGACCCAATATTTTTGAGCTGTACGAAGACAACATCGGCCTAATTTCACCGATTCTAGCTGATGAATTAAAAGATGCCGAGTCGATTTATCCGCCGGATTGGATTGAGGATGCCTTCAAAATCGCCCTAGAAAACAACGTGCGGAAGTGGAGCTACATTCGGGCTATTCTGGAACGAATGGCCACTGACGGACGTGATAGTACAAACCAAAAGGCCCAAGAAACAGCCAAGACCTGGTACACCGACGAAGAATTCAAGGATTTTATTCAGCATTAACGGAGTTAGTAATTAGTAAATGGTAAATAGGAATTGAGAGTTACCGACAATTCCTATTTACTAATAACCATTTACCACTTTATGGACCACATTGAAGACATCATCAACCGCAGCAACCCTGTGGAACCTAATAACGATGCCGATGGCATTTTGCCCGATTTAGACCCCCTGTGTCCGATCTGTGGTGGCACCGGCTATTTGCGACAGGATGTGCCGGTTGGACATCCAAACTTTGGCAAGCTAGTCTTGTGTCAATGCCGCGAGCGGGAAAAAGAGACCGACCGAATGTCTGAGTTGCGCCGAATTAGCAATCTCGATACGATGGCCCGCTTCACCTTTGATCAGTTTGTGCCAGAAGGGTATGGTTTAACCGAGGAGCGGCGCCGAAATCTGCGGCTGTCCTATGAAACGGCCTTGGAATTCGCCAAAAATCCACAAGGCTGGTTGGTCCTATTGGGCGGCTATGGCTGTGGGAAAACGCACTTAGCTGCGGCTATCGCTAATCACGCGATTTCGCAAGGGAATCCGGCCTTGTTTGTAGTAGTGCCCGATTTGCTGGACCACCTCCGAGCCACTTACAGCCCTTATAGCACCACCACTTACGATCAGCGTTTTGAAGAGGTACGTTCGGCCTCGTTGTTAATTTTAGATGATTTGGGGGCGCATAGCTCAACGCCATGGGCACAAGAAAAGCTGTTTCAAATTTTTAACTATCGCTACAACGCCCAACTCCCAACAGTCCTGACCTCAAATCACGAGTTGGAGGATATCGATATTCGGGTCCGCTCTCGGTTAATTGATCCCGATATGTCGCGTATCGTCAAAATCCTGGCCCCTGATTTCCGTCAAAGCGGTGTGGCTCAAGGGATTTCAGAACTCTCCAGCCTTACACTACACGCCGACCAAATCTTCAACACCTTCGATCTTCGAGAACACGAACTTGATCGGGAAAAAGGCGAAAATCTCCGACGAGCCTTTGGCTTTGCCCAAAATTTTGCGTCTTCGCCGGAAGATTGGATCGTTTTTACAGGGACATACGGTTGTGGCAAAACGCACTTAGCTGCGGCCATTGCCAACGAGGTCACCCAACGGGGTGAGCCTGCTCTGTTTGTGGTTGTCCCCGATTTACTCGATCACCTCCGAGCGGCCTTCAATCCGAATAGTTTGACGACGCTCGACAAACGATTTGACGAGGTACGCCGTGCCCCTCTTTTGGTGCTTGATGATTTAGGCACCGAGAGTGCAACCCCGTGGGCTGAAGAAAAGTTGTATCAGCTCTTTAATCATCGCTACAATGCCCGCCTCCCCACCGTCATCACAATGGCCAACGATGTCGATCTAAAACCCCGCCTCAAATCATTGATTATGGATGTGGGCCGTTGTACAGCCTTCGGGATTCTCGCTCCCAGCTATCGCGGCCTGATTGATCGTAACGTGAATAAAAACAAACGACGTGGTAACAATAACAACTACCGCCGCTAGATTTGTAAACTATCAAAGGTGCAAGGTGACAAGGTTGCAAAGTAGCAAAAATATGCTACCCTGCAACCTTGTTATTTTGTTACCATTTTATCGAGAGCTAGAGTGAAAATAACTGACGCACAACTCAAACAAATTTATGTCCACGCCAAGGAGACGTACCCGCACGAGTGTTGTGGTTTTCTGTTGGGCGACTTTGGGGACGGCGGCTGGGTGCGGCAAGTCCGACCGGCCACTAACCAGAATCAAGAACGAGCGGATCGGTTTGAAATCAGCGGGCAAGAGTTTATGCAGGCCGAAAATGCCGCTGATGACGCGGGCCTAAGTATCATCGGCATCTACCACTCCCATCCTGATTGGCCCCCCATTCCCTCCCAGACCGATATGGGCAGTGCCTGGGAAGAGGTGCTCTATCTGATCACCTCCGTCCACGAAGGTAGACCGCTCAATACGAATGTGTGGAAATTAGCCGATGAGGGGCCGCGTCGTTTTAAACAAGTGTTGATTGAAATATTAGATGAGGCTGAGTTGAACAATGAGTGATCCAAATTTAGCACGCTATATTCGTCAAACCATTTTTCCTGGCATTGGTGAGGCGGGGCAGAAAAAACTGTTATCTGCCTACGTGGTCATCATCGGCTGTGGGGCCACGGGGACTATGATTGCCAATCACCTCACCCGGGCTGGGGTCGGGCAATTGTCCATTGTTGACCGCGATTTTATCGAACTGAACAACCTACAACGGCAATTACTCTTTGATGAGAATGATCTGGCCGAGCATCTGCCCAAGGCGGCGGCTGCCGAGCGCAAACTCCGCACCATCAATTCGGACATAGAGATCAATGGCATCGTCACGGATGTTAATGCCGAGAACATCGAGTCGCTGATCGAAGGGGCGACGTTGGTAATGGATGGCACGGATAACTTTGAAACCCGCTATATCCTGAATGATGCTTGTGTCAAGCACAACATCCCCTGGATATATACAGGTGCCGTCTCGACCTATGGGATGAGCCAAACGATTATTCCTGGGGAAACAGCCTGCCTACGTTGCTTGTTCGAGAATGTTCCCGCGCCCGGCACCAGCGCCACCTGTGATACGGCTGGCGTGGTTGGGCCTGTCGTTGGAGCGATGTCCAGCGTGAGTGCTACCGAGGCGATCAAATTCATCGTGGGTGAAGGGGATCGAAATCGAGGGATCATCCATTTTGATTTGTGGTACAACACCTTTGATCAATTTGGGAACAAAGGCCCTCGGGAAAATTGTCCCGCCTGTCAACAACATAATTTTGAATTTCTCAACCAAGAGGTTGGCGGCCAAATCGTCAATTTGTGTGGACGCGACGCAGTACAGATTCGAGCGGTTGGAGGCAGTCGACTTGATTTAGCAGCCATCGGCGAGCGCCTGGCTCCGATCAGTGATATCACCGCTCAGAATGATTTTCTACTCCGTTTCGGCGTTGATGGCTACGAGATCACTCTCTTCGCCGATAATCGAGCAATTATCAAAGGCACTGAGGACGAGACAGTGGCCCGTGGGTTGTATGCGAAATACATAGGAGTGTAAAACCAAGGTAATCGTCAATGGACATTCGCCAAGAAACTCCGATTAAATCATTTGTGGTTGCGGCTTACATCTGTCGGCTTGTGGCAGGGCAGGCCCACTATTTAGTCATCAAGCGTGCGTCCGCCCATTTAAATGGCACGTGGCAGATGGTTTCGGGCCGTCTTGAGGCTGATGAGACAGCTTGGCAAGCCGCTCTGCGAGAAATTAAAGAAGAGACAGGGCTAATTCCTGATCGTTTATACTCTCCCAATCTGGTTGAGCAATTTTACGAGCCACAGAACAATTGTATTCATTTGGTTCCTGTCTTTGTTGGGTTTATCGATCGTGAGCAAGCGGTGGTTCTCTCCCACGAACATTCAGACTATCGCTGGATTACGATTGATGAGGCCGATCAATATCTGGCCTTTGCCCTCCAGCGGCGTATGATTCGAGAGATTGACCAACAGTTTGTGCAGGAACCCCCAAATGAGTTTTTAAGGATTGAGTTTGGTAACTACTGACCCGGACATGAAACAGTAAACAAAATTCTTGGTTCCAGGGACCATCTTGAAACGTTTAGAAAGTTATGTCTGGGTCAGTAATATCCTTATCGTGTGAGGTACATTTAATTATGAAACTTGGCATCAGAAAAAAAGTGGCCCTCATCACGGCCTCATCCAGTGGCTTGGGGCGAGCCTGCGCTGAAGCCATTGCGACGGAAGGGGCAAAAGTAGCCATTTGTGCCAGAGATGGGACCAAGCTCAAGATTGCTGCTGATGAGATCGCTGACAAGACCGGCACGGAAGTGCTCGCCATTCGAGCCGATATCAGCAACGCCCGTGAGATTGAGCGGGTGGTCAAGGAAACGGTTGATCATTTTGGCAAGCTCCACATTCTGGTAACCAACGCGGGTGGGCCAACTTCTGGCCCTTTTGATCATTTGGAGGATCGGCAGTGGCAAGAGTCCTTCAATCTCACGATGATGAGTGTCGTTCGCTTGATCCGAGCGGCTGTACCGCATATGAAAAAGGCCAAATGGGGCCGAATTGTCAACATCACCAGCCTCTCGGTCAAAGAGCCGCTGGAAACAATGATTATTTCGACCTCACTTCGTTCGGCCATTCACGGGATGACCAAAACGTTGTCCGATCAATATGCCAAAGATGGCATCACCCTAAACAATGTAATGCCCGGATTTATGCACACCCCCCACGTTGAACACATCGCTCAAACCTTGGCTAAAAAGAATGACACGACAGTTGAAGATATTCTCGCGGGCTTTGGCGAGCCAGCACCCATCGGACGAATCGGTCGGCCTGAGGAATTGGGGGCGGTCGTGGCCTTCCTCGTTTCCGATTTAGCCAGCTACGTCACCGGGGCCTCAATCCCCGTCGATGGTGGGCGGATTCGAAGCCCGTTTTAGATTTTATATTCGAAAATTACCTTTACGGAGTCAAACAATGTCTCAAGAACCTATTCAAGTCAATGAAATTACCCCAGCCCAGTTGCAAACACGACTGGAAAACGGGGATGATGTTTTCGTCGTCGATATGCGACAAGATTTTGAATACAATGCAGGCCACATTCCAGGCGCACACCATTTCTTTATCCAATCGATTCCCACTCGATTGGAAGAGTTTCCCAAGGACAAAGACATCGTCTTCCAATGCTGGCATGGCAACAGCAGCCTGCAGGCTTCGGCCTTTTTGATTCAACACGGCTGGGACGGCGACCGCATCGCCAGCCTGAGTGGCGGTATCGCAGGCTGGGTGGAAAGTCAAGGCCAAAGCTCGTTGGTTCAGGACTGATGCAACCATGGAAAACTAAATCACGCCGTACGATCCTCGATCACAGTAAATTTTTGCGAGTTGAGGAGCACGAAGTTGAGTTGCCTGATGGACAGGTTATCAATGACTGGTCTTGGGTGATTACCCCCGATTTCGTAAACGTCGTCGCGATAACTGTTGATGGTACATTTGTTTGCTTTCGACAAATCAAATATGCGGCTGGTGTGACGTTGGGTATCACGGGCGGCTATATTGAGCCAGGGGAAGACCCCTTGGTGGCAGCCAAACGAGAACTGTTGGAAGAAACGGGCTATGAAGCCCCAACGTGGCATCGTCTGGGGCAGTATGCCGTCGATGGGAATCGTGGGGCTGGCAGGGCCAATCTGTTTTTGGCTGTAGATGCGGTTCAGGTCGCCGAGCCTGATGCGGATGATTTGGAAGAACTTGAAATTATTCTGCTTAGTCAGGCTGAGATTGAGAAAGCTCTCTATGACGGTGAGTTTAAAGTCTTATCTTGGGCAGCAGCAGTTGGTTTGGCGTTGTTTTGGCTTGGACATGAATAAGCCGAATTTGTTTGAATGAAAAAGTGAGGTTTCAGCTTTAGTCTGAAACCTCACTTTTATATTATACCTCTAAATACATTTTCCATTCCGCCGGCATTTCACCTGAAGCCACCAGATAGCCTACTCTGGGGGTTTTTGGTTCCCACAGCAAGGTCATTCCAGCTTCGTGTGGCGTACGGTTACCTTTACGACTGTTACATGCTGGACAGGCACAGGCTGTGTTTCCCCAGGTGTTTCGTCCACCGCGACTACGCGGTATGATGTGATCGAGCGTCATCTCATCTTTACCTACCACTTTGTTACCCTGGCGCTCGCCTGCGCTGATACCACAATAGATACAACGGTAGTTGTCCCGTTGCAGTACGCCGCGTCGGCTCCAGCGTGCGCCTCTGCGCGGTACATTTACATAGCGCCGTAGCCGCAGCACGGTTGGAATGCCAAAGGCATTTGAGGCGGTTTGAATTGTATGTGTCGTTTCTGTGGCTGCATCCACACGACCACGCATCATCAGTGACATC
Organism: Phycisphaerae bacterium; assembly: GCA_028285035.1. Next base: position 64,116 of record JANQQF010000156.1, read on the forward strand.
GCTCGGCGTTGGGGGATGACAGCCAGTGGTTCATAACTTGCATTAAGTAGTAGTATGGCAACCATGATAAAATCCTTACTTTGGAGAATAGAGATTATCACTAAGATTTAATCTCCAATCTCTATTCTCCATTCTCACTTACTCATTGATAAAGTTAACAACAAGCCGTGGTGTGGCGATATCAAAGCCTGAAACAGTCAGTAAGCCTCTATCGTGAGGCATTTGTTTGGGCTGACGATTGGCTGACATAGCAATCACCACTACCTTGGCTGGAACACCAAGAGTTTGTCGATACGATTCAATCGCTTCGGTAATTTGGCTGTACATCGCATCGGTTAAGGCAGATGCCAGGATGACAAAGGCATCAACTTCAGAGCGTTGTTTCAGCGCCCAACGAATCGGCTGGGTGCAATCGGCTTCACCGCCAGTCAGATGGCCCAGCAGCTCCGTTACCTCGCACAACCGTTGTGTCGGATCGATCTCCAACAGATGTGGGTTGGTATCAAAGGCGATGACCGTGCTTTGTTTTTCTGTTTTTCTAACCAGCAAAGCCATCAGACTGGATATGACCTGCGCATCAAGATCAGCCGCCTGCTTCGATTTGATCGTTGCCATCTTGGCTGATACATCTAGCCCTAGTAACAGCCGTTTCCCAGTTGGCTTGACGTTGTTAATTGAGAGATAGACGGCCTCATGCAAGGCATCCACAATCTGTGGAACGGGTGTCCAAGAGAGTTTTCTGCTTGCACTGACACCTTTGGCATAACTCTCAAAAGCAATCAACATTGCCATCGGCTGAGTCCGAGCCGCAGCCAATCGTTTTGGATCTGTCAGGCGATTAACAATATGCTGTACAGCCTCATCATTTTCTAGTGCCCCACTCGCGGTTAGGCGTGGTAGCCGACGAATGATTGTCGCTAGGGGCAATTGGGGCAATACAGCTCGCCAGACAGCCGCCGATGTTCGCCAACGCTTTGGCACAGCCTGCCACGGCAAGTTGTGCTGCTCAATTAAAGCAACCATTGTTTGCTCATCGCCAGCGCGCTTGGCTTGCTCGGCAACCCACAGCAATTTCAGGGCTTTGTCATTGCCAGCGGCAGTCGCATCTATCTGCCCCCCCTGCGCAATCCAATGAAAGAGGGCCTGATGTCGCTTTGTGCGCGGTTTTGGGCGAAAGAGCCGCAAGACCGTGCGATGGCTCCACATCCCAAGCGTTTGGTTCGTGGCTGTTTGAAAGGCCAGTTGCTCAGGCAATTGTTGGTTGTACCAAGTGGATACTGCCCGCTGTAGGTCATTGCTCCGGCCAATTTGATGTTCGACAAGCGCCAGAAAACGAAAGAGTTGAAGGCCTGTTTCCGCGACCTGTGGCAACATCGCTGTGGCGGCTTGGCGTGTCTCGGCATTTCCATATCGCACACTCAAAGCCAGAACAAACAAGGCACTATCCGGATAGAAAAGTTGCCGCGCCCGGTGCAGTAATTGCGTTCGGGTCACAACCCGCAAGCCATCTGCCTGAATGCAGCGAATCAGCGGCTTAGTTCCCTTTCGTGATGGTTTACTTGGTCGTTCTTGATGACGGCCAGTGACCGAGCCAAACATCAAGAAATGATCTAGCTGCGTCCAATCATCAATCGGTAACCTATTAACTTTTCCCTTTTCTGCCTGAGTGGTCCAAATCTGATTTGTGCGAAGAATTTCCCACAAAGTCTGATAGTCAGGCAGTTGCCAAATTGAAAATCGTTTAACTAAATTCATGAATGGCTCCTCCTTAAAAACAATCGTTAGTGGCTAGTGACCGGTAATAAAATTCTATGAGCGCTATAAACGCTACCAACCCTATAAACTCCATCCAAGCCCCACCTGGGATTCGAACCCAGACTTCGACGGGGTAGAAACCCGTTGCCATTTCCATTAGGCGAGCGGGGCACACGCAAGGGTGATCGACGGGGCTCGAACCCGTAACCTCCTGGGCCACAACCAGGTGCTCTGCCAATTGAGCTACGACCACCATATTTGGGTAATTAGTAATTGGTAAATCAACATTTAGCGTAAAATTACCAATTACTAATCACCGAGAAAATATATGTTTATTCACTTTTCCAACTCATATTTAGCAATGCTGCGAATGCAAATGAGCCTACCGAACGAAGTGCCCCTATCCCGCCCTCACTGCTTCAATAGATCAACACATGGTAATTACAATAAAGATACGATGTACGCTTGTGACAGTTAGTTGTACCCGGTAAGGTTTGGGTTAAATGAGTAACGGTCATTGCCTGTTGGTGTATTCGCCTCTATTTCCGCAGCTACCCAACGTCCGGTTATTCGATCACTGACCTAATGTAGAAAACTAAACCAACATTCTTGTCCTATGGACCATCTTGAAAAGCTTAGAAAGCTACGGTTAGGTCAGCAGATCTGTCAGCCAGTTGCTGGCCTGAATTTTTGTATCAAGCTCTCGATAAGCTTGGGCTGATGTATCAGCTTCTTTTTGAACACTGTTTACATCAACTGCGCTCTCAAATTTGATCTCAGAGCGACTGTAACGGTCTTGGGTGATCGTTGCTTCTTGAGCTAAACCACGGTAAAAGTCGGTGTTCTTTCGCAGAACATCTCGGGTGGCTAGCGCATCGGCCAGGGTTTGGCCTGGTTCAAGCTCCGTAGAGACGTTGGTGCGGTTGATACGTTGGATCAGATCAGTTAGCTCGTTAGACACTTGCGTCATCTCTGCTAGTAGTTCAACTGGATTTTCAGCCGGTTGATCGCCCTCTTGCACTTTTGCGTTTCGTAGAATGCGATGCTCCAGTTGTGTCAGTCGTATTTGTAGATCGGCTCGTAAAATCAGAGCTTCAGCTAGTTTTGTCATGATTTACCTCCTTGAAGGATAGTGACTAGGTCTAAGACTTGTGTCAGTAATCAGTGGTTAGATTTACAGGATTTGTAACACGCTATGCGCCCTACAAATCCTATAAACTCAGTCCAAGAAAACGATATTGATGCTATTTTGTTCTTCACTATTCATTATTACTTGATGCCAGAAAGGCAGGTTGATCGTTTTATGATCGGGGTGACGGATCTTGCCTTTAGCAAAGACGGTTGGCTGTCGTCTCATCACTTGCCAATTGTCTTTGCTCCGTTTGCGATTACGCTTTATCAATGCTTGGTATCGATGCTCAGGCAATCCCTGCGGATAGCGTGAGCTAACATAAACGGTTTCACCACCCATACGATACATATTCTCAACAATGTGGGGCTTTCCACCGCTGCGCCGAATAGGTTCGTTCTTCATAATCAACCGTGGATCTGGTACGACAAAGGTTGGTTGCGGCAAAAAGAACCATTCACCTTGGCGGATAAATCCAGCATTGCGACGCTTGTGCCAATTTTTTCGTTTGACCCCTTTGCGCATTTGCTCCTGAAGTACAGCACGAGGTTTCAAGGAGTCCATCGCATCGTCTACAGTAGCGACCCCGGCTTTAGAAACGCCCGCCACAAACCAATGTCGCTCATCGTGTCCACACAGAAACTTTTCTTTGCGTTGATCTGTCTCTGCCTGTGATCGCTTCAACAAGAGCAGTAAGTGGCGTTGCTCTGGCTGTGTATCAACCACGCTAAAGTTGAGGTGAGGTTTACGGTCTTCCTGAATTTCAAGTACAAACTGTTGCCCCTGGCGGGTGTCAGCCACATCTAGTGTGAAATCTGGCTGCCTACCCCAGTGCCGAGGGCGTGTCTGAGGTGTGACAATATCGATTGCAAGCGTCGCCCCTATTTTGGCGAAATGTCGCTTGAGCAGTTCTATATCCATGATAAAACTCCATTCTGAAAGTTGAGTTTGTAGAGTTTAGGAGTTTGTAGGGTTTATAGACTTGATTCTTCAGAAAACCCTATTTCAACTCACTAGCCCTATTAACTCTAAGAACTCTAAAAACTCTATAATGTTTGGTCTGAACATCTCAGGACGGAGTTTGTGCCCATTGCTGAGCGGCTCAGTCCTGAGCTATGGGCTGGTCAACCAGCCCTTCCTACAGGGATTGGGATATGCATCTAAGTTTGTGAGCATTCAATCACCACCTTTTCTTTATAGATTGAGTGGAAAGGTAGGGAGCGATTTCTTGAAGTCGCCCGAACCCCCAAGGACGACTGTTCAAAACAGCTACCATGAGCGGAAAGAAAGGAAGTGATTTCTTCAATCATCCGAACCCCCGAGGATGGCCGTTTGGGACAGTTATTCCGAGCGGAAAGGGAGGGAGTCGAACCCCCAAGGGCGATAAAACCTCGACGGTTTTCAAGACCGCTGCCGTCGCCAATCGGCTTGCCTTTCCAAGTTTGTCGATTAACAGTGTCGGGACCCAGAATCGAACTGGGCACCTCCTGAGTTTCAATCAGGCGCTCTTCCAAAATGAGCTATCCCGACAAACAACATGACCCCAGAGGGAATCGAACCCTCGTTACAAGATTGAAAGCCTTGTGTCCTCACCACTAGACGATGGGGCCGAAATTAATTGTGAATTATGAACTCTGAATTATGAATGATTAGAAACTCCATGATTCACAATTGGCTATTCAGGCGAACACATAGCCTTCATCTTCACAATTAGTAAGCCCCTGGCAGGTACCTTGCTATGCAAGGTCCGAACCCACAACCCTCTGATTCGAAGTCAGACGCTCTAATCCGTTGAGCTACAAAGGCAAATAAGCTTTTATCATTCACAATTAGCAGTACCGGCGGAGGGACTTGAACCCCCATCATCCACATTCTAAGAGTGGCGCGTATGCCATTTCCGCCACGCCGGCATGAGTAATTAGGGTGGGTTTCTTGAGATCTAAAGGCCTGAACCCACGAACGGCCTGCCATAAAAAGTAGCGGGAGTGGGACTCGAACCCACGAACAACCTGCTTATGAGACAAGCGAGCATTCCATCGCTCCATCCCGCTATAAGGCCGTGCCAAGATAATAAATAACCAAGGGCAAAATGAATAAACAAGTGTGTTTGTTCATCAGTTTATCTATCGCACGGCTTTAAAGCTTTTCTAAAATATAGGTTGAGCAACCATAAGACCTTTTTGATCTCAAGCCACTTTGCCCAATTTATTTCTTGGAAAAGCCTAAATGAACCGGGAGAGGGTCGAACTCTCAACCTGCGGATTAAAAGTCCGCTGCTCTGCCAATTGAGCTACCGGCTCAGATGTTGTGCCTACGAAGGGCCAGGTGGGAATTGAACCCACAATGCTCTAAGAGTCCTGTTTTACAGACAGGTGCAGCCAACCAATAGCTACCTCCGACCCAAATTGATGTTGTTTTATTCGAAAATCGTCAATCAAAAATTGTAAATCGTTAGAAGAAAGGGGAGGAACCGATTTTGCTAAATCGTCCGAATCCTCAAGGGCACTCGTTACCAAAAATCACTCTGGGCCAAAGGGGAGAGATCGATTTCCTGAAATCGCCCGAACCCTCAAGGGCATCCGTTACCGAAAATTACTCTGAGCGGAAGGGGAGGGAGTCGAACCCTCAAGGGCGGTTAAACCTCGGCGGTTTAGCGGACCACTGCCATCACCAATTGGCTTGCCCTTCCAGATACGATACCGAGAGTGGGACTCGAACCCACATAGGCACTATGGCCCCTCACATTTTAAGTGTGATATGTATACCAATTCCATCATCTCGGCGCAGATTGTCGCAATTGTTTACGAGGGAGATGAATCGCCCCCGGACCGTAGCTTATCGTAATATTACTGATCTCAGATCAGCCAGACTGTTACGGCAGTCATCCGTCGAAGGTATACGGTCTACATATTGCTTATGGGCAGGACAGGGTTTGAACCTGCGACCTTCTCTGTGTAAAAGAGATGCTCTCCCGGCTGAGCTACCTGCCTATATGGGGATTGGTAATTAGTAAATGGTAATTTATTGTTGATAACGCTTTATTTACTGATCACTATCCAAGCTGATGGTGGGAGTCGAACCCACAACCTACTGTTTACAAGACAGTTGCGCTGCCAATTGCGCCACACCAGCACTGTCGGGATGGGCGGTGCCTTTGTTTACAAAGGTCTGAACCGCCGACTACTACCTTTTTAACATACACCCATTACATTACTGACTGTCGGGGTGGACGGATTTGAACCGCCGACCACTGGGTCCCAAACCCAGCATGCACCCACTACACCACACCCCGATGTTTAACTTTGGTAATTTGTAATTGGTCAATATGAATTACCTTTTTTAGATGTAATTACCAATTACTTTAGCAAAACAGCTTACGAATTACTGCAATTTACACCTGTTGACGAGGTGGGGGTTGAACCCACGGCCTTCGCCTTATCAGAGCGACGCTCTCCCGCTGAGCTACTCGTCATCAATCCAAGGCTTTTCCAAAAATTAAATTCGTCAAAGTAACAGAGATGCAAAAGAGTGTGATCTAATCATCAGGAATACTTAGAAAAGCTTAAGCAATTCTTCAGGTGATCTGAACTTTTATCGCTTCTGTATCTTCCATATCATCAATTGAAACTTTATTCTCTTGGAATTGCCAAAAAGATACAGCTATGCAACACCTGTGGTGTGTAGTATTGCTGCGACAACTTCCCCTAGCAGACAAGATTTCTCCGGTCGGTCCAGGGAGACCCACTGGCAGGCTTGCGCCTCAGTATCATCGCTGATCGCCCACTGCCCAACACGCTTGCGCTTGGCGTGTTTCGGCTTCCTGTTTCCCGTGCGTGGCATACGTATTCCGTACTTGCAACCTTGTCCGCCCTTCCGGTCGCGCCACCCCGTAACCCCGGCCAAAGGGCTACAAGCCGACGGCCATTCAGACAGCCCTGCCGGTCTGGGGACCGAGAGCAGGGTCCTTCGCGCTGTCAACAAATTGGCTCTGTTGAGAGTGAAGGCTGTTAGCGACCTATTTCAGTTATCAAGTACGCGCCGGGCCTTTCCCTTTACTGGCATCAATGACAGGACTCGAACCTGTACATCTAGCTTAAGAGGCTAGTGATCTACCCTTGATCTACATTAATTCGGTCACGCGTGAGGTCCCCGGCGGGGAGATCTTCACCCTCTCGGGCCAAAAATCCACCACCCCACACATTTTCAGTCAACCCGTTACCATCGGGGCAGACCTGAGCACTTTGAGACTACATGTTACAGACGCCTCGAATGCCTTTCTCCCGCAAGATGCTGGTTGCACCCCACTGTGGAGCCTAGTTCACACGCTGTGTTGTTCAAACGAGGTTGTGATCCCCCGACCCAACATTGTGGCCTGAGCAGCGAGGGCGCGACCCCCCATCTGCTTAGGAGCATCCACGTTGATGGTAACGCAACACCCTTTGCCCCTGACAGCACATTGAGTGTGCCCGCGTCCTCTACCTGTTGCCCCGCTTACCAGTTTGGCCTCACGGTTTCCAGGCGACTCAGACAACGGACGATGTGTGATTAGACCGGGTGGGCGAAGTGAAACACTGTTTCAGCCCGCCGCCAAGAAGACCAGTCCTCGGCTATTCGTTCGTTACCGAACTTGCCTCGCGGTCCCGGTATATCCGGCCGTGTCCAACACTCACGCCTGTTTTCCGAGGCTATCTTTTGATAGCCCCTTTCCATCAGGTCGTTGGGTATGCGCTACCCCTGTTGGATTTGGCAAAGAGCAGATGGCCAGAGTTGAACTGGCATCACCAGTTTGGAAGACTGGGGCCTTACCATTAGACGACACCTGCAAATTTAGTAATTAGTGCTTGGTAAATAGTAATTGTTGCTACGCCTATTTAATTACCATTTACTGTAGCTACGAGGCTAGGGTTCGAACCTAGATTGGCTGATTCAAAGTCAGCTGTCCTGCCTGTTAGACGACCCCGTATTATTTTTGACAGGTGAGCTTGAACCCACAACCTGCGGTTTTGGAGACCGCTGCTCTACCAATTAAGCTACTCACCTTTACTTACTCTTGAGATTTTGATTAATGTCATTTCGAATGGAGCGAAAATAAGTGAAGCGGAGTGAGAAATCCCTGACCTGCTCATGTGCAAACTCATTCTGTAGGGATTTCTCGGCACTTTACCTCTCGAAATGACCTATTCTCTTTGATCCTGACTCTTACTTTTTAGCGTCCTCGGCAGGTGCCTTTGGGAAACCAAAGGACAAACCCACAACCTCCTCATTCACACGGAAACGCTCTATCCAATTGAGCTACGAGGACGATGTGTTGAGGAGATTACAGACTGGAGACCAGAGATTAAGGTATTTTTGTATCCTATTTAATCTCCAATCTCTAATTACTAATCTCCTCTTTTCTTGTGGACCGGACGGGAGTTGAACCCATATTTCTGCCATGCAAAAGCAGTGTCATCCCATTAGACCACCAGCCCAATTTAGTATTCTTCTAGCTGTGAGGGCGGGACTCGAACCCGCAACGGACCGATTAACAGTCGGCCGCTCTGCCAATTGAGCTACCTCACATGATAGCGGTCCTGATCGGATTCGAACCGACGATCTCCGGCTTGACAGACCAGCGGGGACTCCAGACTCCCCTACAGGACCAAATTGAGATTAGAGAGACACTTCACTTAAGGAGACAGGAGATTAAAGATTATGTGACACATGAATATAACTAATCTCCAATCTCTAATTACCAATCTCTTTTTTCCAAGACTGCACCGGGATTCGAACCCGGATCAAGTGCTTTGCAAACACCCACCTCACCCTTCGGCCACACAGTCAAATTCAGTTGTTAAGGCTGTTTCCAAAATTCAAACAAAAAGGGAGGGCCAGATATCTGGCCCGCCCTTGCAAAAGAAGAGGATGTATTAATCTCGTTCATGGATGTTATCTATCCATCTGAGATTCCTCCTCTGCTGAAGTGGGACCAGTCGTGACTAAAGGGTCGCTCATCAGAACGACGTCCAGCCCAAATATAACCCAAACCGACCATCGCTTGTTGACATGGTAAATGACTCGTTTGATTTAGTTTTGAACTACGAGTGATGGTCGATATATGTTTGAGTGCCACTCATAAACTCCTTCGGCTGACTCCGCAGCTGTTTAAATGTTACTCTTGTAAAAATAATTTTCAGTTATGTCACCCTGAACGAAGTGAAGGATCTCCTAGGAATATCCGTTGGTAGATTCTTTGCCCTAATTGTAGCGACGCGCAGAATGAAATTTTCTATGCTATTGATTTTCCAAAATAAAAAACGCGGGCTTTATCAAAAGCCCGCGTTCGGTGACAATGTGTCGTCAGTCGTTACTCTACATTCTTTTCTCAGTGTAGAGATATACGGGCGATGTGATACAATCAATACTCGGCTGGGCGTTGGCAGCGAGCACCATAAACAAAGATGAATAACCTCGTTCTTCGCTATTCAGATTTATGGTGAATTGTTTCGTCCAATGCATTTTTTGCTGCCAGAAGTAATTTTTTGGAATTTTTGGTATTCCGTACCCAAAGTAACATACTTTTTGGGCTTTGTCAACCCCCAAAATTGAGTGATTTAATCAATTTTTGGGATTTTTTGCCATTTTTTGATTGCGTGTGTTTGAGACGACTGAGTTGGGGATATGGTTCCCATTTTTATTGCCTCTTGACAAATACCTTATAATTTAATAATTTAGGTGTAGTCACACGTATCAGCGAGGTTATCTTGGCAGACTCACAATTTATTGGCCCAAACTTTTGTGCAGCGCGAAATATTCGTAAAGCGGATCGCATAATCACCCGTTTTTATGATGAGATCCTCAAGCCGACAGATTTACGGATTACCCAATTTAGTTTGATGGCGACCCTGTTCACCGTAGGCTCGATGCTGATTACCCAACTAGCCGACGAGTTGGTGATGGATCGCACCACCTTGACCCGGAATCTAAAGCCACTAGAAAAACGAGGCTTGATTCGAATTGAGCCTGGCGAAGATCGGCGGACCCGAATGGTGATCCTGACCAATGCAGGCCGCGAGCTGTTTTTCGACGCTTTTCCATTATGGCAACAAGCCCAAACCAAGGTCTTATCAGCCTTGGGGGATGATGAGTACAAGCATCTCCTAAAAAATTTATCATCTGTCTTGGCTTTGGCTTCTTAGAGGAACGCAGAGTTACACGGAGTAGACACAGAGGTACATAGAGAAATTGAATGAAAAATTCCGTGTCTTCCGCGTTTTCCAGGTCCCACAACCCATAAATAATCTTTCAAGATTTTTTAACAAAAACGTGTGCATGCACCTAAACTAAAAGGACAAAATCGTGGCAAAATTAAAAGAACACCCCACCGTGATTAAATTTATGGAAACCCAGCAGGCTCAATCAGAGCCAGTGCCTTCCCAGGCCTTGGACTCGGATTGGCTAAAGCAACTAGTCTTAGACGCCGGAGCCGATGATGTTGGCTTTGTGGCCATCGATCGGCCCGAAATTGCCGATCAACGTGCGGATATCCTGAACGCAATGCCAAAAACCAAAACGTTAATTAGCTTTGTCTGCCGCATGAACCGCGAGCCGATTCGTGCCCCGGCTCGCTCAGTCTCCAATCTCGAATTCCACCACACGGGCGATCACGTCAATGATGTGGCCCGCACCGTGGTCGCACGCTTACAAGCCGAGGGCGTGCGTGCCCTCAACCCTTCGATGGGTTTTCCGATGGAGATGGATCAATTTCCAGGCAAGATTTGGGTTGTCTCACACAAACCCGTGGCTGTCGCCGCAGGACTAGGCCAGATGGGTATTCATCGGAATGTCATCCATCCCAAATTTGGCAATTTTATCTTACTTGGCACGATTTTGATCGATGTTGAGGTGAGCAGTATCAACCAGCCGATTGATTACAATCCGTGTTTGGAATGCAAGCTGTGCGTGGCGGCCTGCCCTGTCGGGGCCATTGGGGCTGACGGCTACTTCGATTTCTCCGCCTGCTACACTCACAACTACCGTGAATTTATGGGGGGCTTCACCAGTTGGGTGGAAACGGTAGCCGACAGTTCGAGTGCTATCGATTACCGTAGCAAGGTCGACGAGCCAGAATCGGCCTCAATGTGGCAGAGCCTCTCCTTCGGTGCGAACTACAAAGCGGCCTACTGCCTAGCTGTCTGTCCAGCGGGCGAGGATGTGATCGCTCCGTTTCTGGACAATCGCAAGGAATTTTTAGCCGATGTCGTGAAACCGTTGCAGGAAAAGGAAGAACCCATTTACGTCGTTCCCAAATCCGATGCCGAAGCCCACATCACAAAACGCTTTCCCCACAAAATCGTCCGCAACGTGAGCACTGGCCTACGCCCTCAATCGATCAAAGGCTTTTTGGAAGGAATGTCCCTCGTCTTCAATCGCCATCAATCCGAAGGCCTGGACGCGACCTATCACTTTACCTTCACAGGTAGTGAGCAGGTTGAAGCCACGATTATCATTCGGGATAAAACACTTCAGATTACCGACGGTCACGTCGGTGAATCGAATTTACACCTGACCGCCGATAGTGAAACGTGGCTTAAATTTTTACGGAAGGAGAAGAATTTGGCTGTGGCGTTGCTGACACGAAAGATTCGGCTAAAAGGATCACCGAAGTGGTTGCTGGCGTTTGCGAGGTGTTTTCCGTCGTAGGATGGCTTTTCTAGCTACAAAAGGATTTGCCACGAATTAATCTTGACTGTCAAAACGCTTCACACAATAATTTGGTACTGGTATGTACTAATAAACAGCGTTAGTCTGTCACTCTTGGCTAAAGATGTTTACAAGTTCATACTGGTAACAGTGTAAATAAAAGTAGAAGGTTATAGAGAATAATTAAGAAGTATTTCGCTTGGCGGCTTTGCGAATAAATTTCTCGAGATCATTGTTCTTTAATTCATATTGATTTAGCACATGTATATTGTCCTGTTTTATATGAAGTTGTCCCTCATTCCCCTTATTTCCTCTATGTTGACCTTTTGAAAAAAGAGGATTATTAGCCACATCGTCAGAACTCATTACCCAAAGCACAATTTCATCTCTAAAAACGGCAACCCAAATAAAAACATCACAAAACTGAGGTTTAAGCTGTTGAAAATTCATCAAAAATGGCTTTGTAGTGTTACGAGAAAGTGCCTTGATATATAGCGGATCTTTACTCTCACTATTTACAGCTCTTGAGGCCTTAACTTCGATTTTTATACCATCGAGCCACATATCGTATTGGCCAGAATAATCTGGATCAAGTTTTTTTGATGGCTTCTTAAGATCGGGACATTTTCCATGAACATAGGTTTGGGCAAATTTTTCACCAAATCCTCTGGGAGCTGATATTTCAAATATCCATAAATTTGGATTTTCAGCTATGTACTCAGCTCTTATCTCTATGTACTGATCGTATGTCAGTCCGTTCTTCTCTATTAAATTACATATTAGATGTTCATATTCATTAAAGGGAAATATTGCTTGGTCTTCCTCAACAACTCTCAAAACTTCCTGTAGGTCCTGTGGCGAACCTGTAAACGCTTCGCAAATTCTATCTTTTAATTCTGAAAGTTCCACTGTCTGTTTCCTCTAATCCCAAATATTCAATGAATGAGTACTCATCAAATAAATGATTATCTTCGAAATAATTAACATGTATCGGTATCGCTTCAATATCTGAACGCAATACTTTATGTGTATCAAAAATAGTCTTGAATAGCCAGTTGATTACCTTACTGTTCAAAATCTGACTCAATTGAACTGTACTTATAGGAAAATCCTTATTTAAAACGATCATATTTGCACTATTCAATATGTATCGTTGCTTTGTGTCACAAAAGAACACCAAATCAGAAGAGATAAATTTGTATATCAGTTTCTCTTTAGCTTGATATAACTCATTTGGTGCTACTTGCTGATACAATGAAAGGTCTTGAGGAATAAAACAGGAAGGGGCCTTGATAGCACTCTTTTTTATATCCGAACCTTTATATACAGCGACAAAATTTTCCGCAGGTCTATCAATAATAAATTTTTTATTGTTCCCTGTTACTATTCCCAATCCCCATTTTGCACGATTTACTAGTGATATGTGAGGTAATGAATACAAATGAATAATTGTGTTCGCCTCTTCTTGAGAGCAATTCATATTCAATATAGATTTTGGATTTTTTAAGAATGAGTCTTGCACCCTCTGGTGTTTAGAGCCATTACCATTACATTCAACGGCAGATCCATCTACAAGCGATGAATTTTCAATTACTAGACCTTTAGCTTTTGTTAATAGCCCTTTAAATGGTTTACCAAAATCTAATAATGCTTTTATTTTCAATGAAAGGGCTTTTTTCCGCACATCTTCATAAGATGCTACATTAAAAAAAGCATCCTGTACTAAAAAGCCTATATATCCATTTGAGTTTAGAACAGATAGTGCTGCGAAAAAAAATAAAGATGTTGTATCATAACTTTTCCCAGCCCCAAAAATGTTTGCATATCTCTCTTTTGTTTTTTTATCTAATTTCTTCCCCCAAGGTGGATTGGTAAATATAACGTCATAAGTCGGTCTATTGCTTTCAATTGAGGCTTCCAGAAAATCAGTATGTATAATGTTATTAGTGTAAATTCCTGTTTGTTTAAATACCCTTTTTTTTGTGAGTTCGGCAGCAATTGGGTCTACATCGTACCCATATACATTTTCAGGACTGAAGCCAGCATTAATCGCAGCTATAATAAAATTACCTGACCCACAACAAGGATCACAGAACTTTAAATTCCTTTTATCTTTAGGTAGGTATCTAAAAAAGGTTTCAACTATCTCATCTGGTGTATAGTAAATACCTTCCCGGTTCCTGTAAGCATTAGATAGCGCCTCTTCGTACATTCGTCCTAAGTCATGAATATCTTTTGAATTAGCATTTAAGAGCTCCCTGATATTTTTTTTCAAGATATCATGATTATGATCATCTTTCAATGACTTATTTGCTCTGGATATGAGCTTTTCTGAACCAGCGATCTCATCTTTAAAACGGTTGAATGACTCTTTTGAAATGAGATTTCTGTTGATTTGAACTAAATAGCCAGTTTTTATCCAGTTTCTAATTGAGGCCGTGGATACAGAGAGTTGAATTGCTGCATCATCAATTGATATACTATCTTCTATATTGTTAAATAATGATAATTGATTCATTTCATCCTAAATTAAATTTATAATCACATTAGTGTCAGATTTATGATGCATTCGCTACCCCATACTTATACGGTAGTCATTATACCACCCATTACAATCCAAAAATAATTTGCAAAGCCTCGTCAATTCGTTTCAACACGTCGCCCGTCAGCTCGCACCGAATGTTGACCAGCCGCTGTCGCTGGTAGATAGGACATTTTTTACATGCCATACTTACTATTAGTAGAGATCTACTGCTACTATAAATACCTGAGGTGACTTATACCAAGGGGTGGCGATGTAGTAAACAATACCAAGGGGTGCCACATATATTTTCCCTTCAAATGGCACAAATATGTTGTTACCGAATCTATTTCAAAGTTGGCTGCCTTTGCTAACCAAACGACTGCTAATAGAAAAGCAGCTATTCACCTTTAAATCACGATCATTTCACATCATCTCGCTAGATTAGAGCTAGGTCAAATAAAACTATTTCTTAGGAGATGACAATGAAATTTGGTTGGATATTTAAGATATTCGTACTGATTAGTTTGACTGCGATATCATTTGGCTGTAACAGTCAAACTGAAGAAGCGGCACCCTTACCAGAGCAAGAGGTAGATACGATTGCCGAGTTTACACCTACCTCGGAGAGCCGAAGTGATCATGCAGAACCTATCAAACATTCGCCCACGGACGAGCCAACACATACACCTGAGCCGGAACCTGTTATTGAATTTTATGAGCCAGCCACAGTTATGGCAGCGGCTAAAATTTTGGACCTAAGTGAGCTCCCACTGATAGAAGGAGCCGAGTGGTCCTACCAGAGTGTAACGAGTGTCTATTTTGACATCCCAGCCACTGTAACTGAGACGGTGGATTTCTATCGCACGGAGTTGGATAAAATGGGCTGGCAAGAACATACAAATTTTGCCCGCGTCACGGATACAACGGCAGCCCTTCTTTTTAGTAAAGATAATTTCACCTTCTCAATGTTAATCTCGGGCACCACTGAGACAACCAGTGGGCAGGCCTTTTATCATGGCAATCTTAACCTGTCCAGTCTTCCCCAAGTTGAAGATGCCAATAATGTTAATGTTCACCCTGCGGCTCTAAGTTATGCCTCTCAGCAGAGCCTAGAAGAGGTCATCACCTTTACCAAA
Organism: Phycisphaerae bacterium; assembly: GCA_028285035.1. Next base: position 79,342 of record JANQQF010000156.1, read on the forward strand.
CAAGCTTTAGATGCACAAGGCTGGCATGAATATGTCCCACCGAGCACGACCCTAACAGAGAATACGAGCAGGCAGCAGCTAAACTTTATCCAGAATGGAATGAATTTATTAGTCTCACTAAGCCACACAGATGGTGAAACTCAGGTTCATTACACCCCTTCAATGGTGTCTCGAGATATCCCCATTTACCCAAACAATCGTGATCTCATCTTTGATAGCGATGCCCCTTATGTCACCTACTATAGTACAGAAACAGTGAAAACTATCCTAAGTTTTTATCTTGAGGAAATGACAAAGCTGGGGTGGCGTAGTGTCAATGAGAACATCACCAATCCAGAATATATCGCTCGCACATTTAGTCATGAGCAGGAACAATTGGCCTTGTTATTTGAGGTAGGCACCGCCAAAAATGACCAAGTTGCGGTAACGTTAACATCAATAGATTTCGCTGTCGAACATTCTGAAGATGTTGATATATTGACCGCCCTACTCCCATCAGACGCTTATGATATAAGTTTGATCGATGGCAGTTACGAGCTTAGCTACACCACCCCGGCTGACGCAGTCGCTCTCGCTAATTTTTACAGTGAAGCATTACCAACAATTGGTTGGCAGGTCGACGCTGCTGATCCTGATATGAATACGTTCTTTTTTAGTCGGGACAATGAACAAATTCTTGTCAATTTCAGTGGAATGACAGCAATGGCAGAAACGCTCAATGTCACCGTCAACTATGGGCTTGCCCCTTCATTACATGAGGCCATCAGGCCGGAAGATATTCCAGTACCCACGGCACAAAACATTGAAAGCGATGAGAGTGTTGTTGTCAATGATGATACACCCGATGTCACACCAAGCCTATCCGCAGCAGATCTTCCTTTGCCCGAAAATTCATCCACCGCCGACATTAACGCCTCCCTCCAGCAAATCTCACTTACCGTTCCAGCCGATGTCGAAACATTAACGGAATTTTATCATGAGGCGATGGGGCAAGCGGGCTGGCAGTTAAATGAAACCCTTGCCGTCAACGGGGAAAATCTAGCGATATTGCCATTCAAGCTAGGTGAGGCTGCTGTTACGATCACTATCCTAAACATTGGCTTGGAGGATACCGAAGTCTCCCTTGACGCCTCAGGTTTGATTTGGGACACGGACAGCACAAGCGAGGCGGTTGATACCCAACAAGCCTCAAGTATTCCAACTGAGGAGGGGTACACCGTCGATGATTGGCCCATCCCAGATGAAGCAACAAATATCAGTCGGGTGGGGAATGAACTCAGCTTCACCGTTCCATGGGACATGCAAACCGCCGCTGATTTTTATCGCCCCACATACCAGGTAATGAATCTCAATGCAGATTTTTGTTTGACCGACGTTGCTGAATTCTCCACTTACGCTTGTAGCACTAATTACAATATGCTGTCAGCTAATATTCAAATCGATGGTCGTGAAGGGGAAAGCGATGTCAAATTCATCATCTCGAATGCAGGATTGGAAGATGATGCAACGCTCGATGAGATCAACCCTCAAATAGATTCAGGCACTGAGTGAAGCGGTATCATTCGTCGAAAATAATACACTCTTCCCTAGCAATTACTGAGACTCCTTGTTATACATTATGCCAATTACAACCTACACCCCCAACAACTCCGTCCGACCATACTCCGCCACGGCATCGATGGTGATGCCGCCCCGCATTTTTTGATGGGCAGTGATGCGGCAGGCCTTGGGTTGGACGATGTCGACAATCTTATCACGGATGACCACGGGGATGGTCTCGCAATAGATTTGTTGATCCCGGAAATGCCACAGGTACAGTTTTAGACTTTTACTTTCGATGCACAGCTTGTCAGGTACATATTCGATTTTGATGACATACCAATCCGGCTGTCCGGTCACCGGGCAAAAGCTAGTTACCTCATCGGAGGTCATCGTCACTTTTTTGACGTCTGGCGCAGGAAACGTGTCTAAATCGTCAATGGGGCCAGTGGTGGGTTTACCTAAATATTTTTGTTCCATTTTTAGTTCTTTCTGTATTTGTTTTATTGGGCTCTGGTTGAGTACTAATTTTGGATAACTATAAGGGCTTAGCTGTCGATGTCAAGGGCACAGGTCGCAGGGTAGCAGGGGTGCAGCATAGCAGAAAGGGAATGCATTTTGTAACCTTGTTACCTTGCTACTCTGTTGCTTATTGATTGCAAGACAAATCTACGATGCTCCGAATTGTTTTTCCAATTGTGCCTCACAAATACCTCCATTTCGACCAATCCTAAAGTTCGTGGTAGAATGAGCCGATCTTATGTCTGGTACTTAGGCCAAGGTACACAAAATTCCCCAAAGATGGGACTGCCACAGATCGGGTGCTTGTGAAGGTTTTATTTGTTAGTGACAAAGTTGTCGGGCAACTTTATAATGCCGGAGTTGCCGAACGCTATCCTGATGTTGATTTCGTGGTCGGCTGTGGAGACCTGCCCTACTACTACCTTGAATATCTGTTGACGCTCCTCAACGCCCCCCTCCTCTATGTGCACGGTAATCACGACCCCGAACGAGAATATTTACCAGACGGCACCTCAATTACAGGACCGAGCGGTGGCCTGAATCTGCACGGCATTACACATCTCGAAAAAGACATCTTATGGGCGGGGTTGGAAGGGTCAATCCGCTATCGTCCCGGCCTCTTTCAATACAGCCAGCGTGAGATGTGGCTCAACGTTTTTAAGCTAGTACCGCGCCTGTTAATTAACAAATTGCGCTATGGTCGCTACCTTGATATACTCGTCACCCATTCACCACCCTTCGGTATTCACAATGGGGAGGACCGAGTACACGTCGGATTCAATGCCTTTAACTGGCTGATGCGGGTCTTCAAACCCCGTTACCTCATCCATGGACATCAACACGTTTATACCGCCACTGAAATCACCGAAACTGATTACGAAGAGACCAAGGTGATCAATATTTATCCGTATAAACTCATCAATATTGAGGTACCAACGTGAGTCAGCAAGATATAACTGTTGCCTTTCAAGGGGAACGTGGCGCTTATGGTGAAGCTGCGGCGGTCGCCTATTTTGGCGAAACGGTCACTCCCCAGCCCCACAACGACTTTCAAAAAGTATTTAAGGCCGTCACCAACGGAGAGGCCCACTTAGGTATTCTCCCCATCGAGAACACCCTGTTTGGCAGCATTCATCAGAATTATGACCACTTGCTCCGCTATAAACTCTCCATCATCGGCGAAATTCAGATCCCGATTGCCCATCAACTAATTGCCTTGCCAGGTGTAACCTTGGACGAGGTGAAAAAAGTGTATTCTCAACCGCCAGCGTTGGGGCAATGTATTCGCTCGCTGGAGCGCTATCTGCCAGCGGTGGAGCAAGTGCCCACATATGACACGGCAGGTGGGGTCAAGATGATCAAGGAGCAGCAAATCCAAGATGGGGCGGGCCTAGCCAGCAAGCGGGCGGCGGAAATTTATGGGATGAACATTCTACAGGCGGATATGCAGGATAACGACCAAAATTATACCCGTTTTGTCATCGTCTCCCGTGATCCGGTTGTTCCTGAAAATGGTGATACAAAAACAACGATCGTCTATTCCTTCAAGGATATGCCGGGAGCCTTGTTCAAGAGCCTAGCCGTTTTTGCCCTGCGAGACATTGACCTGACCAAAATCGAGTCCCGCCCCCTGCACGGCAAACGCTGGGAATATTTCTTCTACATCGATTTTCTGGGCAATCAAAATGAGGAGCGCTGCCAAAATGCCCTCAATAATTTGGCAGAAATCACAACCTATTTGAGGGTGTTGGGATCATACCCTCGCACCGTTTAGCCTCATCCGAAACGTTAACACAAACTTGGCAAGATGACGGTTGTTTGACAGAATATTAATAGCTTGGGATAAAGTTCTTTATCTCGTCAGTTGATGAAAGTAACTTGATGAAAAAAATTTATCTTGAACTTACTGATCAGCTAAGCCTAAAACTTGAAACATATGCCAAAAAATCAGGTCTGGAACTTGATGAGTTTTTGATCAAGGCGATTAGTCAGGATATTGATGAAGTTTTAATCAAACGGCCAAAAACCTGGATGCCTCGTGAACAGTGGGATAGTTTGGTCCGCGGTGAAAACTGTCCAGAATGTGAGCATCTTGAGACAGGGGCAACATCCCACACATACCCGATTGCTGATTTAAGAATCAGCCGTCTCGATCTTCACAAAAACCAATTTGTGGCCGGTTACTGTGTCTTGTATTGCTACAAGCATGTCCAAGAGCCTTATCATCTTACGTTAAAAAAGCGTGAACTTTATTTTGAAGATTTAATCCAAGCGGCTCAAACTATCGAGCGGGTTTATCACTCTCTCAAAATGAATTATCAAATACTTGGCAATGCTTCACCACATTTACATTGCCATCTTATTCCTCGTTACTATGGAGACCCTGCCTCAAATTGGCCGCTGAATCCAGGGCGGGACCGAGTCACATTAGCACCTGAGGCATATGAAGCACAGATAAGCGCTATAAGAGATGCCCTTAAATAATTCGCGAAACGTAATCAGCGTCTTTGGCAGCAGTGCCCCTTTACCAGGCTCACTAGATTATCAGATGTCACAAACCGTAGGGCGATTGTTGGCTGAAACGGGTTTTGCCGTTCAAACGGGCGGCTATGGTGGGGTGATGGCGGCGGTTAGCCAAGGGGCTGCGGAAGCTGGTGGGCACGTTATCGGCATCACCAGCCGACAAATTGAGCAATTTCGTCCGACGCCTGCCAATCAGTGGGTAAAAGAGGAACGAAAATTGGATACAGCACAGGAACGTCTGTTGTATCTAGTTGCGAATTGTGATGGAGCGATTGTCATGCCAGGGGGCATCGGGACACTGGCTGAATTGGCTTTGAGCTGGAATTTTGCTCAAGTGGGTGAGATTGCGCCTCGACCCATTGTCGCCATCGGCGAGTTATGGCAACGTACCTTGGCCACCTTTACGGATGAAGCCTATATTGCCCCAGCCTATCAAATTTTGGTAAAAACGGTGCTTACACCTGAAGAAGCTGTCCAAATTATCAAGAATACCGTAGGATAACATTATGTCCATCATCGATTCTGTGAGAGTTCGCCCAACAATGCCTGATGAGCTAGAGGCTGTGGCCCGCGTCCGAACTATCGGATTTGGCGGGGATAAAGAGCAGGCATTGGCCCGTTTGCTGGAAAATCCGCGCTATGACTCATCCAACATTGTTGTGGCCCAATACGAGCGAGAGATCATTGGCACGGCAACAATTTTTCCCGTGAAAATGTGGTTGAGTGGGGTACCCATGAAAGTCGGTGCTGTAGCTGGGGTGGCCGTTTTACCCGAGTATCGGCGACAAGGCATCGCGGCCAAGATGATGGAGTTTTCAATCGTCAGAATGTTTGCTGAAGGGCAAGCAATGTCTGTCCTGTTCCCCTTTTCCTTCAAATATTACAACAAGCTCGGTTACGGCACTGTTGGTGATGTGCACACCTATCGCATCAAGCCAGACAACCTGACTGTCTATGAAGAGGGACATAACGTCCGACCCTTTGAATTAGGTGATTTGCCAATGATGCGTGTGCTCTATAAAGGGCAGATGACCTGGAACAATGGTTGGTTTACCCGCACGAATGAGTGGTGGGATGACATTATTGGCCGTTGGCCCAAGATTATGGTTTATGAAGAAGATGACTCGATTGGGGGTTACTACTCTTACACAATCAGCAAGTCTGATCGCGGCGAACGGGTCATAAAAATTCAGGAGTTCTTTGCCACTGAGGATGCGGCATACCGAGGCTTAATTGGCTATCTTGCCGCGCAAAATGAGGGGGATGTGGTTGAGTATTTAGCCCCACCAGATACACCGCTACGCCATATGCTCCGGGAGCCAGCCGCTGAGGGGGGGCAAAATCGAGGTTGGATTTTTAATGACTTGTGCTATGTCTCGCCTGGCCCAATGGGACGGATCATCAATCTTTCCACAGCCCTAACCACCCGATTTTACACCCGTGGCCTCTCTGGTGAGCGGGTCATTCAGGTCACTGATCCGGTAATCCCAACGAATGAGGAGCCTCTTTTGTTCCGTATTGTTGATGGTCGGCCAGAAACGCACTCGATTGATCCAGGGGTTGAGCCGCAAATCGAAACAGATATTGTCACAATGTCCCAAATTTTATGTGGGTATATAACAGCCACTCACGCTCGCCTATTGGGTCGATTTAAAACAGATGAGGATACCTGTTCTTGGCTTGATCAGGCCATTGCTGATAGCCCGCTCTTTATTCAGGCTGGCGACTGGTTTTAAAGGCCTCCCACTTTTCGGTGACAAATGTACTTAGCTCATCGCGGAAACGATTTTCACTAAAGCGTTCGGCATTAGCCCGCATTTGCTTCGAGTCAAAGCTGCGCGTCTCAAAATTCTGGATCGTTGCGACTAGGGCCTCAACGGTCTGCTCATAAAAAAACAGACCTGTTTCTCCCTCAATCACTGTATCCAACGCCCCGCCTTTGGCAAAGGCAATCACCGGTCGCCCCGCAGCTTGGGCCTCGACCGGCGCGATGCCAAAATCCTCAAAGCCTGGAAATAAAAAGGCGCGACAACGTCGCATCAAATCCACGACGTCATCCCACGGGAGCCGCCCTTTGAACTCAACCGTTGGGCCAGCCATCGCCTCTAATTGATCCCGATCTCGACCATCACCCACCACAATCAAACGACGACCTAGCCGACTCAAGGCTTCGATGGCTAGATCGATTCGCTTGTAGGGAATTAGGCGTGAGACAATGAGGTAATAATCGTCCGGCTCCTGGCCGGAGGGCAAGGGTTGAAAACGGTCAGTGTTGACGGGAGGATAAATGATGACCGAGTCGCGTTGATAATATTTTTTAATGCGATCCTGAATCTCTTTTGAAATCGCGATAAAGTAATCAACACCGCGTGTCCTGTCTCCCGAATTCGCCCCATTCGTTGGCTGCGCCGCATTAAAGTCCCAACGTTGTAGCTGCTTAATGACGGGATCAATGGCTACCCCCAACAGCGCCCCAAAGCCCTCCCGCGCTGCATAGCCTTCATAATCCCAAACGTACCGTGTGGGGGCGAGACAGTAGCAGATGTGGAGTTGTTGCGATGTGTGTCGAATGCCGTGAATAAAGCCGCTTTTGTTAGACAAAATGACATCATATCCTGAGGGATCAATACTGCTGACGGCGGGTGGGTAAAATGGCAGATAGGATTGATGGTGGCGGTGGATGGCCGGAGCACGATTAAGCCACGTCGCTTGAATCGGCCAGCGGCGGTATTCATCGGGCATCACATCGGGGCCGTAGATCGTGGTAAAAACAGGTGCACCGGGATACATATCCACCATCGTTTCCAGTACATTTTCCGCCCCGCCCATTTGATTAAGCCAATCATGGGCTAACGCAAGTTTCATTACTAAATGCTCATCTTTGTGTTGAGTGCCTAATTTACCTGCCGCAAAATTCGATCCACCGCTTGATCCAGCGCCTCCAAACCTTCACGCATCTGGCCTAAGTAGCCGCCAATTTCACTCTCTTGCAGATCGACAGCAATGGGAACTTCTACATCCAAGGGAACCGTGACTGAAATTGGAATCGACCGATTGATAGGCACAGTTACGGTATTGTCAATTGGAATATCAATATTAACTGGGACGACAATCGGCACTTCCAAAGGAACACCTGTGCCAAGTAAATCCAAGCTCACCACCGTATCAATGACATCTGAAATCGGTACCGTCATCTGGATCGGCACATTGATGGTTTCATTAAAGGGAATTTCCGTATCAATTGGAAAATCCTGCTGAACGGCGATGTTAAACTCAAGCTCCGTTTGCTCAAATGACTCTAGATCACTGATGGCTTTATCCAGCGACTCCTGTATCTCTGGGCCAACTTGCCGCACAGTTTGGCGAACCTGAGTTTGAACTTGAAACAATTGCCAAATCAAATAGCCATTGAGCGCGAGGGAGGCCAAAACCAAGATTGTTAAGATCGTAATTGCCACTTTTGTTGAGGTTGCCATAAAGTGCTCCGTTAAAATAGTGTTTGATAAATGGTATCGCTAATTCACCTGTCGCCGCTCAGTGCCACACTTGTGACAAAATCGGGCGTCGCCTCGAAATTCTGTCCCACATTGATAGCAGAAGCGAGCCAGTTCATTGGCATTGGGTTGCTGTATCTCTCGTACTTCACTGCTCGTCCGCCCAGTAGGCTGCTGTCGGCTTGACCACCACCAAGAGCCAATGGTGCCAATCAATAACAACGCTCCGACTCCAATGAGTACGTAGCCAATCGTTTCATTGTTACTTAGATTGCTACTAGCTGCCGATTCGGTCACGGGTTCAAGGGCTGGAGCAGGTAAATTGCTTTGAATTTCTACCAACGAAAGTTCATCGCTACTTCGCTGATAATTTACCGACAAATTAAAGGTATCACCCGCAATTAAATTTGAGCGGGGCAAACTATGATAAATCAGGCCATCACGTCCTTCAAACTGATCGGTCAAAGGCGGTTGGCTGGAGAAACTATTTGTATCTGTTGGTTCTTGTACTTCAAAGGTGGCTTGGCTGACCTGATAGGGTGAAACAAATTCATACAAGACAGTTCGATTTTGTGCTTGTCGCTCTAAAATCGTGTCATCATAATATTCAAATTGAAAATTTCGAGAGGGTGTCATCAACCGAAGGCTTTGCTGATTGTTAATTTGTACCAAGCTAAAATCACTCGTATCAGCTTCAACCAAAACACCCTCCCGTTCATAGGCCACGACAAACAGAGAGTTGACGTAGGTTGGCAAGGGAATAATAACTTCGGCTGGCAATGGCGTGTCAGCGGATAGCTGAACGTTGTAAATCACCAAAACACTGGGACGATCATACTCAGGCCAAAGCTCAACAAAAAGGTTATCAATCGTCAATGAGGATTGGCTCGTAGTATTTAACGGAAAAAGCCCAGCTAGGCCAAGTATTACAAAAAAACTCATCAGCAGTTTTTTGATCATTCGCTCTGTATTCTTCTCCATCCCTTCAAGGTCAAGCGGTCACGATTATGCGTCAAACTCATCATTTCTCCAACTTAGGCCATCTTGACCGAATTTTATTAGACAGGACTTAGGCAAAGCGTCGATTGAGCCTGTCGAAATCAATGTTTGCGGGACACAATATCTGGTTTCGACAATCTCAACCCACATTTACCCATATTCTGCCGAAGCCCTGTTAGAAAAACTTAACAAAGCACCCCGAAAATCCTATTGAAGCAAAGTTAAAAGAGCACTATACTAAACCGTAATGCAGGTAAGCTGTTGAGCCACATAACTTCAACAGACGTACATTAAAAATCACAATCTGTCTGGGATGGGTGACAATGAACCAAAACTATTCGATTAAACAAAATTCATCTTTTAACTCGCAACCCCCAAAGCGTAAATTTAATGAGGTTCATTTTATCATTGGCGGTTTGATCGGGTTGCAGGTTATTGTTGGCTTTTTAATTATAACGTTGCTCTATCCAGCCCGATTAGCTACTTCTGGGAGTGATGCCTCTTTTACGGCTCCCCCAGAGCTTGAAGTGGCTCAAGCCCCGTTGCCAGAACAAGTTGCCCAGGAAATGTTGCCCTCCGATTTACCTCAAATTGATGATGATGTACCGCAGCCGATTAATTCGCTACAAGACCAAGTGACCTTTATTCGTGCCCAACCCTCCCCGATTGTGATTCGTGGCGTGGAGATTTCTCAAGGTATTCAAGTATTTGATGAACCAGAAAATCCACGTTGTCATTCTAACCCTGATCATCGTGACCACATATTTTGCAATAATTCGATGCCGTTAGTGAGTGGACGTCATACAATTTTACGGGTATATCTGGCCTGTAGTGAAGGCTGCCCCACAGATGACGCCTTGGTTACTTTGAATGTGATCAATGATGGTGAAATCAAGGATACCGTGACTCGTGAAATTTCAGCCGAAAAGTTGGCTGAAATTAACGGCCTCCCCCTCGAACAGCTACGCTTGAGTTTAGATCGATCAGTTGATTTCACATATTTCCCCGCCCCAGATTGGATGAATGGCCAAACAACGTTCGATGTTTCCATCACGGTGAATGATGAAACACCAGCTACATCAAGCACATCCGTAAACTTTGCAAAACGTAAAGCCCTGCAGGTGGCCTACCTACCGATCGAGTATCAAGGGGTAACCCCACAAGAAATCAGAGATGTTGATTATTGGTTGTTACGTTTATATCCCATTCCTGATGTGGAATACTATCGGTTGCCTGTGCCAAATTTAACGTGGGACCGTAACCTATCGAAGGGTGAAATTCTACAAGAATTACTGTACGTGTATTGGCTTTACACCCAAAATCACGACCCTACGAGTTGGCCAGATCAGCTTTTTGGCTGGCTTCCCCAAGAATTTTATAATGGTGGGGCCTCAGATCCCGCGTGGTGTGCTGATTGTGCAGGCCCTCACTCAAGTCGCGTTGCTTTTGGTGGGGTACGCCCCGAGCAGGACATCGGTGGACCGCGCATTTTAGTTCACGAAATCGCTCATAATTTAGGGGCACGACATGCCTGGTCTCCAACCCAGCGTGAAGATGAGGCCTGTTTTAAGGCCGAGGGTGCCGATATTCAGGTTGACCCCGCTTGGCCCTACGCTGAAACACCCTACATTCAGGAATTTGGGATCGATCTTTATAGCGATCCACCGATTATCTATCCACCATCGTCCTACGATATGATGGCCTATTGCACCCGTCCCTGGATTTCACCGCACACCTATCGCACGATCTTTAATAGCGACCTGTTGAAGCCGACACAATCCAGCCCAGAGTGGGATGCCTTTAACCCAATTGTTGACGGTGATGTCTTACTTATTAGTGGAATAATTTATCCTGACGGGACTGTCTCACGACCAAAAGTTGTGCAGATGGCTCAAGATGCTGTGACAAAGGGTGGTTTACCCATTAACAATAGAGGAACTGACTACTGTGTTCAGATTATTGGGCACAACGAGGCGCTTTTAGCCAAACAATGTTTTGATGCGGGTTTTGTTGATGTTGAAACTGGGTTACCAACCGAGGCCAGTCCTTACTTTGTAACAATGGCTAATCTTGATGTTGACCAAATTGCCAAGATTATGATTACAGAAGATACATCGACCTTAATTTCAATTACCCCCAGTGACTCAGCCCCTGAAGTCACAATGACATACCCTAACCAAGGTGAAGTTTTATCTGGGCAACAAACTGTTTCCTGGGAAGCGGCTGATGCTGATAATGACACATTACTCTTCGATGTATTATATAGCCCTGATGGTGGAAAACAGTGGATTCCCATTGCGGTGCAGATCAAAGAATCTCAGTTAACCTTTGATGCTAGTCATCTTGAAAATAGCGACCAAGCCCTAATCCGTGTGGTGGCTAATGACGGTTTTCATATCAGTACAGATGAAGTTGATCAAACATTCATCGTAACGCAATAAACGTCACACACTAAGCCCAAAAAAGTTACGTGACTTTTTTGAATTATGGTAGAATAGGCGCATCTTTATCGAGGTACAGCTTACGATCTAGTGTTCCGCCAAAATTAAGTTGACGGATCAGATCGTTGTGGCAGAACACTCAAGGAGCGTAACCATATGAAAGCGGCGTTATCACCCAATATTGGTCTTGATCTACTACGGGTCACTGAAAAGACTGCCTTAAAAGTGGGTCGGTGGCTCGGGGTTGGGAATCAAATCGAAGCTCATCGGGTCGCAACAGACGCGATGGCGCAGGCTTTAAACAAGATTGCAATCGATGGCCGGGTTGTTATAGGTGAAGAAGGTCGATTGGGGGCAGATTCCCCGCTTACAACCCAACAATCGGTTGGTACCGGAAATGGACCAAAAGTTGACGTAATTGTTGATCCTGTAGACGGTACCCGATCTGTTGTGAAAGGGCATCCTGGGGCAATTTCATTTGTTAGCATTGCTCCCAGCGGCTCCATGTGGTCCCCACCACCATCTGCCTACATGGACAAAATTGTCGTCGATTATGAGGCGGCTGATGTTTTACGGCCAGAATGCCTTGATGCGCCAGCAGCTTGGACCCTAGCTTTGGTAGCCCGTGCCAAAGGGAAAGCAGTGCGCGATTTACAAGTCATCGTTTTGGATCGGCCACGCCACGCTGACCTCATCAACGAAATTCGTGAAGCAGGCGCACGCGTATTGTTGCAGGATGATGGAGATACGGCTGGTGCTCTAATTGCCGCCACACCCAATATGGGGGCAGATATGTTGATGGGAATTGGTGGGGTGACCGAAGGGGTAACAGCCGCTTGCGCAGTTAAAGCCCTCGGCGGTGGTATGTTGGGACGTCTAGCGCCGCAAAGTGAGACTGAGCGCGAGACTGTACAGGCTGCGGGATTGGATCTCGACCATATTTTGACTTGTGATGAGTTAGTGACAAGCAACCAGATATTCTTTGCAGCGACCGGGGTTACCAGTGGGCCACTATTATCGGGAGTGCAGTATCGCGGCAGGCAGGCAAAAACCCACTCCTTATTAATTCGATCTCAAACAGGCACGCGGCGAGTTATACAAACTGACCATATATTAATTGATGGAGTATAGATTGAACCTACCTATAACCAAAAACTCGCTAATAAACTTGACGAAAACGAACGAACATGGTAGAGTCGGTCGTCGAATAAACGGGCACAGTCCCCGAAAATAGTACTGTAGTCATTAGAGACGCTATTCACAGGCGTCCTTCTTTTTGATTACATCCTTAAATAGAACAACGGAGAACAACCATAGCCAAGGACGAACGAAATATTAATGGACAAATCAGAGCCCCAGAGGTTCGCTTAATCGGAATAAATGGCGATCAATTAGGGGTAATGCCGACCAGTAAAGCTCTAGAAATTGCTCAAGAACACGACACAGATTTGGTCGAGGTTGCGCCACAAGCAAAACCTCCTGTCTGCCGTCTGATGGATTACGGCAAGTTTCTGTACGAGGCACAAAAACGAGAGCGAGATTCTCGAAAAACCCAAACAAAAGTCGAGATCAAAGAAATTCGTTTGCGTCCAAAAACAGGTGAGCACGACATTAATTACAAGCTTCAGAATGTACGCAAATTTTTGAAGCGCGGAGCTAAGGTTAAAGTTCGTATTCGGTTTAGAGGACGTGAGATCACGCACCCAGAAGTTGGTCGAGAGTTAATGGATCGAATAATTGAAGATTTGGGTGATCTGGCGGTTATTGAAAAAAGGCCTTCTATGGAAGGTAATACCATGTTAATGATCCTTGGGCCAAATCAATAAGGATATATAAATTATGCCTAAAATTAAAACACACAAAGCAACATCAAAACGATTTAAATATACTGGTTCAGGCAAATTGATGCGAACCAAAATTGGTAAAAGCCACTTGCGCCGTAAAAAAAGTAAGCGTGTTAAATACCAGTTTGACGATATGCTTGAAGTGACCCACAAAGGGGATCAAAAGCGTGTCCAAAAATTGATGCCTTATGCCAGTAAAGGAAAAAATAGGTAGTTATTATGAGAGTAAAAGGCGGTCCACAGACCCAGAGACGACATAAGAAAGTATTGGCCCTGACCAAAGGGCAACGTGGCAGTAAGCATCGCTTGTTCAAGCGGGCCAATGAAGCGATGATGAAATCGCTGGAATATGCTTATCGTGATCGTAAAGTCCGAAAACGTGAATTCCGCAAATTGTGGATTACGCGCATCAATGCGGCTGCTCGGCAAAATGATATGAGCTATAGCGTATTTATGAATGGCTTGAAAAAAGCAGGGGTTGAAATTGATCGCAAGATGTTAGCTGACATCGCGATTCACGATCCTGCCTCATTTGGAAAAATTGCTGAAACAGCTAAAGCAGCCCTATAATTTTGGTTTACAAAATAAAAGCCCTTCGGAAACGATCTGAAGGGCTTTTTGTTGTTTTACACCTACAAACCTTGATGTGTGACTCTAATCCACATCACCCCTTCGCACCGGGGCATAGGCGCCTTCTGTATATTTCACACGGGGATCCCACACCATAAACCCTGTACCCGCTGCGTCAAAGCTCCCTTTGATTTGAGCCTGAATTTCTTCTTTGCCATAGATCCGTTTGTCAAAACGATAGTCAGGGAAATCCTGAATCCAAGGGCGAACCTCACAGCCATACTTACTCACCCGTTCAACGGCGCGCTTGGTGCTCTCATGAACAATTTCATAGGGATAGGCAATGGCGAATTTATAACCTGGAATACCTGCGCCAAATGTTGAGGGATACAACATCGGGCAAAGTACATCCAGATACTCTCCCATCTGCTCAATATCTTGGCCAATTGTTGTATCGTCTTTTCGCCAACAAGTATAGCCAAATGTGTCAGCCCCAATTTTAACCCCAAGCGGCGCCAGTTGACCTCGAGCAACGCTCAAAAAGGTGGTGATGGCGGCGACCCGATTTTGTCGAGTGAGTTCTTGGGAAAATGTTGGTGCCCCTAAATGACTGGGTGTTGGGAAGCGAACGTAGTCGAATTGAACCTCATCGAAGCCCTTTTGGGCTGCCTCTTTGGCAATAGCAATATTGTAGTCCCAAGCTGGTCGCAAAAAAGGGTCACTCCAACTCAAGTTCTCACGATCCTGCCAAATTTCACTACTGTTTGGAATCTTTGCAGCGTACTCAGGGAAATTTTTGGCAAAGGGTGTATCCTTAAAAGTAACCATCCGAGCGATCGTATAAACACCTTGTGCCTTTAACTGGGCCATTACCTCATCAAAATCACGAGCGGTCGGACGATTCGCCCCAATATCCTGGGCCAAAGGATTCTGAGTCGGGTAACTGATGTAGCCGTGATCCCCTTTTACATCAATGACCACCGCATTGAACTCTGTTGTGTTTAGAAGCTCAAACATTCGCGCCCGAAAATCCTGATGCCCGATGGCAAAGTAACTAACGTACAAGGCTCGAATCGCTTCCAAAGGCCCAATCGGTGGAAAATCAGGGTCAATAATAATTGACGACTCAGGATCGGGATCTGGCTCTGGTTCTGGGGAGGGGTCCGGTGTAGGAGTAGGATCTGGCTCTTCTGGTGTTTCCGATGGATGCTCAACCACCCCAGGGATAATCAGCTCTTGTCCGACATTGATTAGATTCGGATTTTCAATTTGATTGGCATCAACGATGTCACGTACTGTAACGCCATATCGCTTGGCTATGCCGCTAAGTGTATCCCCTGCCACCACCGTATAGATCACATATTCGCTAGGCAGTTCAGGCACCTCAGGCTCAGGCTCTGGTTCTGGCAACGGATCTGGACTCATATAACCAGGAATTATTAACTTTTGGCCTGGATAAATGAGATTGGGGTTTGGTATATCATTTGCGGCAATCAATTCGGCCACAGTGATACCATAACGTTTGGCGATAGAACTCAAGGTATCGCCACGTTGCACTTGATAACGAAAGGCCGTTTCATCATCAACTACGGGAGAGGTTGGGCGCGTTGACGCCACAGGAGACTCTGAAGCGGTAATATCAGGTGTAGTAACGGAGGGAGCGATATTAGCTAAAGACTCCTCAGTATGTGACTCTTCCTCTACAGAAGTAAACTCCTCCAATTGAGGCAGTGTTTCTTGAGAAGAGTCCTCAGTCTCTACCGAATCTAGAGCAGGCAAATCAGAGACGATAGCACCAGGCTCTGGGACATTAGAGGGAGTTTGCTCTGGCTCAGGAACTGGTGGTTGCGGTGTCTCAAGGCTATCCGTTTCAAAATCAGCGAGCAAATCATCTAATTCTGGATGGGTCTCAACTGGCTCAGTTTGGACAAAAGGTTCGTTATCCTCTGGCCAGCCTCCGGTTAAGTCATCTGGAGAAAATGAGTCATCCGGTTCACCGCTTGGGGTTCCATTGTCCACAGGCGGTGCGGTTGTCTCTGGAAATGTAGGTAGCTCTACATCAGTTTTTGTTGTACCGTCCTTTAAAGCCTGACGCTCTTCAGGGGGGAGTAAAAACTCATAACCGGGCGGGGGTGCCGCACCCAGCCAAACCATTAGACGAATATACAAATCTTGTAAAACAGCAAGAAGACTAGCCATCCTACAACCTCTCACAATACTAAATAGTCAAAATAGCCCTCTTTTTAAGGGTTCTCGTCATTATACCATATAAGTCCCAATTGGACTAGACATAATCTTTTGGACAGAAAGAGGGAGAATTTGATAAATAATCAGATTAGCTTTGCGTTTTTTCCAGGCCAGCCAGAAAGAAATCAATCAGTTCATAATCTTCAGCAGGCAACGGGGAACCTAATTTTGCCGTTATAGTATCCAAAGTAACCTGAAGATCTTCGCCATATTGAACCACCGCTTCCCCGACGGTTTTGAGAAGCGTCGTGTATTCAATCATCTCGGTTTGAGATAAAGGGGCCTCGTGATGCGAGGGAATATAAAAGTTTGCATCATAGGCAAGCAATCGTTCGATAAGGGGGAACAGCTTTTGAGGTGTGTAATGGTGTGGCTCGTCATAAAGATTTTGATAGATACAATCGCCAATGAAGAGAACACGATCTTGAGGGACGTGAATGACACAAGAGTCGGCCGCGTGGTCGCCACCAATGTGATCAATGTGGCAGATTACATTCCCCAGATCGATAGTTAAACTCGTTTTTAGGATAACATTGGGAGCACGCAAAATTAACTGCTCACGTTCAGCTTCTGATAATTCTGCCTTGATCATATCCCGGCAAAATTCGATTTCGATCCCATCCACCACTCGCTGATCCAAGGCAGCATCACGCCAATCCCATTCCTGCATAAGATGCATCATTCGGGTGGTTTCTTCGTGGGCGATGATGGGCACATCAAAAGCAGCCGTGCCAAAAACGTGGTCCCAATGCCAATGTGTAAGCGTGACAAACGTTGGGGAGGGAATATTCTCTTGCGTTAAATCATTGAGAAATGACTCGATATGATTGATCGAGTTCCCTGCATCAATCAACAGCGTACCTTGTTCACCAACAACGGCCCCCAAAATTGGACGGTCAGTACTTCCATCGGGCGAATACCAGTAGACATGATCGGTCAACTTGTTCAGCGTATGGCGCATCGGTTACTCTGCCTTAATGGCTCGGGCATACAAGATGTCATAATAAGGTTGTGACTCTTCTAAAAGGGGGACTAGGTTTTCCGGGAAAGGGTCGGTCTTTTTCTTGTAGGCTGCAAAGCCCGTTGATTTATGAAGACTGTGATACCAAAATTTTGCCCAAATCCCATCCTCTGGGCGGGCACCCGCTTCCCACTGTAACATACTCTCCTCAAAGGGGATATCGAGTTGCTCACACAAAATTGATAGTACCCGTCGCGGATTCAGCAACAACTCTTTCGAGTCAATGATGGGGATAACCTGCCCCCACTCCGTAGCCAACTCAACAAGCTTTACCTGAGCATCATACCCTGTGTCTCGCAGGATTGGATTTGGAATATTTTTGGCGAGCGAGGGCAACATCTCCTCTGGTGAACGAATTAAAAGGATGTTGGTCAACTTCTTTAGAAATGACCAATCCAAATTAATCAAATGATGGGGCATATTTTTGATAAAGAAAACAGGCTTATCACATGGCCCAAAGATAACCTCCTGGACAACTCGCTCGCCATCCGAAATCATTGAAGCAATAATTTCCTCCTGCCCAGGATGTTCGGCATCAGACACCCTTAAGTAATGACCGTAAAGGGGCTCATCGACCACTTGCGTATCTGAGCGCTGAGCGAAAGAGTACATCATTGCAGTCGAGACATTGCGGGGCCCAGACCACATTGAAATTCGTTTGCAGTTTTCAGTCATAATTAGTTTACACCATATCCAAAAAGAGTAATTTAGGATCTGATAACAAAGTCATCACTCGAGTCAAGAAGGCCCCCGCGGCAGCACCATCTAATAGTCGATGATCAAAGCTAAGGGCGAGAGGTAGCATTGGCCGAATGTCTAGCTGCCCGTCAATTGCCACAGGTTTATCTTGGATACGCCCTACCCCTAAGATTGCTACTTCCGGAGGGTTGATAATTGGGGTGCCTTGGGAGCCACCAAAACTGCCAAAATTTGTAATGGTAAAGGTGCTACCAGACAACTCACTGGGGCTTAATTTTCGTTGGCGGGCCGCGTCAGATAATCTCGCTAATTCGGAGGCAATTTGGGCGGGACTAAGCTGATCAGCGTGACGAATGACAGGCACAAGCAAGCCAGCATCGATGGCCGTAGCCACACCGATATGATAAAAGCGATGAAGCATCACTTTCTGTTGTTCCATACTCAGCGAGGCGTTGAAATAGGGGTAAGTTTTCAGGGTTTGGACGACCGCTTTAATGATAAAAGGCAGATACGTTAATTTCAATTCGCGCCGTTCAACCTCAGCCTTCAGATCCTGTCGGAAAGCCACCAACTTGGAGACATCTACCTCTTCGAAGGTGGTGACGTGGGGGATCTTCCAAGCCTCCTCCATTCGCTGCGCAATACGACGCCGAAGCCCTTGCAAAGGCTCTTCATCGGTAACTGCTTCACCACTGGATCGAAGGGTCGTTGACAATGGGGCTGACGATATTGAAGTCATTTCAGGATTTGTTACGGTTGGAACTGACGCAATTTCTGGTGGTCGTTTAGCAAAGGCGTGAACATCACTGGGCAGGACTCGGCCAGATGGTCCAGAACCAACGACTTGGGCCAAATCAATTTCTAATTCCAAAGCAAGTTTACGGACGGCTGGAGCAGCTAACACGCGTTTACCAGGGCCAGCCAGCCCTGGCTTTTTGACAGACGACATTGCCTGGGGGATATCTTCTCGGACTGCAATCTTTTTTGCCGTTTTACCATTTGAGACCGGCTTTGGAGCATTTTTGTTATTGATTTGCGGATCAATGACGATAAGCACATCGCCCACTTCAGCGACGATGCCAGGTTTTACCCGAATCTCTGAAACAACCCCGGCCACTGGCGCTGGAATTTCAACAATGGCCTTGTCCGTCTGCACTTCCAACATCGGCTGATCAAGGGCGACAGTATCACCTTGTTTAACGAGCCAACGTACAATCTCTGCTTCGTGAATACCTTCCCCAACGTCGGGTAACTTAAATTCGTACATTAGGCTGCTCCTTGTTTGGAGTTCGTAGAGTTCATAGGGTTTGTAGAGTTTGTAGAGTTAACTTCAAGAACTCTATAACCCTATAAACTCCTTAACTCTATAAACTCGCCAACATTATATAACATCAAAAACAAATCGGCTAGGGGTGTGGGAGGAAAACGGAGTTAGTCTACCGTGACGTCAAACTCGCCGTCACTCACTTTAACGACTAGCGCATCCCCTTGGGTCACTTGCCCTGTCTCAGTGACAACAGCGTCCCCCTTCTGCACAATGGCATAGCCACGAGCTAAGGTCGCCTCAGGGTTGAGGGCAGTTAAACGGGCAGCGAGCGTATTGACCCGCTCTTTCTGCAAGGAGATTTGATGATCGAGGGTGCGCTGCAACCGACTGGTGAGCATATCAATGCGCTGGCGATCATTGTTGATTTTATTTTCGGGAGAAAGTCGCGTTAAGGCCCAATGCTGTTGTTGCAGTTGCATTCGGGCCGTGTTGATATGTTGCTGGGCAATATCGGCCAAGCTAAATTGATAGCCCTGCAACATCCGATCCAGTTCAGTCCGATCTGGGGTTGCCATCTCAGCCGCGGCTGAAGGCGTGGGGGCACGTACATCCGCTACAAGATCAGCAATGGTGAAGTCAATTTCGTGACCAACCCCAGAGATGATAGGAATGGGGCAGGCGGCGATGGTTCGGGCCAAATCCTCATCATTAAAGGCCCACAGATCTTCCAGGCTACCACCACCCCGGGTGAGAATAATGACATCAACCTCTTGATTGACGATGGATTCCAGAGCAGCAATAATTTGAGGGGACGCTGTATCGCCTTGGACCAATGTTGGGGCCAAAATAACTTGAGCGATGGGGTAACGACGGCGCAGGACATTGATGATATCGCGTAGAGCGGCTGCATCCGGCGAGGTAACAATTCCAATACGGCGAGGAAATTCAGGAAGTGATTTTTTTAACTCTGAATCAAAGAGACCCTCTGCATCAAGCTTGGCTTTGATGCGCTCAAATTGCGTATGTAAATCGCCCTGCCCGGCGGGTTCTAGATCATCAACATAAAATTGATAATTCCCCCCAACCTCATAAACGGAAATTTTTCCGTGCGCCAGCACAGCCTCTCCATCACGTTGAGGCATATACAGTAGTCGATTGGCCTGTGTGCGCCAGATAACCGCTCGGATGCTGGCATTGGCATCTTTGAGCGTGAAGTAAATGTGGCCTGAAGCCGCTCGCTTCCAATTGGAAATTTCACCCTCCAACCAAACATCTTGCAGCGTTAAATCGGCCTCAAATTTTTGCCGAATGTAGGCGTTAATGGCACTGACTGATAAAACGCGAGGTTGTAAGTCAAACAAAGAGCCTTGTTGCATCTCGTTCTACCCTATTCAGCATCCTGAATTTCAAATAGACCGACGGCCTCAGGATTGGCCGCCAGTAGTGTTTGCAGTAATGTCTCCGCCTGAGCGCGTGACATTTGATCGGAGACTAACCGAACCTGCTCGTCCACCCCACTGACCTTTTCGAATGTGACATGAGTGAACTGCCCATTAATTGGAATGATAAATCGCTGGTCTTCAAATTGAATCGTGTAATTTCCGATTTCATGCGTGTACAACTCAAATCCACCTGAGCCATATTCAGCTTTATGCCCACTTACAAGCTGTGCTTTCACTCCGCTAGGGCTGGTAATCACGATGGGTCGATTGGGTATGCCAATATCTCCCACCAACAAAGGTAATCCATCACCCCGCTCCAAGCTAATTTGCCACTCTTCTGTGTCGGGTGGTTCAGCAAATTTTAGGGCAAGGGCCACTTGATTACTTCCGGTAATAATTACTTTCTGTTCGATCGCACTGTCTACGACTCGGATAGTGTAATGCCCCATCGGCAACTGATCAAACAAAAAATGCCCATTTTGATCGGTAATCGTTTCAAATGTATCCCGATCACTCTTTAGGGTGATGTCTCGATTCGGCACCGGGCGATTCGTGTAGCTTCGTAGAATACCGACAATAATACCGTTTGGCTCAGATGCCCCATCATTGTGCCGGAAGGTGAGTCGGGTAGTCAAGCCCTTGGATTCGACCGTGAAGCGGTGGCCTTCAATCTCTAAGGTATATATTCCAGCCTCTGGTGCATAGAACTCGAATCCACCAACACCTATATCAGGTTTATGTCCCGTATGAAGTTGGTAAAGTTGGCCAGAGGGAGTTTGGATTAAAATGCGCTGGTTGGCCTTGCCCCAGTCACCTAGGATTAGTGGCAGTCCTCGCACTCGCTCAACTTCCACAATTAAATCAGGCACTTCAGGGGCTGGCAGGGTAATGGTGAGCGATAAATCTTCACCTGGAGTCGGGGTCACTGTTTCGGGTTGGATGTTATAGTCCGGAAAAGTTAAGGTGTATGTCCCACCGGGGACATTCCCAAATTGAAATGAACCATCCGTTTGAGTCCGAGCTTCCACAGATTGGCCATTTCCTTCCAGGATAACCGGGACGTTAGCGATAGGTGACCGAGTGTGATCGAGAACCTGGCCTAAAATATTGCTCGTGCGAACGGGTGTCGTCGGTCCGACGGTAGCCCCAGTGTAGTAGTGTCGAATGATCTGGTCATAGGTGTAGCCCTGTTCGGCAAAGACCCGGCTCCCGTGCTGACAGAAGCCAACCCCGTGACCGAATTGTTCTCCTGTAGCCGGACAAGGGACCCCACGCAGGTAAGGGACAGGCCAGCCTCGCCCATTAACTTGGAAGACATCCTCATTATTTTGGGTATGGCCACCACAGTTAGCGGAGAAAATACCGTTGACTGTCGCGCCATTGTATCGAGCAATAATCCCTTGCGTTTGTTGAATGGCTTGGTCTGTGTTAGGGTGAATTTTGCCTTCATCATAATTTTGGCAATGGGCTGGGTTGGTACAAATATCGGCGTTGTCGTGTCTTGGGTTTTCAATGGCATATTGGGCATAGCTGCGAGCGGCCACACTTTGGGCCTTGAGTGACTCAATCGGCCAGGAGGCTGGAACCTCAGAGGGAACAACTGCTCTTAAGTATGTCTCCATTCCCATTTCGCGAACAGTGCCATCATCAAATAGAACGCGAATGATGGTATCATCATCTGGAATAGGCGGACGCTCGTCAGGGTCATCGATGGGGGGACGCTCATCCGGATCGTCTATCGTTGGAATATCCGGCATTGTGCGGAGACGATTAATGTGGGCCGGAAGATTTTTCACACGCTGTGTCCAAGAATTGGGAACGTTGCCTGGACTATTTGTCGGGTCATGCCACAAGAAATAGGTGAGGGCCAGCACGCGATTATCACTCAAACATTTTTCCGCATAGTACATCACTTGGTCGGTGAAATCGCTGTCAGACGCCCCAAAATTGCCCGCTTCATCGATGATAATGCGAGCATCCATATTGTAACGCGTCTTAAACAGGTTGAGGACCCGTTGCCAACGAAACGCATACCACGTGGACAAGGCTGGGTCGTACAGCCAATCCCGCTCTGAACCAGCGCCATGGCCCCAATAGCCGTGAAAACAGATAATGTTATCAAAATAATCCCGAATGGTGTCTTTAAGGTAGTCGAAGCCGGCCCAACCATCTTTGGGATGACCATCATCATCTGGTGCCCCATCTTCGTGATGGCCGGAGGCAAAGGGAGGTGTAACAAGTTTCATCTCGGGCACCATATTTTTGATCACATCAGCGGTCAAGCGTACCCAATTCGCATATCTTTGATAAAAGTCTGGGGTGGTGTATAGAGACTGATTGTTAGGATTGGGATCGCCATTTTCATAGTGAAGATTCATTTCATTGGCAAAATAAACGTAAGGGTCGAGGCGGCGCATGTTTGACCACTTGCTGACCACCTCTTGGCCTAACTGCCGAGCGTAATATTCGGGGTTTTGATGCCAGTTATGAGGATGTTGAAAGCGAACAATGATATCTGCGTCAGGATGAGCCGCTTTATAATCAAAAACTCCGTTCACCCCTAAATAATCGTAAAAACTAGTTAGGGCCCCCGGCTGCCAACTCAACATCTGGGAGGGGTCACCCGGATGGCCATTTGCCACCCATATTCCAGGCCGACGCATCACATCATTACTCCTTATCGAAATTACTTACCTATTATGACATAAAAAAGGGCAGATGCAAGCATGACATAAAACAAAAAAGCGTGCTATCAAGCACGCCTTTCAATCAAGTTATCAAAACCGTGGGTTTAGAGCAATTGAAATTTGCTGGTTGCGCGGACAACTTTATAGTTGAAGTTTGTTACATATTCGAACAGTTTATCTTGCAAACCTTTCCACTCTTGGTTCGCCAAAATAGATTTCATTGTGTCCAGATCATCGGTCACGCCCCCTGTCAAAATCTGCGAGCCATTACCAACAACCGTATACCACACCTCAGTAGGTTGAATCCCTAATTTCATCAACCCAGGCGCGAATTCTCGCACAATAAATTCGAAGTAGTCACTTTCCGCACCCGGTTTTATGTCCCAACTCATCAGTAGCTTAACCATATAAAGAAATCCTTATTGAAACGTATCCTACATCTAGACAAGATAGCAGAATCAAGAGGATTCTGCAAGTTTTTTTAATTTTCCAACAGGCGGCTCAGGGGTTTTCCATCACCAAACGGCCCAACCGCAGCCAGATTGTAAGCATTGGGCTGGATAATCTGTTGGGCAATAGCTTGAACATCTTCAATCGTGATTGCATCATAAATTTGCAATACATCTTCAAGGCTTTTGACCCGATTGAGCAACAGTGACTGCGTTGCAACCCAGGATGTTTGGCTAAAACTGTCTTCCAAGCCAAGCACGAGACGACCCTTGATAAATTCCTTAGCTTTATGCAGCTCAGCTTCTGGAATTGGTTCATCCCGCAACCGAAGCAGTTCTTCCTGAATGGCTTTTAAGGCCTCTGGGGCACGAGCCGGGTCCACCCCGGCATAGACAACCAAAACACCCGTATCTTGGAGTAAACTTAAGCCAGAGTCAACTGCATATGCCAAGCCACGCTCTTCACGTATATTTAAGAAGAGCCGTGAACTCATTCCCTCACCCAGAATTGTGTTCAAGACACTCAGCGCATATCGATTGGGATCTGTGCGCGATAGGGCGGGCAGAGCTAAACACAAGTGCCCTTGCTCAATGACCCGATGTTCGATATGCCAGCGTGACTCAGTTTGACGCGCTGGAGCCGGGGAAAACTCCGGGGCGACACCAGGTTGCCAATCGCCAAGTAATTGGGCGATTTCATCAATGGTCTGGGTTGGGTCAATCGCGCCGCCAATGCCAATCAACAGATTTTCGGGATGGTAGCCAGCCCGATAAAAATCAACCAGTTGATCACGGTTCATCCCAGCTAAGCTTTCATGGGTCCCAGCCACATCTTGGCCTAAGGGGTGGTTGGGCCAGATGACGTGATCTAGAAGTAAGCTCACCCAGCTATCGGGGGCATCGTAGGTCATATTAATTTCTTCACCGATCACCATTCGCTCGCGATTAAAATCATCAGATTTGAAGAGGGGATTTCGGACCATATCGGTCAAAACGTCAAGGGCGGTGGCAGTTTGATGCGCGGCCACTTTGGCGTAGTAAACGGTTGTTTCTTGACTAGTATAGGCATTGGTTAATCCACCCACCCCTTCAATCGTTTCCGCAATGAGACGAGCGTGCGGACGTCGAGCCGAACCTTTGAATAACATATGTTCAATGAAATGGGACATTCCAGATTGTGAGGAAGATTCGTAGCGTGAACCGAGTTTCACAAAAATACCGAGGCTGACGGATTGAATATTGCCCAACGGCACCAACAAAATCCGAAGACCGTTGTCAAGAACCTGCTCTTGATACATAAAAAGTCCTTCAAAAAAAAATTAGGCTGCGAACCATTCAGTCCGCAGCCCAGTAGATTATAAGAACTCTATGTAAATGGTCAATTTTCAAGCGGACGACGTCGAGCCGAGGCTAGACCAAACGCCAGACAAATCACAATGAGCAAACTGAGGGAGATAAAGGTGGTGGGGCTTGTTTCTTGCTCGGGGGTGGCTGTATCCACAGGGATTGACTTGACGGGGGTGTCTTGGCCTGTTGTCGGCAGCAAAAATTCATCAGCTTGGCTGGTTTCTTCATCTTGTTCAACAATCTTGCCCGTGGTTGGCAGGAGAAACTCACTGGCACTATTGTCTTCAGACTCAGCCGCTGTCTCATCTTCGGCTACGGCGGTATCTTCGTCTGGCTCGGTAGTTGTGGTCGATGCATCTTCTTCAACGACGGTGACCGTTTCTTCTTCCTGCGTTTCAAAGCCAACTTCGGTCACATCTTCAGAAGGGGATGTATCATCATTGGCTGAACTACTTTGCACCGCAGTGGTCACAGACACATTACTGCTTGACGAAAATGGCGTGATGCTACCATCGACATCAAAATCGATGCGGGCTTGGTGAGCCGCGCTTTCACGATAGAATAAGGTGGCAACCATCTCGGTTTCGGTCACGGCCGTATCTTCGATGGCGCGCAGACTAACAAAGATTTGGGCTTCCTCCTCCGAGGTCAATTTTTCCAGATAGCCGACAACCACTTGACCGTCATCACCACCATTGATAATTTGGACAGAGGTATTCTCTTCATCTGTAGACATCGAAGCGTTGAGGGCAATCAATCCGTCTGGAACAGCCGTGGTCACCAGGACATTTGAAATATCATTTGGCAAATCATTTTGCACAGTTAGGGTCATTCGGGTGAATGCATCTGCGGCAACAGTTTGGTTTTGGGCTGAGATTTCAATGGTCGCCGGTGGTTCAATTTCCGAAACACTCGCCAACGCCACATTCGCCACAACGGGATAGTCACAACTCAAATAGACAACTGCATCCTGGATCGTTGGCTGCAGTGCATCACGACTAGCCCGAGGCACCTCTAGGGTAGCTAGACCAACCCCCAACCCCCCAAACCCAAACTGGCCATCGGTCGCGCTCATCGCCGAAACTTCCCAGCTCCCTGAACTCAGCGTGGCAAGCACATCACCTTGCGGCCCATTCCCCCAATTGATGATTTGTCCCATCAACGCCCCACATTCCGAGGAAAGTTGCCCATCATCATCATCGTCATCAGCAGACGAGTCACCACCACTGTCAGGATTAACGGGCGGACGAGGGTCTTGAGCGGGCGGGGCAGCATAGGCGGTGGAGAGTGTGAGTGCGCCTATCAGTATACTCAAAACAATTATTCGGCTATAGGTTTTGAAAATTGTTGTTATATTCATTGTATGACCTCTACATAAATATAATTTATTGGACCTATTCGTCGCGATACAATGTCATCAGTGTAGAGATTTCTAATTCAATTTACAGCCCAATCTAAACGATGTTAAATTAACTATACATCATTATGTTACCACGCTAGAAATATTACGTCAATTAGATTGATTATTTAGCTGCTATCGTCAGGAGGAAGTTACGCGAAGATAAGGCAATTTATAGGTGGGGTGCTTCTTTATCCGGATCAAAAGCCTATTAGTCTTGTCATCTCCCGCAGTCACACCACCCAGACTATCGCGCTTAGGGTGACCACATTGAAGCCAAGGGGCAATTGGGTGTGCTCGCCACAAGTGAGGAGATGCAACAATTGTGGGCTGGGGGTTATAGATAAGGCAGACAAGCATCGTACAGTCAAAGCCAATGGGTCACGAGTAGTTTTCACATCCTCTTCTTCCATTTAGTTAGAAGGACTAGATAACTGCCAAACAAATTAGTTTGATCATATTTGAC
Source organism: Phycisphaerae bacterium (assembly GCA_028285035.1). The sequence continues at coordinate 106,298 of JANQQF010000156.1, forward strand.
GTAAATAAATCAACCATCTATAATCTACGCAAACCAGTTTGTTATACAAACTGGTTTGCGTAGATTATACAAGATTAAAATAAGGAAAATTCCATGCCCTCTACCAAGCAATCGATAGAAATGAGCTTAAAACGATCTGAACAGCGTGCCCACCGTCATTGGTATCAAGATGGGCTGGCCGAAATGGCCGTTGGAATTTACTTTCTGCTACTTGCTCTCCTCTTTTACACCGAATATGTTATAGAAGGAGCGAATATTAGTGCTCTTGGTTTGCCGCTGATTACGCTTGGGGGTATCTTCGGCATCGCCCCTATTGTACGGCGGGTGAAGGCTCACCTCACCTATCCACGCACGGGCTTTGTTCGATACAATGAGCCATCGGTCAGTCGGCGTTGGTTTGTCTTGACTCTAGGTTTAGTGATCGGTGTTGCGGTGGGCGTTTTAGTGGCAACAATACAACCCCTGACGGACATTGCCGAAGATTTGAATACACGTGGGGAGCAAATCATCTTTAATTGGTTGCCACTCGCCCAAGCGACCCTGTTAACAATTATTTTAGGGTTTACGGCTTATCGTTTTAGTTTATTTCGTTACTATATCGTAGCTGCGATCTCGTTAGTGGCGGGAATTGTGGTTATGTCACTGGGCGATGTGTTGGGAACAGCGATATATCTCACCATTATGTTCCTAACCTTGGTTGCATCAGGACTAATCACCTTGCGAAATTTCTTACGTCAAACCCACTCCTATCAAGCGGATGTTTGATAATGAAGATCCATCCTAACGATATTACCAGCTTGAACCCCCTGATCCATCAGCCTACACGCCTGTTACTTTTGATCACCCTTTACCCCATAGAAAGCGCGGATTTCCTCTACCTGTTGCAAGAAACAGGATTGACAAAGGGGAACTTATCAACCCACCTTTCAAAGCTGGAGCAGGCAACCTATATCGAAACCGAAAAGACCTATCGGGGAAAAATACCGATGACGATTTATCGGCTAACAAAGAATGGACGTACCGCGTTTGACACCTACCGTAAACAATTACAGGCGTTAGCAGCGGCTCTACCCAAATGATCTAGGGTTCATCATATCTGTGGCAAAATCACGGCCTTGATGAAACCTGTAGGCTTATCTTGCATAGCGGAGAAAGCGGTATCCACCTCACCCAAGGGATAGAGGTGGGTGACGAGGGACGTCATATCTAATTTGCCGCTGGCAATGAGGTCGATGCCAGTTTTCATCCCGGCCATCATCACGGCATTACGCCGCTCGTGGGCGTTGATCACATCAATAGCCTTCCAATTCCACAGACCAACATCAAGCGTTCTAAAGCCATTGGCGTGATAGCCCACGATTGAGAGGATGCCGTGCGCTTTGACCAGTTCGCCCGCCAAGGTTAAGCCTGGCTGTGAGCCGGACACCTCGAAGACAACATCAAAGCCCTGACCCAAATCTTTCCATTCGGTCAGTTTATCCTGCGGTTTAACATCTTGAGGGCGCAACACGCGATCAGCCCCAAGGCCTTTGGCTTGCATCAAGGCATCTGAGCGGATATCAATGGCCACAACTTCTTTGGGACTACGTAGTTTGATCAACTGCAACAGGATCAGGCCCATAAACCCACAGCCCACAATAGCTACTCGGTCGGCCAATTGAATAGAGGTGCGTTCAATGGCGCTGATTAAACAGGCAATGGGTTCGCCTAAGGCTTCGGGAAAGTTAACATTTGGGGCAAGCGGCACCACCCGCTCCATCGGAGCCACAACATATTGGGCAAAGGCTTGGCTAATGCCGTGGGTAAAGTAGCCGCGTTGGGTGGGCAACACCGTCACCGCTTGCCCTACTTGAAGCGAGTCGACTTGATTTCCTACCTGCTCAATGACCCCGCTGGGTTCGTGCCCCATAATCTGAGGATAATCAACATCCGACTCCCCAGCCCAGCTATGAAATTCAGAGAAACATACCCCACACGCCTCAACCCGCACAAGTACATCCTGCGCCCCTACCGTCGGCAGCGGCACCTCTCTAATTTCAGATTGTTTTGGCCCGATTAAAACGCTGGCTTTCACGGATGGAGCCTCCTTGTGGGTGAGGTGAATGAATGATAAAGCAGGTTAATGTGACAAAATAGGCAACACTAGTGCGTAGTACGTAGTGCGTAGAATGTCGCTCACATTTCACACGCTACGCACTATGCACTATGTGGCCTCAAGCCTCAATAATTGTTGCCTAATCATTTCGTTTATAATGACTAATTCATTCCTGTTGACTACATCCCCGCTGTCGAACCTGCGGCGACGCCTTTGACAAATTCACGTTGGAAAATAATGTAGACGATTAGGACGGGGATGGAGTGCATCATGGCCCCAGCTGCGGTCAGGGCGTAGTCGGTGGTGTAACGACCTTGGTAGAAGGTAATGCCAACGGAGAGGGTACGCAGTGAGTCGTTTTGTAGGAAAATAAGCGGCACCAAAAGTTCACCCCAGCTCCACATAAAAATGAAGACAGCCAGTGAAGCAATGGCGGGTTTTGCCATCGGCATCATGATATACCATAACACTTGCCACTCATTGCAGCCATCGATCCGAGCCGCATCGGAAATTTCACTGGGCAACCCAATAAAAAAGCTCCGTAAGAGATATACGCCAAATGACATATACAGGCCCGACAGCACCAAAACGACCCCAGATAAAGTATTCAGTAGCTCAAGATTTCGTAGAACAGAGTAGATGGGTAGCAGAATCCCGTGGTAGGGGATGGTTAACCCGAGCAGAAAGAAGATGGTGATTAATCGTTCACCGGGCAATGATAACATGCTTAAGGCATAACCGCCCATCACAGAGGTAATGATCACGATAATGACGGTCAGGCTGGAAATTATGAGGGAGTTCTTGGCGTATGTGCTAAAATTGGCCACATTCCAGGCCTCAACCATATTTTGCCAGCGAAACTCAGTGGGTAAAGCAAATGGACCCAACTCGGCAATTTCAAGATTAGTTTTAAATGCAGAACTCAAAATGAGAGACAAAGGGCCAAAAGCCAGAACAACAAATAAAATCAAAAAACCATAAATTAAGATGCGGCTGGCAAAAGCCGAGGGGCGTAGTTTTGCCGGGAGAATCGTCATAATTAGTCCTGCCTTTCTCGATAGACCAGCACCACGGTGGTACTGATAAAAATAATCGCTGTTAAAATAATGCCGACTGCTGAGGCGTGCCCAAAGTTAAATTCGCTAAAGCCCATCTGATACAGTAAATGCCCAAGCACTTCGGTTTGATCAAAAGGCCCACCCCGAGTCATCACCCGCACAATATCGAAAATCTTGAAGGCAATGATAATAGCCAACAGCAACATAAAGGTTAGCTCTTGCTTGATCATGGGTACCGTGATGTTTCGCATCTCTTGCCACATATTAGCCCCATCCACCTTGGCTGCATCATAAAGTTCTGAGGGGATTTTCTGCATCGCCGCCAGAAAGATAACCAAGAAGAAAGGAATTTCTCGCCAAACCCCGGTTAAGATCAGGGCAGACAGCGCAGTATTAGGATTGCCAAGCCAAGGCTGGGTCCAAGCATCAAGACCCACACTCTGGAGAATAACGTTCAACGCCCCCCAACGTGGCTGGAAAATCCAGATGAAGGCTAGCCCTACCACCACCGGCGAGAGGGTTTGGGGGACAAAGAGTAGGCTGCGATAAATGTTTCGCCCTCGAACCTTACCCCGAGCCAAAACTTCCGCTAGCAAGAAACCGATTATTAAAGGTAAGACAATCGTGCCTACGGCCCACAAGATGTTATTCAGAAGTGCAATCCAAAATCGATCATCTTGAAAGACACCGATAAAGTTGGCGATACCAACCCACGCCTGCTCTGGGTCAAGCCCTCGCTCGGCAATGAAGAAGGGCATCCGCAGCATCTCCAGAAAGGGATAGACCACAAATAAAATGTAAAGTGTTAGCGCGGGAAGAAGGAAAAGATAACCCACTCCCTGGCGGATTATTGTGCGTCTGAATTTTGTTTGACGAGAGGTAGATACAGCTGGCTTAGCAATACTCATAGCTCGCTCCTTTTATAAGGATAGATTGGAGACTCGATTTCATAACGAAAATTTTCCCTCCGCAAGGAGAGGCCCCTCCACCCTTTCCCGGCGGGAGGGTGGAGGGGTAGCGATTCATAAAGCCAATCGAGCTCAGAAACTCATTAACGTGTTGTCCGTGCTTCCTCTTGAGCCTCAGCCGCACCTTCGGCGAATTCTTCTGGTGAGATCGCATCGGCGAGCAACGCTTGCCAGCCAGAGCCCATATAATCAATAAAAATGGGATCTGACATATAGCCAATCCAGTAGCCCAATCCCTCACCATTGGTCGAGACGTCCTCGATGGCTTGGGCGGCTTCGAGTAGGAGCGGGTGTCCACCGGCCGCTTCAATATCAAAGGCCACGGATGGGAGTTGACCATCCTGCAAGAATTCGGCATTGGCGATGTCAGAGAATACCATAAAATCGAGGAAGGTCAGGGCGGCGTCAACCTTATCGGTATCGTTGTTGATAAACCAAGTTGAGCTAATCCCCCCTTCGGCCTGAGGCGGCAGGTTTGCCGGATCTTTTTCGGGGAAGCGGACAAATCTGGCGGTAAACTCAGCATCGATGATATCGCCTGCGCCCCAAGATCCATCAATCCGCATCAAAGATCGACCGGCTAAGAAATCATTGGTCGCATCTTGATAAGCAATGGCCGACACATCTTCAGGGTAGAAGCCATATTCCGTCACCCACTTTTGACATTCAGCCGCAGCCTCGACCATTTTGGGGTCGGTCCAGGAGCCTTCACCCTCAAGTAATTCGGCCTGACCAATAGTCTCCAAGGGGGCAATCGCGTGGACCATCACCCCGCAATAATGTGAGGCTGGCCAGACATCCAAACCACCCACGGCAAAGGGAATCAGGCCCTCTTCTTTGGCTCGTTCAGCGGCGGCAATCATATTGTCCCAACTGTTGGGTGGCTCCAAACCAAACTCTTCAAATAAATCAGCATTATAGAAGATTCCCACAATCTCGCTATAGCCACCAACCCCATACTTTCGATCATTGTAGGTGGTTTTATCCTGCGCCCACTGGAACATCTTTTCCTCCCAGCCTCGTTCCTTGAATGCATCGGTTAAGTCCATTGCAAAATTTTCTTCAATGACAGCCCCTAAGTAGGCTGCACTAGCATCATAATAAACTACGTCCGGTCCCTCACCTGCGGGAAAGGCAGCGGTAACAGCAGTTTGCAAATCCTCAGCGGTGAAGGCGGTATCATCAATTTTTATATGGGGATTGATTTCCTGGAAGATACGCTTGAGGTCGGTCCAAGGGCCACCTTCAACACCAGCAAATTGATGCCAGACCGTCAACGTTACCTCTTCTGGACCCTCGGGGGTTACTTCCACAACAACTTCTTTTTCGACTTCAACCTCGACGGTCTCAACAATGACCTGAGGCTCTGCGGCTTGACAGGCGCTGAGAATAAGCGCCCCCAACAGTAAAAATAACAATCCAACAATGACTTTAAAGTGCTTGTTCAGCATATTCGTCCTCCTTGACATCTCAATGATAGCAGGTACACTACAGTCCTGCGAAATAAAATTTGGCAAACTTGGGTGTTCGTGCCGGAACTCCTTAGTTGCAAAAAGCTGACCAAATTTACTAACCAACATGTACGCCTTCATCTGACGACTGATTATAGTTCGCCAAAATCTTTTCTAAATTACACCTCCTTAAACCATCCAATTCAATATGAATATCTTTACACCTTAAACTATAACAAAAATTTGTAGCGTTAGGCGTAAAATTCCGCCAACGAGACGACATGTACACGACATAAAGGCTGAAATTATGACAATTGAGGCACCTAACAATTGGTTTATCCAACAACTGCGTATGGTTTTAACCCATTTGTATGACCCATCTGTATTACGAAACAATGCTTTGGTAACATTATTTGGTTTGGAGCAACGGCATAACACAGTGACCGCACTACGAACGACATTGACCGAAGCAATTGAGTCACTTCGGCCAACGCAATCAACTCCGGTCGATGCCAAAAGTTGGCGGGTGTATCAGGTTTTACGTCGACGGTATATTGAGCAGGTCAGTCAACGTGAGGTAGCGGCTGATCTCGGTCTGAGTGTGCGCCAATTGCAGCGCGAGGAAAAAGCAGCCCGGCAGGTGTTGGCCGATTATTTGTGGAATGCTTATCATTTGGATGAGTCTAAGTTAGAGGTACTAACGGGTAATAAACCCTCAAAAGAACCTATCTCTGCTTCACAATCCCCAACTCCTGCCCAAGAATTAGAGTGGTTAAGAACCTCGGTTCCGCTTGAAAAAGTAGATGTGGGTGAGGTCATTGAGGAGACATTAAAAACGATTGCACCCTTGCAAATGTCAATGGGGGTAACCATAACTTATAACAGGGCAGACGAATCACACCACCTGCTGGCACGGCTCCCTTTATTGCGCCAGGCTTTGGTTAACATCTTGAGTGAGGCTATTGGTATCTCAGTCAATGGGAGCATTGATATTCAAGTTATCCCTATCGCCCAACATCTAGAAATTTATATCCGCGCCCACCAAAACCAATCGCCTCAATCTCATAAAGTCACTGAAGGTTTGGAAATGGCTGAAAATCTACTTCAACTGTGTCGTGGCTCGATGGAACGCCTGCCTTTAAGTGATAAGGAGATTTTCGCGGTGAAGCTCACCTTTGTCGGCAATACCCTGGCAACAATTCTTGTTATTGATGACAACGCCGACACTTTGCAGCTCTTTCAACGATATTTATCAGGCAGCCAATATCGCTTTATCGGGACACAAAATGCGGCTGAGGGCTTCACCTTGGCCCAAGAGTTATCGCCCCAGGTGATCATTCTCGATGTGATGATGCCAGAGCAGGATGGGTGGGCGGTTTTAGGACAATTTCGAGAACATCCAAAAACACAGGATGCCCTCATCATTATCTGCACGATTCTGCCTCAGGAGGAGTTGGCCTTAACCTTGGGAGCGGGTGGCTTTCTTCGCAAGCCAGTTAGTCGGACAACGCTTTTGTCAACATTGGACCATCATTTTGACCCACCGTCGATAGCGTCTGACTGAGCATTTCAATAATTTTTAGCAATTGATGAGCTGAGATACCACCGCTCTGAGTGACGGCTAAGGCATTGCTCACAATCGGCTGGCCAAGCGGGTCACGGGTTGACACAACAATGGTTGGGATCGGACGCAGGGCTGGCTTCTGATTTTTTTGTTCCAAAAATTGAAAGCCATTCATTCTAGGCATCATCAAATCGAGCAAGATCGCCTCAACTTGATGATCATCGAGAATATCCAACGCCTCCTGACCATCCCTAGCCAGTAAGACCTGATAGCCCCGATCGGCTGACGCCAACATACGACCAAATAACTGAAGGACATCCGGCTCATCATCAACAATCAGAATCTTTCCGTCTATAACTTCAAGTTGATCTAATGCAGTAAGTAATTCCTCTCTAGAGATCGGTTTAACTAACTGTTTAGATACTCCAGATAGAGATACTTCGTGCATACTGGGCACATCACAAATGATAACGGGCGTACCAGTGGGCAACGTTGTTGGGTTAAATTTAGTCAGGGTTTGTGCCACTGAGGCGTCATTGATCAGGAGGGCTTGGGCTGGTGTATCTGATAAAACTGCCAATGCGGATTCTAGCGTCGTCGTGGGCACAATTTCAATGCCATCTTGATAGCGTGCCAACAGGCGTTGAACAGCCCCATCCTTCTCAAGCAAGACAAATCTTGGAGCAACCTTGAGCTTTGGCACTTTCGAGGGCCTTGTTCGCTCTACATACTCCCAGTCTGGATTGATATTTTGCAGAAAATCTTCCTCATCTGAAAAGAGAGGAGTCAGTGGCAGGTGAAAGAAAATGGTTGTCCCAACATTTTTTTCACTTTCCAGCCATATCTTGCCCTCGTGCAGTTCAATAAACCGCTTGCTGATACTCAGTCCCAAACCAGTGCCTCCATATCGACGCCGAAGCGAGCCATCAATTTGCTGAAATGGTTCAAATAGTTTGTCAAGGTCCTTGAGGGCGATCCCTGCGCCAGTATCGGAGACAGCGACCATCAATTTAGCGGATTCCTGCCAAACTTTTACTTGAACACCGCCCTGTTCCGTGAAGCGGCCCGCATTACTAAATAAATTGAGCAAAACTTCCCGAATCCGCGTTCGGTCGCAAACCACGAGCGGCAAATGATCTTCGATGGTCACCTTTAAGTAGAGATCCTTTGACTCAAAAAGTGGTCGTACCGCCACAGCTGCTGCCTCAACCAGTGCCTCAAAATCAACTGCTTCTTTGGTCAAAGCCATCTGTTTAGCATCAATTTGGCTCAAATCCAGCACATCATCAATCAAATGAGAGAGATGCTCTGCATTTCGATGGATCACTGCCAAGTCGGCCAGCAAGGCAGGTGGAATTTTGCTACCGTACAACTCTGGGGCTTGCAGCATTGTTTCGCTGAAGCCTGTAATCATATTCAATGGCGTACGCAATTCATGACTGACATTAGCCACAAACTCCTCTTTAGTCCGCCGCGCGTCCTCAGCCTCCATTCGCAAACTTCGAGCCAGTTGATTGAGGCGGGTCAATTGTAGATTAGCTCGCCCTAAATCTTCCAACGCTTGGGCCCGTTCTAAACGGTAATCTCGATCCGCTTCGATAAGCGCCTGTTCTCGCTGAAAATAATTCCAGACCCAATCACGCAGATGATTAATCCGATAATAGACCAGATAAACCACCCCTAACATCCCCCAAATGCCAAGAAGTACAGGACCAAGGTCGATAAAAGGATCATCAATTACAAGCTGGTTTGAAATAAAAAGCAACCAGATTGTTTCAATCCCAGCTGTAATAATTGCAGCCGGGATACTGACCAATGACGCAGCCAAAATGATGGGAAACACTGCAAAAACGAGTAAACCTGTCACGCCCAGCCAAAGTTGAGTCAGATATAGGCCGTTAAGCAGAATCGGCACCATCATCCAACGCCCAGCCTCCACCTGCCAACGATGCATCAACCAGGCGGTCAAGGTCAGCGCATAAAATGAAAATAAGGTATATTCGAGGACAGCGAGAGGATAAGCTAAAATTTCTCCCAGAATAAACAACAACACCCCTAACAGTACCAAGGTGATGAGTACGGGTTGGATTGCGATTTGCAAATCGGTCTCAAATCCTGTTCTATGTTTATTCATTACTTGCCCCATTCACTGGTAACGCTGAATTGAATTGACAGGTCCAGTGTAATCGTTAACGACAAGGTTGTAAAATTGCTAGATTTCTTCATTACTTGGAGGTATCTTTTACTAAACCCTTAATCCTCTTGTAATATCTAGCCCTTACAATTATTCTAATCCTAGAATAATTAACGAAAGGAATGGATTATGGGTATCTTTAGTAAAGATCGAGTAATTGAAACATTAACCACACCGCCGATTGATTTGGCCGTACCGGATCATCTGGAGACAGCGACACTGGCCTTAGGCTGATTCTGGGGGCCAGACGCCCAGTTTGGGAGTCTAAAAGGCGTGTATCGCACCCGGGTTGGCTACACCGGCGGCAAGAAGCTCAATCCCAGCTACTACAGCTTGGGCAATCACACCGAGGCCTTGCAGATTGATTTTGATCCGAACCAAATTTCATTTGAGGAATTGCTAGCGATGTTCTGGGATGGACACAATCCAACGCGAGGCGCTTGGAGCACCCAGTACAAAGCAGCCTTGTGGGTTCACAGTGAGGAGCAACGAGAAATCGCCGAGCGATCGAAAGTAATGATTGCCAAGGAAAAAACGGGCAAATGGTTTAACCGCAAGATCCAAACCGAAATCCTGCCCGCGACGACGTTCTATCTGGCCGAGGATTACCACCACAAATATTTAGCCCAACATTCACCCCGCGTCTGGGGCGACATCCTCGAAATGTATCGCGATGATACAATAGGCTGGATCAACTCCACGGCAGCGGCCCGCTTGAATGGCTACGTCGGCGGCTACTCGACGATGGCACGGCTGGAAGACGAGATCGACAGCTTGGGCTTGTCCGAGAAGGGGCAAGAGGAGTTAGTGAAGACGGTCAAACGATTTAAGAAGTAGCTTCGACATAATCAGTAAAATTTAACGAAACTTACTTTAATAAAGGCTCTGACAGAAAACCGGCTTGAATAAAATGTCGGTCAAACGCCAGAGCCGTTTTGATTATGCGATCGGTCATAACAACAAAGGAGATACAGTCGGTGAGCGAATATTGCTTATCTTGATGTTTTTGAAAATACACCCAGCCCACCAAGAATAACGCTTCATCAACTTGAATTACTTCGACACTTGGACTTTGCAGTAGATTATTGCCCACTTCCACAGCTTTGTCATGAAATCCACGGCTGTTAAAATAGGTCACTACTTCATCAAAAACATATGAAGTGGTAGTCAAAGGGGGTAGATTTGAGGTTAGTTGTTGCCAATGGTTTTTGGCTGTTTGATGATTTTGGTCGTTGGCCAATTCCAAGGCTAACAGATAACTGGTGTCAACAAAGTGTGCGTTCATTGACTGTAGAGGTAGGTATCGTGATGAATAGAAGCATCAGTTACATCTTCAGTCACGGGATATGTGCCAAGCTGTAAGATAGGATCACTCAACTGTTCTGGAGCTTGCTGATTGATATCTGTTGTAGTTGGCGATGTTACACCAGCTTTAGCTCGTAAGAACGTGACAAACTCAGCCAGCAATTTAAGACTTTCCACGGGCAAATTGTCCAAAGCAGTAATGATTTCCGCTTTCAAGCGTTGTATGTTTTGAGCCATATCATCCATCCCATCAATATAGAGCTAAGTTATCTACTGCCATATTCACAGTAATTTTACCTATTGATACAGCATTGTACAAGTTGTTGTCGGTTTGATCATTCAGCACGTACGTTCAAGCTAAGGGAACGAAGAATCCTGGCTAACTCAATCCTACAATTCTAAACGTATAGTTAACACAAAACCTATTTGTCGATTGTATGGATTACCACCACAAATATTTAGCCCAACATTCACCCCGCGTCTGGGGCGACATCCTCGAAATGTATCGCGATGATACAATGGGCTGGATCAACTCCACGGCAGCGACCCGCTTGAATGGCTACGTCAGCGGCTACTCGACGATGGCGCAGTTGGAGGAGGAGATTGATAGTTTGGGCTTGTCGGAAAAGGGGCAAGAAGAACTGGTGAAGACGGTCCAGCGGTTCAAACGATGAGTTAATTGCATAATGTAACAAAAGGCCTGGCCAGATAACTTGGTCGGGCCTTTTTGATTCATCCAAAGTGATCGACTATATTAAGGCACCTTCATTCAAAAGGATTAGGCCATCATGATTGATTTAACACCCCCGAACTATCCCGACGTCACAGTTCGCCAGCTCGCCAGCTTTGCTTGGCCTGATGACAAAGCGTGTGGGGTGACCATCGGCTGGCACGTCGATGGGGAGGCGGGGCCGGTCTTTTGGGAGCGGGAAAAAGCCCCGCAGCATTTGGGAGCAATGTCCGAGGCGGCGTATGGGATCACCACGGCTCTCCCCCGTATTTTGGAACTTCACCGCCGTTTTGAAATCCCCGCCACCTTCTTTGTCCCCGCTCACGTCGCGGAACGGTATCCCCACATAATCGAACAAATTCTGACAGCGGGACACGAAATTGGACATCACGGTTATATGCACGAAAATGTCTTTGATTTATCTTTGGCAGATGAGCAAGCCATATTTGAACACGCCAACGACATTCTGCGCCAATTGACCGGACAAGCCCCACGCGGTTGGAGCGCGCCGGGCTGGGGGGTGACGGCGCAGACATTGCAGATCATCGGTGAGTTGGGGATGATTTACGATGGCAGTTTGATGGATCATGATCGCCCATATTTTGTGGGCGATAGCGCGGGCGAAATCGTTGAGTTACCAATCAGTATGGTATTGGATGATTGGGCGATGTTTGGGGGCGGTATCTTTCCCTACAGCCCAGCCCAAATTATGCCCGCTGATCACGCCCGCCAAATTTGGCAAGAAGAGTTTGACGGGCTGCGGCACTATGGCGGCTTGTTCCACAGCACCTTTCATCCGAATTTAACCGGTCGGCCTGGTCGATTGTTGATGTTGGCGCAACTGTTCGAATATATGCGCTTGTTTGATGATGTCTGGTGGGGGACCTGCGAGCAGGCTGCAGAATGGGTGTTGAGGTTGGATATAGCTAATTGATCGTAATTATGTCATACCCGAATGAAGTTATCGGGTATCCACTGACCGGGGCCAATAGACGGTGGATTCCCGCTACAAGCACGCGGAATGACATGCTCCAAAGGTTCTTTCTTTTTTAGAAGGCTAGCAACTAGCCTTCTCGGTTTCTTGAAATGACATTTAACTAAATGGAGCAACCTTATGCAAGAATTAATCGATTTTCTCGTCGAGGCACGACGCATCACCTACGCCATCCCCTATGGCACGCCCATCGGCGATGGGACAGAGCAGATGGTGTATGATCGCGATGAGTGGGGCTATCGGGATCGCTATGCGGGGCAAAATCCGTATGGCGGGCACGAGCTGGTCTGGCGCAATGGGCAGGTGATTTGGATGAAAAATTATATCGCCGAAGTCGTGGCCGATTTGCGGCCAATGGCCGAAATCTACGATTTTCAGCGGGAGGTGCTAGGCCAGCCCGACCCCGAACATCTGATGCGGGGGCCAGCCCATTACGCCAACGGCCTGTATCGCTACAACAACACCATCGCGGGCGATCTTGCATTTTTCACTGGGCAAGAAAAAATCTATTACGATGACACCGAAGTTTATCGGATGACCTTTCATGGGGGGCTGATTGGTAGTTGAGGGGCACATCAAAATCAGAATTTGAGATAAACCGTATGAAATATAAGAGATTAGGAAAAAGTGGGCTGAAAGTATCCCAAATTTGTTTAGGGATGATGAGCTATGGCACCCCGAAATGGCGAGAGTGGGTGATGGATGAGCCAGAGAGCCGAGATTTTATCAAAGCGGCCTTGGAGGCAGGGATCAACTTCTTCGACACCGCCGACTTTTATTCACAAGGTGTCAGTGAAGAAGTAACGGGTCGGGCCTTACGTGACTTCGCTCGGCGACAGGATGTCATCATTGCTACTAAATTCTTTTATGCGATGAGCGATGATGTGAATGATCAAGGAATGTCCCGCCACCACATTATGAACGCAGTTGAAAATTCATTGCGTCGCTTGGGCACCGATTACATCGATCTTTACATCGTCCACCGCCTTGATCCCGAGACACCCTTGGAAGAGATGCTAGAAGCGATGAGCGACTTGGTCCGCTCCAGCAAAGTACATTACATCGGTGCCTCATCAATGGCGGCGTGGGAATTCAGCCAATGCCTGTATCTCTCCGAACTGCGGGGTTGGTCGCGCTTTATCTCAATGCAGAACCACTACAATTTGATCTACCGCGAGGAAGAGCGGGAGATGATGCCGTTGTGCTTGGATCAAGGAATCGGCGTCACCCCCTATAGCCCCTTGGCCCGAGGTGTTTTGGCTGGTAGCAAAAAACGCTTTGAGACAGGGACCAAGCGCACCAAGTCAGACGTTTTTATTGAAGATTACTATTTCCAGGAATCGGATGCCGTGATCGTCGAGCGAGTCGTTGAACTGGCCACAAAAAAAGAGGTCACTCCAGCTCAAATCGCCCTGGCCTGGGTCTTACATCAGCCTGGGGTCGCCTCCTCTATTGTCGGAGCAACAAAAATACATCATTTGGAGCAAGCCATAGGGGCATTGGATATAACCCTTTCGGCGGAAGACCTGGCATTCCTCGAGAAGCCTTATGTGCCACATCCGGTGATCGGGCCGGAGCGATAGGTTAACCCGATCCAAATATGAAACGATTATCTGTAAACATCATTAGTAGCTCTTCATTTTGGAGTGTGGTCGGAGTCAGCTTTTTACTTCGACTGCTCATTGATACAAGCGGTCAACTCTTTTATCCCTTTGTGCCTATTCTAGCCGCTGGATTAGGCGTATCGGCCATCACCATCGGCAGGCTCATCAGCATTCAATCGCTGATGGGGCTTTTGGCTCCTATTTTTGGCAACTTGGCTGATCGTTATGGCTATCGACAATTTATGCGCTTGGGGCTCGGCGCGGCAGGGGCCGGTTTCATCATCTTTGCCTTAAGCCAAACGCTGGTTGTTGCCGTCATTGGCTCTTTGATTCTGGGCTTTGGCTTTTCGCTATTCACACCAAATCTGCTGGCCTATCTCAGCGCCAATCTACCACCCCAACGCCGATCACGGGGAATGGGCGCAGTTGAGCTGTCATGGGGGTTGGCAGGCATCATCGGTGTCGCGCCGTTGGGAGTGGCTATTGCCTACTGGGGCTGGCGTCCACCCTTGGTTGGGTTGGGCGTCATCCTGTTGATTGCCAGTTTCGTCCCAGCTTATTTCCCCGCCACCATTAGATCAGGCACTCAACTTCAGCCTACTCCTAAAAATGAAGGGGCATCTTGGCAGCGGCTCAAAGACTTCCTGGATCTTGGCGAAAACCGTGCGGCAGCATGGTCAGCTATTCTTGGTACAGCGTTGACCGCTTTCGCCTCGTCACACCTCATCAGTTCGTATGGCCAATGGCTGTTTGTTGAATATGGACTACAATCGGAGGGATTGGGGCGTATTGCCGGGATTCTGGGGTTGGGCGGCTTTGCGGCGATTATGATTATCTCAGCCTTTGGCGATCGGATTGGTCCGCTACGAGGAGCGAAAATTGGCGCACTGTTTGGCACCTTCACTTACTTGCTGTTGCCGCTAGTCAACCAAAGTGTGACTTGGCTTGTGGTGGGGTTAATTATCCTCTACTTTTTTTATCAATTCGCTATCGTCAACTCGATCATTCTCACCTCCGCTCAAATCCCGGAGCAGCGAGGCAAAATGATGACCCTCGGTTGGGCCTTAGACACTATCGGCATTAGCCTCGCAAACATCACCGGGCCAACGGCATTTGCCACATTTGGGCCGTGGGGGTTGGCCGTTCCATCAGGGTTAACAATGCTGGTTCTCTGGGTAATTTTGTATCGTTATGGCGGTTCTGGGCCAGAATCATCATCAAACAACTAACTTTTTTATTCTATCTCTGCGGGCAATATTCACCGTACACAGCGGGCAGTTGTACACCTAACATCCGTAAATGTTGAACTCGATAGAGATATACTGCCCCGTGAAGAATATGGTGAGCCACATCGGTTACGCGCCGATTCTCGGGCTGCTCCAGATACGAGCCCTGGACCCATTGATTAAAGGCACCCATCGAGGGGCCACACCAAATTTGATAATCAACCTCACGCCCCTTTTCGCCGACATTGGACCAGCGTGAAGATAAGCCAAGATACCAGCGAAAAATAAGGGCCATCTTTCGTTTCGGATTATTCTCCGCCCGTTGGATCTGTTCGGGATCACGTTCTGAAAAATAGGCCACAGTGTTGGCCCAAACTGTCTCAAGACTATGTTTGAATACACGGGTTTCGAGCTTGTCTCGTTCGGCTGAGGGAATGTCATCAATGGAGTCATACATTTGATACAACTCATACAACTTTTGGGCTCGCATCGGGAAGAAGGTGCCCCGCTTGAGTACCTGCAATTTAATGCCCATCTCAAACATATCCGCCGCTGGGGCCATGATCACATCGGCCATATCCGCTTGGGCCAAGAGGGCTTTGGTGTGGGCTGAGGCCCCCGCTTCTAAACAAGCCTGATTGACCGACCCTGTCACCACATAGGCGGCTCCCATCATAAAGGCGGCCAAGGCTGAAGCTGGCGTGCTAATACCTCCGGCAGCCCCCACTCGAACTGGCATAGCATATTGATATTCAGCTTGAATTTCATCACGAAGGGCGATAATCGCAGGCAAGAGACTGACGAGGGGGCGGTTATCCGTATGACCACCGGAATCAGCCTCAACGGTGATATCGTCTGCCATCGGAACGGTTTCGGCCAATTTCGCCTGTTCCGCTGTGATCAGATTTTGGGCAACTAATTCGGCAAGGAGTTTTGTAGGTGCAGGTTTCAGGAATTTTTGGGCCACCTCACGGCGAGAGATTTTGGCGATCACCCTGTTTTTGATCATAATCTGATTGTCGGCAGACAGGCTCAATCCAGCGACCCGATAACGTACAATATGCGGAGTCAAATCGAGAAAGGCAGAGGCCTCAACCGTGATCACCCCCCGCTGCAAATAAAGCTCGACAGCGGATCGTTCAAGGACCTCCTCGCTGGGGCTGTGAATTAGATTGAAGGCGTAGGGGCCGTTTGGTAAGGCTTGCTGGATTTGCTGGATGGCAGCCTCAACACGTGAGGGGATCAACCCCGCTGCCCCAAAAGAGCCTAGATAACCCGCTCGTCCCAAGGCGATCACTAATTCCGCAGAGGCAATCCCATTCGCCATTGCCCCACCCATATAAGCATAGTTCACCCGATGATCCGCCCGAAACGTCGCATCACCTAGCTGTTGTGGTGATAGCGCTGGACTTGAAGCGAGCAATCTCACCCCTGACGAAGTGTCTTGTGCAGCCTCAATATGTCCGGCGGCCGTCACCCCTACGTGCCCGTGCAATTGTATGATATGGCACATCTGCCCCAAATTCAATAGTTGTGCCTTGATTGCAGTTTGATCGAACGCAATCGAATCCAAAGGACCAACCCACTGTTGTTGCGCCTGTTGATTTAGCCCTGCACTCTGTACCCCATTATGCGGCATGATGTCCCTCCACCAAACGAATTGCGACCTGCTCAACTTCATAAATTCTCATTCCTGGCTTCCACAAACTGGCATCACCAAAAATCAGCACCTGACCCGTCTGTCGCTCAATTCGGGTGATATGCACTTCAAGATAATATTGGGCGTTATCTGGTGTCACCTGCCCCCGATATTTCCACACAATTTGATGATCGAGTACCTGATAAAAGTGCGGATTGACCAAATATTCACCTAAATTCTGTTGCAAAGCAAAAACCTGCATCGCCTGCAAGATGGCCTCAACCCCCAAGGAGCCAGGCATCACCGGGTCTTCATAAAAATGAGCTTTAAAAAACCAATCTTGGGGGTCAATTGCCTGTTGAGCATAAATATAGCCCTGTCCGGCTTTGCCACCCTGGGGCATAATCAAGGCTGAGGCTAGCATATTCAGTTGCTGTTGGGCCAGACGATAGGCAGGTTTGTGAGATACTTGATAAAGATGCTGCTGTGTTGCGTCCTTCAGATTGACAGAAATTGGCACCTGTTCACTGCTCTGACACCACGGCAAAATATCCTGGCCTCCATCCAAACCAACCTGATTGATCAGAGCTTCCGGCATAAAGTAACCAAAGGCCGCTTTGCCCTCAAAAAATGGTTCACCATCCGTGGACAATTGATAGGAAAATTTTTGGATGATGATGCCCTGAATGGCCGTCGAGGATAAGAGGATGACATCATTGCGGATTATCTTACCTCGCAAGTCAACGTCACGCAGGAGTTTTCCGTCTCCATCCAGATTACGAAAATAGAAGTCTTGGTCGGCATAGGGCAAGGTCGACCCCAAATAGGCTGATAAAAAACCGCATGGTTGCAAAGCAATTTCCATCAAAATTGAGTATGGCATCACTGGGTAGCTGTTCTGCTCGCAGAACCAAGGTGAAATGGACACATCATATTCGCTGACAAGACTGGGTTTTCCATCAAACTTCAGCCGCTCTCCATTCACCTGCAAAATTCGGCTAATCAGTTGCAAGTCACCATTTGGTGTGCGAGGGGTGCGGCGGCCTAAATAAATGTTGAAGTCCGGCCCAAAGCAGTTGGGAATTGAGCCGAGGGCGAATTCGGTGATGTGGTATTCAGTGAAGAGGGGATCAGCTTTCGCCCCTCCCCCTTGCAGAGGGAGGCTGGGAGGGGGTAGAGTTTGCGGGATATCAAATACAGATAACCGATCAGACGAAGAGTTCGCCCCCCCTCGATCCCCCCCGCTGGGGGGGAAGTTTAAACCTCGCTCTACCAGCTGAATACTCAAATCGACAAAATCAACGATCACTTTGTCACCTAAAATGACCTCGACCTTAGCTTTGAGATAAGGCTGTGGGGTCAAGCCAATGTCGGTGACCTGCAAGCGATACACTAAAAGACTATCCTGCGGGGTGACTTGTCCCCGGCAACGAACTACCTGATCAACGCCAGGTATAGGCTGGAATTGAGCATCCTGGGTTTGGGTTTGTAGGCCCAAATAGAGCAGATAAAATTGTAGAAGCTGGATACAGCCTTCGGCCATTAGCGATCCCGCCAGTACTTCATCATCCTTGAAATGACAAGGGAAGTACCAATCATCAGGGGCCAAATCTTTTTCGCCAATGACCTCACCCAAACCCCACAAACCGCCCTGCCGATCAACGGACACCACACGATCAATCATCAGCATCGCTGGGTTGGGATAACGCAAGGCCGGATTAAGCCCTTGTTGGTCATAGTGCGGGCCAAAGCAAGTGGCTAAATTACCTTGGCTGAGGCTCACTAAGTCATTGGTGTCAAAGGTCAATTTGTGGCAGAGAAGGAGTGGCTCAAAATACTGCTTTTGGATTTGAGCTTGTTCGGCCAACTCTTTGTCGCTGACAATGATGCCCTTTCCTTTGGCCAAATCCTCATCGGAAAAGAAGCCCGCACATCCGCCTCGCATTTTCAACACCATCTTGTCGCCGACATAACAATCGTAGCTAAAGAAGAAGAGGAGATTGTCACCACTACGGGCAAAAGAATTGATGCTGATATCATAGCGCAAGGTTTGTCCAACCTTTGGCAAGTCATCTAAAAAGGTCAGGGTGCAATCCAGTAGCCGATAAATCAGGTGCCCTTTGTTTTCAAAATCGATGCCCAGATAGCTAATCAGTAACAAATCGCACTGCCCCGACTCAATTGCCACTGCCGTGGGCACTTGTTCCGCTACAGCATACCAGGCATCGGCGGGAATATCATACTCGGTTTGAATAAAGCACGGCTCATACTGATGTGGGGTCGCGGTCAGGGCGGTCACTCGACTAACCAACAGATAAGGCGGCATTGGCAATCGCACCCGACGGGCGTAGGTATCGATAATGGCGTACTCGGGACCAAAGACGTTACTGATATTGCCCTCTGCAAATTCGAGAAGGTCGGCTTCATCCCAGATGACGGGTTTGGGGGGGTGGATTTCTTTTAGGCCCTCACCCCCAGCTTCGCTCTCGAAACGAGAGGGGGGAGCCGAGGGTACAGATTGAGAGGTTTTTCGATCTTCTTGAGGCGAAACCACTAAATTCGTTTGAAGAGACTTTATCTCGGTGGCAGGTTGACGTTGAAGCATCTGCGCTGCCGTCTCCATTTGGAGCTGGGCCAGTTGAGCAAGTTGCCCCAATGACTTTTGTCGAGTTCGTAGAAAAGTTTGGTGTGCTTGGGTAAGTTGACGAGCGTAGGTTTCAGCCTGATTAAAGGCTACGGAAAAATACTCTAATTGTTCTATGATATTGGCTACAATATTTGTCTTAGGTGTCATTGTTATTCTTGGCCGAGTGAATATTTTTTCTTCTTGCGTTGCGCCATTTTGTGATGAAGCTGAGTTACCCCACCTAACCTCCCAAAGGGGGGAATCTACATACTTTTCTTCTCCCTTTGGAGGGGATACACCCTCAATCAAAGGATCTATCAGAGAACGCCCAAACGTTAAACTGGATAGTTCTGATAAAATTGTTTCAACGATTCGTGGACCACCTAACGTTACTTGTTTGATTAAAGATTTGGGTTGCTTTTCCGCTATTTCTGGTGAAGCATACAGAGGCGAGAGATCGACTGCGACCTGATGGCTGGCCAGTTGGGCCAGCAAATTAATTAGATTGGTACGGTCATCTTTGCTACGGCGATCAATCGACACTGCCAGGTGGGGTTCGTTAGCTAATGTTTCATCAATCCATCGAGTACAGGTGTTACGGATACCAAGCTCAATAAAAATTCGCACCCCATCGTTGTAAACTCGCTCCACCAGCTGTGGAAAATCGAGCTGACGACAAGCACCAGCAGCGATGTCGTGGGCGATGGTTTCAGTGCTTAAGTTCGTTGCGACTGTCTCGCGAGCAGCAAAATAAAAATCAATATCAGACTGAGTTTGAACGGGCCAAGTGTTGAGCTTGACAAACTCGTCATACTCCGACAACATTGGCTCGCAGTGGAGGATGGTATCATTAAACGGTGCCTGTATATAATCGCAGCCCAAAGCAGTAATGACTCGCTGACAAGCGGCTGGATCACCGGCAATCACTGCTTCGTGGGGGGTATTGATCAAAGTCAGATAAACGCGATCTTCATTATGTAAGGCTGCTTTAATTTTCTCAGCAGCGGTTTTGACGATAAAAACTGCCCACATTGAATGGGTCTCACTTTGACCTATTGACAAGGGTAGCATTCCCCAATGTTCACGGACCACATTTTTGGGGCCAACCAATCGATCGCGAAATAACGGCGAATTTTGCAATCGGGTGTGGTTATGATTCTGCACCGACCATACATCAAGCGCGTACATCATGGTACTTTCGCCCAAACTATAGCCCAAAGCGGCATCAGGTTGTAGCCCAAATTGCTTCCGCATGATGTGGGTGAAAAACCAAGCAAAATATATGCCAGAGCCAAGCATCGCGGGCACATCATCAATCAACTGTGCCATCTTCTGCTTTATATGTTCTTCGGTTATGTGCGACATACTACGAGGATAGATCAACGACTGCCGAATGATCTCGCCTAAATTGGGCACTTGAGCCAAAATGGTCTCGAAACTCCGCGGAAACAAATCAGATAGCTCTCGTCCCACGCCAGGATAGGTATTAAAGGCACCAGGATAGACAAAGGCTACTTTACTGCTACGCCCTAATGGCGTGCTAGTAAAATAACTCCCGGCTGGTGTTTTCCAAACCTGTTCTTGCTGAAAACTTAAAGTTATTCCCTGACACGCTAACTCAATCTCCTGAGCCAGATGTTCTTTGGTTTTTCCGACCAAAGCCAGCGTATAAGCAGGTTGAGTTTGAGCTTGGTAACTTTGCCAACAGCGGTTTGCTAAATCGCTAAGCGAAACAGTTTGATTGAGTTGTTGTTGTAACTGGTCCAATTGATTGTGTAGAGATGCTTCCGAGACCCCGGTCAGCAGAAATAGATGCGGCGGGGAGGTGTTTAGCCGTTGAGATGGAGCAGGTTCGGCACGTTTGGTTGAGGTGGACACGTCAGACAAAATGAGATGTGCACAAGAACCATCTGATCCCAGGCCATTTAAGGCGGCTCGTCGTTTGCCACTGAGGTGATTACTAAACCAAGGGCGTGACTCGCTGGGCACATAAAACAGGGCGTTTCGCCATCGGTCTGATTGTTTTGGCCCCGACCAATTAGGTGTTCCTGGAATATAGCGATGATGTAGACACAAGGCCGTTTTGATTAACGCTGCCATTCCTGATGCGGTAAAAGTATGCCCAATATTGCTCTTGATATTACCAAGAGCACAGGTTGGCTCTGCCTCGGGGGATGATTGATATGTGCCCAGCAAACCATTGATTTCAACTTCATCTTCGGCTGGAACACCACTACCAAATAGTTCAAGGTATTGAATTTCATTTGCCTGCAGATCCGCCTCAGCCAAAGCCATAGTGCAGGTATGACGAATAATGTCAGCTGACGGCAACGTCGGTAGCCCTTGAGCAGTCGTCTCATGAGTCAGGCTCATCGTTTCGATGATGGCATAGGTAGAGCTGGAAGATGCAGTTATTCGATCAGCGCGTTGTAAAACAATCGCCCCCGCACCTTCACCAACCAGCCAGCCTGCAGCGTTCTGATCATAGCTTAGGCAGGGGGGGCCATCATTGGTGGGGGCCATCTGCTGTCGGAGTAACACATTCTCCACACCCCCACTCAAATCAACCGCGCCCAACAGAACGGCATCAACCTGCCCGCTTCCCAATAACAACTGGGCGACTTCCAAGCCTTTAAAGGTCGCGTTTTCTTCAGCGCAAATGGTTAGAGCTGGGCCAGAAAAGTCCCAACGGGCCGCAATCCGGCTAGCCATAATATTGCCGATAAAGCTGGTGTATTGATTGACCTGAGCGGCATTATGAACGATATCTTTAGCAATCGTTTCAAGCTCAACCTGTTCATTTGGAGAAAGGGTGATCCCCAATTTGGTCAACCCTGCACTGATTTGCCACGTCAAATCACAACGTCCCCGAAATTGGTGCAAACTTAGCTCCGTCCCTGTTGCCACAATGACAGCTACATTTTGCCCTTCCTGAATGGCCGCATCACGTAGGGCATTATCAGCCACCTTCAAAATTAGTAGATGCTGGGGAATGGGCTGATCAACTGCGTTTGGGGGAATACCAAAGCGGAGAAAATCAAAGTCAAATTTGTCGATGTAGGCTCCCTCGGGCGCTTGTCCATTAACAAAGCCATACTGCCTGAGGATATCAGGTTGTTGCTCGATTCCCTTCCAGCGCTGAGACGGAACTGGTCCGAAATGTTGGTGGCCTGTGTAGATTGTTTCGTTAAACGCTTCTAGTCCGGCACAACCGCCAAAGTACGCGTCCATACCAGTAATGGCGAGGGAGGGAGTGGGGTTAGCCCCCCCTCGCCCCCCAGAGGGGGGAATGGTTGACTTAGGAGATTCTTTGACAGGCAGGTTGTTGGGTTGTTGGGTTGTTCTCCCCCCCTCAATCCCCCCTACAGGAGGGGAAGATGGGAAAGCCCCTCCCCCTTGCAGGGGGAGGTTGGGAGGGGGTAGAATGCCCGTTCCCTCCCCCTCTTCAAAAATCAAATGCGCGTTTGTTCCCCCAAAACCAAACGCACTGACTGCGGCCCGTTTGGGCAAATCGGTCTGGGGCCACGGCATTACGGCACGAACAATCTGGTCAGAAGAAATCACTGCATTGGGTGAACTGGCCGGAGTATCTACATTAATCGTGGCCGGAATGACGCCCTTGGACATGCTCAAAGTGACTTTGAGCATACTCGCCATCCCAGCTGTAGTTAATAAATGGCCAAAGTTGGATTTAACCGAGCCAATCAGGGGACTGGCGCCGTGTTGCCCAAAGAAGGTGTCCATTGTTTCTAACTCGGTTTTATCACCGAGTGGGGTGCCTGTAGCGTGGCACTCGACATAAGAGATGGTTTTAGGATCAATCCCCGCTTCAGCGTAGGCACGCTCGAAAGCGAGCAATTGCCCTTTAGAGCGTGGACTGAGCAAGAATTTACCCCGGCCATCATTTGAGAGGCCAACACCCCGAATCACTGCTTGAATATGATCACCATCTCGAATGGCATCTTCATATCGCTTGAGGACAAACATCCCCGCCCCTTCACCAGCCACCAAACCAGCGGTTGATTGATCGAGGGGGCGAAACTGGCCGTTTTCAGGATAGGCCTGAAAAATGGAGAAGCCCATATTGATAAAAAAGGGATCGGCGCAACTCACCGCGCCAGCCAACATCATATCTGCTTTGCCAGTCAGCAAATACTGACAGGCCAGTTTGACAGCGTACAAGGAAGACGCACAAGCAGAGTCGAGCGCGAAATGACCAGCAGCCAGTGATAAGGCCTGAGCCACCACTGTAGCTGGATAGCCAAAGGTCATCGCATTGTAGGAGGACAAATTTTTAGGCGCAGGTAAGGAGGGGAGGGTTACGGATTGATTGATTAGGGTACTCAGACTGGCCTCAACAGTCTGGCGGTAGATGGGAGCGAGAAGATGATGCGAAGCACGAGTCGGAAAGGAGAGGTTGCCCAAAATCACCCCACAGCGAGCCCGAGCCGCCACGTGATCAAGGTAACCGCTGTCTCGCAAGGCGGCTTTGGCTACATAGAGCGACCATTTGAAGATATGATCCAAACTCTCCAATGTCTCGGGAGGGATAGCATATCCAGTGGGATCAAATGTAAAATCGCGAATATAACCGCCCCGGAGGCTGTAATATTTGTCAGTCTGCCCCTTGGCCGGATCATAAAATATTTTCGGATCAACGCCCATCTCAGCGGTGGTAGCCAGCGAGGTTGTATCTTTTTGTTCAATTAAATTTTGCCAAAATTCTTCCGGTGTTTTGGCGCCTGGAAAGAGGCAGGAGGTGCCGATGACGGCAATTTTTTCATTCATAAGGTAATTTATGCTAGGCTATGGGATAGTCTAGAAAACGGATGTTAAGCCTTCTTTTGATTTTGGATTGTCGTAATTGGTAATTAGTCAATGGTAATTTCAGTACATTCGTCAATGACCAGTTACCAGTTACTAATTACTGATTACTGATTTTACAAAGCAGCCTGTCCTCTAAACAAGGGGTTAAGTTGCTGACTGATCGTTACCTCAGCCCCCATCAACCTTGTGCAAATTTGGCCTGCTTGACTACAGGTGGTCAGATTAGCCACCAAATTACTTTCCGTACTGGATTGAACATCCATAATCACATAGAACGGTTCGCCAAAGTGAAGGGGTTGATGTTGTTCCCCAGCCCGACAAGTGAGGGGCAAGCTAGCCGCTTGATAAAAATATCTGGCCCAAATGACCAAGCTTTGAAATTGGACGTCAGCGATATAGGGATTAAAGCGTTGTACGGGAAATTGTCCCTGTTGGATTTCGGTCAACAGTGGCAAATTGCCCTGCAATACGAGCCGCTCTGGGCTGATTTCTAACACTTTCTCGACTCCGCGAAAACTTGGTCCGTGAAACAGCATGTCCGGTTGATAAAGCTCAGCGGCAGTCAATACAGACGGATTCGAGAGGTAAGCATCAATACTAATTTGAGCAGGGGTGGGCACATCTCGGCGTAACATAAGTTGGGTTTTATAGTGATAGCGCATTGCCCCTGACTTGCTCTTGCTTGAGATCACGGCCTCAAACACAACTTCAGCTTCACTTTTTGATAACTCTTTCAAATCTAATACATAAGCCTCAGCCAGCGAGTCATCAAAAACAATGCCCTTTAAGACCTTGAAATTTTCAAGCGCGACAAAATGGTAATCAGGATACAGTTGCTCAGCGCTATTGACCACCCAATTGACCCCACATACTGTTGGAAGCACAGCGTGTTGGCCAATAACATGATCCTGCAAAAATGGATTGGCCGCCTCAGAGAGGACGCGGTGGATTCGATAGGTACGGAGGGTGTCATCCAGAATCGTAGCCGGAGAAGCCATCGAGCTACCGATAACAAGTTGCACTGCCTCTGATGGCGTGTCTACTTTATCAGCCAGCAACCGGGTGCCCGCGTCAATCGGAATCAAATCGACCTTGTGTTGCGTAAAGTATTGGCGAAGTTGAGGCGTGACCATCCCGCCATCCCACGGCCCCCAATTAAAAGCGAGCACCTGACAATTAGGATAGCTTCGTTTGATCTGATGGGCCATTTTATTGAGCACTTCATTTGCCAGCGCATAATCCGTCTGTCCCACATTGCCATAAAAGCCAGCCGCCGAAGAAAAGAGTATCAAATGTCGCAGCTGCTGTGGAGACACACAGGTCAGCAAATTTTGCAGACCGAGGACTTTGACCCCGTACACCCGGTCAAAGTCCTCTGCCGTTTTACGCTCGATGGGTTTATCCGCCAGCACCCCTGCACCATGGATCAGCCCCGTAATCAGGCCAAATTGTTCCCCGATCTCAGCCAAACGCCGTTGCAGTTGGCCCAAATCGGTAATATCCACACTTATATACTCGGCCTGGCTGCCTGTTTGTTGAATAGTCTGTAACGTGGCCAGCACCTCGCGGCGAGCCACAATACGGCGATAGAGCCGCTGAACATCAGCAGGTTTGGGGCGCTCGCCCTTGGCTTGCAAAGCAGCCATCGCCTGTTTTTTCAGCGTGGCCTCATCAAAACAATTGGCCGCCCAAGCCGGCTCTGACTCACTAATATCAGATCGACCCGCCAAAATAAATTTACAGTGATATTGCCGAGCCAGTTCGATCACACAATCTGCGGTGATCCCTCGGGCACCACCACTGACCAAAAATACGGTGTCTTGATCAATCATGCTGATTATGCACCCGCCGCTTCGCGGACTAAGGTGACCCGTCCCTGTAGGCCGTAGCCAACTTCAGTGATGAGACGATTGGGGTCATATATTTCGGCCATAATCGCCTGAACTGCTTGCCCTACTTCAAATGTTGGGCTAAGGTCAATGGCTCGACAGAAGACCGATCCCCACTCCAAGTTGAGGGATTTGGTCAAGCCAAACAAGCCGCCACCAATTGCGCTAAAATCGGCAGTCTGACCTAACCCAAATTGACCATCAAGTCGGGCGACGGTGAGGAACAGGGATCGGCTCGAACCAGTCACTGCGTTTGCCACTGCATTTAGGGAAGGCTGAAGATATTTCGCAATTAGAAAAACCAGTTTCAAAATCGCTTCCTGATTTAGGGCCGTATGTCCATTTGCGCTCAGGGCTGAATTGGTCCAAATCGGATCGAGATGAATAAACGCA
Organism: Phycisphaerae bacterium; assembly: GCA_028285035.1. The sequence goes on from JANQQF010000156.1 coordinate 132,861, forward strand.
CCAATAGGGCCATACTGGTTAGCAATTGTGGCCAATTGTTGTTGCAGATAGGCCTCGCTCATATCGTGTAGTACAATCTGTCTCAGCGTAGCGGGTAATAATTCAGAACGTGGGACGATATTGGCCGGGAAACTCAACATCACAACAGGCCAGCCTCGTTGCATCAGGCTTTCGGCTAGAAGATGACTAATGGGACCGCCATCATCAGTAATCACACAGGTATGACCCGGTGGTAACTCAAACTCTAGAAAATCGGGCGGTGGTAGAGGTTTTAGGCGGACTTGATGATGAGGAATCGAACTTTGCGATGGCGTGGGTGAGACTTGCTGGCCGTTTGTCTCGGGTTGGGTTGGGGGTTGCGCCCCACCAAGTTGCTGCTCAATATAACCCGCCACTTCCGCTAAGGTACGTAATTCAGCCAAATCTTCAGGCTTGAGCCGGGGCAAATCTGGGTAGCGATCTTGCATCGCCCCTAAAATCTCAACGCGCTTGATCGAGTCGATCCCCAAGTCGGCCTCCATATCCATATCCAACTCTAACATCTCCGCCGGATAGCCTGTCTTGTCGCTCACCACCTCTAGCAGGATCTGCATAATGTTAGTCATATCGACTGAAGACAGAGTTGTGTTTGTAACGGGATTGACCACCGCTAGGATCGGCACTGTAGGCTGACTGGATTGAGGTTGAGGTGTGGGCATTGAGGCTGGTGGCGTAGAAATAGGGTTCGCCGATGCAGGCTGTAATGTTATATTGATATGATTGATAATCTGTTGAAGGGTACGTAACTCGGCCAAATCTTCGGGCTTGAGCCGAGGCAAATCGGGATAGCGATCTTGCATCGCTCCCAATATCTCAACCCGCTTGATCGAGTCGATCCCCAAATCGGCCTCCATATCCATATCCAACTCCAACATCTCCGCCGGATAGCCTGTCTTGTCGCTCACTATCTCTAATAGTGAGGTTGATAATGCCTCAATTTGGCCATTGGCAGGAGCAGCTGGTGCTGGCTCAACTGGTTGCGGTGGGGGAGTAGGCGGCGTGACAGGTGTGGGAGGGGTTGCTGGTGTTGGTGGCGCAACAGGAGTAACGGGTGCTGGTGGCGTGACAGGCGTAACAGGTGTTACGGGTGTCACGGGTGTTGCTGGCGGCGGAGGTGCGACGGGTTGAACGGGTTTGAACGGGTCGGGCGCAACCGCTTGCGGGGCAGGCGTTGGGACCAGTCGCGGTGGCGCGACGGCAGCAATGGGCTGCCCCGAAGATTGCCCCATCTGATGTATAAGCTGAACGAGTGTTTCAAACCAATGGACTTGATGTTGTAAGTATTGCTCATGAACGCGCAATGTTTCCCGCTGCTGTTCGTGAAATTGCATCATACTTTGGGTCAGATTTTCTGAAATGGTTGTGGCCAGTTGCACTTGTTCAAGTGTCGTAGCACCAGTCAATAAGGTTACTTGTTGCTGGGTCAATTCAAAGAAGGTTTGGGTATAGCTGTTTTGGTTATTGAGATAGTTTTGATGCGTTTGTAGCACCTCACTTTGCAAAGTGTAAAATCGATTGAGGTTGTGCTCCAAATGAATCGAGGTAGGGCTAGGTTGAGTCGTTGTGGCTACGGGAGTAGGGGTTGTTACAGGCTGAGATACGACGGGTGGTTGTGGTGTTGGGGATATAGATTTTGGGGGGCTAAGTACAGTAGGGGGCATCGGTTTCTCAACCGGAGCAACTATATTAATTTGGCTCGAGGGTTTCGTCTCGGGCCGAAGCTGATGTCCATTTTGCAGAGCGTTTTCAAAAGTCATTTTTGTTTTCTCACTCACATAATTGCTGCCATTTAGGCGAATATTTAATTTTGGTTTTGTTGTTGGTTGATTAGGCACATAGGGACCACCATCAGTTTCAAAATCAGCCAAGGTTAGACCAGCCACCCTTAGCTGAACCAAGGCCGCTCGAAATTGACGGTCGCTATCTTTTTTACTGCTGGGGTTGAGGGCTACTACCAGATGGGGTTGCTCTCCTAAAATATCAGCGACCAGATTGGTCAACACTCGTTTTGGACCGATTTCGACAAAAATTCGGCCACCGGCATTATATAGATTTTCAACTTGCTGCTGAAATAGAACGGGCTGAAGCATCTGTTGGGCCAATGTTTGTTTGATCGCTTCAGGATTCGTTGAATATGGCTGGCCGGAACTGTTGGCATAGATTGGAAGTTGAGGTGAATTGAACGTAATGGAGGCCAGGGCTTGGGCAAAAGGTTGCTGGGCGTGCGCGACCAAAGGCGTATGGAAGGCGGCTGAGACAGGGAGGGGAATAACAGAATAGCCTTGAGCAGCCAAATGTTGTCGAGCCTGTTGAATGGCTGGCGTGGTCCCAGCCAAAACAACTTGGTTGGTGGCATTAAAATTAGCGACGGTTATCCCCGAAAGGCTCTGAACCGCTTGTTGAAGCTGTTGTACATTCCCTTTCACAGCCAACATCGCTCCGGCATCAAAGCCGGACTGAGGGGGTGCTGCCATCGCCAAACCTCTAGCCTTAGCTAAGGTCAAGAACGCTTCATCATCCAACACCCCAGCAGCCCACAGGGCGGTCAACTCACCGAAACTGTGCCCCGCCACGAAGTCAGGTCTAAACCCTATTTGTTGCAATATCCGATACAGCCCAAAACTAACCGCTCCGATGGCGGGTTGAGCGTGTTCGGTTCGTTGTAAAGCTTGGGCTTGGGTCTCCTGATCGGCCTCAGTAAAGACAGGCTTAGGCCAGATCATTTCGGAAAGCGGACCTGAGCCATTCCACCCAGACAGCGTATCTATTGCTTGAACAGCCTGTCTAAATTGTGAATGATTGAGCGCCAACTCCCGGCCCATATTTACATATTGTGAGCCTTGCCCAGGGAAGAGCGCGACTACTTTACTGGCAGGGTCTACACTCTGGCGACGATAGGTAATGCCCTGTGGATGTTCCCAAGCCTCTACGGCCAAATTACGTTGCAAACTGTTGATTGCCGTTTGCAGTAGTGTACGCGCCTCAGTTACCGAGGTTGCGACAAAGCCCAAACGGGTTGACATAGGTGGAATTTGAACCGATTTTGAGGTTTCTACCAAAGCAGCAAAATGTTGTGCACCAGCTTCATCCTGTAGTTGTTCAGCTACTGTCTGACAACCCCCCAGCAACTGCTCAGGCGTTTCAGCCATCAACAAGACAGGTTGAGCGACCGTCGGTAATCGTTTTGCTTGCGTTGCTTGAGGCAAATACTCCTCTAACGTGACATGAAAGTTTGTGCCGCCAAAGCCAAATGAGCTGATTCCGGCCCGACGAGGTGGCTCATTGTCATTTCGTAGCCAGGGTCGTGTCTCGGTATTAAGATAGAAAGGGGAATCGTTAAGCCCCAATTTGGGATTGGGCTGGCTAATATTGATGGTTGGGGGTAAAACATTGTGATGTAAGGCCAAGGCGGCCTTGATCAAGCTGGCTGCCCCTGCTGTGGCTTTGGTGTGGCCGATTTGGGATTTGACGCTGCCGAGGGCGATGTGTTGTTTACGAGGATTGGCCTCGCTAAAAACAGTATTTAAGGCTTCAAATTCGGTGGGGTCACCAGCGCCAGTCCCTGTGCCGTGTGCCTCAATCAGCCCGACTGTGCTGGGTGCGTACCCCGCATCTTCATAAGCCCGTTGCAAAGCTACGGCCTGGCCCGAAGCACGAGGCGCATAGATGCTGCGATAACGCCCATCACTGGAGGTACCAATCCCCCGGATAACGGCATAAATCTGATCACCATCCCGCTCAGCATCAGCCAACCGTTTGAGGGCCAGCATCCCAATCCCCTCACCAAGCATCATCCCGTCTGAGTCTTCGTCAAAGGGACGGCTGATCTGCTGTTGGGATAAGGCGGGTGTTTTACTAAAGCACATATACATAAAGATGGAGTTGTCGGTATCAACTCCACCTGTAATCATCATATCACTGCGGTGCTCAAGCAGTTCGCTGATGGCCATCTTGAGTGCGCTCAAAGAGCTAGCACAGGCGGCGTCCACCACACAATTCATTCCGCCTAGATCAAGCCGATTGGCGATACGCCCCGCGATCACATTCCCCAACAAGCCTGGAAAAGCCGCCTCGTCCCAGCCAACAAAGCCCTGTTTAAACTTCTCAACAATCGCTTCAGTATCCACCTCAGACACGCCACTACTTTTTAGGGCTTTTTCCAAAATCGGATATTGCAAGCGGGTGGTAAGGGGGGTAATCAATTTCTGACCGCCGCCAACCCCTAACACAACCCCCGTACGGCTACGAATGGTCTCATCCGCCTCATCGTAGCCTGCGTCCTTTAAGGTGGCTTTGGCCACCATCAAGCCCAAGAGTTGGGAGACATCTGTCACTTCAAGAATATTTGGCGGTAGACCAAACTCCATCGGGTTAAAATCGATGTCAGGTAAAAAACCACCCCGATGGGCATAGGTTTTATCGGGAGCCGTGGGGTCTGGATCATAATAGTCATCAACTGACCAGCGGGAGGCAGGCACCTCCGTGATACAATCCCGTTTTTGAACAATGTTGTCCCAATATTCCTGAAGATTTTTCGCCTCAGGAAAAAGGCCCGCCATCCCGATGATGGCAATCGGAGTTTGTTGTAAAGTATTCGACACTGAGCTTACTCTCTTTAATTTAATCTAAATGATTTGGCTAATAATCAATTATGGTCGACTCAAGATAAGACCTGAATAGTAACAGGTCTTGAAAAATATGAAAATAATGGTAGTTAGTCTAGGGTCAAATTAGCTTTTTGAGGTTGTCAGGGTGTGGTACTTATATTATATTTCGTTACGTTAGGCCATTTTATCACTGTTAAGGGGATTTGTCTGTCATATAATCCAAGCATTTTTGTCATGAAATTTGAGCATTGTGATTCATCTAGCTGTTAGTTACGTATCGTATATAAATTAAGGAGGAATGAATATTGTCAATAAGTGATATCGAAGAAGATAAGACACCATTACACCAACCGCAAGTTTTACTGCAGCAAAATCAGCAACCACCTTATCGAGCAAATAGGCGATACATCGTCATTATTCTGTTAATTATCATTGGTTTTGGAATACGAGAGTTCGTACGTTGGCGAAACACGCAATACATGACAGATCATCTCAAACAATTCACCTCAATTCAAGCGCTCGATTATTATGAAGAGTCACAGCCTCGTTTTTCAGTGGGCAAGACAAACCATTTGAGCACACCATTTTATTGCTGCACGGGTACTCTGGAACTCCTCAAGAATTTGACCATCTTACTGCCCAATTAGAGGAAGCAAATCTCCCTTGACTATATAGCCAATCTTTTAGCAGAATAAGTCACCCACATATATTTACATAAAATTGTAATTAACCTTATATGACAAAGAGCCAAATAACCCAAATTCAATCTCCCGAGCTACTAGCTCATATTCGTAATATTTCTTTTTTTAGTCTTCTTGACAACTCAACGCAACAAGAGCTCATCAATGACCTAGAACAGATATCCCTTACTAAAGATGAGTATCTCTTTCACCAAGGTGATCCCGGGGATGATGGTATCTATGCGGTGATTGAAGGTCAGTTACGGGTTTTCTTCACCCAGTCTAATGATGATACACCACTCATCGTCGATGAGCATGGTCCTGGCGGCGTTGTTGGGGAAATCGGCACATTGATTGGTAGTCCACGGACAGCAACCATTCAGGCGATCACACCTTCAAGATTGATCAGAATATCCAAGGCAATATTTGATGACATCAAGACAAAAAACCCAAAAGTGATCTCCGAAGCGATGCAACTTGCCCTGCAACGCTTGCAACGCCCACAGCTATTCTCAGTGTTACCGCATCTGTTTGGCCCCCTTGATTTGGACACCTTTGCTGAGGTCGAGGCTGAATTAACCTGGCTCCATTTGGCGCGTGGTGAACAACTCATTCGCCAAGGCGAGACCGATGCGAATCTGTATGTTCTGATTAGTGGTCGCTTGCAGGTTGCGGCAGAGGATCAAGATAGACAGGAGCAGATGATTGGCGAGATTGTGCCTGGCGAAAGTGTCGGCGAGATGCAGCTTTTAACTGGGGAGCCACGATCTGCCTCGGTTTATGCGATTCGTGACAGTGAGTTGGTGATGCTATCGAAGGCAGGCTTCGATCGGCTGGTAGAAAAATATCCCCAGATTATGAAGCAGATTGCCCAACAGGTGATCCAACGCTTGCAACAGAAGATCCAGCCAACTATAACAAACAAATTAGATTTGGCTTTGGACATTGTGATCGTCCCCATTAGCCCCTCTGTCTCACTTCCGCAATTTTCCCAACGATTAGCGAACGCGCTAGAAGTGTATGGCGAAACATTGATTTTGGATGAAATTCGGTTTGATACCGAGGTTGGCCGACCTGGCGCGGCTCAAATTTCGGAGGGTGACCCCACCGATATGGGGTTGGTGATTTGGCTTAATCAACAAGCCAAGCAGTATAAATTGAGGCTCTTTCAAACCAATCCAAATATAGACCCCTGGACAAAACGATGTTTGCGACAAGCCGATTTAGTTCTATTGGTGGGTTGGGCCAAGGATCAGCCAGACCTCAGCACTATCGAAATGATGTTGCGGGACAAGGATGATGAATGGCGAGGTGTTCGAAAACATTTGGTTTTATTACACAAAGATAATCAGTCACACCCAGTTGGAACAGCAGCATGGTTAAACAATCGCGAAATACAGCAACATCATCACCTCCGTCAGTCTCGAACAGCAGACTACGAACGGCTGGCCCGTTTTATCACGGGACGAGCCGTTGGTCTAGTGTTTGGAGGTGGGGGTGTGCGTGGCCTAGCCCAGTTGGGTGTCATTCGTGCCATTGAAGAGTTGGGGCTTGAGATTGATCTGGTTGGCGGATCAAGTTTTGGGGCCATTATTGCCGGGTATTATGCAATGGAGTGGGATTATGACACAATTTATCGCTCAGTAAAGCAGCGAGCTGATCGGAAATTAGTGCTTGATTTTACCTTTCCATTTACGGCATTTTCAAAAGGTCAGAAAGCCAAACAACGGCTCAAGGAAATCTTTGGCGATATTCAAATTGAAGATACGTGGCGCACTTATTTTTGTACCTCCAGTAATTTAAGCACGGCAGAAGAGATGGTTCATTATCAAGGGCCAATTTGGAAATACATCCGGGCTAGTGGTGCGCTACCACCGCTGTTTCCGCCAGTTATTGACAACGGGATGGTGTTGATGGATGGTGGCATCTTTAACAATATCCCATTGGATGTGATGCGTGGTCTGACAAATGGCGGCCCTGTCATCGGGGTAGATGTCACCGTGGATGAAGAACAACAGATGGATGAGTATGAATTTGGTACGATACTTTCGGGCTGGAGAATTCTATGGAGCTATCTCAACCCATTTACCCCAAGAATAAAAGCCCCCTCGCTCCATTCTATCGTCATTCGCTTGACGACATTGTCCAACATAAAACGCAGATTAGAACAAATGCATCTTGCTGATTTGTGTATGTATCCTCCTGTCGCTCAATTTGGGCCGCTTGAAGCAGAAGCTATTGATGACATCATTGAGGTTGGATATCAAACCGGGCAACAAGAGCTAACTGGTTGGATGGCTGATCGTTCTAAAGATCAAAGTGAGGCTGAGTCATGAAAATTCAAGCAGGTCCCAGAAATCTTGATGACAACATCGCCATTATCGGAGCAGGGCCAGCAGGGGTTCATATGGCCCTCCTACTCACAGAGAACGGCTACAAAAATATCACCCTCATCGAAAAGTCTGACCGAGTCGGGGGGAAGTCTCATACAGTCGAACACAATGGCTACAAACATGAATTGGGCACCGCCTATTTACATCCCGATTACATTGAAATCTATGCCTTGCTCGATCGATATGGATTGAATGAGCAAGTGCCTTATCTAGGCCGAACAGTGTGGAACAAAGACGGAACGGCGACACCATTTGAAGCTTGGCTGACCAATCAATTGCGGCAAACGCTGCCTCCATATCTCAGGAAATTACCCAGGCCCGCCATCGCCCTATTAGTTTTGCGAGCCATCGCTCGATACAATCGATTGCATCGTCAATGGTTTGGGGCTGACTATCCGGGTCTGCTCCCCCCAAAGCCAAAGCCTGAAATTCTTGAACAAATCAGTGGGTCATTTGCCGATTACCTCAAACAATACAATCTTCAAATATTGGCCCCCATTCTGAGCATCATTCAAACCGTTCAAGGCTATGGTTATTTGCAAACAGTGCCCGCCTTTTATGGTCTCATGTGGAATACACCACACGCCTTTGAGGCGGTAAGGGCCAGAGTCCTCAGAAAAAAAAGTACCAAAGACTTTACCGTACTCACCACAGGGTGGCAGAGGCTATGGGAAACGATTGTGAAAAAAGAGGGGCTTGATGTTTGGCTCAATCAAGATATTCAGCAGATTATCCGAGGCGAACAGATCAACATAACACTCTTCGACAAAACCATTTCAGCGTCAAAAGAGGTACAATTTGATTTTCTGATTGTGGCCTGTCCTGCACCTGTTGCCTTAAATTTTTTGGATGCGTCGTCAAACGAGCAAGATATTTTTTCACGGCTCAAATCAGCCACATTCACCTCAACAATCTACGCCTCAACCCATCAACCTGGCCAAACCTATTTGGATACCTGGCTAGATGAATTAAATCCTGGTCATCAGCATAGCCTCTACTCCCAACGCTTTACCGCCGGAGCCATTCACCCTGAACGATGCCAAGAGCCAAGCGAGCACGTTAAGGTGCGGATGGCGGCACAATATGGGGAAATAGATATTGATGATGAAACGTTGCTGGCTCTTTTTCAACAACGGTTAGACAACATGGGGGCTAAAAATCGTGAAATCATCAAACGCGTCCGCTTTGATTACTTCTACAAATTTTCTAATGAAGATATTGTCGCTGGCTATCCTTGGAAGATTTTTGATCTGCAAGGGGCAAACAAGACCTGGTTTATTGGCTCTTCCGTCAGCTTTGAGTCGGTCAATAATGTGGTCGATTATAACATCGCATTGATGAAAGCTTTTACCGCTTGAGTCAATTCCCCCAATTTGCTCTGAATTTATGACAAAAATGTCTTAAATTCATGACAGACATATAGTATCAATTTTGTTAAAATATATTCAACTACATAGGAGTAGGTTGAAAAATGTCTATCTTTGAGCGTAATAGTATTACTTACCTTGTGATCGTTATCGCAAGTATTACCTTGGCAGTGGTGATCAATCCCTTATTTATTTTACTGTGGCCTGGTATATTGATATTGGATGATGTCGCCTATTTCTTTTTTGCTCGATCAATATTTGATACGGAGATTGCGGTGCAGCGTGGGTATCAATTTGCGGATTGGTTTATGGACAATCAATCTGGAGATGGTCGGGATTTAGGATTTAACCTTTATGATGGTGATCTAACCAAATCTAGAGAACAGTCGCAGCAAGACAAATGGGATTTTATGTTGGAAAGACTCAATCTCAAACCCGGTGACAAACTGATTGATGTTGGCTGTGGTTATGGTGATTGGATCAATTATGCGCGTTCTAAAGGGATTGAGGTGATGGGGGTCAATATCTCCCCAGACCAAGCCCACTTTGCCCAGCAGGCGTATGGCTTGGATGTCATTACCAGTAATTGGAAAGATATTCCAGAGACTCCTGTCCTTAGAGATCAGCTTTACGGTCAGTTTGATGCGGTCACCTTTATGGATACAGTTGAGCATTATGTACCATCCAAATATCGTAAGGATACTGAGAAAACGGGTGAAATTTATGGAGCGATGTTTGAGATGGCTTACAACTTGTTGAAAAATGACTCTGAGGCAAATCGAGTATTTATCTCTTGTTTACATATGACAAATGCCCCCAAAACCTTGGAGGATATTTTTGCCTGTTATCTACAAACTCGAAGCCATTCTGGTTTTTATCCTCGTGAGGATGATGGTCTAGTGAAGTGGTCGGAGGGCTACTTTACTGAACTTGAGCGTTATGACAAAACCGAGGATTACCGTCTAACCAGTGTGATTGATCCCAGTCACTTTGGTTCTCCAGACTTCAATTGGTCCTTGAAACGTGTCGGTCAAGTCATGTTGTTATTCTTCCTCGATCCTCATCATATCCACAAATGGTTAGAATTTCGAACGGAAGCGTGGATGTGGCACTTTGGAAAAGACGCTTTTAATCCAAAGTATGACAATGAGTATCAAAAGAGTATTCGTCATGTCACTCTGTGGTGGCTTGTTTTACAAAAAAATCCGCAATCTTTGTAGGTGGGAGTCTAATTCATATCACAAAATGAGGAGATTTTGAAGAATGCCGCATTTAGAGCGTAATAGCATCATTTACTTACTTATCATTGTTATAAGTATCATGCTAGCTATAACCATCAATCCGTTTTTCATTTTGTTGTGGCCCGGAATGTTACTGCTGGATGATATTGCCTATTTCTTTTTCGCTCAATCAATCTTTGATACCGAGATTGCGGTTCAACGAGGCTATCAATTTGGAAATATATTCCTAGACGATCAATCAGGGGCGGGGCGGGATTTAGGCTTTAATCTGTTTGATGGTGACCTAGATAAGCCAAAACAACAATCTCAACAAGATAAATGGGACTTTATGTTGGAAAAACTCAACCTTAAACCGGGCGACAGATTGATTGATGTAGGTTGTGGTTATGGCGATTGGTTAAACTATGCCCAGTCAAAGGGCATTGAGGTCGTGGGCGTCAACATCTCACCCGACCAAGCCTGCATTGCTCAGAAAGAATATGGCTTAGATATTATCATCAGCAATTGGAAAGATATTCCCAAAACACCTGCTCTGCGAGAACGGCTTTATGGCCAATTTGATGCCGTCACCTTTATGGATACAGTTGAGCATTATGTACCCTCAAAGTATCGCAATCGTCATGAGAAAAAGGGCGAGATTTATGGCGCAATGTTTGAGATGGCCCATCATCTGCTCAAGCCAGATTCCAAGGGGAATCGCATATTTATCTCGTGTCTCCATATGATCCGGTCGCCCAGAACCTTAGAGGATTTTTGGGCTTGCTACCTGCAAACCCGCTTTCACTCTGGATTTTATCCGGTGGGGGATAACGGTCTAATGAAATGGTCAGGTGACTATTTCACGGAACTGGAACGTCACGACAAAACAGAAGATTATCGGCTGACCTCTGTATTTGATCCAAACCACTTTGGCTCGCCTGATATCAAGATGACCCCCAAAAAGATGGGCTGGGCCATTCTCCTCTTCTTCCTCGACCCGCACCATCTTCACAAGTGGATGGAGTATCGAACCGAGGCTTGGATGTGGCATTTTGGGAAGGATGCCTTTAATCCAAAATACGATAATGAGCATCAAAAGCAAATTCGTCACGTGACGTTGTGGTGGCTTATTTTGCAAAAGAATCCGCAGCCTATATTGACAAAGGCTTAGTAATTTATTTTGTATGTATCCAAAAAATCAGTCTACAAAGGAGTAGTGATATGCAAGAGATAAGCCCTACAGCAAAGCTTGATTTTAGCTCTATAAACAGAGCAAAAAAAGTATATCAATTCTTTTTTATAGAACTGATAGGGATTATTATTTTGGTCTTTCTTGAGCCGACTTTCCAACGGGTTATAGAAGGTGTATGGGCCAGGTTTCGTTTAATTTTTGTTTGGACATTGAGCTTAGATGTGCACGCAGTCATCGCCTATCTGTTTTTGATCTTGTTTATGGTACAACTTTTTTGGGGGTACCAGCAGACTAAAAATTCAGGGCTTAAGCAATATCATGCACGCTTAGGGTATTTCTTGATGTATGTGATCATCCCCTTTTTCATCTTGGCGGGTGCTTGGGCAGTTCTTGACCGGGCTACTACAATTCCATCAGAGGAAAGCGTGATGTTTCGAAGTAATGTCACACTTACTGTAATTGGCATGATACATATTTTAGTCTTTCTAGCCTGGTATACAATCCGAAGTTTCACGGCTCTCAAACAAAATGATATTTTGATGCATATTGATTCGGTCTTAGGTATATTTATGATGGCCAGTATCGTAGCGGTCATCAGGTTTATGCATTTCGTTTTTCAGATATTACCAGAAGGGTCTCCTTTCACTGTCGCTGGCCTTTTCTTTATCACGATGCCCTTTATTCTGGGGCAACTTGCGCTAGCCTACTATTTAACGGGTCGCTTACGGCAAAATAGAGTGCCATTGCTTGCTCAGACTTTTGTCGTAATTATCTTTGCCATTGTAGGCGATTATACAATGCTGCTTTCATAGAAACCCTTCTGATAAAACAATTTGGTCTGATCTGGTCGCTATACAAACGCGATTTTTTAATGCCCAACTGTCCCTATAGGATCCAATTGGAGGAAAAGAAAAAATGAAAAAATCCTTATTGAAAAGGGTGGGGACTCCATTCATCGCGATCCTGGTGCTACTCATCCTCGGTGTTGTTTACATTTATGTTACCTCGGCCTCCCGTTTTAATCAGGCCAAGCCAATCGCTGCCACATCTGATGATGTATTTAGTATGCATTGCAAAACTGGAGCTGGCTCTACGGATAAAGAGCAGGATTGTTATGCAGTCTGTAAACCGCTAGAAGCTGGGGTTAACGCCCATTTAGCTATTCCCCCGGTCGATCTTATCAAAGATGGTGCCCCACCTGGTTTAAGCTTGCTTGTAGATATCTGCCTGCCCTTTTTTGAACTACCCGAATATCAAATTCTGGATCGCACCACTGGCACAATTTCTCCCCAGGATCTATCTGGGTTTGCTCAACTTTATGCCGGTATTAGTTACGGCCAAGTGACCTGTCCACCCCTGATTGTTACGCCTTATCGAGATGTACTCCCGCTGCTTGACTCAAATCTTGCTATCGGAGATGAAGGCCTGGCCTTGAAGGACTATATACCAGAAACAATGCAGGATCTAACCTTTGCAGCCGGTCCGATCAACGAAAATCCCGAAACGGCTCCTGTACAAATTTGTACGTTTATCAAAGAGCACAACATTGATGTGAATGAGGTCAAGCAGCTTATTTCGTCATTTGAAACGATGAATGATTTTTTTGCCCGTGAAATTGAACTAGACAAGCTCAGACCCACCAACCCTGATCCATTAGCCCTTGTCTCACCGGCTGACTCAACATTGGTCGTTTATCCAACCATAGCAGAGGCCCAAACCTTCTGGATTAAAGGCGAGTCCTTTACGCTTGGTCAATTTCTTGATGAGGACAACGCTGATTTTGTGGAGCGTTACCCTAATCCAAGCATCGCCTTGTTTCGCCTATCCGTCAATGATTATCATCGCTTTCACGCCCCGCTCGCGGGTGACGTTCTAAACATCCATTGGGTCAATACGGCAGATGATTTCTTTTCAGTACAACCTATAGCCCTGCATAATCCAGATATATCAGTTCTGTCCGAGAATCGACGGGTTATCCTTGAAATCGAAAATGACCTAATTGGCTCTTATCTGATGATCCCGGTTGGGGCAACACAGGTTGGCTCAATCATCTTGGAGGAAGACGTACCTGCTTTTGCCAAAGGGGATGAAGTGGGCCGTTTTGAGTTTGGTGGCTCGCTCGTCGCATTAATCTTCCAGGAAAGTGCAATGTCATTTGATGAGGATTTACTTGAAGCTAGTCGGCAGACTGTTGAAGCGAGGGTATTAGTAGGCGAACAGGTTGGTCAGATAACGAACGCTACGAATAAATAATGAGAAGCATTATGTATGTAGAATTTATCCTTTTATGTAGGTGTGTTTCATGTTAAATATCAAACAATCCATCCCTAATCTTTTAACCTTAACTAGCGTTGGCTGTGGTTTTACTACACTCGTCCAGCTTTTAGAAGCAAACTATGTTGCGGCGATGTTCTGGATGTTTGCAGCCATCGTCTTTGACGGAATTGATGGAAAAGCAGCAAATTTATTGGGGGTAAAAACGGAGACTGGTCCCATTCTGGACTCACTCTCAGATGTCATTTCTTTTGCATTTCTGCCTGGGTTCAGCCTGTATCTATTCTACCATAACGCCCCCCAAATTAGCTTTTGGACCGAGGTCGCAGCTTGGGTCGTCGGTATTGGCTACACGTTGGGTGGCTTGATGCGATTAGTTCGCTTTACTGCTGAACAAACAGATCGCACTCGTGGTGAAGGCTTCCTGGGCTTGCCCTCCCCACCCCCTGCGGGTCTAATGATTGGCTTTGTTGCTTTGGCGGGTTTATTTCCAAATACCCTGTATCATCCGGCTGGTTTTGTTTTTATGTTTTTGCTGGCCGGACTCAATGTATATCTAATGACCCTAAGCAACATCAATTATTTACGATGGGGTGCCCGTGGTATTACGCTGCAAACCAGTGCCTCTATTTTCGGTGCTGTGATTGCCTATTTTTACTTTGGCACAATCGGGGCTTTTGTTGCAGTTTTCTACATTGCCTTTTGCAGCGTATATATGTACTCTCACGTTTTATGGTCAGCCTATCGAAGTCTAAATCAACTGTCTCAAATTTATGACAAAACTGCCCAGAATTTATGACAGACAAATAATTGGTCTTACCCTATAATAATTCCAGCCAAACATATAAAATTTGAGGAACCTAACAATGAGTATAGAAATGATCGGTGAGTTGATCTATTGGTTTGTCTTACATTTACTGATTCTCTATGCCGTGGATGATCTGGTTCGAAAATCAAGAATCATGAGCTACTTGTTTATGATTGCCCCTCTCTTTTTCTTGCCCCTTCTACTCCAAACCACTTTTACCGACTGGTTTAACGTACTCAAGTTTTCAACCTTGATGATCGGCCCCATCTACATTGCCATTGTTCGTTTTCATTGGTCTCCTAAATGGGTGCTTATTTTTTGTGCCTTATTGCTACCGGTTAATATTACCGAGGCGGTTCTAAAAGATTGGCAGTTAGGCAATATCGTCAATATGATCTCAGGCATTATCGTGATCGGTCTCTTGCCTACCCCTAACACCCTAAAAATCACTCAAGAAAAAGATACCGAGCCGCAGGTCAGCTATCCCCTGAACTGGATATCAGTCGGCACTTATACGATTTGGCACTGTTGTTTTATGTATGGGTTCCCCTCATTTCGCGGTTTTGCGGGTGACTATTTTATAACAAACATTCCAACGTTGATCATCCCCATTGTTGCGGTGTTTTTGTTTAAGCCGCAAGACTGGTTTCAATCGCGGGCCTATACCCTAACATTTATTGCGCTGATGACAGAGGCGACGGTGGTCAATCACCCCGATTTCTGGCCGCTAACTCCTAACATTTACAACGCGAATGTCTACGCTGTATTTTCGACATTAACGTTGGTGTTGATCATTCTTGGCTGGGTTTACATGGCTCGTTATCTTCGCGAGGATTACAACCAAACTATTTTTGGCTCACTGT
The DNA here is from genome assembly GCA_028285035.1 of Phycisphaerae bacterium. The sequence goes on from JANQQF010000156.1 coordinate 148,304, forward strand.
TGAAATTTGGGCGAGGTAAGCAATCAACTACCGTTGAAGTGAGTTCGTCAAAACCTTAAGGAAAATATTAGGGTTTGGTCCAAATACACTGAAAATTGAGGGAGGCGAAAAATAAACATGGAAATGATTGGTCAATTAATTTATTGGCTCATTTTATATTCGCTAATTCTTTATGCCGTAGACGATTTGGTTCGAAGATCAAAAGTAATGAGCTACTTGTTTATGATTGCCCCTCTCTTTTTCTTGCCCTTGTTGTTACAAACCACCTTTACCGATTGGTTCAACGTTCTCAAGTTTTCAACCTTGATGATTGGCCCCGTTTACGCGGCCATTGTTCGCTTCCATTGGTCACCGAAGTGGATGCTCATCATTGGGGCCCTGTTGCTCCCGATCAATATTATTGAGGCGGTTTTGAAGGATGGGCAGTTGGGGAACATTCTTAATGTCATCGTTGGGATTATTGCCATTGGCCTGATGCCTACTCCCAACAAATTGACAATCACCAAAGAAGAGAATGGTCTGCCCCAAATTAATTACCCGATGAACTGGATCTCGATCGGGGCTTTTACCATCTGGCATCTCTGTCTCATCTACAGTTTCCGTTCATATCGCGGGTTTGCGGGCGACTATTTGATTATGGATATTCCAACCTTATTGATCCCCATCATTGCTGCGTTTCTCTACCGCCCTCAAGCCTGGCTGCAATCCCGAGCCTACACCATGGCCTTTAATGTGCTGATGCTCGAAGCCACTGTGGTCAATCACCCTAATTTCTGGCCGTTGACCCCCAACATCTACAATGCGAATATTTACAACGTGGTTGCTTTGGTCACATTTGTCTTGATCTTGGCTGGCTGG
>JANQQF010000187.1 GCA_028285035.1 Phycisphaerae bacterium
GAAACAAGCTTTTTAGATACCAATGCCGGAATTGGTTTATCACCAGGATCAAAATATTGCTATCGGCTAGTGGCTACATTTCCAGAACCAGGAGGAGGCTCAAGCATCGCATCAGAAGAAGCATGTGATAGTTTAACTATAAATGTGCCATTGATTACCAATGTAGATATTGAAACCACAAGTGAGACCAATGGTCAAATCAATATAAGATGGACCCCACCATTGGAAATAGATCAGACACAGTTTCCACCAGATTATTCTTACACGGTTTTGAGAACAGAGGGAGTAGGACCTTCTGGAGTTTTTGAGCCTGTTTCTACAACACAAGCAGATACTTTTTTACTTGATCTAGGACTAAATACAGAGGATTTAGCATATGCCTACAAAATTGTCCTTCATGATAATACCGGAGATGCCATCGATACATCGGCTGTAGCTTCCTCTATAAGATTAGAACCAACACCACAGGTTGGAGCCATCCAACTTGATTGGGGTGGAAATACCCCCTGGTCAATAAGTGTACAAGAATTTCCTTATCACTACATCTACAGGGATAATGTGCTGAACACGGATTTATCAGCACTTCAACTAATAGATTCGGTAGAAGTCACAATGGAAGGATTGAGGTATATGGATGATGGAAGATTCAATAATGTGGACCTGGATGAAAATACAGAGTATTGCTACTTTGTTTCCACCAGGGGATCTTACGGCAATGACCTGGTCCAATCTCCATTAATCAATCGGACACAGATTGCGTGTACTCAGCCGAATGACACGATTCCCCCATGTACGCCGGTGGCCATTTCCTTTGATACCTCGGCACCTTTTAGTTGTGAGATAAATAGCACAGACCAAGGTTGTGATTTCAATGATTTCCAGAATCGTCTGTCCTGGGAGCCGGATGATGAGCTGGTTTGTGATGATGACATCACGAAGTATCGAGTTTATTTTTCGAGATCAGGAGATGAAGAGAGTTTTTTGCTACTTGCCGAAACTCAAGACCGATTCTTCATTCATGATGGGCTGAGTTCCTATGCGGGATGCTATCAGATAGCAGCAGTGGATCGATCAGGCAATGAGAGTATACTATCAGAAGT
>JANQQF010000191.1 GCA_028285035.1 Phycisphaerae bacterium
TGTGCAAACCAATAATTGTTGTTCTGACAACGCTTCGCGTATCAGAACAACGTGGGCGCGAATGATGTGTTGAGCAAGGCCACGACGTGACTCCAATCTCGGTCCAGCGTTGCACACCAACAAAACAAGCCCTATCAAATTGAAATTATATGACGGAAGAAATTATTCCATTGAGCCAGAAAGCATTCAACTTAGCCCTATCAAATGGGTTAGGGCGGGCAAAATTGCATGTTATCCACTGCGGAATTGATGATGTAGCTCATCTTGTTTTAGAAGCTTGTATTCACAATCAAACCTATGACTCTCAGTGTGAAGATAGTAGGGCAGATTGGCTTTTCTCGATGTTTTATAATTCAAATTACTATGCCAAGTTCCGCAAGGCTATTTTGAATGCTTTAGCCAACGAGAACGAAGCTTGGGACTTGTTACAATTATGTCAATTAGCAAAAGAGATGGCTACCGAAGGAGACACCAAAGCACATCAAGCATTAAGAACTCGCGTATTTGAAATAGCAAGCTCATCAACGGGTGATGACTGGATTGGTGCTGATGAATGGGTTGAACTTGAGGGGGAAAAGGGAGTACTTGAATTAGCAAAAATTTATGGGCAACGTCTGTTAAATGATGGTGACGATTTTGTAAATGACAGTATTTTATATGTAGATGAAAAGGAAGAAAAATATAAAGAGTTTTTGTTCCGCCATTCCAAAAGAGATCCATTAATTCACGCTTATTGGGATTACATTGAAAAATCGAGGTCTCGTGCTGCTACTTCACCTGTTGATATTGAAATCACCAAACAACAAAACCGAGAGCGGTTTCGAAGCCATCACCCTTTTGACAAAATCATCAACGATGCCCATACCGGAGTAGGAGAATTTCCTGGACATTATGTGGGGTTTGGCCGCTATGCAACAACCGAAGAATTAGACAAGATTTATTCTCTCTTACTTAAAGAACCAGATGAGTCGGTTATTGTTCGGTTATTGTGGGTTTTTCGCCGAACACCTATGCCATATTTAAACTCGGCTCTGTTTGAGTGGGCCACAGGAACACACAAATTGTTGAGGTCTGCATCCATTGCAGCTTTATCCCAGATGTCTGACTCACAAGTACATAATTTAGCACAATCCAAAGTTGCCAATAACGAGATTCTTGGGGCAGACAGTGAAGCTATTGATTTGTTCATCCACAACTATGAAAGTGACGATGCTAAATTAATTGAACAAGCCCTTAACTTGGTCAAACCTGATCGAGAGGATGCACATAGCCTGGGATATAGTGTATTGTCAGTTGTCAAGCAACAGAAGGACGCTGCATTAGCTGAGGCATTAGAATGGGTTTACGAGAATACGCCTTGTACTAACTGTCGGTATAGAGCTATTGTCCAGCTTGATGGATTTCAACAACTTAAGAGTGAGTTAATCCAAGAATGTTTTTATGACGCTAGTCCAGAAATCAGAGAATTCGCACAAGAATGTGGTGTTTAAAAATCAACCACACAGCCTAACAATGCCAATTAACGCGACCGGCCAAGCTGCTTTTTTGCGCGAGGCTTGCCTTTAATTGGGGTTGTCTTGCGGCGCGTTATTGGCGGCGTTCAGCAGGTTGACACCTAGATCAAACAAACAATATATGGAGGCGGAAATGGAAATAGAGACATCTAAACCCTCAATCGGAGTGATCTTTCATCCAACCTTTCCCCCAGAATCGTTAGGTGATTACGCTCGACGGGCTGAGGCTGCTGGCTTCGATGAATTATGGTTATGGGACGACTGTTTTCTTCCAGGGGCCTTAACCGCTGCGGCGATCGCTCTGTCCGCAACGCAACAACTCAAAGTGGGGATTGGCCTCTTGCCAGCGACGGTGTATCACCCTCTGTTCGCGGCCATGGAAATCACGACGTTAGCACGAGCATTTCCTGGCCGTATTCTGCCAGGTTTCGGCCACGGGGTAGGCTCTTGGATGACCCAAATTGGGGCGACACCAAAACCATCACTGAAAGTACTGGGTGAAACAGTGACCGTTGTACGCCAGATACTCGGTGGAGAAACAGTAACGACACAGGGGACGTACGTCAATTTAGATCAGGTTCAGATGCAGCTCGTAGCGGAGAATGTTCCACCATTGTATGTTGGGGCGATGCGGGAGAAGACCTTACGATTAGCTGGGCGTGTGGGCGATGGGACTATTTTAACCGCGATGTCTTCACCTGCCTATGTAAGTTGGGCACTGGAACACGTGCGTGCGGGAATGGCTGAGGTTGGCCGTAAAGATCATCGACTTGTCGTGTATCTTGATGTCAAAGTGAATAACGAGGGGGAAACGGCCCGCGCCGCTGCACGGCGAACGCTGGCCGGACGGCTCCCCTGGGCAGATGTTCAGATGAACGCACTCGGGATTAGTGATGAGGTTACCGCCCTGACGCAAGCGCATGATGCCGAACAAATAACCCAACACATTCCAGATGAATGGCTTGATGTATTGTGTGCGGCAGGAACGCCAGAGCAGGTGACGGAGACGATACAACACATCATAGCCGCTGGGGCCGACTCTATTGTCCTGCAGCCGCTTGACGGTGATCCAGATTGCTTAGATGAGTACAGTCGATACCTCATGCCACAATTGAAACAGATAGTTTGAGGTCCACACCTTAACAAAACGAGTGGCAGAAATATTGACCGAAGCGACGGGTTTGGAGATCATTCAGCTCGAACAGTGACTGAGTGGGGCTTGATTGTAGCCAAAACGAAATGGAGAAAATTGAAGAGGAAGATGCACAGTGAGTCCTGCAATTAAAGAATGTCATCAAACTACAGGGAGGAGCCAGACATTGGATACAAAGAGAGCGGTCTGAGCAAGTCAGTGCTACATTGATTGAATTCCTTAGATAGTCTATCGCAATAAAGGAGCGCCCCATGATGGCCAAGATTAAGAAAAACGAATGGCTCAAGAACGTTGGTGTGTCGGTTGGAGTCTTGGCACTCACCACTATAATCTGTATGGCCATAAGCTTAATCTCTGTCGCCAATATCCGGACGACTGAACCATACAAACACAGCGTTGATCTAGCAATGAAGAGTCCAGAAGTTCGTCAAGCGTTAGGGCACCCATTGACAGCGGGATGGCTTCCGCAGGGCTATGTCAATGACTCAGACGGAGGCGAAGTCCAGTTGTACATCTCGCTCCGTGGTCCAAACGGCAATGCAAAGATTCGCGTCAATGGCTTAAATAGAGATGGCACCTGGAAATATTGGGCGATCCGGGTGGATACGGACCAGGGCGAACGCATTGATCTTCTCGAACCGTAGGTTAGTCTTAATAATGCCTGTCTAAATAATTGACCGCTCAACCCAATCTACTAGAATGACCAGATTATGCCATTGCTAATGAAAGGGAATTGATAAAAAATCGTCGTGGCCATTGAGATCACGACGATTTTTTCTTTTTGAGAATTTGGGTGGGCGAAGTAGAATCCCACGATCACCCATGAAGTACGGATTTATTATGCGGTTGCAAGATAAATCGTAATATTGATTTTATCCTGTAGTGTCCAAACCAATAATGTTAGGCTACTAAAGAAAGGAGTTATTTGATGTCGGAAGCATTTCAAAAGACTGAAGACACACTCGACTTCCTGATGACGGTCTTTCGGGAGGTTCTTATTGATGTTGGCGTAGCTGATGTTGCCCAATACCTTCCTTGGGGTCACCCAAGCGATAACCCTGGCGACCTGACGTTTCCCGACGAGATTGCTGAAGCATGCGTTCAGGCCTATTCGATCTCATTACAGTTGCTCAACAAAGCCGAAGAGAACGCCGTTGCACAGCACCGTCGCTCCGTTGAAAACAGTGGTGACCTCGTTGATGATCCAGGCTCCTGGGACCAGATGCTTGCCCGCGCAGCATCGACGGGTATCTCTCCCCAAGTCCTCGCTGAGACACTGTCAACGTTACGTATTGAGCCGGTGCTGACCGCACACCCCACCGAGGCAAAGCGACAGACTGTTATCGAGCACCATCGTACACTCTATCAACTCCTCGTTCAACTGGAAAACACAATGTGGACCAACGCCGAGCGCGCCGCACTGCAAGAACAAGCCAAAGCTTGTCTTGAGCGACTGTGGCGTACCGGCGAGATTTTTCTCAATAAGCCCTCGCTGGCCGACGAGCGGCGTATTGTACTGCATTACCTTGAACACGTCTTTCCCAGCGTGCTATCGTGGACAACCAGCCGACTCCGCGCCGCCTGGCAACGCAGGGGCTATGATCCGTTGCTTCTTGCAGCACCAGAGAGCCTACCACAACTGCGCTTTGGTAATTGGGTCGGCGGGGATCGCGACGGACATCCTGGCGTGACCGCCCAGGTCACCCTGGAGACCTTACAGATGTTTCGCCAAGCCGCGCTCGAACTGATCGATAGGCATCTACAACAACTCGCCATACGTATCAGTCTCTCCGAGCGACACCAAGAAACACCGGTACCGCTGACCACACGCGTGGCGGAAATGGCTACACTGCTTGGTGACGACGGACGTGTCTCGACGGCACGCAACCCCAAGGAGCCGTGGCGTCAATACATTAATCTGATGCGTGCCGCACTGCCCCTACCGAATTCCACTGCCCCGTGGCATTTCGCCGGTTCCGAAAGCCTCGTTGCCGAATTGCGTACTTTGCACAAATGGCTCGAACAAGTCGGAGCGGTTCAATTGGCTCGTGTCGATGTAGACCCTGTCATCACCTTGGTCAAGACCTTCGGCTTTCAACTCGCAAATCTCGATGTCAGGCAGAATAGTGCCTTTCACGATCGTGCGCTGGCTCAACTTCTTGTTTCGGCTGGCGTTGATGAGGCGGCAGACTATCCAAGTTGGTCAAACGAAAGGCGGCGCGCGATGCTTGAGCGCGAGCTAGTCACACGTCGGCCATTTGTCGCCCAGGAGGATGTTGAAGGTGATGAAGCCAAAGCTGTGCTTGATTCGTATCGAGTGCTCGCCAATCATAGAGCGCGCTACGGAGACGAAGGACTCGGTGCGCTGATTATCAGCATGACACGCAGTGCTGAAGACTTGCTCACGGTCTATGTACTGGCACGCGACGGTGGCTTACTCGAACGAGATACTGAGGGTTTCTATTGTCCGCTTGAGATTGTTCCGCTATTTGAAACCATTGATGATCTTCACCACGCACCCGAAGTGATGGATGACTATTTGTCGCATCCACTGGTCAAACACAGCCTCGCCCATCGGGCTGGTGAGGGGGGTGAACTCGTGCAACAGGTGATGATTGGATACAGTGACAGTTGCAAGGATGGCGGCATCGTATCAAGTATGTGGGGTATCAACCGTGTCCAGAGCCGACTCGCTCAGGTGTCTGCACGGCACGGCGTTCGGATGCGGTTCTTTCACGGACGTGGTGGGACAATCGGTCGTGGTGCAGGGCCAACACACCGTTTTGTGCGTGCCTTGCCACCGGGTACAGTGTCCACAGACCTACGCCTCACTGAGCAGGGCGAGACAATTTCTCAGAAGTACGCTAACCACGTCACCGCCGCGCACCACCTTGAATTGTTCACCGCTGGTGTGTTTGCCGCCACGATTGCCGACAAGGCTGGACGCAGTGATCCCCCCGAACTGGTGACGATGATGGATAATCTAGCCGAGAGCAGTCGTGCCGCCTACCGCGAACTTCTCGAAACAGATGGCTTTGTTGAATTCTTTGGTCAGGCCACCCCGCTGGATGTTATCGAATCGAGCCGTATTGGCTCGCGTCCCGCACGCCGCAGTGGCAAGCGCACCATCGACGATTTACGGGCAATTCCTTGGGTGTTCTCGTGGAATCAATCACGCTTCGTTATTCCTGGCTGGTATGGTCTCGGTTCGGCACTGGGCACAGTATATGAAAATGCCCCCGAAACATTCGAGGCTATTATTGTTGCGAAGTCAGAGACCGCAGAACGCTGGGCGCCACTTCACTATCTGATAAGCAACGCAGCCACGGCACTCATGACGAGCTCACCGGAAATCATGACCCGTTACGCAGAATTAGTCGAGAACACCAAGCTTCGAGAAGGATTGATGACACAGATTCTGGCTGAGCAACGTAGGACTCGTGAGATGCTTGAGGCCATCTACGGTGGGGCACTCGACAAAAAGCGTCCACGCATTCAGCACCTCATCGACCGCCGACACCAGGCCCTGGTACCACTACATATCCACCAGATTGGGCTACTACGTCGCTGGCGTGCGGCACAGGCGGACGGCGAAAGGAGCAAGGTCATCGACGAGATGCTCCTGCAGTTACTCCTGTCGGTCAACGCCATCGCATCCGGCCTAGGAACCACTGGTTAAGCAGGTTGGTGCGGTACGCGCTGGCAAGAAGATGCTACGATACCAATTGGCTTGATAAAAATCGTCATGGTCACAATAACCACGACGATTTTTCACTTTGAGGAATTGGGCGGGTGTAGTAGAATTGCAGGGTAATCCCTAAATTATATTTCAAGCTAAAGGAGCCTAAGGTGAGTGTACAGTTAAACAGGCGTGATATAAGTGTGATTCTAGAGTCATTAAAATTCACGAAGCAGCATCGCGAGAACTATCAACACTATCCGAGCTATGAATTCAAACGTACTCAAGTGAGCGAGGTTGAAGAAGTAATCGCCAAAGTTCGAGTACTTGCCGCAGATATTGACGAAAACCAGACCAAAGAAAACTGATCTAACCACACCACTCACGGCACCGTAACAACCACCTTGCCAGCAAATCGACTGGCATCAATGTCGGCGTGGGCACGCGGTAACTCAGCGAAAGGAACGACCTCGGCGATATTGGTGCGATAAGCGCCGACCTCAACCCGCTCGACAATTGTCTGCAACGTTTTACCTTGCTTGGCTGCCGTAATCTTCTCACTCGAATACAGGGAGACCGACGGGCGAGCCAAGGCCATCGCCACACTCAAGCCGGGTCCCTGCCCACTACTGGCTGCCAGCGATCCGGCAATGCACAATCGCCCCCGCCACGCCTTCATCTTCAGATCATCCTTGACGGTTTCCGCGCTGGTAATCGTCTCAACAATGCCGGTCGCCCCGTTCGGCCATATTTTGCGTACTTGGTCAGCCACCGCACCACCAGAGACAATCACCTCCATCATCCCGGATTCCAGCAAGGTCTCAACCTTGTGCGGACTGCGCGTTACGCCAATGACCTGCCCGTCAAGGTAGTTGACAATCTGCGTGACCGCCAGCCCAAGGGCTGATGCGCCGGGTCGCATCACCACCCGTGCGTTTTCTTTCAGTTTGAGGGCTTGAAATAGACAGCCCCAGGCGGTGAGAAAGGTTTCGGGAATGGCTGCGAGTTCTGCCCAGGGGAGGGTCGTTTGGAGTGGGATAATCTGACTCACCGGAGCCACAGTCATCTCAGCATACGAGCCATCAAAGGCCCGACCCAGTCCGCCCATCATCGTCGTCACTGTCTGCCCCGGCTTGAATTGTCCACCTGGCGCCTCGACAATTTCACCGACACATTCAATGCCGATGACACGCGGAAATTTGACGGCATCCCCTGAACCCCCTTGGCGGGTAACGACTTCGGCCCGATTCAGGCCAAAGGCTCTGATGCGGATCAGGGCCTGATCTGGATTTGGCTGTGGGTCGGGAACCTCTTGCAATTGGAGTACTTCTGGTCCGCCGGGTTGATGAATAACGTAAGCTTTCATAGGTCGTTTTTCACTTTAGCTAACAACCTTCATCAGTGGGATTTGCAGCTGATGGGGGCGACGATCCGGCTGGTCAAAGGGGATGCCATCGACGTGCTTGGCTCCCATAAACAACAGGCCGTGACTGAAGTAGATCAGGTCGTAGTCGTGGACGATTTGCCCAGCCACGATGTTGAACATCGGGAAGGATTGGCCGAGAATATCTTTTTTGACGTTTGCCTCAAATGGGGTCATGCCTTCGACTAGCCCTTGGTTAAGCATTTCAGCCGAATTGGAATGCAACGGGGTCACCCCAAAGCCTTCATCCAGCACATAATCAATGCTCCACGCGCCCTCGGCAATCGGATGTGTCTCGCCCCAGTTAAGATGCCCTTTGAACTCAAATTCCATCAGCGGCATTTGGCCATAGTTATCGCCATACATGGTGATTGTACCGATAAAACGCTCGCTGCTGAGGTAGTTGAAATGGCGACGCAGATAGGTCGGGGTCACAGTACCGCTGCCAGTACGATCTTCGGTAGGCCGTAACTCAACAGAGAGGCTCTCCCACTCACCCAGCGCATAGGCCTGTATCTCTTCTAATGTTGTCGGGGTTTGTATCCGGCGGAGGCCTTCTTCACGCATTTTTTCTGTATCCATAGTATTGCTCCAGTTAATTTTTTAGATGATCTGATTATTGGGCTTCTTCATTCAGCCGCTGTTGACAATCAGTTGATCCTAGATTACAGTGTTAGTATGTTTAATTCAAGTAGTTATATTTTAATTTCCTAGTCATAAAAAGTAGACCATTGGAAGCGACAGGTGATTTATGTCCCAAAATACACATAAAACTCCCCCAGATGTCGAAATAAAACCGGATAATTGTCCAGTCACGTTTTGCTTGAAAAAAATTGGGGGCAAATGGAAACCAATTATCATTTATTTGATCCGTCAAGGGATCAATCGCTTTGGGGTGATGCAGCGCGCGATTGAAGGGATTAGCAAGCAAATGCTAACCAAACAGCTCCGCGAACTTGAGGCCGATGGAATTTTGGCGCGCACTATCTACGCCGAAATTCCGCCACGGGTTGAGTATTCGATCACACCCTACGGGGAAACCCTAATCCCCATCGTGGACGCCATGTCCGAGTGGGGGCGTGAGCAGATGAACAGGGAACGTGTTTAGTGGTCACACATCTCAATAAGGCGGGCAGAAAAGCTACATGCTATCAGTTTGTGCCCACTGCCGAGTTAGCGTCAAATGACGGCGCAATAGGTTACGCTGCACCGTCGGGGTCCAAATGTCTGAATGGGTGATACCGCCCGCGCTGAGGCCAAAAATAAAGGTCACAATGGAGTGGCGGGCTTCGATAAAGATTGAATCATCCCATTCGGCTGATTCCGGCCAAGCGGCTAACATGGCCTGGGTATAGATGGTCAGTCCCTCGGCATGCAGCGTGGCGTTAAGTTGACGAAAATCGGGGTCGGAGGCGATTAATCCCCAAAAACTAACCCACACCGCCACATAGACAGAGTTTTCCTCGGTGGTTGGGATCGTTGCGTCCAGCAACAGCGCCAAATCATCCACCCCCTCATCTAACAGCGAGGAAATTTGCTCGCGCACAATCGCAAACGGGATACGTAAAGCCGCGCTGACAATCGCCGCTTTGTTTTCAAAGTAGTTGGCAATCATCCCGGTCGTCACACCCGCCTCAGCGGCAATGTCGAGCATTTTAGTGCCCATGATCCCCTGACGAGCAATCACCTGACACGCCGCTTCCGCAATTAAGTTACGTTTTTCGTTGACATTGACAATTTTTGGCATAAGCAGCTCGCCTAACTGACCGGTTTTTCACCAACCCACGTGACACGATGCATCACTCGCCGCTCCAGACCGTAATCACCCGCTGCGAAATGTTGGGTGCTACGATTATCCCACATGGCAATATCCCCCGGCGACCAGCGCCAGCGGACTTGCATGGTCGAGTGTTCGGCGTGCTCGCACAGCAGATCACGCAGATGGTGGCTTTCGCGACGGCTTAGCCCCATAATGCGCTGGGTAAAGATGCGATCAATATACAAGGCCCGCCGTCCCGTTTCAGGAATTCGACGCACCACGGGATGGGCCACGCCGGGGAAGTCGGCCCGCATTTTGGCAATCCGCTCGTCGGCATCCGCGAAGCCCATGTAGCGAACATAGGTCTGGAAGTAAGGGATGCCATCGTGCCAGGCCTCCAAGCCTTCAATGGCCCGTTTAATGGGATCAGACAAACGCTCATACGCGGCGTACATACTGGAAAAGAGGGTGTCACCTCCAGTTGATGGCAGCTCAATCCCTTGCAAAATCGAGCCAATTGGCGGCTCATCCGCAAAGGTGATGTCACTATGCCACGTTTCATTATCCTTTCCATCCCCTTCACCCCCTTCTGTTTTGATCAGAAAAACGTAAGGGTTGTCTGGGTGAGATTGTAATCCAGAATGAGGTTTTTCAATCTCGTAAAAACGGCGGCCAAATGCAGCCAACTCATCGGGTGACAAATGTTGGGATGGAAAAAAGAGAACCTGTCGTTCATAAAAATCAGCTTTTAGTTGGGTAACCGTTTCTTCATCAATTGTGCGAAGGTCCACCCCTTCGACGATGCCCCCAAGATAACCATTGATCTTTGTGAGTTGATATGGTTTTGTCATTTGTTTTCTCCATTGAGACGCATTGAGTTTGAGAGACTTTAATTTTTTATATATTGATCATAATATTATAGTCAATATATTATAAAGTTAGTCAACAGATTGTGCAAAATAACCGAAAGATGTGCTGAATACAACCAAATGTTGTTTGCGTAGGCGACTTGCATCGGTTTGAGGAATTGGATGGGTGTAGTAAGATGGCCTACAAGATGCAAACCAATAATTGTTATGTGTCGCCCCTTCAAACAGAGTAAATACATCAAGTGGTAATGGATAATTGAGATGGTAATACCTGCGTTAAAAACAGATAGACTTATTCTTAGGGGATTTAAAGAAACCGATGTAAACCCATATATCCAAATGTGTGCCGACCCTGAAATAATGCAATATCTAAGTAGTGGTAAAACACTCTCACCTAACGAAGCTTGGAAGAGTCTGGCTTTTGTCATTGGACACTGGACACTTCGTGGTTTTGGATTATGGGCTGTTGAAGAAAAGTCAACAGGTGAGTTTGTTGGTCGAGTTGGGCTACTCCAACCGAAGGGGTGGCCTGGCACTGAGGTCGCCTGGACTCTCGTTAAATCTGCTTGGGGTAAAGGCTATGCCACTGAAGCGGCCAAGGCTTCACTTCAGTGGGGTTTTACCCATACAAATGCAACGGAACTGATTAGCCTCATCATTCCCGAAAATATAGCGTCGATAAAGGTTTCTGAACGTATTGGCCAGTCGTTCAAAAAAGAAATCATAATTTTTGATAAAACAGTTAACCTGTATAGCATAAACAAAGATCAAGCTATATAAAAAATCAGGTGGACGCTATAGATCGTCACCTGATTTTGGGATTAATATTCGTACTCAATAGTGCCAAGCCTGCGGTTAACTATATTTTCTCAAAATCCCCGTGCCAGCCCGGCCCCATCCTTAAAGCGACCAGCCCCAGTAATGTCCTCTTGTGCAACCGCATCGATCCCTCAGATCGCTTCATCAAGCAAAACTCGAACAGTGTTACGAGTTTTTGTCAAGAGTCTCCGTGATGCTTAACAAAAAAAGTTTTGGTTCTTGGTCATTGAGTCCACGATAATTTTCTTTTTGAGGAATTTGGGCGATGCAGTAGAATTGTACAGGTAAAACAGGAGTCTTATCTTAATATTGCGAAAACTAAGCCTTCTTTTGAAATCAGGAGAATTTATGCTTCAAAAACAAATTGATCACTGGGAGCAGTGGCGAAGCAGATGTGCGCAAGTTTTAGAGGGGAATCTACTGGACAAAGAAGTTCTGGAGAAACTCCAATATCGTTACACCTGCCCGGCGAAAGAAAAGGGGCATTATCTTCCGCAGTGGCTGTGGGATTCTTGTTTCCACGCCATAATATATCGTTGGTTAGATCCTGATATGGGCTGGGAAGAGCTTCAGAGCCTTTTGGTCCATCAGGTCACTGAGGGAGATGATACAGGAATGGTCCCTCATATGGCGCATTTTGCGGAGAATAACGACGCTGTTGACCAACAGCTTTTTCAACATTCCGATCGAAGTATGCTCACCCAGCCCCCGCTGATTGCCATAGCGGCTCTGGCGGTGCACGAGAAAGCACCCAACAAAGATATTTTGCAATCAATGTACCCGAAGTTGAAACTATTCCACGACTGGTTTGATAAACGGCGTGACCCAGACGGCGATCACCTTGTCACGCTTATTCATCCTTGGGAGAGTGGCTGGGATGGGACCCAACGATGGGATGAGGTTATGGGGATAACTGACTCAACATCTGAACAATTAACCGCTTTAATCGACAGACAAAAAAAGTTGGTTGACCTGATTATCGAGCACAATTGTAATACATATACCTTAACTAACATCGATGAAAGTTTTTCTGTTGAGCCTGTAGATTTCAATGTCATTCGTGCGGTAGACCTTGAAGCCTTAGCGCAGATTGCCAAAGAAATAGGGCAAAGTGATAAGGAGCAGAATGAATTAAAATCACGAGCAGAGGCCATCAGACAAGCCATTCGAGAAAAAATGATTCAGGTTGAGAATGGTCAGGTCTACGCGCATGACCTCATCGGTTCAGAGGAGCGGAAAGGCTCAGCGGATAGTGCCGCCAAGTTTATATTGATGTTTGGGAAATGTGTAACCGAAGCTGAAGCACACTTGTTACGGGATGAATTAGAAGGTGAACATAGCGGGTTCAATACCCAATACCCGATACCGACCACCCCGACGGACAACCCCTCATTTGATGGAGATAAGTACTGGCGCGGGAATGTTTGGTTAGTCATCAATTGGCTTGTCTATATTGGGCTTTATAATTATGGCTTCGGCGATGAAGCGCAGCGGCTAGCCAAAAAGAGTCTTGACCTTGTCGATCATTCAGGATTTTGTGAGTTTTACAATCCAATAACCGGCGGCAGAGGAATGAGCTGGGCAACCTTATGCCCTCAAAATCAGAGCTGGTCAACGATTGTGCTGGATATGCTCGGGCGCGAAAAAGAGAGATAAAGAGCGACATAAAAAGTAGCTTAACCCACAAGCACCAGAGTGCTTGTGGGTTAATTCGTCAACATACAATCACTTGGTAGTCGTTGTCAGGGTGTGCGCAAGCTTAAGCTATGGTTGCCTGAACAGCCTGTTGCTCTGCCAGTTGTTTGACCATCTTCATTCCGACCCGCATATAACCATTCCACAATAGCCGAACGATGGGGGAAAGTACGAGTACGGTAAGGGCGTTGTGGGCATTAAAGGTGTAGGTCCATTTGACATGCGTTTCGTTTCCCTGTTCCTCAAACCACCATTGACCCGTTGCATCCTTTGCTAAAAATCGGATGATGTTGGTGAAGCCACTGACCCGGTAAGCAAAGTACCCTGGTCGCTCACAATCCGTCACTTCTTCAAAAGCTGTATTGCCATCAGCAAGATGCACAGTCCGATTTGAGCCAGGTTGATCCCAAGGGCCACTTTGGCCTGAGGTTTTAACCACGGCGGGTAGTGGCCCATAACCCAATAAAATGTCGGGCAATTGAATTGGGATAAACCATTCAAATAAATGGGCGCGAGGCACGTTAACTTTACACGAAACTGTGGTTGATAGTTGAGGCATCGTTAATTCTCCTAGAAAATTACTCTTATTTAGATAAAGATGTACGGCGTACATCTTTATAATTCACAGTGTACACCTTGATTTTAATTTTGTCAAGAGGTATACTGCCCCTATGCCATATCCTTCCCAAACAAACGCAAAAGCAATTCGGGTCACGGCTTTTGAACTGCTCGAAACATACGGTGAAAGTAAAGTGACAATTCGGGGCGTTGCCAAGCGGTTAGACCTCAGCCCCAATGCCATCTACCGCTACTACCGAGACAAAGATGCCTTACTAGCCGAACTTGCTAGTCAAGGAGCCAGCTTACTTTTACAAAGGCTGCAAGAGGCTATCGTCAATAAGCAAGATCAAGAAGTGCTCTTTGCCCTAGCTGATAGCTATGTCGCGTTTGCCTTTGAACATCAATCGCTATACGAACTCATGATGCGCGCCCACAAATACACCCCTGAACAAGAAATGAAATTCCACGAGCTTTGGGGGTTTGTTCGAGGCCGCGTCGGCTTGGTTGTGGCCAATGCTGACGAGGCGGCGGTTGCGTTATGGGGATTTTTGCATGGTATGGTTGGGCTTGACCAAGCTGATGTGTTCCACGAAGGAAAGCCTCGGACTGGCATTCATCTGGGTCTAAAGGCTCTATTTGCAGGATTCCAAACGCTTAATGATCAGCAAGCAGAATAGGGACATCCTTGGTGGGTCCCCAGCTTCGGATGCCCACAAGAGATGTCCCTACAACTACTCTCTATGACATCCCAAACCATATGAGGAGCAATCGATGAAAATGACTGAAACAGAGGCACCCACCACGGTGACACGGGAGACTCTGCGGAAAGCTAGGGAGGATCAACTCTTCAACTGGCAGGATGAACGAGATTTCGATTTTGCCCAGCGGGGCTTGATTGCCAAAGCCCCGCTCATCGATATCGAAAACAGCGCGGGTGAGGTGGTCTGGGGTGTCACGGATTACGATGCCTTTCTGGACGACGATCGCCCCGACACCATTCATCCAAGCTTGTGGCGGTTGGCCCAGTTAAACAATGAACGTGGTCTCTACCGAGTCACCGAAGGAGTGTATCAGGTGCGGGGTCACGCCCTGGCAAACATCACCTTTATCCGAGGCCAAAGCGGCTATATCGTGATTGATGCCAACAACACGGTTGAGATTGCTAGTTTTGCCCTGAAGCTCTTTTTCGAGCATGTGGAGCCAGCCCCCATCACCGCCATTATCCTCTCCCACACCCACTCCGATCATTGGGGCGGCATTCGGGGCATCGTCGATGCGGATAACACCGAGGTCCGGGTGATTGTACCGACTAATTTTGTCGAATACGTTCACAGCGAAACCTTTGTTTCTAATGAAGGGTTGAACACCCGCTGCAACTACAAGAGTGGTGAGTTACTGCCCAAAACAGCCTGGGGACAGGTGGATGCGGGCTTGGGCCGGATGACGGAAGCGGGCGTGGTGTCATATTTGACCCCAACCGATATCATTCCTGAAGACGGGGCCGAAATGACGATTGATGGTATCCCTCTCATCTTTCAAAACGCCCCCGGCGAAGCCCCCGCCGCGATGCACGTCTACCTGCCGGAGCAAAAAACCCTCTTCATCGCCGACAACGCCTATGCCGCCCTGCAAAACATTTACACCATTCGCGGGGCACTGAGCCGCGACCCGCTGCTGTGGTACGAGTCGATCCGTCAGGCCATGACGTTTAATGAGGCCGAAATCCTAATTGGTGGGCACCACTGGCCCCGTTTTGGCCGGGAGGAAATTCGGGGCTATCTGCAAAAACAGGGGGATGTCCTCAAATACCAGCATGATCAAACGGTCCGGCTGATGAGCCACGGCTACACCCCAGTCGAAATTGCCAACACCCTCACCCTGCCCCCCAGCCTGGCAGGCGAATGGTATCTGCGGGGCTACTACGGGGCCGTGAAGCACAACGTTCGAGCCATCTACGACCGCTATCTGGGCTGGTATGATGGCAATCCGGCTACGCTTGACCCTGTACCACCCCGCGAGGCCGGGCAAAAGATGCTTGAGTATATGGGCGGAATGGAGGCCGTGGTCAAACGAGCCACCGAGGATTTTGAGCAGGGTAACTATCGCTGGGTAGCCCAAATTCTGGACGCGGTCCTCTGGGCAAAACCGAACCATACCGAGGCCCGTGAACTGGCTGCCAAAGCCCACACTCAACTTGGCTATCTCAGTGAGAACGCCACTTGGCGCAATGCATACCTTTCTGCTGCCGATGAACTACGCAACGGTCTACCAACCCAGCCCAGTGGCATCCGACACTATGACCAGCTTCTAACCCAAATCACGCCCCAAGCCCTGCTGGACGTGCTCGCCCTGCATCTCAACGGGCCAGCCGTCTTTGGCAAAACCCACCGGGTGCAGTGGCATTTCAGCGATGTCAACGAAAATCACGTCACTTACCTCGAAAACGCGGTTCTCCACAGCGAACAGACCTTGATCGACAACCCGGATGCCGCAATTACGCTCACTCGCGATAGTCTGCGAGCCATCGTTGCTGGGGAAGCGACGCTAGACAAATTGGCGGTATCAGGCGAGGTGGTTATCACTGGCGACCGCGATACCGTCATCGAGTTCTTTGATTGCCTGGATGATTACCCCACCTGGTTCCCAGTTACCTCGCACGAGTTGAAGAATTACGAGTAGGGTGTAATCTGAAAGCAGTTATTTTGAGGAATTCACCCATCGATGTTTAGTTTGAAAAATCATCGGGGTATCGAGTACCGCTACAGATTTTTCTTTTGAAGAATTAGGCAAGTGACGTAAAATTGCATAATAGTCCTGAAATACAGATTTATCTTACACTGTCGACAAAGTAGGGGTTCGGTGTGCAAAAGACAACGTTTACTATTCAACAAATGGATTGTCCATCAGAAGAACAATTGATCCGCTTGAAACTTGAAGGGTTCACAGGCATATCTTCTCTACAATTTGATATTCCCAAGCGCAGACTCGATGTTTATCACACGGGAGACTACAAGCCGATTTTCAATGAGATTAACCAGTTACAACTTAGCGCGTCGTATGTTGAAAGTAGCGTAACAGACGAAGTTACTATTATCAGCAAGAACGATGCCGAGGGAAAACTGTTGTGGCAAGTTTTATTCATTAACTTTTTCTTTTTTGTGCTTGAACTGTTGATGGGATTTCTTGCTAATTCAATGGGGCTGGTTGCTGATAGTTTGGATATGCTCGCAGATAGCCTCGTTTACGGACTTGCGCTTTTTGCCATTGGTGGGACAACGGCGAGGAAAAAGAACATAGCCAAAGCAAGTGGATATTTTCAGTTGACATTGGCTATTTTAGGCGCAATTGAAGTCATCAGGCGTTTTCTCGGTCTTGGTGAGAATCCTGCCTTCCAAGTGATGATTGGTATTTCAACGCTTGCCTTGATCGGAAATGCAATAAGTTTATATTTACTTCAGAAAAGTAAAAGTAAAGAAGTGCATATGCAAGCCAGTATGATTTTCACATCGAACGATGTAATCATTAACATTGGCGTTATTCTAGCTGGTGTACTGGTCTTTGTCACAAATTCTCGGCTACCTGATTTGGTCGTTGGAGCAATTGTATTTTTTATTGTGGCACGTGGTGCGTGGCGTATATTGAGACTTGCAGAATAGATCATTGCCCAAAACGATAGCTATCAATAATAAGGTGTTTTTATTTTGGTCAGTTGCATTTGGGCAGGGTGGCTAACAAATGAAATCATTTACATTAACGAAAAACTGACACTCCATGCTAGAAAAGCCCGCCCTCCAAGACGAAAACATCATCACATGCTTACAAGAAGATTACAGATTGACCATTGT
The DNA here is from genome assembly GCA_028285035.1 of Phycisphaerae bacterium. The sequence continues at coordinate 17,318 of JANQQF010000191.1, forward strand.
TGATCTTGCTTTCTTGCCACTCGGAGCTGATCTGAATACAGCCGTGTATCGTGGGGTGGCTGATGACGGCACCCCTTACTTTATAAAATTGAGGCGTACGACGGACTTCGCTGAGTCCGCAGTGACCATTCCAAAATTTTTGAGCGATACGGGGATCAAGCAAATCATCCCCCCACTCACCACCCAGACGGGGCAACTGTGGGCGAGGCTTAATGCATTCAATGTCATCCTCTATCCGTTTGTGCAGGGGGCCAATGGCTTTGAGATTGACCTGTCGGATCAACAGCGGATCGAATTTGGCCAAGCCTTGAAACAGCTCCACACGGCGAACATTCCTCCAGCCTTAACCCAGCATATTCAACGAGAAACGTTCTCATCTCGGTGGCGTGACACGGTCAAACTATTTCTTGGGCGTATCCAGCATGAAATCTTTCAGGAGCCAGTTGCCAGAGCATTGGCCGCTTTTCTGCGAACCAAACGCAATGACATCCTGACCCTCGTCAATCGAGCGGAACGGCTGGCAGCGGCATTTCAAGCCCAATCGCCTGAACTCATAGTGTGCCACGCCGATATTCACGCCTGGAATCTGCTGATTGATATAGAAGGGCGATTGTATCTAGTCGATTGGGATACCTTGATTTTCGCCCCCAAAGAACGGGATTTGATGTTTGTTGGCACGGGACTGGGCGGAAATGGTCACACATTGCAGGAGGAAGTAACCCTGTTCTATCAAGGATACGGCCCAGCCCAAGTTGACCTCACCGGGCTCGCCTACTATCGATATGAGCGGATCATCGAAGATATCGCGGTTTACTGTGAGCAAATCTTTTTGTCAGATGAGGGAGGGGAGGATCGAAAACGGTCGCTTGACTATTTGAAATCGAACTTTCTCCCCAAGGGCACAATTGCCATTGCCCGACAGTTAGATGAGGGGGTAGAGGCATAATGTGCTGGTTATCGGGAAACGTTAATCTCTGGCCCAGACGAATTGTTGTATACCCCAAAGGAAGAGATTTTGATGGCCCCTTTTGACATTATGGAAACCACAATCACTCAGGCACAAACGGCTCTGGCTGCGGGAAACATCACCTCACGTAATTTAGTGGCCGCGTATTTAGCTCGCATTGAGACCTATGACAAACAGGGGCCAAGTCTCAACGCCATTAGCGTCATCAACAAGAACGCCTTGGCAGAGGCGGAACGGCTTGACCAAGAGCGTGCGAGCAAAGGGATCCGAGGACCCTTCCACGGCATCCCCATCCTGGTCAAAGACAATTTCGAAACCCGTGATATGCAAACGGCGGCAGGCTCGATTTTGCTCAAAGATTGGTGTCCACCGGAGGATGCTTTTATGGTGAAGCGTCTACGCGAGGCCGGAGCAATCATCATCGCCAAGACCAACATGCACGAATTTGCTTACGGGATCACCACCGTCGGCTCTTTGTTTGGGGCGACGCGAAACCCCTATGCGCTCGACCGAAATCCAGGCGGCTCAAGCGGCGGCACGGGTGCGGCGATTGCGGCCAACTTTGGGGTGGTGGGCTGGGGCAGCGATACCTGCGGATCGATTAGAATCCCGGCGGCCCACAACAACTTGTTCGGCCTGCGGGGGACGCAAGGGTTGCTCAGCCGGACGGGCATCGTTCCGTTATCCCACACCCAAGACATCGGTGGCCCCCTGGCGCGAACCGTTACCGATTTGGCTCTGGCCTTGGACGCAACGGTAGGATATGATCCAAACGACTCGCAGACGGCTCTGAGTCTAGGCCACGTGCCGAGCAGCTATCTCGCCTGCCTGCATCCGGGCGGGTTGCAAGGGATGCGGATTGGCCTGTTGATGGATCTACTGCACATCGATGATGAGGATGTGGAGGTTGCAGAGGTTATCAAATCGGCTCTGAGCGCGATGCAAGCGCAGGGGGCGGATGTTGTCGAGGTTTCGATTCCAAACCTGTCCAATTTATTGAGCCATCGAGTCTTGCAGCAGGAGTTCAAGTTTGACCTTGACGCCTATTTGGCCCAGCGACCCACCGCACCAGTTCGCTCCTTTGATGAGGTCGTCGCCTCAGGGCAGGTTCATCCCGCTGTGGCAGAGCGATTACCCGAAATGCAAGCCCTAGAGGTCCTTCATACCCCTAAATACCAAGCCCATCTCCTCAAACGAACCAAGCTAAAAATCGCCATTTATCAAGCGATGGTCGAAAACGGCGTGGAACTGCTCGCTTTTCCCTCAATTCGCCAGAAAGCCGCACCCATCGGCGAAGCGCAGCCGGGGTCCAACTGCCAACTGAGCGCAAACTCTGGCTTGCCCGCAATCACCATCCCCGCTGGGTTCACCCCCGATGGTCTACCCGTTGGCTTGGAGCTGTTGGGGCGCGAATGGGATGAGGCAATGTTGCTCAAGGTGGCCTATACGTATGAACAAGCTACCAATCCGCGCCATTTACCAGCGAGTACGCCTGCTTTATGATTGGGGTAACATCAGATGGTCCCTGTCACCTCCGCGTGCATCTGGCGGGAGTCCACCGTTCGTTCCCCCAAACAATGGATACCCGACAACTTCATTCGGGTATAACATAAACCAACTCGACTTCACAATCGTCTTGTGTTCTGACCGCATTTGGACATTACGAAATTATAATGTAGTCTTTAATTCCTCATCCCCAATAAACATCATCGTTACCATCATTCCCTGAGAGGAGCTTGTGTTATGTCTCACACCGAAAGTGCCATCATCCGTTTAGAAAAACAGGCAAAACATGCCACAGATTTGGCTGAAGAGCGGGCTATTTTCTTTACGCTGGCCCTCGATTTGTTTTGTATCGCCAATCCTGATCTCTACTTTGTGCAACTGAACGCGGCGTGGACAAAAGTGCTTGGCTTTTCGCTGGAGCATCTCAAATCGAAACCGTTTATCGAGTTTATTCACCCCGATGATCGACAGGCGACTATCGCCCAAACCGAGAAGCTCCAGCAAGGGATCAACACGGTTGACTTTGAGAATCGGTTTTTATGCAAAGACGGCTCATATCGGTATTTACGCTGGAATGCCGCGCTTGACACTGACAAAGAGTCATTTTATGGGGTTGGACGCGATATCACCGAGAGCAAGCAGGCCGAGGCAGCATTGCGCGAAAGCGAGGCTCGCTATCGTGACATCATTGAAAGCTCGCACGATTTACTACAAAGCATTGCGCCCGACGGAAGCTTTGAATATGTCAACAAAGCCTGGTTTGACGCGTTTGGCTACACCGAAGCAGATTTACCCAATTTAAACCTGTTCGACATCATTCACCCCGACGATCACGACCACTGTAATCTATTGGTTTCGAAAGTTATGGCGGGCGAGTCGATAGAAAACATTCAGGTCACGTTTGTCAGCAAGGATGGTCGCTTAATTCCGGCTGAAGGGAACGCCGCCCCACGCTTTAAAGATGGTGAGTTTGTCGCCACGCACGCTTTCTTCAAGGATATTACCGAGCGGAAACGAGCCGAACGGTTAGCCGCAGAATACACAGAGAAACTAGAGTCTGAAGTGAAGACCCGGACGGCTGAATTGGTCCAGAGCGACAAGTTAGCGACGTTGGGGCGACTCAGTGCTGGGGTAGCTCACGAAATTAATAATCCGGCAGCGGCCACCCAACGCGGGGCTGGGCAGCTACGCGAAGTCTTCTTTAAATTGCAAGCGACACAACTCCAAATCGAACGATGTGGCTTATCAGATGGACAACTGGCCCAGATGTTGATGCTTGGTCAGCTAGCTAAGGAACAGGCCGACCAGCCTGATGACTTGAGTGCCCTTGAGCGGAGTGATCGGGAATATGAGCTTGAAACCTGGTTGGAAGATCAGGGCTTTGAAGATGCCTGGGAATTGGCTCCGATTCTGGTGAGCCTGAAGTACACGCCGGAAAAAATAGCCGAAATTGCGGAGGATTTTAGCGGCGAGCTACTCACCACCGTGATCACCTGGATTGGTTGCACCTATAACATTCACCGGCTCCTAGCGGAAATCGACCGTGGCGCGTCCCGCATCTCCGAAATCGTGAAGGCGCTGAAGAATTACACCTACATGGATCAAGCCCCCATTCAGGATGTTAATCTTCACGAAGGCTTGGATAACACCCTCATCATCCTGCAAAGCAAGCTAAAGGAGGGTGTCTCCGTTCGCCGTGAATATGCAGATGATTTGCCACGCGTCCAGGCCTATGGCAGTGAACTGAACCAGGTTTGGACCAACATCATCGACAACGCGCTGGCGGCGATGGAGGGGCGGGGGCAGCTAGTTTTGCGGACCTCCGCCGACAAAGCGTGGGTGGTCGTTGAGCTTGAAGATAACGGACCCGGCATTCCCGAGGCCAACATCGAAAAGCTCTTCGAGCCGTTCTTTACCACCAAGCCCCCCGGAGAAGGCACTGGCCTGGGCTTAAGCATCAGCCACAACATTATTGTAAACAAGCATAAAGGCAAGCTTGTGGTCAACTCGGAGCCGGGTCGGACCTGTTTTGAAGTTAAGTTGCCGATTAATTTGGACGTCGTAGATTAAAATCTACGACTAAACGGTCAAACAGGCTTGAAGCCTGTTTCTTGTGCTAACAACAGAATTCATTCTGTCTGCCTTAGGAACCGAATAAGGGTTGAGTAGTATCATTCCCGCACACCTTTGTGCTATGGAGTCTATAGCCGGAGTCCATCAATGGTTATCGCCAATCAGTGGATACCCGACAACACCATTCGGGTATGACATGCCCAAAAATCAACAAGCCGAATAACCTGAGTTATAGGCTTTATTAATGTCATTTCGAACGCAGCGGAATGTAGTGAAGCGCAGTGCGAAATCTTCTAGTTCGTTGCTTGAATAGTCCACAAACTAGAAGATTTCGGCAAAGCTCGCTTTGCAACGTTCCTCGTCAAAATGACACATCCAAAGGTCAAATGTCTAAGCACCATTTTTCATCGAACTTAGATTAGCACGTAGCCGGGCACCCACAAGGGATGCCCCTACAACTGCCCTCAATTTTCTGGGCAAAATCCTCAATCTACATCCTTTGAAGTACCGAATTCAGTTAGGAGATAACAGCCAGTATGCCAAAACCGATTATTTTAACAGTTGATGACGAGGAACAGGTCCTCAATGCCATTGAGCGGGACCTGCGAAAGCATTATCGTGGTGATTATCGCATCATCAAGGCCAGTTCTGGAGTCGAGGCCTTGGAGACCGTGCAGCAGCTTAAGGCACGTAACACGCCCATCGCCCTTTTTTTGGTGGATCAGCGGATGCCTAATATGAGCGGCACCGAATTTCTGGCCGAGGCGATGAAGTTATATCCGGACACTCGCAAAGTGCTACTGACTGCATATGCGGATACGGAAGCGGCGATTGCCAGCATCAATAGCATTGGGCTGGATTACTATCTGATGAAGCCATGGCACCCGCCGGAGCAAAATCTGTATCCCGTTTTGGACGACTTGCTAGACGATTGGAAGGCCACGTCATCGATGCCCTTTGAGGGGATTCGGGTAGCCGGGACGCTGTGGTCGGCGCGGTCGCACACCATCAAAGACTTTCTGGCCCGCAGCCAAATCCCGTATCAGTGGTTGGATATTGAGCAGAATGCCGAAGCCAAAGCTTTGGTCGATGCAATCAATGAAGAACAACGCCGTTTACCTGTGGTCTTTTTTCCCGATGGGGAAACCTTGATCGCTCCAGATATCACCGCCGTGGCCGAAAAGGCGGGGTTACACCGACACGCAGCCCAACCGTTTTACGACCTCATTATTGTCGGGGCCGGTCCGGCTGGCTTGGCGGCGGCCGTTTATGGGGCCTCGGAAGGCTTGCGGACTTTGTTGATTGACAAAGAAACAACGGGTGGTCAGGCCGGAACCAGTTCGCGGATTGAGAACTACTTGGGCTTTCCCAAGGGCGTGAGCGGGGCCGATTTGGCCCGACGAGCCACCGCGCAAGCGACCCGCCTGGGGGCCGAAATCTTAACGGCGCAAGAGGTAACGCAGGTCCGGGCCGAAGGGGCTTATCGCTACGTTACACTAGGCGATGGGACCGAGCTAAGCTGTCACGCCCTCATCATCGCGACCGGGGCTTCATCACGCTTACTTGATGTACCGGGAGCTGAGGGCATCACCGGGGCAGGGATCTATTATGGGGCCGCCTTGACCGAGGCGGCGCATTACAAAGACAAGCATATGTTTGTGGTCGGTGGCGCGAACTCGGCGGGGCAAGGGGCGATGTTTTTCTCCCGTTACGCCAGTAAAGTGACGATGCTGGTGCGGGGCAGTGCCTTGAAAAAGGGGATGTCGCAATATCTGGTGGACCAAATCAACGATACCGAGAACATCGAGGTGCGCTTGCGGGCCAGTGTCACCGAAGTCATCGGCGACGATCGGCTTGAGTCATTGGTCATCAAAAACAATGATACGGGCGAAACAGAAACCGTCCTCGCCGCCGCCCTCTTCATTTTTATCGGGGCCAAACCGCACTCAGACTTTGTGGCTGACGTGATCGAACGAAACCGGGCCGGCTTCATCTTGACCGGCCCCGATTTGATCGTGAATGAGCAACGTCCCAAAAAGTGGCCCTTGAAACGGGACCCCTTCTTGCTGGAAACCAGCGTCCCCGGCATCTTTGCCGTGGGTGATATTCGACAAGGCGCCATCCGGCGGGTGGCTTCTGCGGTCGGGCAAGGCTCAACGGCGGTCAGTTTTGTGCATCAGTATTTGAAGACAGTTTAGGGGTATTGGGTTTGGTGAAAATCAATAATCTTTAAAGGGCAAAAATTTCCCATCAAGTTGAAATACAGGTGTACATAATCCAAGTTTCTGAAATCTATTAATAAATGCTAAAATAGGCTTGATTCGTGATTGAATCCAAGCCTATTTTTTCGTTGACACAATAATCTGATTGGGGTGTAAATATGGACATATTTAACCAAGGCATAACTAAAGGGCTAATCGCATTTGATGAAGAACAAAAGTACATCACCTATCTTAGCCCTAACAAATCCTATCGTTACCGCTTCACGGATCCTGAGGAACCAGTGCGAGCTGAAGCCTATTTGCAACTCATTATTGAGTATGAGTATCCAGTAGATCGGCTGGCTTTGGAAGTGCCAGTTAAGATGGGGGTAGATACCAAATCCGCAGATATTATTGTTTACAATGACAATGAGCAAAAATCACCTTTTATCGTTGTCGAGTGTAAAAAACCTGATGTTTCTGATGCGGCATTCAGCGAGGCAGTCAATCAGGGTTTTAGCTACGCCAATGCACTTAGTGCTAACTATGTTTGGGTAACATCTAGTTTGAAGTCGGAAGCTTATGATTCTAAAGCCTACTATCCGATGGAACGAGATCGAAATGCCATTGCAGATATTCCTCGCTATGGTCGGTCTGTTGTACGCTTTCGTTATACAGTTGGTGGTGCTGGTGGACGTGAATTAGAAGTAGTTGAAGAGGATGTGCTAACTCGTATCTTTAAACAAGCCCATGATGCCCTTTGGGCTGGTGGTAAACGCAACCCCAGTCAGGCGTTTGATGAATTGGATAAACTCATTTTCTGTAAGCTGTGGGACGAGCGAATAGAACGGGGTGATGGTGAACCTTACGACTTTCAGGTATACACAGGTGAGGCCCCAGAAGCACTACTTAAACGAGTACGAGCCTTATATCAGGAAGGGCGCACTATTGATCCAGAAGTATTTCAGGAAGATATTCGTCTAACGGCTCAGGAGTTGCAAACTGTAGTGGGTTATCTTGACCGGATTGACCTGAGTAACACTGATTTTGACAGTAAGGGGCATGCTTTTGAAGAATTTATGGATAGCTTTTTTCGGGGAGAGTTCGGGCAATATTTTACGCCCCGTCCCATTGTGCGTTTTATGGTAGATGTTTTGCCCCTAACCAACCAATCAAAAGTGCTAGACACGTCTTGTGGTAGCGGCGGTTTTTTACTATACGCGCTACATCGGATTCGACAAGAGGCCGAGGAAAAGTTAAATAATAACCAATTCCGAGCTAGAGCTAGTAATCCACCAGAAGCTCAGGCTTACAATCATTGGCATGACTTTGCAGAGAAGCGATTGTACGGCATTGAAGTTTCAGAAATGATTGCTCGCACTGCAAAGATGAATATGATTATCCATGATGATGGGCATACCAATGTTATCTCCTTTGATGGGCTTCAATCCCCCGCTCGAATACGAGCGGTAACAAAAAATCAAGGCTTTGAAGAAAATCAATTTGATTTTATTGTTACCAACCCACCCTTTGGCTCCAAAATTTTGACCGAAGAACGTAGGTATATGGAAGATTACGAGTTGGGCACCAAATTTACAGACTGGATCGATGCAAAACTCCGCAAAACCTCTCCTACTACCCGTGACAGTCAAAGTTCAGAAGTGCTGTTTTTGGAGCAGTGTCACCGTTTTCTTAAACCAGAAACTGGCATTTTAGCCATTGTTGTCCCGGATGGTATTTTGACAAATTCCAGTATGCAATATGTGCGTGACTGGCTGGGTGAAAAATATCGAATTTTGGCTATAATTTCAATGCCGCAAACAGCCTTCACATTTCGTGGGGCTGGTGTAAAGTCGTCGGTTTTATTTTTGCAAAAATACAGCGACACAAAAACTGCTCAAATTCGACAGTTGAAAGAAAAGATGCAGGATAAATTATTTGACCAAGCTGAGTTTGGCGCAGAAATTGTTTCATTGGAAGAGGAGAAGAAGAATACCTTGAAACGGGGTGATGATGTCATCCAACAATTGGATGAAGATTTGGTAGCCCACTTGTTGGCCTTAGGTAATGATGTTGATCCAGCGACCAAACGTGAATTACAGCGTAAGAATCAAGACAAAATAAAAGCTCACAAACGTACCGATATTTACAAAGATTGGCGTAAACAAAAAACCCAGGAATACAATGAACGTATCAATGAGGTAAAAGATTCCCTCGGTACAGCCTTTGCTGAGCAAGTACAAAGTGAATTAGATAATTACCCAATTTTTATGGCGGTGGCCGAAGATATAGGCTATGATTCTACTGGACGGCCCACTGATACGAACGAACTAGAGCAGATTGGAGTGGAGCTAGGCCAATTTATTGAGGCGGTACAGACAGGAAAAGACTATTTTTTCGTCTAGGCCCCAACGTTGATCAAGAACAAATTTTCTTAATGCGTTGGGGGGAAATAAAAGATCGTCTTGACTCCGAATATTATATTGCATTAAAAAAGATAACTTATGATTATGTATTTCCTTTGGTGAAAGTTGGAACATTATTCCATATTAGAGATGGTGACCATAGTAAATTCCCCCAAAAACACAGTTCTAATAGCCAAAATGGGATTAGATATCTACGGGCACAAGACTTACAAGAAGGACAAATTATTTCAGATAACCCAGTTTATGTTTCACGAGAATACTATGAAACTATTCCTCGTTCTCATATTAAGCCTGGCTATATTTTATTCTCTATCATGGGTACAGTAGGAAGTGTAGCTGTCTTTCCAGAAGCCATGAAAGAAGCCACAGCAAATCGTGCAGTGGGTATTCTTGTCCCTCGGCAAAATGATGGTGTAAATCCTTATTATCTTGTTGCCTTATTCAGCACAAATCTAGGGGCGAAACTGTTTGAAGTGTTAAAAAAAGGAGGGGTTCAACAACGTATTAACCTATATGATATGGGACAACTTCAAATCCCCTTGCCCCCAATTGCCCAACAAAATGCTATTGTAACTTATTTACAACAAGCCTACACCGAAAAACGGCGCAAAGAAACTGAGGCGCAACGCTTACTAGACAGCATTGATAATGCAATACTAGACACTATAGGCATTACTTTACCACCACCTACCACTAATACTCTTAAACAACGCATTTTTTATACACAATTTAACAAAATCCTTAACAACCGACTAACTCCTAGCTACTACATGCCAAATCGTCTTAATTTTTTCGAGTTACTTGAGACTAGCCCCAATATTATCAAATTAAAAGATATTATGTGGACCGGATCATATGGTATTCTTCCACCAGGCGATTGTTACTCTGATAAAAATCCCGTCACATTTATCAGGGCTACTGAATTAAAGAACGGGCTACGGATTGACTCTGAGAACACATTACGAGTTCCCCAGGAATACTATGATAACCACGAAAGAAGTCGTTTACAAATAAATGATATTTTATTAGCAGTTAAAGGGGCAACGATTGCATCGAATAAATGTGTAGCATTTGTTGAAACTGAGATCCCCAATGCAATTGTTAACGGCTCCATATTTCGTTTTCAAGTAGATGATAGAGCCATACCCAAATATGTTGCCTATATGCTGGCCTCAGGATTGACCAAATCTCAAATGAAATACAATCTTATCGCTAATAATGCTGTCGACTATTTGGACAAATCACTTATTGAAAATTTATTGATACATCTTCCTCCAATAGAAGCTCAAATTGAGTTAGTTCATAGGCTTGATACAATTTGGGCAAAGTCAAGCCACCTTATTGAAGAAGCAAATCTACAATTAGAAATGGCTGAAAAGCAAGTGGAACAAATGATTCTTGGAGCGGCCGCATGACGAAGGTTATTTATCAAATCGGTTTCGAGAGTACACTTGATGCTACGACCACTATCGATGAGATATTATTAGACCTACTTAATCAAGTGTTTATTGATGGATATATTGAATTTGAAGAATCAGAAATTAACGATTATGTAATGATTCAATATGAACACAATTTTGATAACATAGATCATTCTTGGGTGGGCTTCCAATTGGAATTGCCAGATGAGATTGGCACTAATAACATTGATATTATTCGAAAATTCACGCAACATCTACAAAGTCACAACCAAATCTTTGTCGTTTTTAAATTCTATGATGACAGTCTATTCGCTCGGCTACAGAGACTATACACTGAAATATTTGAAATTGAGATGCGATTGCGTGAAGTAACTACTTTTATATTCGCTGACACATATCGCCAAAACTACCATGATTGCCTAGTTGAAATTACCATCAATAGCATGTTAGAGAAAGATTTCAAAGGGGATTTAGAAGGAAAAGTGAATCGATTAAAAGCACGATGGGAAAACGAGTTTTTTCATCTGAATTTTGGTTCATACACTAGTCTTACAGGTGTAAAGCCTCTCCAGCAGACTGATTTATTTCCCATTGCTGAACAATCATCCAGTTTCTTGGAATTTAAACAACATATTCTTCAACGTGGCATACAAAAGGAAGTTTACCGAGATTTTCTCAACAATATTAAACAACATCTAGCAGCTGTGGACAAGGTACGCAATTGCGTCGCTCATAACCGCATGGTATCACCTAGAGAACTGAGTGCATATGAGCAATCTAAAGATGTCATCCATCGTGAAATTGATGATTTTTTTGAATTATTGACTACTGAAGTTTAATAGATATACACACTACATCTGGACACATTACGATGTGTGTGGTGGGTGTTCTGGTGCCATAACCGTCTCGTAGATATTGAAAGCGACCAGCGCCACCATAATCACCGCAACGATTGCTGCGAACTGCGTGGCGGTTGCGCCGGTCACGAGGAAACCCACGGCCACGATAACCACGGCAGCTGCAGAATAAAGCACGACATTGATGATCTGGTTTTTCGGGGTGAGTTTATTATCCAGAGCATAATTAATGAGGGCCAGGGCGACCAGGAATATGGCGATGGCGGCCGTATGGAGGAGTCGATACTCCTCGATGAGCGGATCACCCGGATGCTTTATGGTCTCGCCAAACAGCTTTTTCGCAGCCACGCCAAATGTAACCAGAGAGGCGGCTAAAGACAAGTGTCCATAAAACCAGGCCAGGGGTTTGAGGGTGGAGGATAGATCGTAAAGCTTGCCGGCCGTGTCGGAGAAGTACAACCACCATAGCGCACATAAGATGCCTAACCCAGCCACACTAAACAGCACCTGCTCGGTCCCTAACACCGCACCTTGGGCGTCATCCAGCACTTTGACAAAAGCCTCTCCCAGAACAATGATAGTAAAAATACCGAAACGTTCCACCAGGTGATGGGCATCATCCCCCCATTTTATAAAGTGTTGTATCATCGCCGGATTGGAAAAGAAAACAATCTCAAACGCGATGGCGACCAGCCAACCGACCCAGTGATACTCGGCGGGAAGCAGAAGCGACCCCAACCAGATAAGGATTCCGCCCGTAAACCCAATCATGTATTGAACGGAAAAGAATTTGCTCTCAGGATGGGCAACGTATGTTCGGGCGTACATCACGACCAGGATAAAGCGGACGAGCACATAGCCGAGCGTAAACTGCACATATAAATCGCCAAAGGCCTTGCTCACACTCAAGCCCATGGCCGCTACCCCAAAAATCTGGATAAAGACGAGCAGTCGGTGCCAGACATCATCGACCACATATCGATTCTGATATAACGTTTCGCCCGTCCAGGCCCACCACATCACAAATACCATAACCAGAAACTGACCAAACCCGAGAAGGGTCAGATTATCGCTCAAAAAATTACCAATCTGGATCAATGTCGCCACATAAACCAGATCATAGAACAGTTCCAACCAGCCAACCGCGCGATCAGTATGACGATGGAATTTTACATCTTGAAAATATTTGGGAGGTGTAAATAACTCTGACATCTATCCGCTGCTCCTGCTTTTTCTTTTGATTTATTGCAAGATTTTGGGTTGTGCAATCAGCCTACAAGCGTACTCAACGGGCGATGACTCCCCCGCTGACTGATGATACATTAACAATCACCCCCACGCCATTTTCGCCATTCCGCCTACCACAGCCTGCTCGTTGTTGAGTTTGGCTGGGACCGTGGTATTTTTTCTTTCAAGAAATTGGGCGGGTGTAGTACAATTGGAGACCGACTTTATGGTTAAAAATAATTCGTCTATTAGTTCTACTGACCCAGATATAGAAAACTAAACACGATTCCTTATTCCATAGACCAGCCTGAAAAGTTTAGAAAGTTACGTCTGGGTCAGTAAAAGTTAGTGTTCCGCCAAACATATTTTGCTGGTTAGGGCATTCGAGGCGGAACACTTAAGCTGAAGCAAGTTACAAAAACTTACCCCGCAAAAGAAGTTTGCTTCAGCACTAGCATTTCGCGGCGTAAACAGGATGGAGCAAATGAGAAAAGATAAGGTAATTGATTTTCGCGATGGGCTTGCCAAGAAAGTGATTTTTCTAACGGGCGGCATGGGTGGCATTGGACGAGCCTGTATTGATGCATTTATCGAACATGGGGCACGGGTTGCATTTACTTACGCAGACGGGCAAGAGTCAGCGGAACGGGCCGAGCAATTAGCCACGAAATGGCCAGAGCAATCCATTGCACTACCGCTCGATCTGCGGTTTACTCGCTCCATCGAAACGTGTATGGAAACGGTCCTACAGCAATGGGGACGTATTGATATTGTCATCAACAACGCGGCCGTTGGCTCGGCGACGGTGGCCGCCTATGCAGAAGATTCTTATGAACAAGATTCGGCAATGCTATCAATCAACGCGGATGGAACCTTAAAAGTGTGCCAGACATTTCTCCGCTTAATGCATGCGTCCCTCAAAACCGATCCGCTCAAAATCATAAATCTCAGTTCGGTCGGTGGTGGCATTCAAGCATTTCCAGGCTTTCGTTTGTCAGATGGGATGAGCAAGGCCGCAGTCGCGTTCATGACACGCCAATTAGCCGCTGAACTGACAGACACACGGGTTGATGTTTTTGCGATTTGTCCAGGTGCAACAAATACATCAATGTTTCAAGCAAGTACGTTAAATAAGCTTTCTTCTGAAGAACGGAAAAATTTCATCAATTCGCTACCTAAACGTCGGCTCATCGAGCCTCATGAAATTGCCAACATTATTGTTTTTTTAGCTTCTGCCTACTCAACACCACTGCATGGGGCGGTAATTGATGCTTCTATGGGGCTTGGGGTGCGCCCTGGTTTGATTTCAGAACAATCATAAAATGTTTGGCAGGAAAGCATCCTGCGTCACAACTTTCACCATCTTGGTGGTGTGCGTAGCTCAGGTTAATTCCTAACAAGTTATCACACCTGACACGCTGGTGTGTGGTGACGTCGCGAATGGAAAAATTTTATACATTTCGTGATATACTGAGGGCAGTCAATCTACACATGATGCAGGTGAACGCGGTCGTTGGGCGGCCTTAAACAAACGCAGGTGACGGAGAAGATAATGAGTGAACGTGAAGTTGTTGAAAAGACAGGTAGTCAGCCCATTACGGATGTTTCTTTATCTCAGGATCTGATCCAGCTTGGCGTTCAGCCGGGGATGACTTTGCTGGTCCATTCATCTTTGAGTGCGATGGGCTGGGTTTGTGGCGGTCCCGTCGCTGTTCTACTGGCGCTTGAACAAGTGCTCGGTGAAAGTGGCACCCTCGTGATGCCAGCACACTCCAGCGATTTATCTGATCCGGTGGACTGGCAGAATCCACCCGTTCCGCCTGAATGGTGGGACACCATCCGCGAAAGAATGCCAGCCTTTTCCCCCGACTTAACCCCGACTCGCGGAATGGGCGTCATTGTAGAAACCTTTCGCCAACAAGAGGGCGTTAAGCGTAGTCAACACCCGCAGCTATCTTTTGTGGCCCGTGGTCCGAACGCAGAAGCCATTGTGGCTGGACATCAGTTAGATTACGGCTTGGGTGATACTTCACCGCTGGCCCAAGTGTATCACTTAGGCGGCTGGGTCCTATTGTTGGGCGTCGGGCATGACAGAAATACCTCGTTGCACTTAGCAGAGCATCGGGCCCAGTTTCAAAATAAGCGAGAGATTGAGGACGGGGCACCTGTCTATAGAGCGGGGCAACGGGAATGGGTGACGATAAAGGATATCGACTTGCAAGCAGAGGACTTCGAGCGGATCGGGCAGGATTTTCTGACCGAGACAGGTAAGGGGTCACGTGGTAACGTTGGATTAGCGGAGGCCCAGTTAATACCTCAGCGTGATTTGGTTGACTATGCTGTGACGTGGATGGAGCGTCATCGATAATGTCGTCCAAGTTCTGTAGTTTTAGCTGTTCAACAAAACCCCACTCAGACTTTGTGGCCGATGTCATCGAACGGAATCGGGCTGGCTTCATCTTAACTGGTCCAGATTTGATCGTGAATGAGCAACGCCCCAAGAAATGGCCCTTGAAACGGAACCCCTTCTTGCTGGAAACCAGCGTGCCTGGCATTTTTGCAGTGGGTGATATTCGGCAAGGGGCCATCCGCCGGGTGGCTTCGGCGGTCGGTCAAGGCTCAACGGCGGTGAGCTTTGTCCATCAGTACTTGAAAACGATTTAAGTCCGTTGTGTTTGACAAAAAATCGTCGTGACCTCAATGACCACGACGATTTTTGTTTTGAGGAATGGGGTGGGTGTAGTAAAATTTCAGGATAATCCTGTGATATGGATTTTATCTTGCGAGGCACAAACCAATCATTACTATGGGTACAACACAGAGGGAAAACCCTTAATGCCTGATTGTTGTTTTGTCGTACACTATTAGCCACATAAGGTCAAAAAGCATCATATTCTTTTCACAACAGGAGATCAACATGATTAAAATTCAATGGTTAGCTCATGCTTCTTTTTTGATTGAAGGACAAGGGGTTCGTATCATTACTGACCCGTATGAACCGAATGAGATTATCAATTTGCCGCCTGTGACAGAAACAGCGGATATTGTTGTCCGCAGTTCGAATGACGACGAGGCCCACGCTTTCATTGACACCATTCCACCCGGATTTGATCTGGTCACCGCCACAGACATTGTAGATACCGGCGCGTCGGTTCGTGGCATCGAATTCAACGCTGTTTGGTCGATGGAAAGCATTACGAAAGCAGACAACATTGTTCGCGACAACGCAATGTATCGTTTCAATATTGAAGGCATAAATATCACTCATATGGGAGATGTTGGTAATACACTAACAGATACCCAATTGGCGGCGTTACAAGGAACAGATGTTTTACTAGCCCTGACGGGCGGGCATCCAACGATCGATCTTAAGGACTTAAAAACAGTGATCGAAACCATCAAACCCAAGATTGTAATTCCCATGCACTATCGCACGCCAGGACCACGCTTTTTTATGCGCCCCATTTCAGATTTTACGTCGATGTATGCCGATGAGATGGTTCAATATCGCGATACCAACGTCATTGAGTTGTCAAAAGAAACGCTTCCCCCCAGCTCACAAATTATTGTCTTGCAACCAGCCCTATCTCGAGACAATTCATCAGAAGATTACGCTAGCTACCCAAAACTTTAAATGCGAAGTGTCTAAATTTGCAAGAAAACCCATCTGATTGCCGCCAAAATATAGTTATTGAATAACTGGTTAGATGATGAGTTAGTAGCTTGGCTAAGCCTATGGGGAACGACTGGCTTGGACGAGGTGTTGGGGGTCACTAAAGCATATAAACTGAATTTGATGTCAATCGTCGTGATCTCAATGGCCACGACGATTTTTTGTTTTGATGAATTGGGTGAGTGTAGTAGGATAAAGGCGCAATTTTGGGTGTCTTACATTGGAGAGCGCTGCGTGGAACGTCAATCACTGCCACAAAATCATTGGGTCGCACAAACCAAATTACAGCGTCCACGTCTGCGTGATGACATCGTCCCCCGGCAGCGATTATTAGACCACCTGCGCGAAGCCGTAACCTCACATCGCTTGACCCTCATCTCTGCGCCAGCGGGTTATGGTAAGACAACGCTGGTCACCAGCTTACTGCACACGGCTCCCGATTTGGGGGTTACTTGGTTGGCTTTGGATGAAGCGGACAACAACCCGACCGTTTTCTTCGTGGCCTTTATCGCAGCCTTACAACAGCTCAATCCCACCTGTGGCCAGGCCATCCAACCCCTGCTGGGTAGTCAGGCGATACCCAACTTAGATGCCAAACGGGTGATGGGGATGTTGATCAATGACATTTTAGAAACCCTGCCCGACCCGTTCGCCCTGATCCTGGACGACTTACATCTGATCATCGACCCGACCATCCTCCAAGCCCTCGATTATTTACTAGAGCGGCTACCTGAACCAATGCACCTCATCGCCACCACCCGTGTCGATCCCCCGCTTGCTCTTGCTCGCCTACGTTCCCGAGGCCAACTGGCAGAATTGGGTCCGCCTGACTTGCGCTTTACCCTGAAGGAGGTGGACATGTTGTTGAACGGTCAATTGGAGCTTGATCTCTCCAGTCAGGATTTACGAACGCTCCAAACCAGCACCGAAGGCTGGGTCGCTGGATTGCGCCTGCTGACCGCCTCATTGGCCCAACTCCCTGCCTCCAGCGAACGGACGTCCCTCATCACCCGCAAGGTGCAGGCTAATCTGCATGTTTTCGATCTATTGGCGGAAGAGGTTCTCAATCGCCAGCCGCCGCTGCTCCGGAATTTTTTGTTGGAAACGTCCATCCTGTCTGAGCTAACGCCCGAATTGTGTCAGGCGGTGACGGGCCAAGCCGATGCGCCTATCATTCTGGAAGAAATCTATCGGCGTAACCTATTTCTCGTGGCGGTTGACGATACAGCCTTGGCCGCTAGCCCCAGCTATCGCTATCATGCGCTCTTTGTCGAGTTTTTGCGGCGGCAATTGGCGCGAGAGCAACCAGATCAGTTAGGCGAGCTACATCGTCGCGCCGCCGAGGCCCAGACCATCCTAGCCCAAGCGATTGCCCATTACTTGGCCGCCGAGCAGTGGGACGCCGCCGCTCAGGTCATTGAGCAGATTGCGGAAAGCATCTACAGCCAAGGGTTATTGGATCGATTAGAGGGTTGGATCCGCGCTTTGCCCCCGACCGTCCACCAGACCCATCCCTGGCTCAACTACTACTTGGGTGTCTGCGTCTGGGGGCAAGGCCAATTCAATGAGGCCCAGCGCCTGCTGCAAGACGCCCTGTCCGGTTTTGAAACAAACGGGGATAACACCGGCCGAGGCGAGGCAATGATGCAGCTCTCCATTCTGCATCAGATTCAAGGCAACTTCGAACCGGTTGCTCCATTGATTGAGCAAGCCTTGATTTGTCCCATTTCGCCCAGTAGCCGCATTCATTTGTATATCTCCTTGGCCTGGCTGGGTCTCCATCAGAGCGGTTTAGAGCAAACAGAGGGTAATTTGGAGGCGGCTTTGGCTCTGGCGGAGGCATCTGATGATCTTGGGGTGCTGCAAACGTTGGCGATGCAGACTGGCTCTCCTATTCTTAGCCTACCCAATGGCGTGGCTTATATGCAGCGCGTCTGTCGGCTGATCGAAAGCCGTGCTCCCGATCAGCTCAGCCCCTTGCGCGCCAATGTCGATGGCGTGATGACCCTCATCCATTTCCGGCGTGGTCAGATCAATGAGGCTATCGAGACGGGTGAACGGGCCTGGGCAACCAGTGAGCAATTGGGGGGGCTACCGTGGCTCACCGTGGATTTTGGTCATTTGCTCGTGCTACTCTATAGCCTGCGCAATGATTCGGCTAAGGTTGATCGGGCTTTTGAGCATTTCGCGCCCCTACTCGAGACGCATGCCGTCTGGCGGGCCCATATGCTTTATCTTTGCGGCCTGGCCTATTGGAATCAAAATCGTCTTGATGAGATACGTCCGCTTTATAGCCAAATGCAGGCGACCGACCTAGCCTACGAATGGCCCGCTGGGCCTGTGGTTCGGGCGATGATGAAAGGCTTGCTGGAGATTGTCGATCAGGATTACGCCAGCGCCGAACAGACGCTGCGCGAGGCGAGCGATCTACAAACGGACGTGCCTGTTTCGACAAATTTTGGCAGTGCGCCGCTTCTGCTGGCCTATCTTTATCATAGTTGGGGTCAGCCCGAGGCGGCCTTGAAAGAGCTAGCTCCGGTCCTCGCACATCATCAAGAGCACGAGACACCGGGCCTGCTGCTGACGGCAGGTCAAGCGCTCATCCCCCTGTTTCAACTCGCCGTCAGCCACGATATTCACGCCGACTTTGCTAGCCAACTCGTGAGTACGCTCGCCCAAGAGCCTATCCCCAAGTCGCTATTTGTACCTGAAACAGGCGAAACCTTGACCCCCCCCGAGGTAGAGGTGTTGCGCCTGCTGGCGACCGGAGCCAGCAATCGGGCCATCGCCGCCGAACTGGTTGTCAGTATCCCCACCGTCAAGACCCACGTCTCCCACATTTTGGGCAAACTCAGCTTGCAATCGCGATCGCAAGCGGCGGCGGCAGCTCGTGATTTGCACCTTGTTTAATATCTCAATAGTTGACACTCAGATTTGTAGGCTAAAGGACTGTAAAGTAAATAAGAAGAGGATTTTATGAAGAAAACTCTAGGAATAGTTTTTGTTGTAGTGTTAGTTGGAGTTTTGATTGTATGCGGGGTTGTTTTTAGACGATCTCTTTCCTCTATACCTGGATGTGGCCTAGGGGTCAATTGTCGAGAGGCTGACTTGAGAGGAGTCGATTTAAGTGGGCAAGATTTGACCCTGAGGCGCTTCGATAAAGCCAATCTAAGTGAAGCCAACCTGAGTGAAGCCAATCTGTTATTTGCGAGTCTAAAAGAAGCCAACTTAAGTGGGGCCGACTTGACTGGAGCCAATCTCCAGAGAACTAATCTAAGCGGGGCCATGATAGATGATACAACCAAACTAGATGATAAGTGGCGATTAGTTTGGGAAATTGTTAATGAAGGGGCAGTAGGGCGAGACTTGAGTAACAGTAACTTGGCTGGGGCCAGATTGGAAGGAGCCGATTTAAGCGGGGCCAATCTAAAAGGATCTCGTCTAGGTGGCGTTGACTTGAGTGGCGCCGATTTGAGTGGTGCCAATCTTCAGGACGCTGGTTTCAACATGGGCAACTTAAGTGGCGCTGACTTGAGTGGTGCTGACCTAAGTGGGGCCAATCTAAGCTGGACCGATCTGGAAGGAGCCAATCTGGAAGGGGCCAACCTAGAGGGAACAAAACACAATGAAGATACTGTTTGGCCAGAAGGGTATGGGCCACCTTAATTGATTGACCTCAATGCCTAAAGCTGTTCTCAAGAGCGAAAAATCGATAGAAATAGTTTGATGGAATCGCTGTCCATTACAAATTGTTGGAATACCCATAACCTAATCAAAGAGGATCAATGAACAACAAGAGCAAACGCCCGAATATCCTATTTATTCAAGTTGACCAACTGCCACCATGGGCATTGTCATTTCACGGCAATCAAGTGACAAAAACACCCCACCTTGATGATTTGGCCAAAGAAAGTGCCATATTTGACAGTGCCTATTGCAACTATCCGCTTTGTGGTCCGTCCCGTTCATCCATGATGACCGGACGGCTTGCGTCGCGAATTGGCGCCTACGACAATGGGGCTGATTTTCCCACATCAACCCCAACGATGGCCCATTATCTGCGGGCGCTCGGCTATAAGACGGCGTTATCGGGCAAAATGCACTTTGTAGGGGCTGACCAGTTGCACGGATTTGAAGAACGCTTGACCGCCGAAATTTACCCGACTGATTTTAAATGGACGCCCAACTGGGAGAAAAATGCAACAGCATTTCACGCCCCAGACACCCGTTTTACATCAAACATTGGGGTGGCTCAATGGACCGCTCAAATGGATCATGATGAAGAAGCGGTCTTTCGATCTGTCAACAAAATTTATGATTGGGCACGCGACGTAGACAATCAGCCTTTTTTCCTCCTCACCTCACTCACCCATCCACACGACCCCTATATTTGCACCCAAGAATATTGGGACCGATATGATCCATCCGAAATTGACCTACCAAAAATTCGACTAAAGGATGAGGAGCAAGACCCCCATAGCCTCCGATTACGTTCAATCTACGGATTGGATCAGGTCGATTTGAGTGATGATGATTGGCGGACGTTGCGACACGGGTATTTTGGCAATGTGAGCTATATTGATGACAAGGTGGGACAGTTGCTCAAGGCCCTTGACGTGACGGGGTTTGCCGAAAATACCATCGTGCTGTTTACATCTGACCACGGTGAGATGTTGGGTGAGCGTAATTTGATTCAGAAGAAGACGTTCTTTGAGGGTTCAACCCGGGTGCCCCTCCTGATTAAAACGCCTGATGGGTTAACCGCCGGGCAACGGTACAGCAACCACGTTTCACTGGTTGATCTCCTCCCCACCCTTGTAGGCTTGGCCGATCCAGGGAACGAAAACGAATTAGTTACTGCCTTAGACGGCGACAACTTGGCCCCTCTATTTACAAATAATGCTTTGGCCCGTGAGAATGTGGTTTATAGCGAAAACACATCTGAGTCAGTCATTGCGCCACATTTGATGGTCAGACGGGATCAGTGGAAGCTGATTTGGTGTCCAACCGATCCAACCATTCTTTACAATTTAGAAGCTGATCCCGACGAGCTTGAGAATTTGGCTGGGCACCCAGATTATGCCGACATCGAAGCGGCCTTAGTGGCCGAAGTACACGATCAATGGGATGTTGAAACACTCCATCAGCAGATATTACAAAGCCAAAAAGAACGGCAACTCATTGCATCAGCCCTTTCGCAGGGACGTTACGCAAATTGGCAAGGTAACATCCCCCCGTCTGGTCATTTCGGATACATGAGGAATGGCCAGTTCTATCATGATTGGAGTGATGCTGGAAAATTGTTGTAATCATTTGCATCTATAATCGTCTGCAGTCGTTAAAAGCCAAAAAAGGCCAAACGTTAACCAGAATATTCTTGATTGAAGAAGGCAAACTACCCTACCTGGAGGTTATTATGATTGTCAAAAATCAGACCCAACTCACCGAAATTGTCATGCAAGCCATGCAAAGTGGTGACGATCCACGCTTTGCCGAGATCATGACCTCACTGGTCAAACATCTCCATGCCTTCGTCAAGGAGGTCAATCTGACCGAGCAGGAGTTTCAACTTGGGGCTGAGCTACTGATAAAAATGGGGCAACAATGTAGTGACTCGCATAATGAGGTTGTGATGATGGCCGGGTCACTCGGCATCTCACAACTCGTGTGTCTGCTGAACAACGTTGATGATGTTGATGGCGACACAACGGCGAATTTGCTTGGCCCATTTTGGCGGGACAATACTCCACTCATGAAGAACGGCGACTCCATTGTCCGAGCTGAAACGCCAGGCGACGCTATGTTTGTGAACGGCTTGATCACCGATGAGGCCGGCGTGCCCGTGACGGACGCGCGCGTTGATATTTGGCATTCAGCCACCAATGGTATGTATGAGCAACAGGATCCAGATCAGGTCGAGATGAATCTGCGCGGCATGTTCAAGACCGATGACCGGGGCCGGTTTTGGTTCCGCTCGATCAAGCCCTCAGGTTATCCGCTTCCGGTCGATGGTGTGACGGGCGATCTGCTCAGGAAACTCAACCGCCAGCATTTTCGACCAGCCCATCTCCACGTTTTGATCAACAAGCCGGGGTTTAAGACACAGGTGACACAAATTTATGTGAATAGTGACCCACTGCTCGATAAGGACCCGCAATTCGGCGTGACCGAGCGACTTATTGGAGAGTATGTTAAACATGATGAGCCTGGCCCAGAACCTGATATTGAAGCCCCTTGGTATTCGCTAGACTTCACGTGCGTGCTACGCCCCGGCAGCGATCGCCTGCCGCGCCCACCAATCAAGTAAAATTATTCTCACTTGATTATGATTCAGGCATTGTGCTATGCCTGTGATTTTAATTTTTCGTGCCACGCCATAATATACCAGCTGGATACCTGATCCACCCATAAAATTTCTATGAGTACAAATCATTCAATACCTTACGTAAACTTACATCCAAATAAAAAAGCATCGCTTATTAAAGTTGCTCAAGTTTCATTAAAGACTGCGCCCCCTCTACAAGAGGAAATTCCTCATCGGCATGACTATCAAACCATCGTTTGGGTTACGTCAGGTCAGGGCAAGCATATCATTGATGGTCAACAAATCATTACCCCAGCTCATACCCTATGTCTGATTGCTCGGGGGCAGGTACATCGTGTCACGGAAATGACCCATGACTTTGCAGGTTACAGTATACGTTTTGCTGACGATTTTCTGGCCGATGACTTCCTAAATGATACCTGGAACTACAAGGCAACTTTGTTTAATAATCTGAGTCTCAATTACCCATTGGCAGTCCCATTTGACGCTGCTGCTGAATTCGATAACGTGATCCCCCTGCTATTGATAGAATATGAAAATGAGGATCAATTTAGCAGAGATAACATTCTGCGGTATTTACTGCAATATCTGCTGACCAAAATTGAAAATCTACGTCGCGCGTCACTAACTTACCAACAAAATCGGGTTCCCCTGGCGGATTACGAACTTTATCAAACCTTTATCACTTACTTGGAAGCAGAATTTCAAACAGAACATCACGTAAATACCTATGCCGCCCGGCTCACCCTTACGTCTCGCCAATTGTCTGACATTACCAAACGTATTGTTGGCAAAACGGCAAAACAGATTATTGCGGATCGATTGATGTTAGAAGCCAAGCGGTATCTCCAATTTACACCTCTCTCGATCAAGGAGATTGCTTTTGCTCTGGGTTATGAGTCCCCCGTCTACTTTAGTCAAGCCTTCAAGAATGCCACAGGCTTGTCTCCTTCAGCCTACAAAGAACAATTGTAAAAAATCATGATTATTAGGCACATTTTGATATTCTCCTAGCAGACTTAACCTGTTAAACTGTGACGAAGATGGTGGCCATCACAAAATAACTAAGGAGATTTTATTAAAATGAACGATAAAAATTTGCTGGAGAAAGAAGCTTCCGACGAAATTCCGCGATGGATATTCTGGTTTGCGCTCGTGGTGATGATGGGTGCTCCGCTTTTGTTTGGAGTGGGGACGTTTCTAGGAGCGGAACTTGGTCCAGTCACACTGGAGGACGGATCAATAATCGACACTAGCAATGTCAAATATGCGTGGCGGAATCTCGTGGCTGCGGGCATGGTCCTCTTCGCCCTATACTGGCGATCAGCGCGCATGCTCCTACTGATTTTCTTGATGCGATTTGCCACGGAGGCGGGTGATGGCATCGACACGATCCTGAACGGGGACCTGGAAACCACATCGTTGATCATATTCCTCGTTGTCATGGTGGTGGTGTTCTTAGCTCCCTACACATACGGCATCCGAAAGCTATGGAACGCAACGAGTTGACACCCACTGCTATCACCAGTCTCAGGTGGTGTTATAGCCGAGGCTGCTGACTGGTAATCAGTGGGTACGGCTCACCCATTTTGGCGGCTATGAGGCTCCCAGGAGCCTCGTGGCCGCCAGCTCATGACCTTGGTAGCATCCTAGAACAAAGAACTCTCAGTTTTACTCGAGGGTTCTTTTTGTTTTATAGGTTGCCCCGTCTTGATGATCGTATGAGCGATGCCCTCCAATTCGGAGGCAATAAAACGACCGTTGCCGAGGTTTCCCCTAAATCCATCATCCCCACCTATCAGATCAAAAAGATTATTCCTCACCAAATGACCTTCATATATTTGGCCACAAATAATCCATCAAAAAAATACAGCGTCTTGAAAATGGAGAAAAGTGTACAATTTTCGCGATTTTGTGCATTAACATTCAGGTTGCCCTCCCTTATACTACAGGTGAACTGAAATTTGAATAAGTACTCAAACAAATTCTGTTCATTCAATTTATCAACCATCTATTTTATTTAGCTCAACAGCTGTTTTATTGAAACAGCGGTTCGAAAGCGGAGGCAACGATGTTAGCAATGGAATTACAAGCAGGAAAAAACAAAGTAACATTCAAATCATTTGGTGTAGAATTAGCTGGTGATTTATACCTTCCTGAAGGTTTTGATGAAAACAAAAAGTACAAAGCCATCGTTGGCGCGAGTCCGTTCCCACAGGTTAAAGACCAAATACCTGCAACGTATGGACCAGAAATGGCTGCAAGAGGGTTTATCTACCTTGGATTTGACTATTTAGGAATGGGGGATTCGCCAGCATTACCAGGTGAGCATAAACAGTCGAGGTACATGTTTAGATTGATCGAAAATACCTGGGATGCAGTTTCCTATTTAGGTACACTTCCCTTTGTAGAAGAGATTTATGGACTAGGGGTATGTCAAGGCGGGTCCATCATTGCATCGGCAGCGGTAACAGACCACAGAATTAAGAAAATTGCAACAGTTTCAGGTATGATGGCAGCAGATGGATTCCAGTGGCTTGGTAGAGAAGTAACAGATCCACAAATTGCAGCAGCAAATGCTTCAATGCAAAAGCAGTATGAAACTGGAGAGCCAGATTATGTAGCGCCATTTGGACTTAACGATGAGCAATCAAGAGAAGAATTTGTTGAAGCCGCAGCATATCCGGAAATGGCTGGAGAAACCTATGATTACTATGGAAGAGATGGGTTTAGAGGGCCAAAAGCGGTTGAAAACTATACAAATATGCATATAGGCGACCAAGCAATGCAATCTTTGATTTCTATTGGAGAAGCTTACGCAGATAAAATTGTACAACCTACTTTAGTGATCTACGGAACAAATGCATCAACAGCTATGTGTTCAACTGGTTTCATTGATAAACTTAACAATGATCCTACGGTTAAGAGTTTTGAAGGATTTAGTCATGTAGACTTTTACTACAAGCCAGAAGCTGTTAAAGCATCTACAGATGCTGTAGCAGAATTCTTCAATAAATAATTGATGTAGAAAAGCAATGAAAAGATTACGGCTAACCTGAGTTCGATAATTAGCAAGTGACAGTCACTTTTTAAGTGGCTGTCACCTAAACGCTTACCCATTATGTTATTACTGGTGCTACCCACATCAGTATATACGACATCGAGGAAGATATGAATAATTTCAAGAACATCCCAAACTTAGATGGCAGAGTTGCTATTGTAACTGGCGCCAACAGCGGAACAGGCTATGGTGCTACGTACCATTTGGCGAAACATAACTGCAAAGTCATCATGGCTTCCCGAAGTGAAAGCAAGTTGCAAGATGCAAAAAAACAACTTATGAGCGAAGTCCCCGATGCTAAACTTGAAATCGAAATTGTGGACTTAACGAGTTTGGATAGCATTAAAAACTTCTGCAATAGAATAAAAAGCAACTACGAAAAAATTGACTTTCTGGTCAATAACGCAGGTGGTGGTGGTTCAAAGTATCAACAAACAGTTGACGGACTTGAACAAAATTTTACCCTCAATTACTTAGGGCATTTTGCCCTGACAACTCAACTCTTGCCTGTGCTGAAAGATGGTAGCAGAGTCGTGAATTTTTCCAGCATTGGCTATAAACGATATTTGAAGAACGATCTCGATGTAGATAATTTGATGTGTCGTCATCCTGATGATTACAACCAAATGCAGGAATATTGCAAGGCAAAGTTATGTGCAATTTTGTTTGCGGTGAAGCTACAGGAACAGTTTGAAAATCTGGGGTCAACCTCAATCGCATTATCTTGCCATCCGGGTTATGCAAGAACAAGCCTGATGGCTAACGCAGATACAGCAGTGTTGCGCATATTAGGAGGCGTCATGAACACAGTATCAGGTGTGTTGGGAATGAGTCATAGTTTATATGACGGGGCGTTACCCGCCATCGAAGCGCTCATTGCAGACGACGCTCAACCCAATATGGTATACTCGCCAAGTGCTAAAAACGAATTGACAGGTGATCCAATTGCCAAAGAAATTGACCGTACCCACTTTAAAGATGAAGATATCGAGAGATTGTGGGACAAAACACAAGAACTATTAGAAATAAATGTAGGCGATTACCTATAACCCATGAAAGAGGAAACGCTAATATGATAACGCATTATTTTGATACCATCGCTCAAGCCACTCAGTTTCTGGGGTTGCCAGAGCCGGAACACCCGCTCTTCTTTGTCCACATTGACACACCCAGTAGCGACGAAGCGCAATTTACGATGCTTGACGAGCCTATCGCACTGTCAAGCAACTTCTATACCATTGCTTTTAAGCGGGTAGTGGAAGGTGAAATGCAATATGGCCGTACAAAGTATGACCTAACCAACGGGACGATGATATTCACCGCCCCACGCCAACAGGTTGCTTCAAGCGGTATTGTGACCACAACAAGTGCAAGCATCTTCATTCATGAAGATTTTATGCGGGGACACGAGATTCAACAGCGGATCAGAGGATACAACTTCTTTGATTATGCCACGAACGAAGCCCTACATCTCTCGCCTAAAGAAGAGAGCTTGATGCAGACGCTGTTTGAAGCGACTGATACCGAATACAACAACAATCCAGATCAATTTAGCAAAGAAATTCTTCTTTCCTATGTTGATACGATATTGAAACATGCAGGACGTTTCTATCAGCGCCAGTTTTTACACCGGCAAGAGATGGCAGGCAGTGTTGTTCATAAATTCACCCAAATTCTTGCGACACGTTTTGAGTCTGGAGAGTTTGAACTAGAAGGGACACCTCGTGTTGAAGAGATCGCACAACAACTAAACATGTCGCCACGCTATCTAAGCGATGCACTCAAAGCGGAGTCGGGCAAAACGGCCATGGAAAATATTCATCTTTATCTGATGGATACGGCGAAAAATTTATTGCTGGAACCTCAGATGACCGTTGCCGCCACCGCTTACAAATTGGGGTTTGAAACACCCCAATACTTCTCGCGGCTATTTAAGAAGAAGGTGGGCTTGACCCCAACAGCTTATCAGGCTCGCTATTCGGCTAATTAAGAGCTTCAGAATGTGCAACACCTTAACCTGTTACAAATGCTGGCGTTATTCATAGGAAGCGCTAACATCTGAACGTCATAAAACGAGTTGCACCAACAGATGAGACAAGAGCATTTATTGAGAAGTACAAAACCCGCTCGATGAGGATTGCGACTGAATTTGTGCTATACGCATGATGCAGAATTTTTGGGGAACTTTTTAAGAATTAATCAAAAGACTAACGAAAGATACCCCCTGCAGTACGACTTGTAGGGGGATGAGAACAAGGAGTAGTTATGACGATCAACGAATTAACCAAAAGCGTCAAATCGCACAGAGTCCACCAAATCCGTGCAGGTGAGCATCGATTTATCGATATTACAGCTGTAGTGGTAGATGGCCGCTTTTTTGTGCGTCAATATCAATTCGGTGCACGCAGTTGGCGTGATGCATTTTTGACTAACCCAGCCGGTGAGCTAAAGTCAGGCAATATAGTAGTTCAAATCGACGGTGTCGTACCAGAAGACCTAAACGAAATTAATCCAAAAATTAATCGAGCGTTTCACAAACTACTGCCAGGTATATACGCAGCAATGAAACTCACATTCGATACAAAAAGACATGAAGCTTCAACAATAGAGGTTATTCCAAAATTATAAAGAGGAGAATATTTATCAAAAGTTTATCGATTCTCGGCGCTGAGGACTGAACTTTTTGAGTGAAATCGGCATTAGCTTATTTGCGGCGGCAATATTTACGCAGCTGATCAGTAGACAAAACATTAGAACTGATCGTCAATCCCCCCCACCATCAAGACTTATGCTTCCCACATCTTAATCTAGGCTGGATCTGATAAGGAGATCTACAACCTGAACAGATGAAACCTCACCCAAACCAGCAAAAAACACAATCTCTTACAAGCGGAAAAAAGTGTACCTTATTCGTGATTTTGTGCGTTAACATTTAGGCTTTCCCCCCTTATACTACAATCAAATATGCATAGAAGGAGACAATCTATGAAAAACTCAGATAATAATCCATTCGGGCCGAAAGGCTGGACTCCAGAGCGTTTAGGTTCTTTAAAGAGGAAAACTTACCTTATCACAGGTGCAACCAGTGGTACAGGATTTGAGGCATCAAAGATTCTTGCATCCAAAGGTGCAAAAGTGGTGATGTTAAACCGTAACCAAAAAAAATCAGAGGGTGTTATCGCAACTATAAAAGAAGAGCTTGGCAACAATGTAGACGTGTCATTCATACGTATGGACCTGGGGGAACAGGCTTCTGTACAAAAAGCGGCAGAAGAGGTACTTGAGACGGTGCCTCGCATCGATGCACTTATATGTAACGGTGCCATCGCCCAGGTACCCAAACAGCAGATCACCGTGGACGGCTTTGAAAGCCAGCTCGGCGTGAACCACTATGGTCACTTCACCCTGCAAGCCCTGCTCTATCCGCTGATTGAAAAATCCAAAGGACGCATCGTGACTGTGGGCAGTATGGGGTACAACATGGGCCTTAAGACAATCAAGTTTGACGATATGAACTGGGATAAGGACTACACTCCTAATGATGCCTATAGCCAAAGTAAACTGGCGCAGATCATGTCTATTTATGAACTACAGGATAGATTGGTAAAAGCCGGTAAAACAGGTGTTAAAGCCTATGCTTGTCATCCTGGTTCTTCCAGAACATCCCTGATTGATACAAGTGGTAGTTTAATGATGAGAATTACGTTTAACCTGATGAAATTATCACCATTGACACAATCAGCTGAAAAAGGTTCCTACCCCTCACTTATGTGTGCTACCGAAAAAGACCTGGATCAGAAGGGATTTTATGGCCCCACAGGCTTCCAGAACTTTGTTGGTCCAGTTGGGGAACAAAAACTAGAGCCACACGCAAAAGATAAAGCAGTAGCCAAAAGATTATGGGATTTATCTGAAAAAGAAACAGATATAAAGTGGAATTTATAATCAGAAAATCAAGACAACAAGTAGCCCGCTAGAGGTGTTTGTCTTGAACCAGGGGCAGCCAAACTCTGGACACTCTCTGAGCAGAAAGCATTTCTGAGCTGGTCGTCGTAATTCGACGCAGTTGATTGAGCGAAATTGGAGGATATTCAATGAAAACAACGATTAACGGTCAACCCTTTGAATTTGAGCCACGCCACGATGAAACCGCAATTGACATATTGCGGAATCGGGCGGGGCTGACAGGCACAAAGATGTCGTGCGGTGGTGGCATTTGTGGCGCGTGTACGGTGCGCGTCGATAATGTACCAAAGTGCAGTTGCCTCATGCCCGCCACCCAGATGGACGGTGCAGATATTCGCACTATTGAAGAGCACGGCCTGGATAATTTACATCCTGTTCAACGTGCATTTATGGCAAATGAAGGGCTACAGTGCGGCTTCTGTACACCAGGCTTTATTAATGAAGGGATCGCCTTTTACGATCACTGGCGGGCCGAGCACGGTAAATCAGAGCCATCAAAGCACGACGTAGCGTTGGCAATGGGCGGCCATCTTTGCCGCTGTGCCGCCTATGTCGGTATTTACGCCGCCATCCAAAAAGCATGTGCTGGCGAATACGATGACGCGGCTGATGCCCCGATCTATCGTATTGATGCACCTGAAAAAGTAACAGGCGCAGCCAAATACACAGTTGATGTAGTCTATGACGGTCAGCTAGAGGGCAAAATTTTGCGCTCAAAATATCCGCGTGCCATCGTTAAATCAATTGATTCAAGCGCAGCAGAAGCACTCGACGGTGTGGTGACGGTTGTCGATTTGTTGAATGACAAGAAAAAGGCGCGCTGGGTAGGTCAGCCCGTTGCGGCCGTTGCCGCCATTGACGAGCAAACAGCCCTTCACGCATTGCAGCTCATTCAGGTCGACTACGAGGTGCTACCCGCGTCTGTAGGCACGGAAACTGCAGCAAAACCGGATGCCCCAACCGTTTGGGAGGAGGATGAACGTGGTGACATTCCCTCAGCCGCTGAAGAAATAGACTTTCCATATAGATGGGAAAACAATGTCGGTCACGTACCATCCGACATCCTTATCTCGCCATTGCGTGGTAAGGCGGTTCGCGCCCTCGACAAGGCACGCAGAGAATCTCCTAATACGCTGACTGAGCAAGTTTATGTTAACCATCAACAGGTACATACTGCACTGGAACCCCATGCGGCTGTTGCCAACTGGGATGGTTCATCGTTGCATGTTGTGGCCTCCTCACAAAGTGTCCATGCCTTGCGTAACGAGCTTGCCCATCATTTCGAAATAGACATCGACAAGGTTACCGTTGAAGGCAAATATATAGGCGGTGCGTTTGGGGCAAAGGGTGGACTTTATCTTGAAATTATCGCAGCGGTAACGCTAGCACTCGCGGCAAAAGCACCCGTGCGTGTTGCTAACAGCCGTTTAGAAGAGCTCGCCTATGCTGGAACACGGACTGGATCCCGAGCAGAAGTTGCTTTGTCGATTAAAGAAGATGGTTCGCCAAACGCCATGCGTTTTCACAGCTATGGCGATGCAGGGGTCGCAGCAGGGGCTGCGCCTGCCGCAGTATACTGGATGATGTCTCCCAGCGGCTTGAAAAAAGATTTCTCGGACAACATCATTGTCAATAACATTCCACCCACACTGCCGTTTCGGGCGCCTGATGGGCCTGCGAAACGGTGGGGGGTCGAGTCGGCTATCGATGAAGCGGCTACGAGAAATGGCATAAATCCCGTCGATATACGACGCAAATGGTGGCCCAAGCATGAGATCAAGAATCGTCTGCTTGATTGGGTCGAATCGATTCCACAGTGGCAAGAACGGAAGGCCGAAGCTGGCGCGGACAAAGGGCGTTTCAAGCGGGGCATCGGACTGGCTATGTCACAATGGCTGTTCCTCTATCATCCACATACCAAGGTTAGGGTTAGCTCGTCGCCAGACGGATTTACGATTAGCTGCGGCTCCCAAGATGTGGGTAATGGAACGCGCACCGTGCTTGGCAAGGCCATTGAAGACACACTGGGTATTAGCCAGCATCAGGCAACCATTGAAGTTGGCGCCTCAGACCTACCCATTGGCTGCATGTCAACGGGCAGTCAAACAAACGTTTCCCTTTATCCACCCGCCATCACAGCCTGTGAAAAAGTGATGGAACATCTTATGAAAGAAGCAGAGGAGAAACTTGGTTTGAGCAATGCGCGTGCCGTCGCAGGCGGCATTCAGCATCATGATGGCTTTACTGCTTGGGACGACGTACTGGCAGTCGCCACGCCGTTTGAATACACAGACACGCGAGGGGCGGAACCGATGCTGATGGGATTACGCTTTGCGACGATGAGCAAGGTAACCAACCCATCAAACGGCCGACATTTTAGCCATGGTGCCGTCGTAACAGAGGTAGAGGTCGACACGCTGCTGGGTAAAGTTCGGCCGATTAATGTCTGGACGTCTGTCGGCGTTGGCAA
The DNA here is from genome assembly GCA_028285035.1 of Phycisphaerae bacterium. Next base: position 49,491 of record JANQQF010000191.1, read on the forward strand.
AATCCGTGTACCAGAGCTTGCCACAAGCCAAATGTATGGCGGTGCCATTCAGGGGTTGGGGTACGCACTATATGAGCAAAAAGTCGTTGACTTGAAAACAGGTCATGTCATCTCGGCTAACATGAACGATTATCGCATCCCTGGCATCGGTGATACCCCCAATATCCATGTCCACTTCGACCAGGAAGGCTACGAAGAGGTGCGCGGGGCTGGTATCGGTTTGGCAGAATTGGCCACGATTGGGGTTGCTGGCTCAATTGGCAATGCTGTCTATCACGCAACCGGGTGGCGGCCGACGCAAACACCCATCACACCACACGATGTGGTACAAGGTCTAAAGGAGATCGCATAATCATGTTGACATTACTTACAAACCTCGAAGATATTCAAGGTGCAGTTGGCGAGATTCGGGCTGGCGGCACTGATTTACACGACCGTTATCGCCTGGGCGTATCATCTGGCGCGATCATTGATATTCACAAGCTCGACTTCGGCGGCTTTGTCGAAAATGCGGACGGATCACTGATGATTGGCGCAAACGTCACCATTGACGGCGTGGGGCAACACCCCAACATCCAATCTGGGTATGGGGCATTGGCAAAAGCGGCCAACAGCTTGGCAACGCCGCAGATTCGCTGGGCGGCCAGCTTTGGCGGCAGTTTGTTGCAAAAGACGCGCTGTGCCTATTTCCGCCATCCCGATTTGCCCTGCACAAAAAAGGGCGACGCTGTGTGTGGCGGACGCGAGGGGCATCACCCCAACGGTGTCGTATTTGACAATGGGGGGTGTGCTCACGCTCACGCCTCAACGCTGGCGACGGCATTGCTCATTTATAATGCGACGGTTAAGACAACGGAGCGCGAAATGCCGATTGCCGATTTGTATGGCGATGGAACGGTGCACGACCGTGACCACCTGCTTAACGAGAGCGAGATTTTAACGCATGTGATTTTGCCTCCGGCAGTCGCTGGTGAAAAAACAGCATACTTCCGCTCGATATCCCGATTTGAGGCTGAGTGGCCGATTGTGGAATGTTCTGTACGGCTCGTTGTAGCGGATGGCGTGATTACGGATGCTGGCGTGGGCGTCGGTGGCGTGTCACAGATTCCGTTGCGCCTAAGCAACGTGGAAGCGGCGTTGATTGGGCACGCTGTGACGCAAGCGACATTGGAGAAGGCGGCTGGTGTTTCGACTGAAAACACCAATCCGCTTCCCCAATCCGCTTGGAAAGTTGAGATGATGGTCGGCACAATTTTGCAGACGCTAGAAATGGCGTTAAACGGTTAGCCCCATTGCGACTTTGCAAATTTTGTATGGTACAATAATTGTTACTGTTCGGCAGGTTGGCGAAACTCGTGCCCAAACTGAAGTTTGGGCACGCCATTGCCGCAGAAACTCTGTTTCAGGTGGCGTAAACAGAGTTTACCCAGCAATTTCCGTCCCAAACAGAGTTTAGGATGGAGTCTGCTGAACAGTTACCAATAATTACGAACGGATTATGAGGACGAAAAATCATGAAGACACACCACTTTAGTGATCTGGCCGAGTTCAATCAATTTTTCGAGATGCCAGCCCCTGAACATCCATTGTTGAGTGTTGTTTCAACTGAGACCCCAGTTGACGAAGCCACGGCTTCCTGCTTTGCCGAGCCGATCATGGTCTCAAATGACTGTTACACGATTTCATTTAAAAAAATAACCTCAGGTGAAATCTTGTATGGGCGTACAACATATGATTTCAAAAATGGATCGATGATGTTTACCGGGCCACGACAGCAGGTTGTGTTTGATGGTGTTAGCATCGCTTCAAAGAGTAGACACATCAGCGTCCATGAAGATTTTATCAAAGGGCAAGATATTCGCCACCGGATCAAGAACTACGGGTTCTTTTCCTACATGGTTAATGAAGCGCTTCATCTTTCTCCTAAAGAAGAGCAGTTGATTGGGTCTATTTTGGATAATATTGAGATGGAATACCACAATAATCCCGATGAATTTAGCAAAGAGATTATTCTGTCCCAACTCGACACCTTGTTGAGATATGCCAATCGCTTTTACAAACGGCAATTCTTGCACCGACAGGAGATGTCCGGCGACGTTGTATCGCAATTTGAACGAGCCATTTCAACCTACTTTGAGTCCGGAGCATTCGAGCTACAAGGTACGCCACGGGTTGAAGAGATTGCCAAAACGCTTAATATGTCAGCTCGATATTTAAGTGATGCTCTCAAAGCAGAAACGGGCAAAACAGCCATCGACCATATCCATCTCTATCTGATAGACGAAGCCAAGAATCTGTTGCTTGAACCCAAGCTAACCGTGTCAGAAACAGCCTACAAACTAGGCTTCGACAACCCGAAATATTTTTCTCGCTTGTTTAAGAAGAAAGTTGGGGTAACGCCTTCCGTTTATCGGGAAGAATATCTACTCAATTGATCAGTAGACAAACTCTGACCCGAGAAAGCAATCATGTTCCACTCGCAAGCTCCTGTTGCTTTCTCGGTGAGGCTTGACCTGTTTCAACATAAATAGCTAAATCATCAAGCAGGCCAGGATATAGTTTTTCCAATGACATTTTCATCGGGATTTGCATCAGGGTTCCGATGACGGGCATGACGTCAATGCGTGGCCCAAGGACAATTTCTGTTTGCGTGTCTGAAATTTTATGCAGTTGCCACGTGCTCACCACCGAACGAACAAAAAATGGTAAGCCCGTCACCGAAAATTGAAGCAAGTGATTTTCGTTATCAATGGTTGTGATTTTGTCCTTGAGTCTGCCAGTTTCTGTGTCACAAACCCTGTCAAAATCTTCGGATGCATCGCCTTTTCGACATCTCGTTGTTCCGGTGGCCCATTTATGTGAGTCTGAAAATTCCTCAATAACAACCTTCCAAACTTCATCAATTGGTTTGTTAATGACTCTTTTCGCTTTGATTTCAATCATTTTAATCCTCTTAATCTATCAGTAAGCAACTAATTCCAGAAAATGAGAAGACCGACAACTAGCCTTCTACAAAAAGAAAGAAACTTTGAGCTATGTCATACCCAAATGGTTTTATGCTATGGAAACCATAGCCGGCATCCACCGTTTGTTGCTCCCGATCAGTGGATACTCGACAACTTCATTCGGGTATGACACAAGCCAGCTCAGCTCTTAGGAGAAGCATCGTGCCGTATGCATCGAAGAAGGTGTACAAACGCTTGAGACTGCAAACCGAAGCAGTCTCAAGTTGACGATCTATTGGAGGTTAAACTTAACCTTTAAGACGGTCATATCCCCTTGACCTTTCTCCAAAAGCGCTTCAGCATCACCGCTCCATGGAAACAAAACCAAAGACTTATCTGAATATTCTTGATTGAAGCTACCTTCTGCAAGATTGAGCTGAACAAGACGGTTTATATAAGAAGGAGTTTCACTCGAAATCATAAATCCGTATTCCTCGTCAGAGCTAATTTCGATGTCATTGTCAGTCGTATCAAAAATGTGACCGTCTGAAAGTAAGTCCATCGCTTCATCCCGAATAGGAACGTGCTTGGCAAATCTCTCATCACCTACTAGCTTCTCATGTCCGTTAACCTCAGGCCATTGTGAAATAGCTCCCTGGGTTGGCTTAACACCAGCTACATTTGAAGCAAGGACGGCAAATGTAGCTAACTGCTGTGAACCGTATTCAGCAATAACTGGTGCGACAAGGGGAAAGTATTCCGCAAATACCTGATGTTCTTTTCCTTCTATTACGTTTCCAAATGCAAATTCAAGCTTCGTATCTTTAGTTAGCTTTAAAACAGTATTCATTAATATTGCTCCTTTTGGCTATTCATTTGAGTTCGACGTTAGATTGATGTCATTTCGAACGGAGTGGAGCACAGAGAGAAATCTTCATGTTCGGGGCTTGAATTGCCCCCGAGTCAAAAGATTTCTCCTCCTTCGTCGCCGAAATGACATCCGTACTTTTCGTCAAGTTCGTAATTTCCAAATGCCCTCTTAGGGTCTTCAAGTGCATAACTGTTAGTAGTATATGAGGTCGTTTGGGGAGATGTCATCCCCAATTTTGGGGTGTTTGTTGGGGTAATTGTGGGAGGTATTACAGCAATCCCAGTTGCTTGGCGCGGTGAATCGCTTCCACACGGCTATGGACGCCGAGTTTGCTATAGACATACTTTGTATACGAGCGGATGGTGCTGACAGACACGACCATTTCGCTCGCAATTTCAGCGGGGGAGAGTTCGGTTGCCAGCAAGCGAAGGGTTTGCAATTCACGTTTGGTGAGCGGTTCGGTGAGCGGTTGGGTGAACTTAGAGGTTGCAGGCATGTCCACCGCAATGGTTGGGGTTAAGGTGACAGTTGGCGTCTCTTCCCCTACGTCAGAGGCGGCCAATAGTTTGGCGATATAAATCGGCGCGATACCTTGGGATGCCACATGCTTTAGCAGCTTAACCATTGCAGCACCCTCATCGATAAAGATGCGCACAAACCCCTCTGGTTCAGCCAAGATGATCGCCTCTTCCAGTGTGGTAACAGCCTGGGAATGCTTGCCTTGCGCCTGATGGGCAAGCGCCTGGAGTATCTTAACTTCGATAACCCGCGCCCCGCGTGCACCAACCTCGGCCTCGTGGAGAAGACGTTCGAGGAGAACCAATGCTTCATCTGGTTTACTTTGTACGATGAGTAGACGAGCAAAAACCAGATAATCACGCTCAACAAGATAACTAAGTTCATCATCGACCCCCAGTCCCTTGCTTTTGGCCCAGTAGGTCGCCGCAGGCACGTTGCCCAGGGCCAGCCACAGATGCGCCTGCGAGGCCGCCAGGCGAGCCGTCGGATAGGGCATTGGCTTACCCACAACGAGCGCTTCCATCTCCTGCAAAAGAGTGAGCACACCCTCTGTATCGCCTTGGGCCAGCTTGATCCAGGCCAGACTGATGAGGCCTTTCAGCGTGACCACAGTCCAGGTTTCAAAGGGCCGACAGAGGTCGATACCCGTCTGTAAGTCGACTGCTGCTCCATCCAAATCATTCCATTCGCGCCGTACCTCACCCATACCGATATAGGCCATACCCGCCGCAGGCCCTTGCTGTAACGCTTGGAATTGGGTCAATCCCTGAAACCGTCCTTGGGCCTGATGTAACTGACCCTGTACCCACAAAACCTCAATCAGATGGGCGGTAATCAAGAGCGTGATATAATCGTTGCCAGCCGTGCGATTTAAGGCAATACTCTCGGCATAGGTTTGGCTTGCCTCGCCCAGGTTGCCAATGCTGTCATAGATGGCGCCCAGCAGATAGAGTATTTCCACACGTGTCTTTAGATCCTCAGGGGCATGTTCCAGAGCCCGCTGACTGAGAGCAATCGCTTGGGCAGCATCGCCACGCCGCCGCGCTAGGTTGGCGCGTAGTATATCGACATTGGTTAGGACCTTTTGCGCTTCGACCGCGTCAATCTCAAAGCGCTTCTCATTGATATCCTCCGCTAGCAATGCGGGATTGGATGTCGATGACGCGCCTTTGGCTGACAAGAGCCGTTCGACATTTTGTAGCCAGGGTTCTATGGCCGCCTCACTGTCGTTAAAGAAGCCAAAAAGCAGCCAGGCCTGAGTAAGCGACAGCCGAGGATGAGCACGCACCATCTCTTCTGGCAAGGCATCGAACCAACTGAGCGTCAGGTTGTACTTGCCTTGCCACGTCATCGCCTCCACATGCCGCGCAATCAAGATGGCTGCCTGTGCAAAGTCGGCAGCCATCAGCGCATAGTGCACCGCTTCCTCGACGAGTTCGGCTGCCTCACACCACGCGCTGGCCTGTCGGTAGATTAGCGGCACCTGGTCAGCCATCTCTTGGTGTAGACGGGTGCGGAGCAGGTCGGCAAAGAGATGATGATAACGATACCACTGGCGCTTGTGATCCAGGGATACCACAAACAGATTAGCCTGTCTAAGGGTCTCTAACATCGTTTGCCCATCATCACCGTTCGTCACTGCGTCGCAAAGCGCACCTGTCATGCGGTCGAGAATGGATGTCTGCAGCAGAAATGCCCTGGTTTTCTCTGGCTGCTGGTCAAGTACCTCTTCGAGCAGATAGTCCACAATATAATCATCATCACCGGTAAATGTGGCAATGAACGCCGAGACATCTGACGCTCCCTGCATAGAAAGGGCGGCCAACTGAAGCCCCGTCGCCCAGCCCTCGGTTCGTTCGCCCAAGGCGGCGACATTCTCTGGCGACAGATTCAGCCCAGCCACGTCATTCAGAAAAATCATTGCTTCCGAGGGGGTAAAACGCAATTCCTCAGCACGCACTTCCGTCATTTGATCGCGAGCACGCAAACGAGATAATGACAAGGGTGGATCGGCCCGGCTGGTCACAAAGATGTGCATCTGTGGCGGCAGGTGATCCAGCAGAAAGATGAACGCGTCGTGAATGGATGGGGTCTCGATGACATGGTAATCATCAAGGACGAGGCCAAGTTTGGTGGAGCGGGCCGCAATGTCATTAATCAAGGTACGTAGCAAAGACTCGTGAGATAGCGGTTGTGGCGATTGCAGCATCTCTTGCACCCTCTGGCCAAGGGTTGGATCAATCGTCTGGAGCGCGGCAATAATGTATTGGAAAAAGCGCGTCGGATCATTATCGCCTGGGTCCAGAGAGAGCCAAGCCACGGGCAAGTCGCTCTGCTGAAGCCAGTCACTAACCAGCGTGGTTTTGCCAAAACCGGCTGGCGCACAAATGAGCGTCAGTTTGCCAGCCAAGCCTGAGTTCATTTTCTGGATCATGCGTAGACGCGGGACCAGCGTTGGTCGGACTGGCGGGATAAAGAGCTTGGTGTGCACAAGGTGATCCATCATGCACGTATTATACGAGTAGGTGAACAAGGAGGAAAACAATGCTAGAGACGTTATTCTGTAACTGTCATATGAGGTGGATGAAGCGTATGGCCGATCCCCTGTGACAGCGTCTCCCACGCACCGTAGAGACCGACTAAGCCTGACCAATCTTGGGAGAATCGCATTTACCCCCAAACCCTTCGGGCATTGGATCGATATATTTCATCTAATCAAATACTTCCAATCTTTTCAGAGGTATCACTTACAGCTGCCTTAAACCTGTCTCGAATAACAAGCGGGGACAGCGGGATAGGTGATAATTTCGGGCTACCCGGCGCGGCTTTAGCCACAATGACATGAGGGCCGGATGCGGCCAGACATTCGGTCAAGGTCTCTGTGACGGCGAGGCCCTCAACGTGGTGGACGCTTTGAATGCCAGCACCACGGGCTATGTCTGCTAAACTTGTTGCCCCAGCCGTATGGGTGGGTTGGTCGCCGGTGGAGCCATAAGACCCATTATCAATAATCACCAAAATAAAGTTCGCTGGGGCATAATTTCCGATTGTTGCGAGCGTGCCTAAATTCATCAAGACACTTCCATCCCCATCAAGGACAATGACTTTCTTTGAGGTAGAGAGGCTAAGGCCCAAGCCAATTGAAGAGGCCAAGCCCATAGAGCCTAACATATAGAAATATTGCTCAGAGTCACCCAGCGAGTAAAGCTCTTGAGAAGGAAAGCCAATGTTGCAGACGATTAACTCTTGGTCAACCATACCTGCAATGGCTTGAATCAGTTCGTATCTACGTGGATTGTCCATGATATTATCTCCTCATCGCCAGAAATAAAAATCTAATAAAGCAGCCACAGGTCGTTGGGAGGTCTGGGCATACTTAACCAAATCCCCAACTCGGTCAACCTGGGAGCCATCACTAAAGTTGAAGGCGGGGACACCAATTGTTTCTAACAAGGGCCTGACCGTGTTGCCCATCGGTACCTGTGCTCCAACTGGCTCACCGGGCGAGCCTCGATGGCTGATGATCATAGTAATTGGCAATTGAAAATAAAGCCCCAATGAACAAAGCGAGGTCATTGTCGTGCCTACTCCCGTATTTTGCATGACCATCACGGGCGTTTTACCGCCCAGATAGGCCCCCGCACAAACCCCTAGCCCCTCTTCCTCTCGCGTCACCGGTACATAGGTAATCGAGGAATCTTGTTCCAACAAAGCAATTAAGCCTCCCAACAACTTACAGGGCACAGATACGAAAAAATCTGCCCCGTTATCTTTAAGCTGTTGCAAGAGTTGCTCACTGACGGTTGCCATAGATTATGTTCTCCTTGATATATTTGTTACTTTTACAGATTTAACTCTTGGAAAAGCCTACATCACCACAGGTTGGATTCTATTCGTGATTCCAGATTTTCACTAATTGGGGTATGGGATGGCGCATATTGCTTATCTGACAGTACATAGGCTACAAGGTTGCTATAAATTTGGCAAACACCCTGATGACATCATCCCAAAACGTCATCCCCCTCTCAACTACCATGTCATCCTTTGGATGGACGACGTCATCCCCTAATGTGTCTATACTGAAACCATCAAATTGAAGATACAGATTGGTGCTTGCATCATCAAGGCTCTTTCCAGGCTTCCCGTCGTATTCGTGTCATCCGTGATGCGTGATACGTGAAGAAATCCAGAGCGACATTCACGCATCACGTTTCACGCCATTCACACGTTTTCACGGAAAACGTCGAATAGTCAATCATCAATCACAAACCAATGAACGAGAACCACTATGGCACACGCAGGAAAAATCATATCAAATACAGCCGTCAAGTTTATCAAGACGGCGGCTGATACGGATGGCGAATTGTTAGAGATGGAAGCAACCTACAACACCACCGTTGATGCGGTACCCGAGCATTACCATCCGCATCAGGATGAGCATATTGAGGTGTTAGCCGGGATGGTTTCCGTCTGTATCAAGGGTCAGGAGCGTATCTATGTCGCCGGTGAAAGCTTCGACATTCCCTGCAACATACCCCACGCTTTCCTTGGCGCCGCTGGGTGTGAAGAAGCCCAAATCCGTTGGCAAATCCGTCCGGCGCTTGACAGTGAGACTTTTTTTGAGACGGTTTATGGGCTGGGCGCAGATGGCAAAATGAAAGACACTGGTATGCCAAACATCTTCCAGTTGGCTGTCATTGCCCGAGCGTTTAAGAATGAGTTACACCTAACGAAACCATCTCGCATTATGCAGGAAATCGTATTTGGACTGCTAGCCCCCATCGGGCGGCTCTTGGGCTATCAGGCTCGTTATAAAAAATATAGTAATCTAACAAATATAAACCCGGCAATAATGTCGCAACGAAAGGATTTAAAGATGATACACTTTGAACGAACTTTAGAGATTGACGCCATGCCTGACGATGTATGGGCGATTCTTGGTAACTTCAGGCAAGTTGACGAGTTTGCCCCCGAAATCGTATCTGTCGATGCATTGACTGATGGTGCAGACGGCGTAGGCTCAAAACGACGTAACCATTTTAAGAACGGCACCTCTTTGGTTGAAGAGATTATCGAGTGGGAGCCAGCAAAACGAAGATTTCGCCTCCAAATGTTGGACATGGACTCAATGCCGCTCCACGAAGGCTGCTCTGCGATGTCTGTTGAGCCTAGGGCTAATGGAGGATCGAAAGTTGTTTGGAACATGGATTTTCGGGTAAAGTACGGCCCCCTTGGTTGGATATTGGGCCAGACCATGATGAAAATGATGATGGGTAAGATCATCGATGGTAATCTACAGGGACTCGCCAACAAGGTTGGGTCGAATCGAACGGCAATTGCATAAATGATCTTAAATAGCCCCCCTAACCCTCCCTCAAAGTTGGGGGAGGGAACTGGCTCTGAGTGAGGGCTGGGTAGTCACAATTTTTTATCAAAATATCACTATATACACATAAGGAGAAATATCATGCGTTTTATGTTAAAAATCACTTGGAACCAAGCACCCACTGAGGAAGCAATGGCCCTTATGCCAGCCGAACAGAAAGGTCAAAACTTGGGTTAATTAAGAGAACTTCCCCGTTCCAACCCCGCGAAGTGGACTGACTTCGCGGGGTTTTCTTTTAGCATAGCAGGTTGCAGCTTTTGATCCATTACGACGTGTGCGGATGTTCGGGTGCCATGACCGTCTCGTAGATATTAAAGGCGACTAGCGCCACCATAATCACCGCAATGATTACTACGAACTGTGTGGCCGTTGCACCTGTCACGAACACCCCCACGGCCACGATGACCACGGCAGAAGCAAAGTAGAGCACGACATTGATGATCTGGTTTTTTGGGGTGAGTTTATTATCCAAGCCATAATTGATCATCGCCAAGGCGACCAAGAATATGGTAATAGCGACGGTATGGAGCAAACGATACTCTTCGGTTAGCGGATCAGCGGGATGCTTTATTGTCTCGCCAAATATCTTTTTCGCAGCGACACCAAATGATACCAAAGCAGCGACTAAAAATAGGTGTCCGTATGACCAGGCCAAGGGTTTGAGGTTAGAGGATAGATCGTAAAGCTTACCGGCTGTATCGGAAAAGTACAACCACCATAGCGCACATAATATTCCTAACCCGGACACACTAAACAAAACCTGCTCGCCCCCTAATACCGCACCTTGTGCGTCATCAAGCACCTTGACAAAAGCCTCACCCAGAACAATGATGATGAAAATGCCAAAACGCTCCACCATGTGATGGGCATCAGCCCCCCATTTTAGCAATTGTTGTATCATCTTTGAGTTGCCAAAGAAAACAATCTCGAACGCGATGGCGACCAGCCAGCCGACCCAGTGGTACTCGGCGGGGAGTAAGAGCGACCCCAACCAAATGGCGATCCCGCCTGCAAACCCAATCATATATTGAACAGAAAATGATTTACTCTCAGGATGCGCACTGTATGATCGGATGTACATCAAGATCAGGACAAAGCGCACCAATACATAGCCCAGCGTGAACTGTACATATAAATCGCCAAAAGCCTTGCTGACACTCAGACCAATTGCCGCCACACCAAAAATCTGGATAAAGACGAGCAGTCTATGCCAAATATCATCGACCACAAACCGATTCTGATAAAAGGTTTCGCCCGTCCAAGCCCACCAAATGACAAATATCATAACCAGAAACTGACCAAAGCCGGGAAGAGTGAGGTTATCACTCAGGAAATTACCAATCTGGATCAAGGTCGCGACATAAACCAGATCATAGAATAGCTCCAGCCAGCCGACCGCACGGTCTGTGTGGCGATGGAATTTGACATTTTTAAAGTATTTAGGGGGGGTGAACAACTCTGACATCTATAGTCTACTCCTACTTTTTCTTTGGATTTGCGAGTTTTTGGGTTGTATGATGGTGTGGAATTATATTAGGGTTTTTTCGGGGAATAGACAAACTTGGGCTAGTTTTGAAATCTTGATAGGGATATAGCATACAGGGCAGTAGACCAAAACGCACTAGCACATCGTGCCAACATACTCGCAGATTGTGCCAATTTATTATATTCTTACGGTGCCTTTTTGTTTCACTTTGGATGCGGTACAATTTAAACGTTGAGCAGCCAAGAATACATCCCTGGAGATTTACACCTTATTTTTGTACAAATAGAAGGAGTTTCAACTTTTTCGTTCAAACAGGGCAGGTTTCAACTGCGGAAAAATGGTAGTTATAGTACTTTCCCAAACA
>JANQQF010000015.1 GCA_028285035.1 Phycisphaerae bacterium
AGAGGGGACTTTAGTCTCCTTTTACCTATGATAGCGTGACGGCTTTAGTCCCACGCGAAGGTTGGGAGCAGGCGTGCCCCCAAACAGAAATGCACCCGACGGTCGATGTCCATTGTCACTGCATGTAAATATAAATGAATTTTTGTGATTACACTTTAGGCCGTTTAAAGCGAACAGCTCCAGCGCCGCGTCCTCCCCCAACAATATCCACCACATGAACTGTTGCCCCAGCCGCAGTAAATGGGGCTTGGATAAAAGCCGCTGGTAGACCTGTGGAGCTACCACTTCCATTTCCCCCAGTGATGATAGCCAATTGGCCCTCTGAGTTGATACCAATATCTTCAAAACCACGAGAACTGGTTAGCTCAACTGGAAGTGGAATTTCTTCTATGGTCGATATGCTGGTGAATGGGGCTGAAATGGCATAAACCTTTGGTGTAGAAACAGTGCTACTACAGACAAGGGCCTTACTCCCATCTGGGGTGATATTTATTCCTGCAAAGCCAACTGCCTTTGAAGCACTAGCTGTTGTCTTAAACGGACCATCTGGTGAATTTTCAATGGGTAGTAATGTTGAGGTATCTAATTTGGGGGAAGTGATGGTTAACGTCTCTGGAGTCGAACCGGCTGAAAAGGGGGCTGTAAAAATGTAAATATTTGAAGTAACCCAATCGACACAAAGAAGTTTGTTTCCATCAGGCGAAATAGCAATTGCCCCACTTCGGTCATTGAATGAAACCGGAATCGTGAAGGTGACATAGGTGTAGGGAGGATCGAGAACAGATATCCCTTCTCTATGGTAGACAAAGGCTCGTCCCGAGGTATTAAAAACAATCCCTTGTGTTTGATACGACGCGATTTCAGCTGGAAGAGGGACAATTGTGAAACTAGAACTTGAAGTAAACGGAGCAGGAATGACAATCAAATTTCGAAATGAACCATTTGCTAAGGCATAGGTGGAGTCTGGAGAAACGGCAATGGTTCCTGTTCCTCCGGCGATGTGGGGAAATATATTAATTATACCCGTGAGAGAAACCGTTAATAAATCAACGACGAGAATGAGTGCATTATTAAAATCTGAAACAAGTGCACCTGTATCATCAAAGTAGGCGACTCCATGTGGATTAACTATGCCTGGTATATCTGGCACTGTATATTGGATTGGGGTTGGCAAATTTGTAGCTGCTGTGGGGAAGACAACAACCTTTCTACCTTGGCTACTTGTCGCCATAACTGCAATCTCACTGCCGACATCAATAGATGAGGCTTGGGCATGTGCGGGTAAATAACCAACTTCAATGTGTGGTGGTGTCCATTCTAGGGGTAACCTCGAAAAAGTGGTTACTCCCGAAATTGCTAGCAGGGATTTTAACGCCTCTCGGCGAGATAAAGTCGATTTATTTTTACTTGAGGGAGTCATCCAGCTACACCTTCAATAAAAAAGTAGAATTACTGTAACTTCCTCTTAAATATTTAGCAAAATTATAATTTCAAATCACATAATGGCTACAACCCCGAATATGCTTCCCTCTTCCGCAGATCAAAACTCAAATAAATCGGCCACAATATCGTCATAATCACGGGAATAATGCCGAGCATCAAAGATATTTGAAAGGGATCCATCCCCCATCTGTCTTGTGCCCAGCCCGCCCAGACCGTCGAAATAGAGGCGGCGAGGGTGAAGATGGCGAAATCTATCGAGAAAACACGCCCCAGATATTTATCGGGGACAGTCATTTGTAATAGGGCGGAGGAGTAGACCCAACTGGTGCCGGAACCAGCGGTGCGAACAATGCTGGCCAATAGAAGTAAAGGCAAAGTATAGGCTCGGCTCATCATAAAGTAGCCGACCACCATCGCAAGATAGGTCACCCAGATTGCTTGCTTCATGGCCCGTTGGTTGTCACCGGTAATGCGTTGGGCTATAAGCGGGGCTAGTCCTGTCCCAATGCCGACAGAGAATAAAATCAAGCCAAGTGTGGCCGAGCCATCATCACCAATCGGGTAGACATTCTCGGCGAAGTTAACCTCAACGACGGCCATTCCCCCATAAGCCAAGGCTGCCGATCCTTTGACCGAGGCAAATATCAAGGCCGAGGGGTGGTGACGTAGATAACGAAGTCCATCAACAAACTCCCGCCAGCCATCCGGTTTAGTGGCTGTTGGTTCGTCTGCCTCTTTCGCGGGTAACTGAATTTGTAGGACAAACCAGCCTGCCACTAGATAAGTTGCTGCATCAATTAAGAAAGCGGCTGTAATACCAAAAAGAGCAGTGGCAATGCCACCAAGCGCAGCCCCCACCGCCAGCATCACGCTCCAGGTGGTGCCAGACAGGGCATTGGCGGTGACTAAATCTTTTTGCGGCACCAAGCTGGGCAAAAGTGCGGCCCAAGCGGGTCGATAAAAAGCACTGATGCTCAATTGGAGGACGGTTAGGCTGTAGAGAAGCCAAATATCCTGTTCCGTGCGCACAAAGAGAAAGCCAAGAACAACGATGGCCCGAAGAATGTCGCTCGCAATCATAATGTTGCGACGATTGAACCGGTCTGCTACTACCCCGACAACAGGAGTCATCACAAAAAGCGGCACCAAACGAGCCAGAAATAGCCCCCCAATGGCGATACCAGAATTTGATAGCCCCGCAATCAGCGAGGCTGAGGCAATTAAATTGAACCAATCCCCTGCTTGGCTAATCACCTCACTGAGCCACATATTACGATAATTTCGATTGTCCCGCACCAGGGCAATGTAGGTGTTTAGAATCGGAATGTTAAACACGATGAATTCCTTTCAGAAGGCAAAACTATACCATATCTTACCTGAAAGGATAATCCTTTTAGTCTCGATTTTCAATCAAAAAAAGGACAGAGGTGAACCTGTCCTTTTGTACAAGACGTATCTTAATATTTACAATTTTAGATTTACGCTTTATGAAAAGCCGCTTCCAATACAGCGTGTTCGTACTCAACAATCGTAAATCTATTTTACTTATTCCGTAAACCGTACCACTCCAACACGGCGAACACGGCCACAATATCGGCGATAATAGCCACAGCCCACCAGCCTGCGGTGGTGAAACTGATCCAGCCCGCGAAGAGCAAGATGGCGCTGGCGACGACCCAGGCGACATCACCAATGATGATACTCAGAGCCGCTTGTCGATTGAGGGGGGCTGAGAAGGCGGTGTAGCCGACATAGGCAGCAAAGAGCAGTAGCCCGATGCCGAGGGCTAGGATGACACTACTTGGAACGCCTCCAAGAAACGTGGCGACAGATCCGGAGGCAGTGGTGAAGAGGAGGCCACTGACCGTTGAGAACACTGTGTTCGCCTGTAAAACTCGGCGTAAAAATGGATAATCCTGGCTTTGAATATTGGCTTGAACTGACATGATTTAGCTCCTTAACTATATGATGATGGTTTATTGACCACAGCGATTTTTGCTATGACCTTTATTTCGACCTCATCATACGGTTAAGTTGCCTGCCAAGTCGAGGAAAAGTGGTGCCAAACCCTGCCAACTTTAATTTTGAGCGTCTCATGAGCCAGTATATGATGCCAAAGAAAATGATTATACCAATGGCAACGTTAATGTTACCCGTGAAATTGCTAACTGCTTCCCATTGACCCCCAAATATATAACCCAAGCCACCAAATATGATAAACCAAGTTATTTTACCCGCGATATCGTAAAGGATGAATTTGCGAAATGGATAGCCCCCACTGGCTGCCACAAGATTGATAGGGACGGCAAGCGGGGTGAAGATCCAGCGGGTGAAATACACAGCCAGTCCCCCTCGTTTTGCGAGTGTGAGCTTGGCTTTATGCCAAGCCGGACTTTGGCTATATCGATTGGGAATGTGCTGGCGGGCGAAACGGCCCATACCATAGCTCAAACTGTCACCCAAAATGGTGCCGACCAAGGCAAGGCTGATTGTCCAATAGACATCTAAAACCCCTTGCCGAATAAAGGCCCCACTGGCAATAACAATGACAGTGCCGGGAAGTGGGATGCCCATTGCCTTTATCCAGAGCGAAATGAGGATGACGACCGGACCATAGGTGGTGATGTAGTCTAGAATGGTGTCGGTCATCGGTGACTCCCTAGAAAACTGAGGCAGCTGTAGAGACATCCCTTGTGGGTGTCCAAATTTGGGCTATACCCCATACGGATTTGGATAATCATCCAAAAGCTGGGCCAGCCGAGCAAGACCAACGTCAAGCTGGACGACCTCACCACCACCAACGCCCAAACGGATGTGCTCGGGGCAATCGTAGGCACTGCCAGGCAGGAGGAAGGTACGATAGGGAGGTTCGAGTAATTTACGGGCCAAGGTTTCGCCATCGAAGTAGTGATCCAAATGACACAGGCCAATTAACCCGGCTGGTGGTTTGATCCAAGATAACTCAGGCCGGGTGTTGATAAAATTGTCTAGCAACGCCAAATTTTTGAGGCCCTCGGCTCGTGCTTTGTTAATCGCCTGCGTGTAGCGATCTTCGCGCAAGGCAATTTCAGCAATATATTCGCCCATCACATTCATAATCTCGCTACTGTTTTCGCGCAAAATCACGCCGTCGAACACAACGGCTGAGTCAGGTGAGATGAGCCAGCCTGTACGCAAGCCCTGCAACCCCAACGCCTTGGAAACACTCCCTGTGCTAATCCCACGCTCGTACATCCCCGCAATGGAGGGCACGCGTTCACCCGTCCACTCTAGCCCGGCATACACCTCATCGACCAAAAGATAAGCCCCGACCCGATCTGCCAGCTTGACGATTTCCTGTAGTTCCGCCTCCCGCAGAACTTGTCCCGTGGGGTTGTTTGGATTGCACAGGAAGATCATCTTTGTGCGCTCGGTAATCAAACGCTCCAACTCTGCCAAATCAAATCGCCATTCCTGAGCTTCATAACGGGGGAGTCGTTTGATCTCCGCCCCAATGGCCTTGCCCAGTACTAACGGCTGCGGCCAGCCAGGGGTACCCACAATCAACTCATCCCCCGGTTGGACCAACTGCATGATTGCCACATAATTGGCCTCCGCAGCTCCCGCCGTGATCAGAACATCATCTGGCGTACATTTTCCACTCAGTCCCGTTCGAGCGATGACATGCTCCCGAAGGGCAGGTAGCCCCTGAAAAGATTGATTGTTCCAATCTAATGGAAGATTCGGGTCTAAGTCGGCTAAAAAATCGCCCAAAGTTGGCGAGGTAGACAAGGAGAAGCCTAGCACCGCCTCGGGCTGGCTGGCCGTGGTTTCGAGCAAATATTCAAAGAGTTTGTGGATTTCGACTTTCATGGTATATGTTGTGGAGGTTGGATACTGGAGATTAGAGATTGTGTAATATTATATGGTCTCTAATCCCCAATACTCATTCTTCCAATCGCTTTTATGAGGTTTTGCAATGCTATCTACCACGGTCAAACGTTTGTATATTCTGGATTATGGCCTGTTTCAAGTTCACGCCAATGGACGGGTGATTGGGATTATTGGGTATCTGATCCAAACGCAGGATGGTCACAACATTCTAGTTGATACTGGATTTCCGGCCAAATATGCCAACGATGTCGAGCAGGCAACGCTAGAAGATCGGCTGAATGAATTTGGCCGAGTGTTGAGCCTGACTCACGAGAACTTACCAGCGGCGCAACTTGCCAAAATCGGTCTCAAGCCCGAGGACATCGACCTGTTGGTGATGACCCATACCCACATCGACCATGTTGGTGGCATCGCCGACTTTCCTCACGCCCCACTCGTCATCAGCCAGGCCGAGCGCGATCTCGACCAGCCGCTGTATTGGGGAAATGTCCGGCCCATGGAATGGCCTGATGTTGAGTATCAGATCGTCGAGGGTGATACTGAATTGCGCCCCGGCGTTTGCCTTTTCTTCACCCCCGGTCACGCCCCCGGTCAACTTTCGCTGCTGGTCAATCTGCCAGAAACGGGCAAGGTGTTGCTCACCAGCGATGCCATCTCCCGCCCCGCTGAAATCGACGAGAAATTCGACACGGCGCGTGATCCTGAGCAAGCGATTGCCAGTGCAGAGAAGTTGATGGCGATTGCTGAACAGGAAGACGCCTTCATCATCTATGGTCACGACCCGGCGCAATGGGAAACCTTGCGAAAGGCTCCGGAATTTTATGGATAATAACCTGCCAAACGGCTTGGCTTATCCAGACCATGACAAAATTGCTTCGACCGTTCGTGGCTGGTTCCACAACGCATTTGATGATATGGGCTATGCTGCAGTCCAACGAGAGTGGGGAACATACTGGCGTAATGGTCAGGTTTATGTTTCAGATTTGAAGGTGGATGAGATGACCGCTTTTCTGGCTGATTTGCAAACATACTTTTCAGATCAGCATGATGAGATTCTGATCCATCTGGGTAACCCGCTTGCCCATCAAACCCTTGGGCAAGCATTCAAAGCCGCAGGCTGTACTGGCCCCGAATCCGAAATGTTTTTGGCCCACGTAGCGGGTTATGAACAAAAGAAAAATCGTAGTAGCAACGTCATTGCCTATCCGGTGACCCCGGACGATTTGTCTCAATTCGCCGATACAAAGCTGCGGGCTTGGAATAGTAGTGAGGCTGAGCCTGATGCGGCAGAACTCGAAGCTGAAATTGAACGGCGGGAACGTGAGATGGTCGGGATGGGGCATGGCTTGTTGGCGTATGTAGATGAGGTGCCCGCCGGATTTATCTGGTGGTTCGAAGATCCTGACAAAATTCGCTGGATCACTCAACTCGCCACCCGTTCTATCTTTCGGAAGCAGGGCGTCGCCACTACAATGATTTTGACTTGCCTGGAGACAGCCTACCGCGCTGGTAACTTTGCCGTTATCATCAGCGTAGACCCTGCGAATCAGAACGCCTACCAACTATATCAACAGCTTGGCTTTGTCGACAAGGTGTATCACCTCCATACCTACACCTTCTCTCGGGGCATCAAAGCAACCTGATCTCATTTTTGACGATCCTCCCCCCTCATCGTATACTAACCCCATAATTTGGCCTCCTCAAACCACAATAACCATCCCCCCTCACACTACGTACTACATGACTCTCAATCCCACCATCTTTCATCAAAACCCAAATCGGCCACCCCCTAACATCCAACCAAAAAGAAGGTGTTACAATGACAGTATCCCGAGAAAATTCTAAAATGGTTTACGAAGGTATCAAAGCAGCAGGAATTCGCTTTGTCTCTGCCCTGCCGGAGACATGGCTGGTCTATCTGCTTCAATTGGCTGAGGATGACCCGGAAATGTGCATGGTTGAGGTGGCGCGTGAGGAAGAGGCAATCGGCATTGCCGCTGGTGCGCACTTTGCCGGTGCGCCGAATGCTCTGCTGATGCAGAACCACGGCTTCTTCGGAGCCATCAACGGCGTCGTGTCGCTGGCCCTGCTCTATCGTATCCCGATGCTGATGCTCATCGCCCATCGTGGTCATATGGGCGAACCCTACCCCTGGCACACCCAAGGCGGCATCGTCACCGAACCCATCATCCGCAGCCTCGGCATCCCCTTCGACTACATCCGCGATCCTCACCAGGCCGCCCGCCAAATCAAAGAGGGGTTGACCTTGTCGCAAAGTTCGCTCTCGCCTGTGGCCCTACTATTAACCCGTGACCTAATGGAGGACTAGATCGATGAAACGTGCTGATTGTATTGAAGCCTTGTATCCTGAATTGGAAGACCGCTTGGTTGTAACCATTATGGGCGCGTGTGCTCAGGAGCTGTATGATTTGGGGCACCGCGAAAATTTCTTTTACCTCCAACACGCAATGGGCCTGGCCTCCTCGATTGGCCTTGGGCTAGCAATAAATCGCCCCCATGATAAAGTCGTGGTGCTGGATGGTGATGGCTCGGTGTTGATGAATATGGGCGGTCTGGCTACTTTGGCCCGCTATCGCCCCAACAACCTGACCCACGTGATTTTTGACAATGGCAGTTTGCTCTCGACGGGCGGCTTTGCCTCCCACACCACCAGCGGCATCACCGACCTGGCTGCCGTCGCCCAAGGCGCGGGCTGTCCCAATGTTAAGCCTGTCAACAATATGTACCAATTTATGGAAGCTGCCGCCGAAGCCTTCGATAACGAGGTGATGACCACCATCGTTGCCAAAGTTGAAGCCGTTGGCCCTGACCATTTCGGGATGGATTTCAAGCTCCCCGAAAATGCCTTCCGTTTCGAAAGATTTATTCGGGAAGCCAGTTCGTAGAGCTATTTTGATTTACGATTTTAGATTGTCGATTTACGATAAGAATTGTTGAACCTGGATTATTCGTAAATCCCAAATCGTAAATTCCACGATAACTCTATGAACCCGACAAACTCTAAGAACTCAATAAACTCAAAGGAGATGCTATGACAGCCCCAGTAACTGTTTTGTCCCTGTTGGTCGAAGAATTGAACAACGGACGTGTAAAAGTGGTGGACTTGAGCCAGCCGCTTGCGCCCGATACACCTGTGATTCAATTGCCGCCCGATTTTGCGCCGTCGCCTGGTCTAACTATCGAGGAGATTTCTCGCTATGATGACAAAGGCCCCGCTTGGTATTGGAACGTTTTGCATTTAGGCGAACACACGGGCACCCATTTTGATGCCCCGGCCCACTGGATCACTGGCAAGGATTTGGCAAACAACACCCTTGATCAAATCCCACCGCGCAAATTGGTCGGTCCCGCCTGTGTCGTTGATGTGAGCGCGGAAGTGGCGCAATTTGAGGATTACGTGCTGACCCGAGAAGCGGTCTTGGCTTGGGAAGGTGAGCACGGCAAAATCCCAGCGGGGGCGTGGTTGCTGCTCCGCACCGATTGGTCAAAGCGCACCGATCCCGAAGCCTTCTTGAACATCAAGGCCGATGGCCCACACTCGCCCGGTTTCACCGCCGACTGCGTCAAGTTCCTAGCCCATGAGCGCGATGTGCTTGGCGTTGGTGTTGAGACCGTTGGCACCGATGCGGGGCAGGCGGGTGGTTTTGATCCACCTTTCCCCGCCCACAACATCATGCACGGGGCGGGCAAGTTTGGTCTGGCTAGTCTCAACAATCTCGACCAATTGCCGCCGGTTGGCTCGGTGATCATCACGGCGCCATTGAATATTGTGGATGGGTCGGGCAGTCCCCTACGGGTCTTAGCCTTGGTTCCGGCGTAGGTGGGGAACGGATATTTGACGTAAATACTAAACACGAATAAGAGGAACACGGATGGGATGAAATTAAAGTCTTGTCCGTGTTTTTAATTTAATTTGTGTAGACTTACATCCCAATAACCACCGTAGTCCCCGATATTAAAATTGTATTTGGAACCATTATCAAACTTGACAACAATGTCATACTCACCAAGTAGGTGGTCTGTAAAAATCATGTCGTATGTTGTGCTAAAATCAGGTCGGCCTTTTTCGATTGTTGCTTGGGGATCAGGGCTGCCGAGTTGGTACTCAGGAGAAAATGTTCCTGAAGCTACAATATCTTGGATGAAGTGATCTAGAGCCTGATACGTTCTCTTTTCGTTGTAGGACCAATAACCTGTGATGGAGATATAGCTGAAGATTGGGGTGAGGCAGATAACCAGAAGCGCAACAATAAGCTTGGCCTTGAGTGACTGGTGAAACCATCGACGACTGATGAGTGCGGCGACAGTTGTTAACCCCAACAAGATCCAACCGATATAAAGTGGCGTGAAAATCCAGACTTCGATCAGACTGAAAGCAACCCAAAGCCAAAGAAAAACCAACAGCCCAATAATAATTGTCTTTTCAAGAGGGTGTTCCATAAGACCACCTGTTACCTTGCTATTCTGTCCCTTTGCTCCTCTGCTACTTGGCTGCCTTACCTTACATCCCGCCCCTGATTCAAAATAATCACATTTCCACTGGCACAATCCCCCGCCGGGGAGACGAGGAATGCAACCCAAGCAGCCACTTCCGAGGGCTGCATCGGCTGGCCGTGGGGCATTCCGGCGATGGCTTTGGCGAGAACTTCTTTGGAGACGACATTGAACAGATCAGTTCGGGTCATTGCGGGAGCGATAGAATTCACCGCGATTCTATCATTCGCGTAGCGACGGGCCAAGTCTTTGGTCATTGTATCAACAGCGGCTTTGCTGGTGCGATAGTGGACGGGGTCGAACACCTCAAAGTTGTAAGCCCCGTTGGAGGAGATGTTGACGATTTTTTTGACCCCAGGTCGTTTTAGCATCAAGGGGATGGCTTGTTGGCAGCAGTAGAACGCCCCCTCAAAATTGATGGCCATTTGGAGCTTCAACTCCTCTGCCGAGATTTCTATGAACTCGGTCATGAAACACGTGCCTGCGTTGTTCACCAACACATCCACCCCACCAAACACGTCCGCAATTTCGGCAAAGGCTTGTTTGACTTGCGAAGCGTCGGTCAAATCGACGACTTTGCTGCTGAATGGCTGGCCTGCGTCGGCTAAGTTTGCGGTCGTTTGTTTGAGTGTGTTGGCTTCAATGTCTAGCCCGATGACGGTTAATCCCTGCGCTAGTAAGGCTTCGGCGATGGCCTGGCCAATGCCTCTGGCTGCACCGGTGACAACGGCGATGCGGTTGGTTTTTTCTGTCATGTTTTTGCCTCTTAAAGTCACTGTAATTCTGAGCTTCCGGTAATAAGTGCATTGTCTTTAGAGGAATTCGTTTTTGAATACCCAATCTGAAAAATTTGTAATGCCTTCCAAAAGTGACTGAACTTTTTTAGAAGCTAGCTCAATGTTACTTCACTGCTAAAGGTAGATAGGAGGACGAAAGATGATACTCATATGCTCCAATATCACAGCCGTCGTCCACATTAGAAATTGAGAGTATATCATATGGTCGAGAAAAACCACGCTGGTCAGAGGTTGCACCACTGCAACTACCAGCATCAATGGCTGGACTATCATTTGTTAGGGCATGAGACAGGGTGGAACCATTGTTGTAATCTATTGAAGAAAGGCCAGGATTGACACCAATTAGGTTGTCTGTAAGATCTCCTGAAATAATGCAATCCGTCGTATCTTGTATCAAATTGTATCCTTGTGAAGTAATTGTTCCATAACAGTCTGGCCCAAATGGGCCGGAATTTCCGGCAAGAATGGTATTTTTGAGGTTAACTGTGCCACCATTATGAAATATTCCACCACCAAATGTGGCGTGATTAGTTGTTATCGATACATTTTCCAAGGTAGTCGTACCACCAAAACTGTAAATGCCTCCTCCGTTGTGGCTATCACTGCCTGAAATAGTGCTATTATTGATAACTAATGATCCACTCTGAAAGATACCGCCCCCTTGGGAGGATGCAGTGTTGCTGTAAAAACTACTATTCATAATAGTTAGGGAACCATTCGTCTGATAAATGCCGCCACCACGAGAGCTACCGCTAAGTGTAACTGTGTTACTGTGAAGTGTACTATTAGTGATTGTGACGACACCTCCAACCACCATAGCCCCACCACGGTCTGCAGTGTTGCTATAAAACTTTGTATTGTTCACCTCCATAGAACCACTAGAAATATCAATACTACCGCCGGATTGCATAGCCTGATTACCAGAGATTAGACTATCATTAATAACTAACTCGGCTTGGAAATTACTAATGGCACCTCCACTTCCATTACTACTGTTATTGAATAATGTGCTGTTATTAACTTGAACTGTACCTTGTGTCATGTAGATTGCGGCACCTCTCCCGCTCGGGTTTGGTGTACTATTATTAAGAAAAGTAGTTGAGGATATAACAGATAGTCCGCCTTGATCGTGTATGGCGCCCCCGACACTACCCGCAATATTATTCGAAAAAAGACTATCATTTATTGTCAATGTACCCCTGTTGTAAATACCCGCCCCAAATGTAGCTTCATTATCGTCAAAGTAACTATTACTAATCTCTGATGAAAACAGATTGAAAATGCCTCCACCCTCTGCACCAAAGACACTTGTCAGACTATTACTAATAAACCCACTATTTGATATTTTCATATTACCTACACTGTAAATGCCCCCACCATCATTCTCGGCTGTGTTGGTCATTACTTTGACATTGGTCAGTGTCGCTGAACTATTCCAATCAATACAAAGCCCTCCACCAAGTGTAGCATAACTTTCTATAACCATAATATTTTTTAATAGCGGATTAGCACCATCGAAGACCAAGATGCCTCCACCACGATCAGCCGGATAGGAGCCACTTTGATTTCCCCCTTTAAAGGTAATGCCGGAGATGACAACTGAGTTGTCTATTGATTCTCCAGTTATTGTTAATACGCGCTGATTCTCTAAAGCATTGATAATTGTTGTTGTACTACTAATACCTGTCAGACTGATGGGCTCAGTCAGAGTTAAACTTTCCGTGTAAATTCCTGCTGGAATGATAATCGTATCACCAGCTTGAGCTGAGTCAATCGCAGCCTGAATAGACGTCGTAACAATGATGTCAGTCTGTAGTGGTATAGTATATGAACTTTTATTTTTCTCCATTTTCTCTAGCATTATTACTGGCTGATGATTTTCTTCGCGAGCCACGCCAATTCCTTGCATCAGTGACCAGGAAAAAATTATTAAAATAGGGCTGATAACAATTAAAAAGAATGAGTAAGTTTTATTAGGCATAGGGTAAACTCCCTTTATTAAGAAATTTTGATAAATCCTTTCGTTTCTTACCAATTCTGATTTTATCAGAAGATGTATATTCTATAAATAGAAAAAACCGGAGAGTTTTATCTCAATTTTAGAGGAAAATTATCTCTTTTTAGCAACATCATGACATGATTAGACCTGATTTTTTACTAATCATGTCATGACGACTGCTATTTTGTTCTGAGTAGCATTTTTGAATAGGTGGCAACTTGAATTAATTTAGGAGACAATTCTAGGATTTCAGGCTGTAAATGGCATTTGTAATCTGGATTGGCGAAAAAATGAGGCTGATAATGGATACCTCTCTATACCAGCAACTCTTTATGATTCGTCAAACAATCCATCAGACGATTAACATCGGTTAAATTATTGTAAATGTGGGGAGAGATACGGAGGTTGCCGTCGCGGCTGGAGACAATGATGTTGTCGGCAGTGAGACGCTTGACCAACAAATCGACATTGTGCGAGCGAATGGTGATGAGAGCCCCATGGCGTTTGGGGTCGACGGGCGAGACCAGGTTGAAGCCGCGTCGCATAGCACCTTCTTTGATGGCTCCGGTGATGTCTCGTAGATGGTTCTCAATTTTTGTCAGCCCGATACGCTGGATAAGCTTCATCCCAGCGGCGGCGGCATAGAGGCTAGGCACGGCGGGGGTGCCGGCTTCAAAACGTCGGGCGGTTGGGGAGGGGCTGTTCGCGTAGATATCCATTGCAAAAATATTCGCTTGGGCAAACCAACCAGTGGTGCTGGGTTGCAGATTGGGATCCAGTAAGTCGCGGTTGACGTACATGAAGGCCAAGCCTGCCGACGAGAGCAGATATTTTAGAACACCTCCCACGAGAAAATCAACCTTGAGATCTTTCACATTGATGGGAAAGGTGCCGAGGGCCTGATAGCTGTCGAGGAGAACGAGTGCCCCTTTCTGATGGGCAATCTCAACGATGCTGGGCACATCCAGTCGTACCCCATTGCGATAGCAGACATGGGTAATAGAGACGATTTTGGTGCGCTCGTCTATGGCATCGACGAAGCGTTCCAGCGGGATCGTGTTGCCTGCCGCAGGCACGTGGACCACCTGTGCCCCACGCTTTTCCTGGGCGTGCCAAATTTGGGCGGCGGTAGGGAACTCGAAGTCGCTGACGACCACTTTGTTACGATCACCGCTAAAGTCGAGGGCGGTGGCTAACGCACTGATGGCGGCTGAGGCGGAAGTGGCGGTCGCAACTTCATCAGCTTCGGCCCCAATCAGGCTGGCAAACAAGGCGCGGACGGTCTCCCCTTTTTCCACCCACAGCTCCCACGGCGAACCTTTTTCCTGCCAATCACAGAGATAGTCGTTGTAAGCCTGTTGCACATCAACAGATAGTGCGCCTTGAGAGCAGCTATTGATATAGGCTTTTGTTTTGAATATGGGAAAACGATCACGAATGTTCATTTTGTCTCCAATCAGAGGCGCAAGGTAGCAAAGTCACAAACGGAGAATAGTTGCTGATGTCATCTCGAGTGAAATGGAATGCAGTGACTTGGATGGAAATAAATGCTATTTTAAGAGACGCTTCTATTTACCTTTGCAATTTCTTTATCTATGTAACGATTCAGGGATTTCGAGCGATAGCTCAAAATGACATATCGCATCATCGCCCTAAATATGCCTTCTTCAAATCTTCGTTTTGTCTCAAATTCTCAGCAATATCATCAAGCACAACTCGCCCAGTTTGTACGACATAGCCTCGGTCGGCAATGGAGAGGGCCATGTTTGCGTTTTGCTCGACCATAAAGATGGCGGTACCCTGCTCATTGATTTGCTTGATTAGTTCGAAATTCTGCTCGACCAGAATGGGGGCCAAGCCCATCGATGGTTCATCCATCAATAGAAGCTTGGGGCGGGACATCAAGCCACGGGCCATCGCGAGCATCTGTTGCTCACCTCCGCTGAGGGTGCTACCAAATTGGTGAAAGCGTTCGCGGAGGCGGGGGAAGAGGTCGAGCATCTTTTCCAGATCTTCTTCGATGCCCTCTTTGTCAGTGCGTAAATAGGCCCCCATCAACAGATTTTCCCGAATACTCATCTCGCCAAATATTCGCCGATTTTCTGGCACAACAGCCATCCCGCGTTTGATGCGATAGCTGGTTGGCTTGTTGCTCACATCTTCACCATCAAACTCGACGGTGCCGCTACTGGGCCGGACCATACCCAATGTTGTCTTGAGCGTCGTTGATTTGCCTGACGCATTTCCTCCCAACAGACAGACCAATTCACCCGGATAAATCTTGATGTTCACATCCTGCAAAATATGGATTACACCGTAGTAGGTATTGACATTTGTGAATTTTAGTAACGGTTTGTTTTCTGTCATTTGTCACTGGTCACTAGTCACTGGGCATTGGTCACTTGCGAAAACAAATGACTAATGCCCAGTGACGAATGACTCATCCTAATTCCTCATGTCGTCGACCCAAATAGGCC
This sequence comes from Phycisphaerae bacterium, assembly GCA_028285035.1. The sequence goes on from JANQQF010000015.1 coordinate 15,105, forward strand.
TCAATGACACGTTCATTGTTGGTTACCTCTTCAAACAAGCCCTCGGCAATCTTTTCCCCGTAGTCGAGCACCACCACTCGGTCGGAAATCTTGCCAACGACGTTCATGTCGTGCTCAATCAGCAGGATGGTGTAGCCTTCATCACGAAGTTGACCAATCAGCTCGGTGATTTCGGCCGACTCGTGCGGGTTCATTCCAGCGGCGGGTTCGTCTAGTAATAAGAGCTTCGCGTTGGTCATCATTGCCCGAGCAATTTCCAGACGCCGCCGATTAGCATAGGACAGACTGTAGGCGGGCTGGTCATAGCGATAGCCTTGTAGGCGGGTACCAAAAAAGGAGAGCATTCGTTCGGCTTGCTCGCGAATAGCCTCTTCCTCTTTACGCCAGCCGGGTAGACGAAATACAGTTGGCCACACGCCTTTACGGGTATGACAATAGGCTCCGGTCATCACATTTTCGATGACGGTCATATTCAGGAAAACGCGCAGTGTCTGAAATGTGCGAGCGATGCCCAAGGCGGTGATATCGTGTGATTGCATCCCGACCAATGATTTGCCCTCAAAGGTAATGTCTCCTTTATCGGGCGTGTAGATGCCAGTGATCAAGTTGAGGCAGGTTGATTTTCCGGCACCGTTCGGGCCGATGATGCTAACGATTTCTTGTGGTTTGACCTCAAGGCTTAGGTTGTTGATGACCCGTAGCCCGCCGAACATTTTTGTGAGACTGTCGATTTTTAGCATAGGTTGCTTCGCAGTAATTGGTAATTAGTAAATAGTAATTGTTGCTACCTGGTTAATTACCAATCACTAATTACTATTTACTTTTGATCAATATGTTTACATCAAATACTAACAAACACATCGTTTAGTTTTTATATAATCTTTATTTCCGCCTTGCCCAATAACCCTTGTGGACGAACCACCATCAAGACGACCAATGTCACCCCCACTACCAAAATACGGGTGGCGGAGGGTTCGACGGCCAGACGGGTTTCCCAGGCAAAGGCAAACATATAAATCGCTAAACCGAGTAGGCTGTAGTGCCAAATAGTTCGATTGCGGAATAGGATTGACAAGAGTAAGACCAGAACAGCGGCAATCGTAACGATGTTGCCGATGAGTTGGAAGTTCTCCGGGATGACAAGCCAGCTTTGCACAATGACATTGAGTTGCGACCCCGCTTCGGGAAAACCAGAATCCCAACTGGCTGGGGCCAAAAGTACAATCAATACCCGGAATAATCCACCGGCTAAAATGGTACTGCCCATAACGATGGCAAATCGCCGCCACGGGCGAAGGACAAACCACAGCCCAATCAAGGCTCCGCCATAGAATAGGAAGCCCGCTGCGGCTGTATTCCGTAAGACTTCTGGCAACACGGTGAAGATAAACGAGCCAATAATTGCCCCTGGTAAGCTCGCTGTTCCGCCCAACACCACCATCGCGTACAGATTGATCAAGGTCAACACGCTGTAGCGCGGATTGGGGACAACGTTGCCTTGAAAAGCGGCATCTGCTGCTCCAGCCAATGCCGCAATCCCGGCTCCAATTGCGAACGCCAACAATTTCATCCGGCGTGTGGGCGTACCCATTACCTCGGCGGCTAGTTCATCCTCACGCACAGCCAGCCAGGCTCGCCCGATGCGTGATCGGTTGAGGTTGTGGACAAAAATGTAAACGAGGATGACGAGAAATAAAAACAAATAATAGTATTGAAACGTACTCTCAAACGTGAAGCCGAAGATAGAGATGTCATCCAGATTGTTGATACCATTGGGACCTCGGGTGAGATCAACCGGTCGCTCAAAGCCCCAGATTTTGACCCGGGTTAAGGTCAGGGATAATTGCAAAAATACTTGCCCAAAACCAAGCGTGACGATAGCGAGATAGTCGCCTGTCAGCCGAATCGAAACCGAGCCGATGAGATAACCGATGCCCGCCACGAGCAGTACAATCAGGGGGATGCTGATGATGGAAGGGATGGCTAGCCCGTAGGGGATGAGGCCCGGGATTTGGACAAACTCGGAGGACATGTAGGCGTAGAAGTAACCGGCCAAGCCCATAAAGGCGATGTAACCTAAATCGAGTAGGCCCGCATAGCCGACGACGACATTGAGTCCAATGGCCAGAATGGAAAAGGTTAGAAAGCGGACGCCGATGCGCAAAATGAAGGCGTTGTCGCTGACGCCAAAGGCGTCCAAGACAAAGTCGGTGCCAGAGATGATTGGGAAGAGCAGGGCTAACAGAATGACGCCGGTGTAGCGCCACGATTCAGGGATGCTTTGCCAGGTGCGGACGATGACATTCTGCTCCCGTTTTCGCTGCTCTACCTGCGCCACCCACTCATCGTAACCGATTTTTGGCGCATCATTTTCTGTTTTTTCGGATGATTCAGGTGTTGTCATGTCAAAGTAGCAGGGGCACAGGGTTGCAAGGTAGCTAGGTGTAATTTTTGTTATCCTGCTACTTTGCTACCTTGCGACCTTGTCTAAACTTTCTTGATAATTGGTATGCCCATCAGACCTGTCGGCCGGATCAATAGGATAATCAGCAAGATCACAAAGGCCCAGGCATCCTTGAAGGTGATTGAGACATACACACTTAGGAATGACTCGGCCAGCCCCAATAAAAGGCCACCGAGGGCCGCACCAGGGATACTACCAATGCCACCAATCACGGCGGCGGTGAAGCCTTTGAGCCCCGCCAAAAAACCCATCGTGTGGCGGATGCTAAAAAAGACGATGCCAACCAGTACCCCACCTGCCCCGGCCAGCACCGCCCCAATGAAGAAGGTCGCCAGAATAACCTGATTGACGTTGACCCCCATCATTTGGGCCGCATCCAAATCCATTGAAACCGCCCGCATCGCCCGGCCCAGTTTGGTGCGGGTGACAAAGTAGGTCAGCGCAAACATGAGCACGAGCGCGACCCCAATCACCAGAAAACGACTGGCGTGTACTTGCAAGTCGGTGATCAAAATGGGGATTTTGTTATCCGTCGCAATTAAAGTGCCGCTGCCATAGCTCAAAGGGCGAGGGCTGATGGTGATTTGGACCAAGTTTTGTAGGATGAACGAGACGCCGAGGGCGCTGATGAGCGGGGCGATCCGGGGGGCGTATCGAAGCGGACGATAGGCAAATCGCTCGACCGCCACGCTGACGACGCCTGCCCCAACCATTGCGATAAGCAACATCAGGACAATGATGATGGCCGTCGGGATTAAGGCCCCCTCATCGGTAAAAAACATGATGAACACCCCATAACCCAAATAGGCCCCGATCATGTAAATATCACCGTGGGCGAAATTGAGCAGCTTGAGAATGCCATAGACCATTGAGTAGCCCAGCGCGATGAGCGCGTAGACACTGCCCAAGGTCAGGCCGTTGACAAGCGTTTGGGGGAGCAGTTGTAGAAAGGTTTCAAAGTCCATACGAATCAGAGTTTTGTTGGTGTGCAGAATTGTTAGTCTCTATCGGTTAAATGATAACCGACTATGATGATTAGAGATTGGAGATTGTTTTTATGCTAAATCTCCAATCTCCTAATCTCTAAATCTCCTGCATCTTATTCACTTAACAGATTAAATGCACCATCCTGAATTTGGAAGAGCGAGAACGACCCGCCATTGATTTGGTTGCCATCACCAAAGCTGACGGGTAGACCTAACGGCGTGGTGTCGAGATCGATATTGCTTAAGGCATCAACGACACAGGCGCGGGTCACATCACCATCTGCCACACAGGTTCGAACAGCCTCCAAGGCAACATAAGTTACGAAGCCAGAGGCCCCACCAAACGCGCCAAAGTCTTCAGAGTAAGCAGCAGCATAGGCTTCATTGTATGGTGCCATTGTATCGACAAGGTTAGGATCGGGGGCAAAGAAGGTGACATAAGTACCTTCGGCGGCATCGCCAGCGGCTTCAATCCAACCGAGCGAGAAACCACCATCGGGTAAGTAGTATGTACCTTCAAAGCCTTGCTCGCGGAGTTGTACGGCCAGCGTACCTAACTGCCCTTCAATTTGACCGGCCATAAAGACTGTGTCTGCGCCAGAGGCAACGGCGGTGGTAGCAATGGATGAGAAGTCGGTTTCTTCTTGGGTGACTGAAGCGCGATCAACGGTCACACCCGCGTCGAGCAACAGTTCTTCAAGTTGATCAACTAAGCCAACGGCGTAAGAGGATTGATCCTCAACCATGTAAACATTGCTTACGGCAAGACTATCAATCATATGGCTGGCAATGGTTGCACTCTGATCATCATCGGTGGGGATGGGGCGGAAGAAGGTGGCGGTGCCAGGATCAGTCAGCGTGGTTCGGGTACAAGACGGGGTGAGGTGGGCCAAGCCCGCTTCTTCGAAAACAGGCTGGGTGGCTTCACAGACCTGTGAACCAGCTGGTCCAACCACAACGAGAACTTCATCATCAGCCGCAACTTGCTCAGCGACGATTTTACCTGTATCAGGATTGATTTCAGTGTCACCTTCCACGATTTCGACGGTCAAGCCAGTTTCAGCGGCGAAGTCATCAATGAAAACTTGGGCGAAACCAAGTTGCTCTTGGCCGATGAATGCGGCGCCGCCAGTCAATGGCCCAAGGAAGGCCACTTTGATGGTTCCATCGTAGGCTAATTCCTCTCCCATAGCCCCATCATCCATCATCGCGTCATCGCCAGAAATCAGGTTGAACACACCATCCTGAATTTGGAAGAGCGAGAATGAACCGCCATTGATTTGGTTGCCATCGCCAAAGCTGACGGGCAAGCCCAATGGCGTAGTTTCTAAATCGATGCTACCGAGGGCATCAACTACACAAGCTCGGGTGACATCACCCGCTTTCACGCAGCTTTCAACAGCTTCCAAAGCGACATAGGTGACAAAGCTAGATGCTCCACCAAACGCACCAAAGTCTTCAGAGTAAGCCGCCGCGTAGGCTTCATTGTATGGTCCCATCGTGGGAACGAGATTGGGATCGGGGGCAAAGAAGGTGACGTAAGTGCCTTCAGCGGCGTCACCTGCGGCTTCAATCCAGCCGAGTGAGAAACCACCATCGGGCAGGTAGTAGGTACCTTCAAAGCCTTGCTCGCGAAGTTGAACAGCCAAGGTACCCAACTGCCCTTCGATTTGGCCTGCCATAAAGACCGTGTCTGCACCAGAGGCTACAGCAGTGGTGGCGATGGATGAGAAGTCAGTTTCTTCTTGCGTGACTGAGGCACGATCAACGGTCACACCTGCGTCGAGTAACAAGCCTTCGAGCTGGTCAACCAAGCCGACCGCGTAAGAGGATTGATCCTCAACCATGTAGACATTGCCAACACCTAACGTGTCAATCATGTGGCTGGCAATGGTTGTACTCTGGTCGTCATCCGTGGGGATGGGCCGGAAGAAGGTGGCTGTACCAGGATCGGTTAGCGTGGTGCGGGTACAAGATGGGGTCAGGTGAGCTAACCCTGCATCTGCAAAGACAGGTTGGGTGGCTTCACAAACTTGTGAACCCGCCGGGCCGACTACGACAAGAACTTCATCATCTGCGGCAACCTGTTCGGCTACAATTTTACCCGTGTCAGGATTGATCTCGGTGTCGCCTTCTACGATTTCAATGTTGATACCTGTTTCGGCGCTAAATAATTCTGCCGTAACTTGGGCAAAGCCAAGCTGCTCTTGACCAATGAAGGCAGCACCACCAGTCAACGGCCCGAGGAAGGCTACTTTAATGGTGCCATCAAAGTCTACAGCTTCCATCGTCTCTTCGGCCATCATCGCGTCATCGCCAGAAATCAGGTTGAATGCGCCATCCTGAATTTGGAAGAGCGAGAACGTGCCGCCATTGATTTGGTTGCCATCACCAAAACTGACGGGCAAGCCCAATGGTGTTGTTTCTAAATTGATGTTTGCTAAGGCGTCAACCACACAAGCACGGGTTAAATCACTTGCACAGGCTTCAATGGCGCTCAAAGCGACAAATGTCGTGTAGCCAGAAGCCCCACCAAATGCGCCAAACTCTTCGGAATAGTCAGCAGCGTAGGCCTCATTATAAGGGGCCATTGTGGGGACGAGGTTGGGATCAGGCGAGAAGAAGGTAACGTAGGTGCCTTCGGCTGCCTCACCAGCAGCTTCAATCCAACCGAGTGAGAAACCACCATCAGGGAGATAGTAGGTGCCTTCAAAGCCTTGCTCGCGGAGTTGCACAGCCAAGGTGCCCAATTGGCCTTCAATTTGGCCAGGCATAAAGACCACGTCCACGCCAGCAGTAACTGCGGTGGTAGCAATCGATGAGAAGTCAGTTTCTTCTTGGGTCACTGAAGCGCGTTCCACAGATGCGCCAGCGTCTAGGAGTAAGGCCTCTAACTGATCGGCCAAACCGACAGAGTAAGATGATTGATCATCAACCAAGTACGCGCTGGTGACGCCGAGAGTGTTAAGCATGTGGTCGGCGATGGTCGCGCTTTGATCATCGTCTGTGGGGATGGGACGGAAGAAGGTGGCGGTCCCTGGATCGGTCAGATCAGTTCGCGTACAAGATGGCGTCAGATGGGCCAACCCTGCTTCTTCAAAGACAGGCTGGGTTGATTCACAAACCTGTGAACCAGCTGGACCAACCACAACTAACATTTCGCTATCAGCCGCAAATTGTTCCGCGACAATTTTACCCGTGTCAGGGTTGATTTCAGTGTCACCTTCAACCAACTCGACATTCATCCCAGTACGTTCGTTGAATTCATCAACAAAGACTTGGGCAAAGCCGAGTTGCTCTTGCCCGATGAAGGCGGCACCACCAGTTAGCGGACCCATAAAGCCAATTTTGACTGGGCCAGCGTCCATAGCTTCTTCTTCGGCGGCCATCTCGCTGTCTTCTTCAGCCATCTCTTCTTCGGCTTCTTCAGCCTCTTCCATCGCCTCTTCTTCTTCAGCAGCCTCTTCCTCTACAACTTCTTCTTCAGGGGCTTCTGTTGGTTCTGGAGCCGCTTCCTCTTCTTGCGTTTCCTCTTCTTGTGCGGTCTCCTCTTGAGGCGCCTCCTCCTCCGGAGCTACCTCGGGGGGAGCTTGTCGACACGCTGCAACCAGCAGAGCGAAAACAAGCAACAATCCAAACAACTTTGTGAATTTGACCATAACATCTCCTCCTAATTGAGCTAATAGGGTCATTAGAGTTTTTAGAGTTTGTACAGTTAGCCAGTCGAATTATATGGTGACTCAATAAACTCTACAAACCCTATGGACATTAAATATTCGTTGCGCCAGGCGTATCCCAAAAATCTTCAAGTTCGACACCGAGACCATCAACGGTGCGGTTGCACCAGGCAAAAAAGCCCGTAATTTGATTGATTTCGAGGATAGCTTTGTCCTCAAAACCAGCGTCACGTAGACGTAGAACATCAGCTTCTTCAACTGCGGCAGGGGTTTCGGTTAGCTTGGCCACGTAATCGAGCATGGCTCGGTCTGCCTCATTCATTTCAGCTTGCCGATAATCTTGCTTCATTTGATCGACCCAAGCCTCATCTTCAACCTCGCGGAGAAGACCTTCTCCGTGATGACGAATTCAGTAGTGGCAATCGTTGAGGACGGAAACTGTCACGGCTATCATCTCGCGTTGACGCAGGGTCAAATCGCAGTCACCGTGCATTAGGCCATTGTAAAAGGTCATCAGCGCACGCAAGGCGGCGGTATTCAGACTGTGGGCTTTGACGATGTGGTCCACCCCGCCCCAGGAACGTTCGGTACCTTTATATATTTTTTTGACGATGCCTGTGGCTTCGTCTTCGTTAACTGTTTTTATCCAAGTCATAATATTGATTTACGATTTTTGATTTCAGATTTACGCCTCTCTTCCAGAGACTTTATTCGCCTTCGGGGCGGAACTCGGATGGATAGTTGATGATTTTGTCCCACTCATCAGCGGCAGAGCGGGCGACAAAGGCGATCAAGTCTTCGTCACCAATGTTGAAGACCTCGTGGGGGACACCGGGTTTGATGTAGATAAAATCACCAGCTTCGTTGATAATCTCTTTTTTCAGGCCGTCACCATAAGTGTGTTTGACTTTACCCTGGACGATGAAGAGCATGACTTCAAAGCCGTCGTGAATATGGGCGTAGGCAATTGCCCCAGGGGGCACTTTAGCCACATTGATCGACAATCCTTCCGAACCAACGTTTTTGGCGGATAGACCCTGCTGATACCTGATCCCATTCCAGCCGCGCTCATCGCCGCCGCCCCGAATCACAAGAATGCCGTCGCCGTCTTCAACTGCCGACGTATCGATAAGACCTGTGCCTTTGGTCTGTTCTGCCATAGTTAGACTCCTTATAAAGCGTACATGTTAGATTTTTGTTGTTTGGTCAATGGTGCAAAGCAAGGTGCCAGCTTCTTGGGGTGGCTCCTGTAGAAAGAAATAGGTAGAGGGGGAACCACCTTGGTTCCAAATATTGGATTGTAGAATAGGACGATTTGATGAAATGTCAAATATGCGCCAAATTTGTGACGGTCGTCAAAACTTTACACCGTAATAGTATTTTTGATAATTATGCCTGATAGATTGCCTGAAATATCTCACTTTCAAGGTCATCCTGCCATTCACCCGTCATCATTAGATTTGCTCCCAGCCGCCCAATTTCATTAGAAGATTTCGCCGCAGCCCCACATCCCCCGGTGGCGATGAATAGACGACCTTCATCAAGGGTATCAATGTAAGGATAGCCGTGGTTAGTGAAGATTGTGACACAAGCTTTTTTCTGAAATGAGTCGGACTTGAGGTCAATGATAATGTCATGGAGAATATCTTTAAGGGCAGATGCCTCCTGGCTACGCCCGCCCGTTTGGAACCACTCTCGAAGCTCCATCTCGGTTTCTGTCGGTTTCAAGTCGAGCATTCGTCCACCAATTTTTATATAAGTACGCCCATCAGGGTATTGAATGGGCGGGAGCGCGTAGATCCCACCAAGATCGGGATGGGTGATACCTTCATAATAAATAATGGCGGGGAGATTCTGTAAACGTTCCAGCTCAGTGCCACTGACTTCGGCCATCAAGATCGTACGTGGTCGTTTTTCTAGTTTTGGTGGGTTTTCCAGAAGAAAGTCGCTGTAAGCCCCAGCGGCGATTAAGACTCGCTGACCGTATAACGTTTGGCCTTGGGCGGTTGTGATTTCGACCTGATGCTTCTTTGTGGCTAATTTTGTGACTGTATCCGTGAAAATCTTAGTACCTTGTTTCACCGCGACATTGATTTGGGCTGCGACCAAGGAGCGCGGGTTGACGTAGCCTGCTTGACCACGCTCAAGCAGGCAGGTGTACTCGGCAGGAAAGCTAAGATGAGGATATTCGGTTTGCAGGGCTTGGGCGGAAAAGGTTTCATATTGACTGCCTAACGTTTGGCCCACTACATCAACTTTGGTCGTCTCACCATCATCCATCGACGTGCCGACTCGAACGACTCCGACAGGGTAATGGAATGTAATGCCACTAGCCTGCTCAAGACCCGCGTATGCCTCGATTGATCGTTTGGCTAACGTGCCCCACACCAGATCAGTATCCAATTCACGTGTGATGCGCCCTTGATCGTAGTGGCTACCAAAGACACCCTGATGGGTAGACCAATATTTTGGCTCATCTGGGCCAATCAAAGCCACACTGTCATGGGCTTGGCTCACGTAGCGGGCTGCGGCTGCGCCAATCATTCCTTTGCCGATGATGATGTAATCAAAGTTGTTTTTCATAGCTAGGCTTAAGCTCCCTGACTTAAAATCTTTCGCATCATCGCCCCCATTTTGTGTAGCTATTTATAAAAAAAGACCCACAACATTCTTGCAGGTCTTCGATAGTATGGTTAAACCAGGGATTCGTCAACCTGATCTGATAATGCAGGTATCATTGACTGGTGCCCTTGGGAAAAGCGACAACGGGTGTGCCTACTGCGGCCCGCACCCTGTCGCCAACAGCAATGTTCGTCTGGGACCATGTTCGGGCTTGGAGTGTGATACCGTTTTCGAGTCTTAGGGTCACCAACTGATGAAAGCCGAAATAGCTTATATTGTCAACAACCGTGGTGCCTTGCTCCGGGTCAGGTGCAAGTAAAATTGACTCCGGAAACACCACGACGTCAACCGCGCCCACAAGATTTGGATCATGCAACATCAAATTACCCAAGGGTGTTTCTACAAGGCCCTCTTTTGCCTTCCCTGGCACCACATTGACCTTGGCCAGAAATTGAGCCACCCGTAGACTGGTCGGATAGCGGTACACATCTTCAGGCGCACCCTGCTGAAGTAGGTGACCGCTATCCATGACAACGAGCTCATCAGCTAGTCGTAATGCCTCTTCTTGATCGTGCGTAACAAAAACAGTCGTTACTTCCGTCTCGTGTAAAATTTTTCGTACTTCTTCACGCATACTCTGCCGCAAAGAGGCATCTAAGTTGGAGAATGGCTCATCGAGCAAGATAACATCTGGTGAGGGGGCGAGGGCGCGGGCCAGAGCGACTCGCTGCTGTTGCCCGCCACTAAGCTGATGCGGATAGCGATCTTCCATACCCATCAGCCCAACGAGATCAAGCATGGTGGCGACGCGACTTTTTCGATCTGCGGCTGATAAATCAGGGGTGCCAAACTCAATGTTTTGGACCACGGTGAGATGTGGGAATAGGGCGTAATCCTGAAATACCATCCCGATTTGGCGTTGCGTGGCTGATACCCAAACTTTGCTCCCGCTGACCTGTTGCTCTCCAATCCAGATGTCGCCCGAATCAGGCTCTTCTAGGCCGGCGATCAGCCTTAATGTGGTCGTTTTTCCGCAGCCACTACGCCCTAATAGCACCGTAATTGCGCTTTTGGGTATATTTAAATCCAGGTCGATGACAGCCTGTGTTTGCTCGTAATTTTTGTTAACATGTTGAATACGAATAAATGACATAGTTACTTGGTTTCGTTTCCGCCAATTTGCATCAATAAAAAGACGGGGATTAAGCCCACGATCAAAATCATCAGGGCCGGAATAGCTGCAGACTCATGGAACCCTTCGACGCTCAGAAAGTGAGCCCGCACAGCCAGCGTATCCAGACCAAAAGGCCGGAGCAAGAGGGTGATCGGAAGTTCCTTCATAATGTCAACAAAGACAAGGATAGCCCCTGCCCCAATGCCCGTCCGCACCAGCGGGATGTGGATGCGACTAAAAATCCGAACACTGCCAGCTCCCATCGTCCGGGCTGCCGCTTCCATCGTCGGTCTTACTTTGTCAACACTGGCGGCAATACTGTCGAGGGCCAATATCATAAATCGGACCGTGTAGCCGTAGAGCATCGCGATGATGGTTCCTGTTAATAGATACCCAAATCCGCTATAACCAAAATTTTCAACCGCAAAATCTGTCACGGCCCCGTCTATGGGATTGATTACGGTCAATACCCCTACAGCAATAACTGCACCTGGCATTGAGTAACCAATCGCTATTAGACGTGACAACCATCGGGGACGATTTTTTGTTTTAATGGAGTCACGTCGGTTGCTGTAAGCGACCACCAAAGCAATCAAAACTGTAATCAAGGCCCCAGTGATACCGAGGGTCAAGGTATTAAGGGTATATTCAATAAATGGCTCGTTTAATACATTTATTGTGGGTTCACTCACCCTTTGTACTGTCCATAAAGTCAACTGCGTGACGGGTAAGATAAACGCTGCGCCCAAAAGCAAGAAGCAAAATATGCTGGCCAGCCAGCCCTGGCTACCAACCAATTTCTTCCGAAACATACGGCGGCCATAGCTGCCTTGCTGGTAAAAGCGAGCCTGTCTGCGAAGGGCCCGCTCGCCAAACATTAAGCCGAGGGCAAGAACAACCATCAAACTGGCTAGTTCCGTGGCAGACGCACTGTCAAACGACGTGTTCCATAACACGACGATGCGCTCACTCAACGTGGGGTAGCTAAAATAGCTGACCGTGCCATAGTCTGTCAGGCTTTCCATGGTGACGAGTAGCACACCCACAGCAATTTGTGGACGAGCAAGCGGTAAGGCCACCCGCCTAAAGGCCTGCCAGCCTTCGTAGCCCAGTACGTTGGCGGCCTCAAGCGTGTTAGCCGCCTGCTCTCGAAACGCGGATCGGGCCAGGATGTACACGTAGGGGTAAAGGACAAGGGTCAAGACGAGGATTAGACCGCCAGGCGAGGCGATATTTGGAAACCAGTAATCATCACGTGACCAGCCAAATTGTGCTCGTAAGAATGTTTGAACGGGACCAGCGAATTCGAACATGGCGACATAAATAAAGCCCATAATGAAACCGGGAATGGCTAGGGGGAGCATCAGCAACCGCTCAAACCATCGGCGGCCTGGAAAATCATAGGCGGTCACCAGCCAGGCCGTGCCAACGCCAATAATCAAGGTGCCTAACGAAACACCGACCACAAGACGCAAGGTGTTCCAAAGCACCCTTGGTAAAATAGTGCTCCACATACGCTGCCATAGCGCGATATCTAGAGTTAAAAGCTCGATAGCGAGCACAGCAATGGGGATGAGCAGAAGAATTGTCAACATGAAAACTGGTAGCTGAGCCAACCAGGCACGAAGTCTCGGCCAGAAAGATTGATTTTGGGATTGGATGGTTACTGATGGAATGGGAGGGGATTTGAGATCAATATTCAAAAAAATCACCGAAATTAAGAATGAGTAAAGCACCGTGTCGAGGCAATGCCAAAACACGGTGCTAGTTTATCAGTTTGTGCTATTTTTTCAAATTGCACTTAACAAGAATTAGTTTTCACTAAAGCCATAGCCTGCTGCTTCGAGCATTGCTACAGACGCTTCCTGCAATGAACCATAGTTTGATAGCGAATAATCCAAGTCGTAGGTGAACTCACCAAAAGCTGCGATGGTGTCGTTGGGGGCAGCAGCAGGGTTGGTTGGGAATTCGTAGTTGCTGCCAGGGAAACACTCAAGGGAGCCACACTGATTTTCAGTTGCAGCTAGGAATTCAATGAAGCGGACTGCATTGTCATAGTTTGCCGCGTTCTTAACGATACCAGCCCCATTAACATTGAAGAACACGCCCGTCGTGTCTTGGTTCATCCACTTTAGCTGGACCGACTCAAAGGTTGCTACCGCGTCGGCATCGCCGTTCGCCAAGCGACCCATGTAGTAGTGGTTGATGATCGCGAGATCACACTCACCCGCTGAAACAGCCCGGATTTGACCGGTGTCGCTATTGATGTAACGCGTTACATTGTCAGCAATACCTGTTGTAACTGCCAGAGCTTCATCCGCACCGAGATGGTTGATCAAGCTGCTGAAGAGAGACACGGTGTAGATGTGGCTGGCGGGACGCATACACAAACGGCCGCTCCAAGCAGGATCAGCCAGATCGCTGTATGAATTTACGGTGGCGATCTCATCTTCTGTCACATTTGCGGGATTGTAGACCAAAGTCCGAGTGCGGACACTGAGTCCGGCCCAGAGACCGTTTGGATCACGGAATCCTTCGGCAATACTGGCTTCTACGGCACTAGAGTTCATCGGCTGGAGCAAGCCTTCTTCGGCAGCCAATGATAGTACCCCTGCGTCAATGGCCAGGAATACGTCAGCAACACTGCGGTCACCACGATCAATGTCGGCACGTAAGCGGCCTAATAGGTCGCGTGGGCTGCCAGCAGAGACGCGAATTTCAATACCAGTTGCTTCGGTAAAGGCAACAAACGGAGCTTCTAAATCGCCATAGTGACGTGATGAATAAATGTTAAGGATAGTACTCTCTGGAGTTGTCTCAACGGGTGCAGATGCACTCACAATACTTGCTGCCTCCTCGGCTGAAGGAATCAATACTTTCTGACCAATTTCGATGACATCAGCGTCTGCAATCACCGTGTAGCTGCTGTCTGAAGCTGCCGCAGCGTTTGTCGCTTCAACGATGGCTGGATAAGCCAGTGGATCACCATAGAACTTCTCGGCAAGTTTGCTGAGCCAGTCGTCGGCCTGAATGGTGTAGTCTTCACCGCTTTGGGCAGACGGAGTAGCCAAGGTCACCATTGGGAACACAAGTACTAATAAACACAGGGCTAAAACTAGCCCAAACATCTTGGAATTCATCTTTTCATCCTCTTTAGAAAATTGTGGTAAAGATTTGTAGCTCAAACTAAAAGGTCGATTGAACAGGGTTGAGGATAATGCAAAATTAACAGGATATCAATAGCCTGCTGTTAATGAGGGGCGGGGGGGATGTTAACCCTTAGTATAACTCGGGCTGGCTCAATAAGTAGGTGCTGTTAATGCGTTTGTGTTGTGGGATTAAGTTGGTGGCTAACCTAAGTTAACTTTTGGAGAGGATAAGCAAAGAGAAGCCTACGTAATCGTAGAACTTCTCTTGAAGGGTGTGAGAAAATAGATTAAATACGAGTGAACTTTTTCATTTACCAACGATCATCAAAATCGTCACCCTCGTCCCACTCATCATCATCAAGCGCTATCTCATCGTCATCATCGTCATCAACCATTAAATCTTCGTCTTCATCCAACTCTTCAAAATCCTCTTCTGAAAGATCGTCGAGACTCTCGCTATCGTCACCTTCTACAGCGTCTTGAATGTCCAACAATTCATCTTCCAGAAACTCCATAATGCGACGGTAGGCGGCTGTCGCCATTTCACCAGGTTCTAAAATTTCAGTCGAAATTTCAATTGCACTGCCATCCTGGAAATAAATCTTCTTACCCATTGGTGGCTAAAACTCCTTATCATTTTGGGGTATGTTTTAAGTAATTCGCAAAAAATAGTTGGAATTAAGGTGTTAGAGGTTCGCTCCAAATAGACCGAAAGCTAAACTGCTTTTGGCGAATTATTAATAAGTAAACCAGATTACAGGCCAGTTTGCATCTGATTTTTGCCAATTCAAATTTTTGATTTTCTGAAAATTTCTTCCGGTTTACTTAACTATATCTAATTCGGATTTGTCGCGCAAGCCGGAACCCCGAGTTTGGCTACAAATCCAATATCCAAACCGTTTTGGATAATATCAATCATCGATTTTATAAAAATTCTTGATATTTTTTACCCCCCTTACTAAAAGACTAAAAAATTTGAGCCGCTTTTATGGTACAATATCAGACAAAGACATTAAGACGATTAAATTTCAGTCTTCACCCTTGTCATTCTTTTTATGCGGTACATCTAAAATCCTTGCATATTACCAGAACCTATAATTCGAGCTTCAAACTGTCACAATAAAAATCAACGGAGCGATTTGTATTGTGAGGAGGCAATCCATGAGCGACACCACCAAAACACACGAGGAACTTCTTTCAGAATTGAACGATATGCGCCAACAACTCCACACCAATAACACCCAAAAACCAATAAAACCTCTCTCCAAGGATGGAATCTTCAATATATACCAGATTTTGGTGGAGAACCTGCCCGACACTGCTCTGCTGATCTTTGACTCAGAGCTGCGATATATCATTGCCGGGGGCACCGCTTTGCGAGCCTATGGCTTTTCCAAAGAGATGGTCGAAGGTCGAACCCTTCGCGAAGTGCTTTCTCCCGAAATGTGTGAAATATTTGAACCCTGCTATCGTGCGGCCTTACAAGGTGCTGATAGCAGTTTTAATTTGGAACGGGAACGTCGTAGCTATTTGGTACAAATTCGCCCGCTTAAAAATGAGCAAGGTGACATTGTGGCGGGTTTGGCCATTTATCAGGATATCACTGAACAGCAGGCTGTTGAAGCCGAACTCAAGCATTATCGTGACCATTTAGATGAGATCGCCACTGAGCGGGCCGCAGAATGGGTCACCGTTAATGAAAAACTTTTGCAACAAATTGTTGAGCGGGAGTGGGCGGAAGAGGCCCTGCAAAAAATCAAACAACGCTACGAATTGGCGATTAAAGCAGGCAAGGTTGGGGTTTGGGATTGGGATTTATGGACCCACGAAATTTATATGGACCCATTTCTGCAAACATCCCTCGGCTTTCCTGAGGATAGCATCCACAATTTGGATGATTGGATGAGTCATGTACATCCCGAAGATGAAGAGCGGGTCAGATCGACAGTTCAGGCTCACTTTGAGGGGGGCACTTCAAACTTTGAGTTAGAGCATCGGATGTTACATCAGGATGGGTCTATCCGTTGGTTTTTAGTGCGCGGTAGTACCGTGCGCGACTCAAACAATAACCCCTACCGCCTGATTGGCACCAACACAGATATCACAGAATATAAGCAAGCTGAAGAGGCCTTGAAAGAGGCGCATCAGGAATTATCCCGAAAAGCCAGCGATTTAGAAACAGCTAATACAGAATTGGCACAGTATGCCTATGTTGTATCTCACGATTTGAAGGCACCCCTCCGAGCGATCCACAACTACGCTGAATTTCTCTTTGAAGATCTACAAAACACCCTCAACGAGGATCAAAATGAATATCTGGATGGCCTTATGGAAGCCGTCAGTGAGTCGGAAGCACTGGTGGATGATTTGCTAGAACTGTCACGGATTGGACGTCGCAGTGTAGCTCCCGAGCGGGTCGACTTGCATATTTTCCTAAAGGATATGATTGCTTCTTTTGATTTGCCAACCGATTGCAAAATTTCCTTGCCTGAGGACTGGCCCGTCATCGAAACGCAACCTCCTTTGCTTCGGCAAATATTTCAAAATTTGATCCAAAATGGATTTAAATTTAATCAGGCCAAAAATAAGCGGATTGAAATGGGCTGGCAGCCTGTTGAAAATGAGGCTTATGAGATTTTTGTGCGAGATAACGGCATTGGTATTCCAAAAAAGTATCAGGATCGGATATTCCAGGTCTTTCAGCGACTGCACACTCAAGATGAATACCCAGGGACAGGGATTGGCTTAGCCATTGTGAAGAAAGCCACCGAAACCTTGCAAGGTACGGTTCAGATGGAGTCTGAGGCCAACAAAGGGAGTACCTTTTATATTACCCTACCAAAAATTCAAATAGTGGATTAAATAAACGGCCAAATTGATCTTATTTTGAGCAATCTTTTATTTCATAAAACTTTCTGCCAAATACTTATTAGGGCTGACCATAAATAAGCTGAAAAATCAATGTTAGGAACCTCATAAATGTTAGATAAAAAATCGTTTGTAGTGTTGATGGCTGAAGATAATAAACATGATATTTTAGCCACAAAACGTGCTTGGAAAGTCAATAATATTGCTAATCCTCTTTTTATTGTTCGTGATGGCGAAGAGTGTCTGGATTATCTATATCGGCGTGGTAAATATGATGAACCTGGCTCTGCCCCCCGTCCTGGTATCATTCTTCTAGATTTGAACATGCCAAAAATGGATGGCTTGACCGTGTTGCAGCACATTCGGGACGATGAAAAGCTCAACCACTTACCTGTAATTATTTTGACGACTTCTAAGCTTGAGGAAGATCGTGTAAAGAGCTACGATTTAGGGGTCAACGCTTATATCAAAAAACCTGTTGGCTTTGATAATTTCTCGAATGCAGTTAAAACGATCAATTTATTCTGGCAATTGGTTGAACTGCCTGACTAATCTATCAACCCAGTTGTTTGCACTTTGAAAATTTATGAGTTGTACCGGAAGGAAAGCGTATGGACGCTCACCAACTGACAAATCCCAGCTTGCGTCTACTATTAGTTGAAGATAACAAACACGATGTTATTGCCTTCAAACGTTCGCTGCGTGACAGTCAATTACCCCACGAAATCACCCATTTTCCTCGAGCCGAACCTGCTTTGGAACGATTGATCAGTGACTCTGCTGCATTTGACTTGCTTGTGTGTGACTATAACCTCCCTGGCATGACAGGCTTTGAGTTGTGTAAAGCCCTAATCGGGCAGGACGTTGCCCTGCCGATGATATTACTCACAGGCTCAGGCAAGGAAACGCTAGCGGTTGATGCTATCAAAATTGGGGTGAGTGATTATATTGTCAAGGACCCCAATCGTGGCTACTTAAGTCTCCTCCCAGTTGTTCTCCCAGAGGTCGTGCGAAAGCATCATGATCGCTTGGCTCGGCAGCGGATGGAGACGTTACTGGCCCAGCGAGAACGATATTTAGGGGCATTAGTCAAGGTACAACAACAACTTTTGGCTTTGGATGGCAACCAGGATTTTTATGCGGGCATTTTGGAACCGCTGGGACAAGCGGCGAATGCCAGCCGGGTGTATGTCTTTGAAAATCACCAGACTAACGAAGGGGTGTTGTGTGCCAGTCCAATTGCAGCTTGGCACGATGATACCGTTGCGGCTCCCCAAACATCGCCCTTGGATCAAGCTTTTGTTTACGATGAGATTCTGCCGCGATGGCCCCAACTTTTGGCCCACTCACAACCCATTCACAGCGTGGTGTCTGAGTTGCCTGACGATGAGAAGATGTTACTGGAAATCCGTGGTGTCTTAGCCATCCTCATTTTACCCCTCTTTGTCAATAACCAACTTTTTGGCTTCATTGGCTTTGATAAATGTACGGACACTCGATTGTGGGAGCTATCTGAGATAGGCATGCTCAATGCTGCAGCAGCCGGGATTTCGCTGTGGCAGGAGCGTCGACAAACTGAACTTAAATTGTTTGATTATACAGATCAACTCCAGGCTCACAATGCTGAATTGGATGCCTTTGCTCACACGGTTGCCCACGACTTGAAAAACCCCCTTAGTGCCTTAACCGGAATGGCAGAGATTTTGGCCGAAGATTTTGCCTCAAATAAGGATCTTAGTCACCATCTACTTTCGATGGTTCGAAGCGGACGCAAGGCCAGCAACATTGTTGAAGAATTGTTGACGCTGGCCAGCGTGCGTCAGCAGGATGACATTGAACTGCAACCGTTGGTCATGGATTACATCATCGCCGAAACGCAGGATCGTTTGGAACACTTGATCAAAGAGGTAGGGGCTGAATTTATGTTGCCAACGGTGTGGCCCGTCGCCTTTGGTCACGCCCCGTGGATCGAAGAGATCTGGGCCAATTACATCAGTAATGCGATTAAATATGGCGGCACCCCGCCAAAAATGGAGCTTGGGGCCACCGAGCTGCCCAATGGGCAAGTTCGTTTCTGGATCCGGGATAATGGTCAGGGTTTGACTCCAGAGCAACAGAGCCAACTCTTCACCCCCTTCACCCAACTAAAACAAGCCCGCGCTAAAGGGCACGGGCTTGGCTTGTCGATTGTCCGTCGGATTGCCGAGAAATTAGGGGGCGAGGTTGGCGTTGAAAGTGAAGTTGGGCAGGGTAGCACCTTCTACTTTACGCTACTCAGCAATTCAAGCTAGATTTAATTGGCAATGACCATATTGTCAATTAACCGCACCCCCCCCACAAACACAGCCAGAGAAATTAATACCGAATCATTCGTGAGTTGAGTCAATTCTTGTAAGGTTTCTGCGTTGGCTAGGCTGATGTAATCGATCTTAGCCAACTCATTTTGCTCAATCGTTGCTTGCATTTGCTCCTTGATTTGTGAAACACTTCGTTCCTCAGCCTCAATCGCTGACTGTGCCACGAGCAATGCTTGATATAAACAAACGGCCTGCTGTCTGGCTTCAGGTGAAAGGTTGACATTGCGCGAACTTAGGGCTAGACCATCTTTATCTCGGACTGTTGGACAGGCCACGATCTCAAGATTGAAGTTTAGATCTTCACCCATCCGCTTGATTACAGCCACCTGTTGGGCATCCTTTTGTCCAAAATAAGCGCGGTGAGGCTGAAAGACGTTGAACAGCTTGGCGACAACAGTGGCGACACCGCGAAAATGACCGGGCCGAGCCGCCCCTTCCAGAGGGGTGGTCATTTCCTCAACCTCGATATAGGTTTGATAGTAAGTCGGATACACAACCTCAGGTGTTGGCGTCCAGACCAAATCAGCCCCTTCTTGACGCAGGAGCGCCAAGTCTCGTTCCAGATCACGCGGGTAAGCCTCTAAATCACTGCTCTCGTTAAACTGACTTGGGTTTACGAAGATGGAAACCCCCACCCGATCATTTTCTTGTCGGGCGTGGCGCACCAAGCTGAGATGACCTTCATGTAGAAAACCCATTGTTGGCACCAATCCCCAACTCAATGATGGATCATCCCACCGGATAGCTCGGATGGGATCAATTTCCGTAAAGATGTTCACGCTGGCTCCCAACTTGGCTCTAGAATGTGGGTGAGATACTTGGCAACGTCCTGCGATGTTAGTCGTCCTGCCTCTTTATCCTTGACCAACTGCAGCAACAAGGTGTTGACGGGGGTAGGGATGCCAAATTTTCGACCAAAGCGGACAATGGCCCCTGAAATCGCCTCGATTTCAGTGGGCATCGCCCGAGTCATATCCTGCAACATTGACGAGCGGTTGCTCGCTGTTGCTTGGCTAATATCCGCCGTCTTGTCCCCCGCATCAGCAAAAGGCATGCTGATTCCTTGGGCAGCAGCAACCTGCGCCACTTCTCGGGCCGCCGAGGTCATGAGATTTCGCCACGTTTCTTGTTTGAATAACGCCCCATTGGGCACTTCTAGCAAAGCTGTTAGTGGGTTAATGCCTGCGTTGATGGCGAGTTTTCCCCAAACCAAGCTGTCGCCATTTTCGGCCAGGACGGTTTCGATGCCGACCCTGTTGAAAAGCTGGACCACGTCGTACAATCTACTCGTCAAACCTGCTGTGTCAGCGAGATGGGTCAACCCACCGCCAGCATAGCGTAATTGACCGGGGGCCGTAACCGTTGCCCCTTGCGTGGTGATGCCCAAGGCAGCTCGTTCGGGACCAATGACCTCGGCTAATGTATCCAAGTTCCCCAGCCCGTTCTGCAAGGTCAACACAAATCCATCAGGTTTTAACACTTGAGCAGCCTGTTTTGCGGCGCGAGTCGTTTGATGGCTTTTGACCAAGATCAGGGCGATATCAGTGGGCGGGATTTCTGATAAATTGTCAGCGGCCTTGATTTTATGATGGGATGTCTGCCCATCATAATGGGTGATGGTAACACCCTGTTTCTGGATTGTTTCAATTTGTGTTTGCCAATGGCCAAACAAGGTGACATTGGCGACGGGATGGAGCAGGCTACCAAAAAGGGTGCCCATTGCCCCGACCCCAAAAATTGTAATATTCAATGGCTGGCGCTCGCTCATGCGGTGCCTCCATACAAAAATAGCTTCTGCTCAGCTTCGTCCATCTTGAAGCTGTGAACATCTTCTGGGAAGCTACGGTTTTCAACATCTGCCACATATTGCTTGAACGCATCAAGGATGGTCTCTCTGATGTTAGCATATTGCTTGACGAATTTGGGAACAAACTTATCAAACAGACCTAAGACATCGTGGAACACCAGCACCTGACCATCACACCCGGCGCCTGCTCCAATTCCAATTGTGGGAATGTCCAGATGCTGGCTCACCATTTCAGCCACAGGCGCGGGCACAGCCTCAAGGACAATCGAGAAGCAGCCAGCCTCTTGTAAGGCCAGCGCGTCATTGAGCAATTGCTCCGCTGCTTCTGCCGTTTTCCCTTGCACCTTGAAGCCGCCCAACTTGGTAGCCGTTTGCGGTGTGAGGCCGATGTGCCCCATCACCGGAATACCCGCTTGGGTGATGGCTTGAACACAACGAATGACTTCGCGCCCGCCTTCAAGTTTGATGGCGTCCATCCCCGCCTCTTTCAAAAAGCGACCTGCGTTGCGCACCGCCTCACGGCAATCCGCTTGGTAGGACATAAACGGCATATCGCCAACCAAAAAGGCGCGATTGGCTCCCCGGGAAACGGCTCGACTATGATGCAACATCTCTTCCATTGTCACGGATACCGTGTTTGGATGACCTAACACCGTCATCGCCAACGAGTCGCCTACAAGAATGAGATCGACCCCAGCCTCATCAACCAACGTTGCCCCAGGATAATCATAAGCCGTCAACATTGTGATGGGCTTTTTATCCATCTTTTTTTGATGTAAATCGAGGATGGACACTTTTTTAGCCATAACGTACGCTCCTTGTGCGGCCCGACTTAATTTTGTCGGAATAATGGTCTCCCATTTGTTTAGCGTGGGGGGAAACAAAAAAGCCCCGCAGGAAGCCGCGAGGCTCATCGCACAAGACAAGCACAATAAAACAAACTACATCTTTAGGGATGCTAGGCTATGAGCGTCGTCTCAGCCACAAAGGGTCTAAGCGACTTCTGCTGTATGAGAGATTTCAAAGTTTTAATTTGTTCACTGCCATAATAGGTCAGCGACTTGCCACTAATATAGCATAGTTTGGGTGGATTTTCAAGATTTAAATGTAGTAACTCTGGGTGACTTGGTTGTTTGGTACCTGATCATTCTTTATCACAAATTTGCTAACTTGGGGTTTTTCGGAACACTTAAGCGGGAGTTTAATGAACCTAGGTTGAGGTATTAATGCAATTGATGAAGAAAATACCGGACAGGTCATTTCGGCGAGGGATGAGGGGAAATCCTCTAAATTGGGCCTGCCAAATGATCGGCCTAGAAGATTTCTCACTCTAACAGGTTCGAAATGACCTAATATTTCATCACTTACAATGAGCCATTATTCGAATTGATGTGTCGCTTCAGTTACAGGAGGGGTAATACTTGATGGGAATAGACTTCACAAAAGAACAAATCGATATTCTTCAGGAG
This sequence comes from Phycisphaerae bacterium, assembly GCA_028285035.1. The sequence goes on from JANQQF010000015.1 coordinate 37,678, forward strand.
GCCCAAGAATACATCCTGCCCATTGGGCGGGTGCAATTTGAGGGGTTTTTTAAGTGCGATTGCTGTGGCTATCCAACTAGGCAGGAAGAAACTAATCACACTATCTGCCCGTTGTGTGATTGGGTTAATGGACAAGATCAACAAGGCGAAAGTATATCTTGGGTGGATGATGAGATTTTGACTTATACCTTGGCCGAAGCGCAAAGCAATTTTGCCCGATATCTTGTTCATCGTGTGCCTGATGATATCCCAATGTTTGAGTTTGAAACCAAGCTTGAGATTTTGAAGGCCAAACGTGACCTGATTGCCACATTTTTCAAAGCTGTGAATTCTAGTGGGCTGACAGATGAGCTACAATTCTGGGCAATGATTCCTGGCACCCTACAAAAACTTATCAATACAAAAGCCGTTGAAGAGATTTTTGGTGCAGAGGCTGATGAAATGATATTCTTTGGTCTGCCTGACTTGGTCAGTCGTAAATTGGCAAGCTACCCCTTTGAAAGTTTGAATGAAGCCGAAAAAACCATTTTACTGGTGAGTGAATTTGAGTACCAAGTCTCTAATGGTGGGTTCCATCAGTTTTTGCATTATACCGACACGATTACCCAAACAGTAGCCGCCTTAAAATCGATTGAGGCTTTAGCACATCTAGCTATTCTTGAACGGGTTTTATCCCAACTCTTTCCCACAACAACACCTCCAACAGAGACTGCCGAGCGTGTGAAAATTATTGAAAAGGTAACGGACGGCCGGTTAGGTTGGTTTGAAGCAATTGATGATGAATGTTACGAATTAAATGAAGAATTGGATTTGCTGCTGGCAAACTACGCTCGTAAACACAAAGCGGAATTCTTGTAATGGTTTGATTGATTTCTGTGACTTACTCAAAGATGCCGTTTTGTAAGGGCGGGTGATAAACTATAATTGGTGATACCTGGCAACGAATTTCACTAATGGGTTGATTTTTTTGTGTCGATTCGTGTAATTCGTTGATGATTTTAAGGCGAAAATTGATGGTCGCGGTTTAGTTACAGCCAAATATCTTTGCTCGTCTATCAAACCTGTGCTACCATAGCCTTTGAAAATAACCTTTCAACTCCCCACCAACTTATTGGGCGGGGAGTTTTGATTTTGCACAGTAGGACACAGCGATGCCTCAAATAAAACAGTACCCCTTCTCCGCCATTGTCGGACAAGAGACGATGCGCTTGGCCCTCATCCTCAACGCTATCAACCCAGCCATTGGGGGTGTTCTGATTCGGGGGCAAAAGGGGACCGCCAAATCGACGGCGGCGCGAGCACTCGCTAGTTTGTTGCCCCCACTGACCGACACCACGCTCGCTATCGAAATGCGGGGGGCAACCGAAACTAGCCTCATCGAGTACGAACAGGCCAACAATCAACCTGGCTTTGTCGAACTCCCCATCGGAGCGAGCGATGATCGAGTCACCGGAACCCTGAACATCGAGCGGGCCTTACAGAGCGGTACCCGCCACTTTGAGCCGGGGCTTTTGGCCCAGGCCCATCAAGGCATTCTGTATGTGGATGAGGTCAATCTTTTGGCCGACCACATCGTCGATGTGTTGCTTGATGCCGCTGCCTCTGGGGTAAATACCGTGGAACGGGATGGTATCAGCGTCAGCCATGCCGCGCAATTCATCTTGATTGGGACGATGAACCCTGAGGAAGGCGAGTTGCGCCCCCAACTGCTCGACCGCTTTGGCCTCGCCGTGGATATCGTCAGCGAGCGCGATCCACAACAACGGGCAGAGGTCGTCCGTCGCCGGATCGCCTTTGAGGCTGATTCTGTGAGCTTTGTAGCTAATTATGCCGCCGAAGAAGAAACGTTGGCTCAACGAATTGACCAAGCCAAAGCGATGCTGCTTGATGTGCGGCTCAGCGATGAGATGCTTCAACTGATCACCTACGTTTGTGCTGAGAGTGAAGTTGAGGGTCTACGGGCCGACATCACCCTCTACAAGACGGCCCAAACCTTAGCCGCGTGGGAAGGACGAACTGAGGCAACCGTGGCCGATGTCCGTCGCTCGGCCGAGATGGTTCTTCTCCATCGTCGTCGACGCCAGCCCTTCGAAGAGCCGGGTGTTGATCAACAGCAACTTGACGACCTCATCGAGCAATACAGCCCACCTCAACAAAACCGCGAGCCACAATCAGCGGGCGACCAACCGGAGGGTGAGTGAAACGGCGAATGACTCTCCCCTCTCATCCGCGCCACCTGAGCCACAATCTGACGAGTCGACCGGCCAAGCCCAAGATCAAATCGTTGCCCCCGGCATGCCCTTCACTGCCAATCGCATTCTCCCTAGCCTAACCACGCCCAAAACCGCCACCCTAGGCCGAGGCCGTCGCAACTATACCATCGCCACCGATCAAGGCGGCCACTACGTCCGACCGGTCAAGCCGGTTGGTCCTGCTCGTGATATTGCCTTGGCTGCGACACTTCGAGTGGCGGCCCTAAGAAGCTACTTTGATAACCAGACTGAGGATGAATTGGGCCATATTTCAGCCCCCTCAATCCCCCAAAGGGGGAAGCAAATGGCATCTACCGGAAGTTTTGAGATTCCCCCCTCTGGGAGGCTAGGGGGGGCAACGCTAGAGCAACCTTCCATTTCTCTCACCCCCTCCGACCTCCGCGTCAAACTCCGCCGCAGCCGAACTGGCAACCTCATCCTCTTCGCTGTCGACGCCTCCGGCTCAATGGGGGCACGAAAGCGAATGGTAGCCGTGAAAGGGGCCATTCTCAGCCTGCTGCTGGATGCCTATCAAAAACGAGACCGGGTGGGCTTGGTCGTATTTCGCGGGCAGGGGGCCGAACTCGTGGTGCCCCCGACCAATTCGGTAGAGTTGGCGGCCCGGCATCTGCAAACGCTGCCGACGGGTGGTCGGACGCCGTTAGCCGCTGGTTTGCAAGTCGCAGCGAAAACATTGAACCACTATCTGCAACGCGACTCAGCCTTGACTCCCCTCCTTGTCCTCATTACCGATGGCCGGGCCAACCAAGGCGCTCCTACCCACCTCCGCCACCTCGCCACTACCCTCGCCCAAAAACGCATCGCCAGCCTCGTTCTCGACAGCGAGCAGGGCTTTGTCCGCCTCGGGGCCGCCCAGGAATTAGCCCAATGGCTCGGTGCCGAGTATCTGCCGTTGGATCAGATGCGCGGGGAGGCGATTGCGGGTCAGGTGCGGGCGCGATTGGGGAAAATATTGGAAACCTAATTGAGACTATCTAAGTCTGATTGCAATTCTGAAATCTCGGCTTCTAAATCCTCAATTTCCATAACCGTTTCAGGTGAGGTATTAATTCCTTTCTTCCCTTCGTTTTCTTTAAGGAGTTGTAATCGTCTTTGCTTTGCCTCTATAATCCTTCGTAAACCTTCCAGGTCTGAATGACTAGCCCCACCAACTTGTTCCCCGATGTCATCCAGTAACCTCTGGACGGATACATCCTCAAAACTATGATCACACTCAATCGTTCGTTTTCCCCTGGCTTGTCGCCGTCTCAAACTCTCATAGTCAAAGAAATGTGGCACATCTGCTGCACGACAGTCTTCACAATTGCAAGGAATTAATTTCTCATACTTCAACACCTGAAACGGGCGATGAAGGTCATCGAGAGTGTGGATGAGAAGAGTGAGTATCTCGCGTTTGAAGTCACCTTCGACTCGAATGTGGAGTTGGCGCAAATGCCGCATTTCAATCACTTTGGCTCGGGTGTTATCTTTCTCAAGAATGACCCCGGTCTTCCATACGTAGGTTTGGTCGAGGATGTGAGGGTGCATTGCAGCGATGAAGCGAGTGATAACGCCTTTGGGCATAAATTCGGGGTAGTGATAGCGCAGATGGCGGTTGTCTGAATTGGTCCAGGGATAGTCAGGCGGGTCGGAGGGGAGGAGCTGAGGGGCGATGTGAGTATTGGGCGTGTCTTTGAGTGGATAACACAATTGAAAACGGATCATCAACTGTAACAGCTCCGCCTCCATCCATTTGTACCGATCCGTTCCCCAAATGTGGTTGAGGTCGGCTTGGCTAAATTGACCGCGTTGGTCAATCACCTGCTGGTTGTCCAGTACTTTGTAGACGGCGTTGGTGGCCCAGGTCGGATTGAGGATGACCATTTTGACCAGCCGAGGATCATCTTGAAAGTGGAGACAGACCCCCAAATCGTGCAGATATTGGCTCAATTGTAAGGCATCGGCCTCGGACTCAAAGCCATTTTCCTGGCATAGCCGAAGATATTCTTGGATGGTGATATGATCGGCTGGGTTCTCATCCAAAACCGCCCGAACCTTGACCCAACTGGCGGGCAAGGGATCACCGATGTGGGGTAGGTGTTGTAGATGGTGTTTCATTTGGCTGACAATCTCCCTCAAGCCCCGATTGTCGGCTAAGTTGCAGAAGATGATATCTTTGAGGTTGGTAAATCGCGCTCGTAGTTGGGACTCGGCGATGTCCTGCTTGGCCCGATCCCCCCGCTCATTCAGAACAATCAACAAGGGGCTGCCCCCACTGAGTGTGTCCACCACCTCTAACCAATAATTAAAATCAGTATCTTCTTTGCGGTTATCGGCCAACACGATGTAAAGCGAGCGGCGGGTCAGAAAGAATTGATGAGTAGCGTGATAAATCTCTTGCCCACCAAAATCCCAGATATTGACATTGAATTGGTCCTTGCCTGCCTCGTAGAGATCGAAGTCCCATTCAATGATTTCTATGCCTTCTGTTGACGCCTCACTAGGTTCAAGTTTGTAATCTTTATCCTGAATTTTTTTTGCTAATGTTGTTTTGCCCGCCCCAGGTTCGCCCACAATCAGTAGTTTAGCCTCGTGTAGATAATCGATCCCTTCGCGTACCACTTGCTCGAAGTATTGAAAAATGGCATCAATTCCCTGAATAACAATTTCTAATGGTGGAGCTTCTAGAGGGTTGCTAGAGAGGTAAAGCCTTTTGAGGTTTTTTAGTCGAATAATTTTAGAGGGGAGATTGGTCAGGTTATTTTTACTGAGATCTAACATGGATAGATAAGATAGTTTACCAATTTCAGGAGGGAGAATAATTAGATGGTTGTCGTGTAGGTAGAGCTCTTGAAGGCTATTGAGCTTGCCGATTTCAGGGGGGAGACTACTTAGATCATTGTTACTTAAGTAAAGCTTTTTGAGGTTTTTAAGTTTACCAATTTCAGGAGGGAGAATAGTTAGATGGTTGTCGTGTAGGTAGAGCTCTTGAAGGCTATTGAGCTTGCCGATTTCAGGGGGGAGACTACTTAGATCATTGTTACGTAGGTAAAGCTTTTTGAGGTTTTTAAGTTTGCCAATTTCAGGAGGAAGGCTGGTTAATTTGTTGCTGCCCAAATAAAGGAAGGTAAGATTATATTTAGCAGCCTCTTCAATGATTTGGAGGAGTTGTTTTTCATCCATTTTTCTCACCTACCCTCCTACCTCTTATCCCTAGCAACATTGTACCGATTATTCGCTCTCATTATACTGTACACGTTAGGATTGTAAAAAGAAGTAGTGTATTGGCTGTAATAAATTTTTGCTCTATGACTGAAAAATGAAAAGCCCTGGCTCAATTATTGAGCCAGGGCCATTTACAAACCGTTTATGCGAAAAATTGATTATTATATTGACACGCGATCTTCATCGATATGATGAAATATCACGCTGTGTAGTTTTGGAAAATTGGTTATAATTTTATAACGTTCTGTGCTTGTGGGCCTTTTTCACCGTCAACCACTGTGAATTCGACTTCTTGATTTTCATCAAGGCTTTTGTAGCCATCACCCTGAATTGCTGAGTAGTGAACAAAAACGTCACCGCCGCCATTATTAGGGCTAATAAAGCCAAATCCTTTGGTTGCATTAAACCATTTCACAGTACCTGTGGTTCGTTCTTCAGACATTCTGCCTCCATAAAATACATTACAAATAGATATCCAAAATGGATTTTACTAATAGGTTGATGATCTCGACAAAAACGGTTATGCAGAACTCATTTGTGGCAGGACCTCGTGGGCCAGCATCTCAAGTGAGTTCAAGTCATCCAAAATGTTGTGTTGCAGCATAAATCGGCTGACGCCGGCTGCCTCAAAAGCTTTAAGTTGATCTAATAGCTGCTGTGGGGTACCTCCTACAAATCCTGTATCATGCCAATCAGTTAAAGTTGCGGGGAGATTCGGGAACATGGCACGATGCCCATCAATACGCGCCTGAATTGCTGCATCATCTAAGCCAATAACGAATGGAACCATCAATGAGCGGGTTAGCGTAGCTGGGTCGCGGTCAATGACTGCACAATTGGCATCGAGTTGCGCTGATTTCTCACGAAACACATCAATACCAGCGTAGGAACAGTTCCACTCGGTCGCATGTTTGGCAACAACTTTGAGTGTTTTCTCGCCCTTACCCCCCATAATCAAGGTAGGCGTTGCGTTTTGGGGGAGTGGATAGGTTTCGGCGCCATCCAGTTGATAATGCTCGCCGGAGAAGCTGATCTTTTCGCCAGACCATAGGGCCTTGATCACGCTTGCTCCCTCATCCAACATCGCTAAGCGGGTTGAATATTTGGGAAAGGCGTGTCCAAACATTGTATGCTCACCAGCGTACCAACCTGCGCCAATCCCCAAATCCAAACGGCCTTGAGACAAAACGCTCACCGATGCCGCCATTTTGGCGACCATTGCGGGATGACGAAATGTCATAGAACAGACCATCGGCCCGAATCGAATATGTTTCGTTCGCAGGGCCAATGCCGTGAGGGAGGGCCATAGCGCAAGAGACTCCCGTTTTGGAAAATCGTTTAACGCAGTGAGATGATCCGAGCGGAAAAGCGAGGCAAAGCCTAATGAGTCGATTGTTTCAGCGAGGCGGAAAAAGCGATCCCAGGTCAGATCTTCCTGACCTTCGATCATAACTCCTAATTCGGCCACCGTATCCCCTTTCACCTTCCATAAAACTTATGGATACTTGGCAGAGAAGATTGTAGCATAGTCACGGGTGCGATGCAATTGCTGTGATTGTATTTTGGATACCACAGTTAAGGCCGGGACCTTAATGCAGGCTTGGTGTTTTGTGAATATGGATAAGATTTACAAGATTTGTAGGATTAAAAAGTTTTACATAATTTTAACAATTTGCTCATCTTAGCGAAAAAAATTAATGTCATTTCGAGCCCGTTAGGGTGAGAAATCTTCTCGGTCGGTCATACTTACAGCACCATCTCCGCCCTGCTCCGATCACTCAGGATGCTGTTCCTCCTTGCCCCCAAACAGAAATGCACCCGTATCTAAACGCTGGCTCTCAGAAGCTAAGCAGTGGCCTGACTTTGCTCATGATCCGCCAAATTATGAATCCATCGCCCTGAAATAAACCGACGAAACGCCACGATACTTTTCAGGATCTCCTCGAAAATCACCATTAGATACACCCAATAGACCGGCCAACCTAAGACGAAGGCTGCGAATAGGGCGAGGGGCACACCAACCAGCCAGATAAATCCGGAGTCGACAAAGAATGAGAATTGTGTGTCACCCCCACTACGTAACACGCCGATAAATAACATCATTGCCGATGCTTTGATTGGCAGGGCAAGCCCCATAATGATGAGGGTGAAATTGGCATAGGTGCTGACCAACTCAGAGATCTTGTAAACCGATAAGATAAGATTGCCACTCAAGACCATAATCAGCCCAATCGGTATCGCTGTTAAGATGCTAATCAACAAATAACGTTTGGCATACATGATCGCTTTGTCAATTTCATTGGCCCCAATGCGATTGCCCACCATAATTGAACAAGCATTACTTAGCCCAACAAAGGTGACAAAGGCCACCCGCTCAATGGTAATCGCGATGTTGACCGCAGCGATGGCTTCTGTACTGATGCGAGCAAAGATGATGCTATACGTCGTGATCCCCAAGGACCAGGTGACTTCAGTCAGGATCACAGGGAAGGCTGTTTTCAAAAACCGGACCACATACGCCCAATCAAAGGCGAGAAGTTGGCCGATTGAAGCTGCCAATGGTGAGCGGGATGTATAAATCACCCCGATCAGAATCAGGGGTTCTAGTGTGCGAGCGATGGCTGTGGCAATGGCCGCTCCCTCAACGCCCAACGCGGGAAAGCCAAGGTGACCAAAAATGAGTATATAATTCATCGCCGTATTCAATATCAAGGCGATGGCCCCCACCACCATCGGTAGCTTCACAGCTTCAATACTCCGCAAAATAAAGATGTATGAGACCGAGACGGCGGTGGAAACGTAACTCCAGCCCACGATTCGTAGATAATCGCTCCCCAACTCAATAACGACCGGGTCTGAGGTGTAAATTCCCAAGGCCCATTCTGGAATGGTGATGGCAATCACGGCGAAGACAACACTCCCCAACACGCTGAGCAACAGACTTAGCCCCAAAACCTTATGAATGCCCGCCAAATCCTGTTTCCCCCAATATTGAGCTGAAAAAATGGCCGCCCCGCTGGCCACCCCAAAATGCATCAATATCAATAGGAAGAATATCTGATCAGCTAAACCCACCGCCGCCACAGGCTGATCACCGAGCTGCCCAATCATTATCATGTCTACTGCACCTAGTGAAAATGCAATGAGATTCTGAATGATAATCGGCGTGGATAAAGTGAATAATCGACTATAAAAATGTTTGTCTTGAAAAAGGTTTTGCATGATTGGTCCTGGCAATTTTTCTGTGTCTGACACTACACGTTTTTTACCATTAAAAGGCATAACTTTCAGAACAAGAAGCGGAGTTTAGGCTTATTTTAGGGGATAGCAAACTTGGACAAATGAAATAATTGATGCCGCCACTTATGACAAAATGCTGGACAAAACAGGAAGCTCGGTTTATAGTCGAAGGTAGGAATTTTGTGTTTGGGAGGGAGCAATGGGGAAACGTCAGAGCAAATCTAAGGAAAATGAACGCGGCTTTCAAGCAGCGGTGCAGGCTAGCCTCGGTCTCTTTCTCTTTGGTCTCATTTTTACCGTATGCAGCAGTATCCCGCTATGGTTTGCGGGCCAAAGCCGCACTTTGACTTGTGAACGGGTGGAAAGCAGCATTGTTGACTGCACCCTCACCACCGATTGGTTTGAGGTTATCCCCCTCGGCGAACAACCCATTAAAGGCCTGCGGTCAGCCGCAGTTGATACCTCCTGTTCCCCCAGCGATGATGATGACGGCTGTACCTATGGAATATCGCTTGAGACTTCACTTGGCCCCGTCTCTATGACCGGAAATGTGACCTCGGGGACGTATGATCAAAAAGAACGAGTCGTTGAACAAATCAACAATTTTGTGAATGATCGCGAAGAAACAACGCTCCAGGTTGTGCAAAGTGATATTGGCTGGGTGTTGTTACTTGGTCTGATTCTGCCGGGGGCTGGATCTTTGCTTCTCCTGGGTAGCCTTGTGACCTTTTTTAGAGTTCTTTTTGGATTTCAGCCCCAAGCATCGGCCAATCCAGCTGCCCCAAAAACACAACAGATTTCGGGCTGCCAGATTTTCTTTACCATCATTACTGTACTGATCGCTGGGGGGCTACTGTTTGGTGCCTTCCAATTTGCCAGCCTGAGCCAGGAAACAATCTGTACCCCTGAAAGTCATGGCTGGTCTGAGGGCGTTTTTGTAAATATTCGTGAAACGGATATGACGTTCCTACTCAATGATACAACCATTCCGAGTACATTCGCACAAATTGACCCTTCCTCATCACCAGATTGGTCTGCGGTCAACCAAGAGCCGCGTGCCTGTTGGGTCAATCCCTGGTTTACGGGGCGTGTCTCCCTCTCCGTCGCAGAGATGCCAGCTGGGCATATTTATTGGGGGTTAATCGCCGCTGCCCTGCTCATCGGCGGCTTTAGTGTGGCTAACTTCCTATCGATTTTGACCAACCCTGTCACACCACCAGGAACCTATCAAGCCATTCGTCTTTCACCCGATGGTGGCTCCATCGGTTCACAGATTGTATTTTTAGGCCTGATGAGCTTAGCCCTGTTTGGGGCAATTTATGCTACGTATACCTCTGCCCGCCTTAGTCTGGCCTATGATAGCCCTGCCTTCTGGATCGCAACGGTAGCGGGACTTGTTTTTGTGGCAGCGGCTGGCGTTATACTTTACTTCCTATGGCAACAGGTCTACATCAAATTGACGGGCAGTACAACGATTTTTGAGATTTCCGAGCAGCCGTTGCAGCCTGGCCAAACCGCTGAAATCTACATTTCTCATCAAGCGGGCCGTTTGCCCGTTGAACAAATTGAAGTCACCCTGAATTGTGAAGAGACCACCCGCACCCGGGTGCAGTCCCGTAGTAACAGTTCAGATTCTAGCTATGAGGTTGATGTAGAAAAAATTTATGAAGCCGTGATTCTTGAACGACGCAACATCCATCTGGCCCAAGATGGACGTTGGGAAGAGAATGCTGAAATATTCCTGCCTGCCTCAGCTAGAAGCTCCACCGGACTGGCTGAATATCCCGGCATCCGGTGGTGGTTTGCCGTTCGTGTGGTTATCCCAAATGCCCCAGATTTTACAATTGATTACAATATCGAGGTGAAATAATGGCGATGAAGGAAATTATTCTGATTGATGATAAAGCCTATGGGCTAGAGCAAATTAAAAATGCGATTCCTGAAGATCGAGCGGCTGATTATCAAGTCCTTCACTTTTCTTCCTTTCAAAAATACAAAGAAACAATTAATCATCGAGCCTTTATCGTGCTACTCGATTTCTTTCTCGATCACGATCAGCTCTATGGTAGCCAGGTGGCAGGCCAGATTGATGCGGACTATTTGATTGGCTTTTCATCCATGATGTCTGGCTCCAAAGCCATCATCACCTTTTTGATTGAAATAGGAACTGTGCGTCAGATGCCCCACCTCTTTGCCATTCAAAAATTGCGTAAGGCGCAACATAACCCTGAATTGACCCGACTCTTTCATCGAATTTTGTGAGTCGGGTCATAATCAAAGGTTTTGAAAGAAGGGACGAATTTTTCCCAATTTGTAGTTTGAAGGGTGGATTATGGAAAATCTAACAGGAAGAGAATTTGGTCCATATCGCATCGTATCTCCGCTCGGTGAAGGAGGGATGGCCTCGGTTTATAAGGCCTATCAACCAAATGTTGACCGTTACATTGCCCTGAAAGTGTTACCTCGCCATTTTGCTAACAACTCCGAATTTATTAGCCGTTTTGAGCAGGAAGCGAAGTTGCTTGCACAGCTCCAACACCCACGTATTCTACCGATTTACGATTATGGTGAAGCTGATGGATATACCTATATTGCGATGCCATTTATTGAAGGTGGGCCACTAATTCACTTGATTAAGGGTGAACCACTCCCGCTTGATCAAATTGAGCGAATTGTTGCTCAGGTTGGCGATGCTCTGGACTATGCTGCCAGTCGAGGGGTTGTTCATCGCGATGTCAAGCCTAGTAACATCCTGCTTGACGAGCGAGGGAATGCAATGTTGATGGATTTTGGCATTGCTAAAATTATTGAGAAGTCAGCTCAAATCACCGCAACTGGCGGAATCGTCGGCACGCCAGCTTATATGTCACCAGAACAGGGTCGTGGTGAAACGCTTGATCACCAAAGTGACATTTACGCTTTGGGTGTTATTTTGTATGAGATGTCCACAGGTCGAGTTCCCTTCAAAGCTGAGACACCTATTGCAGTTTTGATTAAACATATAAATGATCCTTTGCCGCTCCCGCGTAAACTCAATCCCAATCTTCCTGTTTCGGTTGAGCAGGTCATTCTTAAGGCGATGGCTAAACATTCTCAGGATCGATTTGAAACGGCGGGGCAAATGGTCAAGGCGTTGTCTGAGGCCATTGATGAAGCTAACAAAAAGGGGCCTCAGGACAAAACGTCGATATCGGTTCCAATATTTGAGGTGCCAGACCCAGAAGAGCCCCGCGAGGCCGAAGTTAACACGGTTCTTCCCGACACTCCTTTATCCTTTCCTTGGCTGGCAGTCAGTGGTGCTGTCATCGCGATTGTCACGCTTTTGTTATGTGGAGTCGTGCTCCTTAATTTTGAACAGATTAGCCTATTGATAGCTGGGGAATCTACCCCAACAGTAACATCTGTACTTGAACCCGCTCAAGTAACGGCCACAGCGAGGGCAGATGAAGATAAAAATATGGCTACCGAAGTGATTGAGACTGTCGCTGAACCAACGGACGATATCGCCCCAACAAGTACACAGGTTGAAGAGGCCCTTGCATCTGAGTCATCACCAACGCTAGAATCATCTACGAATACCCCTGAGCCAACAAATACCCCAGAAGCGACCATCACGCCTGAACCGACGGTGACGCCTCTGCCTATTTCAGGCTTTGGTCAACCCCTGCTCACGTTTGGGAGCGAAGGGATTGGTCCCGGTCAGTTTTTAGATGCTCGGGCCATTACAGTGGATGAACAAAATGGGAATATATTAGTAGGTGAATACACTGGGGGACGGATTCAGGTATTTGACTCTCAAGGTGCTTTCTTAACCCAGTGGACGGTTGATACCGAGATGCCCCTGCTTGGCATGGATGCTGACCGTAACGGTAATGTCTATGTTATCCAAAGTGGTCTGATTAATCAATATGATGCGCAAACCGGCGAATTTAAACAAGAAATTTCATTTGATGGGGGGTGGGGCTTCGGAGACATTGCCATTGCCCCCGATGGCGGTTATGTTGCCCCTTGGTTCAAAGGGCAGGATGATATCGTTCGCTTTAGTGCCAATGGTGAGCCGACCTTGGTCATCAATGAGGCCATTAGCGGGCAAACCAATAGCCCCGAACTTGATACTCAAGTCGCTATTGATGGCCTAGGCAACATTTACGCGCTGGGCATCTTTAACGGAGCTGTTTTTAAGTTTGGTCCAGATGGCCGATTTCTGGATCAGTTTGGTGCTGCACCTCAGACTGGGCTAGATCCTCCGCCTGGCACGCTTGAGTCACCCAGGGAAATTGAGGTAGATGGTCAAGGGCGAATTTACGTCAGTGAGCTAGTTGGTCCCATCAAGGTTTATGACCCTAGTGGTCAACTTATCGACACCATTATGGTGCAGGGGTTGGGGATGACAATCAATGATGCTGGTGAACTGCTTGTGGCTTCGCGCACAAAAGTCGTGAAGTATCAGATCACTGATGACACTGAGGAGTGATCTTTGACGCAACTGACGAACCAATCGAATTACAGAAGTTATTCTGTTGTATCAATCTGACTAAAGAGAGTCTATCGGGGTAAATGATTAGGCTCTCTTTAGTTACTCCTTGACAATATGACTTATGACAGCCATAATATACCAACTTGTTTTTAGCCCCGCCCCTTCAAGATTTTTGACCACAAAATAACCCCCAATTGATTTTGAGACGATAGGAGAACAATGAATGTCTGAAGCTACCGAAAAAATAAAACAGGATTTAAATGCACAACAATATATTGCCTCGGATGAAATTGCTACGGTCGTTTTTCTGGCCGAGCAACTCGGCAAGCCATTGTTGTGTGAGGGTCCCGCTGGTGTCGGGAAAACGGAACTGGCTAAGGTTTGGGCTGCAGCGGCAGGGCGCAAGTTTATTCGTTTGCAATGTTATGAAGGGTTGGATGAAACAAAGGCATTGTATGAGTGGGAGTATGCTAAGCAGATGCTGTACACCCAGCTTTTGCGGGATAAATTACAAGATGTGGTTGGTGAAGTCGCGACGCTTAGAGAAGCGGCTGACCGTATTGCCGCTGAAGAGGAAGTGTTCTTTTCCGAGCGGTTCTTACTCCCCCGACCCTTGATGCAGGCCTTGACATCGGATGAACCAGTTGTGCTCCTGATCGATGAGATTGACCGGGCTGATGTGGAATTTGAGGCCTTCTTGTTAGAGGTGTTGAGTGACTTCCAAGTGAGTGTGCCAGAACTGGGGACAATTAAGGCTAAGCACCATCCCTTAGTCTTGCTCACAAGTAACAATACACGCGAATTGAGCGAGGCTCTCAAACGGCGTTGTCTCTACATCTTTATGGATTATCCTTCAGTTGAGGCTGAGCTGGACATCGTTAAACTTAAGGTGCCTGATCTAAGTGAGAAAATGGCGAATGAGGTGGTCCAATGGGTGCACGAACTACGTAAACTTGATCTGAAGAAATCACCCTCAATCAGCGAGACGCTGGATTGGGCCAGAGCCTTGGTCAAACTGAATGCCGATCAGTTGGACCAGGAAACTGTTGATAACACGATGAGTGTGCTCCTCAAGCACGAATCAGATATTGCGCTGGCCAAACGGCTACGCGCCCGACACAGCACCAATGGAGGAGGGCATAAGCCAGACGGATTTGATCCAGACGATTTGATTGGTTATCGGTCATTTGGAAGGGGGCGCTAGATGCAGCAACGAATTATTGATTTTATCGCGGGGCTGCGAGCGGCTGGTGTTCGGATATCAATGGCTGAGACAGCCGATGCCTCTCTCGCGACTGCCTACATGGGCGTACGTGAGCGCGAGTCGTTTCGTCATGCCCTGCGCACGACCCTGGTCAAAGAATCCGAAGATCAGCCGATTTTTGACCAACTCTTTCCCCTCTACTTTGGCAGCGGTGGCCCTCCGCTTCAGGATTTGATGCAGGATTTAACTCAAGAAGAGAAAGACCTGCTGGCTCAAGCCTTGCGAGCGATGCTGGAGCAGATGCGTAATGGCGAGATGCAGGAAGGGCAGCAGGGGCAACCAAATCCGTCGGGCCAATCTCAACAAATCGACAGCTTAATGCAGCTACTTCAAGCCCTCCTGCAAGGGATGAACCCCAGTCAACAGGATTTGGATCAAGCGGGTGAGCGCTCTGGCCTGCAAAATGCTCACCATCCTTATCAACGCCGTTGGGTTGAGCAACGAATGATGAAGCAAATGGGCCTTCATTTGCTAGAGCAGTTGATGGAGCAACTGGCTGAGGCCTTGCGCGAAATGGGGATGAGCCAGGAAGCCATCAACCAATTGATGGAAGGGATGGATCAGAATCGAGATGCCTTGGCCGAGCAAATCATGCAGCATGTCGGCTCGACAGTGGCTCGGCAGCAAGCCGAACGTCAAGCCCAAGAGCGTGAGGAGTCGGTCGATTTGATGAATCGTCCCTTCCGCAGCCTAACCGAGCGTGAGGCTGAGTTGTTGCGTGAACAAGTACGACGACTAGCCGCCCAACTACGAAGCCGGGCGGCCTTACGTCAGAAGCGAGGCAAAAGCGGTACGCTCGATGCCAAGAAAACCATTCGGGCCAATTTACGCTATGGTGGCGTGCCTTTGGAGCTAAAATTCAAGACCCGTCATTTAAAGCCTAAGCTGCTACTGGTGTGTGATGTTTCAACCAGTATGCGGGCGGTAGTTGAGTTCCTGTTGACAATGATCTACGACTTACAAGATCAGGTCGCCAGTGCCGACACCTTTGCCTTCATCGATGATTTAACGGATATTAGCTTGGACTTTGCCGAGCATCCCCCAGAGGTAGCAGTTGAGGTCGTTTTACATCGCCTACAACCTGGCTACTACAACACCGATCTTGGTAACAGTCTCAATACCCTAATGCGCGACTACGCTGAAACCATCGACCATCGCACCACCGTCATTTTTGTCGGTGATGGCCGAAACAACTACAACAACCCGCGTCTCGATGTGATGGAGAAGATCAAGCGCCGCAGCAAACGTGTCATCTGGCTCAATCCTGAGCACCCCCGCCAATGGGGTACTGGTGACAGCGATATGCTCGCCTACGCCCCCCTGGCCGACGCGGTCCATCGGGTTAGTAACTTGGCCGAGTTGACCAAGGCGGTTGATAAGTTGTTGACCTAAGTACTTTAGGAGTTACGCAGTTGCTCCTGTAACCTGAGCCTGTCGAAGGTGATTCTTGGCCGGAATGTCGCCTTCGACAAGCTCAGGCTATGACATTTTTATCTAAATGCGTCTTATACTTATCAAAAAAGCCCCGCCAAATTTTGGCGGGGCTTTCTGCTTTAGCACCTAAATTTTTTCAATTTTCTATACATGTTTAATTAGCTCAGCGACGCTTTCGCCACGCGGCTGGTGAGAAACAGACCGTCGCCGATTTGAGTGATGGGGCGATGTTGGCGTTTGGCATCGGCTTGGTTGTTCCATACACTAATTCGTCGACCTTGTTGTGTGGCCCGATGATTGATGGCCGCGATGACGTGGGCACATCCGCTACGATGATCGTCATCTGGCCGATTACGGCCCCAACGGCAGGTACAGGTGCCGCCATTGATGCCAAGGTTGACATCATACACATTGCCACTGATGGCACTTTTTACTTTGAACCAATTGGGTTTGATTTGCCGGGTGGCGTGATACCGACTTTTCTTTTGTATTTGCTTGGGATTATTAATTTTGGGGACAACATTAACATTATTATTTACAGTTTCCATGATCAATCTCCTGTTCGTTCAATAACCGTCTATCGTTCAACATGGCGCTAAAGTTACCTTAATTATAGCCGATTTTTATTAATTTTTTATGTGAATCGGGCGGGAATTTGGAGGTTTGGAAGATATAGAAGGCTGGGGATAAGTAGTGCTGAGGCAGCTGGGGGTGAAGCACACCAGGTGATCTGACCCAAGACAGCTTGGTGTACTTTGAGGATTGTTAGGGCACTTTGTGTTTTATCTTGATATTGCGTTGTCTACCCCCTAACCTCTCTGACACTCAAATCTACCGACATTTTTCTACCAACTTGCCAACTTAAGGTAGATTTTTTATACTAATTGTAGCTGTTGTTACATCCAGCTGTTAATTGTCGCAATGCTGCGGCAAAATATATTTTGGTGAGAAATTATTTCCATGTGTATTTGTTGTAACTGTTGTTGTTGTCAATTTATCGCCTACTTTGATTAAGGGATTACTGTGGTTGTTGCCACACTAATCCCTTAATTTTTTTAAACCAATTATTATTTCCCCGTCAGTGAGGCTAGAATGCAAACAAAATCAGAACCAAAAATTTTACCATCCCAAGAGTTTGATACTGGAACGGCGACAGCTACCCCAGATATCAAAACGCTGATGTATACAATTTCTGAGGAGGCGAAAGCAAATGGGCTTGATATTCAAATGGTTATCGATGAAGCAAAATCGATTCACTCATTAGCTGACGCTAAAGCCTTTTGGCCGATATTGCAGCGGATGGCTACAATTCTGTTTCTGCAATGGCAGCGCATTCAGCAATCACTGGCTGAGCAGGAGGGGGACGCGAGCCTCGAGGGATTGGCTTTAGCTCGATTGTTTAATGGCGTGACGTACAGCGCCCGTGATCTGCATCAACGCTTTGATCTGATTGATACCAGTCACTTGGATGAACTGGAGGATAACTTAAGGGCTGGAGCTAATGGGGATAAATTTGACCCCAAGCAATTAGCCACGGTCATCGATAAGGTCGCCAAGACGCATACCCACGAAAAAGCATGGCCCTGGGTTGTCCTGCCAACCTTTGCCCGTCAGCCTTACGGTCGAATTCTGTTGCGCAAGGTGAATCTTGATTCGGCCCACAAGATGAGTTTTGTGACTCAACCCTTCTTCTTGGCGGGGCGAACCACCCTGCTCCATACACATGGCCAAAATTGGGCCTTTGCCCAACCGCTGGGGAAAAACGGTTCCGGGAATACGCATATCAACACGCTGTGGATGCCGCGTACGACTGAGTCGCCATTTCCGCTGGTGCTTCTAGATGAGGCTGATTATCGCAATACCGAAACCGCCGTTATCCCGCCTCGGCTGATCCACGGTATCTCTCGCCGAGCCTTCGAGCCGCAAGCTATTCCATCGTTAACGGAAATGCTTGCAGACTCTGAGACTACTGAACAACTCATTGCCCAAAGCCGTTTTGGCGAAATGAGTTGCCTCCACATCTATCGCCCCTGTCAACATACTTCGAAACAGTTGACCCAGGCCCCGATCGTCATCGAGGACGAGCGCTTCTTTATCGAGAATGATATGATCGTGTTCGACCACAACCGTGAGACGATTTGGTCGGGCGGCGGGGGTAGCTGGCCTCGCCGAATGATTGAATTTGGCACCACAGGCGAACATTGTGGCCTCTGTTTCGCCGAGAATGATCCTCGTAGGGAAAATCTTGACCCAGTTGTAGTGTCAGAGTGGTTTGTCCAAGATCCGCCACCGTCGTTGATGGTGTTTCGGCATTAGTAAAAGTACAGCCTATTCAGGAAGCGGCTGGGAAATATGCTGATGGGTGACGGTCCATTTATTCTCTATTTTCTCTAAACAAAATGTAGCCCTCACTGTGTCCTCAAATGTAGTGCCATCGGGTCGGGTGCCGCCGCAATGAATAAGCCCGTGGGCAAATGATACATTGTTTCCTGCGGTTACTTGTATTTCCTGGAAATCGAAAAAACTTTCTCCGTTGGTTTCGGGTTGCCATTCATCCCAGCTATTGCGGTAGGCTTCTTTTCCCTCATACTTCAAGGGTGGTAATACATCATAAATAACAACGTCATCGGAATGGTTTGTTAGAATCTCATCTTGTAGATTTAGCTTGGTGTTATGCGCCCATTCATTTAATAAATCCAGGATAACTTGCTCTTTGTTGTCCTTTGTATACCAATCCAATCGCACAATCGCTTGGCCGTGATCGGATTTGGTGTGTTGATAGGCTTTTTTCTTGTGGAATCGTAGATTGTCGACCTCTTCATCAACAACATGATCGTTGAACATCTGAAACCGACCAATGGTGCCAATGTGCTGTCGTCCACTGTATTTACGCCACCATCTGGGGATAAAGTGACTGGACACAAGAATGTGATCTAAGGTTTGATGAAAGCCATTAAAGATGTAGGAGTAGTAGATATCTCGATGAGTGTTTTCAGTCTGAAAATCATAGGCACTATACAGCGACAAATCAGCGACTCGATTTCGATCTTCCTCTCTGCCGTAATATCGTTGTGATAATCCACCCGCGATCTCTGTCGAAACGCTTCGAATGCCATCATTTAAATCACCAAGAACGAGTAAAGGGACATCGGGGCTTTGGTGAAGCTCATCGATGACATAGTGTCTCAAGGCCGTGGCTTCGAGTGTTCGTATCAGGAGTGATCGCGTTTTGCCGATTGCATCCTCTCTAAGATCATCGATGATTTGATCGGGCGCATCCTCCCCAATCTCTGCCTTGAGTGGCCCCTTTGACTTAAGATGTGAAACAAAAATTGTTAACTTTGCCGCATCACCCTCAACGCCCTCAACATCTTTGAACTCTTCAGGCAGGGTTATGGTCGCTTTGATGACGATACGATGAAACTTGTTGAGTTCTGCATCACCTTCTAACAAGGCCAGTTGCCAACTTCGGCCAGCTTTGTCATTAACCACATTGGAAACATTCATGTTTTCCGGGAAGTGTGATAGCGGCGTAAGTTCGATTTGGAACCCCTCTACTGAGAGAACCGCCACTTGTGGCGATTTGTAGATGTTGATCGCTTGCCCGTCCTCATTAAGCTGCTCAACCTCAGGATTCTGATCCGCAATTTCCAAATTGTAGTTGGAGCCACCAAATTTTTGGCTAAGATTAACGGCATCAACTAACGGTGCTAAATCAAAAACTTCCTGAAAACCAACAATGTCAGCATCCATCGTGTCTAATTGCTTAGCAATCCACTCGATTTTTTGCTGATACTCTACTTCTTCGTATTGATTGCCTTTGCCTTGTTGGTAAAAGTAATTTTGTTGGGTTTCTGTTGATGTTGGAACTAAGTTTCCAACATTGAACGTGGCTATTTTTAGTGACTTTCGGCCCACTCGAATCCCCTTTTATTTGTCGTTAATTTGAGATAATAGTTTGAACGGCAAGCCCATCATAACAAAGCTGATTAACATTGTAAAGCGATCTTTGTTAGCTCTTATTCCAATTGTAGAGTCAGTTTATATCATCTGGCTTCGGCAGAGCCAAATATAGTTCCTTCGGAATAGCAACGAGGCCACGAATGCCAAGCAACGCTCGATCATCAGGGGAGAGCAACGCAATGGCCTGTTCAACGGCGGTAAACGTTAAGGCTTGATTTGCTGTGGCTGCAGCGATGTAGGGCAGGCCGGGAGTGGGTTTTGTCCAGCCGAACACTCGCAGGTCTTGGGTGAAACTTTCATACCGCACCATCAACCGCCACGTCACTGCATCCAGGGCAGCAATGTCTGCTTCACCAGACACAATGGCTTGGGCGGAATGGAGGTGGTGGATTTTGTGGAGACGCTTTTCAAACCAAAAGCCATACTGTCGACAATGCCAGTAGGGGGCAGCATAGCCCGACTGTGAATAGGGCTGGTTGTAAGCAAAGGTTACCTCTTTAAATTCGTCAATGCTTTGGCGTGGGTCCGTTCGTCGTATCACAATCACGCTGCGATAGTACCCTGGCGGGCACCCTTCAACTCCGAAATCTGGTGTCCCGATCAAAGTAACTTTATCGTGTAGCCATAAACGATAAGGCATTCCACAGGTCTGACTGAGAACCAACTTAGGATTAGCCCACGCAAACTCATCTTCGTATTCTTGTGACAAAGTTTTGGGACTATCGATATCCCGTTCAATGAGCGCAGCCCGAATCAAGGCCCAGTAACGATTGTGCGCCTCGACGAGTTCGGGGCGTTTGTACATCGGGAGCGTGGCGATCATTTTGCTAGTTTCTTGTAATTTTGATGGTCATTCATCGAAATGACGTGATTTCTTAATCTAACACTCGGCAAAAGCAAGATGTTTCAATCGGGATGTCAGTCCGAGCTTGGGCAATGGTTAGCCGTTGCCGCAGTAGGTGTAACTCATTTTTCCCTCCACCCAATTGCTCTACACATTCGACTAGGCCCTGCAAGGCCCAGACATTGTCTGGATGTTGGCAGCATCTGGGTAGATTGTCATCGTAGCCGAGATCAGCCCGGTAGACAGCCTCCGCCTCTGCAAAGTGTCCTTGCTCAGCCAACAGTGCCCCCAAAGCGTGTCGGGGTGGGTGCATCCAGGCCCAAGGCTCGGTGTAATTGAGAGCATCGTCGCGAGCAACAGCGAGCTGTAAGGCCACAAAAGCTTCATCGAATCCTCCTTTGCGATATTCCAATTCGCCTGTCAACATCGCTTCACCGATGGCCAACATATCTTGAATGGGATTGCTCAAGAAAATGGCGTCTGGTGGGATGCTACTTCTGATCTCCGCGAATTTTGCTTGGGCCGCTTCGGCTTCCTCGATCTGCCCTAAAGCGGCGTGGGCCACACCTTGACCGTAGGCGTGCATCGCGGCACCAATCGGGCGGCGGTCAAAGTCAACCGCTGGGGCCGCAATCAAGTCGTGCCAGCGGCCAAACCGAACCCAAACGTGATGTTTCATAGCCGAATAACCATCCAAAATCGAGGCCATAAAGGGCGGGCTTTTGTCAATCAATTCTGATGTTGCGATGTCGCAAATCCGCTCAACGGCGTGGAGAGCGGTGCGATATTGCCCCAGAAACATCGCACTGTACATCAGGAGATGTAAATCGTGGCAACGAGCAGTGGTGTAAAAGTTACTGTCTCCCGCATAGGCCAGATATTTGTCATCAGCCTGCACTGCCCGCACACTCTGAGCGACGGACTGGGCATAGTCGCCACAGAGGACATAAATGTGGGCAGGCATATGCTCTAGGTGGCCGGCATCCGGCGCAAATCCGCGCAACATATCAGCGGCCTTGATTGCCTGCTCTGGAAAGGGGGCCATTTCCAGGGCGTGGATACTCATATGTAATACGCCGGGATGTGGTATTCCCGTCGCCTCGATTTGGGCCATCGCCTGACCCATTACATCCATCACCTCTTGAATGAAGGTGTTCGGCCTTGGCTCCCCAGTTTGTAAATTCCACAATTGGCGTGGGGTGCAGGTCACCGCTGCCTCCATAAATAGAGCGGCGATATCAAGATCATCTGGGTGTTGAGTGTATACCTTGCGCATCGCTTCGGTGAACTCCCAATGCCATTGATCGAGCACCGCATAATCGCGTTCCTCTGCCTGTTGATAACGTTGGGTGATGGCCTCAATCAAACCCCGTTCGGCAGAGGTGCAACCTTGAACACGTTCAAACGCGGCCTTGGCTGCCTCATAACACATTGGTACAACCTCATCAAGTTCCGCCCGCGAGAATCTCACCCAGGCGCGATTGTAAAACGGGCCAGCCGCGTAGGCGATACCCCACCAGGCCATCGCACAGTTTGGGTCATGTACCAAGGCTTGGTGAAAACAAGAAATCGCTTCCTCGTGGTTGTAGCCATACGTCCAATTGAGGCCACGATCGAACCACACTTGGGCTTCTGGCGAGGCTGTTGTTATTTTTCGGGACCAAGGGCCGAGATCGAAGTTGTACATCATCGTACCTAACTAATCGACGATGGTTTGATAGGCCAGAACCTGGAAATCCTTTTCAGGTTGCTCAAACTGCATCATCGACTGTGATAGTAGAATACCGATGAGCTCCTCTTGCGGATCAACCCAGAAATATGTTTTGGCCGCGCCCGCCCAGCCAAACTCACCGACAGAACCGGGTTTCTGAGACTCCGCCACATTTATCAGTACACGCGATCCCAGGCCGAAGCCGTAGCCATAAGCGGCAGGCGGGGCGATCAGGTAAGGGCGGAGTTCAGCAGGAAGATGATTGGTGTGCATCAGCTCAGTCGTCTTTCGACTCAAGATGCGTACCCCATCCAATTCACCTTGGTTCAACAGCATTTGGGCAAATCGAATATAGTCGGCAGCAGTAGAAAAGAGACCATGTCCGCCACGCCCGAATGTTTCTGATTTTGTGGCGGGATACGTCGTGGAGACATCGATCTGTTCATTGAACCCATTCTGCCAAGCGGTCACAAGCTGGCTCAATGTCACATTAAGACCGCATACATCGGGCAGGCCATACATCGTTGCCAGTCGCTTTTGCTTGTCGAGGGGGACGTGAAAATCTGTATCTATCAGGCCTAATGGCTTAAACAACGTCTCTTGCAAAAACTGATCGAGGGGTTGATCTGCCAGAACCTCAATGAGATGGGCCAGGACATCAATTGATACGCTGTAATGCCAAATGGAACCAGGTTGGAAGGCCAAAGGGAGACGAGTAAGCTCATCGATCATCTCCGCCAGACTTCGTCCAGCGTCATTAGCAATTCTCGCTTCTCGATACAACTCTCCCACTGGTGAGTCTTCTAAGAAGTCATAGGTTAAACCTGCCGTGTGGGTCAGTAGGTGGTGGATGGTAATGGGTTGTGCCAACTCAACCTGCGTGCCATCACTTGTGAGGACGTTGACCTGCCCAAAGGCTGGAATGTACTTGGCGACTGGATCAAAAAGTTGGAAGCGATTTTGCTCATACAGAGTCATCAAGGCCGTACAAATAATCGGTTTTGTCATCGAATAAATCCGAAAAATGACATCATCGGCCATCGGTTTATTCGATACAATATCCATCTGCCCGACTTGGTCAAAGTAAACTACCTGCCCTTTCCGGGCAACCATGAGACTCAATCCCGCGATTTTCTTTTGATCGACATATCTTTGGATAGCGGGTTTGATCCGCGCCAAGCGTTCAGCACTCATTCCCACTGTTTCCGGGGCGACGATGTTAGGTTTCATAATCAATTCCTCTATTCATTGTGTAGGCCCGCATTCTAGTTCACTTTTAATGGTCGGGAAAGTTTTTCAAGAACAAAAAAAGACCGCAGCGTCATTGCTGCGGTTCTTGGGAGGACTGTAGGATTTATGATTTTAGATTGACGATGTTTAGGCACGCGACCCAATGCTTTGCGTTGGTCGAGCCAACGCCTGATGAGAGATTACTTCTTGGCAGGCTTCTCTTTCTTCTTTGCATCATCAAGCTTGGGCAGATCAATGCTGATATCTTCAATGGCGGCGGCAAAAGCGGGTGAGTCCAGCATTGGCAGATTGTTCGCTTCTCGCACCTTGTTCTCAATCGTGAACGCCAGTTCAGGGTTGGCCGCGAGGAAGGTCTTGGCATTCTCACGACCTTGAGCCAAGCGTTGCTCACCATAAGAGTAGAACGCCCCTCGCTTGTCGATGATGCCTAATTCCACGCCGATGTCCAACACATCCCCGGTCTTGGACACCCCTTGGTTGTACATAATATCGAACTCACACACCCGGAAAGGGGGAGCGACTTTGTTCTTCTTGACCGTCACTTTCGTGCGGTTTCCGATGATCTCACCACTATCCTTGATCGCTTGAATACGACGAATGTCCAAACGGACCGAGGCGTAGAAACGGAGCGCCATCCCACCCGTGGTGGTCTCGGGCGATCCAAACATCACCCCGATTTTCTGACGAAGCTGGTTGGTGAACACCAACATACAGTTGCTCTGCTTGACCGTCGCTGCGAGCTTTCGTAGGGCTTGGCTCATCAACCGAGCTTGCAAACCGACGTGAGAGTCACCCATTTCTCCTTCGATCTCAGCCCGAGGCACCAAAGCCGCCACACTATCCACGACAACCACATCAACTGCCCCAGAGCGAACCAGCGCTTCAGTGATCTCCAACGCTTGCTCACCCGTATCGGGCTGCGAGACGTATAAATCATCGATGTTGACCCCACACTTTTCAGCATAGGTTGGATCAAGGGCGTGCTCCACATCGATGAAAGCCGCCACCCCACCTTGCTTCTGGGCTTCAGCAATCAGATGTTGACAGATCGTCGTTTTCCCAGAACTCTCTGGTCCATAGATTTCGATGATCCGT
>JANQQF010000028.1 GCA_028285035.1 Phycisphaerae bacterium
ATTCGCTTGGGCTCCTTCGGTTTTGGGTTTGTTTCGCAACTACCTTTTTACCGAAGTTGCCCTTTCTGTCAACTTTCGTGATCTACTGAATTTGATTTAAATTTTGATCTGCTTCTTGTAAAATTTCTATAAGTTCATTCTCAGAATTTATATCCACCCACAATTCTTTAATTTCACCTTTTTCAATTGAGTAACCTAACGAATTTGATCTTGAAAAATATAACAAATTAATCTCAAATGCATATTCAACGCCAAAATCTCTAGACTCTCTGCTCTCTATTGAGATAAACATACCTGGTGGCATATTTGCTAAAAAATTCACTCGCAAATCATATGAAAAGCAAATATGGATATAAAAACGATAGTCTACCTTTTTTGTAAATGAGACTTGAACATATCGCCCTGAAATTTTTACCGGAACTCGCTGTTCATACTCGGAACCTGGATTGATATATTCAAGAACATATTTTGGAAATTCGCTTGGCTTTATCATTTTTGAAAACCTACACTATTGTTTTAGCGTACTGATTTGAAATAGACTGTAACAGTTCGCCTTATTTTTGCTGCGGGGACGTTCTTTCACTCACAAGCCCCCCGATACGCCATATCCCCCAAATATTGAACCCACTCGGCCTCCGTCAAACTCCGGCCAGCGACCCGACACACCTCATCTTGCCACGACTCTGCATCAAGCTGCCAGGCAATGGCCTGTCCATCGAAACTTAATGAATATAACGTTTGACCATCGGGGCTAAAGGCGAGATCAATGATTTCGCTGGTATGGGCGGTGAGGGGGGCACCGATAGGCTGACGGGTGGCTACATTCCAGAGAATGATGTCTCCGTTAAAGTCACCGGAAGCCAACCACTGTCCATCCGGGCTAAAGGTGACGCTCTGGGCGGACTGGGTATGACCATTAAAGGGCAAGCCGAGTTGTTCGCCACTGACTGCATCCCACAGATTCAGACTACTATCGCCACTGGCGGAGGCCACGTAACGTCCCATTGGGCTAAACGCCACATCAAATACGATGTTCTCGTGACCTGATAAAAATAGGCTCTCCCCCGATGATGACTGATCAACACTCCATAACCGCACCGACCAATCGTCACTGGCAGAGGCCAATTGCTGACCATCCGGACTAAACGCCAGATTGCTGATGCCAGCGGTGTGACCGCTTAAGGGGGGGCCAAGTGGTTGCCTCGTGCTAACATCCCACAAAATAATCGTTTCATCCACGCTCCCCGAGGCCAACACGCTCGTATCCGGATTAAAGGCCAGCCCCCACACCTCATCTGTATGCTGGATTGTATCATCGGCAAATATGGTGCCAGCAGGCCGACTTTGGCTCAAATCCCACACTCTAATCTCCCCATCAATATCGCTCGACACCAGATACTGGTCATCTGCGCTAAACGCCAGCCCAGCGATTTCAGCGCTGTGGTCGGTAAAGGTCAGATCAAACGGAACGAAGGCCGACGATTGATTGGCACCCTGAGCTGCGGTTAATGAAGCCACTTCAACGTGGCCCGTCTCACTACCTAACGCCAACATTTGGCCCGATTGATTAAATTGGCCCCACGTCACGGGGCCAATCCGGTCAGCAATTTCTGTCGGACGAGACAAAGATTGCCCCAACCGAGAAGACTCTCCCCTAATCGCGGCCATATCCCACACAATAATTTCGCCAGCGATGCTGCTGGAAACCAACGTTTGCCCATCCGGGCTAAAG
Source organism: Phycisphaerae bacterium (assembly GCA_028285035.1). The sequence goes on from JANQQF010000028.1 coordinate 1,733, forward strand.
GTCAAGCCCCACACGGATTGATCGTGCCCCGTCAGCGTCAAGGTGGGCGGAGCACCATTTGTAATCGTGCTGTCCACATCCCAAAATAAGATCCGTCCATCATCACTACCCGAAATCAGTTGTTGACCATCGGGGCTAAAGGTTAGGCTTGTGGCCAAAGCGGCCTGATCGGGTAAGGCTGCGGTCAGTTGTTGCCCCCGTGAGGCCCCGTCTGACATATCCCATAAAATAATAGGCTCATTCAAACTGGCAGAGGCTAATATTTGCCCATCGGGGCTAAAGGTAAAATAACCGCCGGTGTCTTGATTCTCCAGTAAGGGTAGATTGAGGGGTTGTTCAGCCAGCCCCTCCGGTGTCATCGGCCAGACGATAACTTTGCCATCAAAACCGACGAAAACCAGTGTTCCACCATCGGGGCTAAGCGTAATATGAAAGATAGCATCATTATGAGCACTAACAGGAACTCCAATCATTTGCTGTGTCCTCACATTCCACATTATCAGTTGGCCATTATCATCAGCCGAAATCAAGGTTTGGCCGTCTTGACTGAACACCGCCGCGCCAATTGCACTCCCAGGGCTGGTCAGGGGTGAGCCAAGTGGTTGACCAAACGAGGGGCTATCTTCCCTAACATCCCACAAAATGATAGTTCCATCAAAACTGACTGAGGCTAATATTTGCCCATCAGGGCTAAAGTTGGCCTGCCACACCAAATCAGTATGCCCTTGCAGTGGAGTAGCCTGCGGCGGCTCGGCCGTCATATCCCACAACATCACCAGATGATCACTCCCAGCCGAGGCCAGGAATCGACCATCAGGGCTAAACTGAACGCTATTGACCCCACCCGTATGTCCTGGTAAATACCTGACCAAACCGGGGTTGGCCGATAAAACTTCAAGCAGTGTGCCTCGGGTGGTCAAGGTATCTTGCAGAAGATTGGCCTCCAAACTGAGCAACAGGGCTAAATCATACTGGATATCAACCAAATTGATGGCTTGTGCTGCCAATTGACCAGAGGTAGCTAGCCGGGTTTGGGTCTCAGCCCGATCTCGTTGTTCTTGGGCAATTTGCCGCTGGGTGAAGGCAACCGCACTGAGCGCAAAGGCCCCGACCGTGGCAGTCAGGAGGACGATGACCAACAAGCGTAATCGACGTTGTGAGCGTTGCTCCAACTGGCGTTCATGTGCTTGCCGGGCTGCCTCTTCAGCTTCTTCGGCTTCGCGCTCGCTCACACTAGCCTGAAGGTAGTTGGTTTCCAACGGCGTCAAAGCCAAGTTGGTGCTGTCTGCCCACACCTCAAATTGTTGCAGCCGCCCTTCTCGCATCAAAAAACTAACATCACGATCAGCCTGCTCCCACTCGGCGGCTAAGGCCATCAAACGCCGATGCAGTTGTACATCAGCCCGACTTGTCTGCAACCACTGCTTCACTTGCGGCCAATGCTGAATCAACGCCTCATGGGCTACCTCGACCGTTGCCTGGCCTGTCGCTATATTTTGGTCGAGAGTAAATAAACGATATTGACTAAAGCGATCAATAATGGTCTCTATGGTCTGAGAGACATCACTTTCTGGTGTTTGTCCATTCGGCACTACCACATGAGTGGGTCCCGAACCGTTCGTGTGTGTTTTATGGGCCAAAATGAGGAGCGATAAGAGTTCCGCGCGTGGAGCGCGGCGGCGGGTGTCAGCAGCCCCTTCACCTAAGGTAATCAAGCGTAAAAAGAGCTGGCGAGCAACCTCTTGGGCTTCAAGCGTTAATCCGTTGTACAACTCATTAGCTCGGCGGGTCAATGCGCCAGCTACACCGCCGATGTTGTGATAGGCGGCCAGGGTCAGCTTGCGCCCCGTTTGCTGTTCAAAAAGCTCAGTCAAGGCATATTGCAGGAGGGGCAACGCCCCCGGTTGTCGGCTCACATCAGCTACAATCGCCGCCACCAAGCCCGGCTCCAAGGTAAAACCTAGCCGCTCCACCGGACCAGCGATGGCTCGCTCTAACTCTTGTGGTGACAGGGGAAACGCCACCTCCGCTTGACGATGAAGCAGGCGACCAAATTCGGGGTAATGGAGCAATTGGTCGTAAAAGTCGGTTCGCAGGGTGATGATCAGGTGCAATCGACTACGCGGCGCAGCCAGTGCCCCCAGCAAGTTGGCTAAAAAACCTGTTCGGATCGACTCACTCCGAACAAGGGTGAAAAGTTCTTCAAATTGGTCGATGAACAACAGGATTTTAGAGGAGTCGGCCTGAGGCGCATTGTTAGGGAATCGCCGTTCGAGCACGGCTCGCAGCGCCTGACCGTCTTCTAGTGTCTGCAGGTTTGGGACTGATTGGACTGAGTGGGCTCCATTTGTTTGGGCAAGTACAGGCTCAAATGGCAATCGAGCCAACGCCGCAGCCAATTCGGCCATTGGGTCTGCGCCAGGAAACATGTCGATAATGTGCCATTGATCGCCGCTCGTTTGAACCGCTTGACGTAGACCAGGAATCAAGCCCGCCCTCACCAAGCTAGATTTACCGCTGCCACTTGGCCCAATCACCCCCAAAAATCGGCCCATCCACCCATCAGGATCTTCATCCACTTCATCGTTTAGCAATTGAGCCAACAATTGCTCAATGAGTTGCTGGCGACCAAAAAAGTTAAGAACATCCCCTTCTTGAAAAGGTTGCAGCCCTTTGTATGGATTTTGTGGTTTGGAGCCGGCCTCGGGAGCGGCTTCCCAGCCGAGTTGCCCCTGTTGAATTTGGTGGTAAAGCGCATTTAATTCGTCGCCGGGGCTAACCCCTAACTCATCCTCTAACAGGCGGCGGCATAGATCGTAATGGTGTAAAGCCGCATTTCTCTGTCCTGTAAAAGCCAACAGTTCCATCACCTGAGCGTGGGCTGTCTCATCCCACGCTTCTAATTCCAACTGTCGCCGAGCATAGTGCAGGCTTTGGTCAAAATCCCCTTGGTCGCGCCAAGTCAAGGTGAGGGTCTTTAAGGCCTCCGAGGCTAGCTGACGCAGTTCTTGCTGCTTGAGCAGTATCCATTCCTCAAACAGTTCGCTATCGGCCAAGGAAAAGCCCGACATGAAATCGCCCCGATATAAATCAATCGTAGTTTGTAGTGCAGCCAAATCGGCTTGTTTGGAATTACGAAATGGGGCAGCAAAGGCAGTGAGGTCTAACCAATAATTGCTACTTTGGTTAAATTGAATGGTTTGATGACTGACATCCAGAAAGGGTGGCTCGGCCGTTTGATCACCAATCGCTTGCCGTAGATTGTAGAGGGCTTGGCTTAAATTTTTCCGGGCGGTCTGTTCTGGTAGATCCGGCCAGAGCAATCCGGCCAAGTAGCTACGACTGTGGGGCTGGTCAGCCTCAGCCACCAGATAGCTCAGTAAGGCTCGAACTTTATCAGACTCAAACTGTGTTACAGCGTTTTGCCCTAATTTAACCTGAAAGCTGCCCAATAATGAGATTGACAAACGAGTCATGCGGCTCCTGATACTTTCCTGATAGTTGTTTGTTAGGCTGAGGACACAGTATTCCAAATTATACCATATGTTTTTTGGATTAGCTTTATTAAAGGAGTTAGGAAAGGAGCGTATTTGAGGAAATAAGGGGCAGACAGAATGAATCTACTCAAATTTAATTTAGTACTAGCTATTAACGATCAATTATAAGGAGAATACAAAGTGCAACTCAATTTTAAAATCATATTTAGTACACTCGTCGTTTTGATGATGTTGGCGGCCTGTGGCGGCAACGAGCCACCCGTCAGTCAAGCCCCAACAGAAGCCCCGACTGAAGCACCTACCGAAGCACCAACGGCCACACCTGAAGCGGTGGCTGACGTGGCTGAAGAAGCAACCGAAATTCCTGAAGTGACTGCGGTAAAAGGAAACAGTGGCCTCCTCATTCCCGACCAATGTTTCGAAAGTGAAGAGGATTTTGACATCTGCTGGGAAGATGGCTTGATTTCCGAGGAATGTTTTGATGATGAAGGCTATTTGCTCGAGATCTGTGTGAATGGCGGGGAAAGTGCGAACGCAGAAGAGGGTAGCCAGGTTGTTTCCGCACCAAATGTCGACCCGCCCAGCGCTAATGCGGCGGACAGCGGCTTTCGGCCCGAGGTGGATGGCTTTAGCTTTCCAAACTATGGTGGGGAAGGTCATATCACGAATTTAACCTCGGCGGAACTACAACGGATGTTTGGTGATGAGGTCTGCGCCAATCTGAATAATGGGTGTACCCTTACCCCACCGGTCCGGCAGTGGATGGAGCAAATGAATGAGGGGATGAGTGGTGGACATTGTGAAGGGATGGCGGTACTCAGCACGCTGATGTATCACGATCTATTAACACCGGATCAGTTTGGGGCTAGCTCAACCAATGCGCTGAATCTTGAGAGCAGCGAACTTTTGCAACGCGAAATTGCTTACTGGTTTCTGACCCAATTCACTTGGCCCGGCGGCTTTGGCAAAGTCAATGAGTCGCCCAAAGTTGTGGTCGATACCCTGATTGAGACCTTTAATCAAGGGGAAGCCGCGCCGGAATGGTGGGTGATGGGCATTTACAAGCCCGACTTCAGTGGTGGTCACGCAGTCACCCCCTTTGCAGTCGAAGATATGGGCAATGGCATCTTCCACGTGTTTGTCTATGACAACAATTACCCCAACCAAACCCGAGTGGTCGTGGTCGATGTGAACGCTAATACTTGGGCCTATGAAGCCTCGATCAACCCTAGTGTTGAGGCTGATCTCTATGAAGGTAACGCTGATACCCAAACCTTGGAAATCGTCTCGGTTTCGCCACGCTTGCAAGAACAAGAGGGTAACTTTGAAGAAGCCTCTGTGTTAGATTATCGAGCGGCAGGTATGGCCGCACCACTATTGGAAGGGCGAGATTTTGTTGAGGTGTGGCTGGATGGCGAGGCAGACTTGCTCATCACAGATGAAGAAGGCCGCCAGATTGGTTGGTTACCCGATGGTACTTTTGTGAACACTATTCCTGGGGCACAATCACAAAGCCTGAAGTATGGCGTTAATGTGTGGGACATCAATCAGGAACCTGTGTACTTGATCCCTACCGAGGTTGAGTTCTTCACCATTACCATTGATGGCAGTCGTCTTGAAGAGGGGACCGCCACAGAAGTAACGATGATTGGCCCTGGTTACAATCTGGTCGTTGAAGATTTGTGGCTCGATCCCGGTGAGTTTGATGAAATCGACGTGGCTACGTTGGGGAATCAACATTATGAATTGACCTACAGCTCTGACTACAGCGACTCACCAGACATTGTTGTCGGCATCGAGTCTGAGGAAGCCGATTATGAATTTGTCGTCCGAGGCACCGATATTGAAGCCGGTGGTGCTTTCAATGTTGAGTTGGACTTCCCCCAAGGTGATTTCATTCTCAACACTACCGGCCAAGAAGAGTACGGGGCCTACGCCTTACTCGTCTTACGGATCGATGATGAGGGCGAGTACATCTTTGGTAACGAAGAGATCATTCTGGAACCTGATGATACAATGTATGTCAACTTCCTTGAGTGGGAAGGTGAAGGCAGCGTGATGTATCTCGACTTCGATTACGAAACCGATGGTACCCTCGATGAAACTATCGAGTTGGAGGACGAAGATGGTTTCTATGAAGATTTCTACGCCGATTGGGAGTAAGTTTTCTTGTCAAACAGGTTAGCTGAAAAATTTAGATAGCACATAAAGTGAACCTGTGCTACATTCGTCGAGAATGTAGCACAGGTTTTTTATTGTGGTTGGAGGATAGAATTTGGGATAGACAAGTTATTGAGGGGGAGTTGCCTCAGATGGTCTTTTACTGTTGCAGGCGTAGCTGTGTGACATGAGACGTTAATTTGACAGCTATCATTTTTCGGGCCCGAAATAGCCTACTTTTAACAGCACTAACTGTTGTATTCAGCGTTTGGGCAATCTCTTGGTAAGACTGAGCCTGCCAGTATTTTAGATTAACGACTGTACAATAATCCGGCGGTAGCGTACTGAGCAAGGCTTGAATTTCTTGTAAGGTCTCTGCCGCAAGTAAAGTTTGTTCTGGTTGAGGTGTGTCTTGGTTAGGGAAACAATTCCAGAGATATAAATCATCCCACAAAATTACCTGGAAACGCCGCCTTCTCAATATGTCGATGCAGTAATGTGAGGCAATTGAAAAGAGCCAAGTTGAAAACTTGTGCTCATCATCATAGGTATCGAGTTTGACATAAGCTCGTATAAAAATTTCTTGAGTAGCATCATCTGCTTCATCCTTGTCTCTAAGTTTTCGGTAACAAAAATTGTAGATGGGCTGTTGGTATTCTTTTATGATATTGGAAAAGGCCAGCTTGTTGCCGCTTTTGGCCAACAATATTGTTTGTTCGAGATAATCGGGGTATTTAAAGTTGGTTTTCATTACATTTGGTTGTTGAGGTTGCGCATTTATGCTTGCCATAATCGTTTGTCCTTCATCACTGATATGTTAAACTTTCTTGTACGCTAATGGTGGTTGCACTTCTAGCAGGCAGCCAGCTGGCACCGACTGACAAAACGATGACAATAACCAGCCAGTAGAATCCGCCCATTTCAGAATATTGGTATACAACTTCGCTCATCACAATGACCCCCAGAGCATTGCTCATCAACCAACTGGCTGGTAGACTCAGGGGCAAGGCAATGACCCAGCTAAGCAGGCCCAGAGTCAACCCTTCGCCAATGAACAAACCAGCAATGGTCAGAGCTGAAGCCCCAATAGCTCGCATCACTCCGATTTCGCGCCGTCGTTCTAAAACATTAATAGATATCACGCCACTTAAAGCGATACTGCCGACAATGGCCATAACAACCGCCATCGTCCCCAACAAGCCGATAATAATGCTAATATCCTGGCTGGCCAGAGTGATAATATCCTGTACCGTGTTCGCCCCATAAAACACGGAACCGGTACTTATCTTTTTCTGGTGAGCTGCAAAGTATTCCTTTAACCCTTCGGCACCTGTGGTTTGAGCGTTCGCACTGTGATGGGTTAGCCTGACCATGACAGTGTTGGCTTTGTCGAAACTGTTGGTTTCCCGTAGCAGCGTCTCGCGTGGGACATGCGCCGATTGCGATATCAACCCATCAAAGACCAGTCCAACGACCAGCCAGTCGGATTTTCCTTTAACGCCGTAATCGAAAGTGACCCAATCGCCTACACCCACGCCCGCTCTGTCCGCCAATTGCTGGTTGAGGACGACGGCCTGGGTGTCACCCGGCTCAAGCCAGCGTCCGGCTCGTAATTCAGGGCCATACAAGGTGGTGGGGAGCGGCACGCCAAAGATAATCGCTACTTTATCATTGTTTGATTTTTGGGCCTGGATCGCAGGTCGAATTGAAACGTTCTCAATCGCCCACATTTCTGCAGTCTCTACGTTTGGATAAGCCAACATCAAAGTCTTCACGCTGCCGATACGTTGGGCATCTTCAAACGTCAATGTTACATCAAACTTATAAATAGATTGTAGTAAATCACGATACGTATAATTGAGCGATGCCCCAGCCGACATCACCGTCATAAAAATCACCCCGCTACCAGTTAACGTAAGCAGAGTCAAGACAACTCGGTTCTTGTTGCGGAAGGTGTTGCTAATCATCAAGCCCAATTTTAGCGGAATGAATTTGAACTTGACCAGCAATTTTTCCAGCAATCCGGCTGTGCCGCCTACGCCGTAACTGTTAATGGCCTCACGCACGGTGATGTGCGCTCCGGCAAGGACAGGTATCATAGCTGCCAGGAGTGGGGCCAGCAGCGTAATCACAATCTGGGTTGCAATCGCAACAATTGAAACCTGAAATGGGCCGGGAATGAGGCCAAAAATAGCCATGAAAGAAGCGTAAAGACCATACGCCGCGATTGTACCCAACGGCAAAGCCAACAACAGAGCCAGCCCGCCATATACCAACACATTGCTCAAATAGATGCGTAATATCTGCCCACTTTGCCCGCCAATCGCCTTCATCATGCCAATTTGATTAATCTGCTGGCTAACCAAAGCTGTCATCGAGGTAAAGACAAGGAGCAATCCCAAAATTAAAGATAAAAATGCCATAGCCACTAAGACAAAATTTAGGCCGTCAATGGATTCATGAAAAGGATGCTGGTTCGGGTCGGTAATGGCTTTGCCAAAGATGTCGCCGGCCCCTTTTGATTCGATCCCCTGTTTTTTGAGATGATCTTGGATGTGATTGGCTAGGTCGGCCACAGCTATTTCGTCAAATGTTACTGCCGTTACACGCACGATTCTAAAGCCCGATTGGCCAGTTAGTTCGGTGAAGTGGTTGCGAGTGGTGTAAAAGGTGGGATGCCCGCCGTAAGCTGAGGGAATCAGCAGTTGGTTAAACAGCATTCCACTCAACTCAACCTGCCGAACGCGGTCACCGATTACGGTTTTGTTATCAATCTGAAGGTAAATGGTATCGCCTTCTTGAAGGTTGTAGCCAGTTTCAATGCCCATTTGCTTACGTATAGGCCAATGACCACTTCTCAGTTCCAGGCGATTGAGTTTGAAATTATGGTAATCATCGCGGGCGATCAGATGAGCGGCGGCCCAGCTATCATTCGGGGAGTGCCGCCATTTTATATTGGGGTCGATTAACTCGCCCTCAACTTTAACCACACCCCGAATTGACTTGATGGAGTCTAACATGTCTTGGTTAATGGGTGGGTCAAGCTCAAGCGAAATCATCGCTGGGGATGAGCTTTGCCAGACGTTTTGAATACCGACCCGCATCAGGTCACTGGCCCCCAGTGTCATCCCTACCGCCAAAGCGCCAACGGCAATCGTCAATACTGACTGAATCGTGCGCCTTTTGTTTCGCCATAAATCATTCCAGATTTTATATCGTATGACACCCATAATCAAACTCCAAATTACTTACTTACCGTTTAGTAAGTTGATGGTAAAAAAAATTAATTAACGATACCCAGCCAGGTATTTTCAAACATTTTTTGACTCATTGTTTCCAAATCGGTATCAGCATTAAAAATGCTCATCAAAAAAGTTCCTTCAAGGGCCGCAAACATTTGAAAGGCAAAGGCATCTGGGTGAATGTCGGTACGAATTTCACCACTAGCCTGGGCTTCTTTAATTTTGTCAGCCATCATATTGCGAATGTGCGTATAAAATGTATCAATGCGCTGCCTAACTTCGGGGAAGATTTTAATCCCTTCAAACATGAGCATATACGTGTGAAACTTCGGGGTCTTGCTATCGCCTACGTCGGTAAGTGTGGTCATTGACCCTTTTACATCTTTAGGCATACTAAACAACATTTGTAGCATTTCCTGTACAGATACATCGGCCTCGACAATGGATAGGGTCCATTTTTCCAATTCGGTTATAAAGCCATCGACAACAGCCAAAAACAACACTTCTTTACTTTCAAAATGGTAATAGATAGCCGGTTTGGTAATACCTATCTGTTTCGCAATATCCGTTAGCGAAGTTCTTTCATAACCATTGTTGATGAATAGTTCCAACGCTACGGATATAATTTGTTGTTTTGTCTGCATCACAAACCCTTCATTACTTACCGTTAAGTAAGTGGATTTTACCTGCATCTAGGGAAATGTCAAAAAACAGTATCGTTTTTTAAGATTTTCAAGATAGAGAGGAGGCCAGTTTAACACAATCAGAACTTTAATCTCCTCTTAACATCCCTCTCACGTTCTATTAAATTTTTAGGACTATTTTTGGATCGATTTATCAATTTGTATTTAACTCAAGAGGAGACGTTTATGTCACACAAATCTTTTGTTCTATTAATTAGTATTTTCATTGTAGCCGTCCTAGCTGCTTGTGGATCTGTTGCGCCTGCAGATAACCAGGACACAGCCGCAAGTCAACCAGCGGCGGAAGAAGCCGTTGTAGAAGAGGTAGCGCCTGCTCAAGAAGCAGCAGAGTCCGCAAGCGGCGAAGAGGCAACCTATACCATTGATACCGCCGCTAGTACTGTAGTTTGGACAGGCTCTAAGCCAATTGGCTCTTCAGAGTCGGGAACCATCAACTTAGCCGAGGGTCAAATGATCTTCACGGGGAACCAGCTTATGTCTGGTTCATTTACGATTGATATGACAACCATCACCCCCACAGACCTAAGTGGCGGTATGGCCGATCGCTTAGCCGGACACCTAAACTCGGATGAGTTCTTTGGGGTCGAGACCTATCCTACCTCGATGTTAGTCCTCAAATCTGCCGAGCCAACCGATGTTGACAATCAATATCTCGTCACTGCTGATCTTACCATCAAAGAGACAACTGAAGAGATCACCTTTCTCACAGATGTAACAGTTGACGACAGCACACTGAATGCGACCGCAAATATTGTCTTTGATCGGGCTAAATTTGATGTCCAATATGGCTCTGGATCATTCTTCGATAACTTAGGGGATGATCTGATTAGCGATGAGGTTGAGATGACGGTAACATTGGTAGCAATGCGTTAATCGAAGAGGCAATCATCGGTTAATCGAACATCCTACAGGCAACAAACAAAAAGGGTAGTTTCCGTTCAATTGGGAAACTACCCTTTCAATCTTGTCCAAAAAATGGCAGGGGACATTCAAACTCGTCAGAGCGAGTATCTCATATTTTTAATTACTTGCTCGCCCGCACTGTTTTGCCAGTGAAAAATCTTTGCATCCACATAACCAATAGTCCGATCAGTACGACTCCGCCCAAGAACCAGCCCAGATAAAAGAACCCTTGCTTGCCAAGGGTGAACCCTGAGTTCAGGAAGCTCAACCACCATAAATCATATTGCCCTCTAAACGCAATAAGTATCAAGATTGAAATATTTTCTAAAGCATCCATCAGGGGCGCAAGCAAGAAGCACGCAATCGCTAATATGCCTAATTTGTGAAAAACACTACCTTTATCAAATGGTTTGATGATTAACAGGGTCAGGAACGTGAAAAACAATAGTGTGCCAATGATGATCCCAATATCTAAATACTGTACAGTGACAAACAAATCCAAGGTGCCTTGACGTTCTAACACATTGAGATTGTCTTGCTTCAATTGTAAATCAAACGTTAGCGGAACACCGCCAAAATCAGCCCCAGGATAATTAACCTGAGAAAAGGCAGCCTCTGTGTTGAGACCACCCACCATCATAATGGCGAAGCCAATGACAAGCCATATGATAATGGTTTTAGTTTTTAAGCTCGTCAGAAATTTAAAGATGTTCATTTTTTATCTCCACTTGGTTATCAAGTTAAACTTATTTCATACCAGACAAAGATTGTTGCCTTGCGTATATTTATCCTTAGAATAAAGCAGTTAGTCACCCAAAACAATGACCCGCCGTCTCAATAAATTGACATTTGGTAACATACGAACCCGGATATAGAAATCTAAACAAAATCTAGTGCTTTTAACGATCACCAAACGTTGGCAGAGTACGAATCCAAAAAATTTCAAGTGAACAAACTACTTAACTTATCACAAAAATAGGAGTAGATTATGATTGGTAAAGAACCACAAATTTCAATTGTTGTTGGCGTTATACTAACTTTCGTAGCAATTATCAGCGCCACCGTAACAGGAACATCAAGCATCACCGCTTGGATCCCAGCATTTTTTGGAGTGCCTATTGCGATTCTTGGGGCTTTGGCCCTTAATCCAAATCGGCTCAAGACGATGATGCACATTGTGGCTGGATTGGCCTTGCTTGGGGCCGTGGGATCGTTAAACGTCATTCCTGATTTATTTGGAGGATCGGCCAGTACCGCCTCTATTGTTGCCCGACTGGCGATGCTATTGCTATGTGGTGGCTTGCTTTACGTTAGCGTCATGTCTTTTATTCAGACGCGAAGAAATAAACGAAAAGAAGTTTAACGTGACTTAAAGACAGGGAAGAAAGTTATGAACAACAATGTTGCCCGTGACTTACAGACACGGGAAGCTGAGCGTAGCGAAACCTTGCAACGAATCATTACCTATCTGGAAAATGACGATCGAGTGGTGGCCGCTTGGGTCACTGGGTCACTAGGTCGTCAGGACACCGATGGCCTTAGTGACATTGATGTAAAAATAGCCGTTCTGGATGAACACAGTGACATCATGAATGAAACAAGGCAGGAGCAGGCGAGACAAGTTGGGACACCCTTACTCATTCAAGAAGCACCCCATAATGCACCGCCGAGTGGGGCTTATTTGCTGGTGATGTACGAAGGCAGTTGTGGTCCAATTCACGTGGATTGGATGTGGCAGCCACAATCGCTCGCCCGCATTCCTGCCGAAGCTCACATTTTATTTGACCGGGTGGGCTTACTACCTGAACCGCCTGTGGCACGACCCATGGGCCAGGCATTACGTGATCAATTGACAGAGCGGACGGTCTTCTTTTGGATGATGGTTCAAATCGCGGCCAAGAAAAGTGCGCGTGGCGAGATGTGGGCCGCGATCATCGTCTTGAACTACGTTAATCACGCTTTTCGCCAGATCAAATGGCTACTAGGACTGACTACCGAGTTACCGTTTCTCGAAAATCGTACGCAAGACCCATTACCCGCAGAACCCAAAGTACTCTTGAAACAGGTTCGGTTAGTGGCAAAAGAAGTAGAGGATTTGACCGAACAGATTATGGCTTTGGGCGGAGAGGTGCCAGAACAGGTCATCCCGGCGGCCTATCGATTTTTCGATTTGACCGAAGCGATGATCGATGAAAGGGAGTAAGGTCAAGTGAGTAATCACAGTCCATTGACAAAAGTTGAGATACGCCCGTATCAAAATGAGGACGAAGCTGAAGTAGCTCAGGTCAACAGACAGGTTAAACCCTATCGACCTGAGGATCAGGCAGACGTGGCGGCGATGTTTGAGCGAGCTCACAAAGCCGAGCACCAACAAAATCCCTGTTGGATGAGCCTCATGGATACGGGACTGAATGATACCCCAGATAATTATCTCGAGTTTTGGGTCGCGGAGTTAATCAATACTGAAGGCTCACAGATTGTAGGGACGATTGGGCTCCGACACTTTGATGCAATGGTTGAAGTTCCAGTAAAGTGTGCAGTCGGGCGTGAGCTTACCAATGAAAATCCGGTTAAGTTGTGCCGACTGCGGGTCTTATCAAGTGTACGCGGTCCGCGAGTTGGTCGACGATTGGGGCAAACGGTAATTGAGTACGCCCAAGAAGCAGGGCACAAATCGATGATAGTAAACACCACCACCCCTCAGCAGCCCGCCTTACAACTGTATGAAAGGGTTCCAAGAAGTGGGATACTCGTATATTGGTCGGTATGAGTTACTGACCCAGACGTAACTTTCTAAACTTTTCAAGATGGTTCATGAAACAAAAAATCTTGTTTAGTTTTCTATGTCCGGGCCAGTAGTATGATTAAAACGATCCTTGTAAGTGAATAAGGGGGTAGAAATCAAATTCAAAATCCGTGCTTGACTGAACGCTCAGTTTGTGATATAGTATGGCCTATGAACGATACACGAACACAAATTATTGAAGCTTCAATTGATTTATTTGCTCAATCAGGCTTCTGGAACACACCGACATCCAAAATAGTTAAACATGCCAAGGTTTCCACCGGAACGTTGTTCAACTATTTCGACTCAAAGAATGGCCTGATTGATGAGGTATTCTTGCAATTGCAACAAGAACAAGCCTCGCATATCGAGGATGGGTACCCTAAGGATGGCTCGGTTAAAGAGCGAGTCGAGCATCTTTGGTTTCGCTATATTGATTGGGGGGTACGCTTTCCCGTTCGTTACAGGCTGCTTCAGCAACTAAAAATGTCTGACCTGATCAGCAGAGAGACCAAAGATCAATCATGGTCTGAATGGTCATTTGCAATGACATTGGTGCCGGAAGCCATCGAAACGGGCGTCTATCGTGAGGCCCCGGCTGAGTTTGTTATTCGGCTTGGCTTTGCTCAACGTGATGCGGCAACCGATTATGCCATCACATTTGAATTGACCGATATGGCGCTCACAAAGCATATCGCTAATTCTTTTGAAATCTATTGGACCGGTATCGCAAGTTAAATTTTTTACATCAAAATGACTGAACACTCAATCACATTGTAATAGTCAAAAATGTTACATTGATCAAAGAGGTACTATGAAATAATTCAAGGTTACAAATAATTCAGAAATTTTTTTACACCAGTGTGACTGAACGCTCAATCATAAAATATATCAAAAATAAATTATTATCCAAAAAGGAAACAAAAAATGGAACCCCTAAAAATTAATTTTGACGCATTAAAGAAAGACAATTGGTCTGAGAAAGAGTTGGAAAATGTAGAGCTCATGGTCGATTTTGTACAAAATCTCATGAACAATCACGACTTTGACTACATTATGAAAAAGTACGGCGATACCCCTTACGTTCAGCACAATCGAAACATTCCTGAGGGCATCAACGGTATCGTTGGTTTTCTCAAGCAATTTTCTGAACGATTTCCTGAGTTTAATTATGATGTCAAACACATCCTCGCTGATGGCGATTATGTTATGTTTCACTCGCATGCCACGACAAAAAAGAAGGACCGAGGAAATGATAAAAAAGGTCTGAACATCAAAGACACCTGGAAGATTAAGGATGGCAAAATTGTTGAGCATTGGGATGCCATCCAATCAATGGATGGGTTAATGCGACTTAATGTGTTGTTGAATGGGGGTACAATCCGGAATGGAAATGGGGTGTATTAAAAGTTTTGGACAAGCCGAATTACTTTGAATTATCAAACGCAGATTATTAATAAACTTACACCTAGCAGAAAGGTTCTAAAAAATGGACATTATAAAAATTAATTTTGACGCATTGAAGAAAGACAGTTGGTCCGACCAGGAGATGGAAAATGCAAAACTCCTCGTCGATTTTGTGCAACATCTCATGAACAATCACGACTTTGACTACGTTATGAACACGTTTGACAATGATGAATACATTCAACACAACAGAAACCTTCCTGAGGGTGTCGCGGGCGTGGTCGGTGTTGTCAAACAATTTGCTAAACGCTATCCAGATTACACGTACGATGTTAAACACATCCTCGCTGACGGCGACTTCGTTAGTTTTCATTCACACGCCACAATCAACAAGAAGGATCGAGGAAACGATAAAAAAGGCCTCAATATCATAGACACCTGGAAGATTAAGGATGGCAAAATTGTTGAGCATTGGGATGCCATCCAGCCGATGGACGGCTTCATGCGGTTCTATGCCTTGTTGACTGGCGGCACTATTCGAAATGGAAATGGGGTGTACTAACACCGCATAGGAATAAATGTTGCTAAAAATCTGTCCTATCTAACCGCTCTTTGAGCGTCAAAGCAAGACTCACATACCAATTAAATCAATAAATTAACCCAAGTTTTCGTTATGTCATTCTAAGTGACGAAAGGAGCGAAGAATCTCCATGAAGCATTCATTTTCAAGTGATCGTCGGAGATTCTTCATTCCGTTTCACTCCATTCAGAATGACAGGTTAACCTAGCATAATTTATCTGACAGACTACTCCTTACTCATTACTTTACGACCAAGCAGAAATTTCTTGTTAATTGTGTAAGAAAGGGATTGGTTAGATACTACACCAACAAAGCTGCACCCTACGGGCACCAGGTTTCGGACCTCAACTGAACCGAGCCATCGCCGCAGAACTGGTCGTCAGTGTCCCCACTATCAAGACTCACGTCTCCCGCATTCCGGGCAAACTTAACGTTCGATCACGATCACGGGCGGCAGCGGCAGTGCGTGATCTACATCTTATTTAGGCCGTTGATGAGAAATCCTATCAAATCTAGTGCAGAGCTTCAGGTAGTTGACGGCGAATACCCAAAATATCGCTTGTATTCATTACTAAATTGTGTCGGGCTACTGTAACCAACCATATAGCAGGCTTCGTTGGCTCTTTTCCCCTCCTTGAGAAGCTTCTGAGCCTCATGGAGCTTTACAGATTTAACATACTGTAAGGGCGAAACGTGCATAACATCTTTAAAGTGCTTGAAAAAGGCAGTACGGCTCATATGAACCATGGCTGCCATTTTCTGTACCGAAATTGGTTTGTCCAGATTCTGATGAATGTGTTCCACGACAGTTGAAACCCTCTGAATATCTCCCCTTTGCTGTAAGAGAAACCGGAGTTCGCTACCCCGTTCATCTGATAGCAAGCGATAGTAAATCTCATCAATAATAGCATCACCCAGCATGGCTGCATCTATGGGATTATCCAACACTTCCAATAATCGGATAAACGGATCCAATAGTCTATCGTTTAAGGGCAGTGAATACATGTTTGACCGATCCGGCGATTTTGTTTTGGCTACGCTCTTATCTATTCTGTCGAGGTGTAGAAGTACATTAGCCATCCGCCTCATATCCATTCGCAGCCCCGCCAATATATATGGAGCCTCTGGACTCGCTTCAACAATCTCCATTTCTACCGGAATTGGATAAAACCCGATAAGTACCTGACCGGGGCTGTATGTGTTAGTCAGTTCCCCGACATAACAAATTTTTTTGCCCTGCCCAACAATCACAATCCCCGGTATTTCTATGACCGGTGTGCGTTCTTGGGTAGCTGAAGCCTTGAATGTGGCCAGGTTTTTGATGGTAGTCAAGTTAAAACCTTCATTTGGGCTGTGTCTTTCTACAAGGTTGACAAACAACTCAAATTTTTCGATTTGATAGTTCAATTTCATTCTCCTGGATATCTAGTTGTTATCACAAGACTTGATTCTATGTAGTGATTACAGCATCTTAGAAAAAAGAGTATATCAACCTCACGCCTTGTGTCAACAAAATAATCTAAAATCCGGACAATTCAATAATGTTTTTGGATTTTTACGTATTCATTAATCAATGAATTCACACTAAGCTAATGCATATAAAAACTTTAGCAGGGGCAGAATGAATTGCTAATAGAATTTATTCCCGCTTCGGTAGAACATTTAGTTTTATGGACATTCAGAAAAAAGGCTCGAATTATACAAAGTTGTGTAAACACGAAAGGAGCTGATTGTGAAAAACATCTTACAGTAAATGTGTTTAGCCCTGACACAGTTTTGTGATTGTGCTGGCCTGCAGACAATCTAATGGAGTATCAAAATACTAACTAATGGAGTATCAAAATGTTAAATATCAAACCTATCCGAGCATTTTTCCTGCGGCAAGCCGTAAGTGGCTTTGTCAAAGCAAATCGTGAACCCATCCTCAAAACACCCGATGATATGGGACTAGATTACGAATCTGTTACATTTGAGTCAAAAGATGGTGTTACGTTAAGTGGTTGGTTTATGCCCGCAAAGAATAGCACACGCACTGTAATCTGTAACCATTTTATGGGAGCTAACAAGTCTGGTGCAAGACCAACAATCGCAGGCGGCAATGTTGCAGTCGATTTTATACCCAAGTATAAAAATCTAGTTGACGCAGGATATAACGTTTTCGCCTATGATCTTCGCAACCATGGTGAATCGGACACCTATAACGATGGGTCTCTTGGTATGGGTATTGTTGAAGCACAAGATGTTGTAGGCGCAATCCGATATGTCACCAATCGATTCCCAGAACATCAATTATTTTTGAATAGCCTTTGCTACGGTTGTGTATCGACCATGCATGCCATGAATCTGTACCCTGACGAGTTCAAAGATATCAACGCTCTGGTAGCAACACAGCCTCTTTCAGCAGATGCCTTTGTACAAGGTTTTTCAAAACACTTCAAAATCTCTAATGCAGAGAATGTGAATTACTTTTCTGAGCACTTGGAAGAAAAAACCGGCTATAAAGTCGATGCATTGAAGATGCCTGATATTGCAGACTCAGTTTGTGTGCCCACTTTGTTAGTGCAAGTGCATGATGATTGGATGACAACCACGGACGATATCGAGAAGATCTATGCAAATCTCGGTACAGATGACAAAAAACTCTTTTGGATAGAAGGTACTGACAAACGGCTCGAAGGCTATAACTTCTTTGGTCAAAGTCCGAAGGAACTGATCACATGGTTTGATACGCATTAAAGAGCATCCCAAAAACTCAAAGTTGCGCCAGATGAAATAATGAAGGTGTTAAACGTCAATCTGAATGAAGCAGATAAAGGCTGATGAGTTCTTCATTTTCAATTTATTTCAGCTATCTTCCTGATGATGTATGCCTGGCGGCGAGGCTTCTGGTTCTATCCAGCTCTCATCATCAGGGCAATTAGCTTGTTTGTAGTTAGCTTGTTTGGGCTAAGACGTATGGAGACGGTAAAATAATTACGATTGTATTGGGTATAGAAATAGATTACTGCATCAGAGATTATGAGGACGATAAAATCATGAATACACACCACTTTAGTGACCTAGCCGAGTTCAATCAATTTTTCGGGATGCCAACCCCTGAACATCCATTGCCAAGAATCTGTTGCTTGAACCAAAGCTGACCGTGTCAGAAATAGCCTACAAACTAGACTTCGACGATCCGAACTATTTTTCTCGGTTATTCAAGAAAAAAGTTGGTATATCACCTTCTGTCTATCGAAAGCAATATCTGCTCAACTAATGCAATCGCGGGTGGCAACTACCACCCGCGATTGCCGATTCATTTCCCAGAAAATAGCCGTTAGTTAAGCTCTACGAGGGTCGTTTTGCTTGCTGCTAAAATTGAAGTTGGTCAAGCAGCCCAGCAAGTTCGGCTGTAGCGGTAACATAGGGGGCATGTCCTGTATCGAGAACAAATATCTGGTCAACAGGTGTGTGTCCAAGCATCAAAACCTGTAATTGAGGCCCAACGACAATATCCTGAGCGGTGAGGATGTAAACCTTGGGAACCGTGCCGAAGTTTTCATCCGTTAATGAGATCGGCTCAGCCAATGGCCTAGCTGGTTCGCCCAGCGCAGATGCTGTTACCGCCTCAATGTTTGTGTCTCTACAGTCTGGGCAGAACAACTCCGCAAATCGTTCCGTGGCTACAGACGCCACAGCACGATCGTCCGAAAAGCTTAAATTTCCCTCCTCGGCCAATGCACTGATATGATCCTCCTTCGCCAAACTCAATAAGCTGTCACCATCGCTGGGCAGGTAGGCGGCCAAGTAGACAAGTGACGCAATCTGGTTGGGAATGGCCTCAGCCACGGCAGAGATCGTCATCCCCCCAAAGCTGTGACCAACCAGAATCACAGGCTCGTCGTAAGTCTCAACTGCGGCGATCACGGCGTCTCGATAGCCCTCCAGCGTTTGCGTACCCGCATCTTCACCATCTCGACCGGGTAGAGTCACAGCAGATACGGTACGACCACTGGCTTCCAGCTCTTGTTGCACTTGAGACCAGGTGGAGCCATCTTGCCAAGCGCCGTGGACAAGCACGATTGGCGCATTTTGAAAGTCGGTATTGGCATCACCAGTGGTAGGCGCTTCTACAGGGCCACATGCAAAAAACAGTAAGCTAACTGCAAATAGGATTATTAGGTTTAATGTTTTCATAATAATGCTCCTCAATGTAATTAATGATTTATAAATTTTTAATTTCTAAAATGTGTGTGATGTCATTCTGACGCCGCAGGAAGATTCTTCGGCTATGATTCCTAAGAAACTGACTGGTTTGTGTCATACCCGAATGAAGTTGTCGGGTATCCACTGACTGGGGGCAACGAACGGTGGATGCCCGATAAAACCATTCGGGCATAACATGGCTCAATGTTTCTTTCTTTTTGTAGAAGGCCGGCAGTTGGCTTTCTTGGTTACTCAGAATGACAGGTGAACTATCTGACACGGCTCTAGAACTTTGGCATTGTCTATGAGGCGAACCTCATCTTCGCCCAAGCAACTTGTTGTATCTGGTCAAGAACATATCCTTACCCTTCAGCCTCCGCGTGATCCAATTCCCGCCAGTGAAAGCAACAAGGAAAGCGCTTCCTTTTTCTGGTCCGAGCGGCAAGATGATTGGCGCTTTATTCCAGGGTTTGTAGGGCTTGATATCGTCAATGCGCTTACCCCCAGCAAGCGACTTCAGCGTTTTTTCCAACCAGGGCTTCTGGCGCACGGTCGCGACGATCGTCATATTGTCGCCGCTTTGAGCGATGTCTCCGGCGGCGAAGACGTTGGGCAACATGGAAGGTCGCAACCACTTGTCGACGTTAACACGCCCTTTGCTAACCTTGGCCCCCGGCAATCCTTCGGCTAAGGATGTCAGTGGGCGGGAGCCAACGGCTGGGATAATCAGATCTGCTGTCACGACTTGCCCTCTGGATAAGGTGACAGATCCGCCCTCCGGTGCATCCTGGCCGGGTAAGGTACCCGCCCGCTGCCCCATAATGACCTTGACGCCCATCGCTTCGAGCTTTGCTTGCAACGACACGCCAAGTTTTCTAGACTTGCCGCGAAAAAGCACGTCATCGCTAGACACCAGTGTCACCGTTTTGTCGGGCAGGGAATGTGCGATTTCACCCGCGAGTTCAGTGCCGACCGCACCGGCCCCGATGATCAGAACGCTCTGAGCCGCCACAAGCGCGTCGTGCCAGCGACGCACATTTGCCCGCAGCTCTTCGATATCGCCCGTTTCCGACTTGAATGGCGCAAGGTTCGCCGACCCTGTCGCCAAGACGATGTAGTCCGCGGCCACCTGGCCACCCTCAGCGAGGGTCACCCCCGTGCCATCGACCGCCACGGCTTCGCCTTGGAGCACTTGACCGTTCGACAGCAGCCGGTCGTAGGGGATCAGGGCCCGGTCCAGAATTGTAGGTTCAATCATCGCCCGGATCATCGCTGGGGCATGGGTGAAATGACTGGCCCGTTCAATCACCGTGACATCCATAACGGCATCAAGCGACTTCGCCAAAGCCGTCCCGATATAGCCACCACCTACGATAGCCAACTCTGTTTTTCTCATTGATTACTCCTCTTTAACCCCGCAAAATCGGTTCAGGTCATTCCCGCGTGCTTTTGGCGGGAATCCACCGCTACGAAGCCTCGTGGATGCCCGATAAAATCATTCGGGCATGACAGGGTGGTTTTCAATGTCCGGATCTTATTTGATTTTTCTATTAGGCGTGTCCCAATTGTTGCCAAGCCGCTTCTTCCGGGCTACCGGGTGCGGGGAGAATTTGTCCCCCTTCCATCCCGTGAGAAGCGGGGCCAGCGTGCAGGGCGACACTGACTTCGTCCCAGCCGCATCCCAATGCATCAACTGCACCTTGAGTGATGCGATTGATCATCTCTGCTTTGGCGCTTTCAGTCCGGCCAGAGCGAATGTTGCCATTGACGTGGATAATCTTGCCGGGTGGGAGCGCGCTAAAGCCAGCCTCTATGTCCGACTGCTCATTAAAAAAAGTGTT
This sequence comes from Phycisphaerae bacterium, assembly GCA_028285035.1. Next base: position 23,040 of record JANQQF010000028.1, read on the forward strand.
GACAAATTGAATCGGTGCACCGGTCACATCGACATGAACCTCAGTGATGCACTCGGCAATCTCGGCGCGTTGAGTCTCCGTCGAGCGATTTTCCTCTACTGTTAATAGATAAATGGGCATGGTTATTCTCCTTAATCGTCTCGTTGACGATCATCGTCAATGAGACGATGATCGTCTTGTTTACCCTCAACTGTCGAGCGTAAAAATCAGTAGTTCGTTCGGATCGGCACCTGTTTGATCAACCCAAAAGTCGTTGACCTGAAGCATAAAATCTGCCCGGATATCAAAGTCGATATCTTTGGGTACGGTACACATCAACACGCTTGAATTGCTGGGCTTTCCGGCCGTCCAGGCAAAGCCTTTCGGGATGACTTTCCACCTGACAGCCGTTTCTTCAGCGTTTTCTACAAATGATTCGGCCACAATTTTCTGCAACCCTTTCGTTAGTGAGGGCATGATATGTTCAGCCTCATGTCCGGCTTGGATCGTAGCCACGTATTTGATCATTGAATTCTCCTTGAGACGATAAATTTCGAGTCTTCGCAAATTAGAGGGAAAGAGACGACAACCTGTTTACCCCACTAAAAAGCACGTATTAAACGGGTGCATTTCTGTTTGGGGGCACCCCTACGCCTGCCCTTAGCGTGGGACTAAAGCCACCACGCTATCATAGGTTAAAGGAGACTAAAGTCCCCTAGCTAGTCTGCTTTAGCGGGCTTCAATCTAACGGATTTATTCCAGCCGAAGTCCAGCATCAAACCTCGCCCCATAACTGAAACGTACCCTTATTAAGTCATTAACTTGACCCAATGCGCGCTTTGACTTAAACTACACTACTCAGTGCATTTCAATCAGTGTTTCCCTAAATGAGGCAAGTAATGACATCAGATGTAAAAACAAAAAGGCGACGAAACAGCCCAAAAAGAGCGGCGGTGGTTGAAGCCGCAACTGAAGAATTTCTCACCTACGGCTTTGCTGGGACTAGCATGGATCGCATCGCTGAGGCGGCAAACGTGTCCAAAAGAACTGTCTACGATCATTTTCCCAGCAAGGAAGATCTGTTTCAGGCGATCTCGAATGAGATTCTGACGCGGATTGGAGACATGCCGTCTCACGAATACGACAAGGAAAAACCGCTTGAAGAACAGCTCTTAGCCATCGGGAATACCTTTGCCACAACGATCACCGATGAAGGGTTTATCAAGCTCTCTCGGGTTGTCATTGGCCGCTTTATTCAGACCTCTGATGATTCGGCTCATAAAACCGCCAAGGCGCATGCCCGTTTGAGGCAAGATATGATCGCTTTTTTCAAAGCAGGTAAGCGGGACGGTCGATTAAACATCACAAACCCCGAGCAAGCCGCCATCCAATTTGTAGGCCTGATTAAAGAGATCGCCTTCTGGCCAGCGATCACTGCTGGTCAAGCCCCCATCTCGTCTCGCGAGCGGAAAGCGGTCGTCAAATCGGCTGTTGAAATATTTCTGTCTTATTACCAATCGACTTAACCGGGACTACTCCCGCATTTTCTAGTTAGAATTTACACAGCTAGGGAGATTGCAAGGTCGATATGTCTCCTTTTTATTCAATCTCGCCAGAGCGTAATTTTTTCTTCACAGCCTGATGCTCGATGGGATGTGCCGTTTTCAGTTTAGCCAATTGTGAATGTAAGTCGCGACCTCTTCCCAATTTTTGTCCCCACAAATGTAGTGCCCTCTATTCTCAAATTCCTTATATTGCCGAAAACTTCTGGGGTCTTTATAAGCCTCAAAATTCTTTTTATTTAGTTCTTTAGGAATAATGTGATCTTTCTCACCTGCAATGAAAAGTAGGGGAGCATGAGGTTTTGCAAAATCAATCTTCGCGAACTCTTTCGTGGTTCCTCGAGGGATATTTCTGCTTTCGGGAACGACGAGCTCATCAAAGACTTTATCCGACTCAGCTCTGGTCAGCGTATTACCAAATGCGTAGTGGAACCATTTTTTTGTCGGGTAAAAAACAGTGTCGCCCTTTAGTGGATTTAGTACTGGGATATTCGCCTTCAGAAAACTCCATTTGGTCGTAATAATTCCTGCTGGTGCGGCCCCATCAATACAAACGCCAGCCTCCGCTTTACCTAGCTCCACTAATTTTTGGGTAACAAGCCCACCTAATGAATGCCCGATGACAATCGGCCTTTCTGGCAATGTGTCAATAAACTTGGAAAGGTTCTGTACCAAATCTTCAAACGTTACAGTCCCTAACTCTTTCGGTGTATTTTTCCACATTTCTTGTGGTGTACCCTCATGATAAGGATTAGCTGGGGTGTAACAGGTGTATCCTTTTGCTTCAAAGAAAGGAACCCAATTCTCCCAGCTTTTTGCCGTGACAAAAAGCCCGTGTGCGAAAACGATTGTCTTTGATTTTATTTGACGATCCATTTTAATCTCCTTTTAGATACCATAAAGTGATTTTGTGTATTGCTACGTGCTCAAAGCGTCTGCACGTGCTTTATCGTTCAAATATGCCTCATTAAACAGCTAAAGAGCTAGAGGCGATGTTTTGATGTGACGCAAATCTAAATCATACTATACAGTGTAGTGTAGTTTTTGCAGTTTGTCAAGACCCAATTTTAATTTCCGAAAAATTGCATTGTCTAGCCCTAGGTTGACGAAGGTTTGATGAGGGTTCGGGTAGATTGAAATCTACTACAGCAAACAGGCTTAAAGCCTGTTTGCTGTAGTAGCAACAGAATTCACTCTGTCTGTAATGTAAATATTCAATTTCAGGGAAAAGAGAGGGTACACCTGTGAGGCATTTATCAAAATTAGCTTGACTCGACAAATGTTTTATTATAAACTACACAGTACAGTTTACCTAAGTTTGCGATTTTGCTAGATGAGGTAATCAAAGCAATGACATCAGATGTAAAAACAAGAAAATCGCGAAGCAGCCAAAAAAGAGTGGCGGTCGTTGAAGCCGCAACGGAAGAGTTTCTCACCTATGGATTTGCTGGTACCAGCATGGATCGCATCGCTGAAGCGGCACATGTGTCAAAAAGGACGGTCTACGATCATTTCCCCAGTAAGGAAGATCTTTTTCAGGTGATTTCGAATGAGATTTTGAAGCGTATTGGTGGGATGCCGTCTCACGAATACGACAAAGAAAAATCGCTTGAAGAACAGCTCTTAGCAATCGGGCACACCTTTGCTACCACGATCACCGATGAAGGGTTTATCAAGCTCTCTCGGGTTGTCATTGGCCGCTTTGTTCAGACCTCTGAGGATTCGGCGCATAAAACCGCCAAGGCTCATGCCCGTTTAAGGCAAGATATGATCGCTTTTTTCAAAGCAGGTAAACGGGATGGCCGGCTAAACATCACAAACCCTGAGCAGGCAGCGACCCAATTTGTGGGCTTGATCAAAGAAATCGCATTTTGGCCAGCCATCACTGCCGGGCAAGTCCCCATCTCGTCCCGCGAGCGGAAAACGGTCGTCAAGTCGGCCGTTAAAATGTTTCTGGCTTATTACCAATCGAAATGAAATTAGAAGTGAATGCTACTGCTCAGCCGCCTCCGTCCTAAACTCTGTTTGGGACGAAACATGTGAAGCAAACTATGTTTGCGAGCTTACGAAATAGAGTTTTGCGAAACAGAGTTTCGTGTCTAAAGCCGTTCCCAAATTGGAATTTGGGAACGAGGTAGCTTATCCGCTGAATAGTAAAAATGAAATAAATTTGGAGGAATATATTATGGTTGAATTTTCACTCATTAGTTACATCGCCATCATCATCTCGATGGCGAGTGGGCCATTCTATCTGTTTGCGACTTACTATTTCGCAGGGGCGGGGTGGCGTCAAGCACGTACGATGACCATCGGACTCATTGTGTATGGGATTGTCATGACGTTGTTCGTACTGTATTGGCAATTTGCGTTTAACAATCCATACGTGGTGCCGGGGGTGATGCTCACAAGCTTGGCCATCCCGCCTGTCCTTGTGCTCTTATGGCCAAATTACTTTGTCCCTCAGGGGATTGACCTCGGTTGGCTCTTGGGGGTTCAGGCCTTCCGAGTCATTGGGGGGCTGTACTTGTTTGAATTCTTTCGTGGGAACGTTGGCCCTGAGTTCGCCTATTGGGCTGGCATTGGTGATGTCATCACCGGGATTGCTGCAATGGTCCTACTCGTCGTATATGGGTTCACCAAACGGATGCCTCGCTGGGCGGTGTATTGTACGATTTGGTTTGGGATTGCTGATTTTGCCTGGGCCTACGGTATCGGGGTCCTGAGCTTCGAGACACCCTTCCAAATTTTCTCACTTGATGCCGTCCATGCGACCAACCTTTTCCCGATTGCCATGATCCCCTTCTTGCTCGCCCCAATCGCCATGGCCTTTATGGTCATGACACTCATCAAGTTAAAACGAGATAGAGCAGCGATCAGATAGTCACAGCGCCAAAGCAGATGGGTTGGTTAAGAATTTTAGATCGAAAAAACCTGATTTCGCCAAATCTGTTGGATAATGAGCAAAGAGCCTAACACGACATTCATGATGAGAATCGGGGCTGGGCCAAACATGAGCAAGAGTGACACGGACCAAAAGGTTGCACCCAATCCCACTGCGAAACGATAGTCCAAATTAAACGCGTAGAGAAAAAGGGTGAGAAAGAGGAACGTTGTTTTTGACCAGTAAATTTTATTGTGGTCAACAATCACCTCTGCGGCCGTTGCTGCATCACTATATGTCGCAAATATGTTAACCCCGCCACCAAACCATAGAAAATACGTCATGTTGGTGACGAAATATGCATATCCGATGACAAATATGTAGAACACCCAATCTTTAGAGACTTCGTAGCGTGGTTTTATCATTTTTATTTTCTTATTTTTAAAGTGGAATAGAGAGAGAAATCCCTGACATGTTGCTTTGCAAACAGCCTCTGTCGGGATTTCTCAGCGTGTTGCAAAAATGACCTGTTCTCTTGAAACGCTGTACCCGGCTATTTTAGTGTTGCACTCTAAGGGTAAACTTCCCGTAAAATAGTACCAGATAAAAGTAGACTCTTCTATACTAAAAAAATAAGGAGAGCTCGGATGAAAAAAAGCAGGTACAGTGAAAAT
>JANQQF010000041.1 GCA_028285035.1 Phycisphaerae bacterium
AGTGATTATCAACAATTACACCATTTTATTAGTGTTTCGCCTTGGGACCATGAGTATGTATTGGAGGGGGTTCGTCCAGATATTAGCAAGTTGTTTGAAAAGCGAGCGGAATTGACGGGCTTGTTGCTAGATGAGAGCGGTCATCGTAAACGGGGTCGAGATTCGGTTGGCGTGTCACGTCAGTATTTGGGCAGTATTGGCAAAGTTGATAATGGTCAGGTGGCTGTTTTGGCAGCCTTATCTCAAGGAGATGATGTAGCGATGGTAGATACTCGTTTGTATTTGCCCAAAACCTGGTCGGGTGATGCGAGTCGGTGTAAAAAGGCGGGCATTCCGAAAGAGGAGCGGCTTTATCGAACCAAAACTGAGTTGGCCTTTGAAATGATCCAAACCATGGGAGATCAGATCAAATACGATTGGATTGGAGGGGATAGTATCTATGGCAACAGTGTTAAGTTGCGTAGGGAACTAACCCAGTTGGGTAAGCTTTTTGTGATGGATACCAGTGAACAAGAAAAGGTTTATTTACAACACCCTAAACCCTACTTGGTTACTTCATCTGGTCGTGGAATAAAAAGAACGAATTATGTAAGTGATGTAAAACGCATCCAGGTTAAAGAGGTGATTGAATCGCTTAAGCCGAGTCAATGGAAAACCTACACCATCCGCAAGGGGACCAAGGGGCCGATGAAAAGGCAGGTAGCTTGCATTGAAGTATTTATTTGGAAACCTCGGCGACCTAATACAGATGTGGTAGAGCCCTTAAGATTGATCATCTCTCGCCATGAGGATGGTTCTCACATCAAGTACAGCTTTACCAATGATGTAGCTTTGATGGGCCAAGAAAGATTATCAGATTGGGGAGCTGTGTATCGCCAAATGCAGCGATACTGGGTTGAAAGAGGCATTCAGGACTGTAAAGATTCTTTGGGCATGACCGACTACCAGGTACGAAAATGGATGGCCTGGTATCATCATATGACCTTAACCATTATGGCTTTGCATTACATGCTGATCCAAAAAATGGAGCACGAAAATCATATTCCACTACTTTCTGTACCAGATATCAAGTTCTATCTGGCAATGACATTGCCAAACAAAGCAAACACTTCTCAGCAAGTGTGGAATCTGATCCAAAAGCGCCATGAACAAAGAGCTGCTGACTTGCAGCGATATGATAATTTAAAGTGACAAAGTAGTA
>JANQQF010000042.1 GCA_028285035.1 Phycisphaerae bacterium
TCGTTTTTCTCGCTTTCTTATTCGTTCTATTGAAGCTATTTATGGCGTTGTTATGGCTATTCCTACTCATCTCAACCCTCAATCTGTGATCTACTGAAATTATTTTGCCTTGGATTCATGATGAAACCCGTGTTATGGATCGAGAGAACGAATACGCTAAACCAACTACACAAGTTAGAAAATATGATGCCTCTTGGTGTGAAAGGCGTCGAAGTTCGATTGTCGGCAGGCCAGAAATGTACTTTGGCGCTACGTTGGATATCATTGGATTTAGAGCATTACTGGGGTATATAGGCGGAAACGCATTATCAAGCGTGGGTGCTAATGAAGCCGATACCTTAAATTTACGAATTAATGCTAATCAAGAAATTGAAATGCAAGATAATGGTCGAGGTTTGCCTGTATTTTATGAATTTCAAAACGAAGATAAAAAGTGGATGGGCTTGAGTCTGGCGATGGTTTTTCAAGCCAATTTTTTTCGAAATCCAGGCCACCGATATCATCAAAAATATGGGTTTGTTACGTATTTAGGGGGCGTTCTAAATGCACTTTGTGAATGGCTATATGTTGAAACAGTTTGGAAGGGTAATTTGTATAGCATCAAATTTGGGAGAAGCCAATTGTTAGAAGAATTGGTTGATCATGGTCCTACAAGTTTGAAGGGTACAAAACTAAGATTTCTACTTGATCAAGAAGTTTGGGGAGGAATCGTTCCGACTATTACAGACTTGCGTGAAATTGCCAGAATCATTCGTCAAGGAAATCCTGATATTATTGTAATAACAGAAGCTGAAGATTAATTATGATTGATGTTTTTCATATAGATTTATTAGGAACCTAACGCAACTTCTCTGAAGCGTAAAGCGTATTTGGCTGGCCGTGGGGCTCGGGTAAGCGGCTCAATCCGACCGACGATTGCCGCCCTTGCCGCGCCTCATCAGAAACAGCTTCATAAACCACCCAAACGCCAAGCCAGCACATAACCAAAGAACTGCCTGAAGCACAATGGTTCCTGGTGCAAAGTGATTGAGATAAATTCCAGGCAACACCATAATGCCAAACATAATAATTCCGTACATAAGTCCCATTTTTAGCCACGGAAAATTCTTTTCCTCAAGCGAATCCCCCGGCAAAATCTCAGCAAAGCGGGTCTGCTCTATTTCAAGCCACTTTTTCTCACCGAATATTTTGAGCCAAATCCAAACTGGGAACGTTAGTGCTAGTAGGATTAGGCTGGTTATATTCCAGAGACACGGTATTTTGCCCTGACACTCAGGGCATACATAGCCAAACCAATGACCAAATGAATTACCCTTAGACCAAAGTCGCCCATCATTAAGGGCATTGCACTCAGGGCAAGGAATATACTGCCTTTCTACTAAAGGGGCATCACTCGTTTTATCAATAAGCATAACCTTTGGAATCCTTTGGCCAAGGATAAGCTCATTGAAGACCAAGCCTGGATTTAATACCCAATGAAGCAGCATCGGGTGCGGTAGCTTCCAGACTGTATATTTTTCTTTATCAAATTCCATTTTTATTCGTACTTCAACTTTATTTACAAAACATACTCACTGGCTTTGTTTTTGTGTAAGACGGTTATCATAACTCTCTCGATCCAATTACCTATGCCAAATCTCATTACCTTACCAATAAAAAACTGCGCTAGGTTCTTGGTAACCATAACGCAGATTCTCAAAAGCGTGGGTCGTATTAAAATTTATGTCAAAATCATTTTCAGGGTTCATCCCTCTCATTGTCAATCCAAAATAAACGTCGCACTACTCGATGATCTTTCGGGTGTGGAACCTCAACCCGTCCATGCACCATCAATCCATCTTCGTTGATCCTGGTCTCTACACTCCTGACCTCGACCTCCTCGGTCCCGACAAAGACAATCAGACGGCCATTGGGTTTCAATACTCGGTTGAGTACATGAGTGACCAATTCGCAAAAGCGATGTATTGGCACATATTCAGGTCGGATTAACACAAAATCAAAGCCTTGATGCGATGGTTGCCAAGTTCGAATATTTCCGCTATGAATTCGATTCGCCCATTGGGGCAGCCGCTGCCGAGCCACCTCAACAAATTTGGGTACAATATCAAGCCCATAAGGCTCGATGGCGAGTTGCTTCATCCGTCCCCACTGTTGCACACTTTCCATCAAAATGCCGTTTGCACATCCCACATCCAGAAACGATCCACTCCGATGCAGCGTTTGGGCAATGAACCCTCGTGAAACTTCCCAGGTTGAAGCGTCGCCACTGTGACCCGCTTGGGCATAGGGATTATTTGCCGCTAGATAGGCTGGTTTGACGAGAGAGGCCATGGCTTGATGCCAAGCGTCTTCATCAATATGCCCCTGAGCCAGCGCTTTATTAATTGCAGCGACTTCCTGCCAGCCTCGCTCTTTTAGACGTTCCAGAGTTGGATCTAGTTTTGGCATGATTTAACAATATAGCTTGCTCGAAATAACGCTTCGGATAAGTGGATTCCCAAGGACAACCGACATGCTTGGGGTGCCAGCCCGTGATAGTTCATCAAGAGTCGACGTCAGCCGTTCAAGCGAGGAGGCGACAACTTTGACAATGATGGAGTCGCAGCCCGTCGTACGATACAGTTCGACGACCTCTGGAATTTGCTCGATGTAGGCTACTCTTGCCTCATCACTCAAGCCAGCCATTTCTTTGATATATACAATCGCCATCAAAGGGAGACCCACCTTCCCCAAATCGACTTTGGCGTGATACCCCGTAATGATGCCCGCCTCTTCTAGTTTGCGGACCCGCTCTGTGACCGCAGGCGTGGACAGGCCAACCCGTTGCCCCAACTCCGTGTAGGAGAGGCGGGCATTGTTTTGCAATTCTTGTAGCAACTTCCAGCCTGTATCGTCAAGCAATTTATCTGTTTTATCACCCATGATACCTCCGACCTAAAATATTAAGTTTTTTGCATGGATCTGCCGTTATTATCCCATGTATTTTGGCATTCAACAATGATAAACTCTTGGCCGAAACCTATATTTAAAGCCCGAGTTCAATCAGTGGTTTTCTAAGAAATTGGCTGTTTTGTGTCATACCCGAATGAAGTTGTCGGATATCCACTGACTGGGACAGCGAACAGTGGACTCCGGCTATGAAAACCATAGCACAAAAGCACGCGGGAGTGACATGATTAAAAGTTTCTTTCGTTTTGTAGAAGGCCAGCGGGCTTCTCAATTTCTCAAAGTAACATGTCTCACTTTTTTTCGAATTCGGATAAAGAGGAAAATTATTGTGAATTTAAAGTCTCAGCCTGAATATAAAATGGGGATCTTTCTTGTGGTGATTTCGGCCGTAACCTTTAGTACGGCAGGTTTGTTTACCAAAGGCGTTGATGCTGGCGCGTGGGAGGTTATCTTTTGGCGAGGTTTTTTTGCCGCAGCCTTTACCACGGTCTGGATCATAAAAAGAGGCGATTTTCGACAAAATTTTTTTGATCTGGGGTACAGTGGTTGGGCGGTCGCCGTTATAGGTGCCCTGGGTACAGCGGCCTTTATCACATCCTTCAAACTGACAAGCATCGCCAATGTTTCGCTGATCTATGCGGTTTCACCATTGATTGCGGCACTTCTTGCTTGGGTTGTCGTTGGCGAAAAAGTGTCATTACAGACGATGATGGGCTGTGTGGGTGCGCTTGTGGGGGTAGCGATCATCGTTTCTGGGTCGCTTGGGCAGATCAACCTCACTGGCGATCTGTTGGCCTTATGGATGGCCACGGTTATGGCTTCGATTATGGTTATTTATCGCAAATACCCAGAAACGCTAGGGGCAGGTCCCGCCGTGTTAGCATCCGTGCTCTTACTACCTGTCGCCGCGATATTTGGTCATCCATTTGCCATAGAACGCACGGAGTTCTATGTGCTTGCTGCATTTGGCTTGTTGTTTGCCATCGCCTCGGTCACCCTAGCCGAAGGGGCTAAACGCGTTCCCTCTGGCCAGACCGCCCTTTTGAGTACTTTGGAAACCCCGCTTGCCCTGGTGTTTGCCTTCATCTTGTTGGCAGAAGTGCCAAACATCGCCACATTTCTTGGCGGGACATTAGTGCTGTTTGCGGTGCTTTTCTCGATCAGGACCGATGTCTAAGACGAATGTAATACGGAACCGTTTCAAATATCTATGGCTCTGCATCGTATGATTTTGGTCAAACAATGCAAGGCCTTATTTAAGTGAGACCTACGCTTTGTCAGTCTGACCAGCCTCTTTGACCTCTTTGTTTTCGATACTGTTATTTTCATGCAAGATTTTGCCGATACCTGCCAAACTTCCCAGAATTGCACTTGCCTCATAGGGGAGAAACAGTGTTGTTGCCTGACCATTTGCCATGTCTTTCAGCGTTTCAAGATACTTAAGGGCGATAATCTCTTGACTGGGGGCACCTTTGTGTATTGAGTTAAACACAGACTCAATCGCCTCCGCTTCCCCCAAGGCGATTGTTTTTTCACGGAGTTTCTCGGCCGAGGCAATTTTAGTGATCGCCTCGGCTTCTGCCGTTGCTTCCAATATTCTTGCCTCTTTCAGACCTTCTGCTTCCAAGATCCGGGCCTCTTTCTTCCCCTCTGCCTCCAATATCTCAGCTTGCTTTGTTCCTTCAGAGGTCAAAACACGGGCGCGTTTGTCACGTTCTGCCTTCATTTGCCGATGCATCGCTTCGGTTACATCTTTTGGAGGATCGATCCGCTGCAATTCTACCATTGTGACGCGTACACCCCATTTGTCTGTGGCTTGATCGAGAATCTTCAAAAGTTTTGCGTTGATAATTTCTCGCGAGGTCAGGGATTCGTCCAAGGCCAGATCCCCTACAAGATTACGTAAGCTTGTTTGAGCTAATTTTGTCGCAGCAGCATAAAAATCAGCCACCTCATATGCCACCTTCACTGGATCAAAGACTTGATAATAAATCACTGCATCTACGTCGACAACGACATTATCTTTTGTGATTACGGCCTGGGGTGGCACATCCACCACCTGTTCACGCATGTCAATTTTGGTAACACGTTCGACAAATGGCCAATGAATGGCCAAACCGCTATCTACTGTTCGTTTGTACAAACCTACGCGTTCAACCAATCCCTTTTCATAAGGCCTGATGATTTTAAACACGATATATTACCCTCCCTCATCGCGGTGTAGCGTTTATATTATTTATTTGAAATTATAGCTCACCCAATTCTATTAAAAGTGAGCTACTATTTCTCGTATATCTTTTAGTAACTCAATAAAGGTGTTCTTTTTTGAATTGATAAACGTAGTATTAAAAATTTGATAGAACATGAGAGAGATGTTAAGTGTGGCTTAAAGCACTATTTATGCAGACCCACACCGCTCAACCATTTCTTGATATGTCCTATCCATGAGAACCACATTCCCCAAATACGCTACATTCTGATGAAAAGACCATTCGCCTATCGCGACCACGTGTGGTTTGTCATTAACCAGCTCAATCAGAAGCCAATTGCCAAGGTCGCCTTGGGCGTTGCCTTGGTAAAGCTGCCACTTACCAAATGATTGAATGATGCGCGATGGAAACTCAAAAATGCGTTGAAATAGAGGGTGAGGCTCATTTTTTGCTGAAAATTTACGCGTAACCTCGTTGAGCCTGATACAATCCATAACCTCAACTTGAACCCAGCCTTCGGTTTCGGTTTGGGCCAAAATATTTGTGGCGCGACATTTTATGAAGGCCGACTGTTCAATCTCTTCGGGATGCTCATCCCAGCCGTTGATACTAGAGAGTGCTGGCGTATACAGCGTCCAAAATTCACCATTGAGCGCTTCATTAAATGGGTGGCGTACGTTCACGACGCGTTCTTCGCCAATCTGAGGTAGTTTGTCAGACCGAGACCACCAACCGCTTTCATTTGCTTGTGGTATCTCTGATGCTAAATCAGACCACAGCACAACGTCATCATACCCTGCGATTGAAAACTCGAGATATCCAGATATTTCATTTTTTGTATCGTTGCCACAGGTAGGGCATTGGAAGTTAATGTGCATGAGCTGGCTTAGAACAATCGCTGTTGTGATAAATTGCCCGGAGTCAGGCGCTGATAATCTACCCCTTCCTGCCAATCCTTTTTGCCAAGCGGATTTTGTGTCGCTGACCGGACCTGCGCTGCATCGACATAGCGCAGCAGGAGGTCAGGCTCACGATGTTCGGGCAGACCAAGTCTTTTGCACTGGATAATAGAGGTTGGCTTGTAACCTGCGTCTTCTATGTACAAGTTGTCTGGATCAAATTGCTTACCATTCCAATCTGGTACCTTTAGGTTGAGGGCTCGGGCGAATAACGCCTGCCCGGCAAGTAGTTTGTGGTCAGGACGATTGCCTTTTGAACCCGGATTTAGACTGTGCATCGTTGCCAGCGTCTCAGGCCCAGACATCTTGTCAAGCCAAGGCCGTGCTCCTTTGATCAGCACAACATGGCCTCCGCCTGACACACTGATGTTAAATGAATCCCCACCGAGGCTCATATACATGTAGATTGTGCCAGCCGGTGCCCACATCGCCTCACGGGCAGGCGTTCGGCCTAATGATGCGTGATTGCCCTTGTCTGCACCATAGGCTTCAGTTTCAACAATGGCCGCTGCGAGCCACAAGTCCTCGTATTTTCTACGTACGATTTTCCCGATAAGCTCCTGGGCAACGATGGGGGCGGGGCGATTGAAAAATGCTGTGCTAAGCATAATAGGATTCTATGTTGAATACGAATACGTTTTACAAAAAGCCAAGCGATATCCGCTGTTAGTTTGAGCGCTTTGTGACATACCCTTATTCTCTTAGGTCTTCGATCTCCATAAAAATCATAAATGAAAACGTCTTTTCAGTAGGTACTCGATAAGCCCCTTTGGCCTTTAACACAAGTAAGCGGGGTTTGGCCCAGGCCCAAAGCCATGTATTAGAAATTCTTGAAACAGTATCTACTTCCTGATATTTAATTTTGAGCTTAACGATTTCATTGTCTAAAGTTGTTCATTTAAATAGGTATAACCTCGTTCCATTAATTTTATAAGTTCTTCTGTATCTTTTGGGGTATCCAAGTTAGATTCATTCATTTTCTTATCCATTGCAATCAGAAGTATCGTTTAAAGAAGTTAATACACGTATACAAGATGAGGTTATTATAAAACCCTACCTGTCTATTTGTCTACCCTCAATCTCATGGTCCCAATCCCAAAACAAAAAACCTGCGTTAGTTTAATCATAACGCAGGTTCTTTGAACTGTACTCGTATCACGACCTATCACGAAATACGTAATACGATTATTCCTTCACTACAAGTGGCAGATAAATTGACATTGCATTCTCCTTAATCTCAAACATGGCCTCAGGACTAACGTAGTCGCTCGCATTCCCCACTGCATCCTCGGCCTTGACCGTCCAGGTGTAAACACCGATCTGCAAATCGGCGGCGGGGGTGTAGCTGGTGCTGGTAACGCTAAACTCCTGAACCGTGCTGCCATCATTGAGTTGTAGGGTGTAGCTAGCTACACCACTTTGCGTGTCGGTTGCCTGATTCCAATCAAAGATTGGGCGTTGATTGGTGATCGTCCCAACAGGGGCGGACAGGGTTAGACTCGAGACATCAGGTGCGGTCGTATCCGCGATGGTGGTGAAGCTAGTCGTGTCGCTGTCGCTACCGACAACGTGATTGAAAGAGGCGGTGTTGCTGATAGTCGCGCCGTAGCCAGCCTCGGTAGTGACGGTAGCGACGATGGTGAATATTTCCGAGCTGTTCTCGGCAATCGAGCCTGTCCAGTCCAAGTCATCGCCCTCGACGCCGTCAGGCAAAGTGTCCTGCACCATCACATCATCGGCCTGACCACCGCTATTCGCCACCGTGATGGTGTAGGTGATGATGTCACCTGGGATGGCTGGATCATTGACCAACTCGACTGTTTTGGTAATCGCCAGAGTGGGCAAGCGGTCGAAAACGGTGATGGTGATTGTTTGGCTATCGCTCAGGTTGGGAGAGCCATCATCCTCAACAGTAAATGTAATGGGATATTCACCTGGCCCTTGATCCGTCTCTGGAGTCCAGCTAAGGAGACCACTATCCTCATCCAGGCTGGCCCCGGTCGGCTCGCCAGTCATACTGTAGGTGAGATCGTTCGCGGGTAAATCGTCATCCATGGCTGACAGGGTCATCGTAAACAGATTGGTCTCGCCAACGGCTTGATCGCTCAACTCGGTCAACACAGGGGCTTGGTTATCCTCACTGACGATAATCGACACCGTCATTTCATCGGTCAGATCGGTTGTATCGGTGACCACAAATTTGATTGCGTATGTGCCCGGCCCTTGCGTTTCCGTTGGGGTCCAACTAAAGAGACCGCTGTCGCTATCCAGCGTAGCCCCGGTGGGCGCATCGCTCATGCCAAAGGTCAAATCGTTGGCAGGTATATCGTCATCGGTGGCGGAAATGGTCATCGTAAAGAGATTGGTTTCTGTGACAGCCTGATCAGTCATCATTGAGAACTCTGGCGCTTGATCATCCTCTTCAACCGTAATCGTAATAGTCATTTCATCGGTCAGATTGGTCGTATCCGTGACGATAAACTGGGTTACATAGGTGCCTGGGCCTTGGCCTTCCGTCGGAGTCCAGCTAAATGAACCGGTACTGCTGTTGAGGATCATCCCACTGGTTGGATCATCAATCCCGTAGGTTAAGGCCCCACCATTGACATCAGTGGCCGAGAGTGTGAAGGCTAGAGTATCAACTTCGGTAACGGTTTGATCTGATAGTGCATTAAATACAGGCGCCGTATCAGCCAATCTGTTGGTTAGACTAAAGGCGACAGAACTACCGATGACGGAGGCCTCGGCGGTCACATTGTAGCTCCCAACGGTGTTATTCGCGGTAACGGTTGCGCTGACAACCCCGCTGGCATTGATGGTGTCTGTAAAGCTGGTGGTGCTCAAGCTGGCCCCACTGCCTGGGGCGGTGAAGTTGATAGCCACATCACTGCCAATTGGCTCGCTGGTATCATTCGCGGCGAAGGTTACTTCCAATTTCTTAGCGAAATCAGTGTTTCTTACGGTCGTTTGGTCATCACCGCCCGTGATGCTGATGTTGAAGCCTTGTGACTCAAAGGCCCCGATGTCGCACAAGCTATTTTGCGGTCGAGAGACTTGGCGCTGGTCCGTGCTCTCACAGCTCGCGGTGGCTGCGTCAATGGCGATTGACCCAGGCAGAAGACCCATCGTTTGGGTGTGGCCGCCATAGTCGCCCAAGTCAGAGAGCAATGGATCACCGTCCATAGCTGGGCTACAGGTATCATCTTCAATCAAATTAACCGAATTTGTTGAGAGGGAAGTGGCAATACAATCCTCGCCACCATCGGTGTTGGCAATGATATTGCCGGTCATATTGAGAACGCCGCTCACCGAGGCATCATCCCACAGATAAATGGTGCCGCCTGTATCATTGGAGTTGTCGCTGAAGGTGTTGTAGTCGAGGGTTGCTGTGCCATCATAGATGAAAATCGCCGCGCCGTGTCCACTGGCCGTACCATTTCCACTTGACCCTTGCGAAGCATCATTGTCAGTGAAGGTGCTGTTTTCCACAGTCAGGTCGCCATCGAGCATGAAAATGGCCCCACCTAAGCCAGCGCCTCTGCCACCGCGTCCAGCGTTGCTACTCCCACCGTTGCCACCTTTTGCTTGATTGCTAGTGAACGTACTTTGTCTAATAATCACCGTGCCGCCATCAATCATCATCGCGCCGCCTAGGCCGGGTGCTCCACCACCGCCGCCACCAGCCCGGTTGCTACCGGTTTTGTTTGCCCCATCGCTGCCGAATTCGCCGCCGCTACCACCGGTCTGGCTCGTTGTGCTATTGTGCACGCCAGCCCCACCGCCACCAGCCCCAAAGCCACCGTCGCCGCCAGACGTGGGGTTACCCCCACCCCCACCGCCGCCGCCGAAGCCACCTGCTCCAGGGGATCGACCAGCACAACCGCCAGATTGGCCGCCGCCCCCACCGCCGCCGCCAAGACCGCCGTCGGAGCCACCACTACCGGTGCTGCCGTCACCACCTGTGCTTGCGCCGCCCGTGGTGCCGCTCCCGGCACCTTGTTCGCCACCGCCACCACCGCCTTTGGATTTGCTTGTGCAGTTGGAAACGGCGGTGCCATTGGCGCCGTTTCCGCCCAGACCACCCCCACCGCCGCCGCCGCCAAAGCCGGATCCGCTGCCAGTAGCTCCGTTGCCGCCATTGCCCCCCTTAGCTAAGCCATTATCCAACGTGACATCCTTAAGGGTGAAGTTGCCCGCTGAGCTAACATAAAAAAGCCGATAGTTACCGCCACTGTTGCGGGTGATGGTGGCGCCGTTGCCGTTGATGGTGATTTTGCTGGTGATGAGGAGGCCGCTGGGGCCGAGGGATGAAACTTGAGACGCGGTCAAACTGTAGGTGCTGTCTGTGAGTTCGATGGTATCTCTCGAACTGCTGGGATCGCCCGAGACGCAGTCGTCATGAACAGCGCCGGTACTAGTGTCATTCGCATTTTCGAGGGCTTCAAGAAGGGAGCAGACATCATTGTCATTGATGTCTACCTCACTGGCAGCCACGGTAATGGTCGCTGCATATGCTACTGATAAGCTGAGGGCTAGGAGAATTACCAGAGCTAAGCCCAGGCCAAGTTGTAACTTTGTCGTCGATAAGAAAAGGGGATGGTTTGCCATGGAAGGGTTCCTTTCGCTGTGTTGATGTGAGTCGGGTTGAAAATGAAGGTGTGATCCGGCAATTTGTGAGGTCGATGCCGGACTCTATTTTTTTGTGGCGTTACCGTACGACAAAATTGTTTCCGAGCTTGTCTCCTCTGTTGTAGAGGTAGTGCTAGTATCTTCAGTGGTTGTCGTCTCACCTGAGGTGGTTGTTGTATTCGTGCTATCAGTTGTCATGGTTTCGCCCTGTGTACTCTCCGTCGAGGTATTGGTATCTGTCGTATTCGTTTGTTGAGTCTGGGTCTCGTTAATGGTCGCCTCATTGGGTCTCGGCACAGGCTTCACCATCAACACTGATGTTGAGATTACAGGCTAAAATCATGTCCAAGCGTATTGATAATGTTTCATAAGAAGTCCTCCGTTTGTTGGGCAATAAATGGATTGGTGTAAGTTACTCAAGTTGAGTTACTCAGATGTGAGTTATTCAATTGAGGGCTATTATGACAAAAAGGGAGGGCTTTGTCTGTCACTAGAGCGGGACAGCTTTGTCACCAGAGTGGGACAATCATAGAGATTAGAAATTGGAGATGAGAAAGGGATGATGGGTTAACCGAGTCATTCGTCACTGGCCATCTTGGGAGAATTACCAGAGCTAAGCCTAGGCCAAGTTGTAACTTTGTCGTCGATAAGAAAAGGGGATGGTTTGCCATAGAAAGGTTCCTTTCGCTGTGTTGATGTGCGTCGGGTTGAAAATGAAAGTGTGATCCGGCAATTTGTGAGGTCGATGCCGGACTCTATTTTTTTGTGGCGTTATCGTACGACAAGGTTGTTTAGAAGTTGTTTAGATCCTATTTAGACTCCATATAGATTTTGTTAAGACCCTAATGACATCTTTGTGGAACGTTCATCTAATAAAAACATAGGATACTGATGAGGTAGAACACTGATAAAAATCACCCTCCTTTGCGAGAAAGACCCTAAAGGCTTCCGAAAATGTATTAAATGTTTCAGGATGTCGGGAACTAATAGAGAAATCAAATAAAAACCGGAATAAAAAAGTCATGTCCTGCCCGAATGCTTTTGTCGGGCATCCACTGGCCGGGGGGCAGCGAACGATGGAT
>JANQQF010000045.1 GCA_028285035.1 Phycisphaerae bacterium
AGCCGAGCCAATCCAGCGCTTCATTCCTGGAACTGATAGCGGTACCTTCGACTACTTTGTTGAAGAAGTGTTTGAAGAAGATCAAGAGCCAATCTTGGCGGCGTCTAATTTGCAGTTGAGTGAAGATGACAACGTCTTGGTGCAGGGTATCTCTGGTAGCCCGTACGCCATTGGCTTCTTCGGTTACGCCTACTACCAAGAAAACCAGTCAGTCTTGCGAGCGATTGCGGTTGATGGTGTTGAGCCAACAGCCGAGAGCGCTGAAGATAACAGCTACGCTCTATCTCGCCCCTTGTACATCTACTCAGATGCTGGGATTATGGCTGAGAAACCCCAGGTTGCAGAATACATCAACTTCTTCCTGACTTACGTTAATGATGAAATCATCGACGTCGGATACTTCCCCTCTAGCGATGACGCCCTTGATGGTGCTCGTCAAATGTGGTTGGATGCTCAGTAATCTAACCCTTTAATTTAACTTAAAAGCGATCGGATGATGTTCATCCGGTCGCTTTTTTTATTCGTAGGACGTACAAAAATCTTACGTTTACGTTCTATGGGCTACATCCTACACTTAGTTTGCCTCATTAACACGAGGGCATTACTATGCAATCTCTCACCATCTTATCCAAATACTCAGAGGAACCACAATGAAAATTCAAAGTATTGAGACGTTCTCAACAGAGTTTGTTGGTTTGGTTCGGATTAAGACAGATGACGGGGCCGAAGGTTGGGGGCAGGTGTCAACCTACAACGCTGACATCACGGCGCAAGTGATGCACCGGCAAGTAGCGCCCTACGCCTTGGGCCGAAATGCGTTGCATATCAATGCATTGGTTAATGAAATTGAGGAGATCGAGTTTAAGTTTCCAGGCTCTTACCTACGTCGAGCCTTGGCTGGCTTGGATACTGCTTTGTGGGATTTACGGGGCAAAGTTGAGGGACAGAGCGTGTGTGAGTTATTGGGAGGAACACCACGACCTTTTCCGGTTTATGCCTCAAGTATGAAACGAGACATCACCCCCGAAGCGGAAGTTGAACGACTGCTACGCTTGCGTGAGGAACACGGCTACAATGCTTTCAAGTTCCGTATTGGTAAAGAGGTGGGGCACGATGAGGATGAGTGGCCGGGGCGTACAGAAGCCATTGTCGCCCAGGTGCGTGAGGCGATGGATGGGGATGTGACCCTGTTGGTGGATGCGAATTGCTGTTACACCCCACCAAAAGCCATTGAAGTCGGGCGGATGCTTGAGGATTATGGCATCGCTCATTATGAAGAGCCGTGTCCCTATTGGGAGTTTGAGTGGACCGCAGAGGTGCGTGAGGCTCTGAAAGACCTGAAGATTCAAGTGGCGGGGGGTGAGCAGGATTGTGACATTGCCCAATGGAAACGAATGATTCGGGGTAAAACCTTTGACATCGTTCAGCCTGATATTTGTTACTTGGGTGGCTTGAGTCGAACCCTGCGCGTCGCCCGAATGGCTCAGGAGGCGGGCTTGCCCTGTACCCCTCACGCCGCTAATCTTTCACTGGTCACGGTCTTCACCCTGCATATGATGGGTGCAATCCACAACGCTGGCCCGTACGTCGAGTTTTCAATCGAGGGCCTCGATTACTATCCATGGCAAGAAGACATTTATCAACCTACCTTAGTCGCCTACGACGGTAAAGTCCAAATTCCTGATGGCCCTGGCTGGGGCATTGAGATTAATGAGGATTGGTTGGCTAAAGCGAGCCGACAAGTAAGTGAGTTAAAATAAGATTAGGAGCCGTTATGAAAACACAAAATCGAGAAACAATTTGTATTCATTCAAACGTAGAATTTGCTAAAAACGCGACTGGAGTCGTGACCCCCATTCACCCAGCGACCTCATTCAAATATCGTCAAACCTCTGGTGGGGTCTATCCGCGCTACTTCAACACGCCCAATCAGGAAGTGGTGGTTGATACGGTTTGTCGCTTGGAGGGCGCTGAAGCTGGGGTTTTGTTTAGCTCGGGGATGGCCGCTATTAGTACCACCTTTCTGGGCTTACTTGCTACAGGGGATCACGTCGTTTTAGCCAATCAGCTTTATGGCGGCACCTACAACTTTGTGATGACGGAATTCGACAAGATGGGCTTAAGCCAGACGATGGTCGATCCCAGCTACCTTGAGGCAATGGCGGCGGCTGTTCAGCCAAACACTAAACTGATTTACATTGAAACGCCTTCAAACCCATTGCTGGGTATCACAGATTTGGCCAAGGCTGTAGCCATTGCCAAAGAAAACAATATTTTGACAATGATTGATAACACCTTTGCCTCCCCAGTCAATCAAAATCCGATGGAGTTTGGCTTTGATATTGTGATGCACAGCGGCACCAAATATCTGAGCGGGCATAGTGATATCTGCTTTGGCGTTATCGTAACCTCCCAGGCGTTGCGTGGTCAGATTGCTGAAGCTGCCCTAAAATATGGCGGAAGTACAAATGCCCTGGATTGTTATATGATCGAGCGCAGTATGAAAACATTGATGGTGCGTGTAGAACGGCAAAATGAGAACGCCCAGAAGCTCGCCGAATTTTTAGATGCGCACGACGGGGTACGTCGGGTCTACTACCCTGGTTTGCCCAGCCACAAAGGGCACGAAATCGCTCGCCAGCAGATGCGTGGCTTTGGCGGAATGCTCTCCTTTGAATTAGCGCAAGATAATCTGGCTGCGGTTGAGACCTTTGTTGATCAGCTAGCCCTTATTCAACCTGCGCTCAGTCTAGGGGGTGTGGAAACAACACTGTGCCCACCTGCCACGACATCTCACGCCGAACTATCGAAAGCCGAGCGGGAGGTCGTTGGCATTGCTGATGGCTTGCTGCGGCTGTCGGTCGGGATTGAGCATGCCGACGATTTGATCAATGATTTGAATCACGCTTTGCAGGCTGTGGCTGGATAAGACGTCTGACCTCAACCCAAGCCCTTATTTTGCAAAGTTTTGAAACTCTCTTATCATTGAGCCGTAACGATATGTACAGTGTTGTTCATTTTATCTATCACCAATGACGGGGGACCCATCATGCCCAAATTTGCCACCTACGCAGATATTGAAGCCTTTGAAGCCACGCCCTTGGCTGAACGTAACTTGCCTAACAGTACTTACGCGGCAATTAGCCGGACAGCTAAAAAATATCCAAACCACACGGCCTTGACCTTTTTTCTGCAAGGGACAGCCTATGAGCAATCGGTTAGTTTTAGCTATCAGACCTTGGTGGGCAAGCTGACCCAGACAGCTAATATGTTGCACGATTTGGGCGTTGGGCCTCAAGATACAGTCAGTTACATTCTGCCCAATCTGCCCCAAACCTACTTTACGTTGTATGGGGGGGAGCTGGCTGGGATCGCTAATCCAATTAATCCCCTGCTTGAGCCGCACGTAATTGCTGAAATTATGAATGCAGCTAAAACAAAGGTATTGGTTACCTTAGCCCCGTTTCCCAGAGTTGATGTTTGGGAGAAAGTCTCTACGGTTGTTGATCAGGTGCCAACCCTAGAGACGATTTTGCAGATTGACTTGGCTCAATATTTAACTGGCATCAAAAAGATCGTTGTAAATTTGATGCGGCTGGGGAAAAGCAAAGGGAATGTGCGGGCCAAGGTGCTAGACTTTGATAAGACAGCGGCAAAGTATCCAATGGATCGCCTCATCAGTGGCCGAACGATTGATAGCTCGGATATTGCCGCCTACTTCCATACGGGAGGTACAACAGGAACGCCAAAGCTGGCGCAACACACCCATAGCAATCAGGTCTATGATGGCTGGATGGTGAGCGAATATATTGATATGAGCCCAGAAAGCCGAATTTTCCTGGGATTACCACTTTTCCACAATTATGGGGCGATTGCATTGGCCATTAGTGCCTGGAGTGCAGGCAGTGCGGTGATTATGGCCAGTCCGCAAGGATTTCGTGGGGAAGGGGTGATTGATAACTTTTGGAAAATCGCTGATCATTATGATGCAACGTTATTGGCGGCGGTACCAACCTTATTCAAAGCTTTGCTCAATGTCCCAATCGATGGCAGCGATATCAGTAAGTTGAAAATTGCCTCGTGTGGGGCGGCCCCCTTACCGTTGGAATTAGCCCGACAGTTTGAAGAATATTCGGGCATTAAGGTGTTGGAAGGCTACGGCTTGACAGAGGGCACGTCGGTGTCTGCGACAAACCCCACTTATGGCGAGTCTCGCTCGGGTTCAATTGGCTTCCGCTATCCCTATCAAGAGATCCGTCCAGCACTCATCTATGGCTCGGATTTTGAGCGGTTCTGCGAACCAAATGAGGTTGGGGTGATCATCGTTCGTGGCCCTAATGTGTTCCCAGGCTATCTTGATGATTATCATAATAAAGGAGCCTTTGTCGACACGGGGGATGGGCAGGGGCCGTGGTTGAATACGGGCGATATGGGCCGTGTTGATGAGGACGGTTATTTGTGGCTGACGGGGCGAACGAAAGAGTTAATTATTCGTGGCGGGCATAACATCGATCCAAAACTCATCGAAGATCCGATGCACCTCCATCCAGCCGTGGGGCTGGCAGCGGCAATTGGTCGGCCTGATCCAAAGGCGGGTGAGTTGCCGGTGGTGTATATTGAGCTGAAGCCCAACATCAATGCCTCTCCTGAAGAGCTGCTTGAGTTTGCTCAAAACAATATCGGTGAACGTGCTGCTATTCCGAAGCAGATTTATATTATGGATGAAATCCCATTAACGACAGTCGGGAAGGTGCACAAACCAACCTTGGTTCGTCAGCAGGTGGTTGAGGTGTTTACTTCGGATTTGGAACAACTTGATGGCGTATCCTCAGTGAAGGTCGATGTTGAACCCGACAAGCGATTAGGGAAAATCGCGTATGTAAACATTCAAGCTGCTTCTGGGGCGGATAAGGCTGAATTGGAACAAAAAGTTCGTGAGGTTTTAGGCTTTTATACGGTGTCGTTTGAGTTGAATATTGAATGATAAATCACTTTATTCTAATATCGCTCATATTCTCAGGATAACGGCCTTGAACACCGTCTAAGGTCTGGCGGGCAATCTCCATCACCTCATCTAATGCTGTGTCAGGTTCAATCAGAGGGCCGATAGAACCCGTTTTTTTGGCGTAATCAACGGGGCAGATAAGAATGGGGACATTGGCTTTTTGGGCAATGTAATAAAAGCCAGTTTTCCAATGATCTCGTTTTTTTCGTGTGCCTTCCGGTAAAATTCCAATAAGCAGTTGGTCATGGTCATCAAACACTTGGGCGATTTGATCAACAACCTGATGACGTTGACTTCGGTCAATAGGCAAACCACCGACCATTCTCATAAACCAACCATAAGGCCATTTGAACAGGGTGTCTTTGCCCATCCAACTTACCTTTAGCCCCAAATGCCCTAAACAGGTCAGCATAAAAATAAAATCCCAATTTGAGGTATGAGGGGCGGCAATCATAACTACTTTAGACCGTTGCGGGGGGACGCCCTCGACGCGCCAGCCTGACAGCTTCAAAAATAGTGATGATAATTTTTGAATAATGGGATTTATTTTTGGTGGCGTATTTGCAGACATTTGTTTCCTTAGTAAGCGTCAAGTTAAACATTGCACTTAAAGATTTTGCACTACTTTCTACGATGGTCAAGTTTATCATTTTGTACTTACCAAGAATTTAGGACGTTATTATGTCAGATACATATTGTGGTATTTTAAAGTTGATTAAGAGTGGCGCAGGATTTTTACATGATCCCGCTCATCCCCAGGATGATATTTTTGTGCCAACCAAGCTAATTCGCTCTCATCGTTTACCTGCGGGGGCAATGGTATCAGGTTTAGTCAAGCAAGGCCAGAAAGGTCCGATGCTGACGGAAATCGAGCAGATTGGGGGGATGACACCTGAAAAATTTCAGCAGCGTATACTGTTTCGGCGGTTGGTAGCGATTGATCCTCAGGAGCGGTTCAATCTTGCCAAAACGGGAGAGACATCAATGCGGCTGATTGATTTGATTGCTCCCATTGGTAAGGGGACGCGAGGGTTGATTGTGGCTCCGCCGAAAGCGGGCAAAACGATATTGTTGACCCAAATCGCGAAGTCGATTCGCACTGTTGAACCAGATACCCGGCTGATTATGCTCCTCATTGATGAACGGCCAGAAGAAGTCACCCACATTCGTCGTTCGATTCCTGGGGCTGAGGTGTTTGCCAGCTCTAGCGATCAACCCATTCGCGAGCATACGGAACTGTCAGAACTAATGCTCAATCATATTCGGACTGAACTTGAATGTGGCCGAGATGTGGTCGTGTTGATGGATAGTCTCACACGGTTGGTGCGGGCCTTTAATCTGAAGGGCGAGCGTGGCGGACGAAGCCGCACAATGTCAGGTGGGGTAGATGCCGAGGCGTTACAAATCCCGCGTCGTTTCTTTGGGTTGGCTAGAAATATTGAAAATGGTGGCTCGGTGACGATTTTGGCGACGGTTTTGGTTGATACGGGTTCGCGAATGGATGATTTTATTTTTGAAGAATTTAAGGGAACCGGAAACAGTGAGATTGTCCTTGATCGCTCCTTGGCCGAGGCTTATATTTTCCCTGCGCTAAACCTCTCAGCCAGCAGCACCCGTAAAGAAGAGTTACTCCATAATCCTGATGATCAAGAAAAGCTAATCAAGCTGCGCCGAGACTTATTGTCACGATCACCCCGTGAAGGCATGGAGTACGCGCTCAAATTGTTGGCCGACTCACCGACAAACGATGATCTTTTGGCTCATTTGAGATAGGGCCAACTACTTTAAATACTGTTTTGCCCGATCCAGACTGGCCCGAAGCGCATCTGAGTTTGTTGTCTCTGGTTGCTCCAATCCTCGGGTCATTGGCATATCCTCCAGCCCACGAGTCATTGGCGCTTCCGTTTCCTCAAGCATCAATTCAGCGGTAGTTGTGACATCAACTAGCGCCGACCGCACATCTTCAGTAGCCTTCTGAGCCTCATCTCGATCTGTCCGCATTTGGGTGGTTTCTTGTTGCGCCTGCTCTCGAGCCTTGTTTGCCGCCTCAGCAGTGGAAACGGCATTTTTGGCGGTTGCCTCCGCATTTTCTGCTCTGGCTTCAGTGCTGACTTTGTTAAAGTAATAGCCAACAACGACGCCCACCAATGGATTAACGACGAGTAACAGGTCCTTGATCCGATTAAATTCTTCGGCGTCGTCCGTTGCCCCAAAGGCAATAACCAACATAATAACCATCCCAATAACGATGATGGCCCCTAACCCCGCTGCGACATACTCGCGAAAACGGCGGAGAGTCTGGTCGGTTTGCATTATGATTTGATTCTCTTCATTCATACCTTGATTTTGTGCAAAGGCAGGGGGTTTCTACCCCCTACGTGCAAAGAGAGGCGAGTTCTACTCGCCCAAACAGTACTTTTTCAAACAAAT
>JANQQF010000046.1 GCA_028285035.1 Phycisphaerae bacterium
ACCCTGATTTAACAGCAAATTGAGGGATGAATCGAATGAAAATCTTTGGTAAATCCTCAAATTCGCTGTAAAACCGGAACATCTGATCTCTAAACCTTATTGCGCAACACGTTTAATAAACATAATGGTCACAATAAAAACTCTCGCCTATTTACAGTTGGTGGTAAAAAATTCAGACTTGGTATACAGTATTCTGTGACAACCTAAATCTGTAAGCCTGTATCTTTTATTTTACAAAGGAAAGCGTAACCTCATGAAGCAACTCAACACCTTACTTCCATTAACATACAAATTCAGTCTAGCCTTACTGATAGCCATCAGTATCAGCAGCGTTTGGGCGACCTTGCCTGCTCAGGCGCAGGGCCCCTGTTTTGTTGAAACGACAGGCGATAACAGCACCGATTTTGACAGTGTAGATGCTACCGCCTTACAACTGGCTGTGCTTGCAGCCAGTTCAGGAGATACCATCAAAGTGGCTGGGAGTTGTGCCGGGGTACAGATGACTGGAGGACTCACTCAGACCGTATTTATCAGCCAATCGCTCACTATCCAGGGGGGCTACACCCATACAAATTGGCTGGCTACATCTGCCCCAGACACCCACACCACCACTCTCGACGCCCTACGTGGGGGGCGAGTGAGCTACATCACCGGCACGGTGGATGTCACATTTGATGGCTTGTATCTCACAGGTGGCGACGGCGGCCAGAGTGGCGGAACCCAGAGTGCTTCTTGGCGTAATTTTGGGGGCGCAGCTTTTCTAGAGTCGGGCAATACCATCATCATTGCCAACAGCACCATCTACAGCAATACTGTGATTGGAGCCAATAACAAAGGGGGGGCCATCGGGTTAGAAGGTACAGCTACGGCCGTTATTACCAACAGCATCGTTCGTGAAAATGTCTCACCAACAAACCAAGGTGGAGCCATCTATACAGATGACGAAACCAATAGCTTGATGATCTACAATAGCCGGTTTATAAACAACTATTCGGGGTCTAATCAAGGGGGAGCCATTTACAATGACGGTCTTATCGCAATTTATGATAGCATGTTTGAGGACAACTACTCCGGCTCAAATCAGGGCGGAGTCCTGTACGCCGATAGCTCCAGTCAATCTATCACCATCACCAACAGTGTCTTCCGCAACAACTGGTCTGGGTCTAACCAAGGGGGGGCCTT
Source organism: Phycisphaerae bacterium (assembly GCA_028285035.1). The sequence goes on from JANQQF010000046.1 coordinate 1,183, forward strand.
ATATTTGAGGGGGCCAGCCACCATTATTAGTTCAACATTTGAGGGCAACTACTCTGGATCAAATCAGGGCGGTGCAATTTATAATCTTAACACCAGTCTTCCCACCACTATCACCCATAGCATCTTCCGCAACAACTGGTCCGGGACGAACCAAGGAGGAGCCTTGTATTTGCGAGGGCCAGCCACCGTCATTAGTAGCATGTTTGAGGGTAACTACTCCGGCTCAAATGATGGCGGCGCAATTTATAGTGGCGGAACGCTTCATATCAGCCAAAGTCATTTTGAAGACAATTATGCCGCTGATGATGCTGAAACAAATAATGGCGGGGCCATCCATAACTCGGGCGATAACCTAACGATTGCCACCACTACTTTTATCAGCAATAGTGCGACCGGTAATGGTGGGGCGATTTATCACAACGGTGATCATTTGATGATTAGCAACACCACCATTATTAGCAACAACTCAAAGCAAAATGGGGGAGGTATTGCTAACACCTCTAGCGAAGGAGCCACGATACAAAATGTAACCCTCTCGGCCAACTCAGCCGTCATCTCTGGCGGCGGGCTTTACAACTCCGGGGTACTGACCTATCAAAATACGATCATTGCCAATAGTGGGTCTGGGGGCGATTGTGTAAATGACGGAGGAACTATCAACAGCAACGTTAACAATTTAGTTGAGGATGGCTCCTGTAGCGCCACCCTTATGGGAGATTCGTTGCTAAGCCCATTAGGCAATTATGGCGGTGATACTCAGACCTTGGCCCTCCTACCTGGTAGTCCTGCCATCAATGCAGGAGATACCGCCACCTGTACCACCACCGATCAGCGTGGGCAAAGCCGAGTGGGGACCTGCGACATTGGAGCTTTTGAGTCACAAGGCTTTTATCTAATGATCAGTGGCGGTAATCATCAGCGCACCATCACTCAAACTGCGTTTGCCGAGCCATTACAGGTAACGTATGTAGGAACCGATACCAACCTCACGGCTGGGGCAGGTTATGTCATCGACCTCGCCGCTCCCAGTAGTGGAGCCAGCCTCAGTACCACCAGCCTGAGCGGTACCACCGATAGTAGCGGGGTCGCCAGCGTCGCCGTCACTGCCAACGCCATCGAAGGCAGTTATCTGGTGACCGCCACTACCAGTTTGGTCAATGGGTCGGTGGTGTTTAATTTGGAAAATGGGCCTTTTGAGCTTTATTTACCAGTGGTTATGAAGAATTAGTGTGAATTAGTAACTATTCAGGTTATGCCCAGAAGCGCTTAACTTAAGAGATTGGAGATTGGGGATTAAAGATTTTTGGCTCCAGTCTCCAATCTCCCCTCGGGAACACCTCTAATAAACACAGCTTATCATTCGCTTCTTTTATCCATTCGTTGTTGTCATTTTGTTGCAACAGACTCTGCCTCACTACTCATTACTCTGAAATTTCTATCCTCTTGAAGGCTAATGAACAACTCCTGACTTCTCCTCAGCAGGCAATATTACTCTCCCTACATTAACATATGACTCCAAACTTGAGAGCATTCAATTTATTTTCGCACTTGACAATACCATACGGTATGGTACAATCACTCTCAACCATACTAAAAGGTACGGAAAATTATGGAACGAAAATCAAAACAAGATTGGTTTTGGGCCTGCAACAACATTCTAATCCGCGAGGGGGCACAAAAAATAACGATCGATGCTCTCTGTCAAGAGATCGGCGTGACAAAAGGGTCTTTTTATCATCACTTCAAAGGCATCACCGATTTTATCGCAGCCTACCTAATCTTTTTTGAGCAAGAGGGGACGCTTGAAATCATTGACACGGTTGAAGAAGAGAACACCCCAGAGGCCAAAATCCGTAAATTAATCGCCATCTCTGTCGGCTACCCCCCAGAACTTGAGGTTAGCCTGCGGGCTTGGGCACATCAGAATGAGGCGGTTCGAGCCGTATTTGAGCGGGTCGATCAACAACGCTTGGATTACGTGACCCAGCTGTGGCGGCCATTAACCCAAGATGAAGCGACCGCAAGCATACGCGGGCAGATGATGTATGCCATTCTCATTGGCGGCGAGCATCTGCTTCCCCCCTTCTCGCGAGAAAATTTAGCGAATATATTTGAAGCTTACTTGGAGGCATTTGGACTATGAGTGCAATTGAAATGATTACATCGCATCAGACATGGCGAGACATTCCCGCGGTGGCTGACCTCATCAGTGATGCCAATCACGTTGATGTCAAGCAATTTGAGGGCGAGGTCAGACTACGCCAATTTCTAGCGAGTATGCTGTCCTACAACCCTGGCTGGATCAAATTTTTATATCATGTTCGCGGCGGATTCGTTCGGTTACTGGGAATGAAGCAGGACGGAATTCCTCAAATGGACCGAATCAAACCCGAAGAGATTGCAATGACTCCGGGCGATCAGGCTGCCTTTTTCGAGGTCAAGGCGGCTGAAGAAGATCATTTTTATATCGCTGGAGCCACCGAGTCACATCTCACGGCTCATCTCATCGTTGTCCGTGAGCCGATAAATGAACAACTTAACCGATTTTACGTCATCACGGTCGTCCATTATCATCGCTGGACTGGCCCCGTCTACTTCAATGTCATCCGACCCTTTCACCATATTGTTGTAGAACAGATGGGGCAGGCTGGAGTCTCACTACCCTAGCTAGCACTTTCACTTTTTTATGAGTTACCAAATTCGGCGAGAAAAATCATGTAACAATGTTTAGGGAAACAGTATGATTATCGAAGAACAAATCATTATCAACGCATCCAAAGAAACGATTTTCGATATTTATCGGGATGTTGAGCAATGGAATGCCTGGGATCCAGATACAAAAGAGTCCTTTTTGAGTGGTCCGTTCGAGGTGGGGAGTAAGGGCAGATTAGTGCCGGCCAAAGGCTCTAGCGTACCAATAGAGATGACAAAAATGGTGCCCAATAAGGAATTCACCGTGGAGAGTCGGCTGCCATTGTTTCGAATGGTGTTCGACCACGAATTGATGGAAAAAAAGAATGGCACCCAAGTGGTTCATCGCGTCACGTTTTCGGGACCGCTAAAATTCTTTTTTGTACGCTTCGTCGAGCCGCAAGTCCGAGAGGGCCTGCCTAAGACGATGATCTCGCTCAAGAAGTTTGTTGAGTCGAAGGTTTAATTGGAATATATATCTGTTAAGTGACCTAGCAATTGAGAGGAAGACAGAAACACCTTGACAACAGAAATTAAAATGTACCGTAGGCATTCTTGCCTACGAACCAACAGGCTAGAAGCCTGTAATACCAAAGGAGCATTATTATGAAAAAATATGTCGGCGAAATCATCATTGCCACCGCGATTTTACACACGATTGTCGGCCTAATCGCGGGCTACCAGCCCCTCTTAGCCATCGCCCAAAACGGGTTCTTCAACAGCGTCGATCCCCATTTCGATCGAATGGCCATCGTCTGGTTTTTGTTGTTCGGAGTCCTACTCTTTTTGATCGGCAGCCTCATTCGCTGGATGCAAACACAAATCGACGGTTTACCCAATTGGCTGGCTTGGTTCCTGTGGGCCATAGCGATTCCCAACGTGATTCTAATGCCTATCTCTGGGTTTTGGATTTTGTTTCCGATTGGCTGGTTAGTTTATCAGCAGCGAGTTTCGAGGGTTGCTGTGGGTTAATCAGTAGATTTAGCTGCTCCTATTTCAAACGCTATGTTCGGAAAAAACTGAGTATCCGCTTGTTTCCACTGGATACCCAGTACATTCTCTCTTAACAATTCAAGTGCCTCAGGTAAACTGGCGACATTTTTAAGACAAGTTTGACCATCTTTTTCAATTGGTAAGGCGGAGGTATTTAGGCTTAGGTTTTGGGGTTTGACCACAACCACCCAACGCAACAAGGGATGACTCATGTACGGTACAGCCTGTTTCATTTGAGTTAGGCTCACTGGCGATGTCATCGCCACAAATCGATTATCGATGATTATATGAAATTCATTGTCAGCGTTAGTTAAAAGCTGTTGCCCCGTTTGAACAATCCCTATAAAATCAGCCTGGGTCACCTCGGCTTCATAGTGGGTCAGCGCCGCAACTTGATGGGGCACAAACCACCCCAATTTAAAGTTAGGTTGTTTCATCTTCATCTCCCATCAACCGTTTGAAATAGACTGATCCAACATACCACACTCATTTCAAACTTTCATTATAAAATGTTAATGGGTTAGGGTTGTTACAATATCTGCTTTTACTAAACACATTTCTCATGTCATTTCGAGTGACTGAGAAGCCCGACCGCTGGGTTTCTACAAAAAGAAAGCAACTGTCTGGGATCATGTCATTCCCGCACGTTTTTGGCGGGAATCCACCGTTCGTTGCCTCCAATAGTGGATACCCGACAACTTCATTCGGGTATGACACAAACCAGCTAGTTTCTTAGGAGCTGCCCCACTGGGTATTTGGCCCAGTTCATAATGAAAGAAACAGCTTGTTTCTTAGAAGACCATAGGTGGAGAAATCCTCCGGAACAGTCGATTACAAATGGATATCTGGGCGGATTTCTCGGCAAAAAAATGCCTCGAAATGACAGGTCCGAGCCGGATTTAGCCCAAATTTGAATGATGATCAATCCACATCTAACTTTTTTCTGACCCGACTCAAGGAAACTGGGGTGATACCCAAATAAGAGGCAATATAATAGTGGGGAATGTGCTGTTCAAGGTTAGGATAATGATCTCTGAATTTCAAAACCTTATCAACACTTGTTTGTTGCAACAACGTATCATCACGCCGCTTTAAGCGGTCAATCTCTTGTTCTTTCACCAGCTTGGCTAAGGCCATCAATTCAGGATGTTGATCCAACAAACGTCTAAAGTGATCTGTATCCATTGTGATAACGACCGTATCAACGATAGCTTGATAGATGGAAATCGAGCGCCCCGCCTGACTCCGTAAAGTACTCGTGCTCATAAAATCGCCAACTTGATAAAATGCGGTCGTTCGTTCAGTCCCCTGCTCATCAAGCGTGTAGGCTCTCATTACGCCTTCAGCAATAAAGACTTCCTGATTAAAAACCTCGCCCTCGTTGACCAAGATACCCTTTTTTGGGAGTTGGATCAGATATCCAATCTGATCCAACTCTGACCAGAGTTGGCCTGGTAGATTGGCTTTACGTTTCAGATGGCTCCATCTACCTTTATCCAAAGTCTCAATCATTCCAAATCGTCACCTTTACTTGAACTGTTATTGCTAGCTCGTTTGATTTATCACCTTTTAGTTTACGGCTCTCCCTAACAAGCTCAAAATATGCGTCTTCTTTAAACAATTACTCCTGCTTAAGGCTACCACATAGAGAAATGATCTCAATCAAAAGGCCTCAGTAACATCAACATCGAAGGGCCCCCCTTCCCAGGCTAAATTACTTTAACGTAGACACGTAGACCGTAGACGGGGTCCCCCCTCCTTACCCATCAAATGACATTAAGGCAGGACTTACGCAGAATGTGCAAAAAATGTCGGTTGAGCTTGCCGAAACCGAACAATTTGGCCCTCAAGATGTTGATTTCGACAGGCTCAATCAACGTTTTGTGTGAGTCCTATAAGGCTTTAAACGTTGACAACATTGACCGTTGACAGGGTCCCCCTCCCCTTCCCCCGCTCCGTTCTTTAAAAAAATCCCTTGGATTCTCTTTAAAATACCTCCCCAATATCAGTTTTTATTTAAATTAAAGCGAAGCTTTAAACAAAGTCATAAACTGATTTCTATTTGCACCGGCTTAAGTTGTCATAAATTGTAAAAAAGATTGGTCCAGTCTCAAAAAAATGAGTTCTGAGGCAAACCTGTCTTTTTTGTGAGCAACGGTCAACCAAAGTCACGCTATAGACTGGACCAATCTGGCTTGGTTTACGGACCTCTAATCCACATTTTTGTTATCCTTTACTCCCCGCCCTGAATAGGCGGAGGGGGAGGGGGGTATGTCAATTGTCAACGTATCAACGTTAATGACCATTTAGAGTAGAGATCGACAAAAAGGCACCTATCAAGCGACCGTATTGGGGTGGCCAGATCTCAACGTCGTGGGTATCATCTCTTTTTCATCACTTAAAGTAATGACCCGCACCCTGTCTTTGAGTTTATCTTTGTACCGCGAGGAGATTTCGATCATCCCATTTTTAATTTTTACCTGGAATTCAACGGCTTGCATAATGTACCACCTGACCTAATACTAATCAACATATATTATGCGTAATAAAATGTGATATCACAATAATCACTGGGCACTGGTCACCGATTGGAACGGAACCAGCAATCAGAACTCCCTGGCTGAAGCGATTGCCGCTAGTGCTGCATTTGAGGCCAACGGCTTTGAGGCTGACACCGAGCTAAACACCACAGAGAGGAATGTACCAGGAACATCGCCTGTCGTTGGCGCGGCGATTGCGCTTGATCTGACTTGGCCTTGGGATACTGAAATAGGCGTTCAGCCTTTAGATACCGGATGGTTTCAGCAAGGGCAACCTTTGCCGCTTACGGTTGATGAGGTGGGACCGGACGGGGACACGGTCACCGAGCCAAGCACCGGGGCAGTAGTGGTGGAAGTGGTTGTAATTGTGTGTGTATTCCGGTCACGCGGCGAAAGTCAGAGAGCGTCACCGCTGCTCCAATATCCGAGGTCATCACCATCAATGTGAAGGTATGAAAAAAGCCCAACCATCAATCAATGGTTGGGCCATAATCTCCTTGAAGTTGAACTTAAAACCAGTCCCCTAACGTCAGTTAGGCCCTAACAAGAAGGCACGGTCCCGATAAAGTTGCCCAAACTGATAGGGCCCCCCCCCACACTGATGGTGGTGGGGCTAACAGTATCCATGGCCGTATCGATCACCGAGACATCGTTGCTGTTACTGTTCGCCACATAGACTTTGCTGCCATCAGGCGTCACCGCCACGCCTATAGGACCAGTCCCCACACTTATGGTGGTGGGGCTGACAGTATCCGTGGCCGTATCGATCACCGAGACCCTGCCACCAAAAATCGTCACATAGACCTTGCTGCCATCGGGCGTCACTGCCACGCCTTGAGGACCAGTCCCCAGCAGGCCCAAGTTGACGGTGACGATGACAGTATCCGTGGCCGTATCGATCACCGAGACATTGCTGCTGGTAAGGTTCGCCACATAGACCTTGCTGCCAGTCACTGCCACGCCTAGAGGATCAGGCCCCACATTGACGGTGGTACTGACAGTATCCGTGGCCGTATCGATCACCGAGACATTGTTGCTAAGAAAGTTCGCCACATAGACCTTGCTGCCATCGGGCGTCACTGCCACGCCTCGAGGACGAGTCCCCACACCGACGGTGGTGATGACAGTATCCGTGGCCGTATCGATCACCGAGACATTGCTGCTGGTAAGGTTCGCCACATAGACCTTGCTGCCATCGGGCGTCACTGCCACGCCTTGAGGACCAGTCCCCACACTTATGGTGGTGGGGCTGACGGTATTCGTGGCCGTATCGATCACCGAGACATCGTCGCTGTTACTGTTCGCCACATAGACCTTGCTGCCATCGGGCGTCACTGCCACGCCTTGAGGAAAACTCCCCACACTGACGGTGGTGATGACAGTATCCGTGGCCGTATCGATCACCGAGACATTGCTGCTGGTAAGGTTCGCCACATAAGCCAAGACTTTATTGACCGCAGATACCGCGATGGTAAAACTTTGGGTATCAGTCAAGCCGCCTGCATCCTGCACCTGCAACGTCACTGAATGATTGCCCACATCCCCACTCCCTGGCGTTCCACTTAAGGTCCCCGTCCCATCCCCATTGTCCGTCAAGCTCAACCAACTCGGTAGGGGCGTCGTGGCCGTGATGGTTCGGGTGTCCCCTGCATCGGGATCATCAGTCGCGATGTTGTAAATGTACGCACTACCGCACGTAGCTACTGTTCCCCCTGAAGTGGTAAAGCTCGGCGCACTGTTGGTCAACGACACCACGATGGTAAAACTTTGGGTGTCGGTCAATCCCCCGCTGTCCTCCATCTGCAACGTCACTGAATGACTGCCCACATCCCCACTCCCTGGCGTTCCACTTAAGGTCCCCGTGCCATCCCCATTGTCCGTCAAGCTCAGCCAACTCGGTAGGGGCGTCGTGGCCGTGATGCTCCACGTATCCCCTGCATTGGCATCATCGGTCGCGATGCTGTAGCTGTACGCCCCCCCACTACTCACCCCGGTGGGCGGGTTGGTAGTAAAGCTCGGCGCACTGTTGGTCACTGGGGAGGTCTGAGCGTGGGCCGGTAAATATCCCACCTCTATCAACGGCCTCCCCCATTGCTCCGGTATCATTCCCTTGGCAGCGACCGCTCCCCCGCTCGCTGCCAGTATCTTCAGCAGCGTCCGGCGGGCCATCATCTGTTCTTCATTCAGAGGCGTTCCTTCCTCCCCCGTTGTCTATTCCATAACTTGATTGGTTTCTTGCTCCATCGCTTGGTTTTTCTCATTCTTTTGTTAAAAGTTTGCACTATTATAAACTACCTTTGGCTCTTAACAAAAAAAGCCCAACCGCGGGGAGTGTCCCTCTAACCGGGGAAAGTTTTGGGGAGAGTTTGCCCTCATTCAGATGGGCCGGGAGGGTCTCGAATCCGTACAGTTGTTATTGCACTAGATGCTAAGTTTAGTTTATCACACAAAAACGAGCACTCATTCAACCAGAACAAATGCTCGTTTTACTTCGATATAACAGGGGAATATAGAAGACACCAAACAATCAAGAAAACCAAAAAGGGCGCAAAGCACAAGTCATTGTACCCTACGCCCCATATCCTACATCAAAAAACTCAATCCAACGCAGCCAGCGGGTCCTCAATATAGCGAACCAGCGTCTGCAAGAACTGGGCAGCGCGAGCGCCATCGACGACGCGGTGATCGGCGGAGAGGGTGAGGGTCATCATTGGCTGGACGGCAGGTTGGCCGTTGAGGGGCACGACGCGGTCGGCGATGGTGCCGACGGCGAGAATACCGGCTTGGGGAGGATTAACGATGGCGTTGAAGGCATCGATGCCAAACATCCCCAGATTGCTGATGGTGAACGTACCACCTTGCAAATCGTCAAGATTCAACTTCCCGTCACGGGCGCGGCCCACGATTTCGCGGCGACGCTCGGCCAGCGCGGCGATTCCTTTTTGATCAGCTTGATGAATGACAGGGACGAGCAGACCATCTTCCACGGCCACGGCCAGACCAACGTTGACATCGGGGTTGAGCACAATTGTGTCATTTTCCCATTTGGCATTCATCCGTGGATGTTGACGCAAGGCTGCAGCGACTAGCTTGGTCAGCAGGTCGGTCAGGGTTGATTTCTCCACACCTCGGGCTTTGATTCCCTCCCACCAGGCCAGCAATTGGGTGGCGTTGGCATCACGGGCGAGGTAAAAGTGGGGCACACTGTTCCAGCTTTCGGTTAAGCGCTGGGCCATCACCTGCCACATTCGGCTGACAGGCAAAGCCTCGCCATCGGCTGGGGTAGCGGTTGGAGCGGCAACAGGAACTGGCGCTTTGGCCCGCGCTTCCACAGCGGCCATCACATCAGCGGCCAAAACTGCCCCGTCTGGGCCACTGCCAGAAATGGCAGCCAGTTCCAACGCGTTTTCTTTGGCCAGTCGGCGCGCTTTGGGCGAGGCCAAAACTCGTCCGTTACTTGTCGCCACAGCTGGACCAACAGGCTGATCTCCCTTAAGAAAGGCCAGGACATCTTCCTTTTGAATACGCGGCCCAGAGGCTTTGATCTGGCGTAAATCGACATTGTGCTCAGCCGCCATTCGGGCGGCCAAGGGACTAGCAAGCACCTCAGACCGATCATCAGCGGCGGGTTCAGGTTCGGCTGGGGGGGGTGTCGGTGGTGGGGCTGCCGCAGGAGTGGGCGCGGCAGTTGCGGGTGCCTCTTCACCAGGAGCCAAAATCAAAGCAATCACCTGCCCAACGGGAATCTCATCGCCAGCTTGGGCGGTCACATTGGCCAAGATACCGGAAGCGGGGGCCTCGATTTCGACCGTAGCCTTATCGGTCTCGACCTCCATAATCGGCTCGCCCTGCTGAACCTCGTCCCCTTCATTCTTCAACCATTGTAAGAGTAAACCAGTCTCCTGGGCCATCCCCAGCGCTGGCATAAAGACATCTTTTGCCAAAATGTTTCTCCTGTAATCAGTGGATAGTGCTTGGTGGCTAGTGGTTAGCATTGATAAACTAACCACTAGCCACTAGCCACTAACTACTTACCTTATCTATCGGATTCTTGCATCTTCCCACGGGGCATCGCCGGAGCCGTACACAATATTTTTGTGTGACTCCGTTTCGCGGGTGTTGCTGAGCGGCCCAGTCGCAGCGTAATATTTAATTCCGGCCACCATCAACTCCTCCGCCGGGAAGCGGCTGATCACCTCACAGCCGTCTTTGGTAACTACCAACTCTTCTTCAATACGAGCTGCAGACCAACCATCAGAGGCGGGCCAGAAGGTTTCGAGGGCAAAGACCATTCCTTCTTCAATCACTTCGGGATTGTCCAACGACACCAAACGACTAAAGACCGGTTTCTCCCAGATCGCCAAACCGATACCGTGACCATACTGCAAGGCAAAGGCGGCCTCTTCGTCGGGGAAGCCAAACTCTTTGGCCTCGGGCCATAACTTGACAACATCAGCCGTAGTTACGCCGGGCTTGATGGCATCAATGGCCACATCGAGATAGTAGCGGCACCGTTTATAGGCATCAATTTGGGCTTGAGAGGCGCTACCGATGGCAAAGGTGCGGTAGTAGCAGGTGCGATAGCCCATATAGCTGTGCAAAATATCAAAATAGGCCGGATCACCGGGGCGGAGGAAACGATCACTAAAGACGTGGGGGTGAGGACTACAGCGCTCACCGGAAATGGCGTTGACCCCTTCCACGTGCTCAGAACCCATCTCATAAAGCAACTTGCTGGCAATAGCGACACAATCGCTTTCGCGAACACCCGGTCGCATTACGCGATACAACTCTTCATAAGCCGCATCAACCATCATCGCGGCGGTATTCAGCAAGGTGATCTCATCCTGCGTCTTAATCACCCGGGCATCTTGCATCAACTGCTGGCCATCAATAACAGTGATCCCTTCCTTTTGTAGGGCGAACAGAACCGGTGGCTCAACCACATCAATGCCGACTGGCTCATTTTGCAAGCCGCGCTTTTCCAACTCCTCCTTAATGGCCCGAGCGACCTTTTCGGGTCGTTCCGCTGAAGGGGCCATTGCCCCGCGCAAGGTCGAGACCAATGCCTTGGAACGCCCTTCCAGCCAGGGGCAGTACAAATCGTGGTGTTTTGCCGCCGAGCCAAAATCCCAGTTGATTGGCTCATCGCCTTGGGGCAATAAACAGAACCGGGCTACTTTGTCCATTGCCCAAGTCCCAATATGGGTCGCGGTGATATAGCGGACATTTACCATATCAAAGCAGAGCAAGGCCCCCATCTCAGACTCAGCCAACAACTTTTTAATCCGAGCCAAACGTTCGGTGCGCAATCGCTCGAAGTTGACTCGTTCTTCCCAATCGACCCCCATCAGGCCGTTTGTTCGTAATGCCATTGGAATAACCCCTTTGTTAATTGTGAATTGTCAATCGTGAATAAGAATCTTTGTAAAGCGTACGTAACACTAGAATATGGAAATCAAATAGCTTCCATACTTTGAGTTGGAGTAATTAGTAATTGGTAAATGGTAATTGTCCAAAATAAACCAGAACCAGAATTTACTAATTACCGACTACTGTTTTCCACACAACATTTTTGCCATTTCTGTCACGCCATCGGCGGTGGGAATGGTTAAATCCTCTAAAACAGGTGAGAAGGGAATCGGCACATCCATTGCGCCCATTCGTTTCACCGGAGCATCGAGGTAGTAAAACGCCCCATCGGCGATGACCGAGGCGATTTCGGCGGTGACCCCATAGGCTTCGTGTCCCTCGTCAATCACGATGGCTCGGCTGGTCTTTTTAGCCGACTCGATGATAGTTGCTCGATCTAGGGGCACGGTGGTGCGTGGGTCAATGACCTCGGCACTGATGCCGATTTCGCTCAACTTCTCCGCTGCATCCAAAGCCACGTGTACCATACTACTGGTGGCGACGAGGGTGATATCGGTCCCTTCCCGTTTAATATCGGCCACCCCAAATGGAACTGTGTAGTCCGCTGCCGGGACAGGCCCCTTTACCTGATACATCATCTTGTCCTCAAAAATCACCACCGGATTTTCATCCCGAATGGCTGATTTCATCAGACCTTTAGCATCATATGGGGTTGAGGGAATAGCCACTTTCAGACCAGGGATGTGGCTAAACCACACATGCAGCGACTGCGAGTGCTGGGCAGCTGAACGACGGCCCGCGCCCATCGTAGTGCGAAGTACCATAGGCACATTGAGCTTACCACCGGACATATAGTGGGTCTTGGCGGCCTGATTGACCATCTGATCCATAATCAGCGTGCTAAAATCACCAAACATAATATCGACGACGGGACGCATTCCGGTCATCGCCGCGCCCACGCCCAAGCCTGTAATCCCCGGCTCAGAAATCGGCGAGTCGATAACACGATCAGGGCCGAATTCCTCAATTAACCCTTTAAGTACTTTGAAGGCCGTGCCAGCTTCGCCCACATCCTCACCAATCACAAACACTCGCTGATCTCGGCGCAATTCTTCGGCAAGAGCCTCGTTGATAGCCGCGCCAAAGGTCAAAATTCGTTCAGTACCATTAGACGAAGACATGATGATCGACCTCCTCTACACTTGGATAGGGGGCATCAATCGCAAATTGAACGGCTGTTTCCACCTCTTGACGAACCTCATTTTCAATTTGTTCAAACAGTTGGCCCTCAGCTAGCTTCTGTCCAACCATCCACTCTGACAACATCTTGAGCGGGTCCTTATTGGTCTTCCACTCATTTTCTTCCTCTTTTGAGCGATAGTAGGTACGGTCAATATCACCGACGTGATGACCATAGAAGCGATAGGTGTGGCACAACATAAAGGCGGGTTCTTTGGTGGTGCGAGCCCGTTCGACCAGTTCTTTCATTGTAAAGTGAACCTCTCGCACATCCTGACCGTCGACCTCGACGGTGTGAATGCCAAAGGCCTGTGGACGCCCGGTCATTGTCCCAGCTGTCGTTTCAGAGTGGTGGGTGTATTCGTTATAAAGATTGTTTTCACAGACATAGATGACGGGGTACTTCCATAATTGGGCCATATTCATCGTTTCATAGAGCAGGCCTTGTCCCAACGCACCTTCACCAAAAAAGCAAACAGCAACCTGATCGGTGCCACGCATCTTGATTGACATCGCCGCCCCTGTGGCAATACCCGCGCTACCACCAACGATGGCATTGGCCCCAAGATTGCCTCGTTCCTGATCGGCAATGTGCATCGAGCCACCCTTACCGCGACAGTAGCCGGCCTCTTTGCCCAATAGTTCAGCAAACATCAGATCGACCGAGGCCCCTTTAGCCAGGCAATGGCCGTGACCGCGGTGGGTGCTGGTGATGTAATCATCTTGCCGTAATGCTTCACAGACGCCGACAGCAATTGCTTCCTCACCTGTGTACATATGGGTCAAGCCAGGCATCAACGCTTTCAGATACAACTCATTGGCGTTTTCCTCAAAATGCCGGATTTTGCACATCTGTTGATACATATGAAGCCACTGCTCCGGATCAAGTGCACTATAATCAAAGGCTTCTTTTTTCTTTTTGGGCATCGTCTCATTATCCTCCGTTGATTAATTTCCGATACCAAATATTTCAATAAGCTTGCAAGATAAGGTTTGTCAATTACCTTGCGATACTATTTTTTGTTGCTAAGTTTATGTGGATGTGAGTGAAGTGTAGAATATTCGTCGAACTTAATTGAACGCAGTGTAACACAGTCACCCAACTTTTGTCAAACATCATTAAACACCAAACCAGAATCAAGCTTTTTATGGGTTCATTTGAATAAAATACTTACGATTTCACCCAAAATTTCTAAACATTGCGTATTTTCGGCAATTTTTGTATAATTATATTGAACTATATATAAAATAGCTTATGAGGCGATTGCTTATGTTAGATATTGGAGAAAAATTACGAGAGGCTAGAAACCAACAGAACTTAAGTCTGCGAGAGCTAGCGGCAAAGGCAGAGGTGAGTGCCAGTCTGTTAAGCCAAATTGAAAATGGAAAGGCAAATCCCTCTGTTCGCTCTTTACATAGCATCGCTGAGGCTCTATCAATGTCTGTCGATCACTTTTTTCCTCAGAAAAAGGAGGATGATGTTGCTACTCCTCTTGAACAGCAGGTTGTCGAGCAGCTTGGCGTAGCCTTGACTGCCAGCGAATTACGTACAGGTCAAAATATAAGTAATGCTGGGGGGGGCACTGTTTTTCGCCAAGGTGGGGCAAAAACGAAAGGGCCAGTCGCCAAAGTGGGAGACCATCCAACGATTGAATTGCAGGGTGGCGTTACCTGGACCCGCCTTACGCCCGAAACCGAAGAGGGGGTAGAGTTCCTCAAGGTGTGTTATGACGTTGGAGCAACGTCTGGCGAGAAGATGTCCCACCACACAGGCCGGGAGTTCGGGATGGTTTTGGAAGGGATCCTGCAAATTGAGCTTGGGTTTGAGACCTATGTGTTACATCCTGGAGACACCATCATATTTGACTCCACCACCCCTCATCGTATGACAAATATCGGTGATGTACCAATGTGGAACATTTGGGTTGTGTTTAATCGGTAGTAGACAGAATGATTAAACGTGAATTAGCCCCCTCAGCCCCAAAGGGGGGAGCAAAAGTCAACTACTTAGGCGAGTTCCCCTTCTGGGGGTTAGGGGGGCTACGACCGAATTAAATTTTAATCCCAATAATCTACTCGCCTTTGTAAGCCAAACTCGCCTGAATGAACGCCTCAAAAATCAGGCGGGCCTCTTTATGTTCCGGGACTAATGTTTCTGGATGCCACTGGACCCCGCATAAAAAGGCGTGGCTAGGATGTTCAATCACTTCAACCACCCCGTCTGACGAAACACCCGTAACCACCAACGGCTCAACAACCTCGGTCACGGCCTGATGATGCAAACTGTTCACCTCAATCGTTTGAGATCCTACAATTTTGGCCAAACGTGTCCCCTCAGTCAACTCAACTGTATGGATCATATCGGTCCAGCCGGGACCAGTGTCATCAACGTATGTGTAATTGTGCTTTGTTGCTTCAGGGTTGAGTGTCGGCAAATCCTGACACAATTTTCCGCCAAAGGCCGCCGCAATAATTTGAATGCCACGACAGATCCCCAAAAGCGGTTTATTGTCTTTGACCGCCCACCGAGTCAGCGTCATTTCCACTTCATCCCGATCGGGTTGTACATCAGACAACCTAGCCTGCACGTCCTCCCCAATCAGGGCTGGCGTCACATCCCCACCACCGGGCAATAAGATGCCTTGCGTCAATTGATAAAGCTGGCACAATGCCTCTTCGTCTAAATTGAGTGGAATTGGGAGCGGCACACCACCGGCCTGAGTTACAGCTTTGAGGTAAGATACATTTTGCACTTGAACCTTGCTGTTCAGATATTCCGCACTAATATCGTGTCGGCAGGGAATGCCGATTAAGGGTCTAGTTTGGATCATTATGATACCTCTTGAGTAAGTTTTCAGGGCATCATACTCTAATTCCAGAGGCGAAGCAACGGCTGATTACCCGTCTTGTCCCATCACAAACGCAACAAGCTGATCTTTTGTTTGCGCGAATTTTTCCGCCTGCTCAGCTTCAGACAACTGATCGTGTTCAGCTTGGCGCTCTTTGGCCTGCTCATGTTTTGTTTGAGCTGCTTGTTCAATATGGTGGATGCCTACCCCAGTTGGTATGCCATCAAAATGAGAAATATCGTACCCAAATTCAGCCATAATATCCTCAGCTACATAAATCGGGCAATCCATAATCAGGGCTAAATTGATTGCATCACTGGGGCGGGCATCGATATTAGTCACAGTTTCTCCCAGGCGAATGGCAGCTAACGCATAGAATGTCTTGTTTTTCAACGTTTCGATCCGCACTGATTCTAACGTAACCCCAGCCCCTTTCAAAAGATTAGCCATAAACATATAGGTCATCGGTCGAGCGATTTCGTGATCAACAAAATTCAGGACAAGAGAGTCTCCCTCATATGGCCCAATCCAAATTGGCAATAGTTGTTTGCCCACCTCATCCAGCAAAATGACAACATTATGTTGTTGTAGATGTTCACCTCCATCGGGGTCAACATGGGCCATCCTAGCCACATCAGCAACTTTGACTTCAATCATATTTGGCTTCCTTTCTTTGCCAGTGACTACATTCGTAATTTCATCATAAATGGGTAATAATTTGGTTTTCAATTGCCTTCTTGATTTATGGAGACGTCCTTTAATCGCTGTAACCGAAACACCAAACAGCGTGGCAATCTCTTGAAGAGACAGTTGCTCATAATAAAACAAGAGGGTTGTACTTTTGTTTTTCGGAGACAAACTATCAACGGCTCCTAGGATAAGCCGATGAAGCTCTCGTTGCTCGGCAATTGTCTCTGGATTAGGCAACGACTCCTGAAACAAGAGGTGATCTACCTGCATTCCACCCATTACGCTTTCTAATGAATAAAAATCCATTTTGAGTTGCCGCAAATAACTACGGCAGACATTGAGGGTGATACCATATAGCCAGCTTTTGAAACGTCGATCATCCCGCAGTCGATCCAAGGAAAGATAAGCCTGCAACAAGGCCTCCTGAGCTAATTCTTGCGCCAGCCACTCTTGCCGCACCATACTCAAGGTGATTCGCCGAACCATAGGCTGATGGCGTTCAATAAGTACCCCAAATGCCGCTTTATCACCAGACCGAGCTGCAGCAACATAATCAGCATCACTTTTTGTAATCATAAGACCTTCTTGTGAAACAGTACTGTTGTTATTATAGTGGCATAAATCATAAAAAAGGTTACTTTTTGGAGAAATGCTTTATGAAATCTGACTCAACAAAACGATTTTCAGATCGAGTAGATAACTACATTAAATATCGTCCCCATTATCCAGAGGAAATCATTCCGTTTTTGGCAGAGAATGTTGGATTATCACCTAAGGCCATTATCGCCGATATCGGCTCAGGCACGGGTATTTTAAGTGAGCTATTTTTGAAGTACGGCAATCCTGTTTTTGGGGTGGAACCCAATCGTGAAATGCGAGAAGCGGCGGAGCAACTCCTTGAACCCTACACCAACTTCAAAAGCGTCGACGCTACCGCCGAACAGAGCACCTTACCACAAGCCAGTGTCGACTTTATCCTGGCTGGGCAAGCCTTTCATTGGTTTAATTTAGTCCCAACCCAAACAGAATTTAGACGAATTTTG
Source organism: Phycisphaerae bacterium (assembly GCA_028285035.1). Next base: position 18,601 of record JANQQF010000046.1, read on the forward strand.
AAGCCGAAGGGTTGGGTTATCTTGATTTGGAATCGTCGCACAACGGCCTCCCCTTTCCAACAAGCTTATGAGCAAATGCTGCATGACTACACCGATGATTACAGACAAGTCAATCATCACAAAATTGATACAGATGTACTGACTCAATTTTTCGATCATTTTAAGATTGCAACCTTTGAGAATAGTCAACGCTTTGATTATGATGGATTAAAAGGGCGGCTTCTCTCCTCATCTTATGCACCCCTAACAGGTCATCCCAAACACGCACAATTATTAAGCCGTTTGCAACAAATATTTACAGAATATCAAGAAAATGGCTTCATCACATTTCAATATAGTACCCAAATGTATTATGGACAGCTAGATTAAGCTCATTTATCATGAACTAATGTTGACAGAGTGAATTCTGTAGCTGAGGAGGCAATCTACAGGAACTGACAAAACCAGCTTGACACGCCACTAGTTCTATTTTCCTAACACATCTACTCGCAAAACCCGTTATACTGGTTGTGACTTTTCAAAAAAGAAGTCGTATGTGCATCCAATTCATCAAATTCTATTTTTCACCCAATCAAAATCTAATTTAATAGTTATTCATATAGTAAGGAAGGGGTTTTATGAAGATTAATTCGCGTACGAAGCAATTAACAACCGTAATGGGGTTATGTATTACGCTTAGTCTCTTGGCCATAGGCCTGTTAGTCATTCCCGCAGAGCAAACGCTCGCTCACATAGATGAGCGGGCTGATGTCACCTTCGAAACGACCAGCCACTCCATCGCTCCACCGCTTGCCCAAAATTCAGCGTCACAGTTACGTCCCCCCGCGCAAGGAGGCGCGGTTGCTGACCAAGTCACCCGCTTTTATCCCGCTACAGAAAAGAAATCAAAACAACCCCCCTCAAATACGAGTAATGAAGGGGTGGGCTTAAAACTCCCAGTTGTTATTTCTTTTACGGAAGACTTTGATGTGTCTTTCTCTGCCCAAGATCCTATCACCGGCCCCACCGCTATTGTCGGGATTAATTGGCAAACATTTGATCAGAGTGACAATGGCTTTGAGTATTTATGGGGGGGCATTGATGATAACAATGCCTTGGGTGTCAACTCAGCTTGGCCAGCGGCGGCTGGGATAGATGGCATCTTTCCAGAAGGGGCATTTTATCCTGGTAATGCAGATACCTGGATGACCGTTGGCCCCTTTGATTTTAGCACAGTTGATAACCCAGCGATCTCATTTGATTTGCTTGTTGATACGGAAGATGACGGGGACAAAATACTCTTCTGCGTTTCTGTCGACAATTCTGACTATGAATGTACTTACTGGTATGGTAACTCTGGGGGGTGGTTTAATTATACCAGCTTCCTTGATACTTATGCCTATTACGATCAAGTTTGGTTTGGTTGGATATTTGAGACCGATGGAGATGGTGACAGCTCAACTTCTTTTGGTGCTTATGTTGATAATATTGTACTCACCTTAGATACAGACACGTTGGAAGAGCCTGTACTGGATGTTGATGGAGTTCTGATTCAAAATGGCGGCTTTGACAGCGTTCTATCCCCTTGGGTCAAATCTGAAAATATTAGCCTAACAGATGTCAATATCGTCACAGACAAGGGTTTATCTAACAATACATCTCTAAAGATGAATGGATCTCAGGGTGATTTTATTCGTCAGGAAATTGATATTCCATCTGATGTTGAGCGTATCGATGTTAGTTATCGCTTTTCTATCCAAACCAGCGAAACAGAACCTTTTAATGATGATTTTTGTGCCAGTCTAGTTGAAACATCAGCCCCAACCCCACCTTCCGAAGGCTTCCTCGTTGACCTCGGCTGTTTTGACACGTTTTATGCTGAGGATGATCCAAATTTCTGGTATGATGCCTTTATTAGCTTGACTAAAGAGGAAATCGACCTGATTGAAGGACAAACGATTGACATCATGTTTGAGTTATACAACTCAGGTGATGCGGGTAGTGAAACTATCGTCTGGGTGGATGATGTTGAAATGTACGCCAGTGGGGAAACTGGCGGATTGGGGGCCCAAGATAGTAATGAGTATAACGATGAGCCAGACTTAGCCACAAATGTTGCTTGTAACACCACAATCAACGCCTATATCGGGGATGCATTGGGTGGATTTGATGTTGACTGGTATCGAGTAGACAACGTTCCTAATGGCGATTTCTTTGTGGTTGATATTGACGCCCAAACTAAAATTCCCGCCTCAGATGCTGATACAGTTGTCGAAGTGTTTGACGCGAATTTTAATCTTGTTGCTGAGAATGACGACGATAACGTTACGTTTGACTCTTATATCAGCTTTCAAAATAATATCCCCAATGCCACCTATTACATCGTAGTCGAGGATTATTCCGGTGAGGGGACAGGGAACTCTTTTTATGATATGGGGGTTCGCTGTAATTCAACGAGTGAACCTGCACCTCAGCCCGCCACCGTACAAACGCCAAGCCCAGATACTTGGACAATTATGCTCTACCTCAATGGTGAAGACAGTTCATTTGAAAGTATTCTCCACAAATACATTGAGGATTTAGAAGGTATTATCGCAGGCAAGGAAGCATACACCACGATTACCGTTTTATATGATGGCCCAAGTAGCACAAATGGTAGTGCGGTAAAATCTGATATTCTTGGCTCAGGGACCACCCGTTTAATTGTTCAAGCCAATGGGAGCTACACAGAAGGGACAAACCTGTGGAATCTCGGCGAAGAAAATATGGGCGATCCTGACACCCTTGAAGATTTTATCAATTGGTCAATGGACCGCTTCCCGGCTGAGAATTACTACCTCTCCATTGACGACCACGGGGATGGGATTTATGGGGTCAGTCAGGATGTCACATCCAGCGATATTCTCACGCCTGATGAAGCGTATGCAGCCTTGAAGGGCGGTACGCTTAACGGTAATCCATTACGAAAAATCGATATTTTTGACTATGAAGCCTGTTTAATGGGCCTCACCGAAAATGCTCACGATATGCGAAACTGGATTGACCGAATGGTGTTCTTCCCACAAATTAGTTGGGGAATTGATACCTATCCACAATATTTTAGAGATTTACAGGCTACTGATGAACCTGGCACAGTCGGTGAGCGTATCGTAACCCGTTACTCTGAAGAAGCCTTCAAAGCAAACGACGGTAAGGGGTATCCTCACGTTGTTTCCATTGTTGACCTAGCCGAAATGGACAAGGTTGTTGATGCAGTCGACCAATTGGGGAGAGCCTTAACCAGTACGACCACAATGACTCAGGTCCGTTCGGCTCGTAACAATTCCCAGGCCTACGCAAACAGTGATGATGCGACAAATCCGGATCACGCAGATTATATCGACATCTGGGATTTCGCCGACAATGTATCAAGCCTTGTGCCCACAGAAGCTGCCGCTGTTAAAGACGCTGTTGATAAGGCGGTTATTCTTGAAAAATCCGCCAGCGGATTTGTTAACAACTACTTCTGGGCGCATGGTGACTCCCACGGTCTTGGCATTTACTTCCCCGCCAGTCAAACCTCATTAGGTTTCGATGACTATCCTGAGCTTTATGAAATGAGTGAAGAGAAAGGATGGGATGAATTCCTGGCTTGGGCCGTACCAGAGGAGGGAACATCAAGCAGCAGCGCTAGTGGGGGGAAAGGGGCCTCAAGTGCCCGTGGCGCATCAAGTGCCCGTGGCGCATCAAGTGCTCGGACCCAAGATAAATTAACAGAGACCAACGACACTATCTTTATTACAGCAGACAACTTTGTTTACTTACCACTTGTTGTCAAGTAATCAAATCACAAATCTTCAAACCTAAATGAAAAAAGCAGGTCTTCCTTACAAGACGAAGACCTGCTTTTGTTTTGTAATATTCATACCTTGATTTTGTGCAAAGGCAGGGGGTTTCTACCCCCTACGTGCAAAGAGAGGCGAGTTCTACTCGCCCAAACAGTACTTTTTCAAACAAAT
>JANQQF010000057.1 GCA_028285035.1 Phycisphaerae bacterium
CGTGTCATACAGCCAGATTTCGTTTTGACCATCCGCAATACCCTGCCCTAAAAAGTCAGAATCGCTATAAAAGGCTATTTTCGTGCCATCGGCACTTAGGCTAGGCCCGAAACTGCCTCTATTTGCTCCATCTGAGGAGGCCGTCACCCGTGTCAGGATCCCCTGCATTGCTAACATCACCCCGCCGCCCAATAGCATCACAGCCGACAAGACGAGGCTTGTCATAATTTGCAACATTCGTTTCTCATTCAACATGAGTTGCTCTCTCAATTCTCATCGCAGAATAAATTCATCTCCTTTTTGTTACGTCATGCCCTCTACATCATTTTACTTAATTAAGCTTTTTTTGTCCATCCCCAATGTACTTGTAACAACATATCTACTGTACAACAAAAAAGCTCAGACTCTCAAGAGCTAAGCTTTCCATTTCTTGCAAGAATGTGGATATAGGTTTGTGCAAAATCGAATAACATTTTATTTTTATTCAAGGCATTAAGTCTGTTAATCTACTAGCAGCCTTCCACTCTTCCAACCTTCCAAAAACCTACCCCAGCCAGCGCTTGCGCCGTTTATAATGCTTCACATCGCGATAACTCTTTCGTTCACCTAATTGAGTCAGCCCCAGATAAAACTCCTTGATATCCTCATTCTGAGTCAACTGCTCGGAGGGGCCATCGAGCACCACGCGACCTGTTTCCATCACATAGGCGTAACCCGCTACATCCAGCGCGATTCGAGCATTTTGCTCAACAAGCAGGATGGGAATACCTGACTCTTTGTTGATCTGGCGAATGACGGCGAAAATCTCTTCAACAAGCAGTGGCGCCAAGCCAATGGAGGGCTCATCTAGCATCAGGAGCCGAGGATGGGCCATTAAACCGCGGCCAATCACCAGCATCTGTTGCTCTCCGCCAGACAAGTAGCCACTGGTCCGTTTGCGTAAATCTTTTAGCCGGGGAAAGTAATGGTAAATCTGCTCAAGATCTTGATCGACGGTAGTGCCAACATCACGGCGGGTGAGTGAGCCAACCAGCAAGTTCTCCTCGACAGTCAGGTGTCTAAAGAGGCGCCGCCCTTCGAGCACTTGCAATACCCCTCGTTGGACAATCTGATTGGCAGGCAACCGATCAATCCGCTCATCCATAAAGTCAATTGAACCACGAGTGACCTTCCCTTCTTCAGCATGAAGTAAACCTGAAATCGCCTTGAGGGTGGTGGTTTTACCCGCCCCATTCGCCCCCAAAATTGCGACAATCTGGCCGTCTCCCACCTCCATCGAGACACCACGCAGCACCAGCACCACATCACTATAAACCACTTCAATATTATTAATCTTGAGCATAGTTAATCCTAGGTTGTAGGAGAATACTGGAGGGTAACAAAGTTTATTTCTGCTTCAGCGTTCGGTTGCCTAAGATAGTGCGTAGTGCGTAGATTGCTATTTCAAGCTCATCCTACGCACTACGTACTACGCAATACATCATCTCTCAGGCAGTGTGGCTATCTCAAAACTCAGCTATCCACCCCCAAATATTCCAACTAACGTTACTCCGACGCGGGTCGGGTATCGGGTAATTCAAACCAATCAGAGACAGCAACAAATGTCGGTACGCCATCCACTAATTCAACTTGGCGGATTTGGGTGCGAGACGGAGCACGATTGCCATCACGTAAGTCCAAATCATACATCCCAGCCGCACTAACCGTTCCCATCTCGGTCATCGCTTGGAGGACAGTTTCCCCGCTCAGATTTTCAAACCCGTTGTCGTTGATTGCCTTTTCCATGCCTTGGCGAAGCGCATCAATGGCACTATAGCTCAACAGATAGCCTACCCCTTTGTCTGCTGGCGGATAACCATTACCTTCGAAAGAGGCCAGTGCAGCCCGAACCGCAGGCTGCTCTGTATCATCCCAGTAGAGGTAAGGGAAGACCCCGTAGTAGCCTTCAGATAGATCGGCATTGTCCCCCAACGAACCAAGCATTGAGTTATCCATACTCCAGTTTACGCCTGCCAACATAACTTGACTGTCCAAGGCTAGCGCTTTGCTTGTGGCGATAACGGTCGCAGGAGTAAAGGCCAAAGATTGGTTGTAAATAATGTTGGCCCCTTGTGACACCAGACTTTGGATTTGCCCTGTTGGGTCAGCTGTTGGAGAAAGGGCGATGACTTCTAGTGGTAACACCTGAACACCAATACTTTCGGCATAAGCGAGGGCCTCATCAGTGGTCGCGCCTGTACCAAAGGGATTATCCCAGCCAATTACACCAACCACTGGTGCATCCCCTGCATCAGCAGGCTTCACATCAGCCCAATTGTCACTGGCCCACTTGATAAATCCAGCAAATTGATCCGAGTAAATCGGCGCGGTCAAGACAGTGTAACCATTGGCTGGATTGTAAGCGGCTGGTCCATTGAGACCGGCAGCAATGTTGATGATTTGATCTTCAAAAACACGATCTTTGAGCAAGACGGTGGCGGCACTACCATAGGTCAAAACGGCAATCGGCTTAGGATCAGCGGCACGGTAGACCTCGTAGGTAGCGACTTCCTGCTCGGGGTCATACTGTGTATCGGTGAAGACGATGTCCAATTGCGCGCCACACACACCACCGGCAGCGTTGATGGCATCGATGCTGTCTTGGGTGCCATTAATCAGACCAGGACCAGTAATCGCGGCCAAAGGCCCTGTGATTCCAGCTTGTTGGTAAATCACGATCGTTTCGCCGACGTGGCTGGTGTTACATTGACCAACAGCGGTCAACCCAGCGGCTGAGCTATCTAGAATAGCTAGGGCCTCATCAGCACTGGGCACACATAATTTCCAACCCGGTTCGATAATATTAACATCATCAATAGTAGCATAGCTGTCATCTTCAGCCGCTTTGGTTGACGTGGCTTCGGCAATCGCTGGGAAAGCGAGTGGATCACCATAAAACTTATCGGCTAGCTTTGACAGCCAGTCATCTGCCTGGACAACGACGTCGTTTTCGCAGGTGACACCCTGCGCCATCAAATGTGACGGGGCAAGGCCAAGAACAAACGCAACTAAAAGGGCTAGGGTAAAAATCTTCTTTGATTGTGTCATAATATCCTCCATGAAATATGATTTAATTGTAACACTTTTTATTAAGAGTAATTGGTAAATCAGACCTAAAGTTGAGACTCTTTAATACCTAACCGTCTTGACTTTGACACATCTAGGTTAGAAATTGAAGAGCGAGATTTTTTAATTACCAATTACTGATTACCATTTACCAAATCACCGTGCAAACGGACGTAAACGCCAAGCCGCTTTGATCAAGGTCCAGCGGTGGGCCATGCCACGGGGTTCAAAGATCAGAAACAACATCAATATCAGGCCAAAAAAGATTGGACGGAAAGAGGTCAGCAGGCTAGAGGCCTGATCTGGGAACATTGTGGCCAACGCGCCACCAAATAGGTTTGCGCCATCTTCCAACAAAATAATACTGATTGTCCCCAGGTACGCGCCCAAGTTTGTCCCAAGCCCCCCAACGACTAGCATTCCCAAAAAGAGGATTGACTCGTCCAAGTGGTAACCAAAGTCTGTGCCAACGCCTCGTTGTAAACCCGTGCGCATCGCACCAGCAATTCCAGCATAAACAGCCGCTAAAAAGAAAGCGCGTAATTTATAGCCAAACAGATCAACCCCCAAAAGTTCGGCAGCCAAATCATTGTCCCGAATGGCCACAAAGGCTCGTCCCAAACGGGTTCGACCAATATTTGAAGCAAAAATTGTGGTGATAATCAGGACAGCTAAGGAGATATACAAAAACTCGTGTGGCTCATCAAACAAGAAGCCACCAATTTGGGGCACGGAAACGGGAATACTGCCCTCAGAACCACCCAAATACTCAGGGAAGGTGTGGCGACTCAACCAAGGGATGATAAATTGAGCGGCAAGGGTAGCCATTGCCAGATAAAAACCTTTTACCCGCAACGATGGCAGACCAAAGATCAGGCCAAACACCCCCGTCCCCAGACCAGCCAGCGGCAGGGCAATAAAAAATGAGAAGCCGAGGTGTTCAATCAGGAGACCACCGATGTAGCCCCCGACCAACATAAACGCGGCTTGCCCCAAAGAAATTTGTCCGGTGTAGCCAGTCAAAATGTTCAGTCCCTGGACTGCAATAATAGTATAGGCAATCTGATTAAAGGTTGAAATGAAATAGGCGTTAGCCCAGTAGGGCGCCAAGGCGACAATCAAAATCGTGAACCCAAGCAGCCACCACTGCCAGCCATAGCGCACTAAATAGACATCGCGTTCATAGGTAACATCAAAATCCCCGGCGGGGCGTAAAACCGTCATTTAACCTAAATCCTTTCGATCCGTTTTTGGCCAAACAGACCTTCAGGCCGGATAAATAGAATAATCAACAGAAGGACATACGGAGCAATCTCATCAGCAGACCGAATTTCGATGTTGCTCGAGGCCTTGACCAGCTCTTGGGCCAAGCCTACCGCCAGCCCCCCGATAATCGCCCCCGGAAATGAGTCAAGCCCCCCCAACAAAATCGCCGGGAAGGCCACCAAAACCACCGTTGACAGATTGAGGTTTGCCCCGACTAGCATGGCTAACAATACCCCGCCAATTGTGGCAATCATGCCAGCAATCGCCCAGGACAGGCCAAAAATACGAGGCACATTCAGCCCTGTGCTTCGTGCCAGTTCGTGATCTTCCGCTGTAGCTCGCATGGCCAAACCAATTTTGGTGTAATTGAAGAAGAGAGCAAAGGCCACCGCCGCCGCCATCGCGATTCCAAAGGCCAAGACAAGGGTTTTTTTCAAAATGATGGCATCATTGAAGGCTCCTGGAAACGGAACACGATAGACATCGCTGGGGGAAAAAGGCGTGGGGAAATTGGCCGAGGGTTGGATACCAAAGAGAATACTGACCAGCCCCTCCAACAGCAAAGCCAAGCCAAAGGTCATCAAAATGATTGAGAGTAAGGGCTGACCGCTCATTGGGCGCAAGGCCAACCGCTCGATCAAAAAGCCGATACCGATGGCGACAATGAGTGCAATAATAAAAGCCGTTACTGGGGGAAGAGTCACCCACTCTGTGCCATCCTGATTACCACCGGAAAACCACCACATCACATAGGCCCCCACGAGCAACATGTGACCTTGGGCAAAATTAAACACCTCAGATGATTTGAAGATGAGGACCACGCCCAAAGCGATCAAGGCAATAATCCCCCCATTCAAAATACCTGTGGCAAATTGTTGCGGAACTAAGACCCAGTTCATGCGGCAACCGCCTCCTTACCTAAAGATTCAATCCGTAAATTCGTATCAATTGTTGCCGTACGGCCATCTCGATATTCAACTGTCGCGCTGATGGCCACATTATCCTCATCGGAATACAAGCCCACGATGATATCCTGGTAACGATCCATTAAAAAACCTCGTCGCAGTTTTCGCGTCCGGGTCATCTCACCCTCATCCGCATCAAACTCCTTGTACATCAAAACAAACCGACGAACCTGACCTGAAGGCGGCAACGTTTTATTCACCTGTACCACGTCCTCTCGAATAAGGTCGTACACCTCTGGCTTTTGGGCCAAATCGGTGTAGGTCGTGTAGTTCAAGCGATTATTCTCCGCCCAACGGCCCACATTATCAAAGTCGATGGTAATCAAGGCCGAGACATACTCCTGATTGGTGTCGCCAATCGTCATGGCGTGGCTGATGTAAGGGCTAAATTTCAAGCGCCCTTCAATATATTGGGGTGAATATTTGTCGCCAGTGCCAAGCTCAATCAAATCTTTCACCCGCTCAAGATAGATCACGTGTCCATCATCATCCAGGTAACCCGCATCCCCTGTTTTGAACCAACGTACGCCTTGGTTGTCAGTGACAATCGCCTCTTGGGTGGCTTCCTCATTTTTGTGATACCCAGCAAAGAGACTGGGCCCACTGACCATAATTTCTCCCTCGGGTGAAATCTGAACTCCCATTCCTGTTACCGGCCGACCAATCGACTCAAACTTAATATCGTTAGCATAGTGAGCCGTGGCAGTAGCCGTAACCTCAGTCGAGCCATAAATTTGGCGAATGGTTAGGCCAATCGCCGCAAAAAAGCGCAAGACATCGGGGCTGAGTGCGGCTCCACCTGTCACAGCCAGTCGAGCTTTATTGAGACCAAATTGATTGAGCAGCGTTTGGAAGACGGCCAAATCCCCAATTTTATAGAGCAGGTTGAGATGCGGTGGGATAGCTTGGTTGGCGAATTTTAGATCAGCTACTTTGTAGCCAATGGGCAGGAAGGTGTTATACAATAGCCGATTGAGCCAAGTACTGTCCAAAATACGAATGCGAATGGTTGCCACCAAATCTTCCCACAAGCGAGAGTTGTATACGATTAAATCGGGGGCAATCTCGCGGATATTTTCGCGCACGGTCTCTGGTCGTTCCGCGAAATTGAGCATAAGTCCGTGTGTAGCGTGTGGACCAATTTCCAACGAAGCCCCAGCTACCCAAGCTAAGGGCAAGAACGAAACCAAATTATCTGTGTCACGCCGAGGATCCAACTCCGCAAAAGCGTCGGCCGCAAAAACAAAATTGGTGTGAGTAAGGATGGCTCCTTTAGGCCGACCTGTCGTGCCTGAGGTGTAGCAAAACATGGCGGGGTCTGAGCCTTGGCCCTTAGCGATTTCGGCTTCGAATTTATTAGCATCTTGCTGAATTGCCTCCGCCCCCTTGGCCTGCACCGCTTTAAAGTCCATCAGCCAAGTGTCGTCGTAATACCACATCCCGCTGTCATCCCAATAGATGACCTGCTTCACCCCTGGAACTTGATCTTTGATCTCCAGCAATTTATCACACTGCTCCTGATCCCCCGCCAAAACAAAGGTGGCATCGGAGTGCGTCACCACAAATTCGACCTCGGTAGGCGTGACATCGGTAAAGATACCAACCACAACTCCGCCAGCCGCCATCACGCCATAGGCCGCCCAGACATACTGACGATCGTTGTCACCAATAATCGCCACCCGGTCGCCACGCTGCAAACCCAAGGCCATCAAACCCATCGAGAAGTTGCGGACCGCCTCATACTCCTGATCCCAAGTATACGTCTGCCAGATACCCAAATCTTTCTGACGCACCGCAACTTTATCGGTATTCTTATATTTATTGACCCGGTCTAGCCAAAATTGTGCTAATGTTTCTGGGGAACTCATTCGTTGTTCCTTAAACAGTTGAGATTTTGATAGTTATGGAAGAAACAAAATTATTTTTTATTGAGCTATTGAAGCTAGTAATTGGTAAACAGTAAATGGTAATTGCCAGTACGCTTACACAGTTACTAATTATCAAACTACCCAGTCGTTTCCTGCCCCAGATAGGCCCGAATTACATCAGGGTTCTGCTTGATTTCCTCAGGAGTGCCTTCAGCGATTTTGACCCCAAAGTCGAGGACAACAATGCGGTCGGCGATATCCATCACCAAGCCCATATCGTGTTCGATCAAAACAATCGTCATCTTCTGAAGTTCGTGAACATCAAGGACAAAGCGGGCCATATCCTCTTTCTCTTCGAGGTTCATGCCCGTCATCGGCTCATCGAGCAAGAGCATTCGTGGCTCCAGGGCCAAAGCACGGGCCAACTCCACCCGCTTCCGCAAACCGTGTGGCAAAGCGCCAACAATGGCTTTTCGAATACTTTGAATCTCCAGAAAATCGATAATTTCCTCGACAGCCAACCGATGTTCAAGCTCCTCTTTCTTGCCAGGACCGTAATAAAAGAGGCTTTGCCACATATTGGAGCGCATATGAATGTGGCGCGCCGCCAGAATGTTGTCAAGCACACTCAAACCTGTGTACAGGGCCAGGTTTTGAAACGTTCGGGCAATGCCCAAAGTCGAAATTTTTGAGGGCGGGGTTTGGGTCACATCATGACCTTCAAAGGTGATGGAGCCTTGGTTGGGCCGATAGAACCCACTAATACAGTTCAACGTTGAGGTTTTGCCCGCCCCGTTTGGCCCAATGATAGCCAGAATCTCGCCTTTGTAGACATCAAAGCTAACATCGGTCAACGCTTTGGTTCCGCCAAAGGAAAGGGAGATATTGTTCACCGACATATGAATATCAGGCACAGGCACCTCCAATGTCGGGAATTGATTGTTTTATTTTGTGAGCAGAAAAAATTTGAGGGACATCAAAAGTTAGAGTAAGTAGAGGTCTTACTCTATTTGTTAGGGGATTTAATTTGAGATTAGAGATGGTCAAGGTTGGCAACGTCTTCGTAGCCTCGCGTAGGATTATGGTTACCTATAATAACAGTATTTTAATATTTGACAATTTTGTTCAGGAGCGTGGGGATTGGGGACGGCTCAGGAGATTTGTTAGTTATCTGCCACGTCAGCCACCTGTTCCGCTAACACATTCACAATGTGTGCATTGTGGTCACTGCCCCATTGGGCAATGTGGGCCAAGATGGGGCGGAAGGTTTGGCCAAATTCGGTGAATGTGTACTCCACTTTGGGGGGAACGACAGGATAGACAGTACGCAAAACAAGCCCATCCTGCTCTAGCTCCCGAAGCTGTTGGGTTAGCATTTTGGCCGTAACACCAGGGAGTTTCCGCCTGAGTTCATTAAACCGTAGCAACTCATTTTGATGAAGGTGCCACAAGATACGTGGCTTCCATTTACCATTAAGCAGTTCCATACAGGTTTCAACCGGACAATCGTGAATTCGTTCTGAGACAGCCATTAGACAGTTTCCTTTTGGATACTATATTACTAAAAAGTGCATACTTGTTTTTTATATTCTGTTAGTTTACAGTATTCACACAGATCTGTAAAGTGAGTTTGTAGCGTTAAAATAATTTGATACGTGATACGTAATACGTGAATAAATAAGGTAGGTTTTGCATCACGCATCACGTATTACGTCACTAAAATGAAAGCTAAATAAAAACGATTATCATTTCTCCAAGGAGTGCATTCAAAATGAGTGGAACTATAGACATACTTAATCCTGATAAACCAAAGCGTGTATTAATTATTGCTTCAAATCCAGCAGTTTCAGAAACCACAGGATGGCCGATTGGCTTTTGGTGGGCGGAATTGACCCATCCATACTGGGAGTTTGTGGAAAAGGGGTATGAAGTTGATGTGGCCAGCCCGGAAGGTGGGGCGTTGCAGGGTGATAGCTGGAGTGATCCCCGAGATGAGTCAGGCTACTCGGCCAACGATTTAATCAGCTTGGGCTTTATCAATTCGCCCCAAGCGATGGAAAAAGTTGAGAACACCTTGAAGTTGTCTGATGTCAATCCTACCGATTACGACGCCATTTTCCTGGCTGGTGGGCAGGCTCCCATGTACACCTTCTACAATGATGAAAATTTGCAAAAGTTTGTCAGCGATTTTTATGAAAGTGGCAAACCGACCGCCGTGGTCTGCCACGCCACAAGTGTCTTGCTCAAAACAAAATTGGCCAATGGCGAGCTTTTGGTCAAAGACAAGACCTGGACTGGTTTTGCTAACTCTGAAGAGCAATTTGCAGACAGCTTCGTTGGTCAGCGTATCCAGCCTTTCTGGATTGAAGATGAAGCCAGAAAACTCGCCGACACCAATTTCATTGTCAATGGTCGGTTCAAGCCCTATGCCCTTCGTGATGGCAATTTGATTACGGGCCAGCAACAATACTCTGGGGCGGCCGCCGCCAAACTGGTTATTGAAGCGTTGGGTGTATAGCCGAAACGCAGATTAGTCCTATTTGCCCTCATCCCCCAGCCCCTTCTTCCAGTGGGAGAAGGGGCATCAACCATTCAAACAAAATTCAAGGATAAATTCTTATGAAATCATCACGAGCTGCGCTGTATGCGATGGCTTTTGGCAATTTTGCTGTTGGGATCGGGGCCTTGGTCATCGCCGGGGTGTTACAACCGATGGCTGATTCGTTTGAGGTGGCCTTAAGCCAGATTGGCTTGTTGGTCACCATCTACGCTTTAGCCTACGCGATCGGCTCCCCCCTGTTAATTGCCTTCACTGGAACCATCGAACGGCGCACCCTATTGGTCTTGGGCTTGAGTCTGGCTGTTTTGGGCAATGTTTTAGTCGCCGTCGCACCAACCTACGCCATTTTGTTTATCGCCCGTATCATCACGGCCTTAGGCGCAGCCATTTTCACACCGATTGCTTCAGCCGTGGCCGCCCAGCTAAGCGAACCCGCCGAACGAGGCAAGGCCATCGCCTTGGTCTTTGCTGGGTTTACAGCTGCAACCGCGCTTGGAGTCCCTTTTGGCACCTATCTTGGCCTCAATTTTGGTTGGCGATTGACGTTTGGGATGGTGGCGGGATTAGCTGTAGTCGGGGCTATTTTTGTATTTCTCAATGTACCTGGGCGAATCGAGTCGCCACCTGTCAATCTGGCGATCTTTGGCCGAGTATTAACCAATGGCGCATTGGTCTTGGTTTTGTCAGTAACTTTGGTCCAAATGGCCGCTCAATTAAGCGTTTTCACATATGTCGCCCCTTATGTTCAAAGTCAAACTGTTTTAGGGGCGACGGGGATCACCTTACTGTTCCTGGCTAATGGCGTATCCGGCTTTTTTGGTAATCTGTGGGGCGGTAGCCTGACTGACCGAATCGGGGCACGCCCCACCATTTTCGCTTTTCTGGTTTTATTAACTGTCGCTTTCATCGCCTTCTCGGCCATTGGCACATCTCTCGTCGTCGGGGTACTTGCCTCTATTCTGTGGGGGGTGGTTGGATTGGGTTTCAATGCCCCGCAGCAAGCACGCTTAGTTAACCTCGCTCCCCAATATGCCAGCGCTGTCCTTGGTCTCAACGCCTCCTTCCTTTATCTCGGTATCTCCCTTGGTTCTTACCTCGGCGGCACCGTTGTTAATCAAGGCGGTCTCCTCAGCCTCCATTGGCTCGGCTTTGGCCTCACGATTTTGGCTATTCTGATTTTTGCTATTTCCTATCGTACGGAGGAAAAGAAGTAATTGGGTAATTCGTAAATAGTAATTATCAATTTTCAGGCACTACTTATTATTTACCATTTACCTAGCCTCATAGCCTTAAAGCCCCATTGCACTTTCCCAAAAAATCGATTGAAATAGAGAGGTATATGATTCAACTGACACTTGGGAGAGTGCAATGGATGAGTTAGAAACACTTCAGGCCCAATTAACGCTCCGCGAACAGGAGCTACATCTCCTCAAATCTCTGGATACAATCCGCGATGCCAGCCGTGAGCCAATGATGATGCTCACGGATATTGTCAATCTGTTGGCCGACACCTTTCGCACCGAAGCCTGTCTCCTGGCTGTACTGAATCCGACGCGGGGGGTGCTGGAACTAAAGGCACTAAACACCCGAACTGAACAACTGACCCAGCTCGGCCAAATCTTGACCCGTGAGTTGAGCCAGGTTGCCCTGCGCTTTGACAAAGCCGTAGTCTGGACGATGGATGAGTTGCAACCCTACCTCTCGGCTGGGCTTGAGCTACATTTGATTAGCCTGCCGATCATCAAAGGCAAGAACGAAAAGCTCGGAGTGATGCTACTCGCCCGATCCAAGTCACCCTTCACTGATTTGGAAGTCACCCTTTTGGGGACGGCCGAAAGTCAGATCGACTCGGCCATCGTGCAAATTTATGCCTTTTACGAGCTACAACAACGCAATCGCGAGCTGGAAACGATCTATCGGATTGATCGGATTCGGGATCAATTTTTGTCCTTTGACAAGATGCTCCAGCAGGTGTTGCAGGAAATCCTGAATGTCATCCCCTGTGAGATGGGCTTCATTATGCTCTACAACTGGTCCCGCAACCAGCTTGATCTACGCGCCGCCACCCACGATGACCTGTTCCAACTCTCCGACTACGCTACGGCCATTGAGACTGTGGCCGACCAAGCCCTCCAGCAAAACCAGCTTGTCGCTCGCTTCGAGCCAACAGCCACCCCTGGCTCGATGATGTGTATTCCGTTAGTGCTTTATAATGTAGTGATCGGCGTCCTGGGCTTGGTCAATCGCTACGGGCCACGTGGCTTTGAGACCGATGACCAACGTCTACTTGAAGCGGTTGCCTCACAGATGGACACCGCCATTTTTGAGGGCTTAGAGCAGGTTCGCTTGCGCAATACGCTCAAACGCTCGGTGGGCGAGAAGGTGTTACAGCGAATTATGGACGATCCCGAGATGAAGCCGCTCAAGAATGAACGAGCTACCGTAACCGTCCTCTTTAGTGACATTCGCGGCTCGACCCAACTCGCCGAGGTGACTGAGCCGGATGAGTTATTGGGTTTTATCAATGAATATTTGAGCGAGATGACCAAAATCATCCTGCAATTTGAGGGTACGGTCGATAAATTTGTTGGTGATGAGGTGATCGCCCTCTTTGGCGCTCCCTTCGCCCAGCCCGACCACGCCCTACGTGCCGTCCAAGCTGCCCTCGCCATGCAAGCCGCTCACCAACGCGTTGTCCGCAAATGGCGACAGCGCGGCGTCGAGGCCACCCCCATCGGCATCGGCATTGCCAGTGGCGAACTCATCGTCGGCGAAATCGGCAACGAGCAACGCTCCGACTACACCGTCATCGGCCGCGTCGCCAACCTCGGCTCCCGCCTCTGCGACCATGCCCTTGGTAGTGATATTTTTATTAGTGATGGAACGTATGAGTTGGTGCATAAGGATGTTGTAGCCGAGCCTGTGACGGGGTTGCAGTTGAAGGGAATTCAAGGGGAGGTTGAAGTTTATCGGGTGAGGGGGATGGATTAATGTAGGGTCGACGGCAAGATCAAAATTATGCCCAACGAAATCCGAATCTCAATAATCTTGCCTCGCCCACACGGACAACAAACGATTGTATGCCCTAATCATTCGTGGGCAACGAACAAATGCCCGTTTAATCGGATGTTCCGATTGCCTTGGCCCCAGACCACGGGCGAGGCAATTGGATCAATTGCCCGATGGCCAAATACCGACCCAATCCAATTGCCTGCGCCCCTACCAGACCTATCATTTATCTTTCCTCCACTCCACCTCAACAATCTTCTGCCATAACGCAATCGGTGAAATACCTGCATAGCCGCTCTCTTGGGCATCGTTACACTCAATGACAATCCATTCGCCAGAGGTAGTCAGAGCGAAATCGATAACCAAAAATGGAACATTGACAAGGCGACACACCTTTTCAACCCTTGTCAAGGCTTCGATTTTTTGAGCGGGTGACCAGTCGTATTTAGCAAATTCGGCCCAATAGGGACCAACCCCAACCAGATGTCCCTTGTACCAAAAACTTCTAAATTCAAATGAGGCCGAGATTTTCTCTTTTGTGTCGCCCTCTACTGGAGTCAACTCGATAAATTCCCGGCAAACGAGGGGCTGCCAACGCAAAATACGGTGTCGCTGATAAACATCGAGAATATATTCGCACTCGGCCCGATTTCGCGCGACACTCAATTTTTCTTGATGGTTGGCAGTTTGCCGGGAGCCTTTAATAAAAATCGGATAGTCAAAGTCGCGCTCAATTGACTCAACATCAGGGATTTGCTCATACCATTGGCTTCTTGGCGTGTAATCTTTGAGGAGGGGATACCAAGCAACAAGCTCACTGGCTCGTTGGTGTTCTTTAACCGAGTTGATCAGCTTAAAGCCCAAGCTAGCAAATTGATCGTACTGTTTTTCATAATCCGTAACCACACCAATTCGGCTAATCAATTGCGCCTCAGTTGGCACTTGGTAGGGGCGTTTGCATTGAAATAATGGCTCAAAGTTGAAGTCGTAGGCTGGGACGCCGATGGGTGCAGTTCCAACCCAAATTGTTTCTTCCAGTTGGAAAATGTCAACGGTATCAAAATTCATCATAGTGGTCTATGAATACACCCCTCCAGCCTTCCAATCTTCCAACCTTCCATCACACCGACCGCCATATCGTCGTCCGCTGCTTCACCGACTCAAGTAACGCCTCATCCGTCTCCGACCACGGCTCCAGTGGATAGCCGAGGGGTTGGGGTGGGGTGGGCCGCCAGTTGAAGGCTTTGAGGATAATGTCGGTTTCGTAATAATCGGCGGAGACGAGGAAGAGGAGTTTGCCGAATTTGGTGGGGTGCTCGGCTTCGATGGCTTGCAGCACCGCAGTGGCGGCCATCTCATTGGTGCTGACAAAGGCCGCTTCACTCTCGAATTGAGCGACGATGGCATCCAGCACCGTTTTCAAAGTTGGGGCGTCTTGATGGATTTCAAGATGTTGGCCTAGCTTCGCATCAACACCGACTTGCGAGGCTGAAGGCAAAACGGGATGGTGGTTGGTGGCAGGTAGGCCGGGTAGCAGGGTGTCAACGACTTTGGTTAGAAAGGGTTGGGTATAGGGCATTTTTAGCTCCTGAAAATGTTTATTGCTGTCTGACAAGAACCTACTACAAAAACTCCTCAGCCAACTCATCCGCAATCTTGAAAGCCAAGGCACCGATGGTTGAGCCGGGATTGACCGCACCCACAGTGGGGAACAGGCTGCCATCGGCGACTAAGACATTGGGATGCGTGTGGCAACGGCCACGAGCATCGGTCACTGAGGTTTGCACATCGCGACCCATTCGGGCGGTGCCAAGGAGGTGCCAGCCAGTCATTGGGGAAAGCTCGGTGCGCACGATGTGATTGACCCCAGTAGCACGCAGCATCTCCTCACCACGGTCCAGGCCAAAGGTCAACATTTGTTGAGTATTTTCCGAAACCGTGTACTGTAATTTTACCGTAGGCAGTCCATCATCGGCCAAGGTGGCGGTTAACACCACCTGGTTATGAGGCTCGGGCAAATCTTCGGTCATCACCAACACCCGAAATGAGTGATAAAACTCGGCCCGAAGTTGCATTTGGGCCGACCGCCCCCAGCGTGGTTCAGCATAAGTAGATTGAGTCAGCAGGGGATTCTCACGGGTCACTTGCAGTTGTAAGCCTCGCACAAAGCCTCGGGAAAGATCGGTCTCATAGAATTCGTGACTGTAAAGACAAACCCCAATCGGCCCTGCCGGCCCATCTTGTGGTTCATCACAAATCGCACGTAAGTAGCCAACAGGGTGAAACATCAAACAGCGCCCGACCATATCACCACCAATCCCAGAGTAACGGAGCAGACGCGGCGTGCCAATGCCGTTGCACGCGACGGCGATGTAATTCGCCGGCTGAATGTGAATTTCGCCAGCAGCATCACGATACTGCAAAGCAGTGGCTCGACCGTCTTCCGATAAAATTCGTTCGGCACTACAGTTAGGGCGTAATTCGACGCCGCGTTTCAAGGCGGCAGGCCAATAGGTTACATCAGCGGTGGCTTTGGATTGATTGAAACAGCCCTGTTGACACGGCCCACAGTGATTACAAACAGCCCGGCCATCTCTGGGCACCGTATTGATGGCGGCATCCACAGGCCACCAATGCCAGCCAAGTGAATTGAACCCCCGCACGGCTGTCTGGCCCATTTGCCCAATGGGCATCGGGGGCATTCGCTTGCTCTGCTTGGGGGGATAGGCGGGGTCGCCAGCCAAGCCGCAAACACCTATCACTTCATCATTTGCATCGTAGTAGGGTTCTAAATCGGCATAAGTAAAAGGCCAGTCGTCACCAACCCCGTCCAAGGTCTGGGTTCGAAAATCGGAGGGATGAAGACGAGGAAAATGGGCGGCCCAAGCAAGGGTTGAACCACCGACGCCATTCCACATTAGCGGCTTGACAGGCGATTGGTTGTCATCAATTGGATAGTCGACGGATGGGGCCGGATTTGGTGACGCTTGACGAACTGCCGGAGAAGCAGACCAGTTGGTCAAGGCCTGACGTTGGAAGTCAGGTCGCGTAGTTGGCATTTGGCTGGGCCTAAGCCAATCACCACGTTCAATGCACACCATCCGTAGGTCGGGAAGCCGCTTGGATAGCTGATATAAAAATGCCGAACCGCCCATTCCCGCCCCGACGACCACAACGTCGACGGGATCATGATGAATTGTCATATCAAATTTCCACCTTTCTAAAGGTCAAGCTCAGACGCCGTCCACGACCGACACCGTTATCCTGTTTACGAGCCGGGATGGCGTGCTTCCAATTGTAGCGAGCTTCGCCATACAACATCACCATTGAACGTAGGGCCAATGGGACGGCAACTTTCTGTTGGCCCGCTTGGGTGAACTCCATTACAGCCGAGCTTCCCAAAGAGATACTGAAGATGCGATGCCCAAAGCAGGGTTGGCAGTCGATGTGGGCTGAAATCCCTTGACCAGGTTCATACTCATTAATAATCACCTGATCAGGCACCACCTCAATCAGTCCATCTTCCGACAACTGATGAGCGATGCGAGCCAACCAATCGGGCAATTCACCCAAATACATTTCATCAGTCACCTGCCGTGCTTTGTAATCATATCGATACCCGTAATGTTGCACCCGCCGCTTCATTGAGGTATCCCATACCTGTGCATCAATTCGCTCAACTAGCCAATCGTGATGTTGTTGGGAAATATAGTTTTCAAGATAAATTAAGCCATTGATACCGAACATAATATCACCTTGTAAAATGACATTATAGGCATCTTCATACACCTGTCTATTTTTAACAAAAAAACGCTTGACTTTGACGTAACGTCAAACTGTATACTGTCTTCACGTGGCCACAAAATCAATTTATCATATTTTATTTGTAGCTTGGAGGCTCAAAAATGAACAGTGTTACCCGTGAAGTAAAAATCAATGCACCCCGCGAAAAGGTCTGGGAGGTTTTAGCCGACATTGGTGCAGTACATCAATATTCGGAAAATGTAAAGTTCTCAAAGTACATCTCCTCAAATGTAGATGGCGTTGGGGCCGCCCGTCGCTGCGAACTCGGTGGATCCACCTGGGTTGAGGAACGAGCCGTCGATTGGCAGGATCAAAAAGGGTACACCCTTGAAGTGTCGGATGGGCAAGGTCTAGGGCCGCTTGACAGCCTTGTCGTTGCTTTTGAGTTAAGTGACACCTCGCGGGGGACAAATGTCAAGCAAACGATGTCCTACAATATGAAAGGCGGTCTGTTCCGCCCTATCCTCAACAGTTTGGCCAGCGGACAAATGCGTAAGGCCATTGATGTCAATCTAGCTGGCTTGAAGCAGTTTGTAGAGCAGACGAATTAGGATGTAAACTACAGACAAGTAGCCATTTAATTATCCGCAGATAGACACAGATTTTTCACAACATTGAGATTAAAATTTTATCTGTGGTCATCTGTGTCTATCTGTGGACTGATTTAACCTCATAAAGGATAGCTTATGTTTCGTATTGGAGAGTTTTCAAAAATTGCCCAAGTGTCAGGTCGATTATTGCGATATTACGACGAAATCGGGCTGTTAAAGCCAGAGTATATCGATAAGTGGACGAGCTATCGCTACTACACCGCCAACCAACTCCCTCAATTGAATCGAATTTTGGCTCTTAAAGCATTAGGCTTGTCTCTTGAGCAAATTCAGCAGTTGTTGGTCGAGGATGTGGACACGAATCACATTCGTACATTGTATCTTGAGCGCAAAGCGGAGATTGAGCGGTCATTGCGCGAAGAGTTAGCGCAACTGCAACAAGTACAACTCCGCCTTAATCAACTCGATAGCCACGAATCGGCCTGGATGCCTGACATCATTATCAAACAAGTTCCAGCGCAATCCATCCTATCCTATCGTGAAAAAACGATGACTACCGAGCGTCTCTATCAGCTATTCGACCGCTTTAGTGAGACGCATTCAGGCTGGAAGGATGACAAATATAAGCTCGGGGCAATCGTCACTGTTCTCTACTCCGATATATTCACCCCTGAGGAGGATATGGATTTAGAAATTGGCTTTCTCTTTCAATCAAAAAATGTTAAATCCTTATCCGTTTTAGAAGGCGTTACCTTAACTCGCCAAGAATTACCCGCCGTTGAGCAGATGGCAACCATCGCCCACCAGGGCTTGGATGACCACCCTCTCACCTACAATGCTTTGGGCCGCTGGCTTGAAGAAAATCAATATCGCATCGTAGGGCCTGGCCGAGAGATATTGATCGAGAATTATTACCCCGCTGAACCAGATAAATGTATTCTGGAAATTCAATTTCCCATTGAACAGGCTGACTTTGCTGATTTCAATTTTTCAGAAGTGGTACAGTAATAATCGAGTGAGTTTGATTCAGTGGATATGAGCAGATACAATAACAATCCTTCAAGTATACCTTAAAACATTGAAAGGGTTCCCAATGACCAATAACACTCCTAAAGTGACTCTACAGGAAATCACCGAGGAAACCCTCGGCTCAATTTTGAAGATGGCGGTGTCTGAGACACAAAAGAATTTTGTTGCCCCCAATTCAGTCTCGATTGCCCAAGCCCATTTTTCAAAAACGGCTTGGTTCCGGGCTGTTTACGCCGATGAAACCCCTGTCGGTTTTGTCATGCTCCACATTGATGAAACCATCCCCGAATATTTTGTTTGGCGTTTTATGATCGACAAAAACCATCAAGGCAAAGGCTATGGTCGCCAAGCCATGGCTCGGATTATCGAGCACGTTCGTACCTTTTCCAATGCCACGGCTTTATACCTGAGTTATGTCCCCGAAGAGAACAATCCCGGCCCGTTTTATCGAAAGTTGGGGTTCGTTGACACGGGAGAGATCGTTGATGAAGAGATGGTAATGAAGTTAGATTTGTAAGGGAGTACCACCCACCAGCCTCAAACCAATGCCCTACTCGTTATGAGTGAAAAGAAATATAAAAGTGCCCGGATAAAACCTGGTGTTTTACCACCACTATCTCAATTCGGGCACTTTGGAACCGCTTCACAATGACCTACAATTGCAGGACGATTTCGATCTATATTTAAATAGGTTTCCCTTGAAAACTGACCGCATACTCACTTTCATTCCAGATTTCTAACTTGCGCTTTGTAAAAATCAGTTCAAATGCCATATACAGAACGAGTGGTATTAAAATATAATTTTCAGACAATCCGATCAGGGCTGATGAAACGAGGGTTTCAAGGGCAACGAAGAAGAGTGCCCACACTAACCAAGTTTTAACGCCGGGGGTGCCAAAGGCCAATAAGGCACCAACAATCATTAGGGTAGGAACAGGAGCAAGTCCAACAAACATCAGACTTGGAAAGTCAAGTCCTTGGGTCACCATATAAAAAGGATAACCCAAGCCAATGACGATGAATATTGCGGCGACAACCCCTTCCCACGTCGTAACAGGTTGATAAAGTTGCACTCGACTTTCTGTGAAGATATCAACAAAGATAAACACCGCAACCACCGTTAACAGAACGATTGAAATTGAGTTTAAGACAAACAGTATCGTCAGTGGCATCATCATCTGCTCAAGCCAAACTGTGCCGAATAGCCAACCCCAGGTAACCCATAACAGAGTCCCACTCATCCAGGCCTTCAAAGAGCGCGGGTTTTCAGATGGTCCATACGCAAAGAAAATCACGACGGGAGCCGTGATCGTAAAGAGAAAACCTAGCCAAAAGAATTGACTGTTATAAGTTTCAAGTAACGCATAATAAATATCTTGGAAATTCATTTTATTTACCCTCCTACTTTGAATAAGCCAATCAAATTCTTTTTCATCTATGCTTTCATTCTAAGCCACACTGACTAATATCACCCTAGTCAGTGCGATAGTTTTTGACCTAGACGCCTGCTAAGCTTTTTGCGCAATCAACCTTACTCTTTTACGTCTGACTGGATCATATAACCATTGATAAGACCAAATGCAGTAGGTGAGGGAGAGATAGAAGAGATAGCAAGACATTGTTCAATAATAAACAAATCTGCGATAGACAATTACCCCAAAATCAATATAATGGAGCGTATGATTTTCAGTTGTTCACGTTATAGTATGAAAAAAGCTCCCCAAGACAGGCATCTTGGGGACTTTGTTTTTTGGGACAGATTTTAAAGACATTAATTAACACGTTAAGCTTTAAAAAGTTAAAAGGGAAAACATTATGACCAAATATATTTTTTGTACAGGTGGGGTGGTCTCATCCTTGGGCAAGGGTGTGGCGGCGGCCTCAATTGGGCGATTGTTGAAGAGCCGAGGCTTATCGGTTACGGTGCAGAAGCTGGATCCGTATCTCAACGTGGATCCGGGCACGATGAGTCCATATGAGCACGGCGAGGTATTTGTCACTGAAGATGGGGCGGAGACTGATTTGGATTTGGGGGCCTACGAACGCTTTATTGATGTCAACCTCAGCAAAGCGAGCAATATGACCAGTGGGCAGGTGTATCAGCAGGTCATCAATCGGGAACGACGCGGCGACTATTTGGGGAAGACCATCCAGGTCATTCCCCACGTCACCAACCAAATCAAGGCCAACATTGCCAACGTAATTCGGCAAAATCAAGCCGATGTCGTGATTGTTGAGGTAGGCGGCACCGTTGGCGATATCGAGGGCTTGCCATTTTTGGAAGCTATTCGTCAGATGCGCAAGGATGCGGGGCGCGAAAACACCCTCTACATCCATGTCACCCTGCTGCCCCACTTGAATGCGACCAATGAGTTAAAAACGAAACCAACCCAGCACAGTGTCCGCGAGTTACGTGGCATTGGCATCCAGCCTGACATCATCATGTGCCGGGCCGATTATCCGGTTGGCGATGATTTACGAGAGAAAATCGCTCGATTTTGCGATGTCGAGCTAGAAGCTGTCGTCCCATTGACCACCGTCAATTCGATCTATGAAATCCCTCTCTTTTTGGAAGACCTAGGTATTGCCGATTTTATTTGCAAACGGCTCAACATTGAGATATCAGGCGACCCCGATTTGGCTGAGTGGCGCAAAATGGTAGAACATATCCAAAAGCCCAAGCCCAGCCTCAAAGTCGCCATTGTGGGTAAATACGTTGAACTGGAAGATGCCTACATCAGCGTCTACGAAGCCCTGCATCACGCCGCCACACATCAGGATTATGAGGTGGACATTGAATGGATACCCTCCGAAGATTTGGAAAAGATGCGAAATATGGAACGCCTGGAGGGGGTTGATGCGATTGTGGTACCTGGTGGCTTTGGCGAACGGGGCATCGAGGGCAAAATTGTGGCGGCCAGATATGCCCGGACCCACAATATTCCCTATCTCGGTCTCTGTTTGGGAATGCAGGTGATGGTTATCGAGTTGGCTCGACATCTGTATGAAAGCGACACCCCAAACTCAACCGAATTTATCCCAACCACACCTCACCCAATCATCGATCTCATGGCCGATCAGCGGGACATTGCCAATTTAGGCGGAACCATGCGACTGGGCAGCTACCCCTGTAGCTTGCTCCCTGGCTCTCGTGCTGCAAAAGCCTACGATGCTGAGCTTGTTCATGAACGCCATCGGCATCGTTTCGAATTCAACAACCAATACCGTGAGCCGTTGGCAGAGGTGGGCCTTGTCTTGTCTGGGGTCTCACCCGATGATCATTTGGTAGAAATTGCTGAACTTAAAGATCACCCCTACATGGTTGGTAGCCAGTTCCATCCTGAATTTAAAAGCCGGCCCACCCGCCCCCACCCTCTCTTTGCTGGCTTGATCGAAGCCGCTCGCCAACGTAAAGTTGAAGAAACCGAACCTCAAGAAGCGAGCAATGGGATTGTTTCTAACTCAAAGGTGACTGAGTAAGAGATACCAACATTTTGTATTCAATAGGAGGCCGAACCTGGTAGGTTCGGCCTCCTATTTTGTTGCAAACCAACACTTTTTGTCACACTCAGTCCCCTTCCATTCCTCCAACCTTGCCAAAATTCGCTGCAACCCTAACCTCCGTGGTACAATCCAACATCGATTCACCACATTAGGAGGGCACGATGGAAATTAATATCACAATCAATGGTGTAGAAAAAAGCCTTTCTTGTGAACCAAGTGAAACGCTTCTGCGTGTGCTACGGCGGGAAGGTTATCACAGTGTGCGATATGGTAGTGATACGGGCGAAACAGGCGCGTCAGCCGTTCTGATTGATGGCAAACTCGTCAGCACTGACAACATGCTGGCTGCCCAAGCCGATGGACGAACCATTGAAACGGTCGAGGGCTTGGCCCAAGGCATTCAACTCCACCCCATCCAGCAAGCCTTTATCCGCACTGGGGCCATCCAATCTGGCTACTCCACACCAGCGATGGTACTCGCGGCCAAAGCCCTCATTGAGCGTAATCCGACCCCATCTGAAGAGGACGTACGGGATGCGCTTTCTGGTATTTTGGATCGGGAGACAGGCTACATCAAACCCATTCAGGCGATCCTTGAAGCCGCTGCCATTTTGCGCGGAGAAGAACCCACCACCATTGAACCCAACGTTCTCACCCCGATGATGCTCCCCGGCCAAGATTTTGGCGATCTACTCGCAGAGGGTGACGATAACAGGGCTTTGCCTGATGATCCTCCTGAATTGAGTGGCGGAGATGGGTCAACAGGGACGAAACGAATTGTTTTGCCCAAATTCATCGTGGCCCCAGAAGCCCCAGACTTGCAGGTGGTGGGCAAATCGGAAACCAAGGTCGACGCCCTCAAGTTGGCCAAGGGAAATCCAGCTTTTGTGGATGACATTGAAATGCGAGGTATGCTCTACGCCAAACTCCTGACCAGTCCTCACGCTCACGCCCGCATTCTTGACATCGACGACAGTGAGGCTCGCGCCCTACCTGGCGTTCACGCTGTCATCCATTACAAAAATATCGCTCGGGTGCTCTACGCTTCCGGCGGCCAATCCTACCCCAATCCCAAACCCTACGATCAGGTCAGCTTTGACACCAAAGTCCGCTATGTTGGCGACCGGGTGGCCGCTGTTGCCGCCGAGTCGCTCGAAATCGCAGAGGCTGCCCTCAAGCTCATCAAAGTTGATTACGAAGTGTTGCCCGCCGTGTTCAGCGAGAAAAAAGCGATCAAAGATGGGGCACCGATTATTCATGATGAAGCCGATGTGACTGACATTTACGACGCGGAACACAATATCAGCCACTTAATTGAAGCCTCAGTTGGCGATGTTGAGCAGGGTTTTGCCGAGGCCGATTTTGTCTTCGAGCAAGAGTATTACGTCCACCAAGTCCAACAATGCCCCATTGAACCGCACATCGTTATCAGCTACTGGGATGCGGACGAACGAATGGTGATCCGCACCTCAACACAGGTACCCTTTCACGTACGACGAATGGTGGCCCCGCTGTTGGGCCTCCCGGTCAAACGCATTCGGGTGATCAAGCCTCGGATCGGCGGTGGGTTTGGAGTGAAACAGGAAATGCTCATTGAGGATATCGCGGGACATCTCACCATCGCGACGGGTAAACCGGTGCGTTTAGAATTAAACCGGGCCGAAGAGTTCATCTCCAGCCGCACCCGACACCCTCAAACCATCACCTATAAAACAGGCGTAACCAACGACGGCAAGCTGGTTTCGCAAGAAATGACCGTCCTGGGCAATACTGGCCCCTACGCCACCCATGGCTTGACCGTGCAAACGGTTACAGGGCTACGCGGCCTCAGTTCCTACAATTGTCCCAACAAACGATTTGAATGCAAAGTTGTCTACACGAATATCCCAGTCCCTGGGGCCTATCGCGGCTATGGTGGTCCACAGGCGCTCTTCGCTCTCGAAGTTCATATGGAAGAGATTGCCGATCAATTGGGGATGGATGTGATTGAATTTAAGCGAAAAAATTGGGTCAAGGCTGGTGATCCACTCGATATTGCCCCTCATCTTGGGGAGGGCGAAGCGGACAACGTCCAAGTCGTGCCCATCATCCGCTCCAGCGGGCTAGATGAGTGCATCGCCCAAGGCATGCAGGCCATCGGCTGGCATCGCCGCAATGACCCCAATTGGCGAATGGTGCCTGGCAAACCTCACTTGCGACGCGGCTTGGGGATGGCGGTTTGTATGCACGGGACGGCCATTCCGGGGCTTGACATGGGTGGGGCCAGTCTAAAAATCAACGACGATGGCTCCTTCAACCTCTTGGTGGGGGCCACGGACATTGGGACAGGGGCGGACACAGTGCTCGGCCAAATCGCCGCTGAGGTGCTGGGTGTGCCCCTTGAAGATGTGATTGTCTACTCCAGCGACACCGATATGACCCCCTTTGATACCGGGGCCTATGCCTCAAGTACAACCTACATTTCGGGAACTGCTGTTCAGCGTGCGGCTGAATTGGTGCGCGATCAAATCAAAGAACGGGCTGGGCTAATGCTAGAGCTTGATGATTGGCAAGGCGTCACCCTGCGTGATCGGCGAGCCTACGCGCCTGATGGCCGCTCGGTCACCCTGGAGGCCTTAGCCCTACACTCACTGCATCAGGATCAACAACGCCAAATTATGGCCACGGCTTCCTTTGTTTCGCCAGAGTCTCCTCCGCCCTTTGCTGGACAATTTGCCGAAATCGAGATCGACGTTGAGACCGGGCAGGTCACGGTTAAAAAGCTGGTGATGGCTGTCGATTGTGGGGTAGCCATCAATCCCATCACGGCCAGCGGGCAAGTTGAAGGGGGGATGGTCCAGGCTTTGGGCTATGGCCACTGTGAAGAGATGGTTTACGACAGCAAAGGGCGAATGATCAACCCTGCCTTTGGCCCCTACAAAATTTATCGTGCTGACGAGATGCCAGAGTTAGACGTCATCTTGGTACAAACGGTTGAACCCAGCGGCCCATTTGGGGCCAAGGCCGTGGCTGAAATCCCCAAAGATGGGGTGGCTCCCGCCCTAATCAATGCCATTTACAACGCCACAGGTGCGCGAATGCGCAATATCCCAGCCACGCCGGAGCGGGTCTGGCACGCCCTGCAAGAGATCTAAGGCTAAGGATTTCGTTTTTAAAATGAAATTTAGGATCAAAATTTGAGGGAACATTCAGATCAACGCGTTCATTCGCAATCCTTAGCTTTTGGAATGACTGGGTCATCACGTTGGGTCTGGCTCTTGGCCGCCCTATTTATTGGGCTAGGATTAGGATACGACACCTTCACCCCCATCTTCGAAAATTCAGACGAGGATTTGCACTACGCCTACATCAACCATCTCGCTGATGGCAAGGGCTTACCTGTGGGTCAACCAAATCAATTGTGGGGCCAAGAGGCGACGCAACATCCACTTTATTATGCGATTGCTGCTGTTGGCACCTTTTGGATCGATGATAGCAATCATCTCGACCATCTCCAACGCAACCCCCACTGGCTCTTTTCTGATTTTCGCAGCTTGATCAACGACAATCAGAATCAATTTTTGCACGGTCCTCAAGATGAATTCCCCTATCGCCAAACTGCCTTAGCCGCCCACATCAGCCGTTGGATCAGCCTATTTTTCGGGCTGGTGACCGTTGTCTGCACCTTTTTCATCGCTCGCCATCTTTTCCCAGATGAGCTACCGATTGCTATCACCGCCACCGCCTTAGTCGCGTTTACCCCACAATTTATTCGAGTGGCGACAACGGTCAGTAATGATAGTTTGTCGGCAGCGTTGACCAGTCTAGCAGTGTTGGTGGCGTTGAAGTTGATGGAAAAAAGCCCCCCTCCCCCCCCGAAGGGGAGAGAGAAAGACAAGATTCCTCCTTTTGGAGGGCTAGGAGGGATAAGATCAGCAACCCCGTACATCCTCGGCATCCTCTGTAGTCTAGCCTTACTCACCAAACTCAGCAGTCTGGGTGTATTCATCCTTGTCAGCGTCATTTTGTTTGAATATCTCGTCCGTATCCCCCAGTTTCACCGAGACACCCTGCACACTTTCATCGTGTGGATGGTCATCATCGGTGGGGTGATGGCCTTATCAACAGGCTGGTGGTTTATTCGCAATTTTCAATTGTATGGCGAGTGGTTGGCAACCGATATTCATCTGAGCTTGGCAGGCGGGCATCGTGAGATTTCTCTCGTTGAGGTTTGGGGACTACGCGCGGAAATTGAACGGGCCTACTGGGCGACTTTTGGCTGGGGGCAGATTCGGCCACCGGAGTGGGTTTTTGACCTTTTGTCACGAGCCACCCGCCTCAGTCTGGTTGGTCTGTTTCTTGGCGGCGTCGCCCAAAGAGCACAACAATCAAGGTTTGGCTACCTGTCTCTTAATATCAATGCCTATCAACTCAACAAACTCATATTCCTGCTGATATGGAGTGGCATCAGCCTAGTCTTGTACACACGCTGGGTAATGTCGGTGGGTTCAGTCTCCCACACCCGGCTCATTTTTCCAGCTATCACAGCGATTTCTCTGTTACTGGCCATTGGCTGGCACACCTTTATCCCGCGTCGCTTTGAGATTTGGTTCAGCGGGCTGGTTATTGTTCTTTTTTTCAGCCTCAATCTTTACAGCCTTAACGGCCTGCTTCGCCCCGCCTTCACCCCCACCCCTCAATCGGTTGCCCTCGTACAACAGACCAGTCTGGTGGACATCACCTTTTTAGATAAGCTCAGGCTTTCCAAAGGCGGTGTCGAATTACCAGATCAAACACCACCACAACGTGGGACCACAGTCGACGATACGATTTTAGTTAACACAGTGTGGCAGGTTCGTGAGGCGCTCGATAAAAATTATAGTGTGGCGGTAAGTCTGGTTGCTCCAGACGGTCGAGCCTTGGCCCAACGAGAAACCTATCCCGGCCTTGGCCTACGCCCCACTCAATATCTACAAGCGAATGAATCATTTGTAGATGTCTACCCCCTGACCCTAATGGAAGATGTATCGGAACCGATGATTGCCAAAGTATCCATCACCATATTTGATTTTGAAAGTGAGGATCGAGTGAGTTTTCCTGCTGTTGATGCCGCAGGCAATATCATCACCCCCTTCATCGCTGAAGTCAAACTCAACCCAACGACACCACCGCAGTACATTCCAGAGACATCGACCGATGTCCAATTTGCCGGGGCAATTACCCTGATCGGTTATGATTTATCGCAGCAGAATGGTAACACTACTTTAACCCTTTACTGGGCACCCCAGCAAACGATCACTGAAAATTACGCTGTTTTTGTGCATCTTCTTGATGAAACCGGTGAAATCATCAACCAAGCGGATGGCCCGCCGACCGGAGATAGCTACCCCACCCGATGGTGGCAGGCTGGTGAGGTGATTGCTGATGCCCGCAATATTTCTGATACAGGAGCAGTCACCACAATTCACTTGGGGCTATATCGTGCTGCTTCAGGTGAGCGATTGCCGATTACCGAGGCTGATGTGCCGACACAGGATCATGCGGTGGAGATTGATGTCCGGTGAAAAGATTGGAAGGTTGGGGGGTATTAGGTAAACGACTTATCTTGCCGATAGCTGTCTATCTTTTGTTGACTGGTATCTATTTTTTTATCGTCCCGATTTTTGAGGCGCCTGACGAGTGGACCCACACAGGACACGTGGCTTACATCGCGAAAGGGAATGGGTTACCCGTGATGCTGCCTGGGCAGGGTATTTGGGGTGGGCAACAGCCACCGTTGTATTACGCCATTGGGGCTTTGCTGGTCCAGCCATTTCAAACGGACGGTGTAGAGGAGTATGTGGCTACTAAAGCCAACCCACACGCCTCGGTCGGCTATGCCCTAGATCCAGGGAACAAGAATATTTATCTGCACGGCCCTGAGGAAAATTTCCCCTATAGCGGCTTGGCCCTCACCGTTCATGTGTTGCGCCTCTACTCAATGTTGTTTGGATTGGTCACGCTCGTTTTCACTTATTTGACGGCATTTGAGTTCTTTAAAAGAGTGTTCCCCCTCAATCCGTCTCAGAAGAGGACCACCAGCATTCTACCTCCCTCCCTTTCCGAAGGAAAGGCCATCCCCCCGGCAAGGGGAGAGACAACTCCCCTCCCTGTGGGGGGGGCTGGGGAAGGGAGAACTCTTTGTGATACCCACCACTTCGCCACCATCGTCGCCCTCTTCGTT
The DNA here is from genome assembly GCA_028285035.1 of Phycisphaerae bacterium. The sequence continues at coordinate 27,864 of JANQQF010000057.1, forward strand.
GCCTGTCAGCCGATGTTTGGTTTTATCAACGCCTCAGTCGCCAATGAAACGGCAAATATGGCTTTTAGTGCAATCGCTCTCTGGCTAACCCAAAGATACGTCCTGCACGGGCCTAGTCCTCAGCCATGGCGAGCTATTGCCCTAGGAGGCACCATCGGCCTAATTTCGTTATCAAAAATGACGGGTCTTGCTTTTGTTTTGGCAGCGTTGGTGGTATTTCTGCAAACATCTATTGCTACACGCAAAAACAAAGGGGCAGCTTGGCTACTTTGGCGGGATGGCGTTCTGCTTGGAATTGCCTTTTTGTTAGTTGGTGGCTGGTGGTATTGGCGTAATTATCAGTTATACGGCGATTTTTTCCAGCAGGGTCTCTATAAAATCTACTTCAATCAAACCCCTCAGCCCTTGAGCCTGAGCAAATTTCTTTTCATCCTCGGCAATGGCGAGGTTTCCTTCTGGGCTACCTTCGGCTGGCTTAACATCGTGGCTCCCGAGTGGGTGTACAGTATCTATCGGGTGATTAGTCGGATTGGTTTGATTGGGGTAGGGGTAGCCTTGACAATGACAATTCTTAGCTCGATGAAAAGCCCCACCATCCCCCCAGAGGGTGGAGTAAGAACAAAGCTCGCCTCCTCAGAGGATAACGGGGAGGCAGTTAGACAATCGCCGCCACTGCTCATCCATTTTGTTTTTCCCGTCGCCCTCGCCTTCTCGCTCACCCGCCTTGTCGCGCTAGAAGGCGGTCTGCAAGGTCGGCAACTTTTACCTGCCCTTGGCTCGATGGCCATTATCATCATTTATGGCTGGTGGGTTATCACCCCACGCTTTATGTGGCGGTGGATGAGTGGTGGCTTGGTTGTTGGGCTATTGGCCCTAGCGTTGTGGTTACCCTACAGCTTGGTCATTCCAGCCTACGTCCCCACACCGGTTTTGGTTGAAACGGACCTACCGTCTAATCTGGAACGGTTAAACCTAATTTACGCCGACTCGATGAAGCTGATTGGTGTTGAGCTAGAACAACAACAGGTTAAACCCGGTGAGCGAGTTCCAGTCACAGTTTATTGGCAAGTCATTGCCCCCATGGAGAAAAATTACAGTGTCTTTGTCCATTTGTTTGGCCGAGAAAGAGAGAGTGTAGGGCAACTCAATACATATCTGGGTTTGGGGCTATACCCAACTCAAACGCTACAACCAGGACAAATTATCAAAGACACTTACCCCGTTCTCATCAACGGCGGTAGTCAGATCCCCGCTCTGGTTCAGGTGAATATCGGTCTATTCGATTTCAACGAGCCGGGTCGTCCGGGTATTCAGCCGACCCTGAATGGTCAGCCTGCTCAACCAACCGTTGCTCAGTTCAAGTTAGCCCCTGCCGCAACAACACCAAAGGTGGATTATAACCCGTTGGCTGAGTTTGCTGACCAGATTTGGCTGGTTGATTATGAACTCAATGGCTGCCAAACAAATGTATCTGACTGCGAACTTGGCCTCACCTGGGCTGCGCAGGGTCAGCCGAACATAGACTACACCATCTTCATCCAATTGTGGCCGTCTGTCCCCTCGGAAAATCCCCCATTCTACGGCTTTGACGGGCCGCCCCTCAACAACGACTATCCTACCAGCTACTGGGACACTGGCGAGATTATCATTGATCTGCATCACCTAGATTTAGCTGAGGTGCCAGCCGGAATCTATCAAATTTTGATCGGGCTATATGACCCAACCACTGGGGGGCGGGTGCCTGTCTCGCAGACGGGAGAACGATTGGAGAATGATACAGTTGAGTTGGAGATTGTTGAGATTTTGGGAGAGGAGTAGGGGGTATTTGACTAACGTAACACCGATTTTACGATTTAAGTGATTCGTTTATAAGATTATAGGAAAGATAATTGTATCCGCCGAAAGGGAGGTTAAGCAGGTGTAGGGGTTGGGGTGCCAGTTGGGGGAGGAGTCTCTGTTGGATTGGGAGTGGGAGTTCTTGTTGGAGTGCCAGTTGAGGTTGGGAGAGGAGTCTCTGTTGGATTGGGAGTGGGAGTTCTTGTTGGAGTGCCAGTTGAGGTGGGAGTCCCTGTTGGGGTGCCAGTTGGGGTTGGGGTGGGAGTCTCTGTTGGGTTGGCAGAGGTTGAGGTGGGAGTCCCTGTTGCAGTGCTAGTTGGGGTTGGTTTCGGAGTGGAGATTGATGTTGGGGTGTTAGTTGATGTTGGCGTTGAGGTAGCAATTGGCATTGAGGTTGAGATAGGAGTACCAGTTGAGGTGCTAGTTGATGTTGGTTGCGGGGTGGAAATTGGCGTTGAGGAAGAAGTTGTAGGCGTTGGTTGTTCCGAAGTAGGGGATGGATCAATAGATGTTTCTAGCGTGGGTGGCGGGGTGGCGGCTGGTGTCGATGCCACACGGGTAGCTTCTTCGATCTCAATCTCAACAATTGCTGTCTCTTCCGCAGCAATAGCTGTTGGTTCAATCTCTCGGGCACGTTCCTTCGCACTTTCCACGACTACCTCCACACTACTCTCTAATTCTGTCAAATTTGCTGGTACATCGGCGCGTACATTTTGTAATCCCAGCCGAATAATATCATTTTTGAATGCAGCAACAACTGTTTCTTCGATGTTTTCATCAGCCAAAACGATTAGCTCCGCCTGAACTCCAATTGAACCAAAGGATTTTTCAAAAAGCTCAAGAAGTGGTTGCCACTCGTCATCAGAATTGCAGCTATCGCCTCCACCTGTGATGATAAAGATCGTTTTCTCCATACCAGACGGCTGATCAAGTAATTCGTCCTGTGCCAGAGCTAAAGCTTGGGTAAGAGAGGCTTCACCTCCAGGTTTTAGATTCTTAATTTGGTCAATGACTGTCTGTTTTTGATCAAGCCCCAGAGGGACAAGCAATTTATTAAGATCATCACAGGTTTGGGTACTCCCAGGCTGATCTCCCCCTAATACAATAAGTCCATAGTTAGATCGAGAGGGTAAATGAGTGGTTAGGCTATTAAGGACAGAATCTTGAGCAGAGACCCATTTAGTTTTATTACCTTCAAAACTTGCTGCCATCCGGCTGGAAGCATCAAGAATAATGAGGTAGAATATCTTGGCCGCCTCAGGCAAAGGCGTTGGGGTAAGAGTCCGAGTGGGAGGAATTGTGGATATTGAGGTAGGTGTAGGTGTTGCGGGGTTAGCCACAAAGCTAACATTAGGAGGGACATTCTCTATAGTGCTTTCTAGAACCCAGCCTTTAATCCCGGCTGTGGTCTTTACATGGAGCCATCTTGAATTCTTAATACGTCCAAGTACCTCGACTTCTTGCCCTCTTGACAACCTCCCAACTGCCTTACTTTGATGATCAGGATAAAACAATAACGGGGTTCCTCTCGCTACAGATGCATACTCTGGAGCATCAATGATACGGAGAGAATTGAGCCAAACAATAACGGCAACAACGATACAAATTAAAACTACACTTATAACTACACCGATACCAGCCACGCCAATTATCATACGAATCCAGGCAGATAATGTACTTTTTTTGAGGGCTTGTTGAAAGACATCCACATCTACCTGTCTGGTTACGGTAATCACATTGCCATCACCAGTAACAATAACATTGTTGCTAGCTCCTCTGCTGAGATTCATCGCGTCATTGCCACTGACAAAGGAAACTTGTCGATTATGTAACGCTCGGCGTATAACTCTAATATCGGTAGCCGTGGCCTGATTCCGGCTCATTCGCATTAAGGCTTGTTGGAGGCGATTCATTGGATATCTCTCTACATTGTCTTGCCAAATACTTAATAAAGTAAGATGTAAATAACCACGGCTAGAAAAATTATCAGAAGGACTCCACCGCCCATCACTCCCACAAGTATAAATATCCATCGAACCCAAACAGATTGCGTGATGCGGGCAGAATTCAGTTGAATTTCATCGGCTTGTGGATTGTCAACCTTAACCTCATTATTGTTACCGGTAACAACTACATTACGAGAGGCATTAGGTTCAAAATTTACATATCCCTTATCTATACTATCAGTAGTACTTACCAATGTTTCTCTGTCAGCGGGGTTAATCTCAGATTGAGGTTTCTGTAAAGAAGCACCATCTTGTAATAACTCAATTTGATCCTCTACCCCCTGCTCTAATGCAGTTTGAAGTACCTCGATTTTGTCATCTAAATCTTCTATCTCTGTAAGAACCGATACTGGTACCTCCAGTCCATATTGTGCCTCTTTTTCCTTCAATTTTTGGCGGCGACGGTTATACTGACTTATTAGCCTTTCAAGGTCGTTTTTACGTGACAAGGTCTTACCCCTGATATTTGTGTTGTATATTTATGCCAAATATGGCTTTGAATTTGGGTAACAGTAATTTTATACAAAGTATTGGGGCAAGAAATAATAGAAGTTATCTATCTGAAACGGCCTAACAAAGGGAGTTGATGTGGAAGAGTAAAAAGGGTTTGGGCAAGACCAAGGCGTCAGCCCTACAAAATAATATGAAGCTCAGTCATAATTCACCCCATAAGTTTTATTGAACTAAGCCAAGCACAATCATTTGTTTTAAGAGAGTACGGATCAAAAAACGGTCGATAAATTTAAGGTGAATGATCATCGTCGGATAGCTTTAGGTTATTGAGTTTCTTGAAGGCAAAATCAACCTTAATAATTGTGTCATTAGATAGCTATCCGCCAAGCGATTGAAATTATAGTGGACAGAGTCATTATAAACTCAGTTCCTTAAATTGTCTATTTTAAGTTTTACTAAAAATTTTTAAGAGATACTGACCCAGACATAGAAAACTAAACAAAATTACTTGTTTCATGAACCATCAGGAAAAGTTTAGAAAGTTATGACTGGGTCAGTAATTAAGTTTTCCTAATACTCTGCAAGGACCGATAATGATGGAACTGTAGAATCACAAACAAATAGGCTATACCACGATGATTTATCTCCACATCATTTAAAGTGGGGCTGATCGTACATAATCCTTTGGATCAATAACCTGATTACCGCCCCTTACGAAACGAGCTGTGCGGCGCTCCACTAAAGCAGCCGAGGATGTAGGGGTAATCATCCGTGACGTAATAGCCGTACACCCCATCGATGGTCATTCCGTTGCAGGCATCCAAATCACCCGATCCAGCGACATATTCGTAATCATCAATGAAGGTACCATCATAGGTGCCACCAGGACTGCCATTGCTCGTGGGGCGGGTCCCTTCGCGCAATTGATAGCTGGATTTGGCCTTTCGAACGGTGCCATTGTCATCAAAGTATGAGCCAAAAATGGGAAAGCCGTCGGCGGCAAAGCCGATCACAGGGGAGGGGGTTGAGGCATCAGTATCATCAAACAGGGCGTTGGGATTCCCGTGATAATGATACAGACCATTCGGCTGAGTGTGGGCGTTGTGTGAGTCAGTGCCAAAGTTAACCAGTGGGGACATCGGATTGTATCGCCAGGGGGTGTTCATATCATTACAGCCAATTCGGCCATCACCCACCCCAAAACAGCCCGCCGCTAGTACGTCTACCTTGACCCCATTGAGCATAATTGCATTGTCATAGCGTAAACTCAAAGCCGTCGGATTAGCATTCTTTTGCGGATTGGTGGTCACGGTGAAGGACTGATTCTGCTCCCGGACGCCGTTTCTAAACCCTTGGGCATCATTAAAGTTGTGGTTTGGAATGGCATTGGAAGTGAAGCGACAAGTATCATTATTAACCTGGATTGACAGTGAGCCTCGATAAACCTGATTGTTCGCAACATCATGGGCGTCCCAAGTAGAGGAGTTAACATAATCGACACAGCTAACCATTGCAATCGAATTTTGGTTGAGTGATTGTTCAGATGCAGTTTCCGGGAGCAATCTAATATCTTGATCTTGATTTTCAGTAGATTGTTGGTCAATTTCCTGTTGATGAGGGGGCGGTTGACCGCGACGGGGGGGTGGCGGGCCAAAACAAGCAGTGAGTACAATAGATATCATAAATAGGGGCACTATCAAACTACTTCCAGAGAACATCTTTACACATCTCCATATCATTACTTTTTGCAAATCATTTGATACATATATTGTACCAGATCATTCTTCTAAGCGGAGTTGTGCAATTCAAATTGGCTCAGTCAACAAAATTATTTTTTTACCCATCTGCAATAGTTTGTTGGTTCACCCCCACGGGTGTGGGGAATACATCAAAAAGTGTATAATCCATTTTTTAATTGACGGTTCACCCCCACGGGTGTGGGGAATACGGATAGGTTTGATTTTGCAGGCGTTGATACCACAGTTCACCCCCACGGGTGTGGGGAATACGCCGGGCCTCGCTGCTGGGTCCACGGCTTAAAACGGTTCACCCCCACGGGTGTGGGGAATACTCATCGACCGTATCATCCTGAACAGCGTTAGCCCGGTTCACCCCCACGGGTGTGGGGAATACATCAGTGGGCTGATACTTACCTGTCTCCAAGTCGGTTCACCCCCACGGGTGTGGGGAATACGTGCTGATCCTTCATCGTATTGGCATTGGTAACGGTTCACCCCCACGGGTGTGGGGAATACGATGTTTGGTTTGATCTGGTATCTGTGGATGTTCGGTTCACCCCCACGGGTGTGGGGAATACTATGGTATTTGGTTGAACTGAATTCCTCAACGCGGTTCACCCCCACGGGTGTGGGGAATACCGGGTGGCGGACGGATATTCAGCGCCTATCACCGGTTCACCCCCACGGGTGTGGGGAATACTCGATTTTGCGTTAGATGATATGTCGTCTAATCGGTTCACCCCCACGGGTGTGGGGAATACATTATGGCGGTGCTAAGTGGCTGAGATAACGACGGTTCACCCCCACGGGTGTGGGGAATACAAGATGAGAAGCACTAACACCTTTAGCACCAACGGTTCACCCCCACGGGTGTGGGGAATACGCAATGGCCTTATGGCGAGAAACGGGTGGTGGTGGTTCACCCCCACGGGTGTGGGGAATACACTAAAGGATAAATGCTTTAATTTCACCAAATAATAATGGTCGCCTGAGCAACTCATCTAAATTTTAATAGGTTGGGTAACAATCTGTCAAATTTTTGTACTTTTTTAAGGGTTCGTCAAAACTACCCCTTGACTGTAGGATAGGGGGTATTGTTTAGGCTGGCCCCAACGCAGAACATTAAACGTGTTCCGCAATAAGGTTTAGAGATCAGATGTTCCGGTTTTACAGCGAATTTGAGGATTTACCGAAGATTTTCATTCGATTCATCCCTCAATTTGCTGTTAAATCAGGGTAGTCTGATATGATTACTTATTCAGGAACAACTCT
>JANQQF010000058.1 GCA_028285035.1 Phycisphaerae bacterium
AAAAGTGGTTTTGTAAATATGATATCCGTATCTTGACCGCTACTACCAAAACATTGTCTGAAAAGGATATTATTCGTTTATAGGTGCTGTCAGTGTACCAGGACTTATTTGACAGAGGGATCCTAGTGTGTCATCAATGTCCCTGGCGCTTAGGTTTAATTAACTAATATTTGATATAATATACTAATGACTAAAAAATTCTAATTTTTGTAGGTTCGCTGGGTGCATACCAATGCGTGGGGGCGATTACGTTGGATTTGCCCACCATGTGAAGCTGAGCTGGGCACCAATTATGGGACTTTATTAACTTGTGCCTTTTGTTTGGAGGAGGTGTCTTGTACTGATGACTTAACGGAACATTATGTGACTTGCAGGGCCACGTATTTACTGTTGAAGAAGCGCCGCAAACGTACAAGGGCCTGGTGTATGACGTGTCATCGTAGTCATACACCACCTCAACTGACCAATAGTCCTTGTCGGGGTAGATTGTCTTATATTAAAACCCGATTATTGCGTTTCTAGGTACCACCATGGTCACTTTGGGATGAACTTTGGGAGGAGTGTGAATGTACACATTGCTATGAAAAGATAGGCTCTCTTGTAATTGGATTTGGCTTAATGGTTCTCGTAATACTACTTTGTTTCTTAACACCCTAATATGGCTTGCTCGTGGAATATATGATTTATCTCATTGCAGATACGTTGAGTTTCTCATCACGAAGGCAGTTATACTTGGTGGTTGTGCACGTATGATCATACCCATGTGTATGATTCGCGCTTCCGGGTCACGTGCACTTTTTGTTTACAAATGTCAGCAGTCCGAATTGGAGCTACGACTACACCAGGCTGTCGTGGTATACCGTATGGTTGGCGCCCAGCACTAACCCGCGTTTATTGTCGGACTTGCCGAAGAGTCCATAACCCTAGGGAACTAACCAATAACCGAACTTGTAACTTTGGTCCGTTACCCCATTGGCAGAAGAGACGTAAATTAACATTACCTTATATTATTCTTTAAAGATGCGT
>JANQQF010000093.1 GCA_028285035.1 Phycisphaerae bacterium
GGTGTAGCGTATAAATTTTAATTGGTGGTTCACATCGCCCGTGGGCGGAGGTTGATCGACCGGAGGGGTCGGTGGTATACTGCGGTTAGCTGACATAATTCGATAGCTCCTTATCGATTGTGTTGGTTAGGGCTGTCTCGATAGTTCTTGGTCGGAGTATCGAGCGGCCCGCTTTGTATTTAATTGTGTATAATGTACACGGTTTTATCTACGCGCTGGATAGCGTTGCGTACGTAATTTTTTCTCCAATATTAAACTCCGAAGTAAACCAAGCTGTCGGAAATTGAGGGCTTGAGTCCCATCCTTTGTTTGGCATCTTAAAGGCAACCCGGCGGTCTAACAAGATCAATTCCATTCCATGTTCTTTAAATAGTGCCTGTGCCGTCTTTGTCCCTAACGTTTCGACAGGTAACAGTAAAGCGAACGGTTTACCCAAATCATAACAACGTTTAAGCCACTGAAATTTAATTGAGTATGGAGGGTTGGTTATGATTGCGTCCCATTGTTTATCTGGCTCGTATTCAAAAAAATTCTGATCCGTGATGAGGTCGGACCCGATGACCCTAAAATCCTGCTCGGTGAGATAGTCTAAAATCAACCCCTCGCCTTGTGCTGGTTCCCATATCGTTTCGAATTGCTCTAAATAAGGTAGTAACGGCTCAACAGCATAATCGGGTGTCTGGCAAGCGTCCATCCCTTGTGGGGTGTAAACATCTTTTTTAGGGCTAAATCGTGAGTCCCGTTTGTAGTTAAATTCGCGGGGTGGTTCAGGTGCTGATTGCTCAAAGGTGGCGGCGGTGCTATGTTGCGGGGCGTAGGGTTTTGGCTCGGGTGGGGTTGGGGGTGGTTCGGAGTCGGGATTTGATGGTTGCTCCTTGTGTTCGTTGATAATTGTCTTTGCTGTTTTATGGGTAATTCGTTCGCCAGATTGAGCACGCTGAATAACTTCTTGCCGGACAGGCTCAGGGGTTGATGGGGCAGCCAATAGATAAAGCGCAGATGGGGCGATATTCATATCCGCAAAATTTGCGGTTTTGAATCTTTCGGCCACTCGCATAAAATTTTGAGCCGCTCTCTCTTTCCACTCAAACTCACTTTCTAACCAGTCGCCAAAAGACCCGTGCGGTAATCGTCCCTTGACCTCAATTAACTTCTGCCCAATCTCAATAATATCTTGGGCCGTTTTTCGCATCAGCGTTTTTATCTCATTGGTGCGTTGCTGTACTACAATTCGCGCCTCAGTGTCAAGGCTCTGATAATCAAATAAAACTAATTGGGGCACTACTCCCCTCCTGTCCAATGAAAGCGCAATTGTTCGGCCTGTTCTTTTCGTTGCTGTTCAAAATAGGCTGCTGGATCAAGGTTTTGTTGTGCCTTTACCTCATCCACAACCGACATAAAATAGTTGATGTTGTCGGGCTGGTCGGCCATAAATCGCTCGTAAACATCCTCAAAATCAATGCCGAGGTAAGCGCAGAAGCGAGGTCCAGTTAAAACTTCTTTTTCGGAGAAAGCCCCTTTCAATCCTTTAACGATGGCTTGGGGGTCTTCGGTAAAAAAAGAACAAATAAAGAACTTACCGCCGTAGCCCGTTTGGTCACATATGTAATCTAGTATATCGCTTAAGTTACTCTGAATTGCTGGGGCTTTTTGAGTGTCGAAGTCGGTACCAGATTTAAGCTCGATTACGTAGACCTCTTGGCGGCTATGGAAAAAGATGGCAAAATCGGCGGTGATGCCTCGGCTACGACCTCGCCCTGGCTTTTTTGGTTTATACATAATTTCAACGTCAAGCGCATTGGGGAGAGGAGATTTTACCCCTTTAAGGTCGGTAAATTTCTCATCAGGGATCAATTCGACGATATGCCGTTCTAACTCTGTCCCCGCGCTAATAACCGCCGCTTGAGTACGGCTCATTAGTAAGCCAAGTTCTTGATTGCCAAATAGCTGTGTAAAGTTACTGTTCGGATTGCCCTTCATGTTCGCTATTTTTGCCACGTTCTAGTCCTTTCTGTGACCTACTTAACATAGTTATGATATTGATATAGTAAAAATTCTTCATAACAATGTCAAGTAATGGTACAGAACGAATGTTTTTATGTTTAGTAGTTAAAGCCCCTTATCCGGTCGTAGATACAATACTTAAGTCTATTAGGTCATTCGGAGTTAAGTCTAAAACAACAGCAACCTTAGCCAAACTCAGGACGGTTGTCTTGTTCGGTATCTCTTCTTCGGTAGCCAATTTATGCACCGTGGGATAGCTCATCTTAGTGCCATCACCCCGAGTAAGCAGATCGTGAAGATCAGTGATATTCATTCTGCGCTGGTGCAAGATTTCCGGGATTTTGTTCTTCATAACAACCATTTCACCTCCAAGAGATGTCTCAACTATAAACCACTTTTTACAAAATGTCAAGAGTTTTTTATAAAAAGTACTTGACAAACTATAAAGAGTAGTTTATAATAGACATATAAAGAGTAGTTTATAAAGTCTATTTTATCACGATTGTTACAAATCAAACAAAAAAAGACCCGCACCGCCAAAGTCGCCAAACTCATCGGTACGGGCCTCACCCAAAAAAGGATGAAAATACAATGACAATCTTAGCACAAACGTTCACAAAAAACAACCCCCAAAACGGCGTTCACTGCATCGCTGACTACACCACCAGCCGCGACTTCGCAGGCTTCCACAATAACAAGCGCGTCACATCAATCTACCACTCGCACGCCGACGCCCACACCGCTTACACTGAATGGCTACGCGGTGAGGACAATGAAGCGGGCTTCTGGAAAAACAGCCATATCCCAGTCTTGACCCCCAACGGCTTCGCGGAGGTGGTATAATGACCACCGTTATCATCCTCTCAAATGGCGAATGGGTTCCGGTCCCCGAGGGGGCCGACCCTGACGCCTTCCGGCAATCACAAGAAGCCCAACTGACTTACTTCCGCGAA
>JANQQF010000130.1 GCA_028285035.1 Phycisphaerae bacterium
CAACAAGTGTTTTTATCAGCTGGCGTCCCTCATTGAGCTGGAACAGCCAAGACTCATCTCGACCAATGGTGATGTCTGCTCGAGAACTACCGCCGCTGGGGATGCTAAATGAGTACCCAAATGTGCCTGGTTTTGTTAAATCAATGTAAGCATCTTCACCTGGATCCACTTGAACGCCGTTGCCGTCTATATCAAGAAAGAATTCATCAAAGTAGTTGTTTTCAAGATAGATGCGAGCCTGGCCAGGGGACAATGGTTGGATAACGTCAGGAGTCGAGGTCGGGGCCGGGCCAGATTCTTCTTGTGGCGGCGCATAGAGTTGCGTTTTGACGAGCTGCCGCCCCTCATTGAGTTGGAACAGCCAGGCTTCATCTGGGCCAATGATAAATTCATTACGATCAAAGCCACCGCTAGGAATACTAAAGGAGTAGGTATATGTTCCTGGCTCCAAATCTGTTAGTTCTTTTGCCTCATCGGGAAGGACACGAACCCGCATCCCGCTTAAATCGATATAAAATTCGTCCTTAAAGTTATTCTCAAAGAAGAGTAAGGCTTGTCCAGATGGGGGCGTGAAATCCCCCTCAGCCCGTTCCGGCTCAGGCGTAGGTGTCGAAACGGTTGAGACAGGTTGGGTGGCTGGCTCCGGGTAGACCAACTGTGTGACCAATTGCCGCCCTTCATTTAATTGGAATAACCAAGCCTCGTTGGCTCTAATGATAATATCTGCCCGGGAATTGCCACCGCTAGGGACGCTAAAAGAATAGCTATAGGTACCAGGCTCAAGATCAAAGGAGGCTTTCTCATTTGGAACGAGCTTGTAACCATCATTGTCAAAATCAAGAAAGAATTCATCAAAAAAATTGTTCTCAAGATAAACTCTCGCTTTACCTAACTCAGGTGCGAGAGGCGAGTCTGGTAAATCAGGTGTTGGGGAGGGGGTGGCTGTGGGGATGGTACTGGGATCAGGATATAACTGGGTCTTGATCAACTGGCGTCCTTCATTCAACTGAAATTGCCATGACTCATCAAATCCGATCGTAATTGAATCCTGAATACTACCACCACTGGGAATCGTTATGAAAAAATCATAGGTGCCCGGCTTTAGATCGAAAAAGGTTTCATCATTTGGGGAAACCTTGTATCCTGCACCATCAAAATCAAGAAAGAACTCATCAAAATAGTTGTTCTCCAAATAGATGCGGGCTTGACCCTCTTCTGGAGCAAACTCATCGTTGTTTTGAGCCAAACTGGCTGAGCTTAATAAAGCTAACCCCAAAAGTAATATTAAAATAAATATCGACTTACGCAACAGCATCCTCCAAAAATCTCCCAAATACAATACATCCAATACACCCGAAATAACACCTAATCAGCAAGTGACAATTCTACGAAATTGATAAATTTAAAGACAGGTGCCCCTTTATTTTAAAGGAGTAAGCACATAAATTCAAATCCTATTTTGTAGCTTTACACACTCATATGAGTTTATATCAAAATCTCTGTCTCAATCAAAATTTTACGTAATACCTCGCGCTTTTCCTCTGATAATTCTGGCAATGGGCGGCGGACTGGGCCTCCATATAGACCTAGCATCTGCATCGCATTCTTGAGACCGGAAATGCCAAAGGTTGCGGTGATGGCAACATTGGCGGGGATCAATCGATGCTGTAGCTGGCGAGCGCGGGCCAAGTCCCCGGCGTGGAAAGCTGCAACTAAATCGATTAACGGTTGCGGGGCTATATTTGCTAGCGCCATAATTCCGCCGACCGCACCGATTGTCAACGCAGGCAGAATAAGATTGGCTGATCCGGTCAAAAATTGGAAGTCATTGGCTGCCTTTGCGATGATCATTCCAGATTTCCCCAAATTGGCCCCGCTCTCCTTCATCCCAATAATGTTAGGGTGCTCCGCCGCCTGCAAAATCGTTCCAGCATCCATATCAATGTGAGCGTGGAGGGGCATATTATAAAGGAGAACCGGAATGGGCGACTGATCAGCCACTTCGTGAAAATGCTTGACCAACACCGATCCTGTCATCGCTCCCTTGTAATAATTTGGGGTTAAGATCAAGGCTAGGTCGGCCCCTGCTGCCGCCGCTTGCTCTGTTAGTTTAAGGGTATGATACGTGCTTTGTGCGGCAGTCCCAGCGATTAATAATTTATTGTTGGGGATAACCGCTCGCCCAGCCTTGATAACCTCAATCCGCTCGGCAAAGCTCAGATTAGCAAACTCGCCATTTGATCCTAATAAAACATAGCCACGTAGATCAAATTGATTGAGATGTTCAAGATTAGCCTGTAAATTATCAAGATCAACGGTTTGGTCCACTTTGAAGGGGGTAGGTAAGGGGGGGAATACCCCAGCTACCGAAATCGCGTTAGTTGTCATGATGCTCATTTCTCCTAGAAATTTGCCCCATCTTATTCATAGAATCACTGCTGTCAATTTACCCCCTCAAATTATTGACGGCGGGTAAGAGGAGTGGCACAATGCGTCGTCTCACATAAATAAATCAAATGCTATAAACGAGGCCACGATGTCGTCGACGACCAATTGGAAATATATTCTATTGCTGTTTGTACCAGGTACACTGTGGGGGAGTTCCTTCCTGCTTAATGTGTTTACTTTGGATACGATCCCTCCATTTACGCTCACTGCTGGTCGAAATCTGCTTTCTATCCTCCCCCTAATTATTTTGCTCTATTGGATTGGCGGGCGTTTATTTTGGAATTGGGCGAGTTGGAAATCTTATTTGATCGTTGGCTTTTTCAATAACTCATTCCCCTTCTTTCTCGTGGCGTGGGGACAGCAATATATTGACAGTGGTTTAGCCGCAATTTTGCTGGCCACAATGCCTCTGTTTACGATTTTCCTGGCCCACTTCATCACCACGGATGAGAAGCTTACCCTTGAAAAACTTAGCGGTATTAGCCTGGGGTTGATTGGCATTGTGGTTTTAATTGGACCCGAGGCCTTACAGGGATTAGGCTTTGAGATTTGGGGGCAACTGGCGCTGCTTGGGGCGTCAATGAGCTACGCAATTGGGGGGATTTGGGTTCGCAACATCTTTCGTGAAGCACAACGCAAAAATCAATCGAGCTCTCAATGGACTCCTTTAATCGAAATAACGACAGGGCAATTCATCGCCTCGACGATTTTTGTGATACCGGGTAGCGTTTGGTTTGAACAGCCGTGGACATTACAGCCAAGTACCGCTTCGATTTTGGCCTTGGTAGCCCAGGCGTGGCTGGTTTCAATCATAGCCGTCCTCATCTACTACTACATTATCGATACAGCTGGGGCTACGATTGCTTCAACGGTAATTTATCTCATTCCCATCAACGGTGTCTTCTGGGGCGTCCTTATTTTAGGTGAGCCACTAACTTGGCAGGCCATTGTCTCATTGGGCCTCATTTTGCTGGGTATTGCGATCATCAATGGGTTATTACGACAACGGCGGGCGGTTGTGGCTGAGGTTTGATATCACATTTTATAGGAAATCAAGCCAAAAGAAGGCAAGAAACGGGTGGATTTTTGCCCTCTTTCTTGTATGATGACTCAAGTTGTTGTCATTAAACATTGTATGTGTAGAAGAGGCTACGTGTTATGAACAATTGGCGTAATATCTTGCTTCTTTTTGTCCCTGGCACCATCTGGGGGATCTCGTTTCTTTTAACAGAAATTGCCCTGGAAACTATCCCACCTCTAACGATTACCGCTGGCCGAAGCATTCTGGCGGTGTTTCTTTTTGGGGCGGTGTTGTATGGACGAGGTGGGCGGTTACCTCCCCTCGGCCCAGCGTGGATTCCCTATCTCTGGTTGGGAATTTTGAGCGATGCATTGCCCTATGTGATGTCCACCTGGGGGCAGCTTTACATTGATAGCGGTTTAGCCACAGTCCTCATTTCGATCAACCCCATTTTTACTATTACCTTGGCCCACTTTTTTACCACAGATGAACGCTTGACTGGCCAGAAGATTGTGGGGGTGGTGTTAGGCTTGTTGGGAATTTTTGTGCTAATTGGACCAGATGCCTTGCAAGGCTTGGGCTTTAACATCTGGGCACAATTGGCTGTTGTTGCCAGTGCCCTCAGCTACTCCATCGGCACGATTTACATGCGAAATCTCCTCCGCCGTCAAGATAACCAACACCTCATTGATCGTTTGCCCCAAACCTTGACAGGGCAGTTGACCTGTGCCACCGTTTTTATTGTTCCTCTGGCCCTGATTTTTGAGCAACCCTGGACCCTCCAACCTAGTGTTGCTTCTAGTAGTGCCCTCTTTGCGATGGTGATTTTTGGCTCCGGTGTAGCGCTTGCGGTGTATTACTATTTGCTGGATTTGGCCGGGGCCACCTTTGTCTCCATCGTCGTCTATCTCATTCCGATTAATGGTGTTTTGTGGGGAGCCTTGCTGCTTGATGAACCGATTACGTGGCAAGTTGTCGTCGCCTTCATCCTGATCTTGGGTGGGGTAGCTGTGGTGAATGGTGGCTTTGGGCTGCGACGACCCGCCATCGCCCGAAGCTAACCTCTCTCATGACACAACTTTGCCCTAATTTTAGGACAAAGTTGCCCCATTTTTATGACAGACATCCCTCATAATTAATGATAAAATACTATTAATTCAAACGACAAACTGCGTGTAAGGTTGCACAAACCAGATTCAAACCTAACTATGTTACAATGGTTACGCTTTTAAGCTGGATTCTCTGGGCATGGACTTTCTACAATATTTTTGGAGAAAGTCTATAATACAAGAAATTCATCACATCAATACTAACTACCACATATAACCACATCCTTAATCCAGCCCCACTAACCATTAAAAACAAAACGAGAGGTTTCGTAAGCGTCATTAAGTAAACTTATTTGATGGATCGTTATTATTTATTGTTGAGGAGTGCCAAACTATGAGTGTCAATAGAACGAGTAATGGGTCAGTGAACAATACAGTGCGACGTAAGCACAAGTTAAACTGGAAGAAAGTAGGATCAGTCAGGCTGTCACTTTTAGCGGGGACATTGGTGTTGATGATGTCCACCCTATGGTTAATGTTGCCTCAATCTGCCTCAGCCGATTTGGGTGTCAACTTCTTACAGGTCGGGGCTGAAAATGAGGAGACCCGAGATCTGGAATGGGGTGATGTCGACGGTGATGGTGATCTTGATCTTGTCGTGGCAAATGTGATTGGAAATCTGCGGGTGTATGAGAATGTGGGGGGTATTTTGCAATTTGCCCCCGACATTGATTTAGGTTGGGTCAACGACGATGGTGATTTAGGGACGGTCTGGGATATCTCTTTAGGTGACTGGGATGGTGACGGTGATCTCGATTTAGCGGTCGGGATCGTTTTAGAATTGAACCGAATTTATGAAAATGATGGAACGGGTGTCTTTTCTCTCGCCCAAATAGTACCTGCTGAAGATGGAGTTAACCCAGCCTGGACTATGGCTGTCGAATGGGGTGATTGGGATAATGATGGTGATCTCGATTTAGCGGTGGCAAATCGGGAATTTAACGCTAACCAGGATAAAAGTGCCGTTTATGAAAATGAGGCAGGTACACTTCAACTTGATCCCACTAATGGGCTAGGTTGGCGAGATAGTATAGGTAAAGCTTTTGTGGATGATGTATCTTGGGGAGACTGGGATGGTGATGGCGATCTGGACCTAGCGATGGCTGCAGGCTCCACAAATTATGTTTTTGAGAATGAAGCTGGCACGCTCCAGCTTAACCCAGGGAGTGGTCTTGGTTGGCAGAATAGTCAAGCTGACAACGCATCAAGCGTCGACTGGGGTGACTGGGATGGTGACGGTGACCTTGATTTGGCGATTGGTGACTATTATGTCGGTAGTCAGGTGTATGAGAATGAAGGTGGCACCCTACAACTTGACCCTGATAATGGTCTAGGTTGGCAGTCGGACGCTGCAGAGTTTACAGTATGGACGTTGGATGTCGAGTGGGGTGACTGGGATGGTGATGGTGACCTTGATTTAGCCCTTGCTAATGATCTACGTAATGGCGCTTGGGTTTATGAGAACACTGGTGACGACCTTGAGCTTGATCCGAATAATGGTAAGGGCTGGCAAACTGCTGAGGCACTCCTGTCATATGGTTTGGCTTGGGGTGATGTCGATAATGATGGTGATCTGGACTTGGCCGTTAGTAACGATCAAGGCGGTAATCTCGTTTATCTCAATGACGGTGGTGGTTTACGTTTTGAACCGGATGCTGGCTTTGGTCAGATAGTCGATGGTGGTTCTAATATATTTGATGTTGATTTAGGTGACTGGGATGGTGATGGTGACCTTGATTTAGCCATGGCTCAGCGTGGTGGACCTAATATTGTTCAAGAAAATGTCAATGGAACCTTCATCTACTCATCTACAGGAAACTTAGGCTGGCAATCATCCGAAATCAGTAATACGGCTAGTATTGCCTGGGGCGATTGGGACAATGATGGCGACCTTGATCTGGCAGCTGGAAATGGTGATGCAGATATTGGCAACAATGCTGCCAATATAATTTATGAAAATGAAGGTGGTACGCTTCAACTTGATCCGGCCAATGGTCTAGGCTGGCAATCTACTGAAATGCGAAATACCTTAAGTGTGGCTTGGGGTGACTGGGATAATGACGGTGACCTCGACTTAGCCGTTGGTAATCGTAATCAAGCCGATCAAATTTATGAAAATACAGGATCAACACTTGTCTTTGACCCCGATAATGGGTTTGGTTGGGAGGCAACTGAAATTTTAGAGACCCGTCATTTGGCTTGGGGTGATTGGGATGATGATGGTGATCTCGATTTGGGAATTGGGCACCTAGAAGGAACGGTCGTTTATGAAAATGAGGGGGGGACTCTTCAACTTGATCCTGATAATGGTTTAGGGTGGCAACGTGATGATCCAAATGAAACCTCTCGTCTCGCTTGGGGGGACTACGATGCCGATGGTGATCTTGATTTAGCTATCAGTCATGGGGCCATTGATGGGGTCTCAACTGGCTCAACGCAAGTTTTTGAGAACGTCGGGGATGATCTTGCTCTGGATGTTGGCGCAGGGATTGGTTGGCAAGGGGCTGTAGGCGAAGTTGCTTTGGGTATCTCTTGGGGTGACTGGGATGGTGATGGTGATCTTGATTTGCTCTCTGGAGTATATGTCCACGAAAATGAAGGCGGAGAATTTGGCACCTCTCATCAAAATTTCTCACTAGGCAATCAAGGCTCTGTTTGGGGGGATGTGGATCAGGATGGTGATTTTGATATTGCCTTGGCTGGGAACAGTAATTCATCTAAGTGGATTGAAAATACGATCCAGGATGAAATCAATCTACGAAACCGGCTACCTGATATTTATATTGAGCATCCCGATGGCACGCCAGCTGGTGGGTTTGGCTCAGCCGCTAATCCCATTACGGATACGGTCATTTCGGTTACATATACAGTAAGTAATACAACCGGCAATACCTTGGGCCAGGTCCAGGTGTTCTACTCGCTCAATGGTGGGGGTGAGTGGTTCCCTGCCGTGGGCACAACCCCATTCCCCGACACAACCACAGAGGGAACCTATACCTTCAATTGGGATACGCTAGCCAGTGGTTTCTTTGGTAGTTCGGATAATGTTGTCCTTCGCTTTGAATTGCCGGTGCAAACGCCAGCCAGTAGCGATGGAACCTATCAATACTTCAATCAAGCACCCGGTCTATTTCAGCGTCCTTACGTTTCAGCCCATACTCAGCCATTTTACGTTCAGGCCACGCAGATTCAGGTTTTGGATGGCACTACACCGGTAGCTGGCGCTTTTGTCTATCGTCTGCCCGCAGGGGATACAGCGGGTGGTTCGTTTATTGGCTCTGATGCAGCCTTCGTGACCAACGCGGCAGGCTTCCTACAAGGACGAGGCCGAATTGAGTTGGGTGATCGCTTACTGGCCTTGGCGCCAGTTGATATACCGGCCGATGCAGAAGAGCTGTACGGCGACACAATGTCCCTCTACTACACCAACGGGACTCCCACTGAAGTTGGGCTTGACACATTTACGGTCACTGAAAGTGGGGTGCAACAGTTAATTGTCTCCTCCGACCATCCTCTTATGCTCTTTGACCTGGATGTCTCGGTCGAGTGGGATGCTAGTCAGGATGATGCCTACTTAGCTCAATTAGAGTTTGATCTCAAGCGTGCTTCTGAATTCCTTTACGACTTCACCGATGGTCAGGTCGCCCTGGGAGATGTTTGGGTATACCAGAACGCTGACGTATGGGCAGGTAGTCACATCAATATCCACGCGACCAATCGTCTTCGCCCTTACGCGACCATCGGTGGGGTGGTAATCACCGATACGGTTCAGCACGTTATTCCTGAATTAAGTGACATCTCTTACAATATTGGGCAAATCCATATGGGCTCAACCTGGAACCGTTACGGTAACGCAGGTGAAAGCCTTGGGGTTGATTGGCCCGTCATTTTGGCCCACGAGCTAGCCCACTACCTGCTCTACCTGGAAGATAACTATCTTGGATTGGAAGAGTTTGACGGCGCAGAAGTCCTAACCTCAGTCAATGGTTGTGTTGGTAGTGCGATGGGGGATGTTTATAACATCAACAATACAGAACTCATCTTTGATGATACAACTTGGGTCAATAATTGTAGTGATACGTTGGCTCAGGAAATATTAGGTCGAGATGAGTGGGAAATAATCACTAGCTGGTACCCTTGGTTGCAAACACCAACCAGCGTTAATAGTGGGCCGGGGTTGATGCCCTTTGAGCTGACCACAGTCTCAATATTCAATCCAATTACACCGACAAATGCACTTGATGACCCAACCTTCTATCTGGACTACACCGACAATGAGGTCAGTTCATCAGAAGCTCGGGCCTTCTTGCTTCGTAACGAAAATAATGAAGTGGGGACACCGGGTACTACAGATAATTATGAATATGTCTTTGATTTAGGGAACCCCACTGGCGGTCAAAATCGATTATCAGCTCGCGGGGCACAACCTGGTGATCGTGTATGTGTTTTTGACCAAGCTCGAAGTCAGTATGGTTGTGAGATTATTACCTTAGGGGATGATCGGATAACCCTGGAAAAAGATACAACTTGGACCCCGGTTATTCGTATTAGTCCCACCACCTCAACCACTTTTGTTATTGAGGTGGATGGCTTGGAGTCTGGTTTAAATCTCAAGGCACGTATCTACCCAGAATATGGTGAAGCCTTTGCTGAAACTTCTGATTTTGTCTACACCGATGGCATTTATAACGGTACGCTTAACTTAGATTACGCAGCATTGAGTGGAGCGATCCAATTGTGGGTCGATGAAGGGCCTGATACCACACCATATGCTAATCCTCGTCGAGAAACGATTGTTAGTTACAGTATCGGGGGTAATCCTGGTAGTGTTCGCGGCGGTGGTGGTAGCGTCCGTGGGGGTGGCGGTAGTGTTCGCGGCGGTGGTGGTAGTGTCCGTGGCGGCGGCGGTAGTGTTCGTGGCGGCGGCGGTAGTGTCCGTGGCGGCGGCGGTAGTGTTCGCGGTGGTGGTGGTAGTGTTCGCGGCGGCGGCGGTTTTATCCAAGGTGAAGGACGCGCTCCGGCTGTATCACCCGATGGTCAAATGACCTACTTTGATCAGAACTTCAACTTGGCTGAAGGCGAATTCTACACCGTGCAAGATATGGCAGGTTTGCCCTCTTTGCCAAATGGTAAAGTTGCCATTGGTAGTGGGTACAACCTGTTTGCCACTGGCTTTTCAGTGACGAATCCCTTAACTGGCTCGATCAGTTTCCAATATCGGGGTAATGACGTCTTGACTGAGGAACGAAGCGAAGATGAGCTAGGTATTCACTTCTGGGATGGCACCCAATGGATTGCGCTGAATACCCGGGTGGATACATACTTCAACCTAGCTTCAGCCCGTAGCCAAGGGCCTGGGATTTATGCATTGCTTGCAGGCACAACATCTCCTGAAATAACGAGTGTTACCCCAGCAGTTGCGACGAACGACGTGGAAAACATCTTAACGATTGAGGGAGGATACTTCCTTGAACCTGTTTCCGTTGTGCTGGTTGGCCCAACCACACGCTACACACCATCACTACAATCGGTTAGTCCCTTCTCTCTAACCGCTGTTGTACCGGCGGGCTTAGAGGCACGAGAGTACCAAGTTTTGGTCTACAATGAGAATCAACCTGGTGGTTCAGTCGTGTCATCTACACCAGGCAGCTTTGCCCTCTTCGAGCCAGATTTGGCCTCTTGTTTCTACGACTTCTTTGAGAGTGGTACAGCCAAGTGGGAAACCAGCGATGATTGGGGCATTGTCATCCTGCCAAGTGGCGAACGTGCGATGACTGACAGCCCAATCGGCAATTACAATAGCGCCGATCATTATGAGGTCAATTTAACCAGCTATACCACCAGCTTAACCTCAGAAGCCTTTAGTATTGCGGCTTGTAGTGATCCGGTCTTGACCTTTAGACACGATTACTTGCTGGCCAAAATTGGTGATAGCCAAGACATTGCTACGATTGAGTTGAGTATCGATGACGGAGCGACTTGGCAGCCTGTAGCCACATACACTGGTGGTGGTATCTTTGATACGGTTGGTTCATCAATCGGCTTGCTTGATGTGGAGTCACCGGAGTGGAACAATGCTGATTGGAAAGATGTAACGCTTAGCCTTGGTCCTGCCTTGGGTGGGCATACCGGTCTGGTTAAACTTCGCTTTAGCCTCACTGTAAATGATGATGATGTTGCTTCTAAAGGCTGGATCTTTGATGATCTTAGAGTACAAACGGGTACACTCCCTGTACTTAGCTTGAGTAAAGCCGTCTCCTCTAGCGAGCCATTGCCTGGGGAGCAGGTCACTTACACCATCGTGGCTCGTAATGATGGGCCGCTCAGTGCGACAAATGCACAAGTCCTTGATATATTACCAACCGAGGTAACCTTTGTCGGCCCGGTGACACTAGATGGCTCTGCCGGAACTGTGGCCACAACGGCTGGTGACTTCCCCAATCTGGCGAGTGGTTTAACCATTCTACCGAACGGGGCGGTAACGATGACCTTCCCTGTTTCAATCAACGGTGGCTTAACCGCTGGAACATTGATTACAAATACGGCCAGCATTACCAGTGCGGAGATTTCAGCCGCATCAACCGCGACAGCCGTAACGGCGGTCGGTGATCCTGGTACACCCACTGTACCATTTATCTATGTGAGTACCGGTACCCAAGGGACAGTTGACGGCTTTTCGTATGGTGATGAGGATATCCTGATTTACAATCCCACCACCAACACCTGGGCTAAATACTTTGATGGTTCGGATGTTGGTTTGAGCCGAGGTGATTTGAGTGCCTTCTACATTTTGGATAATGGTGATATCTTGTTGAGTATGGATCGGCCCCTCTCGGTTTCCAGCCTCGGCTCGTTTGATGACTCTGATATCGTCAAATTTACACCAATTTCCTTAGGGACGGAGACCGTTGGAACGTTTGAGATGTATTTCGATGGTTCAGATGTTCGCCTACGTAGTGGCTCGGAGGATATTGATAGCATTGGCTTTATGCCAGATGGACGACTTGTAATCAGTACCATTGGATCCTTTGGGGTGCAAGGGATTGGTGGCCGTGATGAAGATTTGATTATCTTTAATGACACCTCGCTTGGCTCAAATACGAGTGGCACATTTGAACGATACTTCGACGGCTCTGATGTTGGTCTACGTAATAACTCTGAGGATGTACAAGGGGCGTGGATTGATGCGGTGAGCGGTGAAATTTATCTAACCACCAGAGGCAACTTCTCTGTGCCAGGGTTGAGTGGTGACGGGGCTGATATCTTTATCTGTACCCCAATTTCCTTGGGTGTAACGACAGACTGTACCTTTACCCCCTACTGGGAAGGCACATCCAATGGTTTGGCAGGTGAGGTTGTGGATGCCTTTGATCTGAATACCCTCATCCCACCGCCGACTCTTTTTGATCGAAATGGTAGTGGTGATATCGGAGTTATCTTGGAATTGGATGACTCCCCAGAGGATGAAGATATTGAGGCCGATGAAGGGACAGATGAATTGGCCACGGAAAGTGATCACATCGCAGATGATACCAGTTTAGGTGAAATCAATAGTAATTATCAACTCTTCTTGCCATTGATCTCGAAGAATTAATCATAAGTTGAATAAAGATAAAAAATCGGTCAGGGACTTAACCCTGACCGATTTTTTATTATTTGCGAATTTTTAGAAGGCTTTTTATCGTTTTTACTAGGGATACGGAAGTAAAGTATTTCCTTTCAAAGCATTATTGATTTGCTTCTTGATACGTAGCGATGATTTCCTGATTTATCGGAATATTGGTCAGAAAAGATTGGCGTAATGTTGGATCAGAGATTTTTTCAGCCCGAGAAATAATTAAGTTGTAGGCCAATCGCAATGCCTCTTGTGCATGTATTTCTCGATTAGCTGTATTGAAAACCTGATAACAATACAAATAATCAATCTGTGGAAATTCGGGACCCACACCTTTACAGTTGTCCAGAATAGTGAAGGCTTCAGTTGCATTCTCAATAGATGCTGTAATGTCACTGTCTCTTGATTGGGCTAAGGCTACAACTGATAAATTTCCTGTAATATTGACCTCGATGCCTAATTCCCGACGTAAATTTAATGATGCCATAGAATTAGAAATAGCATCAGCCAAATTTCCCTGATTGAGAAATATTAAGCCAAGGTGATATTGAATATTTGCAATCAAATGTTTTTCGTCATGAGATTGAGCTATTTCTAATCCATCAGAAAATAATTTTTCCGCTTCTTCAAACGTTTGATTATAAAATTTTACTAAACCTAAGTTATCTAAAAGGTAGGCAACGCCCACTGCATCACCAATTGTGTTTGCTAAATCAATACCTTGATTTAGGTATCGTTCCGCGAGTTCCCAATCTCCTAATTCTTGTTGTAACACCCCAAGCCCCATTAAAATATTAACTTCCTCCCAACGATTACCAGTTGCTTGGTGAATTCTTTGTGCTTCTAAAAAGTATTGATGCGCTCGTTCATAGTCTCCTAGATCCGAATTTGCTTGGGCAAGGTTGAAGAGGCTAATTCCTTCCCCTGCTCTATCACCTATATTTTGCCGAATCCCAAGCGCTTCTTGATGATAAATAATAGCTTCAAGAAAATTACGTTTATACATCTCATTTACACCCAAGCTATTAAGTGCTTCGGCTTCATTTCGCTGATTTTTCAACCCTCGGCTGAGTGATAATGATTGTGTGTAATAATCTTTTGCCGCGTCAAACTCCCCTTGCTGTCGATGTACAATCCCCACCCCATTCAGCACTTGGGCAAAAATATGAGCCTCTTCTACAGAATACTCTCGCTGAGCGTCAAAATTGACCAATGCTTCCTCATACCGACCTCTAGCCCCAGCATAATCCCCTTGGCGTCGAGCAATCAAGCCTAATTGCCCCAATGATCGTATCTCTCCCAAGGTATTCCTGTCGCTGCGTGCAGCCGTCAAAGCCCGCTCAATTGCAGCTTGTGCCTGCGGATAATCGGCAATCGCCTCATAATACTGGCCCCAGAGATAGGCAACCTCGAAAGGAGGAGCATCGGGAATGGCCTGAAGTCGTTCTAGAGCCGCCAACTCTTCTTCCCGGCGACCCAGTAAGTGTAGTACTTCAATTTGGCCCTTAAGCCATTCCCATCGTGGTTCCAAGGCCAGCGCCTGCTCATAAAAAGCAAGGGCGGTTTCGTTGGCGTATTCCCGTTGGGCTTTTTGGGCTGCTTGGCCCAGGTACAACATTGCTTTATCTCGAACCCGACCACGGGTGAAGTGATAGGCCAGTTGTTCAACGGCTTCGGGGAAATGTTCCTCAACCGCTTCGCCGACGGCGCGGTGTAAGTCCCGCTGCTGTGACTCAAGCAATGTTTCGTAAGCCACGTCACGGGTGATATTATGCTTGAAGAGGTGTGTCAGGGTTGGGAGCGGAATTTCCAGGCGAGCAAATTCACGTCGCTCAATAATTTCGACCTGTTGTAACAACTGCTCATCATCATCTTCAAGTGGGTGGGCATCGGCCAAAAGCTGAAACTCAAAGACCCGGCCAATCACACTGGCCACCTTCAAGGTTAGTCGTTGATCTTCCAACAGCCGATCTAGGCGTGATAGGACAACTTGCTGAATTGAGTCGGGCAAGCCTAAATCGGCGGCGGAGAGGGGGATATCTGGGTTTAGAGTCAGTTGGCCTGACTCATCTCGCGTTAGACAGTTTGCGCGTCGTAGAGCCTCGACCAACGTATCACTCAAAGTCCAGCGGCCATCATCTTCTTGGGCCAAATGCCCAGCTTCTCGCAAGGTATCAGTCATCTCTTCGACAAAGAAAGGATTACCTCGGGCTTGCACCACAATCAAATCAATTAACAGTGGGGTTGGTTCACCGCCAATTCGATTGGCGATCACGGCTGTTACACCTTCCGGAT
This sequence comes from Phycisphaerae bacterium, assembly GCA_028285035.1. The sequence goes on from JANQQF010000130.1 coordinate 14,489, forward strand.
TTAGCTCATCCAAATCCATAAAGTGATAATTGACTTGTTGATCCAACTCCGGCAGAATCGGATGGGCCGTATCCAGCGGTGGACGTTGGATCACGGTGAGAACGAGTGTACTCTGACTAACCACGCGACTTAAGGCAATGATCAAACCTCGTGAGGCCTCATCCAACCAATGCACATCCTCAATCAGCAAAAGGAGCGGCTGCACTTGGGTCCAGCTTTGTAGAAGGTCAATCGCAAAGGTAAATAGTGCTTCCTGACGTAGTTGTGGCTCAAAGGCAGCAGTGGTGGCGTTATCAGGAATGGGGAGATCGAGCAAATCGCCCAGTAAGGGTAGCCGCACCAGCCAATCAGGATTGAGGGCTTCCACATTGAGCCGAACATATTCGATATTCTGCTCGGTATCATCCCCAACCAAGGCAAACAAGGCTCGGAATATCTGTTGCCAAGGATGATACGGGATGCTTTGGTTGATGCTGTGACAGGTACCCAAAACCACCCGCCAGCCCAGCATCGTTGATTGTTGCGCAAACTCTGCCGTAAGGTGACTCTTACCAATACCCGCAACCCCTTCAATTCGTAATATTTGACCGCTCTGGCTGGCCTCGGCTGTAGCTATAATTTGCTCCATCTGTGCCAACTCTTCATCTCGGCCAACTAGTGGCGTTGGAAATAAGTTCACTGCTCGAGGGCGGGCCTGAGTCAATCGGCCTAAAACTGAGGCCACAGGAATAGGTTCCTCTTTCCCCTTGACCTTAATGCGTCCCAAATCTTCCAACTCGTATAAATCAACAACTGCATCAGCGACCCGCTGACTGACCATAATTTGGCCAGGCTCGGCTTTACCCATCAAGCGAGCGGACATATTGACCTCGTCGCCAAGTGAGCCATAAGTTCGGCGGGCCTGCCCCCCATAGGCCCCAGAGCGCATACGGCCCTGGCTGATCCCAATTTGAACGGGACCGATGTAATCTAATTCATCAGGCGGTGATTGAAGTTCTAAAGCAGCAGCTACAGCCCGAGCTGGATCGTCATCGTGGAGTTGTGGGGAACCAAAGGAGCTGTACAAATAACATCCTTTGTCCCCAATCGTGAGCTGGAGCATATAACTTTCATATTTGATCAAGACACTTTGTACCCAACGTACATAATCATTCAGCTTGGTGCCAGCCTCTGGGTCGGTATCATAATCGATACCCCCAAATCGTAGGAACAGGGCAACAGAGGGCCGAATTTCAGCCAAAAACTCGCCAGCCCCACCTGTTAATCGTTCATAGACTGGGGGCAGTAACCAAGGTCGAACTTGGTCTTCAGGTAGATCTTCTGTTAACTCGGGCCAAGGGGTCGGGGTGACCTCTTCGGTTAAGCCTGTCACCTGAGCATACTGGATACCACTCTCTTCGTCAGTACGATACTCAGCAATGGTTAGTTTATCCCCAATGGCCTCAACCACCTCTGGACCGACGATGACGTCTCCTCGCTCGGCTTGCCCTTCGGCCTCGGCCATACGTTCCAGCGTGGCTCCTGCCATTGAGTCCATTAATTGGATATTTTCATCTCCTACCACAAAGCGGCGAATGGGACCGGTGACGACGGCTACTTTCAACCCGAGTGAAATAATCGTTCCGGCTGGGGTTGTAATCGCTTCAAATTGACGCATCGCCGCTTGCAAGGCTAACGCACAGGCTGTGGCCTGCGTCCCATCATCCCCATCAAGCCAACAGGTGATAGCATCCCCAGAGAAGCTAATCACACTTCCTTGAAAGCGATGCACTTCATTGATGAGAGCATCGTAAACAAGATTCAGTTGCCGGGGTAACTCTTCAGAGCCACGCTTGAGGCCTAATTCTTGGAGTAAAGCAGCAGTAAGAGGGGTGAATCCGGAAATATCAGCAAAGAGAGCTGCCCCTTCAGTCCGCTCTGTTAACGTTTGACCTTGGGCTAGTGCCTGACGGCGGTTCATTGGAATATAGGCTTCTGTGCGTTCCATAATGATAAGTCGTCCTTTCTTGTAAACAACGATAAGGCAAGATGTATGTGTACATTAAGTTGAGGCGCTGATTTCTCTAAATGGTAATTACTGACCTTGACGTAACTTTCTAAACTTTTCAAGATGGTCCATAGAACAAGGAATCGTGTTTAGTTTTCTATGTCCGGGTTAGTAGTAATTAGTGCTTAAAATAGCTCTTACTATTTGCCATTTACTAATTACTACAAATTCAAATGCGAAAACCATTGAGTTCGCGCTTATCAGGAAGTTCACCTATTAATATCTCCTGATCATTCTTAAACGCATTGTATCACAACTCCCAAGAATGAATACCCCTTTTGGGCCAACTGCCTAGATTTTATGACAAAATTGCCTTGATCTCATGACAGACTGAATGTGTGTAAAGTGTTAAGATAGTGTTTGTAACCATCTTGAAAATTCAGGCCCTTTTTCAATTTTTGAAAGCGGGTATAATCCTAGGTTATTGTGCAGCGACGGCACAAGATCTCAATGAGTCAGTTGTATACTTTATGATTACTGTTGAAAAAGTTGAATGTCATTCAAAAAAAGAAGTGAATCGTTTTATAAACCTCCCACTTCGTCTATATACAAATCATCCTTATTGGGTGCCTCCCCTTTCCATTGATGCGCGTCTATACCTGAATCGTGAAAAATTTCCTTTCTACAATCACTCAACGGCAGACTTTTTCATCGCCACTCGTGATGGGTGTGATGTAGGTCGCATCGCTGTTTTAGAACACCGTTTGTTTAATCAACATCATCAAACCCGTCAGGCTCAATTTTATTTTTTTGATTGTGAAAATGACCCAGATGTTGCCTTTGCCCTATTTGAAAAGGCCTGTGCTTGGGCGAAAGCGCGAAATTTAGATCGCATCGTTGGGCCAAAGGGCTTCGGGCTGTTAGATAGCTTTGGGATTTTGATAGAGGGATTCGACCAACCGCAGACGATGAGCTTTACCGCTTACAATTACGAATATTATCGCGAGTTGATTGAAGCAGCTGGGTTTGTCAAAGAGGTGGATTTTGTTTCCTGTCGTTTGGATATGGAAAGTTTCCAGTTACCCAATTGGCTTCATAAACTGGCTGAGCGCGTACAAAAAAAAGAATCGCTTACAGTTAAGGGATTTTCTAATCTTAATCATCTGATAGCCTCGGCCCGAGAGATGTTACAAACTTACAATCAATCCTTTACAAATAATTGGGAGTACTATCCGTTGCCCGATGAGGAAATCGATCTGATTATAAAGGATCTGAAGCCTGTGGCTGTACCTAAGTTGATGAAAGTTATTAAGCATAACCAGAACATTGTCGGATTATTATTTGGTCTACCAGACTTATCTCACGCTTTGCAGCATTCAAAAGGGCATCTTACCCCGCTTTCGATTTTACGGTTGTTGCGAGAAAAACAACGACTAAAATCCGTGGTTTTGGGGGCTGTTGCAATTTTAGATGAGTACCGTCTTCTAGGAGGCAATGCCCTCCTAATCACAGAGATAGAAAAGACGATTAAAACATTGGGCATTAATCGTTTGGAATTAGTAAATATGGCAGAGACAGCCGTTGAAATACAGCGTGATTTGAACGGCTTGGGCATCAAGCCGCATAAGGCGCATCGAGTTTATACAAAAAGCCTATGAATTCAAAAATTTCTTTTACAGCCCAGCCAAACACATTAGTTGACTTGCTGCGAGGCCGGGCTAAATATCAACCTAATCAGCGTGCTTACACCTTTTTAGCCAATGGCGAAACGGAGATAGGTCACCTGACGTATGCTGATTTAGATGAGCGGGCTAGACAGCTTGCCGCAAAATTGCAACAATTGAAGGCAATGGGAGAACGGGTACTATTACTTTTCCCCCCCGGTCAGGAGTTTATTAATGCCTTTTTTGGGTGTATTTATGCCGGGGCTATCCCTGTGCCGATGACCTATACGCCCCGGCTTCACCGGGCGTATCGTCGATTTCAAACATTGGTTAACAATGCAGAGCCGACGATTGCCCTGACCACAGCCAAACTACACGCAAAAATTAGCCAACAGGCCGCTTATCATCAAACCTTAACCGAACTACATTGGTTAGTAACAAATGACATTGACTCAGATACGACGTTCAGATGGCACCCCCCTTCGATTGATGCTGATACGCTGGCCTTTCTGCAATATACCTCTGGCTCAACACGTAATCCGAGAGGTGTGATGCTAAGTCACGGTAATCTCCTGAATAATTTAGCCATAATTTCTGATCGCTTCGGGGTAACCACTGATGATTGTGGGGTTATATGGTTGCCCCCCTATCATGATATGGGCTTAATTGGGGGGTATCTCCAACCCATCTATGGTGGATTTCCGGTGATCCTAATGGACTCATTTGATTTTGTCCAACAGCCTATTCGTTGGTTGCGAGCCATCACGCACTATCGGGGCACAATTAGCGGAGGGCCAAACTTTGCCTTTGAGCACTGTCTAAGTATAAAGGCGGAGGAGCTTCAGGGGGTAGACCTCAGTAGTTGGCGTGTTGCCTTTGTTGGGGCAGAGCCTGTTCGCTATCAAACCTTAGAAAGATTCTCTGCCCAGTTCTCACCGTACGGATTTCAACGCCGAGCGTTATATCCTTGTTATGGATTAGCCGAATCAACGTTAATGGTTACAGGGGGCGATCATACCACCATTCCATCAACTCAAACCATCAAACGAACAGAGTTGCAACATAATCAGTTTGTTTCGACATCTAGCCTAGACCCAGATGGTCAGATAGTGATCGGATGTGGACAACCGGTCGATGATCATACAGTCCTTATCGTCGACCCAGATACACAAAAACCTTATACTGTTGATCAACAAAACTCTATTGGAGAGATTTGGATCTCAGGACCGAGCGTGGCCCAAGGCTATTGGAGGGAGATGGTTGAAACTCAACAAACATTCCAGGCTCAACCTATCTCAACCTCGGTTCAACCGAGTCCTCAGTTTAATGATCATCTCTTCCTCAGAACGGGTGATTTGGGGGCGTTGCATCAAGGTGAGTTATTTATTACGGGGCGTCTCAAGGATATGATTATTATTCGCGGTGAAAACTACTACCCCCAGGATTTTGAGCTGGCTGCCGAAAATAGCCATCCTGCGCTACAAAGTAATGGTGGGGCTGCTTTTATCGTCGGTGATGATGAATCAGAAATCGTTATTGTTCACGAAATCAAGCGTCACTATCGGCAGGCTAATTTAACAGAAGTGATTGAGGCTATTCAGCACGCAATAGCCGAAGATTATGCCATCCGCCTAAATGCCGTTGTTTTAATCAAGCCTGGTAGCTTACCTCGCACGCCGAGCGGTAAGACACAGCGATACCTATGCCGAGAAAAATATTTGGCTCAAACCCTGCCAGTTTTGGCCTTAAGTGATCAAGGTCAATGTTCACCTGCTTCTACTAATATCAATACTAATCACTTATTTCGTCATTTTGAGAGAGGAACGAGCAAAGAAGCTCTGCGTAATATTCAAAAACGCGACAAAGTTACACTTCATGGAGATCCTTCCGCTCCGCCTCAGGATGATATATCCCAGAGTAATGATCAGTTAAATCTCGACCTGGCTTCAACTTATAGAATTATTGAGAATCATTCAAAACATAAGCTGTTCAATGGCCGAGAAGAAAATCTGGAAGGTTTCGTGCGTAATCAAATAGAGCAAATGCTGGGCTTGAAGCCAGCCAGCCTTGATGTACATTTACCGATTGATGCCTTAGGCCTGGACTCCCTAAAAGTTGCCGAACTGAAAACAAATCTAGAGAAAAACTATCAGGTCAATTTGACACCTGAGTTATTGAGCCAAAATCTGACGATTGTTCAATTAGTCCAACAGTTAAATTTTGGGGGGCCGTTGGAGAGTTGGACTGCCAATAACACCACAAATGATACTACTACAAAATCAGTTGGCTCCATTCTCGACAAAGCCCACGCGTTCAATCGACGGGAAGAATTTCAACAACAAGGTATTCAGATTCCCTACTTTAGAACGCTAACTCAAAATGAAGGTCCTACGGCTATTTTTGAAGGACGACAAGTATTGATGTTTGGCTCAAACAATTATCTAGGCCTGACCACTGACAAGCGAGTGCGAGAGGCAACAGCTCAGGCAGCCCTGACCGAAGGTCCCAGCCTCACTGGCTCTCGTTTGCTAAATGGTTCAACCGTACGACAACGGGAAGTGGAAGAAAAATTGGCTGCATTCTTAGAACGGGAGGATGCTCTTATTTTTACCACTGGCTACCAAGCCAATATCGGCCTGTTATCGGCCTTTATGACTTTGGATACTACCTTGCTGATCGATGAATTGTGCCACGCCTCCATTTATGATGGGGCTGCGGTGGGGCGCTGTAATATTGTTCAGTTCCAACATAATGATGTGGTTGATCTTGAGAAAAGGTTACAGCAAGTTGTGTCCAAATCGCAAACGATGGTGATGGTAGACGGCGTTTACTCGATGGAGGGAGATATTGCCTATTTGCCCGAAATACAGACTCTTTGTCAGCAATTTGAGGTGCCCTTGGCAGTAGATGATGCCCACGCTTTGGGAACATTGGGTACAACAGGACGAGGTACCGAAGAGCATTTCGAAATGATCGGGCAGGCTGATATTTTAAGTGGAACATTCTCGAAAAGTTTGGCCTCTGTTGGAGGCTGGGTGGCGGCTAACAAAGAGATCGTTGAGTGGATTCGCTTTTACGGTCGGTCAATGCTATTCTCCGCCTCAATTCCACCACCAGCCCTGGCTGCCGCCTCAATGGCCCTTGATATCTTGGGTGAGGAGCCGTGGCGTGTTCACTGTCTCAATGAAAACGCCATCTACTGGCGAACGCAATTAAACCAACTTGGCTTTAATACGGGTCATTCAACTACGGCCATTGTTCCCATTATTGTTGGAGATGACTTACAATGTCTAAAATTTAGCCAAGCCTTATTAGAGGCCGGAGTTTATGTGAATACAGCTTTGTATCCAGCTGTGCCAAAAGACTCAGCTTTATTACGAACCAGTGTTATGGCTACCCACGAACGATCACACCTTGATCAAGCTCTGGAAATTTTTGCAACAGTTAGTAAACAACTCGGGATTATTGAATAGAGATGGATTTTCGACACCAACACGCGATTATCACTGGCGGATCAAGTGGAATTAGTAAAGCAACGGCTAAGATGGTGAACTACTTTGGTACATTGTACAGTATCAAGGCGGCTTTACCTGCAATGGAGACTCAAAAACAAGGACATATTGTGCTCATTTTCTCAGGTGCCGGATTAATTGGGCTATTGGGTTACTCCTCATATAGGCCAACCAAATTTGCTGTACGAGGACTAGCCGAGTCCCTACGAGCAGAGTTGAAGCCAAAAAACATTAATATTTCCATCGTTTATCCGCCTGATACCGACACCCCCATACCACAAAGAGAACAAGACAAAGCCTACTGAGACGAAGTTGATAACGGGGGCAGCTAAGGTGCTTTCGGCAGAACAAGTTGCCGTAGCGATTGTCGCTGGTGTAAAGAAAAAAAGTGGTTAATTACCCCTGGTTTGGAGGTGCGTTTGTTGGCCCGCTTGCATAGCGTGCTGCTGCCGGGGCTAAATTGATACTTTGATCGACTTGTTGCTCAGGCTGCCCACAAATCAAAACCCTGAGGTACGAGACCTGTGTCTTACCCAAAAAATAAACAGTGGCCCAATCTAGTTGAATTACTTCGCTGGCGTGTAGAGTATCAACCTGACCAGCAAGCCTATACTTTTTTAGCTGATGGAGAAATTGAAGCTGGATATTTAACCTATGCTCAATTGGATCAGCAGGCGCGATGGATTGGAGCTAAATTACAACAACTCAAGGCTACCGGAGAACCAATTCTCCTTCTCTATCCGGCTGGCCTAGAATTTTTGACAGCCTTTTTAGGGTGTTTATATGCCGGAGCTGTGCCTGTCCCAACAACACATGCATTTCGGCGTAATCTTTCAAATGCACGGCTAGAGGCCATTACCCGAAATGCACAGGCCAAAGTCGGCTTAACTGATCAGGCGATTTTAGGGAAAATTCAACAACATTCTTCACCCTTGTCTCATCTTCAGTGGGTGGCAACTGACCAACTTGAAGAGAATTTGGCTGATAAGTGGACCCAGCCAAATCTCGATCTCGACTCGCTAGCACTTTTGCAATATACATCTGGCTCAACGGCTCGCCCTAAAGGTGTGATGATTACCCATCGCAACCTGATGAATAATCTAGCATTTATCCATCAACGGTTTGAGGTGAGTGAGGCTGATTGTGGCGTCATTTGGCTGCCGCCTTATCATGACATGGGCTTGATTGGTGGTTATTTGCAGCCCCTTTTTGGGGGATTTCCAGTTGTCTTGATGCCCCCTCTAGCCTTTGGCGAACAACCACTGCGTTGGCTTAAAGCGATGAGCCGCTATCGAGGCACGATTAGCGGTGGGCCTAACTTTGCTTATGAACAATGTCTACGCCGGATTGGTCCGGAACAACGAGATACGCTTGATTTGAGCCATTGGCGGGTGGCCTTTGTCGGGGCTGAACCTATTCATTATCAAACCTTGGCTCAATTTGCCACAATTTTTACTACCACTGGGTTTAAACGGGAAGCACTCTATCCTTGCTATGGCTTGGCTGAATCGACATTGATGGTGACAGGTGGGCTGGCTGAGGCTTTGCCTGTGACTCAAATTGTGCAAACATCAGCCTTACAGTCACATCAATTTACTCCTTCATCTTCAAACAATGATGCTCAAATTTTGGTTGGATGTGGTCAAATCGCTGATGATCACACCCTGCTGATTGTAGATCCAGTCAATCGAACACCTTGCCCTGATGGACAAATTGGCGAGATTTGGCTATCGGGGCCAAGTGTGACTCAAGGCTATTGGCAAAACACTTATGAAACCGAGCAGGTATTTGGCTCGTTGCCTTTTAGGGACAATGGGGTGAATGCTTCCTCTCAATTTCTACGGACTGGTGATTTAGGCTTTGTTCATGAGGGCGAATTATTTATTACCGGACGTTTGAAAGAGATCATCATCATTAGAGGGCTGAATTATTATCCGCAGGATATTGAGCAAGTTGTGGAGCAGAGCCACCCTGCCTTGGTATCGAATAGTGGGGCTGCCTTTTCCGTTGAAATTGATGGCCAGGAACGCTTGATCTTTGTTGCTGAGGTGGATCGACACCATCGTAATGTTGAGATTGAGGCCGTGGCCACAGCCATTCGTCAAGCTGTCACTGACAGCTTTGGGCTTGAAACTTACACAGTCGTATTGATCAAACCGGGACAGCTGCCTCGAACGACGAGCGGTAAAATCCAGCGGTTGCTCTGTCGGGAGCGATTTTTGGCGGACTCGTTGCTAATAATTGGACAGAGTGTGCAGAGTCCCTCACCCCAGCCCTCTCCCCAAGGGATAGGGAGCAAAACTTCTTCATCTAGGACGATAGCTATTCACAAACAACAATACCACAAAATCGCATCAACTGTTCGCCTCCAATTAGCCGAACTCTTAGAAACTCAATTTGATCAAATTGACTTACAACAATCAATCCAAACCCTTGGAATTGGCTCTCTCCAAGCAGCCGCATTAAAATTTCAACTCGAAGATGAGTTTGGGGTTGATGTTGCCCCAGAAATGTTTTTTAAGGAGCAAACACTTGACCAGTTTATAGGTCAGCTTGTTATCTTGGTTCAAGGGCAAGATCGTGAGGAAGAGAATGAGTTTACTACAACGCACAGCTAATTTATTTAGACGTAAAGGAACGGCGAGTCACGCTGTATTACCAAGCCAATCCCCCACAAACGGGGTATTGGTAGACCTTCGTGACGTGGTTAAGAATTACCAAACCCCGGCTGGAGAATTTCCAGCGTTGCGAGGGATCAATCTACAAGTAAAAGCGGGTGAATTTACGGCTGTGATTGGTAAATCAGGGAGTGGAAAGTCAACCCTGATTAATATGATTACGGGTATTGACCGCCCGACGCTAGGTGAGGTCATCGTCAATGGTACCCCGATTCATACCCTCAATGAAGATCAAATGGCGGTCTGGCGTTCACGTAATCTTGGTGTTGTCTTTCAATTCTTCCAGATGTTACCCACCCTAACCTTAATTGAGAATGTGCAGCTTCCAATGCTCATCAGTAAACTGTACCCTCGCTCTGAACATCCCGAACGGGCGATGCATTTATTGGATATGGTGGGCTTGGCTTCTCAAGCCAGTAAATTCCCCTCAGAAGTCTCTGGGGGGCAACAGCAACGAGCTGCGATTGCTCGCTCTTTGGCCAACGATCCAAAAATTCTGGTGGCTGATGAGCCGACGGGAAGCTTAGACTCGAAAACGGGTGATGCCATCTTCCGCATTTTTGAGGATTTTGTCAGCCAAGGCCGAACCATTTTGATGGTAACCCACGACCGTAGTTTGGCTAGCCGAGTATCGCGAGTGGTGTTTATTGCTGATGGTGAAGTGGTTGATGAGTTGGTCTCGGATGCCTTACCCAGCCTTAGCCCCCGGCATCAGGTCCAGGTCTTATCACAATTGGAAACGGAGCGATATGAACCGGGTGCAGAAATTATCCGACAGGGTGATCTGGCTGATACCTTTTACATTATCACTCGAGGTGAAGCAGAAGTGGTGATGAAGCATCCTAGTGGTGAAGAGTTAATTCTGGATCATCTTAAGACAGGTCAATATTTTGGGGAGATTGGGATTTTGGAAAAACGCCCCCGCACAGCTACAGTTCGGGCCACAGCCGACTCAGATGTAACAGTGATGCAATTGAGCCGTGAGGTCTTCGCTCGGGTGATGGAGGAATGCAACTTAACTCGTGATGAAATGGCCCATGTCATTCGACAGCGCGCAATTGAAGCGGACCTACATCGGGCCCTGCCTGATTTAACCAAAGATTTGGTGGCAGATTTATTAGATGGGGTCGAGATCAAGCGTTATGGCCCAGGTGAAGTAATTATTCGACAGGGTGACACGGCTGATGCGTTCTATATTCTCACAGAAGGTTACCTTGATGTTACAATGAAATCCAGCCAGGGGGCAGAGCAAGTCATTGACCGACTAGGTCCAGGGCAGTTTTTTGGAGAGATGGCTATCCTTGAAAATAGCGTCCGAACGGCGACGGTGCGGGCTGATCCGCATATGGATGTTGCTATTTTAGAGCTTAATGCCGACACATTTGTAAAAATGCAAGATGGGTCCCATTTAACCGCGCAACAAATCGCTGAATTGATGCGGCAACGGTTGGTTCGGGAATATGTGTCTCATGCCTTGCCTCCACTTTCAACCGAATTGCTTATGAACTTACCTCTTGAGTTAGATGTTGTTCATTATCCAGCCGAGGCTTTCATAATTAAACAAGGAGATCAGCCTGATATTTTTTATATTATTGGTCAAGGTGAAGTTGATGTTTTGGAGGACCGTCCCCACGGTCCTGGTGTTTTAGTCGAGCGCTTACACGCTGGACAATTCTTTGGGGAAGTGGGACTGCTCAATAATACACGCCATCCTATTGCCTATCGGGTGTCGCCCGACAGGGATGCTGAATTAGTGCCAATGAGTAAAGTAATCTTTGAAACATTGATGGACCAATCTAAAGATACCCTTGATATGGTCACCCAACTTATGCAGCAACGGCTGGAGCACCATCGTCCTGGTGGAATTTATGAACTTATTGATCGACATTCGGCTTCAAAAAATAATACGTGATATGTGGGGCAACAAGCCCCGCCTATTGTTAGTTGTTCTCTCTATTGCGGTGGGGGTGTTTACTGTGGGCACCCTGACCCGTACTCAGGCGATTATTTCTCGCGAATTTAGAAATGCCTATATCATTAGTAATCCAGCCCAGGTTATTATTAACATGGGGCGAGGGTTTGATGATGACATGGTAGATTCGATTGCTGGTATGCCGGAAGTTATTATAGCGGAGGGACGATACTGGCAGGGGGCTCGGGTTCAACTGAGTGAGAGCAACTGGGGCGAAATCGATATTCATTTGCGAACTGATTATGACGATTTGCGAGTGCATAAAGTCTGGCCTCTTCAAGGGACCTGGCCACCGCCTGAACGAACCATCTTGATTGAAAGATCATCGCTTGATCTATTAAATATTGACATCGGGGATACTATTACGGTCGATATGCGGAATGGTATTCGAAGGAATTTGACTGTCTCTGGTGTGGTTCATGACATTGATCAAGTGCCAACGAGTTTTGTAAATTTGACCTATGGCTATGTTACCTCTGAAACCTTTGACTGGCTTCTAGGCCAAACCGTGCCTTATGACTCTCTACAACTCACGGTGTCACCGGATCAACCAGATGAAGATGAGGTTCGGCAGGTGCTCCCTAGAATTGAGCGTAAGCTAAAAAATAGTGGATTTACAAACTATAACATTGAAATTGCGTCCGGCACTCATGAACTTGATGAGGTTGTTCAGGCAATATTGTTTGTTTTGGTTACAGTCGGCTTACTATCGATGGTCTTTAGTGCCTTTTTAGTAGTCAATATTATTTCGGCGGTATTGGCCCGGCAGATTGCCCAGGTCGGGGTCATGAAAACATTGGGAATGCAAAGCCGTCAAGTCATGGTCTTATATTTTGGCCAGATATTTGTTTCTGGTCTGCTTGCCCTGATCATTGCCCTCCCTTTTAGTATCTTTGCGGCGCAACGTCTCTGTTTCTTTTTAGGAGATTTGCTCAACTTTGACATCGTTGATTTGAGTGTGCCTTGGTATGTTTACAGTGCAGAAATATTTGCTGGGCTTGTGATGCCGCTGTTGGCGGGTGCAATTCCGGTCTTAACGGGCACTCGGATTACGGTTCGGGAAGCAGTAGCTCACGCGGGTGGGGGGGGCGGACAATTTGGGGCGAGTAAGATTGATCAACTGTTCAAAAGAGTAACTCGGTTGCCTGAACCTCTGCTTTATGCCTTCCGTAACATCCTGCGACAAAAAGCGCGTCTCGCTTTTACCTTGTTTACCCTTGTGCTGGCGGGGGCCATGTTTATTTCGGTCATTGGCACCCGGGCTTCATTGTTATTGACAGTCGATAATCTTGCGGCATATTGGCAACAAGATGTTACCTTGAGAATTGGTGAAACACGGTTGGAAAAAGCACGACGTGAGGCCCTACGTATACCAGGCGTGGTGGCCGTTGAAGGACGCTTATCGACCAGAGGGCCGCGTATTCGTGCTAATGGTGAAGAGTCCAATCGGCATATTGTCTTTGGTGTTGTGCCTGACTCCCCGTTTCTAAAACCTCAGGTTAGAGAAGGCCGTTGGTTGCAACCCGATGATACAAATGCGCTTGTCATCAATCTTCCCTTATTACGAGAAGAACCCGATATTTCAATAGGGGATACAGTGGAATTTGTCATTAATGACCAGTCCCTAAGCGGTTCCGTTGTTGGTATTGTGACGGGACAGGCGGTGGGTGCCTCACGCTTTATGGACCCGATTGTATATGTCAATTATGAACATCTGGCTGGGGTGATGGGGATGACGGGGCGTATTGATCGCGTTTTGATCCAAACCGAACAGAGTGATCCAGCCTTTCAAACCCAAATTGCGAACGCGGTAGATAGTCATTATTTACAGACTGGAGTCAATGTTGGTCAGAAGGAAACAAATAATAGCCGTCGTATGCTGGTGAGCAATATTTTTGGCGTACTATTGAGTGTCCTATTTGTGTTGGCTGTCCTTTTTGTCATTGTGGGAGCGATGAGTCTGACAGGGATGATGAGTTTAAGTGTCTTGGAGCGAACTGTGGAAATTGGGATTATACGCGCTATTGGCGGAGCAGGGCATTTTGTCGCTCAAATTGTGATGGTCGAGGGCCTCTTTATTGGCTTGTTAAGTTGGATATTGGGTGTCCTGCTCGCCCTGCCCTTGAGTCGGTTTTTGAGCAATACGATTGGAAACATTATTTTAAGTACTCCGCTTGATTATACTTTTTCCTGGCTTGGCGTGTTACTGTGGTTGGTCATTGCCTTGACAATTTCAGCCATAGCGGCCTTTATTCCGGCTCGGAATGCCTCACAACTGAGTGTACGGGAAACTTTGTCTTATGAGTAAATAATTGCATTAAGTCACCCCTCTTTGTCACAAATGCCCTAATTTTACGACAAAAATGCTCAAATTTTAGGACAGACAAACCTTAATGATTTTGTTAAGATAGGTTGCAAGTACTAATTATCATCACATTCAGTGAAATGTTAAGGGCAACCACGATGAACATCCAACTACCTATCTTACCAATGACTGATTTACAGCAGGCCAAACAAAATTTTGTTGCGGCCCTGCGAATGGCTTGGCTGGCTGGCAGCACTGCAACGCTGGTCATTTTGGGGGCAACCCTTATAGAAGGGGTGATTCAACCCATAGAAGCTTGGCTCTTTAAATTGATTATTGATAAGGCCTTGGCTCTTAGTGGAGTAGAAGCCGAGGTTGGGGGTGGTCTGCAGAGTTTGTTGATTTTATTGGCGGTGGTTTTTGGTCTGCGGGTGATTGATTTAGTAGGTGGACAGTGTCGAAAGCTGGCTACACGGGTACTGACCGCCAAGCTAACGCTGAATATCAACTTACAAATTATTCAACATGCCCTTAAGCTGGACCTGAGCTTTTTTGAAGACACCGTATTTTACGACAAGTTACAAAATGCCCGACAACAGGTTAATCAACAAACATCAGAGATTATTACCCGCTTTGCTGTGGTTTTGCGACAAAGCATCATCTTGCTCCTTTACATCGCATTGCTCATTCAATTTAGCCCCTGGCTTCTGGTATTTATCGTTGTAGCCTTAATTCCTAGCTTGGTGGTGCAAAAGAAATATGCTGATTTGACCTTTGATCTGTTTAATCATCAGGCTACGGGTCGGCGGCAAATGGCCTACATCGAATATTTGCTAACTGTTGATACCTTTAACAAAGAAATCAAATTATTTCAAGTTGGACAAACCCTCCTAAAACGATACGTCGGCATGTTTAATCAGATGTTTCGAGATGACCTTATGCTGCGGTTACGGTATTTGATTGCTGGTATCGGCTGGGGTATCGTTGCTCTCATTGGATTTTTTAGTATCTTTGCCTGGGTAATCCTCAGCGTTGTAGATGGTTCAATTAGTGTGGGCGAAGCAGTAATGTACCTGATGATTTTTGTGCGGGGTCTAGATGTGGTAAAAGGATTATTTACGAATTTGGTTGATCTTTACGAAAATACACTTTATTTGAGTAACCTGTTCTCCTTCCTTAATCTCAAACCCAAGGTAGTCGCACCTGTAAACCCACGGCCCGTACCCGCCACACTGTTATATGGCATTGAATTTCGTAATGTCTCGTTTCGTTACCCAGGCAGTGATCGATGGGTCTTGCGTAATATCGACCTAACCCTACGTCCCGGCCAGAAAGTGGCCTTTGTTGGAAAAAATGGAGTCGGTAAAACTACCCTGGTTAAATTGTTAACCCGGCTTTATGATCCAACCGAGGGACAGATTTTGGTTGATGGCGTTGATCTACGAGAGTATGATCCGGTAGATTGGCACCAAAAGATTGGGGTCATCTTTCAGGACTTTGTGCAATACCAATTGTCGGCTGCTGAAAACATCGGCTTTGGTCAGATTGAGAACGCAACGGACCGGATGCAAGTCGAAAGAGCCGCTCAGATGAGTGGGGCAGATGACATCATCAGTCGGTTACCCAAAGGGTATGAGTCAACATTAGGCACTTGGTTCGAAAATGGTTGCGAATTAAGTGGGGGCCAATGGCAAAAAGTAGCTTTAGGCCGAGCTTTTATGCGAGACTCAGAGGTACTGATCCTTGATGAGCCCACGGCAGCCTTGGATGCTCAACATGAGTATGAAATTTTCCAACAGTTTCGTGAGCTAACCCAAGATAAGTTGTCGATTTTAATCTCTCACCGATTTAGCACAGTTCGTTTGGCCGATACCATCATCGTCATTGAGAATGGCCGGGTTAAAGAGATGGGTTGCCATTCAGGCCTAATGGCCCTTGAAGGATCTTATGCCGAATTGTTTAACCTCCAAGCTGAGGGGTATCGTTAAAGATATTCGTCTTAGTCTCTAGAATTTTTAGGAAACAGATATTTTTTGGAGCTTGATGATATATGCGTATTTTGATCCTATTTTTTGATATGCTTCGGTCAAATAAATTGAAAATTTGCAATCCCTTCGTTGATACCGCAGGACCTCTGGAACCAGAGCTTTACAAATTAGGGGGGACTGTCTACAACAATTGCTACTCTCCAGCCCCTGATAGTGCCCGCAGTTTGGCCAGTTTTTACACAGGTGTTTATCCTGTTAAACACGGCTGCCAAAAGACGCATTTTGCACCGCGCTTCTATCTTAACAAAGACATCAAGCATCTCTTTGATATCTTTAATGAAGCAGGCTATGAAAATATTATCCACGTCCATCCGGGTGAATTTAATTATGGGATTTTGCCCCAAACAGTAAGCAATTATACGAATCTGACCTATACTTTAGAAGACTTTATGGCTGCTCTCGAAAAAGGATTAGCTGCTAAAGACTCAATTTTGGCTTATGGAGCGTTCTATGATTTTCATACCGCAATGAGTGTGTGGGGGTATACAAATGAGGCTTACTGCTATGGACAATTACGGCTGGCAGGCATCATGAACACCCTGTTTACAAGATTTTCCCCCGATGATTTTGATCTGATTCTCCTATTTTCTGATCATGGCTTTCTGCACCCTAGTGACTATGCCAAATTATCGCCGATTATGTATGGATTTGATCATCGTAGCAAGACATATTTGCAAATCAGGAAACGGGGGCAGTCATCGATTACGATCAACTCAGACTTACATTCACTGATGCAACTATTTCCCTTCTTGGCTCAAGAAATTAACGCCCCAATCGATCCGGCGATGTTAGATGCTGTCTCTATAACCCAACAAAGCTCTCAATTCATTATGATTGAAGATCAAACCTATGAAAAAAAATTGAGACCTTCTCCCCAAAACCTATGGGCAGTCCGTACGCCTGAGCAGTTTTATTTCAAGACCCCCTATGAAGACAGATTATATCAGGCCCTTTCGCCGCATCAGTATGAACAGATCGTGGTTACGCCAGATACCCGGGACAAATTTTCTGAACTGCTCGACAACTATAGCTGTGGTCATCGTTATAGACATTATAGTGAAGAGCAAGTTCAGACTGTTTATCAAAAATTTACGATCGATGTCGAAGCGATCGAAACATACCGCCAGTCATCAGAATGTTTACAGGTTGAAGATAATAGCAAAACCTATAGTGACGGAACCATGATCTACTCCTGGAAAATCTTGCCCCAATTGCTGATTAATTTAATCAAACTTACCTATGCCAGAAGAAAATATAGGTTACGCTGTTGGTTTATGCATCTGCCTAAACCTTTCCAAAGGATGCAATGGACATTACCTATTGATTGGGAAAAAGTTGCTTGATGAGATGTGTTTAGGGTTTAAGCACAAATATTTTGACATAAAATTAGGTTGAATCGATGACATACATTATCGCTTTTTTAGTACTCATAATCTTGGCTGCGATCGCCTACCCATTATATTGTGTCTACTTTGTACGTTTGTATCCGCGAATGAAAATATCACCCCATCGGGTTTGCCATAATGATCAGGTCACGTTGGTGACGGGAGCCTTTGATATTGGCAATTATACAGAGGGGATTGAAGAAAAGTTTGGGCAGCGTAGTTTTGAGAAATATGTCGAATGGCTCGAAGAGACCTGCACCCTCAACGCAAATATGGTGATCTTTGTGCCACCAAGAATCATTGAGCAAGTTAAAGCCTTTCGGACGGACTATCCGACAAAAACCAAAATTATTCCGATGTCGGAGGAGGACCTACAAAGAGGTCCGTTCTATAAAAAGATATGCAATATTATCGAAGCAAATATTCCGGTGAGACGACCCCAGCGGGTTGAAGTGCAAAATCCGATGTATAACACTATCATGTTTTCAAAAACAGAGATGGTGGCCCAGGCGATTAGCCTCAACCCGTTTCAATCCAAATACTTTTTTTGGATTGATGCGGGGACCTTCTCCCCATCGGCTTATAGTTATCGGTGTTTGATGCACCAAAAATGGCCGAACCAAGAAAAGGTAGCCAATCTGAATGGCAAGGTAGCTCTCACTCAGATCAGACGATTCAAAAAATCAGATCTGGCAGATTTATCCTTTTACTTTGCGGATCATAGACCGCGTACCTCAGGTGCTGTCTGGGGAGGTAGCCTCGACGCGATGAAAAAATATTGTCAGTTATTTAGAGAAAAAGCCATCGAGTGTTTGGATAAAAATTTGATGGATGATGATCAGATTATTCAATATTTGGTGCTTAATGAGAATCCCGATTTAGTTAAGGTGATCTCAGGTAAACGAGGATTTTTATTAAATTATCGATACTTACTATGGTATTTTGCCTAAGGTGATCGTATCAATATTTGTAAATACTATTTCACAAAACGAGGATAGATTTATGCATTGTGTTGTTGCAGCGGGTGGTATTCCCGGCCCAGATCATGTACTGTATCCCTTTACTCAGGGGAAACTGAAGTCTGCTATGGATATGGGAGGAAGACTAATGTTGGAGCGGGTGGTGGATGCTCTACAAGCCTCCGCGCAGGTCGAATGTGTGATTGTTTCTGGCATTAATGAGGGGTATCGGGCCGACTTCAATTTCAAACAACCCGTTCAGTGGCTGCCTGATCATGGCAATATGGTCCAAAATTTCAATGCTGGCTTGGTCAAGATTGCCCAAGATTATCCGGAAACACAAAGTGTGCTCCTGTGTTCATCAGACATCCCACATTTGATCCCACAAGCGGTTGATCACTTTATTGAAGTGTGCCAACCGTATGATCACCTATTTTACTACTCTTATGTGCAAGCAGAACTTGTAAAGGAGCGATATCCAAACGCTGATCGAGCGTTTGAGTCCTGGTCAAATGGGGATATTTTTGCCGGGGATATTTTTATCGTCAATAGGCGAATCCTAGAGACAGGGGTTGATTTGTGGGAGGCGTGGGATAATAGCGAATGGGAGCGATACCCCAAGATAAAAGCAGATATGCTAGAGCGAGTTGGGGCAGATGCTTGGCAAAAATTGTCTGGGCGAGATATTTCTTACGAAGAAGAGGTTAATATTTTGTCTGCCTTTTTGGGAGATGACAAAGTTATTAAAATTATATTCTCCCCTTATGCTGAGTTGGCTCTAGACGCGGATTATCCCAGTGATATTCCAGTTCTACGGGCTGAATTTGAGACTCCTAATAAATAAACCGCAGGATAATAGATAATGATTCAGATTGAACAAATCGATACCCAAGCTCAAGAACAAGTACGGCGGTTTATTGACATCCCACTTCATCTTTATGCAGATTGTCCTCACTGGGTTCCTGCCTTATCTTCGATTCAAGAGATATATCTGGATACGGAAAATAACCCATTTTATGCCCAAGCCCAGGCCGAGTTCTTTATTGCGGTACGGGATGGGTGTGACGTAGGCCGCATTGCTGTTATTGACCGGCATCTTCGTAATGAATTGAGTGGTATTCCTCGAATTGAGTTTTTTGCCTTTGATTGTGAAAATAATGCTCAAACCGCAAAAAACCTGTTTGACCAAGTGCTTGAGTGGGCAAAGCAGCGTCAGGCAAGTGAGGTGGTGGGGCCGAGAGTCCCTTTTGTCTTGGAAGGGGCTGGTATTTTGGTTGATGGATTTGATGCACGACAAGTCATGACAATGACCTCCTATAATTACGATTACTATGCCGATTTGATTGAAGCGAATGGGTTTGAGAAGGCAGACGATTATCTAACCTATCAGGTGGAGGTTGCTGATTTTCAATTACCGGATTGGGTCCAGGAGGTCGCCGCCTGGGTTCAGCAGAAGGAAGGCCTGACCATCCAAAGTTTCACTAATCTTGATGAAGTCGGACAGGTCATGCCATATATGCTAGCCCTTTATCGCAGACTCCTGGGCGACCCAGTCACGCCTGCGCGAATGAAGGGTGAAGCTGATGCCCTCATGCAGACAATCCATATGTTCGTCAACCCGGCCTTGATCAAAGCGGTGATGCATGGCGAGAATCTCGTTGGGTTTATTCTAGCCTTCCCTGATGTTTCCACTGTCCTCCAGCAAGCGCAAGGGAGCCCTGATCAGGATGCTTTGGCTCAAGCTTTACAAAGCCCTCAATCGGTCGCCCTCAACGGTATTTGCATTGCCCCTGAATTTCAGTTGCAGGGGATTAATGCGATGTTTTTTTCCGAATTAGAGCGGATGGCTCACGCTATTGAAGTCCAATCAGCCACCATTATCCAGGTTAATGAGACGACAATGCATATGTCGCAAGACTTGAAATCTCTGGGCATTCAACCCACGCAAACCCACAGACTCTATATTCATCAGTTTTAGGAATAAAAACTGTTCAGGGTTAAAAAAAGATCGTTATTCGGGAGATTGGAGATTAGAGATAAGGAGATTATGCAAGCAGGGCGATGTAATCTTCAATCTCCCAATCTCTGATCTCTTTGAAACTAGTATTTCGCGGCATAAATAGAGCAACAGTTATTAAGGGCGAAATATTTAAACAATTGGGCATTGAGATGTTCGTTACTGGATAGCTATCTACGCCCAACTGTACTAGATACATTGAGGATGTCTGAACAATTACGGATAAATAATAAAATGCAACACCTACCAATGACCCCAACAAAATCTAAAACGCTCGTCGATATCTTGTGTGATCAGGCTGAGCGTCAACCTGATGAGCGTGTTTTTACCTTTTTGCGTGATAGGAAAGATGAAACCGAACATTTAACATACGCCGAATTAGATCAGCAGGCTAGAGCTATTGCTGGACAGCTACAAGCTCGGGTAAAGCTAGGGGATCGGGTGCTTTTGTTGCATCCACCCGGCCTATCTTTTATTGCGGCCTTCTTTGGCTGTCTTTATGCTGGAATGATTGCTGTTCCGGCTTATCCGCCGCATCCCAACAAACCCCTGCATCCACGTCTCAAGGCGATCATCAAAAATGCTCAACCGTCTCTGGCCTTGGCCGACTCAACTCAAAATCTGAAGACAAAAGATGAGGTGACAACAACATTAGCAACCATCCCGCACCTGATCACGGATAAAATCGACAGTCAAAGCATTGAATGGCACCCTGCTCAGATTACAGAGGCTCAAATTGCTTTTTTGCAATATACGTCTGGTAGTACAGCCACGCCAAAAGGGACTATCATCACTCATTCTAATTTGACACACAATCTTGCGGCTATTCAACAAGCCATCGAACTTCAGCCTGATGACAGAACGGGTGTTGTATGGTTACCCCCCTACCATGATATGGGCTTGATTGCTGGCATTATGTCGCCTGTTTATATGGGACGATCGAATATCTTGATGTCACCCTTTACGTTTCTTCAGAATCCATTTTGTTGGCTTGAGGCTATGTCTCACTTTAAGGCTACAGTGAGTGCGGCTCCCAATTTTGCTTTTAATCTATGTGTAGAACGCATTTCCCCCGAACAACGAAGTACCCTTGATTTAAGTTTTTGGAAGGCAGCCTTTGTTGGTGCAGAGCCGATTCGAGCCGCAACCCTGGACCGATTTTATGATGCCTTTGCGTCGACCGGTTTTCGCCGCGAAGCCTTTTATCCATGTTATGGTTTAGCTGAAGGAACATTGATTGTTACTGGTGGGAAAATATCTACCCCACCCTTAGTTGAGGTGGTGGATCGTCAGAGACTCTCTGAAAACAAGGCCGTGATCTCTTCGATAAGCGAGCAATCCCAACGGATGATTGGCTGTGGGCAGAGCATCGCTGATCATCAGGTTGCCATCGTCAATCCCGAAACCCGCCAGATGTGTTTACCGCAACAAGTTGGCGAAATCTGGATTGCTGGCCCCAGTGTGTCGCCCGGATATTGGAATCAGACTGAACAAACCGAGGAGACATTCCAAGCTAGACTCATTGATACGGACAATGGCCCCTTCTTCCGCACGGGCGATTTGGGTTTTCTCAAGGATGATCAATTGTTTGTAACAGGGAGGATCAAAGAGCTCATTATCATCCGGGGGCGTAACTATTACCCACAAGACCTTGAATATAGCGCTTTGCAAAGCCATCCTGCCTTGAATTCACAAATCGGCGCTGCTTTTTCAATAGAGATTACGGATCAAGAGCAGTTGGTGATTGTCTGTGAATTGAAGCGACAATATCGAAAAGCTGATGTAGAAGAAGTCGCTACCGCCATCCGTCAGGCGATTTCTCAAGATTACGAGCTTGAGGTGTATGCTGTAGTATTGATCCGTTTTGGGAAGATGCCCAAAACGACAAGCGGCAAGATCCAGCGACGGGCGTGTCGAACTGCGTTTCTGGAAGGTACGCTGGCCCCGATTGGGGAAAGTATTCGGCCTTTGGTAAATGAGGGTCAAGCGACTGATACCTCTGAACAAAATATGGGAGCTAAAGATAAGGCTTCAATTGAAGCTGATATTCAAAACAAACTTGGTGAATTGTTACAATTGCCACTGGAGTCTATTGATTTAGATGCCTCTATCCAAAGCCTGGGGCTAAGCTCATTGACGGCCATCGGCTTGAAACATCATATCGAAACCCGCTACCAAGTGGAGGTTCCTGCTCCCTTATTTTTTGAGGATATGAGCATTCGTGAATTGATTTCAAAGATTTTGTCTGATCTAAACACGAATCAAACTTAAATTTTATTAAGGAATGCTCACTATTACAGTAAATAATGGCGAGCAATCGTGGAAAGATGTCCAATATCAAACGAATTGCTATTGTTTATAATCAATTAAAACCAACGAAACATCTGGATAAGTTTTTGTCGTTAGTTCAGCGTCGTGATCCTTTGCTTGAGATTGATGTCATCCCCACCACTGATTTTACCTCAGGCTTAAGGCAGGCTAAAGCAATCCAAGCTCAAGGGTACGATCTTATTATTGCGGCTGGGGGGGACGGCACCTTGATGAGTGTGGTCAATGCCGCCGTCGCCAGTGATACAATTATTAGTATTTTGCCGTTGGGGACCAGTAATGATTATGCTAAAGCCTTGGGGATCCACTCGGTCGAGGATGCGGTTGAGGCTATCTTTCAAGGGGTGACAAAGGCTGTGGATACAGGGCAATGCACCTTTGCTGATTTTAATGGCGAAGAAGAGCATCACTTATACTTCTGCTCAACCGCTGGGGTGGGATTTTTCGCTCGGATTTCTCAGTTGGAACAGCATGTCATTGGTCGTCATCTCAAACATATTTTAGGGGATGCGGTCTGGCTCTTTTTGGCGGTGAGTAGTATCTTTTCCAGCAATAATGTAAAAACACAAATCCAACTCGGCACTCATTCAATTCAGACTGACATCTTTTTGTTTGAAATCAGTAAAGTCATCCGAACAGGTGGCTTTCTTCTGACGCCACAGGCCAGAGTTGACAGTGGATTTTTTGATCTATGGCTGGTCCAAGAGGCCAGCAAAGCCTCCATCTGGTCAATCTTTTTTAGGGCAGTCGCCAATCGAGCGGCTCACCTCCAACATCCCAATGTCCAGTATTTTACCGGGCAACCCAATTGGAACCGATCTGAGTATACCAAACCACGACATATCACAATTGTACCTGAGGAGCCGCAACCCCTTTATTTGAATGGTGAAGTTGTGGGGCAAACCCCGGCCACATTTCAGATAAAGCCTAAATCGCTCCAAGTCTTGAGTTTAGCCAGATGATTAAAACAATTTTGTTGATCGTTGGTGGCTTCTTCCTACTGGGCTTGGTTCTGCTGACCCTAGTTTCTCTACTGACCTCGGATCGGAAGACGAGTAATGAGCTATGGCGCTTATATTTAACTGAACTGGTTATTGTTGGCTTAATTATTGGGCCAGCCTTACTTGGTGGCATTGTTTTTACCTTGGTGATGGCCTTAATGGGTTTGGTCGCCTTGTGGGAATTCTATCAAGTCACAATGCCAAACCAATCAAGGCTACTCCGAATGAGTGCGCTTATCATCGCAGGTGTTGTCTTTGCCGGGAGCTACACATTTAACTCAACCGAGGTTTTGTATCAACTGACGCTTTTTGGGGTGATGATTCTGCTCATCATCAATATCTTTTTGCCTACCTCAGGAACGGCATCATACCATACAGCCTTAACCAGTGTGGGATTGATTTATCCCGTTCTTTTTCTAGCCCATTTGCCGCTTATCATTCAGCGGCCCAATGGCTATGTAGCAATTGTGTTTCTTTATCTGACTGTTGAACTCTTTGATACTTTTGCTCTGCTAGGCGGCAAGTTGTTTGGCCGACATAAAATTTTTCCGCAGTTGAGTCCAAATAAAACATATGCTGGGGTTCTCTCTGGAGGTCTGATTACGATGGTGAGTATGTCTGTCTTGAATATGGTTATCTTTAATTATGCCTGGATGACATTTCTTGGATTGATGGTTGTTCTCATTATTGCTACGTTGCTAGGTGATTTAGTCGCCTCAAAATTCAAACGGAATGCGGGTGTTAAAGATTACGGCCAGGTTTTGCCAGGGCAAGGTGGGGTTTTGGATATTTACGACTCGCTCATTTTTGCTTCACCAATATTTTACCTGATTGTAGCAGGAGGATGATAAATGTTATCAAATATAGAACGCCGTTGGCTGCCACTGATAATCAATCCATTGGCCCGTTTGATGGAACAAACGGGCATATCGCCCAACGCCTTAACCTGGGTAGGCTTTTTTTTAGCGGTTGGGGTGGCTTATGTTTTGGCGCAAGGATATTTACTGTGGGGTGGGGTATGGGTTCTCATCGCCGGGGCTTTTGATGCCTTGGATGGTACGCTTGCTCGGCAAACGGGTCGCACTACTGCCTTCGGGGCCTTTTTGGACTCAACCCTGGATCGTTTTAGTGAGGCGGTTATCCTGTTGGGGCTTCTGATATATGCGTTAGGGCTAGAACAAGGTGATCTTGAAATTATCCTGATTTTTGTCGCTGTTGTTGGCTCATTGCTGGTCAGTTACACTCGCAGTCGGGCTGGTGAGCTAGATGTGAAAATCAGCCAAGGATTTTTTGGGCGGACTGAGCGGGTTGTGCTTTTGGGTGTTGGTTTAATCATCAATCAATTAACCATAACATTGTGGATATTGGCTCTTTTTTCTAATTTGACAGCGGGGCAACGCATGTGGTTAGTGTGGCAAAAGATTGGGAAAGCCAATGCTGATATCTAAAATATAGTGATGACACGGGAGCGAAGAGGCTTGGTGAACAATAAAACCCAAAAAATATTGATCTTATACGAAAATAGCGGCGCAGGCCATCAGCGGGTTACTAGAATTTTAGAGACTATTTTAGGCGAGGTAGAGAACTATCACGTCGTCTCCTATGCCGCTAGCGAGTTATTTGATGATCCGACCATCAAAATGATCAATAAATTGTGGTCTTATTTGCTGCGGCAAAACTGGATCACTTTGGCCGATACGCTGATCAATTTTTTTCTTAGAATATGGGTGATACCAATTGTTGAAGTGATGCAGACCGGCCAATACCTTGATAAGCTCGCCAAAATTTCGCCGGATATTATTATTTGTACGGGTGATGGTGTCAGTAAAGTGTTAGGGACGTATGCCAGAGAAAAGTCAATCCCTTTCTATCTGGTTATTACCGACACGTCAATCTTCATCGATCTGGTCAACCCAGGTGCTATGCACATCTGTTACTTTCCCGAAACTATCAACGCTATCCGTAGTTTCTCCTTTGAGTCGCCTTATTTTGCCATCCAACTGGATCGCACCACCTCTACCTGGGATAAAATCAAGTATGTCCTCAAGATGTATAAAAAGTACATCCTGTTGACTAATCGCAACTCTATTTATCGCAACATTGACCAAAAATATTCGGCTCGCAACGCCGCTGATGGTGTGGCTATTGGGCCGCTTGTTGAGCCGATCTATTATGAACCTCAAAATAAAGAGGCTGTGCGGCAGAAATTTGGCATCGATCTCCAAAGCCCCTGTTTACTGGTCATTAGTGGAAGCATTGGCGGTGCCTATCTTTCTCAGGTTGTCCGAACATTTCAGGAATATAATACGGCTCTGACGATTCTGGTTGTATGCGGCCAGGATCAGGCGGCATATCAAAAAGTGGGGTCGATAAAAGACCGCCATTCTAACATCAAAGTCATCCCTTTTGGGTTTGTAGATTATTTAAACGAACTATATGCAGCTACCGATGTGGTAGTTGCTCGTCCGTCAGCGGGGGTGCTGTTAGAGACACTTATGAGCCACATCCCGTTGATAACCTCTGCTAGAGCGACAGCCAACGATATGGGCAGCGTTGAACTCATCAGCCGGTATCAACTAGGGGAAGTGTATCATGAACTGCGAGATATTCCCCATTTATTTACCCACATTTCAGACCATTACCCGCAATATATTAATAATATTAGCAATTTTTTAGCACAATATCCGACCGATTTTGGCAGCTTGAAGAAACAGATTAAGGGTATCATTTTGCCTTAGCAATTGATGAAAGGATTCATGACAATGAACGATCATTCTACCCTTAAAATCGACACGTCTGATGACCTAGCCTCAAAATGCGACACATTTGTCCAGTTGCTTCACCAACGGGCCAAACACCAGCCTGATCGACTCAGCCATACTTTTTTAATCGATGGAGAACAAGAAGAAATCCAGCTCACCTACGGGGAATTGGATCGACGAGCGCGGGCGATTGCGGCTCGACTTCAGGATTTTGGGGCAGCAGGCGAGCGTGTGTTGTTAATCTATCCATCCGGCCTAGGGTATATAGCTGCCTTGTTTGGTTGCCTGTATGCCGGAGCCGTAGCGGTGCCGACCTATCCTCCCCGTTTCAACCGCTCCGACCCCCGGTTCCAAAGTATCCTCAAAGATGCTCAGGCTGCAATCGTGTTGACCGATACGCCCACCTTATCAAAGCTGGAACGGCAGGCAGACACTTTTCCCGGCCTGCCCACTCTGCAATGGCTGGCGACTGATAAAATCAACAGCGATGTTGCCGAGATGTGGCGTGAACCGGTCATAACTGGCGATACCCTGGCCCTGTTGCAATATACCTCCGGCTCTACGGCCGCGCCCAAGGGCGTGATGATCAGCCACAGTAACCTCAAACATAATGCCGCGTTCATTTACCGGAAATTTGAAGATAAACCAACTGCTCAGGGGGTATTCTGGCTGCCCGTCTATCACGACATGGGGCTTATAGGCGGAATTTTTCAGCCGATTTATGTGGGAGCGCCGACGGTCTTAATGCCCCCCATGGCCTTTCTTCAAAAACCGGTGCGGTGGCTGCAAGCCATCTCTACCTACCGGGCCACCAATAGCGGCGCGCCAAACTTTGCCTATGAACTGTGCATTGAACAAATCACACCCGAACAACGGGCCAAGCTTGATCTGAGTCACTGGAGTCTGGCTTTTAACGGGGCCGAACCGATTCGAGCGGATACCCTTGACCGATTTGTGACCATCTTTGAACCCTGCGGTTTTCGTCGAGAGGCCTTCTATCCCTGCTATGGGTTGGCCGAAGCAACATTGATGATCTCGGGGGGGAGCCGGAGGGAGCCGCCGATAATCCAGGCGGTTAAGCAAACCACTCTAGCTAACAATCAAGCCGTTGAAGTCCCGCCAGTGTCTGGGGACGGTCAGCATCTGGTTGGGTGCGGTTCTGCAGGAACTGAACATACGATAGTGATTGTCAAGCCGGAAACCGGAGTTCAATGTGCACCCGGTCAGGTGGGCGAGATTTGGGTGTCAGGCCCTCAAGTAGCTCAGGGATATTGGAATCAACCAGATCAAACCCGACATACCTTTCAAGCATATTTGACCGATACCGATGTGGGACCGTTTCTTCGTACAGGGGACCTGGGCTTTCTGACTGATAATGAACTATTTGTCTGTGGTCGGCTGAAAGACGTGATTATTATTCACGGGCGCAATCATTATCCCCAAGACCTGGAACAAACCGCTGAGCAGAGTCATCCGGCCCTGCAACCAAACTGCGGTGCTGCCTTCTCGGTAGAGGTCGAAGGGCGGGAGCAGGTGGTCATTGTCTTTGAATTAAAACGATCTCAGCGGAAAGCCAAAGGTGATGAGGTCGTTGCTGCGATTCGATCCGCGATATCTGATGAGCACCAGGTTGAAGTTTATGGCGTTGTATTGCTCAGGCCTGGCCATATTCATAAAACGACCAGCGGCAAAGTACAACGTCACGCCTGTCGAACCGCGTTTTTGGCAGGAACCCTCTCGGCTATCAGCAGCAGTGTCCGTCAATATCCGGCCAATTTATTGGTCGACCAAACCGAAGTTACAACTTCCCGGCTGCCAACCTCAGCTCGTTTGGAAAAGGATTTACGGGTACGTCTAGCCGAATTCTTGAGAGTGTCACCGGCTGAGATTAACCTGGATCAACCGATCCAAGCTCTTGGACTTGGCTCGTTGGGGGTAGCGGCGGTCAAAGCTTATGCTGAAGACAATTTCGGAGTGAAGTTGCCGATTGAGCTGTTTTTTGAAGAGATCACGCTCCGGCAGATCATTACCCAAGTTGTAAACGAAGTCGGAACTGAGGCTATATCAAACCCAGTTGTTCCAGAAGTTGTCCTTTCTCAATCCCAAGAACTGCCAACTATGGCGGACGAGCCTTCGACATTGTCGTCTCAATCCCCTGAAATCGAGTCAGAGCCAGATCAAGGTCAGCCTGTTGACAAAACTATGCAATTTAGCCTCCTCTTTTTCTCGGCTAATGAAGCTGAATTTACGACAAACAAATATCAGCTTTTGCTTGAAGCAACCAAATTCGCCGACCAACATGGCTTCACCGCCGTCTGGATTCCGGAGCGACATTTTCATGCCTTTGGGGGGGGGTATCCCAACCCCTCGACCTTGGCTGCGGCGTTGGCCATGATCACCGAACGGATTCGCCTACGGGCTGGCAGTGTAGTGCTACCTTTACACCACCCTCTTCGCGTTGCCGAGGAATGGGCTGTGGTGGATAATTTGTCGCACGGTCGTGTTGACCTTTCTTTTGCCACCGGTTGGAACACTAATGATTTTGTCCTGGCTCCAGGTAATTTTGAGAATCGTCTTCAGGCGACCTTCGATGGCATTCAACAGGTCCAGAAACTCTGGCGTGGGGAATCAGTGGTTTTGGCTAATGGGTCCGGTCAGGATACCGAGGTACGGATTTATCCGCTGCCTCAGCAAAACGAACTAACCGTCTGGCTAACGTGTAGCGGTGGACGGCAGCGTTTTATCGATGCTGGGCAGCAGGGCTTAAACATTTTGACCGCTTTGCTATTTCAAACACCAGATGAGTTAGCCGAAAAGATCGCCTTATACCGGGAAGCGCGAGCTAAACACGGTCACGATCCTGAGACCGGGCACGTTACGCTGATGCTGCATACTTTTGTGGGAGAGGATATGGCTGAAGTTCGTCGTCATGTGCGCCAACCGTTTCTCAAATATCTTGAGACTTCTGTTGATCTCTGGCGAAATAGCGCTAAACAACTTGATGAATTGACCGAAACAGAGCGGCAGAATGTGCTTGATTATGCTTTTGAGCGCTACGCTCAAACCGGGGCTTTAATCGGTGTCCCGGAGACCTGCTCGGAGTTGGTGCAGCAAGTCCAATCCGCCGGCGTTAATGAAATTGCCTGTCTTATCGACTTTGGCGTTGAGATTGAAGCGACGTTAACCTCTTTGACGATGTTACATAAACTATCAGAACTATTACGTTGATACCAGGGAGAGGTATGTTGCCAAATAAATTGAACATTGAACAAATTGACACTGAATCTAGGGAACAGGTCCGCCGATTTATTGAGATCCCTTATCGGCTCTATGCCAATCATCCCCAATGGGTCCCCCCCCTATTGGTCGATGCCGAGCTCTATTTAGACCGGGACAATCATCCGCTCTATGAACATTCAGATGCAGATTTTTTTATAGTGGTGCGGGATAAGCGAGATGTAGGGCGGCTTGCGGTCTTTGCTCCACGAGACGATGATGCAGATGAGGCCAAGTTCTACCTTTTCGATTGCGAAAATGATCTGGAAGCGGCTCAAGCCCTCTTTACACACGCTTTTGAGTGGGCCAGCGCCCGCCAATTGAGCCAAGTAATCGGGCCTGTCGGTTTTACCGTTTTAGATGCACAGGGTATTCTGGTTGAGGGGTTTGAATATCCCCAGTGTATGACAATGACGACCTATAATTATGACTATTATCCCCCTTTGATAGAGGCAGCAGGGTTTAGCAAGGCTGTAGACTCTATCACTTGTCACATAACCAGAGACGCCTTTCAGTTACCGACGTTGGTCCGCGATATTGCCGCTTGGGTACAGCGAAAAGAAGATTTGCATATCCAAAATTTCACCAACCTGGCCGACCTATTACATTGGGGCCCTCATTTGTTTGAAACCCAAATAAAATCTTTTGGGTTTCAAGGCATATCTGATCGCGAAAGCGAACTGGTAATCAATACCCTGAAAAGAGTAGCCAACCCATCTCTGATAAAAGGGATCAAGCATGGGGGTGATATTGTTGGAGCTGTCTTTGTATACCCTAACCTTTCGGCTGCTTTCCGGCGCGCTCAAGGACAGCTTAACCTCGAGGCGTTGCAACAAGAGATGCAGCGTACGTCAGGAGTAATCTTTAACGGTTTGGCAGTTTTGCCTGAGTTCCAGCTTCAAGGTCTCAATGCACTCATCTTCACCGAGATGGAAAAAACGTTGCGCGAGACAGATTATCAATACGTGGACCTACTTCAAATATTTGAACACAGCTGGTCTATGTGGAACGACCTGACAACGCTGGGTATCCAACCTCGCCAGAGGCATAGGGTATATATTCGTATATTATAAACTTGGGGCTAATGATATAATGGAATCCATCTCAGTCATACTAACTGGTCTCTATGGTGCCGTTATCGCAAGTCTAGCTATATACACTTTTCACTTACTGTGGCTTTCATTGACGGCTGAAAGGCAGCAGCATCCAAGCACAAAGCCCGCGATCGCTGAAGCGGATTTGCCGCCTGTAACGGTACAACTACCACTCTATAACGAAATATATGTCGCCACGCGGGTGATTGATGCTGTGTGTGCCCTAGATTATCCGCCTGCTCGACTTCAAATCCAGGTGCTAGACGACTCGACTGATGAAACAACTGATTTGGTGGCGCAGAGGGTTGCACAATGGCAACAGCAAGGGGTGAATATTGTCCAGATCCGACGTAAAACGCGGCAAGGTTTTAAGGCTGGCGCATTAGCTGATGGACTGCGTCAAGCTACGGGAGCTTTTGTGGCGATCTTTGACGCTGATTTTGTACCTCAACCGCAATGGCTGCGTGAAACGTTAGTACCATTTTTTCAACCAGACGGTGCCGAAATAGGCTTCGTGCAAACTCGCTGGGCACATCTAAACGCCGAACAGTCCATTCTAACCTACACTCAACACCTTATTTTGGATGATGACGCCGTCCAGCAGGCTAATCGCGCTCAACGAGGGCTTTTGATTGCCTTTAACGGTTCGGCAGCTATTTGGCGACGCACCTGCATTGAAGTCGTGGGGGGATGGTCTGGGCAAACGTTGTCCGAAGATTTAGATATTGCCTATCGCGCCCAACTGGCTGGTTGGCGAGGCCATTATCTTGAACTCAGTCAGGTTTCTGCCGAAATTCCGACCCAAATCTTAGCCTTCAAGCAGCAACAATTTCGATGGGCTATAGGGACAATGCAGGTGGCGCGGTTATTATTTTTTCAATTGATTACCAGTTCACTGACACGACAACAGAAAGTTGATGCCTTGCTGTTCTTAACGGGCAATCTAATACATGGCCTGCTCCTGCTGCTGTTGCTGTTGAAATTACTCTTATTTGGCTGGTCTACCTGGCTTGTTCCCTACCTGGACATCCTCCTGTTGGTGGGCTTAGCTGGCCTTATACTCCCTAGTCTAGTAGACTGGCTGCGCGGTCAACGTGTCTTTGCCTTTGACCTATTGTTACAATGTGGTATGGCGCTGAACAATACCTATGGGCTGTTAGCTGGTCTATTTTTTGGTTCGTTTGGGACGGAATTCCAACGCACCCCCAAGGTTAGTGACCAAGTTGCGACAGATACCGTTGAAGTGTCAAGCGACTATGCATTGGGTTTTAACTGGATGACGATTGGGGAGCTTATTGTTGCGGCCATTGCGCTGCTCTGCTGTGTTTTGGCGGTTCAACAAAAACAATACTTTGCCCTGCCCGTCCTGCTTATCTATTTCCTTGGATTCGGCTGGGTCGGCGGTCTTTCTCTGCGAGAAGGGATGAAAAACATCCTGAAGAGGCCCCGAGTTTAAAGTTACGTCTTATGTGGAATAAAATTTTATCCTAATAATTTCAGTTGGCTGTTATGACGAAAAGCGGACCCTACTCGTATGTCAATGTTTCGCGGACACTCAACCGTGAGGCGTTGCGGGCCGGAATAAAGGAGGCTATCGCCGAAATCACTAGGGCAATCACGAGCCACAGAAAAACGCCGACCAATGAAAAGGTGTAATCGAGGGGGGTGCTTAAAGTGATGTTTCCAATGGTATCGCTTAGGAATTTACTGAGCGGTAACGCCAATAGCGTGCCCAATGCCCAACTTAACAAGCCAATGAATAGGCCCTCGGCCATCACAGTTTGAGCCACAAATCGGCCCGATCCCCCAATGGCTCGCAAAATTCCAATTTCAACGGTTCGCTCTAAAACACTCAAACTCATCATACCGGTTAGACTCATGGCCCCAACAATCACAAATAACACAGCCAATACAGATAAAACGCTTAGGAGTACCGCAAAAATGTTACTGACCAGTCCTCGTCGGGTGGTGTTGGTTTCCTTTTGGCTGGCATTGATCCCAATTTGCCGAAAGTGATTATCAACTGCACTGGCGACTTGGGCTTGAAAAGCAGCGTCGTTTTGTTGGGTCTTTATTAAGACTCGGTTAGCCATGCCTACCCGTCCGGTCGCTCTGGCTAGATGATCATAAGGCGTATATACAATGGGGTCCATAAAACGGGCACCACCGACCGCTTGTCCGGTAACGATACCTACCACCGGACCGTTGATCAATTGGTCGCCAATTTCATACTCTACCACATCACCTACCGAAATGTCTGGTTCCTCTTTCAGTAAGGGTAAATTTAGCACAATGGCGTTTGTATCATCGGGCTGTAACCAACGCCCTTCGACGATCTGAGGCTTGAGAAATTGTGAGTCAGGAAAAATACCAAATATAAGATGTCGGTCTGACTCCCGACCATCTGGTCGTAAGCGAAAACCAGTGGTTGCTAGACGACCTTCAAATGCCACAACCCCTGGCACGTGAAACGCCTCGCGTTCCGCTTTCTTCAATCGGGTGTCATCAATCGCCAGAGTAACATCCTGTTGCCAATAATCGGCTAGGTTATCAATGGTCAGCAATAGCGAGGCCCGTGTACCGATGACAGAAATAAATATAGCGCCGGTTAGGATTAATGTCATCAAGGTAAACATTAATCGTACTTTTTGACGCAAAATATTGCGTAACGCATAAAGCAGTGGTTCAGGGATATTGGTGATTTTTTTGAAGATTTGGTCTATTTTTCCGGCTCCAAATTGACCACCTAGACCTCCAGCCTGGGCTATCGCTTCAATGACGGTGATCCGAGTTCCGCCTAAAATTGGGAATAAGCCGGCCAAA
The DNA here is from genome assembly GCA_028285035.1 of Phycisphaerae bacterium. Next base: position 48,300 of record JANQQF010000130.1, read on the forward strand.
AGCGGTATAACCAGCCCGGCCAGCAGTTCCGCTGTGTAGGCATACCACGGCACCTGAAAGCTGGTCACCTCAAAGTTCAGCAACCTCGCCAAAAAGGTTGATAACTCTTGGGCAGCCAGGATGCTAAAGGGCACAGCCAGCAGCAGGGCGAGTAGTCCGGAGAAAAAAATCTGCCCAAAATACAAGAGCATCACGCTACCGCTCTGCATGCCCAGTGTTTTCATTATACCCACGTGAGCCACCTGCCGGGCCAAAACTCCGGTAATGATATTGACCACCAAAAATGCGCTAAACACCAGTGATATTAAGCCAACCGTAACCAGAACAAATAAAACAGCCTGGACGACCTCATCAAGTTCATGAGCACCGGTAGGAATTACGGCGTCATAATTGGCGATCCCGTTAATTTTCAGTTTACGTTCTATAGAGGCTAAGACTTGTTGAACCTGCGCTTCATCCGTTTTATGTGGAGGCAAGGTAACCTGCAGCGAGTCATACGGGATAGGGCGGCCCATAAGCCATTCGTAGGTATCAGCCGTAACGTACGCATACGTCCAATTAACAAAATCGGTAGGAACCTGCCCAACGTCATGTGCTATGCCGGAAATAATCAGGTCGCGCTGTCTTCCATTTTGCATGTCAAGGGTGATGGTGTCACCGATATCAACATCAAGCAGATTAAGGGATGATCGTTCAATTAAGACCGTTCGCTCCGGCGGTGGCCAGGCCCCCCGAAAGGGCCAAACTTTATGCACGTGCAGATCAGCATAGTCGGTTCGTAAATGAAGCTTCATTTGTTCCCATTCATCTGACCCAGCCTTAACCCGAACCGATTGCCAATACCGCCCCTCGGCCATTTGTACTTCCGGCATAGCAGTGATGGAGGCCACCAAATCATCATCAAATTTGGCGGCGATGCCAAAGATGATATTGGCCGGATTGGTGGTGTCATAGGCATTCCTAAATTCACGCGATACAATAGCTTGGGTACGGGTTAGGGCACCTACCGTAAAAACACCAACAGCAATGGAAAGAATGACCAAGAGCAAGCGAGGTTTATTGCCCCACATATCGCGTAATATTTTTTGAGCACGTAGATCAATAGATAATATCTCTTTTTGCCGAAATTTTTTATCCATGAATTGGTTCAGCCCTAACGATAGCCTTGAGCTTGAATATTAAATAGGTGAGCATAGGTACTATTTTGTGCCATTAGCTCATTATGACTACCAATTTCTGTCACCTGACCAGCCTCGATAACGGCTATGCGATCCGCCATGCGCACGGTGCTGAAGCGGTGAGAGATGAGAATCGCCATTTTCCCCTCCGTTAGTTGGCGAAACTGTTGAAAGATGCGATATTCTTGTGCGGCATCCAGTGCTGCTGTGGGTTCATCAAGAATTAAGATTTCAGCGTCACGCATAAAGGCGCGACTCAGGGCCACTTTTTGCCATTGACCGATACTCAGCTCATGCCCGGCTTCAAACCATTTGCCCAACATCGTGCCATAGCCCTTCGGCAGATCGGCTAAAAACTCGTCTGCTCCGCCTTTCTTGGCGGCAGCCACAATGCGCACTTGATCGTCCAGGTTGGCAATTTGTCCGATGCCCACGTTTTCCGCCGCAGTCAGGTGATAACGGACAAAATCTTGAAAGATTACCCCGATTTTCTGCCGCCACTCGATCAGATCATACCGATCCAATGGACACCCATCAAGCAAAATTTGGCCCTCCGTTGGGTCATATAAACGTGTTATTAGCTTTACAAGAGTTGTTTTGCCTGCCCCATTCAAGCCAACAAGGGCCAATTTCTCACCTGGATGCAATGTAAGATTGATATGACGTAAAGCCCAATTTGTTTGCCCTGGATAGCGAAATGATACATCTCGAAACTCCAGCCCTTGTTGCATCGTTAATGGCATTGGTATTGGTGACGCCGGGGATGTAATCTGCGGTGTTAGGGCTAAATAATTGCTTATATTGTTAACGAAGAGGCTGTTCTCGTAAAGACTTAGCAAATTATTCAGAATATTTTGGAGCAGATGGTGCGTTTGCCGAAACACCTCCAAATAGAGTACCGCGTCGCCAAAGGTGATTATACCAGCAATGGCGCGAAAGACGATCCAACAGGCCGTGCTGTAATAACTTAGCAAGCCCAAACTTCCCCAACCAATGCTAATGAGACTTCTTTTTCGGGCTAAAGTTATATCTTCCCGAAAGAGCTGTTGAAACAAGTCGATGTAACGCCTCAATACGAGTTGGCTTAACCCAAAAAGTTTGACTTCATTGACATAGCGGTCAACTGTTAAAAGTTCCTCGTAGTATTGCATCTGACGACGCTCAGGCGCCTGATCATTTAAAAGCCGAAAGGTCAATCGCCCATATTTGTTTTGGGCTGCGAAGCTAGGTAAGGTGGCCCCGCCAATAATCAATAGTAGCCAAGGACTAAAACGGATCAAAAGGAAAATGAAGGCCAATAAGGTGATTGCGTTTTGGATCAACCCTAAACTTTGCACAATGATGTCTAAGGTGCGTTGATTTGTTTCTTGCCGGACATTTTGCAACAGGTCATAATAGGCGGCATTCTCAAAATAACTTACATCCAGCGTCTGGGTCTTGTTTATAATCAACTGGTTAATATGTAAGCTAAGCTTAGCTCCCAGGTACCGCTCAATGAGCGAACGTAGTTGACCACTCCCTATACTAACAATCAGTAAGAAAAATTCCAGGGCTAAAAGAGGCAGCATAAGGCGCACCCCAACCCAAGGATCAACCCCAGATGTGGTGAGAGCCACTACCTGATCTATGATGAGTTTGGTCACCCAGGCTAAGAGTGGGGGGAGCAATCCCCCAACCAGAGCTAAGCCCGCCATGATCAAGGTCCCACCGGGGCTGGCCACCCAGACCAATTGAAAGGCTTTGGGCAAATTGTTATAAGCTTGGCCTACATTTTTGAGCCAGGCGCCTATCCGTTGATACCAGACTTGTGTAAATTCAATCATTACTCACAACCTAATTGATAGAACAAGCGCTAGTCCCAAATTTATTTTGGATCATTGGCTAGCTCTATCAGATGAAACCCACGTATACAATCAATGTTGCGATAAGGATTCCTTTAGAGGCTGGTTAGGATGAAGGTGATAAGATCCATTTTACCCGTTCCTCCAAATATTCCCAGCCCCACTGACCAACCACTCGCCACCAAGCGGGGGTATCAATCAACAACCATAAAACAGGGTAGAGCAGAATAATATTCCAATAAGAGCTTTCGACGGGCCAATCTTTGTCTGCTCGAATAAACAGTCGCCATATTATCAGTATGGCTATCCCGTAAGCCAGACCAAGAACAAGCCCCGTCACTAACCAATTTTGGATAAATAGACCAAGTACAACCAACGGGAATAGGAAATGAAAGGCAATTTCGGCAAGATGAGCCAATGCCAATTTTCCGAATGACTTTCGGGCGGTGATTTGAGACCAGAAAAAAGGCCATTCTTTGTACATCACATGCAATCTTCCTTGTTTCCAACAACATTGCTGTCGATGAATGATGTCATAAGATTGTGGTGGCCGTGTTAGGGCTTGTACCTCGGCAGTCAAGCGAACCTGGTAACCGAGACGTAGACCGATAACAGAATTTTCCAAATCATCGCCACAGTATTGACCGCTATGTTCGGCCAATATCTGTTGTAGAGTCGTACGGCGATAGAGTGCCCCAGCGCCAGTTAACGTTACTGTTGCCTCTTGATGGGTGACCAGATTGTTTGTATTAGCCAGGCGATGGGTCAGGCGGTAGTAGTCTAGCCACAGCCCAGGTTTTTCAAACAGGGGGGTAATATAAAAGCCATAGGCCATCGTCAGGGGTGAATGGTCTAATTTTTCCACCAACAAAGGTAATTTTTCGATGCCGACGAGGTCGGTATCAAAATCTGTTGCCACGATATAGTCATAGGGTAGTCTGGCAACCGCCTCACGTAAAGCGCCAACTTTCTTTTGATTTTGCGAAAGGCATATAATCTGAAAACCGTCCGGGTGTCGATCCTGAAAGACTTCTAAGCTAGTCTGACTCCCATCAGTAGAGCCATCATCGACCAAAACTACATCACAGATTAAGCGATAACGTTGGGCCAAGGTCTGATAATACAATAGCCGTTCTGCAAACTTGAAAGCGGGATTAGCCAGTTCGTTATAAATACATACGACGATGGCTAAGGATTTAGAATTGGATTGAAGTTGCCTTTTTTGATCCAATTCAGTCATGTTTAAACACTATTCCCGGCTGCGATATAGTATTACCCTAAACCCTTTGCCCTGTATGCGAGAGGCTTTTGTTCATTGGTCATTTGTGGCTTGCTGCGATATGAATTATTTTAGCAAAATTATTGTCGATTGTCCGTCATGTATTTTGGACAATCTTGTCATGTATTTTGGGCAATTTGGCTAACATAACCTTTATTATTGTGATATAGTTACAATTGAAGTAATGAGGCCAAACAAACTGCCCCAATCCCATGACAAAAATGCTCAAATTTTAGGACTGACAGTCCCAGTGAAATCAGTTATGCTTTACAAACAATGTTAAATAACTCAAGTTTTGTCTTTTATCCGATAGACTCTAAAGATTTCCGAAATTGTGCTAAATAGCTCAAAATTCGGGAAACGCGACATCCTTTGACGAAATTATAGACCAAAACCTTTAGAGGGCATTTGAATATTCAACATTTGACAGATTTTGCAGCACAGGACTAGAGAAAAGCGTAGAGGACATGTCATCTCCAGGCGGTTTTTGCCGAGAAATCCTCCCGAATGACCGATGGCAAACAGACGTTTGGACGGATTTCGACGCTTCGGGCGAAGCTGAAGCCTTTCGCTTACTTTTCGTCAAGTTCGTAATTTCCAAACGCTCTCTGAGGGTCTCGTTACCTCAAAACTTGGGTTAAATAGGCGTAATATCTTTACCAAAAAAGAGGAGTAGAGAATGCTAAAGGCCGAGTATAGTTCTACCACTCACAAGGCTCAAAATGAGCGTATTGCCGTGGTAGGAATGGGGTGTCGCTTTCCTGGGGGAGCAAATAGCCCAGCTGCGTTTTGGGAGTTATTGCAAAACGGAGTTGATGCCATCGTCGATGTTCCCGAAGATCGTTGGGATATACGTCGTTTCTATGACCCTGACCCTGGCAAACCTGGTAAGATGTATGTGAAGCAGGCTGGATTTTTGCAGGAGAAAATAGACCGGTTTGATGCTCAATTTTTTGGTATTTCCCCGCGAGAGGCTGCGCCACTTGACCCCCAACAACGCTTACTGCTAGAGGTAACCTGGGAGGCGTTGGAAGATGCGGGGTTTATTCCAGACCAACTTCGACATTCAAATACTGGCGTTTACATCGGTGGGTTTACTCTGGATAATAAACTTCTTCAGCTCGGCATCCTTAATCGTGAGGCCATTTCAGCCCATTCCCCGGTTAGCTCATCGATGGTTATGCTCTCCAATCGGCTCTCTTACTTTTTTGATTTTCAAGGGCCAAGTTTTACCGTAGATACGGCTTGCTCCTCGTCATTGGTTTCATTGCATCTAGCTTGTCAAAGCTTACTGACCAAAGAATGCAACTTAGCTGTGAGTGGTGGGGTCAATATGATGCTCCGTCCGGAGTATCCTGTTGCGATGTGCAAAGGTGGTTTTTTAGCATCCGATGGCCGTTGTAAAACATTTGATGAACGGGCCAATGGCTATGGTCGGGGTGAAGGGGCCGGAATTGTGATCCTTAAACGTCTCTCCGATGCGCTGGCCGATGGGGATCACATCCACGCCTTAATCGCTGCGACTGGTACAAATCAAGATGGCCGTACCAACGGCATTACCCTGCCCAATGCCGCTGCCCAGCAACAATTGATGCGAGAGGTCATCCAGAAAGCTGGAATTTCTCCGGCTCAAATTCAATATGTTGAAGCACACGGCACCGGTACCCAAGCAGGCGATCCCGTTGAGGCTGAGTCGCTGGGAACCGTTTTGGCTGTTGGCCGGTCTGCTAATGCACCCCCGCGCTGGATTGGTTCGGTTAAAACTAATATAGGACATCTTGAAGCGGCGGCTGGAATCGCCGGGGTGATTAAGACAATTCTAACGTTAAAGCACAAGGCTATTCCGCCGAATTTACATTTTAATCAGCCCAATCCGAACATTGATTTAGAGGCCTTGGGTTTGTGCGTGCCTCAAAAATTGGAACCCTGGCCCAATCACGATGGTCCGGCCTACGCCAGTATCAACTCTTTTGGATATGGGGGGAGCAATGCGCATGCTGTTATTCAAGAAGCGCCCCCGTTACCTGCACTCTCCTCACCCGACAATGACACATTCTCCCAGACAAACACAGAGACAAATGGACATCTACACATCGCCGTTTCCAATCTAGTATCAACTCAGGATGCCCCCCTAATTCTTCCACTGTCCGCCCAGACTGAGTCATCATTAGCGGTTAGAGCACAACAAATAGCCCAGATGATTTCAGAGCACTCTGATCTATCATTAGCTGATCTGGCTTATACCTGTGCTATAAAACGCACGCATCATCGACATCGAATTACGGTTGTAGCAAATTCTAGAGAGTCCCTGCTTGAAAAATTGACGGCTGTAACCCAGGATAAAATTGTATCGGGAGTAACAGCCGGTCAAGTGACAATTGATCCTAAAGTAGCCTTTGTTTACACTGGTATGGGTCCGCAGTGGTGGGGGATGGGCACTGAGTTGCTTGAGCGATATCCACTGTTCACAGAATTGCTTCAGGAATGTGATCATCTCTGGCAAAAATATGCAGACTGGTCGCTGTTGAAGCTGTTTTCGGATAGAAATGGGCAGCCAATGGCCGAACCAAAATATGCCCAACCCGCGAATTTTATACTCCAGGTGGGGTTAACCGAATTGTGGCGTTCGTATGGAGTAATGCCTGATGGTTTGATTGGACACAGTGTTGGTGAAATCGCTTCAGCTTATGTAGCCGGTGTGTTAAGCCTTGAGGATGCCCTCCACTTAACCTACCATCGTAGCCATCTGCAGCAGACCGTGGCGGGCCAAGGTACGATGTTGGCCGTTGGCTTATCCGCTCAAGCCGTGATATCTTACCTAAACGGCTATACAGATCGGATTTCTATTGCTGCAATTAATAGCCCAGCTTCAGTTACGGTAGCCGGAGACCCTACAGCCCTAGAACAACTTAGCGCCACCCTAACCAGCCAGGGCGTGTTTAATCGTCCCCTCCAAGTGAAGGTTGCCTATCACAGCTACCAGATGGCCCCCTTAAAAGCTGAATTTCTACACAACTTAACCGACTTAACAGCTAACTCACCTCAATTGCCACTCTATTCAACCGTGACCGGGGCCTTGGTGTCTTCGAGGGAGCAGGAGCCTGAGTATTGGGGGCAAAATTTCGAAGCGCCGGTTTTGTTGTCGCAGACAATCGAGACAATGGCAGCAGACGGCTTCAATACCTTTGTTGAAATTGGTCCACATCCTGTGCTTGGCCCCTCGATTCAGGAATGTTTGCAAGCTGAGGGCGTGACTGGTCTGATGGGCTATTCCCTCCGCCGTAAACAACCGGAAGAGGAAACAGTCTTAACAAATTTGAGCGAGCTTTATACGAATGGCATACCCGTTGATTGGAGTCGGCGATACCCAACCGGGAGTCTGCTTACATTACCAAACTATCCTTGGGATCGGGAAGAACTGTGGTATGAAACTGATCAGTCGCGGGAGGATCGCCTAGGCACAACTGGACACCCGTTGGTTCAGCCTCTAACAGACTCAATTGAGCCTACTTGGGAAGGCGAATTGAATGCTTATCATCTGCCCTATTTGGTCGATCATCGCCTTGAAAATACCGTGATTTTCCCAGGCAGTGGCTACGTGGAGTTGGGCCTCATACCGGCAAAATCTAGCGATGGGTCTTGGATAGAAGGTATAGAATTTTACAAAACTCTGGCCATTGATTATACGCCTGTTGTCCGTTTAACATTTAATGAAGACTCTGGCGAGTTCTCCATTTACAGTCGGCCCCTATCAAAAACTAATGAAAAACAGTCGGCTTGGACTCGTCATGCGGGTGGCCGGGTGGTGCCTGGTGCTATTCCCGCGCAAAACGATCAACTCGACCTGCTAGAAATTCAGACTCGCTGTTCCATTGAACTTGACCGGACGCTGCTCTATCAGAATTTTGACAACCTTGGCATGCAATACGGTCCCTATTTCCAGGGTGTTCAACAAATTTGGCAGGGGCAGGATGAGGTCTTGGCCCGGATTGCGGTTCATCAAGCCGCAGAGGAGAGTTGTCAGGATTATCAAATACATCCAACCCTGTTGGATGGTTGTTTTCAATCATTAATTGCCGCCGTAAGTGAAGATATTACCGATGCAGGCCATATTTATCTGCCAGTACAAATTGAGCAACTACGCTTGTATGGTCAGATAGGTGCACAAGTATGGTGCTGGGGCTGGCTCACCCGACGAACTGATAAATTTTTGGAAGGCAACTTGGTGCTTTGCGACGATAGCGGACAGGTCTTGGCCGAACTACTTGGCTTGTGTCTGCAAGCTCTAGCCCATACCCCAGAAAATACCGGGTTGTCGGCAACCAATCCCTTTTATGCCACTCAATGGGAGACAACGGTTAATAACGATCCCTTGCCGATTCACAGTCAGCCGCCAGACCGGTGGCTACTTTTTGCTGATCAGATTGGACTGGATGATGACTTGACAAGGTTGCTGACCGACCACAATCAAGCAACCGCTATGGTGTTTGCTGGGGATGGCTTCGCCCAGCTTGATGAGCAAAATTTTCAGATTAGGCCTGATAGTGGCGATGATATGCAGCAACTACTCAACAGGGTTTTACAGACCGGCCCTTTATCCGGGGTAATTTATTTATGGGGCACACATCTATCCAGACCAAACCTCGACCTTGATGACCTACAACAGATCGGCCTCCGTGATAGTGTAACCGTGATGCACTTAATCCAGGCGCTTAACCTCAACGGTATCGATAGTTTGCACAAGTTATGCTTTGTCACCGAAGGGGTACAGCAAATTGATGCGGATGAAACAATTGCCTCGATTGGACAATCGGCGCTGTGGGGATTAAGACGGGTGATTGCCGCTGAACACCCCACATTTAAACCGGTAATCATTGACTTGCCTGCTGACCCGTCACAGGAGATGCTCTCGTCTTTGGTTGCTGAACTGCTGACTGAGGGTGATGAGGCGGAAATTGCCTTGCGTGATACAACCCGTTATGTGCATCGTTTAGTGCAAGTTGAAGATATGCAACCTGAGTTGATCACGGCCCCATCCCAAATCCCATTTATGCTCACTATCCCCAAACCTGGCCTTATTGACAATCTTGAGTTTCATGAAGTAGACCGACGCGTTCCCGGTCCCGATGAGATTGAGATTGAAGTCCAAGCTAGCTCGCTTAACTTTAAAGATATTATGAAAGTGCTGAACCTGTTACCGGATAACTATTTGGACAACACCTTTTTTGGTCAGGAACTTGGCATGGAATGTGCTGGCGTGGTGGTTAATGTTGGTCCAAACGTGAAAATTTTTAAGGTGGGAGATCATGTGGTTGTGCCCGTGGCTGAGGGAAGCTTTCGTTCTTATGTCACTGCCCCCATTCAGTACGCCGTCCCTAAACCAAGTCCGCTCAGCTTTGCAGAGAGCGTCACCTTTATTCCCTGGATTACCCCCTACTACGCCCTTCACGAAATTGCCCGACTGAAACCGGGCGAAAAAGTGCTTATTCATAGCGCTGCTGGAGGGGTTGGCCTGGCTGCAATTCAGATTGCCCAATGGAAAGGGGCTGAAATATTTGCGACGGCTGGGAGTCCGGAAAAACGTGAATATCTGGGCTCCTTGGGAATAAAATATGTCAGCGACTCCCGTTCTCTTAAATTTGTATCTGATATTTTAGCCTGGACCGATGGCGTAGGGGTCGATGTGGTGCTCAACTCGCTGTCCGGCGAGGGGTTACTCAAAAGCTTTACCCTGCTCGCTTCTTTTGGCCGATTTATCGAAATCGGTAAACGAGATATTAATGAAAATCGGAAGTTAGCGATGGCTGCCTTTGACCGTAACTTAATCTTTGCGGCTATTGATATTGACAAAATGATGGCCGAGCAACCGACACTGTTTCGACGATTGCTAGATGAAACGTGGCAATTGCTTGATGATAGCACGTTCAAACCGCTCCCGACGACGACGTTTGAGGCCACCGAAGTGACCGAGGCCTTTCGTTTTATGGCCCAGGCCCGGCATATCGGCAAGGTTGTGCTTAAAATGCACAATCAGCCCGTCCAGATTAAATCCTTGCCGCAGGTCAGCCCGATCATCAAGGCTGATGGCAGCTATTTGATCACTGGCGGATTCGGTGGCTTTGGGCTGGAGGTAGCCAAATGGATGGTGGTACAAGGGGCGCGGCATCTGATTTTGCTGAGCCGCAACGGCCCTCAATCCGATCAGGCTCAAGCGGCTATGCGTGATTTCGAAGCACAAGGGGTGGAACTGCACGTCGCCAAAGTCGATGTTTCTAACCTTGAGCAAGTTGAGACCTTATTTAGCCAAATCAAGGCGACGATGCCGCCGCTGAAAGGCATTATGCACGCGGCGATGGTATTGGATGATGGTCTATTGCTTCAGCTAGATAAAACTAGATTTGAAAGGGTGATGGCACCCAAAGCACTGGGAGGCTGGCACTTGCATCAACAAAGTCTGGACACCCCGTTAGATTTCTTTATCACATTTTCTTCCGTGTCTGCCCTGTTGGGGAACGCCGGACAGTCCAACTATGTGGTCGCCAATGCGGTACTTGATGGGCTAGCCCATTATCGCCGTTCTCGCGAATTGCCAGGCTTGAGCATTAATTGGGGTGTCATCAGCGATGTGGGCGTTGTAGCCCGCGATGCTGGGGTGGCCCAACACCTCGATCGTTTAGGCATCAGAGGGATGACGTCCGGTCAGGCGCTTGAGGCGTTGCAACAGCTCTGGTCGCAAAATCTCACCCAAATTGGGGTGATGGATATCGATTGGCAGCAGTGGGCTGTCAACCTTGAAGTTGGGCAGATATCACCCTTCTATTCCCATCTAGTATCATTGAATGGCAACCAGCGAAATGACCCGGATATTAACCCATTTGCGGGCACGCTTCTGGCGGTTCCTTTGGATGAGCGACAACAGGTTACCGAAACGTTTCTCACCGAGCAGGTTTCAAAAGTGTTGCGTTTATCGGCCTCAAAAATCGATGCCTATAGCAAACTCGACCACTTAGGCTTTGACTCGCTGATGTCTATGGAGTTACGCAACGCAATTCGACTTGAAACGGGGGTAGAAATTACCACAATGCTGTTGATGCAGGGGCCAACGATTGCCCAGTTGGCCACGCAGCTTCTGGCGGAAATTATCATGCCGGACGATGATTTGTTGGCCAAAATAGATGATATGTCTGAAGAGGAACTAGACTCTCTACTGCTGGAAATGATGGAGGAGTGACGATGAATAGTAATCATAAAAAATTACCAGCGCTTTCTCTGGAGCAAAAAAGAGAACTTTTAAGGCAAAAGTTACAGGAAAAAGCGCTTAAACAACAGGCGAACGTGCCAACAGACCGTGATAACATCCCCCAGAAAAGTTATCGGGTAGACCTGTTTCCTGAATATCAATCTTTGCAGCAGCAATTTGCTAACTTAGAACGGCTAGAGGTGTCGAACCCTTACTTTAGAGTTAATGAAACGGCTGTAAATGATACCACTATCATCGGAGGCCAAGAATATATCAGCTATGCTGGCTACAATTATCTTGGCTTTTCTGGCGATCCCAGGGTGTCGGAGGCCGTTAACGAGGCGGTTGAGCGCTACGGTACCTCGGCGTCAGCCAGCCGGGTGGCTACGGGCGAACGGCCCATTCATCAGGAATTGGAACAAGAACTGGCGGCTTTGCTAAATACCGAAGACTGTCTAGCGTTTGTCAGTGGTTATGGCACAAATGTGACTGTCATTAGCCACCTGTTTGGGGCGAATGATCTTATTATTCACGATGCACTCAGCCACAGCAGCATTTTGAACGGTTGTTTGCTTTCGAGCGCTAGGCGCATTCCCTTTCCCCATAATGATGTTGAGGCGGCCGAAAAGATTTTGCAGGAGAATCGGCATAATTATGAACGTGTTTTAATTGTCATCGAAGGCGTTTACAGCATGGATGGCGATATTGCCGACCTACCCGGCTTTATCGAATTGCGCAATAAGTATAAAACCCTACTGATGGTTGATGAAGCCCACTCAATCGGCGTGCTGGGCCAAACCGGACGGGGCATCGGCGAACATTTTGGCGTCAACAGCGCAGACGTTGATATCTGGATGGGCACCCTTAGCAAAACCTTTGCCAGTTGTGGCGGATATATTGCCGGGTCTCGGGCTCTGATCAAGTTGCTCAAATATACGGCACCTGGTTTTCTTTACAGTGTGGGGATTTCGCCGCCTAATGCGGCGGCTGCTTTGGCTGTCGCCCGTTTGCTGCCTCAAGAGGCTGAACGGGTGGCTCAATTGCAGCAAAATTCAAAACTTTTTCTTAATTTGGCCCGCCAAAAAGGGTTAGATACTGGCCTAAGCCACGACTCACCGGTTATTCCAATTATTATCGGAAACTCTATGCGCTGTCTGCAAGTGGCGCATCAACTCTTTGAACAGGGCATTAATGTGCAGCCCATCCTCTACCCAGCCGTGGCTGAGGATGCTGCCCGCTTGAGATTTTTTATGACCTGCCAACATACGGCAGACCAGATTCACTATACGGTCGATAAGATTGAGGAGTGTTTAAAGCAATAACTATGACTAAGGGCAAAATATTTGTGACGGGTGGTAATGGGTTTATCGGTTCGCGGGTTGTGCGGCAACTGCTTGAGCAGGGGTATGAGGTGCGCTGCTTGCTGCGGACAACTAGTAACACCACGCGCATTGATGGCCTGGAATTTGAACCAGTCATCGGAGATGTGCGGGATATCACTTCAATTGAGGCAGGTATGACGGAGTGTCATGGGGTGATCCATTTAGCCAGTCTATCAAGTTGGGATGACATTCACTCACCTTTGATGGATGAGGTCGTGGTGCAAGGCTCCAAAAATGTACTGGCCACAGCTAGCAAATTGGGTAACCTGAGAATGGTTTTTGTTAGCTCGATCATTGCCGTAAATGGAACCACAACACCCCAAATTCTCACCGAAGAAAGCACCTTTACGCTAAAACAGGGTAAGGATTACGGCTATGCCTTTGCCAAACGTAAGGTTGAAGCGCTCTGTCGAGAAGCAGCTCAAAATGGTTTGCCAGTGATGATTGTTAACCCTAGCGAGGTGTATGGGCCTGACGATACAGATATGGTCACTGCGGGAAATTTGGTTGATTTTGCAACGAGTCCAGTGGTGCTGGTTCCCAGTGGTGGCACCAGTGTGGCCCACGTTGATGATATCGCGACAGGGATTATCGCGGCCCTGAAAGTGGGCCATCCGGGTGAACGCTACATCCTGGGCGGTGATAATCTCACTATCAAAGCACTGGCAGACTTGACCCTAAGCCTACTTAATCAACAGAAAAAAATCATTACAATCCCCAATGTCTTATTGAGCGCTCTGGCTAAAATTGGCAGCACCCTGCACATTCCCTTGCCCTTCAATCCGGCTGTTATTCCCTATGCGGTTAAATATTGGTTTGTTGATAATCGTAAAGCCTGTCAGGAATTAGGTGTACAATTTCGCCCTGCTAAGGAAGCGCTGGCTCCAACTTTACAATGGCTGCAAGAGGCTGGTTATGTAAAAGGAAATCATGATCAGAATTGAAAAGATTGATCGTACCTCAAAAAAGCGGGTAAATCGCTTTGTCAATATTCCCTACCGGCTATATGCCAATCATCCACAATGGGCTCCCCCACTCATTATGGACTCCAAATTATACCTGGATGTAAAAAAACACCCTTTTTATAACCACTCAGAGGCTGATTTTTTTATTGCTGTTCGAAATGGACAAGATGTTGGTCGCATTGCAGTTCTGGAACATCGGCTGTTTAATCAACATCACGGCACACAACGTTGCCAGTTTTATTTATTTGAATGTGAGCACGATTTAGAAGCCGCAACCGCGCTCTTTGATCGAGCCTACGAATGGGCCAAAGAGCGCAATCTAACCGAAATTGTTGGACCAAAAGGGTTTTCTATGCTCGATAGTCTGGGCATGCTGGTAGATGGTTTTGATCATCAACAAACCATGACCATATCTAGCTACAACTACGACTACTACCCTGAACTCCTGGAGTCGCTTGGCTTTGTCAAAGAGCTTGATTATATCTCGTGCCAAATGAGTGCTGATACCTATCAATTCCCGGACTGGATTGAGACTATTGCCAATGAGGCCCGTCAAAAAGGAGATTTGACTGTGCGGGGATTTCGCAATATGCGCGAGTTGTTGTCCTGCGCTGCTGAGATGTTGAAAACATACAACACTGCGATGCTAAATAATTGGGAGAATTATCCATATCCTGACTATGAAATATCTTTTATCATCGATACGCTAAAGGTGATTACCAATCCCAAGTTGATGAAAGTTATATATCAAGGCGAACGAATCGTTGGGATTCTGTTTGCTTTTCCTGATTTATCCATCGCATTGCAACGCGCTAAAGGGCGACTAACACCGCTTAGCCTGATCGACTTGCTCCTTCAAGTTCGCCGCAGTAAACGTATTGTGCTCAATGGATTAGGCATTTTGCCTGAATTTCGACTGGGTGGTGGCAATGCTTTACTGTTCTCCGAGTTGGCCAAAACTGTGGAAGATTTTGGCATTCAGCAGGTCGAATTGCCCCAAATGGCCGACACGGCGGTTGCGGTGAGGCGTGATCTGGCCACTGTAGGAATCAAACCGTATAAGACCCACCGTATCTATGTTAAACAAGTGTGAGGCAAATGTGACAACGGAATGGAAAACATTGGTTGACCTGTTAGAATGGCGGGCAGCACACCAATCAAATCGAACGGTCTTTAACTTTTTGGATAATGGCGAAACCAAATGTAACCAACTGACCTTCGTGGACTTAGATCAACAGGCCAAAAGTATTGCAGCCCAGCTAATGGCCAGGAAAGCCAGTGGTGAACGGGTGCTTTTGCTCTATCCACCTGGCCTTGATTTTATTGCGGCGCTATATGGTTGTTTTTATGCCGGAGCCATTGCCGTTCCCGCTTATCCTCCGCAACTGGGCCGTTATAACAATCATCTCACCGCTATTATCAATACCGCCCAGCCTAAACTGTTTCTGACAACCAGTGATTTTCTGAATCAAATCCGCCGTCGTTCTGAACAAGAGGCGTTATTATCTCAGCTAGATAGCCTAGTCACCGATCAAAACCTTCCCACTATGAATATGACTCCTTCTCAACCGGAGCCAAATAGTTTAGCGTTTCTGCAATACACCTCTGGCTCGATTGCCCAGCCCAAAGGTGTTATGGTGACACACAACAATGTGTTAAATAATCTGGACAGTATAGTTTCAGCCTTTAACTTCAATCCTGATGACCCTCATCAGTCCGGGGTAAGTTGGCTGCCCCCATATCATGATATGGGGCTGATTGGGGGAATTTTTTTAGCAATCTACACCGGACGCCCCCTCACCATGATGTCACCGCTGGCCTTTATTCAAAAACCTATTCGCTGGCTACAGGCTATGTCAGATACTCAAGCTACGTTCAGTGTTGGGCCAAATTTTGCCTATGATTTATGTGTGACGCATACCACGCCCGCCCAACGAGCCGACCTAGACTTGAGCTGTTGGGATATCGCCATTGTTGGCTCCGATCCCGTTCGGCACCGTACGCTGAAACGATTTGCTGACACATTTGCGCCTTATGGGTTTCGTGAAGAGGCGTTTTGCCCCAGCTATGGTATGGCCGAAACTACGCTGATGGTGTCCTATACCATCCCTTCTACCCTGCCGACAACGCAGGTGGTCCAAGGTGATTTATTACAACAGCATCAAGTTAGTAGTAGTCTGGATGAACAAGATGGTCAATTATTTGTTGGGTGCGGTCGCCCTTTGGCTGAACACCAAGTCATGATTGTTAATCCACAAACCCGAATGCCATCCGCTCATAATCAGGTGGGTGAAGTTTGGGTGTCCGGCCCCAGTGTGGCCCATGGCTATTGGGGGAAGCCGGAAGAGACTGAGCAAACATTCCAGGCTTATTTATCAGCCAATGGCTCAAATCCGGCGGGTCCATTTTTGAGAACGGGTGATTTGGGCTTTTTTCAGGAGGGTGAGCTATTTATTACCGGTCGACTCAAAGATCTAATTATTATTCGAGGGCGAAATTACTATCCCCAAGATATTGAGTACGTGGCCGAAGAAAGCCATGTAGCCTTACGCTCTAACAGTGGCGCAGCGTTTTCGGTAGAGGTCGATGATCAAGAACAATTGGTGATCGTTTTTGAATTGGAACGAAACCAGCGGAAGGCCAATGTGGATGAGGTGGCGGCTGCGGTTCGGGCGGCGTTGGCCCAGATATTTGAGATTGAAACCTATGCGGTTGTCCTGATAAAAATGGGGCATTTGCCTAAAACCACTAGTGGCAAAGTTCAACGTAGACGCTGTCGTGAGCAATTTTTGCGTGGCACCTTGCCCATCATTGGGCAGAGTATCCAGAAATTTGCCGAGACACTGCCAGATACCAAGGACGATATAATTGATCAGCCCGCTGATACCGCTCCTTCTGCGTTACGACAGCGACTAGAAAAAATAATGTATACCAAACTGGCTGAAGTCTTGATGATCCCCGTTGATCAGATTGAACCATCAACCTCAATTCAAAATTTAGGCTTGGGATCTCTGCAAGCGACCACCATTAAATTCCAACTTGAGAATGAGTTTGAAATAGAGATCCCTCCGGAATTATTTTTTGAGGATATAACCCTGCACCAGTTTATGACCAAGATTATCAATATCATTACCCAATATCAGGCTTCGAATACTTGAGAGGTATCAATGTCTGCTTCTAGTCAACCTACAGAATATTATGAAAATCCTATTCGTCGTATGATTTACAACACTTGGCGATTAACTCTATTTGAGCTGGGAGTTGGTCAACAATCTGATTTTTTTCTATATGAAAAATATTACCTTAATCAGGTAGCGTATAATGGGCTTTGTTTAGATTTTGGGGCGGGTTCCGGATTTTTTACACGTTTTCTCAAAACACAAGGGCATCGGGTGATACCAGTTGATGTGGTAAATAAGAGCAGCTATTCAGATGTTCAGCCGATACTTTACGATGGCCACCAACTGCCATTTGCCTGCCGTTATTTCGATACCACCTTATGTATGTTCGTACTACATCACGTTTCTCATCAAGAAAAAATTATTAAAGAGTTAAAACGGGTAACAAAAAAAATGATCATTATTGCTGAAGATCTTGTTGAAACCTGGTTTGACATCTGGTTTACCGCTATTCATACTCATAAATCTCCCTGGTCTAAATCGTTCTCTGGGTTCAAATCCGAGACCGAATGGGAAAAGTACTTTAAACAGCATAAACTTACTGTTATTAATAAAATCGTAATCCCACGCTACATAACTCCATATTATCCTATTCGACGAGTTGTCTACTCGGTGCAGATAGAAGATGCTGCATTTTAGATATTAGTGAGATATTGTAGTCGAAAATATCATTCAACATAGCAAAATAGATGAATAACTTACAGTAATTTATAGCAAAACAAATATGACTACAAAAAAACGTGTTGTAATCACGGGCAGCGGTATAGCTTCACCACTTGGTAACGATGTCGAAACATATTGCCAGAATTTACTTCAGGGGCGGTATGGTATTAGACCAATAACTACCTTTGATACGACCAACCAAAAAATAAACTTAGGTGCCAATCTTGATCCTATTCCCATTCCGGAACATCTGACCCCACTTGAACAAAAAATGAGTTCAAATTTATCACTGATATCGGTATTTTGTGTTGAACAAGCTATTAAGCAAGCAAACCTGGATTTTTCACAGGAGAATCGTAATGAAATCGGGGTTATTGTGGGGTCTGGCTTTATCAATTTATATGATGTGGAAGGTTTCTATGAAAAGTTATTTGTACTGAATCAATTGTCATCTCCGACAACAATCCCATTAAATATGGCCAATGCCCCGGCCAGTCGGATTGCCATGACTTATGGGCTAACTGGCGTTGTCAAATGTGTGAGTACGGCTTGCTCCTCGGGCTTTACGGCCCTTGTCGACAGCGCTCAGTTGATTCAAGATGGCTATCAAGAGATTATGATTGCTGGTGGAAGTGATTTGGTTTTATGCAAAACACTGGCTCTGGCCTGGGAGCGGATGCGAGTACTGACCAAGGAAAAAGAGGATCCCGCTTTGGCCTGCCGTCCGTTTGATCAAAATCGAGATGGGATTGTGCTTGGAGATGGGGCAGCGTTTTTTGTGCTAGAGTCATTTGAACATGCCATCGAGAGAGGAGCCACTATTTTAGCGGAAATTACTGGTATCTTTCATAACTCAGATAGTCTTGATTTGGTTAAACCTGACTCAGAAAAAGAGATTTACTGTATTGAGCGAACCCTGCAGCGGGCTGATTTGCAACCTGATGATATTGATATGATTTATGCCCACGCCACGGGAACCAAATTGAATGATATCACCGAATATCAGAGTTTGTTGGCTGTATTTGAGGAGCGCTTAAGCGAGATCCCTGTTTGTGGTCTTAAGTCGATGCTGGGGCATACGATGGGGGCTTCGGGTCCGATGGCTTTAGTCGCTGCCTTGGGAACCCTACAAAGTGGAAATTTTTATCCAATTCCCAATCTAAATCATTTAGAAGAGGATATGGATTTGTTGATAACCACAACGGGCCAAACTTTACCCAATGTTAATCACATCTTAATCAATACGTTTGCCTTTGGCGGGATTAACGTGTGTTTGGTGGTTTCAAAGCCTTGATTTTGCGATTGAGGAAAATATTTGATTTGTAAGGAAAAATCAATGCCTGAAATTTTAGGCTTTGCTATTTTGTAATAACCAACGATCTTTAAAGTAGCGAATCATGATTGTATTGTTTCGATTTTCTGGATTTCCATCCCCACGATTAATCAGGCCAAGGCTGGTCTCTACGAAAAAGCGCTTATTCTGCCACCGATGGGAGCAAAAACGCTTGGCCGGAAAGACATATTTAGGTGCAGTACAATGGGCACTAATCCACACATCATCAACAAAAAAGGCAGCTTCCGGAGCGCTGCTGTAATCTATGATTTCTTCAAATTTAAAGAACCCTGGTTCAACCAGATAACCTGAACCCCCGAGCAGAATATCAATTTGTCGCTCTTTTTTGAGCCGAGTACCCCGTATGTGTACAGGGGGAAGTAAGTTTATATTGTCCCACAACGTCGATGGCCTATCTGTTAAATCTGCGGGGACAATCCAGCCGCTTGACCCAATGGCGATGTGGGGATACTTGTTTGACCACTGGAAAAAGTGATCGATTAAAGTAGGCGGGTAAACCATATCATCATCAACGATTAAAATTTTCTGGTTGGGCTTTAATGATGATAAGGCAGGGATCAATTTTGTGGCTGGACCATAATCTTCACAACGAACAATCTCAACAGATTGAAGGGTTTTGAGCCAGTCCGGGATGATGTAAGGCCGTTGTTCTCGACGGGAGAAGATGGGAATGTGCAGTCTGATCCGCCGTGGACGACGTGATTGGTTCAGTAGGCTTTTAAGCGTTAGCTCGATATGGGGAAGGCGGGAGGGTATCGTTGTGAGGCAGACGATAATATCGGCCTCGTTGGAATTTTTTTCCCAATAGTCGTCCCAGTCTTTGAGAGAACGCTGAGAAAGGCGAATACGATCCAGTATATCTTGCATGAGATGTCTGCCATCAAGAAAATTGTAAATTTTTATATAAATTGTAAGACCGATGATGATGACTAGACCTACACCTAAGAGATAAATCATTGATAACCTCGTTCGAGCTCAGGCAGTTTTTACCCGGTGGTTAATAAGACAGATCATAACAACCAATTTGTAATAACCACCGATCTTTAAAGTGACGTATCATGATTGTATTGTTTCGATTTTCCGGATCGCCATCATTAATCAGACTAAGGCTGGTGTCTTTGAAGAAAGAGTGATGCTGCCACCTATAGAAGCAAAAACGCTTGGCAGGAAAGACATATTTAGGTGCAGTACAATGGGCGCTAATCCATACATCATCAACAAAAAAGGCAGCTTCTGGGGCGTTGCTGTAATCTATGATTTCTTCAAATCTAAAGAACTTTGGTTTAACCAGATAGCCTGAATACCCTTCTAGAATATCAATTTGTCGCCCCTTTTTGAGCCGGGTAGCTCTCGTGGATACGGGGGGAAGTTGTCTAATATTGTCCCACAACGTTATTGGTCTATGGGTTAAATCTGTGGGAACAATCCAGCCACTTGACCCAACAGCTATGTGAGGATACTTGTTTGAGCACCGAAAAAAATGTTCAATTAGAGTAGGTGGGTAAATCATATCATCATCAACGATTAAAATTTTCTGGTCAGGTTCTAACGATTGCAAGGCAGGGATTAGTTTTGTTACTGGACCATAATCTTCGCAGTGAACAATTTCAATGGATTGAAGGGTTTTGAGCCAGTCGGGTATGATATAGGGCCGTTGTTCGCGATGAGAAAAAGCGGGGAGGTGCAGCCTGATCCGCTGTGGACGACGCGATTGGTACAACAGACTTTTTAGTGTTTGCTCGATATAAGGAAGCCGGGAGGGGATGGTTGTTAGACAGACGATAATATCGGCTTCGTTAGGGTTTTGTCTCCAGTAGTTGTCCCAGGCCCAAAGCGAACCACGAGAAAGGCGAACACGATCCAGCATATCTCGGATTAGACGTCTACCATCAAGAAAATTATATGTAAAGTAAACTTTACCGATGATAATGACCAGACCCACACCTAAAAAATAAATCATTGACGACCTCATTCAAGCTCAAACAGCTTTTACCTGGTGGTTGATATAATAAATCATAACAACCAACGATCCTTGAAGTAGCGAATCATGATTGTATTGTTTCGATTTTCTGGGTTTCCATCCCCACGATTAAGCAGACCAAGACTGGTTGCCTCGAAAAATTCGCTTTCCTGCCACAAATCAAAGCAAAACCGCTTGGCAGGAAAAACATATTTGGGAGCTTTACAGTGGGCGCTAATCCATACATCATCAACAAAAAAGGCGGCATCTGGTGCCCCTGTATAATCTGTGATCTTCTCAAGTTCAAAGAAGCACGGTTTGATGAGATACCCTGAATATCCTTGTAAAATATCAATCGGTTTCTCTTTTCTGATCCGTGTGCATCTTAAGGGAAATGGTGGAGTATGGTTGATATTAGCCCACAGGGTGCTTGGTCTATCTATAAAATCAGTGGGAACAATCCAACCACTGGAACCGATCGCTATATCGGGGTGTTGATGTGACCATCGGAAAAAATTATCAATAAAATGTGGTGGGTAAATCATATCATCGTCAACGATCAAAATTTTCTGATCGGGCTTTAATGATTGTAAGGCAGGGATTAATTTCGTTACTGGGCCATAATCTTCACAAGAAATAATCTCAACACATTGCAGGCTTTTGAGCCAGTCGGGTATGATATAGGGCCGTTGTTCGCGATGAGAAAAAGCGGGGAGGTGCAGTCTGATATGTTGCGGACGACGAGATTGGTACAACAGGCTCTTTATAGTTCGTTCGATATGAGGCAGGCGGGAGGGGATGGTCGTCAGACAGACAATAATATCAGCCTTATTGTTGTTCTTGCTGCAAACATCGTCCCAGTCTTGTAAAGAACGACCAGACAGACGGATATAGTCTAGGATATCCCTAATGAGGTTTCGGCCCTCCAGGAAATTGTAGACTTTTATGCTCATTAGGATGACCAATGTAATCCCTGAAAGTATGATGCCTAAATGATAACGCATTTACGCCCTAACCTAAGCCTGCCAAGCTCTGAGGACAGGCTTTAAAGAGAAGTTGTTCTTGTAGTTAAAATCATCTACTATACTGGGCCAAAGTGTGCCTTGAAAAATTCCTGAAGGCAAACCTAGAAGATGACAAATCAGCCCTACTATTGTTACTAAACCATAAATATTTTCGTAGTTTGTATTAATTTGGGGAAAGTATTATTCGGCATTAGCGACTTTGCCCAAATTTTAGGACAAAATTGCACCAATTTCATGACAGACAGGCCGTTAGAGTCTTGCTATACTGCACCTGACAACATTGTTAAATATGAGGTGCTATCCTGATGGCTACAAATCCAAATCAAACTGAAACAAACCCATCTAAAGTATCGAGTTTGAAACACGTTTTTCGTTATTCTTGGCAGGGATGGCAACCTTACTGGCCTGTTGGCCTGCTGATCATCATACTTATCTCAGCTGATAAACTGTTTTGGCTCTATTTTAGTTATGAGCTTAAGGAAACGATTGATAACATCGGTCAAACCCCTAAGATGAGCCAATTTTTAGTCACCCTGCTGATGATTTTTCCTATCCTTACAGCAGTAAATATTTTGGGAGACCGTCTAACAGTTGGGGTTCGGATAAAAATGGCGAATGATATTCGAACCCGAATGTTTGATCACCTGCAGAGTTTGTCTGCCAATTTCTTCAAACGCAGTCAAACAGGTGATATTGTGGCACGCTTTACCAGTGATTTAGATTTGATGGAGCGGGTCATTTCGGATCGAGCCCTGACTGCGATGATGTCTGTCTTGGCCCTAGCTAGTTATGTTATGCTGTTGGCCTATTTAAATTGGTATCTTACCTTGTTTATATTGCTCATCCTATTGCTCTTTTTACCCTTGACCCGTTGGATTGCCCCACGTATTATTACAACCTGGTATCAAGTTAGACAAACCGAAGCTCAAATTGCTAATATTGTGCAAGAGAATGTGAAAGCCCAACCTGTTATTAAAGGGTTTGGGTTACAGCGATATATGTCCAAAACCTTCAAAAATAGCTTAAATAGCTTTGCTGATCGTTATATTGAGGCCTATTTTATCGGTGCATTTACATCAAAAACTATTATTCTCGTTGTAATGTATGTGGTTTTACTCATCGCTTACAGCGGTATTTTGTTGATCAACTTTGGACTAACTTCCGCAGGTGCAGTCGTTGCCTTTTTGGGATTGCTTATCATTTTTGCCAAGGAGTTGTTGGGATTAAGTAATCAGTTGGAGCATATTTTTAGAGCGGCTGGGGCCCTGCGGCGAATTGATGAGCTCCTTGAACAGGAGCCTCAAATTAGTGATGCTAAAATCGTCAAACCTTTTCCAGCATTACAGAAAAATATTTGCTTAAATCAAGTCTCTTTCAACTATACCAATAACAATTATGAACTTAACCAAGTGGATTTAACCATCCCGGTTGGGCAGTATACGGCTGTCGTTGGGCCGAGTGGGGCAGGGAAAAGTACTTTGCTCAGCCTTCTCCTTCGATTTTATGATGTCAGTCACGGACAGATTACCATTGATGGTCAGGATATTCGTCAGCTTTCTCAAGAAACCCTTCGCGAACATATTGGAGTCGTCTTTCAGGATAGTTTTCTCTTTGATACAACCATTCGAGAAAATATTACCCTGTTTGACCCAACCGCAACCCAAAAGCAGGTGGAAGAAGCGGCTAAGCTCGCTGAAATTCATGATTTTATTATGATGTTGCCTGAGGGATATGATACGCAAGTGGGGGAAGCGGGTGGACGTCTTTCTGGCGGTCAACGGCAGCGTATCGCCATTGCCCGAGCGTTATTCCGTAAACCTGCCATCCTGTTACTTGATGAGGTAACGGCATCTTTGGATACTGCGGCTGCCGCTTCAATCAATGCGACGATTAAGTCATTAGCCAAAACAGTCACAATTATTTCCGTTACTCACAACCTGCGACATGCAGCAATGGCCGATCAGATTATGGTATTGGACTCTGGTAAATTGGTTGAGTGTGGACAACACAATACATTACTTAAGCAGAAGGGAACCTATTTTGGATTATGGGTCAAACAACAGACTAAAGATCGACAGGATTTGGTGACGCCCCGACGATTTTCAGCAGCAACTATCTAGTAGATGAATCAGATAATCACCATTATTTGTCTGGCACGTTGCAAAGGGGTTCAATAATTGTGATGAGATTAGCAATAAACTGTAAAGAGAGGTGAATTGAATGGAATATGGACTCAATCATGTTGCAAAAGATTGTGTAGAAGCCACCCCAATAGACGTATCCCAAATAGTTGTTAAAGAAGCTGTAGCTGCACCCTGGAATCGGGTCGGCCGCCTGCGACAATTACTTGAAACAAGACCAATTGTGCGTACCTTGGAAGCCCACAATGGCTTGACAGGATTGATTGTCGAGAATGCTAAGGCTATGCACGATAATGAGATTATCGAATTTGATGCCATTTGGTTAAGTAGTCTGACCGACTCGACGGCCAAAGGTAAGCCAGACATTGAGTACGTCGACTTCACCTCGCGTATCAACACCTTACATGACATTTTAGATGTGACGACCAAACCTATCATTTTGGATGGTGATACCGGTGGACTCGTCGAGCACTTTGTGATGAGTGTTCGAACTTTGGAACGGCTAGGTATCTCGGCGATTATCATTGAAGACAAGGTTGGTCTAAAAAAGAATTCACTCTTTGGTACTGATGTAGAGCAAACTCAGGCTGACATTAAATCGTTTGCTCATAAAATAGCTAGTGGTAAACAAGCCCAACGAACCTCGGAATTTATGATTATTGCCCGGATCGAGTCATTGATTCTAGGCAAAGGGGTGGATGACGCGCTAACTCGGGCCGAAGCCTATATTGACGCTGGCGCGGATGCTATTCTGATTCATTGTAAAGATGTCGATCCAACGCCTCTCTTCGAATTTTGTACCCGCTATCATCATCTGGAGACTACTCGCCCTTTGGTCGCTGTACCATCAATGTATAGCCATATTAGCGAGGACCAATTGATGTTAGCTGGGATTCAAGTTGTTATCTATGCCAATCATTTGTTACGCAGTGCTTACCCTGCCATGATGAAAACAGCCGCGTCGATCCTGCAACATGGACGTGCCTTGGAAGTGGAAGAAGATTGTATGCCTATTTCTCAGATTTTAACCCTAATTCCTGGAGGCAAATAAGATGATTTCCTGCCAGGCGATGTATGACGCCTTAACTGGTCAAGGCATCTCATTCTTCACTGGTGTGCCTGATTCCCTACTCAAGGATTTTTGTGCCTACATTACCAAGAATGTACCGCGCCACGCTCATGTCATCACCGCAAATGAAGGTGGGGCGGTCGCGCTCGCAACGGGGCATTATTTGGCAACGGGCCAGCCTGGCCTGGTTTATATGCAAAACTCTGGACAGGGCAATACCATTAACCCGCTCACGTCACTGGCCGATCCACAAGTGTATGGCATTCCGATGCTGCTCCTCATTGGCTGGCGGGGTCAACCCAGGGTGAAAGATGAGCCGCAGCACGTCAAACAGGGTGAAATTACGTTGGCGCTACTTGATACTTTGGACATTCCTTTTCAAATTTTGCCTGATAC
This sequence comes from Phycisphaerae bacterium, assembly GCA_028285035.1. Next base: position 73,972 of record JANQQF010000130.1, read on the forward strand.
CGAATCTGAAATGAAACAAGCTGTCACAACAGCGATTACTGCGGCCAAAACTGAACAGCGCCCTTATGCGTTAATTGTTCAAAAAAATACGTTTGCTAAATATGAGATGAAGGCTGACCAGCCCGTATCTTTGGAGATGAGCCGAGAAGATGCCGTCAAACTTGTGGCTGGTTTCCTAGCAAAAGATGATGTGATTGTCTCCACAACTGGGAAGACCTCGCGCGAACTATTCGAGTATCGTGTAGCAGAAAATGGCCAATTTGTTGGCCAAGATTTCCTAACAGTTGGCTCAATGGGCCACGCCTCACAAATTGCTTTGGGCCTGGCGTTAGCTAAACCAGAACGGCAAGTCTACTGTTTTGATGGTGATGGAGCACTCATCATGCATATGGGGGGCTTGGCGATTATTGGGGCGCAACAGCCACAAAACTTCAAGCATATCGTCTTTAACAATGGCGCCCACGACTCAGTCGGAGGGCAACCTACCGCTGCTTATGAAATGGATATTCCGGCGATAGCTAGAGCGTGTGGTTACACATTTACGGCCTGTGTTGAAACCGTTCAGGACCTCAAGTCACAACTTCAACACCTACAAATGACTTCAGGCCCAGCCTTGCTGGAAATTCGAGTGCGAAAAGGAGCACGGTCTGATTTGGGGCGGCCAACCACGACACCACAGGAAAATAAAGTGAATTTCATGCGACATCTTCCGCCGTCGCAGAACCCCAGCTAGAGGTATTCACTATGGTTTAGGTCATCCGCAAGTATTAAGGGCGAGATACTTAAGGGTCACAATTGATCGATCCCTTTGACACAGCGCCAGGGACGGTCAAATGAATAGGCCATGGCCTTGTTATAGGCAAATTGCTCCTGCGTATTTCCGCGTGGAGTTTGGTGATGCTCATTCCCTAAATGGAAGACATAGCCATTTATACCAGTGTCACCAATTTTGACCCCACTGCGATAGAGACGATGCCTTAGATCGTTATCCTCACAGCCCCAGCCTTCAAAGGCAAGATCAAAACCATTAATTCGTAAAAAAGCTTTTTTTGAAACAGAAAAGTTTGAACCTTTTAGCCTGGGATAAAGCAGGTGCTTACGGGCAATATAATATTTGCTTTCCAGGCTTTTCAACCCCACTTTGAAGCGCAAATAATTGTTGTAGACTTTTTCATAATGTCCGGAAAGAATCTTATCGTCTGTAAAATATGGATGCTTTTCCTGCTCAATGGTGATGTATTGTCCCACGACTAGATCGCAAACCTTGGCTTTTTTACAGTGGCTCTCAAGAAAGCGGTGGGGAACAACACAATCATCATCCGTAAACACTAAATACTCTGAGCGGGCTTGTTTTGCCCCTCGGTTGAGGGCTAGGGTTTTTCGAAATCCTTTATCTTCCTGCTCAATAAATATGATTGGAAATTTTAGGCTAGCTTGTAAATTCTTGACCATCTCTTTCGAGCCATCTGAACTCCCATCGCTAGTCACAATGACCTCAAAATCAAGGAAGGTTTGTCGATTGTAGGCCAACAGAGCTTTCCGCAGGAAAGCTTTACGATTGTATGTTGCGATAATGACGGAAATCATTTACGATTTACTTAATATATTGAAGTTGCTTTTCACTCACCTTGTTATTTAGGTGCGTCGTATTTTGTGGTGTAAGTGAAGCAACAGTGATTAGAGGCGAAATACTTAAACAGTTGGGCGTTGAAGTACTCGTTACTGTATAGCGATGTGCCCTACTGTACTAGCTTGAGTTTATGGACAATTCGAGTCCTTATTGTTATCATCTAGCTGAATCGTGCAAGTCTGATATCATGGTAAGCTACACCACAATAAAAAGCTTATTTTGATACAACAATCTGTTTGCTCAATTAGGCTTGCTTAAGATGATAAAATAATGTTTGAAGCTCGTAGGATTCAGAATGATCTAACTTTAGGACAATAATGCTCAAATTTTATGACAAATAAACTTCTTGAATTTTGTAAAATAAACTTCGATTAATGCTTAAGCGTGTTGCAGTTTAGGCTAGAGAAAACACTGTGCCACCTCCGTAGAAGTATCTTCCGACAAATGGATAATCTGCCTTACTTGATTGTCAAAGAGGAGTTAGTCGCTCCCTGGAATCGAACTGGGTATTTGTGATAGCTTCTTGAAATAGTCCCATTGTGCGTACTTTGAAAGCCCACAATGGCTTGACGGGCTTGATTGTTGGGAATATCAAAGTGATGCGCAATGGTGAGGGCGCTGAATTTGATACTATTTGGTTAAGTAGCTTTAAATGTCATAGGATGTAGATTATGGATCATCGTCAATTTTTAGTCTTTGCTACCAATTTCAAAGCAGAGAACCCTTATCTTCGGGAGTGGTTGGAGTATCATCTTTTGGTTGGGGTTGATCATTTCTATCTTTACGACCAGGATGGCAGTGAGGAAGCGCAAGCTATTTTAGAGCCATATGAACGGGCTGGGGTGGTTACTCGTCATCCCTGGACCCATTTCAATGGTACCAAATATGATAGGCCAACCCGATTTTATCAAAAAAATAAGAACCATATGGCCTTTGCCCACTGTGCTAAAACGTATCGGCATCAGTTTGCTTGGGTGATGAAGATCGATGTGGATGAGTTTCTTTTTCCCTTGCAGGGAGAGGCTAGCCTGCTTCCTTATCTAAAATCAATTGACCGAACCCAGATAAAGGGGCTTCAACTACCACGCTACAATTTTGGGGATAATGGACACCAAGCAAAGCCTAACGAATTGGTCATTACGGCTTACACCAAACGCGAGGACGTACCTTCGAATCATAAAGATATGGCCAATAGTCGATTTTTAACGGACAATCGGTATTGCTATAGCGCCCATTGGTGGCGATATCAATGGTGGAAATTTGGGCGGATGATGAAATCAGATCAAATTACTGGCCTGCGGGTTAATCATTATTACACCAAATCTTTTGAGGAGTATCAGGCTCGTCAAAATACAAGTCGAGGTCGAGATCAGGATTTTGCAACCTTTTGTGAGAAAAGCAAAAGAGCTAATGAGGTTACAGATGAGGGTATGCTGACCTTTGCTCAACAAATGCAGATGAAGCTTCGCTAAATTCAGGTGCTATATGCCTCGTAGATTTTTCTATATTTCACCTACTTTTCCTCCTCACAACAAAATAGGTAGTAAGCGAGCTTTGAATGTAGCTCGATATTTACCAGATTTGGGCTGGATACCGCTTGTGTTTACCTTGCCATCTCCTCCGGGTGAATATAACGATTACCTACAAAATTGGCTTCCAAAAGAAACGATGTTATTCAGACAATTTGCTGGATTTAGCCAACAGCTACATTTCTGGAAAAATGGGAGGTGTGCGACTGAACGCTCAAAGCCAAAATCAACGATATTGAAACCCTACAAGCCGAGCAATTTACCCCAGCTAACCCCTTTGGATCAATATATGTGGGATGTTCCACAGGCCTTTCAGTCGGCGGTCGCGCTTATCAGGACCCATAAAGTTGAGGCAATTTTGGTAAACGCCGACCCTTGGTCTGGGTGTCTGCTCGGGTATTGGTTGAGCCAGCGATTCAACCTACCACTTATCCTCGATTTCCGTGATCCCTGGTCAATTCATCCGGCGAAAAAAGTATTGCGTCCGTGGATTATTCAGAAATGGATTAAACATTTAGAATTCTGTTTTTTCAGACAGGCTTCAAAAATCATTCTGAATGGTGAAGCTTGTTTCCAGGCATATCAAAAAACCTATCATAGAAAGATTGATGAACAACGGTTCACATTTATCAGAAACGCCTTTGACCCTGTGATTTGGTCTGCCTCTACGACTTGCTCACAACAAGCTATGTCATTGAATTGTTCAAAAATAAGGCTGGGGTATTTTGGAAGCTGGCGACAATTTGAAGACTTGTCGCTCATGTTACAAGCAATCGAGCAGGTTAAATTACAGGCCCCATATTATGAAATCCAATTCGATAGTTTTGACGATCACAAATGGGCTTACGACGTTAAAACAAAATTTCCTGATTTAGATTGGCTTCATTGGAAAACACAAGTTCCCTACCTCAAAATGATGAATATTGCGCAACAGACAGATGTTTTAGTTTTGATTGAGGCCGAAAATCGGCAGTTGCAAATACCAGCTAAATTGTATGACTATCTGGCCGCAAAACGGCCCATTCTGGCAATGTCGGATAATCCAGAAATAAAGATGATTATTGAGGGAACACAATCAGGTATTGTTGTTCCATATGGAGATGTTGATGGCTTGAGTCGAGCTTTGGCGCAATTAATTAAAGGCCGAGAAAACTTTAAGCCTGATGAAGATGAAAAAACAGGCTACACAGCTCAAATTCAGGCACAATCTTTTGTCAATGTGTTAAATGAAGCCACCCTCTCAAAAGGTAAGGTATGAATCAACAATTGACAGCGGTTTTACCACTACGAGCCACAGGTCGCGGGGATGAACAAGATTTAGAGCGAGTCAAGATATTGATCGCCTCTTTGAAACAATTTGCCGAGCCTGACCTCTTCTCAAAATTTATAATTATTTCGCCTAAAGCGGAGTTAGATTTCATTGAACGCACTTTACAACCGATGATGCCCTTTGAATTAGTGGTTGTTGATGAATGTGAGCTATTACCCCAGCTACGTAAATATCCCAAAATGGGTGGTTGGACCAAACAGCAATTGATTAAATTGGCTGCCTCGACCCTTGTTGAGACAGTATACTTTCTAACGTTTGATGCAGATGTCATCTGTACGAAACCATTAAGCCGTGAAATTTTGTTGCCTAAGGGATTAGGGCTGGTACACAAATCAAATAAGCAGGACCATCCACATTGGTGGCAAGCCTCCGCATCTTGTTTAAATGTTGACCCTAAATTAACTGAGCCAGGCATTGGCGTAACACCTGTAATATTGTCTACCTCTGTTTGCCGACAGTTGATACATTTTTTGGGACAAAGACAGTCAGGGCAAGATTGGATTGATTTTTTATGGCGACCATTACGTCCATTTCCTTTGGGCTGGCAACGGATGTTTCCTCATCATAAAGCTACATATCGCTGGAGTGAATATTCTCTCTATTTTTTGTTTTTAATAGAAAACCAGCTATTTGATCAATATCATATTTGGGGCGGTACAAAATCACATCCTCAGACTTTGGTTTCATCTAATAGTGTTTGGTTTAAGGTCGATTTTAATCAGTGGGAGGCAAAGACTTGCTTTGCTAAGGATGATCCTGCCTTGTTTTGTATCATTCAAAGTAATAAACATTTGAATATCGATAATGTACGAAGCAAAATGCGACCCTATCTCGATCTAGTCTGACGTTTGTGCAATAGGCTTAATTTGCATAAATTTTATGACAAAGTTGACCTAATTTCATGACAGACACCCCATAAAAAAGTTGTTATACTTGCGTTAAGTGCTTGGCAGTTTATTTTTACAGAAATCTAGTGAATTAAACCGCCAAACCTTAAAGTGTCACAGTTTTCCACACTCTAGCTTTAACTTGCGACACACTTAACAATGTTATTTGAAATTCGATTGACCTTGACAGAGGTACCGTAAGTATGACAAAGTTAACAAGCAGCCCTGAAGCAAAACCCTCAAAACTATCAAACTTAATACCTGTTTTTCAATATATCTGGCAGGGATGGAAACCCTACCGATTCTTGGGCCTACTGATTGCCCTATGTATCTCCCTGGATAAATTGTTTTGGCTCTATTTTAGCTACGAGTTAAAAGATACCATCGATCATATTGGCAGCGCTGCAATGAGCCGATTTTTGATTATTCTTTTGTTTATTTTTCCTATCGTGACTACAGCGAGTATCTTTGGTGATCGCCTAATGGCCATCGTTCGCATCAAAATGGCAAATGATATTAGAATTGGGATGTTTCAGCATTTGCAAACACTATCCACGGAGTTCTTTAAACGGAGTCAGGCTGGGGATATCGTTAGTCGATTTACAGGGGATATGTTTACCATTGAACGAGTGATCTCTGATCGGGCCTTGAATGCGTCGATGTCCCTTCTTGCTGCGTTAGCCTATTTGGCAATGATGACCTACATCAATTGGTATCTGATGGTTTTGTCTATCTTGATCTTACTCCTGCTGTTGCCTTTAACTCGCTGGGTTGCCCCCCGTCTAATTACCGCTTGGTACAATGTCAGACAATCTGAAGCTCAAATTACAAATACAATTCAGGAAAATGTTAGAGCCCAATCTGTTATCAAGGGGTTTGGTTTGCAGGATTACATGACTGAAACATTTAAAGATCGCTTGAATGGTTTTGCCAAGCGATATATTGAGGCCTTTTTTCTCGGCGCATTTACCAGTAAGACCGTCATTTTGATTGTAATGTATGTGGTCTTTATTATTGCTTATTGTGGAATTGTGTTAACCAACTTAGGTCTAACATCAGCAGGCTCAGTTGTTGCCTTTTTAGGCCTCCTCATTGTTTTTGCCAAAGAGTTAGTTTCTTTGAGCAATCAGATGGAATATCTTTTCAAAATGGCGGGCACGCTACGCCGAATTGAGGGGCTTTTTGAAGAAAAGCCAAAGGTGGACGATGCAATGACAATTGGATCATTGTCTGATGTTCAACAAAGTATTTGTTTCGACCAAGTTTCTTTTAACTACACAAATCATACCAAGAAGGAACTGGATGGAGTCAATTTAACCATTCCTGTCGGACAATATACCATTATTGTTGGTCCAAGCGGGGCGGGAAAAAGCACATTGTTAAATTTATTGTTACGATTTTATGATGTTAATCAAGGACAGATCAAACTCGATGGTCAAGATATTCGAAAAGTTTCACAACAATCTCTACGATCACAGATGGGCGTTGTCTTTCAGGATAGTTTCTTATTTGATACGACTGTTCGAGAAAATATTACCTTGTTTGACCCCGCTGCAACCCAGGAGCAAGTGGAGGAAGCGGCCAAATTAGCCGAAATTCACGATTTTATTATGATGTTGCCTGAGGGATATGATACACAAGTGGGAGAAGCAGGTGGCCGTTTGTCTGGCGGACAACGGCAGCGTATCGCCATCGCGCGGGCCTTATTTCGTAAACCTGCGATTCTGTTGCTCGATGAGGTGACCGCCTCCTTGGATACTGCGGCTGCCGCTTCAATCAATGCGACGATTAAGTCATTGGCCAAAACAGTTACAATTATCTCCGTGACCCACAACCTACGCCACGCGGCAATGGCAGATCAGATTGTGGTGCTGGACTCTGGTAAATTGGTTGAGTGTGGGCAACATCACAAATTACTGAAGCAGAAGGGAATCTATTTTGGATTGTGGGTCAAGCAACGGGTCAAGGATCAGAAAGATTTGAGTGCCCCCCAATTACTATCAGCAGCAACGGTTTAAGGAGATTATAGGAAAATTGAGGTGAAACATACCGAACCGATTGATCTTGTTTATACTTGGGTCAATGGCTTTGATAAAGATTATCAGCAGTTGTCTCAACAATATGCTACTGTAAAACGTGATCTTAACCCTGAGCGAACCCGCGATGTTTATTCGATGCTTAAATACAGCCTCCGTTCCGTCGAGATGTATGTGCCGTGGGTTCGAAACATCTACCTACTAACGATTCGCCCTCAGGTGCCAGATTGGTTGAATATTGAGCATTCCCGAGTCAAAGTTGTTCATCATGACGAAATATTTGATGAACAATATTTACCTACTTTTAACTCACACTGTATCGAAAGCTACTTGCATCGAATTCCAGGTTTGTCCCGTTATTTCCTCTATCTAAATGATGATTTTCTGTTTGGCCGCGAGATTTGTCAGACCGACTTTTTGAATGAAGACGGGCGTATTCAGCTCTACAGTACGGTTATGGGGGAGCCACTGCCCTTTATTTACGACAACAAAATCAATGGCTTGGTTAGCCCCTTGCAGCACATCCCTTTTCTGGTTTACAAACCCTTTTGGCAGGATATGCTCAAGCATTGGCGCAAGGCGGTTCACAACACTCGCAGTCGTAAATTTAGAAATCCTCGATGTCTGGATATGGGCTGTTTATACCGCTACCATCTAGTTACACAGCAGCGTAAAAATATTCAAGTGATTCCTGCGGTGCGGTATCTAAAATATCACCGCTTTCTCAAAGTAACAAACGATTTTGAAAAACAACAGGCGGGGATTGAGGCCATTAAGACAATGCGTCCCAAATTCTACTGTCTCAATGATGATCAAGGACCTAGCCCTGATGCGGATGTGGTTGATCTTGTTCAGCAATTTTTGGCAGAAAGCTATCCCCAAAAGTCACAGTATGAAATTTAGACACAATTTTACCCGCCAAATACGATTACTAATTCGTCATATCCGATTTAGCTGGCTGTTCTGTTTAGGTCGTCATCAGCAGAAGAAACAGGCGACTCTAATCGAACTTTACAAAACGACAAATAATTTTTTGAGTAGTCTTGGGGTAGATTATTGGCTATTTCACGGAACATTATTGGGGTACCATCGAGAGGGGCGGCCTTTGAATGGAGATGTTGATATTGATTTTGGCGTATCAGAGAAAGCCTACCAAAAAATATGGCAGGCCCAAGCTCGTCTTCCGATAGGCTATAAAATGTATGATACCAGCTTCAATCATTACGGGCCTAAGCTATACATTACATTTAATGGGTGGGAAGCTGATATCTACTTCTTCAAGGATTCAGACAATCAGCTACATCCTTATGAAAAAGATCCCAAAGCTGGGTGTGAGATACCTTTCCCAAAGAACTTTGTGTACCCCTTACAAACAGTTTGTTTTCTTGAAGAGAGAACATACGTCCCACAACAAGTTGAGGCTCTGTTAAAACACATTTATGGTTACATTGGTGCAGATGCAGCTCAAGATAAAAAGACAGGTTATTGGTACAAAAAATCATAGGAGGTTACGATGTCTGATTGGAAATTAACACCTGAGCAACTCAATGCTTTTGATAAAAATGGGTTTTTGTTTATGCCGAGACTGTTTACCGGGTTTGAAATAGCCCAAATCAGTCAAGCAATCTCAAACTTAGCCCAAATTCCCCCAGCCGACTGCGTGGGTAAACAGATGGTTTACTTTGAAGATAGTGTGGTTGCGGGGCAAGGTAAGGTATTAGCTCGGATTGAGAAGTTTGTTGAATACGATGCTTTGCTCAGTCAGGTGGCTTCAGATCCACGGCTGGTTGTGGCCTTAGATCAGTTAATGAAAGATGTGCCCATTCTATTTAAAGAAAAAATCAATTTCAAATTACCGGGTGGGCAAGGCTTTGCCCCTCATCAGGATATTCAGCCTGGCTGGGATACCTATGCTGACTATTTTATCTCTATCTTGGTCACCATCGATCCCTCGACAGTTGAAAATGGCTGTTTGGAGTTAGCGGCAGGTCACCATAAAGCTGGGATGATTGGTGAGCGTTGGAAACCACTTAGTGAGGAACAGGTGGATGGTATGGAATTCCTGAGTTTTCCCACCGAGCCTGGTGATGTGTTGTTCTTTGACTGCTTCACACCCCATCAATCGGCCCCTAATTTAACCGATGAGCCGAGGCGCAATCTTTACTTGACGTATAATCGGCAATCTACCGGAGATCATCGGCTGCAATATTACGATGATAAACGTAAAGCCTATCCACCTGATTTTGAACGAAATCCAGAATTGGTGTACGAATTTAAAGTATGAAAATCGCGCTCGTTTCACCCTATGACTACTGCTATCCCGGCGGAGTTAACAACCATATTATGCATTTGCTCAATACGTTTCGACACTCAGCACACGAGGCTCAGGTTATTGCCACAGTGCCGCCAGGTCATCCCACACCACCTTATACAATCCCGTTGAAGGGACGATTGATTACCCTCAACTCAGGTGGTTCGGCGGCAAGAATTAATGGCAGCTTTGCAATTGTTCGCCAAATTCGTAACCTGCTGCAAACAGAGCAATTTGATATTGTTCATTTGCATAATCCCCTTGCTCCTTTAGTTAATCCCGCATTTTTGATCAACCGAAACGTGGCCCCACAAACAGCTTTTGTTGCCACTTTTCACGAATACCGTAGCACCCCGAATCAAGCGATTGAACTGGGCAAACCCATCTTCCGACGTTGGCTCAATGGCTTGGATGGCCGTATTGTGGTATCACAAGCCGCCTTAGAATTTAATAAGCCGCTCTTTCCCGGCGAATATCATATCATTCCCAATGGGGTTGACGTGGCCCGATTTCAAGATGGTCAAAATCATTTCTCAGACAAGCCTTTGACAATTTTGTTTGTCGGACGCCTAGAATATCGAAAGGGCTTTCCTTATCTGTTGGAAGCTTACAAACGGGTAAAAATGCAAATGCCGCAGGTTGGTTTGCAGGTGGTTGGGCCAGCCAGTTCTGATCAGCTCGAGGAGATTAAGGGTGGCTTAACGCAAGCAGAGTTAAAGGACATTGAGTTCATCGGACGAGTTTCTGATGAGGACCTACCGAAATATTATCAGGCCGCTGATATATTTTGTGCACCGTCTGTCGATTTTGAGAGTTTTGGCATTGTCTTGTTAGAAGCAATGGCGGCAGGGACACCCGTTGTTGCCTCAGATATTCCAGGGTATCGGAGTGTTATCAAACCCGGAGAGAATGGATTACTGGCTGAGCCAAAAAATCCACTGGCTTTGGCTGATATATTGCTTGGGTTGTTACAAAATCCAACTCAGCGTGACCAATTAGTCCAAGCCGGTTTCCGACACGTTCAATCTTTTGATTGGAAATTGGTCGGTGATCAAGTTCTGGATTTCTATTCTCAAATTTTGTGCCGTAAGAATCAGGCTAATTTAGCCCAGGCCATGGGACATTGGGCCATAGATTGATTGAGGTTTACAAATTAATTCGGCAGTGTGTGGGAGCATCCCTTGTGGGTGCCCAGCCTCGGGCAAGCACTACGGAATCCATTCTGTTAGTAAGCAGGACAAATTAAGGAGAAGGCCATGAACAATATCAAAAAAGCCATCATTATGGCGGCGGGTAATGGTACCCGATTGTCAGCCGTCTTGCCAGATAAACCCAAAGGCTGTCTTGAACTGGCTGGCTTGACCATCATTGAACGCTCAATTCGACAACTTCTGGCCAGTGATATTCAAGACATCGTGATGGTGATTGGCTATGCTGCAGAACAATATGAAGCCTTGCTAAAAGATTACAACCAAGTTCATTTTGTTAGAAATGATAATTACGCCAATTCTAACAGCATGGCCTCGCTGTACTATGCTAAGGAATATGGTATTGATGACTTTTTGTTACTTGAGTCGGACTTAGTCTATGAACAACGATCTTTAACCGCTATCCTCAACCATAACCCACCGAATGCCATTTTGACGTCAGGATACACCTATTCGGATGATGAAGTTTATGTGTGCGTTGATGGTGAAAATGTGATGGAGCTTAAAAAGCAACCGAGCGGGCGATGGCCGATTGTGGGTGAGTTGGTTGGTATTTCCAAAGTCTCGGCTGAAATGTATCAGGCGATGTTAACCTACGCTGAAGCCTATTTTCAACAAAGTTATGACTTATGCTATGAAGATTGTATCAATGGGATTGCTACTGAAATTGATGTTTCGTACTGTAAAGTCGAAGACCTGATTTGGTCCGAAATCGATACACCCGCTCATTTGGAGCGCGTGCAACAAAAGATTTTGCCGCAGCTAATGACTGAATGGCAAATCGAAATGGTTTAACTCATTTCAAATTCACGAAAGGAAAATGCCCTTGTTATTGCAGCTTTCATATCCAATTTTGATGATTTTCTGGCTGGGTATTAGTCTACGATTAAACGATTGGGCTGACTCGAGATCCAGTCATTATTCCACTGCGCTTGAAATTGATAATAAAATTCCCTTTATCCCAGCCTTTGCTAGTGTCTATTTCTCGGCTTACATTTTGGGGAATATGGCCTATATCCTGCTATTTATGGATCCAGAATTGTTTCGAGTCGTGGTCGGACATTTGATATTATTGATCGTAGCAATTTTATGTTATGTTTTATTTCCTTGTCGAGTCAATCGACGCGAAAATTTATCCGTTACCAACGTCTCAACCTATCTGATTTCAAAATTTCAGCATACCTCAAAACCTTATAATAGTTTTCCTAGCATGCACTGCGCCTACTGTTTCTTTACGGCCTTTGTTATTTTTCACTACGTTGGTTTTGCCGTTGGCGTGATAATGTTGGTTTGGGCTAGCTTAGTCGCTTTGTCCACCTTGCTCACCAAACAACATCATCTGATTGATGTATTTGCGGGAGCGGGTCTTGCTTCTCTCGTCTATTGGATCATTCAACTGGTATAATGTTTCAGAGGGCTTGGTTGAATTGTGTGCCAAGCCCTTTTCTTCTCCTATCATTCACCAATATTTTTTTGCCATGATATTATCTCCTGACGTGTAGCCTCATATCCCATCGTCATAATCTCCTCAAATAACTCAAAATCCAGGCTGGAAAGCTGGCCGACCTTTTCCGGCGTAATCATAATATCGGCGAGTTCGTGTGTTACTTTTTTATGGTAGGCACTGTTAAGAAAGCCAACACTGTCAATAAGTTTAAAGATAGAGGGCACAGGTGGGGCCGAGGCAAATGGATTTAATTTGGACCACAAAACCCTCCAGCCCGAAATGCTGGTGTCAAAACGATACGGTTGAACCATCTGCTCTTGAGAGGTCGCATTCACGCCAATCAATAAATGACAGCGATATAATTCTTGCATAACATCCAGCGGAAAATTGTTCATATAGGAGCCATCAACATGGACATTCCCATCGTATAAACTTGGGGCAAAGACTGGGATGGCCGCCATACTAGCCCGCAATGCCTCCCATAAAGGCCCTTGGGTATGAACGTATGGCTCAGAACGGGTGATGTTGGAGGATACACAAAAGAATGGTCGCCATAAATCTTCGATATGGACCTCACCTACCAACTTTTTGATAAGGGTGGTAATTTTTTTTGTCGCTACAACAGAGACGAGCGGTAGTGTGAAATCAAGTAATTGTTTGCGTGAGGCAAATGCTTGAAACATTTCACGAATTTCTTCAGGCTGTCTCTCCAGCGCATAAGCGGCTCCCACAATCCCTCCCATACTGGTTCCACCGATGATATCGACATCCATCTCCATCTCCTCAAAGGCCCGACTAACGCCGATATGAATAAAACCGCGTGCTCCCCCACCACTAAATACAATCCCAACGTGTTTATCGACGAGCCGACGGGCGACACGGCGAAAATGTTGTGCAGTACCCCAACGAATATGGTGATGGGCGTGAAGTTGGCGGGGAGTCAACCACTGCCGCGTATGAGTGGGATGATCTTTTGGCTGGAGATGGATGATCGCTAGTTCAGCACGAGTTTCTGGAGCAACCTGTTTGATCTGCTCTTCAATCACTGATAGATTGGGCGATGACCCATCCGTTGTAACTAGGAGGATGCGATCAGCTTGCCCAATGCATCGCTGGGTCCAGATTGTCCATTCAGGGTCAGGTTGATATAGGATGTACTGATACTTTGTTTCCCGCTCGCTGAGCCAATGAGTCAGCGTTACATTTGCTGGATGCTCAAGGGCGATATTAGCTGCCCCGGATTGTCCATACTGATTCTCTAATCGATCACTATTGAGCCAGAGGGTTGGTCCTAATTGTGTCATCGCCATTTGAAGTTGATGGACAAAATCATCCAGAGGAACAGCCTGATCGATTGGGACAACCGCAATCGTTGTAGCTCGAAGGTGGTGAGAGTGAATGGCTTGTTGACGGAGTTGTCGTTTGACGATGATCCGGGTGATTTGCATCATTTGGCGGGGATAAAGTTCCATCAACTCATCAAATACAGCTTTAGATAGTTTTACCACATTGGTTTCGCGGATAGCATACAGGGTGGCGGAGCGGGACTCCTCTGTGATCAATGCAAACTCACCAACTGTCTCACCCGGCTCAATTTCACCGACAGTACGTTCGTTACCATCTGTCTCCTCAATGACAACCTTCAACCGACCACTGATGACAATGAAGAGGGCATCGCCGGGATCACCTTGCCTGAAGAGCATGTCGCCATTAGATAGATAGTGCCACTCAAGTTTTGCCTGTAGGGCGTGCAGTGCCTGAACATCCATCTCACCAAATAAATTGCTCAAAATATTAGCTAATTGAACCCGCTGAATGCGAGGCAGAACAGCTTGTGAAAATTGGGTGATCAATTCAGGATAGGCAGAGGCCACCCGCAGAAAGCCATCCTTTGATAGTTCAACCAAGGCCGCCGGGGCTAAAGCATAGACGGTTGCCGTGCGTTCTTGTCCAGTGAGCAACCCCATCTCCCCAACCGAAACGCCGGGATGTAACTCATCAACTTCGATTTCTTGATCGCTATCTCCCTTAAGGCGTACGCCCAATCGCCCGTGCACCAAAACATACATCCGATTGCCAGGCTCCCCTTCATGACAGAGCACCTCATCTTTAGTAATAGTAATCCATTTCAAGTCATGCTCTAGATTATCTAAAACTGATTGTTCTAGATTCTGGAACATCTCTAGTGATGTAAGATATGGGGCCAGTTTAGCTGGTTTTTCATAGGTTGCTACGGAACTCATTACAATGACCCTTCACTTTGTGCTTGTAATATGTTAGCCATTCGATCAACTTGGCAGGCCAAGCCTTTCAAGATACCGAATGCTGCATTGGGATAGTAGTGGAGCAGTTCACGCAGGGTATCGCGTTCTAAGGAAAGAATTTGGGTCGATGAAATGGTAACAGCGGTGAGTGTGTGTGGCGTTTCTGAGAAAAGGGCCACATCACCAAAAGTTTGCTGTGGCCCTAACGCCTGAAGTGTTTGTTTTTTTGCGATCGAGGCCAGCTCGATATGTCCAGTGACAATAATGTAAAACTCGGTGCCTGTTTCGCCTTCCTCAAATATAACCTGACTTGCCTCAAAATTTTGTTCGCGCAGACATAGGGCAACGACCCGTAATTCATCCTCACTTAATTTTGCAAAGGCCTCAACCATTCTGAGAAAATTTATTCTTTGCGCTAACTCCATCATTGCCTCCTTCTGTTTGGGATACGTTGAAGCCCCAAACAGTAGCTTCGCCTCAACCGTTGGCAGCGCTTGATAAAAATAGATTGGATTCGGTTGATGCCCATTTAAATTAATTTGACGGTGCTGGATTTCATACCAAGCCCAAAACGTGATACTGCTGTCGGGATAATGAGCTAGTTGTTGTAAAGCATTCTCTATATCACTTGGCGGTGTCAATCCCAATTTTTGAGTAGCATAAGCCTGTTTTTTCTCTTCCCGTGAGGCAAAAAGTTTAACCAGCTTTGATTTTATTTTGCCTTGCAACAGATTTTCCAAGGCTTCTACGCCCATTGAATGTTTTTGTGAATTCGTGCTCTGCAACATTCGAGCAATAATGCCAATTTGATCGGATGGATATAAGCTTTCCAAGAGGACTAAACTGGCTCGTTGACAGGCAAAAACCTTCTCTTGATACAGCTTTTCCCACAACGCGGTCTGTTCACTATTTTTGCGAAGGGGGGCCGTGAGCAATGTAAGCTTAAAGGCATCGTTGATTTGGTTTTCAATGGCAAGGAGTAACTGCTGTTTATTGTCAGGCGATTGTTCAATAATCTGTTTGGCCCCTCGTCGAACAGATAGACTTGGTGAGCGTAGAGCTTGGTTCAATGCGTTGGAAGACAGGGGATCAATTGTGCTGAATTGATGGAAAATCCATTCATTTGTTTTGACATCACCTACTTTAAATCCTTCTAACGATAAGGCGATCTGTTGCTGATCTGAGGGAGATATATGGGTTAGGGTTTGTTGAAATGCTCTGGTATGAGATACGGTCTGAATGGATGTGGGTGGTCGTTGTATTACCCCTTCATCATCCAAAGGTAAGCGTTCGCCAGCGATACAGGCCTCGGCATATTTTTGACGCAGCCGAGGCAAAACAAAAAACCAACTACCCACGATGATTGCGCCAAGCCAACTTAGTTGGGCTAGTGATAGCTGGCCTGCTATGACAAATAGAATAAGGGCACCGAGTAAATTTCCCAAATAAACCAGTTGTTTGCTGAAGGCACTGAAGCGACCACGCTCATCGGTGGGAAAGATATTGACGGCGGTCTTTTGCCCCACGGTGTAGAAGCCAAAATGAAGCGTTGAGAGGAGGGCCACGGTCCCCGCAATAACAAACAGTTGAGGGGCCGCACTAATCACAACAAAGCCGATGACAACGGCAACTGGCTGAATATTTAAGGCTCCCGGCACTCCGAGGCCACGCATAAATCTGCGAGCTAACAAGGCTTGAAACAGAAAGACGAATATCCCCGCCCCGACTTTGAAAAAACTATACGTTGCCACGAGAGATTGTTCGCTTGCCAAAGATTCATTCAAGACCGTATTGAACTGGAAGCGCATCAGGGTCTCGGACAGACTGACCACGATGGTGAGCCAAATGAATAGTTGAACAAAGGGGAGCTTGAATAAGTGTTGTGGTAGGAGAAATGAAATATCTTTATTCTCTTTGGGTTGGGGCCGAATTGTGCTGGGGGGAATATTCAATTGCCGTAACCAGAGTACCGTCCCAATACACCCGATAAATAGCCCACCACTGACTAGCAGGATCATTTCAGGGGTGAGGTAGAGGACCAGTACCCCGGTTAATAAATTACCCAATAATTTACCAGCAATGCCAACTGCGATGATGATGGCAAATAGTCTTTTGGCCTGTTCGATATCGCATAGATCGGCGGCCAACAGCCAAAATACGATGCCAGTAGTGATGAAAAAGATACGCTGCAAGATAAAGAAGAAATAGTAGACCCCACTCCCTTCCTGTTGCATAAAAATGTAGGTGATAATCAGAATCACAATAAAGCTGACATTAGCTGCCACAAAAAAGAGATCACGTTTAACACGATCCATCAGTTTGCCGAACCATACCAGTAACAGAACCATCACGATGGGTTCAAGCAAGAAAAGGTTGGGGAGCTGATCAACCCCAACCCGGCGGACAAAAAGTGTTTCCGCGATATTGTCAACGGCTTCAGTGCCAACTTTTAGAAGTAGGTTTGTTAGAAGGAGAAGCAGCAGAAAGGAAAGTTCAGCGGGACGAGCCTGTAAAATTTTCTGTAACGTTCGGTTGATCATTATCCTTTTAGCCAAAGATGATTGGCGTAGGCTTCAGCAACATTCAAGGTAATATTAAACGTTTGAGCTACAGCTTCTTCCGGGCTAGTAGCTGGCAGTAATCCAGGCTGAGGGCGTAAACGGCTGGCCCCGTGCGCGATGACGGGGAGTGGGGTGCCTTTTAGTAGATTACCAGCCAACCACAGAAAGGCACGTAAGATGTGGGCGAGTGTGAGTTTGATGATCAGGTGTCGCTCTTCTGGCAAGATTTTGCTGTTGGTTCGCACTTCATAAAGGGCAAACATTTTTTCGGCCAATATGTCATCAAAATAATCTTGGTCAGCACTCGGCGAACTGTAATAGTGATAAAAGTAGATATAGGCTAAATCAGCAGCCCGGACATCCCAATGGGCATTGTCGAAATCATAGAGTGTTTCTAAATCCCCCTCGAGGGTAAAGCTTAGGTTGGTGGGATTCAAATCATCGTGGACCAAGCAACGGGTGTTATTCAAGCTATTGAGCAAAGCAAAAATATCAGGATCGTGATAGATGATCTGGTAATAAGCATCCAATCGAGCAAAGGTGTTTGCCATAGTTTCTCTTATTGGGGCTGGAGCAGGAAATTGGCTGAAGGCCTGTTGGATTTGTTGAAAGGTTTGCCGTTGCGCTTGAAGCCAGTTGAGAAAAAGAGCTACATCACCCCGCGATTGCCCGACCAGTGATGGCTCTGTGTAGGAAATATTATGTAGATGGGCGATTGTATCGGTTAGACTGGTAGCCGCTTTCTCATTGATGTTTGGATCTTCGCTGTACATAATTTGGTGCGGACGAAAATCGTATAGGGTATAGGTGATGCCATCATTCGCAGGCTGCACGCATAATTGCCCGTCGATGGTCTCAATCGGTGCTACTATTTGATGGAAGCCTTCTGTTTTTAGCCAATGTAATAACGATGCCTTGTATTGAAAGTGAGCTAATTCAATAACAAACTCGCCATCCAGCCGATTAAATTGCAAAAAGTAGGGTTGCGTTTCGGTCTCGATGATAAAGCTACGATTGGCGATGCCAAGCTGAACTTCCTTGATGTTGGTTATTGGCGGTAGATGGTAGTGTGTTTTAATGATCCTCAGGATAATTGCATCATTCATAGTTTATTCCTCACAAACTTTGACTACTGAGATTATATGCGCTGTGGTTGGTAAATCTAAAGGTCATGAATCAACTAATATCTAGTGTCACAGAATAAATCTTGGCCCAACCAAATAATGAGTGCGGTTTATGAATAATCCACCAGGGAAGTAGAACAAACGGCAGAATTAAAAATGTAATCCAGGATGCCCTTTTATTTCGCCGAAAATATTCTTATAATCCTAGCATAATCGCTAGAAAACAAAGGATAGCAACGATAGTCATTTATGTCCCCTTAACTGGCTTACAAGTTGTTGTCACTCATTTTATCATTGTTAATAGATCGTGTCTGTCATGAAATTTAGACAACTTTGTCATAAAGTTAGGGCAATTTTTGGGTTGTAGGAGATGCAGGTTAAGTATCTTGGTCTCGCCGTTGTAGAACCCGACCATAGTACACAAAGCGATGGATGGCGGTGATGTTTGAGAAGATCGCTTGAAACCAGAGGATAGGAGGGAGGATGGGCAAATAAATTAAACCCATTAACAAGCTAATACCACGTAGTGGACGGGTCATAAGGCCGATGTTTCGACTTTGAACACCCAAAGCCTCGGCCCGTGCTTTCGTGTAACTGATCAGCGATGCCCCTAAAATGCTGATCATGGCTAATAAGCTATATAGAGGTTGGTCTTGATTGAAGTAGTACCAGGCCACCCCAATCAACATGGCAATATCGACATATCGATCACTGACCGAGTCGTAGAAAGCGCCAAAATCAGAGGCTTTGTTTTGGTAACGAGCCACAGGGCCATCCAGCGAGTCACTTAGCCCGCTAAAAAAGTACAGCAGGGTGCCGATGCCGATTTGACCCAAGCCAATAAATACGGCGGCTAGTAATCCTGTAATCAAGCCAAACGTATTGATCATATGGGCGCTAATCCCAAATTGGCTTAATACTTTGACTGGCGTTTTGTAAACAATCCCTCGAATGTTTTTGATACCATCCATCTCAAAAGGATTTGATAATTTTTGAAACATACTGCTTGATCCTTTGTTAGATTCCTGATGCCTTCTCTAAATCGTGCCAAGGCGAGCATCTTCAAGTCGCTCGGCCAAAATTTTAATGATTCCCAAGGCTAACTCTGAATTTTGTGCGAGTAAGGCCTGGAAATCCTCTTGGCTAATTTTGAGCGCCGTTACTTCAGTTTGGGCAATACAGTTGGCCATTCTGCTGCGTTGTGAAAAGAGGGCCATCTCACCAATTGCACTCTTTTCACCCTGAACGTCGATGGTCTTGCCGCCATCAAGCACAACCTCAACTGTCCCTGTTACGATAATGAATAAGCCATCCCCCGGATCGCCCTGTTGGATGAACCGTTCATTAGCAGAGAAGTGAATCTCTTGGGCCACCTGTGCAACCCAAATTAACGCCTCGCCTGACAGCTCGTTAAAGATATCTGCGCTCTTAAGGAATAATACACGTTCAACGGTTGATAGCATGGTGGTTTGTCCTTGATGATTTTCAATCGCTGAAACCGTTTCAGCTGAAACGGTTTCAGGTAAGGTGGCTAACATTTTATCGGCGAAGTCAGCATCAAGCTGTTTCAATGTCTGCACGGCGCCTTCACGCAGTAAGGGATCATTGGTTGTGACCAGAAAGGTAGTTACAGTTTCCGAAAGCGTATTGAGTTGTAAAACCCCGATCAAGTATAACGCATAAGCCCGAACCCAGCGCCCCAATTCTAATTCTGGGACCTCAAGTATGGCTTTGAGGCGATGAATATGATCTAGGGTGGGCTGAGGGAAGAGTGTGGCTAAGCGATCCAGTTGTTGTTTGGCGGTCAATGTATCTGAGATGAGCGGTAAGGCCATCTGCTTGGTTTCTCGATCAAGTAGAACATCAAGCACCTCAAGGGCGTAAGCCCTTTTTTCGCTACTTGTTGTCAGATAAATTTGAGTTTGTAGAATGGTGTCTGACTCATATCGAAATGAAAGGAGGTAAAAAATCCGATTACGAATCTGGAATAAGTCATTTTGCAACGCCTCTTGAATCGGAGTCATCAAGGGGGCCACTGTTTCACTTTCATTGAGATCTACGATTGTGGCTAGCAACCAACTGGCTCGATCCGCCTCACTCTTGAGTTGTGCCTGAATATAAGGAATGGTGGCTATATCGGCCTGATAGTGATGGCTACTCAAGGCAAAGAGTATTTTTGTGCGGACATCGTGATGGGGGAAGGCTAGATGTTGCTTTAGAAAGTTTGTGGATTCGGGTGTTTGAATATGACCAGCGATCTGAGCAATGCTGAGGCGGGTTTTATCTGTTGTGTTGGGGTCATCAAATAGTTCGGTCAGGATCGGGATGGTTGTTGGCCCCCCTTGCATTAAAGCCTTGACTGCCTGCTCCCCGACTTTGTCTGATGACAGGGCAGATGCCACCTGTGGCCATAAGGTCGGGTTTTTCAGTTGACCAGCAGCCTGTAATGCTGCTTGTTGAACAGAAATGTCCTCATCATCGAGTAGTTTTTCTAGTGGATGAAAATAGGTCTCCAGTTGTGTTTCACCTAACACTTTGGCCGCCAGCGATCGTTGATTGGGATCAGGTGAATCAATCCAGCGCAATAAGGTTTCCCCGGCGGACAACACTCCCTCCAATCCGGCATATCGCAGCAAACCGACCATCACCTCTTGTTGAATGATTGCGTCTGTCGTTTGCAGATGTGCATTCGCTGTAGGAATAAATTTGGGGCCAATTAACGAAGCGAGGGTTCGCAAGGCCCGGCCTCGCACGCGCCGATTACTTTCGGCCTCGATCATCGTCTCAATTAATGGAGATGTATCAATTAATCGATGACGTTCAATAAATTGCAACCCAGCCAGCCGAACCTCGGCTCTGGGGTGATTGAGCAGCCTTGGTAAAAATTTTGAGAAGGTATCAAAATGGGCCTCTTCCATCAAATTGAGAACATAAATAGCCATTTCAGCCCGATCACTTGATAAGGCTTGGTCAATCACCTCAAGGCTGGATCGATCGAAGAGACGGGGCGTTTCTTCATCCGAAAAACGGCGGGCGGTCAAAGCCTGTTTGAGCGCCGTGCCATATTCTTGGCTCAAGAGTAGGCTAACGCTCACCCAGCCGATTAAGATGATGAATAAGGCAATGATAATAGGCAATGTGTCGAATATGCCTAAGGCTCTAAAGATGAGCAACAGCACCCCAGCTAGGCCCATCGAGAGGGGGGAAATGATACTTTCGACCGCTGTTTGCAAGGGGACCTGTTGATGGGTAGGCAACGGCTGATATAGAATTCGTACGGATGTGTTTGTGGTGGCTGAAACCAACACATCATCGGAGCCTTTGGTAAAGACAACCAACCAAAACATCAACCCAATCGGCCCCAAGGTGACTAAAGTTAGAATAACCAGAATGACTCCAACCGCCACAAAGGTTGGATTGGCCCACAGCCCAAATTTGACCCCATAACGGCTGATGATCGGTCCGGCTGCTACCGAAACGACCAGCATAACCAGCGTGGTAATCCCAATATAATTTCCCAAGAATCGAGCCAATTCATCCAGGTCGGAAATATTTGATCGTGTTTCAGCAAAAAAGGCGAAATCAAGCACATAGGTGCCCAAGGTGGAAAGAACGGTATAGATAAAAATCAATAGAATATAACGGTTGCTAAGAAAATACCGCCACTGTGCTTTGGGCTGAGCGGCTGTGTTGACAGTCGATGCTTCCGCTTTATCTAATTGAGACCGGAATTTTGAGATGGTTAGTAGAAGTAACCCTAACACTGCAGCTAAACAGGCAACCGTAATGAAGAGGAGATTACTGGTGCCGATTATTAATATAATCGGGGTGAGGATAAGACCGCTTAAAATAATACCGAAAACCGCGCCAGCCATAATGAGGGTGAACAATCGTTTGCTCTGACGCACGTCAAAGAGACGCCCAGCTAAAGCCCAGATTACTAAATTTCCCAACACCCACATCAGCCGTAGCCAAACAGGCAAGGCAAAGATAAGAAGGCCAGCCAGGCCAATTTGTCCGGCTGGGCCAACTGCGGTCAAACCTAATCGTAGTATTAACGTTGAGAGGGCTAAAAATATGAGGGTAGTCACCAATAATTGAGCGAAGGAAAAATATCGCTCTAGCCAAGTAAACCCTACCCCAATCAAAGCGTTGATGATGGCCGCTACAATATAAACATACGGAATGGCCTCTGCCCCAAACTCATCCAAAAATATGGCATTGGCCGCGGTGAACATCGTGTATAACGCGACACCCAAGCCAAAAGCTTGCCCAAACAATAGCGCCGTGGGCAATCCTTCTCCAGGGTGAATGCCTATTGCCTTGATCAAGGTGCTAATTCGACTGGTTGAAACTTGTAAATTGTTTTCGTTGATCACAAGTCATCCTTAGGGATTGAGCTTGAAGAATATTTTGCTCAACGTAAATGGGAATTACATCAGCGAGGTGGTAATTACCATTTACTGTTTACCAATTACTCTTATTGCTGCTCACTCATCCACTGCTCAAGCTTGACCATCGTTTCCCGATAACCAAACTCAATAATTTGCTCATAGGCCTGAAAATCCATCGTGCCGATGTTGTCCACGGGGGGACGAATATAAAGATCAGCCAAGCCAGACTGAGCTTTACGACGTGAGGAGCTTTGTAGTTCACTGACCCGCATCAAAATCGGAATGAGGGAGGGGGATTTTACTGTTTTGGCAAAGGGGTTGATCCGACTCCACAAGATTTGCCAGCCTGATAGGCTGTGGCCAAAGTCATAGTGATCATTTAAATCCTCTTCAACGCTGACATCCACGCCAATGACAAAGCCCCCTTCGGCGAGGTGCCGCATCACATCAAGGGGGACCGTGTTCATTAGCCCCCCGTCGGCTAACAGCTCAGATTTATCAAGCAGTGGCGGAAATATCAGGGGTAAAGAGCAACTTGAGCGAATGTGTTGCCACATGGGGCCTTCGAGATGAATATTTTGGGCGCCTCGGGTGAGGCTGGTGGTGACGCAGAAAAAATTGCGCCAGGTATCCTCGATTTGATGATCACCATACAAGCGTTTCATTAAGCCGGTAAATTTTCCCCCCGCCATAAATGAGGTGATGGGAATGGTGTAGTCTGAGATAAATTTGGGATTGGTGAGCTGTTTGGATTTGTCATACAGAGTTTGATAGTCGTAGCCCATCGCATACAAGCCCCCCACTAGCGAGCCAAAACTGGAGCCACCAACCAAATCAATTTCCAGACCAAGCGCTTCAATGGCCCGAATAGTGCCGATATGAGCAAATCCCCGCGCGCCACCACTGCCCAAAACCAATCCGACCGCTCGACGGGTGAGAAATCGCGCCAGCCCGCGAAAATCTCTGTCCTGATCCCAGCGAACGTGATGGTGATGATGAATTTGATGCTGATCCAACCACTGCTTGGTTCCAGTCGGCAAGGTGTTGCCATTAGGGTGGAGCAAGACCAGATGCTTACGGACCATTGCCTGTTCTGTGTCTTGAATAATCAGCTCAAATTCAATCTCGGTTGTCGTTGGATCACCATCGGCGTGACCCACCAGCAGGATTTGATCAGCGTGGCGTAAACACCGTTGGGTCCAGGGCGTGACAGAGAAATCGGTTTGATACAAGTTGAAGCTGTAGTGGTTGGCTTGCTCACTGAGCCAGACGGCTAAGCGAATGTCGTTTGGATCTTCAATCGGGCTTTGAGAGGCCCCAGGCATCCCTAAGTAATTATCAAGGGTGTGGCTATCAAGTACGAGCGTTGGCCCAAATTTTTCAATAGCGGCGGCCAGCCGTTGGGTGAATTCGGCGAGGGGGACATCGGGGCTGGTGGGCACGAGAACAATGTCAAGAGCCAAGTTAGATCGATTTTCGGCTGAGGCCCGCATAGAATGTTGCAGTCGTTTGATGACCAATTTTGAGATGTGGTGCATCATCTGTGGATATTTGATGACGAGCCGGTCAAAGCCAGCTTTTGATAATTTAACCAAGCGACTGTCGCGAATGGCATCGACACTGACGGAACGGGGATCACCCGTGAGTATCTGCATCTCGCCCACACTCTCCCCAACTACAATTTCACCAACCGCCTCTTCCTTGCCCGTCTCATCTCTCGCCACCGCCTGTAAGCGACCACTCACCAGCACATATAAGTTGTTATCCATCTCGCCTTGATGAATGAGCCGTTCACCACGATGTAAATTCACCCAACTTAACTCCGTTTGAATATCCTCGAAAGTGGCCATATCCAATGTGCCAAATAAGTGGGTTAATGTGGCAATTAATTGGGGGCGACGAAGACGACGTAAGACAATTTGGCTGACCTCATCAAGGATGCCTGGATGCTGCTCGACAAGTTCGTCAAAGGTGGCTTTGGAGATTTTTGCGACCTCAGTGTTGGTGACGGCTTGAATTGAGGCGGTGCGTCGACTTCCGGTGAGCATCGCAATTTCACCAAGAAAGCTACCACTCTGATGCTCATCCACCACCATCTCACTGCCATCGGGGCGAGATACTAAGACGCGTAGATGACCATCGATGATAATGTACAATCCATCATCACCGGGATCGCCTTGATGACACAAAAATTCATCGGGAACAACTGATACTCGCTCCAATCTACTGGCGAGTTCTTGCTGAAAGGTTTCATCAAGGGGTTCAAAAAAATCAATTTTTTTGATTTGTGCTAAGGAATCAGTAGCAAGCGTCTGCATTTATACCTCCCTAAAAATAGTGAGTAACGGTTGGTGGGTAGGAGTTAGTCAGTAAATAACTAAAAGTGCTCAAAGTGAGATAAACTCAAACTATTGATGTAATCAATTAGGACTTACCCATACTGTTGATTGAGCCTGTCGAAATCAACGGTATGCGGACCAAAGCGCCCGGTTTCGACAAGCTCAACCGACATTTTTTACCCATTCTGCATAAATCCTATCAATAACCAATCTCTAGTCTCTATAGATACCGATTTTTTTAGATGATAGCTTGCGATATAATTATCGCGGATATTAACACAAATTTGGTTTTTCAGGTAGAAGGGATGTAGTCTAAATCTTTAGAAGATGGGTGAATGATGTTAGAGAATTTGATTGCGGAGTTTGGCTATTTTGGTCTATTTATTATTGCGTTTTTAGCTTCTGGTATTCTTCCCTTAGCCAGCGAAGTTTTTCTCGCGGCGATGCCTGCCCTTGGCTATAACGTGTGGCTCTCATTTCTGGCGGCCACTGCTGGCAATTATCTTGGTGCCTTGCTCAACTATTACGTGGGTCTCAAAGGTGGAGAGTTTGTTTTATCCCGCTACTTCAAAATTTCTCCTGAGCAGCTTGATCAAGCCAACAAGCGATATGAACGTTGGGGTGCCCCGGTTTTGATCATGTCTTGGGTGCCGATTGTGGGTGACCCACTTACAATTGTGGCTGGTGTACTCCGGTTGGATTTATGGGTATATTCATTTTGGATCGTGTTAGGGAAGGCGCTGCGTAATCTGGTCGTGTTGGGTGTGGTAAGTTCGTTGTTACCTTACTTTGGATAGACGTTCATTGACTGACCCTAACATCGGCTACAGACCTACTTGTTCTAAGTTTCAAGAGTGAGCCAAAAATAGTTTGGTTGTAATCCTCCCGAAGATACCGCGCCATATAAAACCAGCCAGCCAAGATCAAGACAAATGTGACCAAAGCAACCACG
>JANQQF010000131.1 GCA_028285035.1 Phycisphaerae bacterium
CCGCCGTCCTCTTCAATGTCCAACAGTGAAATCGTATCCACATCAACCGGTACATCAAACTCAAAGACAAACGTGCCCCCAGCCGCCCGGTCATTGGCCGTAATCCCGTCCTCTGAAATAATCAACACATTACCCAAAAAACGCGGTAAATCCCCCTCCGGCCTGAAACAGTTGCTGGGCGCACCAGCCGCCCCCACCCCCGGTCCTGAAAAACTCACACAATCCTCATTGGGTGAACCCAAATCCTCATCACCCGCTGTGGGGAAAAAACTTTGAAAAATCATCGCCGGCATCCCGCCTGAGTTCTCAGTGCTGACCGTCACCCCAGGAATCTGATCAGTCACAATATCACCTGCCGAAAAGAAACTGCCGTCCGACTGGGTCTCAAACCCCAAATCACCCACCGGACAAGTGGGCGTGGTATTAAACTGAATTTCCTTATCCACATTGAAAAAGATCGTATTGCGTCCATCAAGCCCGAATACTTCAATCTCATAAGATTCACCGGCAATTAATTCCGGAACCAGTAAATCAGCATCGGCCGGAATCGGACTGACCGATTGGCATAACGGGTCAGTACTATAAATGGTGGTTCTTTCCCACTCTCTATTGCCGGAAATATTCAACACCGGGTCGCCAGGGCCCGGGGCCACTATCGGACTGCTGGCCGGACCATTCACCCTGAATGAGACATTAGGCGATACCGTTAGCAGGGAAATCGTTGAAGCATCGTCCGCCGGTTCACCGGGCCGTTCCCCTTGAGGTAAGGTAATCGGTGACGTTTGAAAAGGGGGAAAAGGCGGGGAGTTCGCATCGTCCGTATCATCAGCCACATCGGCATCCCCATCATAAATCGTAATGCTGCAGGTGGACGCACTGGCGGCCTGATCAGGAATCAGCACATTAAACGTAAACACCCCGTCATAAGCGCTGGGTCCATGTAGTATATCGTCAGCTGTAAAACCTAAAAAACCAATAGAACTGCCGGGCAGTAAGAATAACTCAGCATTGGAGGCCACCCGAAACCGGTTTGATTGATCGTCGGTGAGGGTTGGGTCGTCCCAGCGTCCGACCAGGTGGTAATAAAAGAATTGGCCGTCCGAGCTGAGGGCGTCATTATTCAGTGTAATCGGTGGAAATAATTCACTCCAGTCATCATCGGCCAGTAAGGCGCTGCCCATTGAGGCGATTGCACCTGTGGTGTTTGCCACTAAATTCGGATCTGGAAATAACTCAAAGGTCATGCTATCGGGCCCTGAAGAGTCCCAGGCATCGGCAATTTCCCCATCAAATATTAATAATTCCAGCTCCGAACTGGCGCCGTCATTGGGAATCCGGATGGACAGATTAACCGTTTGATCCGGGGTGTCGCCCAGGCTCTCAAGCCCGCGGGTGATAGCGATAAAGCGGCCACTGTTGACCGGTTCGGCTGCATTGGGTGTGGCATCCGGCGCACCGTTAAAGTCTGGTGGCGGTTGCTGAGCAAATGCATTGAATGAAATAACTGAAATGAAAAGTGTAAATA
>JANQQF010000139.1 GCA_028285035.1 Phycisphaerae bacterium
GTGTTCGGGGCTTGAATTGCTGGCAAATCAGAAGATTTCTCTCTGCGCTCCACTGCGTTCTACTCCGTTCGAAATGACATTAATCTTACGTCGAACTCAAGTTAGTAAGTTTTCAAGACCCGCGTATTTCGTATTGCGTATTAAATTACATACCATGGATTACGCAATACGAGATACGGATAGCCTCTGCATTTGTTTTTGATGCATAACTTGTCTATCAGGACGACAATTCAAAAGCAGATTTGTATTGACCGGGGGTGAGGCCAAAGATGGCTTTAAAGCGGTTGGTGAGGTGACTTTGATCGACAAAGCCTGTTTGATGGGCGGCAACAGCGATTGGGACGCCGTTGGCGAGAAGATGTTTGGCTTGATTAATGCGAATTTGGTTGAGATATTTATGAGGGGGAAGGCCTTCGGTTTTCTTGAAAACGCGGAGAAAATAGCTGGGGTCAAGATTGACAATCGAGGCTAAATCTTTGAGCGAAAGATCATCGGCGTAGTGAGCGTGGAGGTAGTCACGGACCCGACTCACGTATTTATTCTCGGGCTTGACCTTGCGAAACTGGGGTCGATCATCGGCGTGGCTAATGAGCCGTTCTATCGCCGTTTCAAACAACACCTCTCGTTCGAGCCGTGAGCTATGTTTATCCTCCAAATTACGATGAAGGGCCAGCATCAAGCCGATAAGACGATCGTCGTGGATCTCATCACTGGAGAAAAAGGGCACATCACGCGATTTTCCCGCCAAATTTGAAGCAATCTGTCGCATCACCTCGGCTTGAGGGTAAAACACTCGATATTGCAGTCCCTGCTCATTCAGGGCAGACCCAGTATGCAGTTCACCAGGATTGATGATAATAATTTTACCAGCCGGAACCGTGTGGTTCTCACGGCGATAATCAAACGTGAGGGTCCCTTGACGCACAATACAAATCGTGAATTCTTCGTGGGAGTGAGGGGGGAAGGTGTGGGTAAAAAATCTAGCCCACAACAATTCTAGATTTTTTAACTCTGGTATTTGCCAGAATTTGACCTGTTCTTCTTTGATCTGATTAAACATAATGCCCCTGAAATGCCCAAAACTGATCAGCTATACGCTTCGCTATTAAATTATACCACAAATTTTGGGGATCGTTTGTATAAAATTGACTTTTTAGCAAAGGAACAAGGTAGCAAAGGCGCAAGAGAGGAAGGTAAAATCAACCTCGTTTTCAAGGTTTCATTCACAATTGCCTCACCTTACGCTCTCGATACAGGGAATAAATGCCAGTACCCGCCACGATGACACACCCAAGCAGGGTGAGCGCGTCAGGGATATCACCGAACACAAAGATGCCGAGCAGGATGGCCCAGATCAACAGGGTGTAGCGAAATGGGGCGATAAAGCCTACATCGCCCACTCGCATGGTCATGATGCTGAATAAATAGCCAACAAATAGAAAGCTGGCGGCAATCCCAAGCAAACCGATTGTCTCTGATGATATCGCAGGCCAGGGTCGGAACAGCGAAACCACGCCGCCCATCAGGGTAATCATGAGCGCCGTCAAATAGGCGAGTATCAGGGAGGGAATATGAGCGGGCACCTGTCGGGTGCTTAGGTCTCGAATGACCACCAAGCCCATCGCGGCTAGGGCCAGCAAAGAAAAGCTGTTAAAGGCATCGGTGCCGGGCTTGATAATGAGCATCACCCCGATAAACCCCAAGATGATCGCCGAATAACGTCGCCACCCCACTTGTTCACCCAGAAATAGGGCTGTCGCCAGAGTCAGGACCAACGGGGTCACCTGTAAAATCGCGCTGATATTCGCAATCGGCAGACGAATCAAGGCTAACAGGAAGAAGATGGTTCCAATCAACTCGGCAAAAACACGAAACCAAACCATCCGATTAAAATAAGTGAGCGGATTAAGCGACAGGCCACGCTGCCACACTAAGAAACCGATAGCAGTAGTGATAAACACCCCCCGCACAAATATGGCTTGAAAGATGGTCGCATCACTGGCCACCACCTTCATCAGCGTGTCATTGAGGACATACCCCGCCATCGCCAACATCATAAAGATGGCCCCACGGGTGTTCGCAGAAAGCGCGTTGAACATTACCTAGCCATCAATCACAGCAGTCACTTCAAGCTCAATCATCGCCTCATCTGGCGTCAAGCGGCTGACCTCAACCAGTGTACTGACGGGGCGGGTATCCCCGAATATTTCTACAAAAACCGGGGCAAAGGCATCCGCTTGTCCTAAATCGGTCACATACGTTGTCACCCGGACCACATCCGCCAGTGAAGCGCCCGCCTGTTTCAGAGCCGCCTCAATAATCCCAACCGCGTGCCGCGCCTGCACCACAATATTCCCCTGCAAGGCCTCACCCCGGGCCGTCGTCCCCGATACAAAAACCTGATTCCCAACCCGCACCGCGCGTGAGTAGCCAAATTCTTCTTCAAAATGATAGCCTGAGTTGATATTTTGTCGCATCTTGTCACCTCCGTGGTGATTTTAGCACGGTTTGGAGTGGGTTGAAAGAGGGGTGGGTGGAAGGTTGGAAGGCTGAAAATTTATTAAACCAATTGACCTGGCGAAACCCCCTAGATAGAATCAACTTGTATCTTGATTACAAAAGAGATGGAGTTGATCTATGAATAAACTTCAAATATTACCGTGCTTAGACTCGGATGATCTGGCTGCGACTCGAAAAAAAGAATTGATGCTTTCAAGACACGAAGCGACAGCATTGGGGCGATCTGCGGTCGAGCGGTACGCAAGGGGTTCTACATGACCAAGGAGAAACAACGGGTCGATTGGCACGAGGCAGTGGAAGCAGCAGGTGCCGCAAAAGTAAGCATCAGCCCAGAGATGTCTTTACCAAAATCTAATCAAACACCATTCATTGAAACAAAAGTACAAGTGACGAATGAAACAACATTTGGAGTAGCCCATCGTCAGCGACCTTTACCCGACTCAACAGATTGGGCCATTTATTCACCCAATGTCCCTGTCTTCCGTACTGATAATGGGACTATACTTGAGAAGCCATGGTTGTTAAGTTTTCTGACCTGTGCTGCGCCATATGCACCTGGAGTTGGGCTTCAAAAGTCTGGCGATTTATTGCAAAAACGAATTCATCGTATTCTCGCCATCGCTCAAGCTTACGGTCACGCTGAACTGATCTTGGGCGCTTGGGGATGTGGTGCTTTTCGCAACGATCCCCATCGCACCGCCATGGATTTCCGACAAGCTTTAGAACACGATTTCAGCGGTGCCTTCTCAGAAGTTGTCTTCGCTATCACCGATTGGTCTCCCGAATGAAAGTTTCTTGGGCCATTCCGTGATGTCTTTGCAAAAGACTAGATTCTGAATCACCTCACCAATCCCGTTTCACCATTTCCAAACCACGTGCTATAATCCCCACTCATAAAGCGTATTACGTAAACCCTACCCCAAACTACGCACTGGGGAATAGGCAATACAAATCACGTCAGTCTGATTGCGATCTATACTGATATCAGAATGAGAACATAACTTTTTAACAAGCCCCTGACACCAACAAAAGTTACGATTTCAACCTGTTATCAGTATGAAACCTGTTGACCCATCGGCTCAGATTGCAATCAATTGGGAGGACCAACATCAACCTGGATAGTGCCTTGCAGCGTGGTGATGTCGTCACACGGCAACCAAATAGCCTCAGTCGCGTTTGGCCCAAATATTGGGCGGATGGGCTGGCGTGGGGAATGATCTTGCTCTTTATCGTCACCTTCTCCTGGTTGGCTTTGTTGCGTCACTACAGCTTTAATTCCAGCGGCTTCGATCTGGGCATTTATGATCAGGTCACCTGGAATACATTACATGGACGGTTCTTTTTCTATACCACCACCGGCCAACCGCTGCTCCATTTCTCCAATCACGTCTCACCCAATATCCTGCTTTTGGCCCCGTTCTATCTCATCCACAGCGGGCCAGAGACATTGTTGGTCTTGCAGCCTGTCGCCATCGCGCTTGGGGGCCTCCCTCTCTTTTGGCTGGCCCGAGAGAAGTTGAACAGCGCCTTTGCGGGCCTGACCTTTCTCGCGGTTTATCTCCTTTTCCCGGTCCTCCAAATCGTCACCTTGTGGGATTACCATCCTCCGATTATCTCGGTCGGCTTCTTCATGTTTGCCTTCTATTTCTTGGAGAAACGCCGTCCTGGTCTCTTTCTCGCCTGCGCAATTTTAGCGATGATGGGCAAGGAGCAGTTGCCCCTTCAAGTCACCTTCCTTGGCCTATACGCCATGCTGCGCCACGGCTACTGGCGATGGGGGCTTATCACCATCGGCCTGGCCCTCGGCTGGTTCTTCACGATGATGTACTGGATTATTCCGGTCAACAGCGTCGTCGGTGAGCATATCTTCCTCGGCTACTATGCCGATTTGGGCGACTCGCCCCTCGAAATTGTGATTACGGCGTTAACGCGACCAGACATCATTATTCAAAATGTATGGCAACCGGCTAAATTAAAATACATCGTTGATGTCTTCACCCCGTTTAGCTGGCTTTCGGTCATCGGTCTACCGGTGCTGCTCATTGGCACCCCCTCCTTTGCCATCAACCTGCTCAGCGCCAACCCTGCGATGCACGATGCGACACAGGCGCAGTATGGCGCCGATATCGCCCCGTGGCTGGCTTGGAGTGCCCTATTTGGGGCGGTGTATTTGCGATCAGGTTTGATTTGGGTTTGGACTAACAAAATCAGTGGGAAACGAAAAATTCTACCCCCTCCCACCCTCCCCCTGCAAGGGGAAGGAGCTAACTTCCCCCCGAGCGGGGGGGACCGAGGGGGAGAGAGCTTTACTCAAACTGCGGTGTCTGATTTCTTCAATCAGTTTACCCCCAATTGGCTCACCAACGTCATGATGCTGGTCCTCCTCAGTATCGCCGTCGTGTGGCACCTCTTCCGAGGGTTCTCGCCTCTCGCGCTGGATCCGCCCTACTGGGAAATCACCCCACACGATGAACTGGCTTATCGTTTTATTGATCAGATACCGCCCGACGCTTCGTTATCAGCCCAGGGCAAGCTTTACCCCCATCTGAGCAATCGGATCATCGCCTACCAGTTGCCTGACATCAATCAGGCTGAATATGTCTTTATCGACATTACGCGGGGCACGTGGCCCATCCATCCCAACGACTTGTGGGCGCAGACCCGTGAATTAGTTGCTTCAGGCGAGTATGGGGTGCAGGACGCGGCGGACGGTTATCTCTTGTTGCGTCGAGGCGCACCTGAGAACACATTCCCTGATGCCTTTTATGATTTTGCCCGTCGAGACGAGGCCGAGATCAATCCTCAATTTCCACTCACCGTCGACTTTGGGGATGAATTGCGGTTGCTTGGCTACGATGTCATTGATGACCAGCGTCGCGAGGAAACATCGGTCCGGCTTTACTGGCAAGCACTCCAGCCAATTGAGCATGACCTCCGGCTTTACCCTTTCTTTGTGAACAACCAAGGCCACGTCATCGAAACAACCGAGCAGCGGCCTTTGCTGACTCAATTGTGGTATCCGCCAGAGCAATGGCAAGCGGGCGAGATTGTCATTGCGGAAACAATGCCCTGGGCCTTAGGCGAGCAGTGGAGTTTGGCGGTTGGGGTCCAAGCAGGCGATAACTGGGCCGACTGGGGTCAGCGCTTGTCCACTGAGGTCGTCGAGGCCCCCATTCCGCTTCGTCGTTTTGAGGCCCGCACCTGGGTGCGATTGCACAGCTTCGAGCGCCAAGGTCGACGATTGGTCGAGATCACCCCCAATGAAACTGACCTTCGACCCACAAATATTCGTCAGGCTAATTTAGGCAATCAACTCCAATTGCTGGGCTATGATGCTACTGTCGAAGGGCAAACCCTACCCGTTACACTTTACTGGCAAGCGACCACCGAAATGTCCGTTGATTACACCATCTTTGTTCACCTGCTCAATGCACAAGGCGAATTGGTTGCTCAACACGACAACGGCCCGTGGTGGGAGGTGCCGATCCCCACCTCAACCTGGCAGGCGGGAGAACAACTCCGCGACCAGCACATTCTCGAACTATCTCAGCCCTTACCGGCAGGTGACTATGAGTTACAAATTGGGGTCTACTATTGGGAGACCTTGGAACGCCTGCCCGTCCTTGAAAATGACACGCCAGTCAATAATTTTATTAGTTTGGGAACAGTTAGTATTGCCCCATGAAGTATCCATTTGACTCACTGCGATTTTGGATCGCGTTATTTCTCTTTGCTGTCTATCTCCTTACCTTCTCCGGTAAATTTCACGTAATGGATGAGTTGGCGGTGTTTGCGGCTGGCCACAATTTGGCCCAACATGGTCGGGCTGATATCAATCAGCTCATCTGGACCCAACACTGGACCCCAAACCCACCGGGGATTTGGGGTGAGGACAACAATCTCTACACGAAAAAAGCGCCGGGGATTTCTTTTATCACCGCACCGCTCATCTGGCTGGGGCATAAGCTACCTGGTCTCAATGCCGTCCACGTCGGCTTACTCACTAATATTTTGGTCACCGCCCTAACCGCAAGCTTTCTATTTTTGTGGCTCGTTGACCTTGGCTTTGCTCGAATTTCTGCAACCATCACCAGTCTCGCTTATGGGCTATGCACAATCGCCTGGATTTATGCCAGGATGTTTTGGGAGTCTTCCCTTCTGGCCCTGACGTTCCTCATTGCGGTGTGGGCCATCTTCCGGGCTACCCGACTGGCCTACGCTCGGCAACGTCTCCTTTGGATTTTTGTGGCAGGCTGTGCCATGGCCGTCAGCCTCACCCTTCGTTTTGAAAGCATTCCGGCCATTCTTCTACTGGCCTTCTACCTTAGTTGGGAATCGATTAGCTGGCAGCTGACCGAACAAGCTTGGTTGAACATGTCAGATGATCTTGATGATGACTTACTGGCCACGCATCAACCACGCTCCATCACGCAAACCCTCGAAACAATTTGGTGGGCCATCCCCTGGGGACGGCTCATTCTCTACTTTATCCCAGTGGTCGTGATGGGGGGCATTCTACTTGGCTTCAATTGGATGAGATATGGCAACATCAGTGAAACGGGTTACACCCAAGAGCTTTTATTTCAAGCCCCGTGGATTGGCAGCTTTGGCCTCCTGCTCAGCCCTGGTCGGGGGTTATTTATCTACGCCCCCTTCACCCTGCTTTTATTTCTCGGCATTCTCCCCGCCAAGCGCCGTCTCTCAGCGCCTTATTTCTGGCTGGTTAGCCTTCTGTGCCTTTTTTACTGGCTCTTCTATGGCTCTTGGTTTGCTTGGGGGGGCACCTGGGGCTGGGGACCGCGCTTCTTATTACCAATTATTCCACTGCTGATGCTATTCGTTGCTGAACCAATTGAATGGACCTTCAGCCGAACGATTTCACCAACATTCGCCCTACGGGCCACCTCAATTCGCTTGGCTTGGCTTGGCTTGGCCCTTCTAGCCGGGGTCAGCATCATCATCAATCTGCTTGGACTAGCCGTTGATTTTAATGAGCATTTTCTGCGTCTGGGGCGCAATGACAACTTTGTTTTCAACTGGGAAACTTTTCCGCCGTTGGCCCATTGGCAAATTCTGCAAGAGGGCGTTTATGATATCATCTGGTTACAAGCCACAGAAAATGGACTACGTATTGAGTGGTTTGTCCTTATCCCAGCGGCCATCCTCTTCGCAATGGCCGCGATTGGGTTAGGGTTAGCCCTGAAAAATGAAATTGAGATACTTAAGCCTCATGAGTTAGAACATCCAATTCTCACCCATCACCAGCGCAGACAAACGGCTCAAACCACCTACTTTTTACAACACACTTTGCTCTACGTTCTACTCTTTGTCTTGCTTCCGGTCACCCTGACCTATGAGGTTATGCGGGGCACGGCTGAAGTCGCCTTAGAGCAAGATCAAAGCCAGGCTGATCTGGCCCTCCTTGAGACTTTAAGCCGTGAAGCTCAACCCGGAGACAGCTTACTAACCCCGATGCCGCCCTGGGGCGACGTCTGGGAAGTGTCAACCTTGATGATGGGCTATCTCGACCCTCAGATACCCACGGCAGTTTGGATTGAAAGCGAGCCACGGGCCATCAAGCCAGAGGAGCGTGACAAAATCACCCAAGCCACGATGGCCCAAGCCAAACGAGTCTGGCTATTTGAACGTTGGCTCACCGCCGATGCTACGCTCAACCATACTACGGCCAAATTAAATCAATTTGCCTTCCCGATTTATGAGGACTGGTTTGAGCAAAGCGGAAAATTGACGCTATACGCTGTGGGAGACACCATCGGCGCACCGCAGAAACATACGCTTGATGTGCCTTTTGAAGGGGGCGTTACGCTACTGGATTTCACGCTGATGGATCCCATGGTCACCTCCCAAGATAACTTAATCCGGCTCCAACTCACCTGGCACATCCCAAATATCGAACGAATTGCTGCCAACAATTCACATTCATCCGGTCCATTAAATGTCTTTGTCCAACTCATTGATCAGGATAGAAATATTGCCCAACAAGATCGGCTCCTACTCAATCTCCAACTGCCCGATCAATCGCCCCTACTCCCCGGCGAAACCCGGACACAAGGTTACGCCCTGCGCTTGCCCGAAGAGCGTCAAGCCGGGTCCTACCCTCTCATCGTTGGTCTCTATCACACCACCACCCAAGAGCGACTATCTCGTATCGACGACAGCCCCGATGATTTTTTATATTTGACCGATGTGGTGGTGAAATAATGGGTAACCAGTCTGTCATTATTTCGTAGAAACTTACATTAAATTTTCTAATCTCCATTACTATTCCTCCTCAAAATAATCTTAACTTTTCGTAGTACCGTGTTCCTATTTCTTTGTAGCTGATCATGCTTCACTATTAAACATGTTAAGAAGCCCCCTTACTACTCTAATAGGAAGCCCTATGAGACCATTTATCCCCACATTTATAAGGTCAATAGTGACTTTATTACTTTTGACCTTGATCATTACATTAACCATTCTCCTCACGCTGACCTGGTTAGGTGAAGTCTCTCCTGCCCACGCCCGATCCACGAGGCAAGCAATCGATTGTCCACCATTTCCCATAACGGTTACAACTGAAGAAGAACTCGACATAGCAGTGAGTTGTTACAACGAACTCACTACTACGGGCACCTACCTCATTTCATTGGGCAACAGCATCTTCCTTAGTCAAAGTACGCCAATCATCAGAAATGCCTCAGTTGGTGTACGTCTGATCATCAATGGCAACGGACACGCTATAGATGGTCAAGCGCAGTTAGGAGTTCGCCTGCTTAACATTCGCGATGGGGTCGACATTACCTTGGAGAATATCACGATCACGGGTGGAAATACTGGCCTAGACTCGGGAGGGGCCATCTCAATTAGAGACTCTATATTAACCATCAACAATAGTGTGATTAGCAATAGTACAGCCAGCAGTGGCGGGGGTATTTTTGCCCGTGACACGATCGTCACTATTAAAAATAATAGTCAGGTTTTAGGCAATTCGGTTACAGGCACCGGCGGGGGGATGTTTATTCGTGGCGGCTTATTAACGATAAGTGATACGCAGATCAGTAGAAATTCAGCGGACCTCACAGGGGGGGCTATATCTAGCCGTGAGGCTCCTTTCTTGATGTCAAACACACAATTAACCGAAAATTCGGCTGGCGGCACCGGAGGGGGTATCTTCAATCGAACGGGTGATATGACCATCACAAATAGCCAACTCAACGGGAATAGTGTTGCCCTCAGGGGCGGCGCTGTTTTTAACCGGGAGGGTCGTTTCTCACTCACCAATAGCGAGGTCAACGAAAATACAGCAGGCGACACTGCGGCTGCAATTTTCAATCGCGATGGCGAATTCACAATCACAGCAAGCCAAATTATTAGCAACAGTGCCGTAAAAAGAG
This sequence comes from Phycisphaerae bacterium, assembly GCA_028285035.1. The sequence goes on from JANQQF010000139.1 coordinate 9,918, forward strand.
CTGGGGGGATATTCAACCGCGATGCAGCCTTCACCGTGCTTACATCTACAATTCTTTACAATAGCGCTGGTGTATCAGGGGGTATCTTTAATCGTGAGGGCACCTTAACTTTTATTGATAACCAAGTTATCGGAAACACAGCAATCACTCAAACGGGTGGATTATTCAATCGAGATAGTGTCGCCACCATCACAGGTAATCTATTTGAGCAAAATAGTGGATCAGTGGGCGGGGCCATTTTCAATCGTGGCTCCCAGATGACCGCAAACAATAATACCTTCAACAGCAATAGTGTTAGCAACAATGCCGGGGCAATTTTTAATCGGGATGCTGATTTAATCATCAATGATAACACGTTTAGCAACAATTCAGCCACCAACAATGCTGGGGCAATTTTTAATCGGAATGGCGATTTAATCGCGGCGAGCAACACCTTTAGCAATAATATCGCTATTAATAATGCGGGCGCAGTTTTTAATCGGGATGGGGACTTAATCATCAGTTACAACACGTTCAGCAATCATGTCACCAACAACAATGGTGGTGCAATCTTTAATCGGGATGGAGACATAATCGCCGATGGAAATGCGTTTATCAACAATCAAACCTTAAACAGAGGTGGAGCCATTTTCAATCGCAACGCCAATTTGTTAATGACAAACAACACTTTCGCTGAAAATCGGGCTGAGAATGGCGGCTTTATATTTACCCGTGATAGCAACTCGACGATGATTAACAACACCTTACTAAACAATAGCGCGACAAATCGAGGTAGCTCCATATATGCCATCAACGAGTCGATAGAGCTTGCCCATAACATCATCATTAAGCAGGGAGAAATCAACAATTGTTTTGGGACAATTACATCAAACGGTTACAATATCGATGGCGACGGCAGTTGTGAGTTGAGCCAAGCGACCGACATGATTGGCGTTGACCCGATGCTTGGCCCCTTACAAATAAACGCACCGGGGATTACCCCGTCGTTTGCCCCCCTCGAAGGCAGCCCGCTTATCAATGCTATTCCACTGATCAATGATAGCTGCAATGACACTGGAGTCGTCTCTGACCAACGGGGGGCTAATCGTCCCCAACCCATCGACGGATTCTGTGATATCGGATCAATCGAGTCGCCCTATCCGGATTTAAGCATCGCAAAGTTGTCATCATATGGCCCCATTGGGGTGTTAACGCCAGGTAGTCCTCTCACTTATACGCTCATTATCAGCAATGTAGGCGGATATTCTACCGCCAAAAATGTTCGGGTTCGCGATATTATCCCGCCCAATACCGAGTATGTCAATGGCAGTATTGCTGGGGGTGATCATCGAATCATCATTGATAAAAATCTGGAATGGGTCATTAATACCCTACCAGCCAGTCAACCCGTCACTGTAACATTCTCGGTGATTGTGGATGAGGCTGTTCCTGATACAACGATGATTACTAACACTGCTAGTGTCACCAGCAATTTAGCACCGCTTAGCAAATTTGGTAGCGTTACCAACACCGTCCTTATCCCTAAAGGATTACTAACAGTGATCGTCGCTACCGAACCAGCAAATGGGGTTGATATCAACTTCACGTCAAGCATCATTGATGCCCCTAGCTTCAAACTAGATGATGCCATCAAAGATGACAGCGACGGCGTAATAAACACAATTGTTTTCCCCGAATTAGAGCCTGGGCAATATACAATTACCCAACTAGATCCATCACCACTACTGTTGAAAAGTATCACCTGTGAAGAAACCACCTCTCAGACCCCCAGCGAGAGCGACCTGGCTAGTCGGACCCTAACCGTAAACATTGACCCTGGTGAAGCCGTTGTCTGTTGGTTTAATATTGGTCCAGAGCCTGCAATTCCAACTTATGCCATTTATTTACCTCACATCAATCACGTTGCCTCAGCCGATGGGTCCGATCCATCTGACCCATCAGACCCATCAGATCCGTCTGATCCTACTGATCCGTCCGATCCATCAGACCCATCCGATCCTTCAGATCCATCGGACCCATCAGACCCGTCCGATCCATCCGATCCATCAGACCCAATCCTCCCCTCCAATAGTGATCTGATTGTCGAACAAATTGAGGCCACCCCAGATAATGTCCTCATAACCATCAAAAATACTGGCAGTGAAGATGTCAATGATGCATTTTGGGTTGATGCCTATATCAATCCAGACATTGTTCCCACAGGTGTCAACCAACCATGGTATAAATTAGGTTCCGAAGGGTTGGTATGGGGCATTCGCGATGAGGCGCTCCCCATCGCTCCCGGAGGAAGTGTGGTCTTATCAATTAATGATGCCTATTATTTCGCGAGCGAGAGCCGCGTCGAATTTCCATTAACACTCAATAGTTCCATCTATGCGCAGGTCGATTCGGTCAATCTTGATACAACCTATGGCGGCGTTTATGAAGCACACGAGGGTAATGGGGGAGCATACAACAACGTTTCTGGCCCCGTATATGTTATCAATGCGGCTAGTCGCATCACGCTTGTATCCCATTCAGAACAACTTATCACGCAGGGCTTCCCTCCACGAGGACAATGAACAATATCTTTTCAGTCGTTACAATTTTCTCATCAACTTGAAACTCTTAGAGGATAGAATATTCAGCGTTTGACAGATTTTGTGGCAGCGCGACTTATGGAAAGTGAGAGAGACATGTCATTTCGAACCCTTTAGGGTGAGAAATCTTCCAGGTCGGTCATATCTTAAAGCCAACTTGGAAGATTTCGCGTGTCTTTGACACGACCTCATTCTTCATCGAAATGACATTCTTGCTTTTTGTCAAGTTCATAATTTTCAAATGTCCTTGTAGGAATTACGCACTTAGGCACTCGGGCCAATGCTCTGCGTTGGTCCGAAGGGTGTGACGCAGAGCGTCACACCAGCTATCTCGCAAAACTCTTTAACACCGATCTCTAAAAGAGGTGAGTAATTTTTCCCACTAATTACTCATCATCTCTCATCTCTCCAAATGCCATATTTTTAGGACTTACGCAGAATAGGGATAAACTGTCGGTTGAGCTTGTCGAAACCAAACATTTTGGTTCGCAAAACATTATTTTCGACAGGCTCAATCAACGTTTTGCGTTAGTCCTAATTTTTTAAAATCGCCCCTTTAATGCTATTCTAAACAACAATATCTCACACATTTCAGCGCACCTATATGTTAAACCTCAAACAATCTACCTGGTGGGGCGGCCCAGCGCATAAAGGCTTCACCATTCTCGTTTTTGTCATTCTCGCCTCGCTAGATAACACAGCACGCGGTGTACTCCCACCACTCTACGCCATCATTGGCCGAGATTTAGGCGTCACCGATGCAGCGCTCGGTCTGGTCACCGCCTCAAGTCTCCTTGTCATTGCCATCACGGCCTTAGCCTGGGGCTATTGGGGTGATCTGTATGACCGTAAGCCACTTCTGCTCTATGGCACCCTCATTTGGGTGACAGGAATTTTTCTCAGCGGATTAGCCCAAAGTTATCAGCAGCTATTGCTGTGGCAAATTATTGGCGCAATCGGTATCGGCTGTATCTCCTCAGTCGGATTCGGTGTCGTGAACGATTTTGTTCCCCCCAACCGCCGAGGGCTAGCGCTTAGTCTGTGGAGCCTTTCGCAAGGCAGCGGGGCTGGCGCAGGGGCCTTACTCGGTGGTTCGCTCGGGGCCACCAATTGGCCTCTTCCGTTTTTCCTCGTAGCCAGTGCTGGAGTCCTTTTTGCCATCTTGTACCTTTTCACCTTTGAGCCAAAACGAGGTCAAGCCGAGCCAGAATTGACCAAGCTTTTTGAGGATGGGCAAGGATATCAATATCGTATTCAATGGTCTGATATTCGCTATATCCTATCAATTCCAACCAATCGGTGGTTGCTGACGCTCACATTTATCGCCTTGCTTGGCTACGGCTCACGTGTCTGGCATGCCCGCCTCTTTATCGCCAAAGTGCAGGCGAATGGATACAGTCTTGAAACCGCCACCATCATCGGCAACTTCCTCGCCCTATTTTTTGAGTTCGGCTTTTATTTCGTTGTACTAGGGGGCTACCTCGGCGATCGCTTTCAAAAACGGGATTTGCGAGGGCGGGCTTGGTTAGGGATGGGGGCCCTGTGGCTCACTGTTCCCTTTCAGATGATCATCTTTTTTCTGCCGCTACAAGACCTTCCTTTTCCCGATGAGCCAAATTTTCTTGTCCTCCTTGTCCCCATCATCTGGAGCCTCTTTACGACACCATCAGTCACCCTAACCTTTGTCGTCGCCCTCATAGGCATCCTGATCGTCGCTGGCGATTTGCCCAGCCGAACAGCTATCTTTGCCGAAGTTAACCTACCAGAGCATAGAAGTACGGTCGCCGGAATGATTACCATTACCTCAGGGATCTCCGTCGCGCTGGGCAACTGGTTATCTGGCTTGGTCATTACCAATTTTGCCAGTTCTTTACCCGAGCCTACCACCTACGCCACTGGACTGGCCCTGTTTCATCTCTTCTTTATCCCGGCTGGCTACTGTTACTATCGTATCAGCCGCACGGTCTCCCAAGACATCACCCAAATGCGTACAATCTTGAGACAGCGTGCTGAATTGCCCCAACCTTAAATTGTTGGTAAAGTTGAAGAGAATTTATGGATTTTATGGGGTTGATGGAATTCTTAGGATCAATTGGATGCGATAAACTCCACAAGCTCTACAAACCCTAAAAACTTTACAAACTATCTTTCCAAGGAGCGTTTCCGTGAGTCGAAACACAAAAATTGCCTTAGGCGTCGTTGGAGGCCTAGCTTTATTATGCATCTGTGTGTGTGTTATCGCTTTTGCTGGTACCTCTTACTTCGGGGCCACAATGGCGCAATCCATTACAACCGAAACAGAGGATGTCGCGGCGATTGGGGCTGGCATTGCTGACTATGATATTCCGTCGGGGTATGCTGAACAGATGGGGATGAGCTTTTTCATCTTCGATATGGTCGGGATCACCCCAACCTCTGGACAAACACCGATGATTATGCTTATGCAATTCCCTGATTGGATGAGTGGCAATCAGGCCCAAATGCAGGAGCAGATACAGCAGCAATTGCAGCAACAGACCGGCAGCGGCAATATAAGTTTTACAATTATTGAAGAGAAAACCACCGTCATCCGTGATCAGGAGGTGATCTTGACCATTCAGGAGGGAACCGACTCCTCGGGCCAGACCATCCGTCAGGCCTTCGCCATATTCCAAGGAAAGGGTGGCCCCACAGTTTTGATGGCAATGGGTGAGGTTGAACGATGGGATCAAACCGCGCTTGATAGTTTCATCGACTCAATTCGATAATATTTAGATGATCGGGGATACATTGGTACAAGATCAGTCAGCCGATCAGCAGCGCATTATTCATCACGAGCTACACAAGATGAAAAAAATGCCACCCTGGGGTAAACGGCAAGGTAATCGATGGGATCGCCTCAGCAATTTTATTTATCATACGCCAACATTGCAGGAGGTCTGGCATCAGGTCAATGAGGTGGGTCTAGCAGAACGCCTTGACATTGAAGCCTTTGGGGCATATACGATTCGGCGATGGTACAACCATCACACGCACGATCAAATCCTACGCCTGTTTTATGCCCATCCTGATGTTCAACAGGAAGAAGACCAAAAACATCACTCCATCGATTTTTACCTGCGAGAGATTCCCTTTGATCTCAAAATCAGCCGATTTCCTCACGCCTATCCCCACTCCCTCGACCACGCTCAACACCATCCACGCCACCTTGTACATTGGCTGTACGCGAACCAATCAAAAGAGGGTCGCTATCATACTGGAAACCGTCTCTTCCTGATCCTACATCATAATCAACCCGGTCAAGTCTGGGAGTTGCGCCGTAACTTTGCAGCCCTCAATCAACACATCCGGCAATTTCTTGACAGACCGACCCTACTCGGGCTTACATTGCAAAATGAAAAAACTGGTCAGGTCGACAAAGCTTGGACAGGCATCATTTTTTATACAGTTTGAAAATTAGAGATTGGAGAACGAGACACTAGGTCATACTACGGGAAGAGGCGTATCAGGCTAAAAACAGCAACGAATTTCACGAATTGCTCCAAAGAAATCAATAAAAATTTGAGAGATTTTGAGTAATTTATTGCAAAAATCTCCAGTCTCTAGTTAGTCAATCTCCTCAATCAACGATGCTATTTTAGGAATCGAAAATAAACTATGGCAGTTTTTAAATCGCAGATTTCAACCAAAACCAAGACCTTTGCTGAAAATCGCAAGGGAATGTTGGCCCTCATCGAGCAGACTAGCGCACTTGAGCAACGAGCGGCTGAAGCCTCGGCAAAGGCCAAGCCTCGCTTTGACAAACGGGGGCAAATTCTGCCTAGAGAACGGCTCGCTCGGCTCCTTGATCCAGGGGCACCGTTTCTGGAAATCGGGAATATCACAGGGTTCCTCCGCGATGCGAATGACCGCGATACATCTCTGCCCGGGGCCAGTCTCATTGCCGGCATTGGTTTCGTGAATGGTGTTCGAGCAATGATTGTGGTCAACGACAGTGGCATTAATGCCGGAGCCTTGACAGAGATTGCCCGCGTAAAAATCGACCGCTGCCAAGACATCGCCCTGCAAAACAAACTTCCTTTCATCCATCTCGTGGAAAGTGCTGGGGCCAATCTGCTTGATTATCAAGTTGAGATGTTTATCAACGCGGGGGGATTATTTCGAAAATTCGCCCTGCTCAGCGCGGCGGGATGTCCCGTCATCACCGTGCTACACGGCTCATCCACCGCCGGGGGTGCCTACATGCCGGGGATGAGTGATGTTGTGATCGGGGTACGCGACCGAGGGCAAGCCTTCCTAGCGGGACCACCGCTTGTCAAGGCGGCAACGGGTGAAGTGGCCAACGCGGCTGATTTAGGCGGGGCTGAGATGCACGCCACTGTCTCTGGTTTGGTTGAGCATCTGGCCGAAAATGACACCGATGCCATCCGTCTCGCCCGAGAAGTCGTGACCCGTTTGAATTGGCACAAGAATCTAGCCCCGCTACCACAGGAGCAAACTTTTTCCGAGCCACGCTATGATCCGGCTGAAATTGCAGGTATCGTTCCGCTTGATTATCGCCAGCCTTATGATGTCAAAGAGGTGATGGCTCGATTAGTTGACGATTCTGATATTCTCGAATTCAAAGGCCGATACGGCAGCCAAACCATTTGTGTGCAAGGCTCAATTCACGGTCATCCTTGTGCGCTCATTGGCAACAACGGACCCATCGATCCTGACGGGGCAACCAAAGCGGCTCATTTTATCCAACTCTGCTGTCAATCGAACACGCCCCTCATTTTTCTGCAAAACACGACCGGTTACATGGTCGGCACCGCCTATGAGCAAGGGGGAATGATTAAACACGGCTCGAAAATGATCCAAGCCGTCGCCAATGCCACCGTCCCTCGTTTCACGCTGATGATCGGCGGGAGTTTCGGGGCAGGTAATTATGGAATGTGCGGGCGTGCTTACGAACCGAACTTCCTGTTTAGTTGGCCCAATGCCACAACTGGCGTGATGGGTGGCGAGCAGGCTGCAATGACAATGCGTTTAGTGATTGAAGCCAGCGCCAAACGGCGGGGTCAAACCGTCGATACCGCCGAAATGGATGCCCAGGAGCAGCAAATCATCGCCCATTTCAACAAACAGTCTGACGCCTTCTACACCTCGGGGATGGGCCTCGATGACGGCATCATCGATCCCCGCAACAGTCGCAAGGTACTTGCCTTTCTACTCGCCACCACCGATGAAACCGAACGACGAACGCTATACCCCAACACGTTTGGCGTAGCTCGAATGTAATGAGTATTCAGCAACCAGCGTTGACAAGTTAACGAGTATCAAAGTGTAATGCAGGTAAGCAACCTGTGAATCGAGCCGAACACAGCAAGTTAATAAGCGGAACTTAGACTCAATCTGCCACACATTCTATTTCCAAGAGAATGCGACAGGGCCTTCGGCATGACAACGCGAATGAAAATAAGGAGTCCGAAAGTGCACTTTCGGACTCCTTATTGAAAGCTATTTTCAATGGAGAAACACACAAAATGACCCGACAATCGTACAACACAATTTTGGTTGAGCAACGAGAATCCCGCTGCTATCTCACCCTTAATCGGCCCGACAAATACAATGCCTTGAACAATGAACTTTTGGGCGAACTGGACGACGTATTGGCTCAGCTTGAGCCAGATCGCTCCATTCAGACCCTGATTATGCGCGGTGCTGGCGGCACCTTCTGCGCCGGTGGTGATCTCAAGCAATTCAAGCAGATTTTCCTGAGTGAACTTTCGGGAGAAGAAGCCGCCCGCGAAAATCGTAAGTTCGGCGACTTATTTATTCGCCTTAATCGACTCCCCCAAACGGTGGTGATGCTCATAGAGGGGGCTGCAATTGGCGGTGGCTTTGGGCTAGTCTGCACCAGCGACATAGCCATTTGCACCGCCGACACACGTTTTAGCTTGAGCGAAACCTCGTTGGGCATCGTTCCTGCGCAAATTTCACCCTTTGTGGTGCAACGGCTCGGCTTTACCCAAGCCCGCCGCTTGATGCTCACCGGGGCACGCTTCAAAGGCGATGAAGCACAGGCATTAGGCTTGGTTCATTTTTCTATGCCAAGCCATTCAGCACTGGACGCCAAAGCTGACGAAATTCTCAGCCAAATCGAGCGATGCGGGCCATTGGCCAGCGCTCTAACCAAAGAAACCCTCCACATCACCCAACAACCCCAACCGCTCATAACCACGCTCGATATGGCTTCCGAACGGTTTGGACAAGCCATTCTCAGTGATGAAGGACGCGAGGGGATTTCGGCCTTCCTAGAGAAACGTAAGCCGAGTTGGGCTGAACGGAATGCTTGAAAAATCGTAATCCACAGATGAACACAGATGGTCACAGATAAAAAGTTCAAAAAATATCTATAGATGAGATAGAACGTCTCAAAAACTATTAGGAAACCTACCTAGCATGGCCTTTCACAAAATTCTCATTGCTAATCGTGGCGAAATTGCCTGTCGTATTATCCGGACGGCCCACGCGATGGGGTATGAAGCTGTGGCAGTCTTCTCCGATGTAGATGAGGCTGCCCCACACGTCCAAATGGCCGACCAAGCCGTCCGCCTAGGTCCAGCGGAGGCCAGCGAGTCCTACCTCAATATTGATCGTATTCTCGATGCGGCCAAACGTACGGGCGCAGACGCCATTCATCCAGGGTATGGCTTCCTGGCCGAAAATGCCGATTTCGCCGAACAAGTAATTGACGCCGGTTTGACGTGGATTGGCCCAACGCCCAAGGCGATGAGAATTATGAGCAACAAAGCCGCAGCGAAGCAAGTAGTCGAGGCAAGCGGTGTTCCCCTCATCCCAGGCTATGCGGGTGATGATCAATCCGACCAAGCCTTTAACACCGCCGCGAATAAAATTGGCTTCCCTGTGATGATCAAGGCCGCAGCGGGTGGGGGCGGTCGAGGGATACGACTAGTCGAGACAGCCGATGATCTCCCAGCAGCTTTAACTACTGCCCGCTCTGAGGCCAAAAAAGCATTTGACTCTGATGAGTTATTGCTGGAAAAAGCCATCATCAACTCCCGACATATCGAATTCCAAATATTTGGCGATCAGCAGGGCAACATCATTCATCTCGGTGAGCGCGATTGCTCCATCCAACGCCGTCATCAAAAGGTCGTTGAGGAGACACCGAGTCCAGCCATTTCCACCGAACTACGAGAGAAGATGGGAGAAGCGGCTGTTCACGCAGCCAAAGCGGTTGGCTATGTCAACGCGGGAACCGTCGAATTCCTCCTATCCGAAGCAGGCGACGAGTTCTACTTCATCGAGATGAACACGCGTTTGCAGGTCGAGCATCCTGTGACTGAATTAGTGACAGGATTCGATTTGGTCAAGTGGCAATTGCAAATTGCAGCAGGGGAAGCACTTCCACTCGGGCAAAGTGAGGTTAAGCTTAAAGGTCACGCCATCGAAGTTCGGCTCTATGCCGAGTCGCCTGACAATAATTTTCTACCCAGCACCGGTACAGTTTGGTTGTGGGATGCGCCATCGGGGAAAGGCATCCGGGTGGATGATGGCCTACGGTCTGGACAAAGCATCACCCCGTTTTACGATGCGATGGTTGCCAAAATCATCGCGTCTGGAGCGACCCGTGAGGTAGCTCAACGACAGCTCAAGCGGGCTTTACAGAAAACCGTCATCCTCGGTGTCGATACAAATCGTCGTTTTTTGATCGAGACCATTACTCACCCTACCTTTACCTCAGGCCAAGCCACAACCACCTTTATTGAACAAAATTGGCAGCCAAATCAGAACACAATCACGCCTCAGATGGAAGCACTAGCGGCGACGATTTATTACCAAAATGATACCCAATTAATAGCTGAACCTCAGTTAAGCAGTCTAGGCAAGCAAGTCACAACCTATTGTTTCGACACCGACCCTCGGCAGCGTTTGGTGCGGGTCAAACCGCTTGAGGATTGTTTACAAGTTTCGATTGAAGCCAAAACTTTTGAGATCAAGATCGTTTCATACAAAGACCATCGGTTGATGTACGAATTGAATAGCATTCGAGACATCGCCCACTTCGTCTTTGATCCTGACCACACCCTATGGCTGCAAGCGGGCTTGGAAACGGGCACATTCAGAGATGTATTGCTCTCAGAGGTCGATACAGCGGACGGAGTGAGTAGCGGAAAGATCACTGCCCCGATGCCGGGGGCCGTTTTGCGGCTTGATGTGGGTGAGGGGGACACGGTTCAACGAGGGCAAGTTCTGCTCATTTTAGAAGCGATGAAGATGGAACACCCAATTACCGCCCCATTTGATGGGGTCATCAGTAAGATTTTGGTAACTCAAGGCCAACAGATGCAACCGAAAGAGTTGATGCTGGTGGTAGTTTCGGCTCATAGCAGTCAAACAAAGTAGGCTTATGTCATTCTGAACCACCGGTGAAGAATCCATCACCGGTGGTTCGTTGGAGATCCTTCACTTCGTTCAGGATGACATAAACAATATTTACAGGAATCACAAATGAGTAATCAAAAAACAACGATCAACATCGGCTGTGCGGCTGGCGCGTGGGGCGACTCATCGCTCGCGACGGTTCAACTCTTGGCTTCGGAACGGCTCGACTATCTGGTATATGAGGGCTTGGCTGAGGTGACGATGGCGATTTTGACGCGGGCCAAGTTAAAAAATCCAGCGGCTGGCTATGCCATCGACTTTATCGACCCTGTGTTAAAAACCCACCTAGCTGAAATTCGACGACAAGGAATTCGGGTGGTGACCAATGCTGGGGGCATTAATCCGCAAGGCGCAGCGGCTGCTTTACGGCAAATTGCCGATGAGCAGGGGATTGATCTGAAAGTTGCCGTCGTTGAGGGTGACAATCTGATGTCTCAACTGGAGGCCCTCCGCGAGGCCGACATCCGTGAGATGACCTATAACACGCCGCTACCGAAAAATGTGTTGGCAATGAATGTCTATTTGGGCGCGTTTCCAATTGTGGCAGCTCTTGATACAGGCGCGGATGTGGTCATCACCGGTCGGGTGGTTGATAGTGCTTTGATGTTGGCTCCATGCATCCATGAGTTTGGCTGGAGGCCGACGGAGTACAGCAAGTTGGCCCAAGGCAGTTTAGCCGGACACCTACTTGAATGTGGTACGCAATCAACGGGCGGGCTGTTGACCGATTGGGAAAGTGTGGAGAGTTGGGTTAATGTTGGCTATCCGATTGCAGAGGTTTCGGCCGACTCATCTTTCAGTCTCACCAAGCCAGACGGCACGGACGGCCTGGTCAATCGAGCTAGTGTGACCGAACAAATCCTCTACGAAATCGGCAATCCTCGTGAGTACATTCTGCCGGATGTCATTTGCGACTTTGCTGATGTCCAGCTAACTGAATTAGATGGCGACCGAGTCCAAGTCGAAGGGGCAAAAGGCTATCCACCACCATCAACTTATAAAGCCACAACGCTTGAGGCCGATGGCTATCGTCTCACATTTTTGCTGATGATTACAGGCTTTGATGCTGTACGCAAGGCCCAGCGTGTAGGCGAGACCTTGTTTGAGCGAATGCGGTGGGTCTTCCCCGAAAAAGGCTGGGCTGACTTTCGGAAAACCTCGCTCGAAATAGTTGGAGCAGAGCATCAATTTGGCCCGCATAGCCAAGCCAAAAATGCTCGCGAGGTCATCCTCAAAATCGCTGCCCATCACGATGACAAAGCGGCGCTCGCCTTTTTCGCCCGGGAAATTCCCTCAAGTGCGCTTTCTATGGCCCAGGGGATCAACGGCGGTGGCGGTGGCCTACCCCGCCCAATGCCATTCATCCGAGCACACTCAATGCTTGTACCACGTGAGTTTGTGACAATTTTGGTGAATGGAGAGGTGTTTGAGGATTTACGATTGTCGATTGACGATTTACGAGAAGAAACTAAGCCCATTGCAATTCAAAGATCCGAAATGATAAGCTTCACGGGTGAAACCCGCCAAGTTCCCCTCCGGGCCATCGCCTATGGCCGGAGCGGCGACAAAGGCAATATCTCCAATGTCGGCATCGTGGCTCGAAAGCCTGAACTTGTACCGATTTTGCGGGAAAAATTGACGGCTCAGGTGGTTAAGGCGTATTTGGGACACCTAGTTGAGGGCAAGGTCGAACGATTTGAGCTTCCCGGCCTGTACGCCTTCAACTTTGTGATGCACGAGGCACTCGGTGGTGGGGGTACAGCCTCACTCCGTTTCGACCCGTTGGGCAAGGGGATGGCCCAAATTTTGTTGGAATACCCGATTGAGGTGCCAATCGGCTTGGAGTTGTCGAAAGGCTAACCCATTGATAGCCCTCGTCATTAGCCCCAGCACGGTCAAAAACTATATCCGCACCGTTTTTCAAAAGCTTGGTGCCTAGAACGAAATCCGGGCTGTGGTCAAAGCTATTCATCTAGACTTAGTGAGATAAGACTATCTCATCTTCGCTAATGCAGTCCATCGTAGCAATAAAATCCTGAATAGTCTCAATAGTCATAGATTGTTGTAGCAATTGGGGCAATTGACTCAACGCCTGAGAGATAGCAGCACGCTGCTCTAGCAAATAATTGAACTGTTGATCACAGGCGGGGATAGGTGGAGGATAATTCGCAATTTCCATTTGGACTTGTACTTTCTTCTGCTCAAGCAAGCGCTTTAGTTGATCAACATATTCGTGCGTTTCCATTTGGCTCATTGCGAAAGCTCCTCTGTACTAGGTTTAGATCACCATACTCACTTAATTCTCTTTATTCAATCGATTAACTCACAGAAGGGAGGTCATACACCGACATCTGAGCAAAATTCTACCAGACCTCAATAATCTAGCCAAACAGGCTCAGACGTTCGCAACCGTTGAGTTGGATATCGCCATTTAGGTTCAACGCCTTCAACCGTCACTGGAAATCGCAACCGTCGAGCTGGCCCCCAATCGGTTTCTTCGATGGCCGATTTATCAAAAATGGCACCAGAAGCCAGACCCGAATGGGTAGGATCGTCTCTGACGATTTACGAGGACATTTCCAACTTAAATTGCCTCTTGTTCATTCACAATCATTCCTATTCATCCTCAAAAATCTCTAGCAATGGTTGGCCATCCCATTGAGGCGGCACCGGTAAACCAAGCGCATAGGCTGCCGTAGCACCTGTATCATAAGTATCGATTTCACCTTCAATGAGAATACCCTCTTTAATCCCAGGTCCGGCAGCCAGCCAAGGAATGGTGCGATCTAAGGGGGAGTCATTGCCGTGCCCAAAGCCCTGTCCGCCATGATCAGAACTCACAATGAACATTGTGTTCTCTAGATGTCCCTGCCGTTTGAGTTCGGCCATAATTTCACCAATCAGCCCATCAACAAACGTAATCGCATAGAGTTGATTTTCTGACATCCAGCCATAGGTGTGCCCCACTCGATCAGTATCAGGAAAATGGATAAACATGGCATTTGGCATGTCCGTTTGGATGGCTTCAATCGCCCACTCTTTCACATCTGTATCATGAACATCGCCCCCAAAAACCTGATCGACTGAATTTTCAATGGCAATATAATGAAGTTTGTCCTTACCAAACACCATCGCTGTTTTCATTCCCTCGTGTTTCGCTGCGGTAAATAGGGTTGGCCCCGCCATCCCCGGCCAGCCGATGTAAGGTAGGCCCCATTCGATGCCATGCTTCTCCGGAACCATGCCTGACAACATCGAAGCGTGGCTCGGTAACGTAATACTGTTGGGAATTGTTTGGGCGTAGGGGCTATACGCACCGCGTTCCTTTAGGCTATCCAAGTGAGGCGTGACGGCCAGAAATAGGGCGTCTGGGCGAAGTCCATCGATACTGATGATGATAACATGTTTGAGGGTTGCTTCAAGCACGGCGGTCGGTTCCGGCAGGGGGGTATTGGTCGGTGTCGGGGGGAGTGGGGTACTTGTCGGTAGGGCGGTAGCGGTGGCAGCAACGGTTGGGATCGGTAAATCGGTGGGCACGATTAAACCCAGGATGCCATCAGTCGAGACAATATCGGTGGGGACGGCTGTAACAGTCGGAGGCGCATCAGGCCAGGGTCGGTTTGGGCCAATAGACTGCTTATTAGATTGGGAAATAATATCTTGCTCAGGTTGGGTTAACAACGTCCGAATAGAACGGATTGAGAGAAGATTTGGATAGCGATCGACGATCACCGTCTTATTTTGAGTTGTGTTTGCTTGTGGTTCGCTTTGCACTTCAAGAATAAAGGAGGGGAGAAGAATAGCAAAACTGGCATACCCAAACAAGGGGATAATCAGGGCTGCCGCATAGGCAACCTTCTTACAAAAAAGCTTTTTGAGGTAGGTCGAAAGTGGTTGGTTCAACAAAATGTCTTGACTCCTTCGTCAATATTTTTATTTGGTTGTATTACATCTCGGTCAATTTATCATACTTTTTCTTTTTTTGCTACTCTTTTTTCTATAAATTATATAAAAACAGCATTTTTTAACGTTGTTAATACCCCTTCCCCTGCCGACTAAACCGCACCAACAAATACACCCCCGCTACAACAAACAGGACGCTCAGGATAACCCCGCTGAAGTTGGTAATAAATTCGGTGATGAGTTCCCACTGATCACCAAAAGCGTAGCCGAGGCCGCCGAATAGGAGTAGCCACGTGATCTCGCCGGCTGAGTCGAAGAAGAGGAAGCGGCTAAAGGGATAACGGCTGCTGCCAGCTACTAGATTGGTCGGAATGGCTAAGGCAGTCACCAACCAACGGGTGAGGTAGATGGCGATGCCGCCCCGTTTATCAAATCGCGCTTTGGCGTTTTGCCAGGCTTTACTGCCCCCAAAACGTCGCTCAAGCCATTGATTGGCAAAGCGACCCACCCCATAAACAGCCGTGTCCCCGACGATGGCTCCAATCAGGCCAAATATCGGTGTGGTGTAAAGGTTCAATAACTCCTGGCGCATAAACGCCCCGGCAGCAATAACCACCAGCGATGTGGGCAAGGGAACCCCCATCGCCCCCAGCAACAAGATGCAACCGACCATTGGTGCCCCAAAATCGATAATCCAAACTAACGCAAGTGAGGTCAAGTCTATGGTCATGGTGAAGCCCCCTCACGTTCTGAGGGCCGCTCACTTTCTGAGGGTCCCCCGTTCTCATCAACAACACGTTGTAATCTTTTGATCAACTCGTCCTCGCCCGGTTCGAAGTCAGTCGAGTCGACCAACCAGCCTAGCGGCTTGTAAGCATTCCCTTCGACAGGGAGACCAACCTCGGCAAAAAATGTTTCAACGGGGATGCCTGTGCTGTTGGCGATGTACTGGACATTCATCCACGGTCGAACTCGCCCTTCGGCCAATCCGGTGACCACGGGATTGCTGCGATATTTCTCAATCGCCTGCCGCACCATCTCAATGATTGGTGGTTCCTCACTGCTTCGGCCTAAACGCAGCCGATTGTTCAGCCGTCCCAATGGCAGTTCACTTGTTCTCCGCTCCATCTCAACGCCGAGCTCATCAAAAATGAAGATTTGGGGCACTGCATAGGCCTCGGCAATGTAGCGAATATTCATCCACGGGGCCACAAGGGCGACATCGACGTTACCCGCATCGAAGTTGTGCTCTGTGGCAAACTGCATCCGTCGATAAGCATCGAAGGCTCCTCGTCCATACTGGGTCAACTGAGAAACACCGATAACAATCAGCAGAATGGCCAGCCCTTGAATGACCCGTCTTGATTTTAACAATTGACGCATAAAAAAGCTCTCTCCTTGAATTTGATCTTCTCAAATTACCATCTGACAATACAAAGCTTTGCTGAGAAATTGGTAAGAGTTTGTGGGGCAATTTTGAATAAAAGAAGCGGATGATATTGCTGACCCGGACATAAAAAACTAAACAAAATTTCTTGTCCCATGAGCTATCTTTAAAGGTTTAGAAAGTTACGTCTGGTCAGTAACAATTATTGACTTTGTTACGAGGTTGGGATAAATTGTGCTAAATTTTCTTCTGGAAAGACAGTATGCTCGAAAACCCCTCTAGAACGATATACATTTTAGGTGCGGGAACGATTGGTTTGGCTCTAGCCGCTCACTTGGTCAATAACGACAGAGACATAATTTTAGGCCGAACCAGCAACCCTGACGTCGAGAAAAGTTCGGTCTTGGTCAAAATCAATGATCTTGGCAGAAGTAACTATAATCTACAGGTTCAGGTTGATGTCGCCTCTTTGGCCAAGCTGGATGAGTTGGACGGGATTATTGTCATTACCGCAAAAGCCTATGCCAATCAACTCATTGCTGATCAGCTAAAAGCAAAGAATGCCAGCGCTCCCATCATTATTATGCAAAATGGGATTGGGGTTGAGCGGCCTTACCAGCAAGCGGGCTTCACTGAAATTTATCGATGTGTGCTATATTCAGGGGGCCAAAAAGCCAATAGTTATGAAGCGCGATTCACATCGCTTAAATCTTCCCCAATTGGGGTCATCGAAGGTCATCAAGATAAGTTACAGGCCTGTCTTACGCAGATCAATACACCAGGCTTTGCATTTCACGTTGAACCTAATATTCAAAGCGAAATATGGGGTAAGGCAATCATCAATGCTGTTTTCAATACAATTTGCCCCTTGCTTGAAATCGATAATGGAATTTTCCATCGTGACCATCGCGTGATGGAGATCGCTGAAGCTATTATTGCGGAATGCGTCCAAGTTGCCCAAGCCCTTGAGATCAAACTTGATCCCCAAAATTTACTAGAGCAAATATTAAAAATTAGCCAAATCTCAGATGGACAGCTCGTCTCAACTTTGCAGGATATTCGAAAACAAAGCCAGACGGAAATCGCCTCACTCAATCTAGAAATCGCCAATATTGCCAGCACATTATCTCCTGAAATTGATGTTAAGAACACAAAGCTATTAGGGGAACTTGTTCAAATAAAATCTTCGATGTCAAAGACAAGTATCATCTAAATTATGACGCTCTCTGATAGACAAACTCGCATAAACCTAGCCCGTCTTTCAATTGAGGGATTATCAGTGGGTGATGCTTTTGGGCAATGCTTCTTTGCCTCAGCGGCAAAGGTCAACGAAATGATTGCACAAAAAATTCTTCCACCTACGCCTTGGCTTTATACAGATGACACTGTTATGGCCTTGGGAATTGAAAAGGTTTTAGACCAAGAGGCGGAGATTGAGCAGGACACCTTGGCTGAGATATTCGCGAACAATTATCTTCAGGAGCCAGATCGAGGATATGGGGGTACAGCTCATCAAATTCTACGAAACATAGCCAATGGCATACCCTGGAAAATCGCGTCCTCAAATGTATTTGATGGTATGGGCTCGATTGGCAATGGTGGGGCGATGCGAGCAGCTCCAATTGGAGCTTACTTCTATGATGATTTTGATAAAGTAACTCATCAAGCTGCCAAATCAGCAGCAATTACTCATTCTCACCCAGAGGGGCAAGCTGGGGCCATTGCCGTAGCTATTGCGGCGGCGTATGCCCACTCAATAAATGGGAACATAAAGCCCTCTTCCGGGCAAGAGCTGTTAGACCTGGTCAAACAGTACACCCCGGATAGCGATACCTGCAGCAAGTTGAACAAAGCTCTGGCATTACCCTTCAGTTACTCCATTCAAACAGCAGTCAGTGCGTTAGGCAATGGAGCAAAATTAACAGCACCTGATACTGTGCCGTTTGCCTTGTGGTGTGCGGCCCGACACCTTGACAATTTTGAAGCTGCCTTATGGGCTACTGTTTCTGGATTGGGAGACCGAGATACAACGTGTGCCATTGTGGGCAGTATCGTTGTCTTAGCTAACCGTCTATTACCCATCCCGCCTGAATGGCTACAAAGACGTGAACCACTCCCTTGGAGCAACTAAGTTACAACGATGCAATTTATTCAATCCTTCAACAACCGAACCATTGCCATCATTCTAGCCCTAACCACTTTGACCCTCCTCATTGTCACCGAACCCCAAATTGGCCTGACCTGGGATGAGCCAGCCTACATCGCGGCCTCCGAGTCCTATGCCGCCTGGTTTGGGGAGTTAGTGACCAATCCGTCGCAAGCCCTCTCCCAGCGGGTCATCGACCAATATTGGGCGATCAATCACGAGCATCCACCCTTGGATAAAATCTGGTCTGGGATTATCTGGAGCGGGGCGCGATTTATGATGGGCGATCTGATGGCCCATCGGCTGGGCAATATGCTGCTGGTCGCTATCTTGGTGGGAATGCTTTACTTGCTGGTGGCGAAGTATTACGGCAAGCCCGCTGGCCTATTCGCCGTTGCCGCCTTACTGGCGCTACCCCGCTTTTTCTTTCACGCCCATCTGGCAGCCCTCGATGTCCCTGCGGTCACAATGATCTTCGCCACCCTCTATTTCTTCTGGCGCACCAAAGACCGACGAGGCTGGTTTAGTGTGGTTGGATTAGGTGTAATTTGGGGCTCGGCGGTAGCAACGAAGGTCAATGCGGTCTTTGTGATGCCCATACTTTTTCTATGGATGTTACTCTTTCAACGAGAATGGCGTCTATTTATCCGTTTGACCCTGGCTGGCTTCCTGGCTTTCCCTATCTTTGTACTTAGCTGGCCGTGGCTTTATCCCGCCCCTGTTGCTCGTATTGAAGAGTACATCCTCTTCCTCACCGTGGATCATTGGGAAATCGGGCAATATTATCTACATATCTTTCATCTACCCCCACCGTGGCACTTCCCCTTTGCTATGTTCTTCGCCGTCATCCCACTGACCATCCTGTTCTGCTGCCTGATTGGCATCACACGCACGGCAATTAAAAAAGCACAGCGTCCATTGGGTACGATGTTTATCCTCAACCTAGTCGTACCGATGGCCCCTTTATCCATTGGGCAAACGATGGTTTATGACAATGAGCGTTTGTTTATGCCGACCTTTGTTTTTGTGGCGGCTTTGGCAGGGATTGGCTTAGATTGGCTGATCGGGGGCATTCGGCACTGGTTAAACCAGACCAAGCGCGTATCTTGGGCAGCACCAGCAACTACTAGTCTGATCATTCTGGCGTATGTGCCACACCTCATCTTAGCAATGCCATTGTACCCGCATTGGTTATCCTATTACTCCGAAAGCGTCGGCGGTTTGGCTGGAGCTAGACAGTTAGGATTTGAAACGACCTACTGGTGTGAAACCTATAGCGAGGTTTTGCCGTATCTCAATGAAAACGCCGAGCGAGGCGACGTCATTTGGGTTGATCCATGGAGCCACGATGTAATGGTCTACTATCAGTCGCAAGGGCAACTGCGTGATGATGTCTGGATTGCGGCCCCACAATCTGTGGGCACCTTGCTGAATACAAAGAACACCGTACGCCAAGCCTCGTTTATGAATGCTGACTTTGTGGTGTTACAGCATCGTGAAACGTCGTTCGCAGAGGGTGCGGATAACGAGGCTATTTCGGCGTGGCTGGCCGAACGTGAGATCGCGTTTCAGTTTAATTACAGAGACATTCCGCTCATTGAGGTCTATCAGCCTTAAAAAATTATCCCAGCAGCGCCTTAACTTGTTCCAACCGTCGAATACAAGCCACAGCCTGTCCCTGATCCGCGACAAGATTACGAATGATGATATCAGTGTACCCTAGCTCGCCGAGTTCGACAAAGGCGTTGGCAACAGCCTCGGTATCGCCAACAATTGTCGCTTCCGGGGCAAAGCCACGATAGCCAGCGGCGACAATTTTGCCCCCAATCGCCTCGGCTTCGGCCTGCGTCTCACCGATGTAAATGTCACGGCGAATGGCTTTGATGCCCGGTTCATGTTGATATTGCTCGCAAGCCTGAAGATAGACCTGTAAATCCTGCTTGGCCTCATCGGGGGTCAGACCGGGCGCAGCGAGCCAACCGTCGCCCAAACGGGCGGCTCGCTCGATGGCAGGTTTGGCTTTGGCGGCAATCCACACCTCGATAGGCTGTGGCGGGGTCGGTGAAATTCGAGCCTCGTG
This sequence comes from Phycisphaerae bacterium, assembly GCA_028285035.1. The sequence goes on from JANQQF010000139.1 coordinate 30,446, forward strand.
TATCTCCCAGCGGCCCTGATGGCTCACCGTTTCACCTGCCCAAAGCCCACGCATAATTACCAGACACTCCTCAAATCGCGAGGGGCGATGTTTAGAATTAATCCCGAAGGCGGCAAACTCACGCTCACCATATCCTAATCCGCACTGCATAATAAACCGATCCGGGGCAATGGTGGCCAGTGTTGCAATTTCCTCGGCCAATAAAACGGGGTGTCTGAACGGAAGCAAGTAGAGCGCTCCGGCTGGGGCCGTATGCCACTCCGCCAAAGCGCGAGCCAAAATCGGCGTGTTTTGATAGTAGGGTTGGGGGGTGATGTGATGGTCACCGACAAACAAGCTGTCCAATCCAGCCAAAGCCGCCGCTTTCGTCCGCTCGATCATCCGCTGGGCACCTTCGCGTACATCAGTCACATCATAACTTGAGGCCATTGATATTCCGATTTTCATTTTATTTCTCCTTATGTTCAAAACTCGCCCATCTACACATCATCCGAATCCCAGCCCTCACTCGTTTTGAAGGCCGCAATCCGAGCCATCTTTTTCGCTTCGGGCGTAAAAAACCACTCATTGATCTTTGACACACAAAAATCTAGAAAGGCTTCCGGCTCCTGTTTCATCCAACCCACACCGGCCGTTTTTACCCCAGAATTTGTGTAGCGCCATAGTTTGTCAGCATCTTTTACAATTTCATCTTCTATAGATAGCGCGTGCTCCCGTGAGTCGTGGCCGTCGATGATCTGGCAAATAGTCTCGATCTTGGCTGGATCAAACGACAGTTTCGTTAAAATCTCACGAGCAATCTTGGCCCCCTCAATTTCATGGAGTCGAACAATTTCTTCTTTGAAGGCAATAGGCGATCCCGTCAGTCCGTCAAACTGGGACTCAGATGGCACATTGGCATAACCATTGTCGTGCAGAAGAATGGCGGGGAGGACAATCATTGGATCGGCCGTTGTATAGAAAGGCAGCAACCTTTGGGCAAACTTGTAGGCGAGAGGGACGTGAATATCATTGTCACGTACAGTCCAATAAGGCTGGCTGGCAGTGTAGATTTGATCGTAAATGGTTGTTTTGGACATAGTGCCCCTTATGTGGTCGCTCGATTTATTTATAGGTTACCATAGACAAAATTGTTTGACTAAAAAATTTGTTGGTTACTCGGAGTATGACAAAGAGTTGCTAAAGAAAATGAAACACCATATTACGGATATACTCGATTTTAGCCTCTTAATTTGTGATGACCGGGTTTGGCTTGACAGTCATTGGCCCCAGGCATCATCATAAATCGTCAATCTGAAATTGATGTAATTGATCATCTTGTCAACCCCACTTATAATTTGTCGCATTATTTTATAGCTACTCTGACAAGGACATTCAATGAAGATTGCCATTCTGGGTCTGGGCGAGGCAGGTAGCACTATCGCCAAAGATTTAATTACAGTAGGGGTTACCGTCTCAGCTTGGGATCCTGCCCCCAAACAAATACCGTCAGATGTGGTTTTTGCCACCAGCAATCGTGAGGCTGCCAATCAAGCTGATCTTATTCTGAGCATCAATCTAGCGGCGGTTGCCCTCGATGTGGCCAAGGATGTCCTCCCCGTCCTCACCCCTAACCAGCTTTACGTCGAAATCAACACTGCCTCCCCTCAAACCAAACGTCAGGTGGCCGAAATTTTACAATCGAGTGGCGTACAATTCGCTGATGCGGTTCTGATGACCCCTGTTCCCCCGAAGGGCTTAAAAACACCTACGCTAGTTTCTGGGCCTGGTGCTCAGCAATTTCACGATGTCATGACCCCGCTAGGCATGTCCGTTACTATCCTTGATAACCAAGTCGGTACGGCTGCCACACGCAAGCTTATTCGCAGCATCGCCTACAAAGGCATTGCAGCAGTCGTTGTCGAGTGTTTAGCTGCTGCTGAACAGCTTGATTTAGATGACTACGCCCGTGAACAGTTGCTCACCATTCTCCCCAACGAGGCCATTATCGACCGCTTTGTCAACGGCAGCCGCAAGCACGCTGTTCGTCGCGCCCGTGAAATGGAAGCTGTGGCCGATTTGTTGGGTGAAATCGGTGTTCCCGCACACACAACAGCCGCCTCAATCACGCAGTTGAAGATGTTGGCGGAGTTGTGAGGGGGATTAGGGAGTTCGAATATTAGATGTCAGTCGATCTATATTTCTCCAGTTAGTGCGCAGTGCGTAGTATGCCTCGATTTTTCACCCTACGCACTACGCACTACACAATATACACTATCGATCACGCAGTAAGTATGTCTAAAAGCATAGACCAAGAAGGAAACAACTATATAAGGAGAACAACCAATGTCAAAACGACTTCTCGTGGTGGGGGCCCACTCCGCCGACTTTGTCTGGCGGTCAGCGGGCACGATTGCGGTCACGACTAGCCAAGGTGGGAGCGCCACAGTGCTGTCATTATCATACGGGGAACGGGGTGAGTCAGGCAGCTTGTGGGCGAACAATCCTGACCAGACGGTGGAAAATGTGAAGCGAATTCGTCATGAAATGGCGGCAGAAGCTGCCAGCCACGTTGGGGCTGATTTTCAGTGCCTAGACCTCGGTGACTATCCACTGGTAATCACCGATGAGGCGATGGATAAATTGGTCAATATCATCCTCAAAGATAAACCCGATGTCATTCTGACCCACACTCCGGAAGACCCATTCAACCCCGATCATCCTGTCGCTAATCAAGCGGTACGACAAGCCCGTTTACTCGCCTCTGGAGCTGGGGTAGCCAGTGCGTTCAAGCGAGTCACGCCCCCTGATTGGTACTGCTTTGAACCCCACCAGCCAGAGCTGTCCGGCTTTATGCCCGATACCTTTATCGACATCACGCCTGTGATGGAAAAGAAAATCGCGGCGATGAATGTGATGGCGGCACAAGGCTATTTGATCGAGTATTACACCGAACTGGCCTCACGCCGAGGCAATCAGGCTCGCCGCATTTCGGGCAAGAACGAAGTGAAATATGCTGAGGCTCTACAGCGGATGGTGCCTTGGGTCATCAAGGAGTTGTAACGATGGACGCACAAAAACTGACCCGTTTGGCTGAGTTGGGCACCGCCACCGTTTACGAAGCCTCAGGCCGCGAGGGACTGATCGACATTCCACTGATTCAAGTCATTCCCAAAAGCCGGGTAGCTGGCCCGGCTCGGACCGTATTGTGCGGGCAAGGCGACAATGTGATGGTCCACGCCGCTATCGAGCATATCCACCCGGGCGAAATCTTGGTCTTAGCGATGCCTCGCTCGGAACCTGTGGCCTTGATCGGTGATATGCTGGTCGTCCAGATGAAAGCGCACGGTGCCATCGGGGTGCTCACCAATTCATCGGTTCGTGACTTTGAGCCGTTACAGGACATGGGTGTGCCCATCTGGACCCAATTTGTTCGGGTGCGGGGCGCGACAAAAACCAACTATGGTCGGCTCAACGTGCCTGTCACCATTGGCGGCACCATCGTCTACCCCGGCGACATCGTGGTAATGGATGCTGATGGGGCGATTACGGTAAAACCGCATCATCTCGATGCGATCCTCAAAAATGCCGAAGCCCGAGAGGCCAAAGAGGCTGCTCTCCGAGAGCGTTATCTGGCCGGTGAGCGGAGCTACGATATGCGAGGCTGGCGAGAGGCGGTTGAGGAAAATGCGCGGTTGCGTGGTGATTGAGCTTGTATGACGGGCAGATAGCTGTAGAATAAAAAGTCAATAATTAATAAATTATTGACTTTTGAACTAAAGACATAACCACGCTGCGAAATAATCAAACAGGAGCACTCTATGAATAACGAACCTATTTGGGATGTGGCCCATCTCGGGCACGTCGAGATGCTAACACCAAAGCCCGATGAAAGCCTCCACTTTTTTACCGAAATTATGGGAATGAGCGTCAGCGCCACGCAAGACGACTCGGTTTACTTGCGGGCGTATGATGACTACGAACATCATACGCTGAAGCTCACCGCAGCCAAGCAGCCAGGCATGAAGCACTTTGCCTGGCGAGCGCGCAGCCCGCAGGCGCTGCAACGCCGGGTCGAGGCGATTGAGGGCACGGGGCTGGGACACGGCTGGACGGATGGCGATTTGGGGCACGGTCCAGCCTACGGCTTCCATACCCCTGATGGACACAATGTTGAGATTTACTACGAGACCGAGTGGTATCAGGCAGGCGAGGATGACAAGCCCGCCCTGAAAAATCAGGCCGCTCGATTTCCAGCGAGAGGGGTGAACCTGCGCCGGATTGACCACCTCAACCTGCTGGCCGTCGATATTCCAGCCATTCGCGATTTTCATACCGATGTCATTGGGGCACGCCTGACCGAAGTCATTACCTTTAATGATGGGTCAGACAAAGGGGTGTGGTTTTCGGTCAACAACAAATCGTATGATCTGGCTATCACTGAGGATCATACAGGAACGCCCGCCCGTTTCCACCACGTGACGTATGCGGTGAACAGCCGTGAAGAGGTGCTGTTGGCTGCCGACATTTGTTTGGAAAATGGGGTGCACATTGAAACCGGCCCCCACAAACACGCCATTCAGCAAACCTTCTTTCTCTACGTATACGAGCCAGGCGGCAACCGCTTCGAGATCGCGAACACCACCGCCCGTCTCATTATGGCCCCGGATTGGAAAACCATTCGTTGGAGTGAAGATGAACGCAAAAAGGGGCAAGCCTGGGGGCTACAAACCATCAAGAGCTTTCATACATATGGAATGCCACCGGTGGAAACGGATCACGATTGATGACTATTCAAAAACGGTTTGATCCAAAAGCACATTATACCTATTCGGGGCAGAGCTACCCCGCTGCAAATGCTGATCACATCAAACGCAAACATCTCGACATCGCCTATGCCACACACTCTGAACGGCAAAAGCTCGACATCTACTTGCCAGATGAGGGGAACGGCCCGTTCCCAGTCATTCTTTTTGTTCACGGCGGCGCGTTTATGCGCGGGGACAAGAGCGATTATCAAGTTGACCCAGCCCTCATCGGGTTAACCAGAGGGTATGCAGTGGTCGCTACCAACTATCGGCTGAGTTGGGAGGCGGTCTTCCCCGCCCTTCTCCACGATGCAAAAGCGGCGGTGCGTTGGGTTCGAGCAAGCGCTGAGCAGTATGGATTTGATCCAACCAAAATTGCGGCTTGGGGTGACTCAGCAGGTGGGCATCAAGTGCTAATGCTAGGCGTATCCGCTGGTGTGCCAGAGTTGGAAGATTTGAGTCTGGGACACCCAGAACAATCCTCTGCGGTGCAGGCCGTGGTTGACTGGTATGGTCCCACAAATTTTCTAACGATGGATGAGCAGCTAACGGCAAACGGGCTAACACCCGCTCCAGGCACAGAGCACAGCGGGGAGCACTCCCCGGAGTCACTCTTGCTTGGTGGCAAGTTGGCCGATGTTCCTGACAAAGTCCAAGCCGCTAATCCCAAGACGTACGTCAATGAACGCGCTGCGCCGATCTTGATCCAGCACGGTACCAATGACCCTATCGTTCCGTATCAACAGTCCGAATTAATTGCAACCAGGCTTAGACAAGCGATTGGCGAAGAAAATGTTATCTTGGAGTTGTTAGAAGGGGCAGGGCACGGTGGTCCTGAATTCGAGTCGCCCGAGAATGTCAGCCGGGTGTTCGATTTTCTGGATGAACGCCTTGGGGTTAGATGACATTAAATCATCTACAATTTTGGACTGTTGGGTGAAGCGATTTCAGGCTTCATCCAACAACTTTAGAACCCGTACATAAAGTTGTTCCCGCAAATCGGCAGGAATGGGTGTATTGTCGATCAATTCGGTATACAAAATACCATCCGCGATAAACCGGACCATCGTGGCTGTCACCACATCTAGCCCATCTTCTTCGGTCCGCTTCTGCCAAGACTGAAATCGATTAGGTTTTGGTTCGTCATTTCCTTCGTTCAAATAACTTAACAAAAATGGGCTAATTTTTGTATCAAAGTGATGTTCTGAGCCAAGCACTGTTTTTGCATATGCCCGGGTCAGCACACCATCCCCTTGATCATCATCAGCCGCCATCTCATTTTCGACTCGGGCCTCAAACTGCTCAATCGCATCCTGGGCCGCCGCTTGTAGCAGCGCGGTTTTCGACTCGAAGTGATGCATTAAGCCCCCTTTGCTTACCTCTGCCAACTCGGCCACTTTATCGAGGCTAAAGTTCGTCAAATAGCCCCCTTCATTTAACAACTGATGTGTGGCCTCAATGATTTTTTTCCGCTTCAATTCCGGTTTGCGTTCACGTTTCATTTGTGGTAACCTGTCTATCAATTCACTACCGACTAATTAGTCGGTAAGCAATGCTCAAAATTTTTTGACGATTTGTTTGAAAAAATTTCAATGGAGAACCTATGCCCCGCGCTCGCAAACGTCGTCGATCTTCCGACAAACAAAATCGCAAGCAATCGCCGTATCTCAACATAACATATCAACAGGAAACACGCAATCCCTGGCCGCCGATGGAGATTGCTTCGGCGGAGCAGGTTGCGCAAATCCACGACGCCTCGATGCACATTTTGGAGAACACGGGCATCCGCTTTATGGATGAAGAGGCAATGGATTTGTGGGAAAAGGCGGGAGCCAAAGTCGACCGAGCCACCCAGCACATCTGGCCTGACCGAGGTTTGATCGCTGAGTTGGTCGACAAAGCCCCTGCCAGCTTCACCTGGCAAGCCCGTAATCCAGCCCGCAATCGGTTTCTCGGCGAAAATTCGATCAATAACTTTCCCCCAGCCGGGATGGTCTTTATCCGCGATTGTGAACGCGGTCGTCGCCCTGGCACGCGGGATGATCTTATCACCCTGACTAAGTTGAACCAAATGACAAATGTGATGCACTTTGCTCCCTTTCTTGGCTTGGTTATGCACGATGTTCCCGTTAACGAAAAGCATATGCAGCACTTCCTTCTTGGCGCAACGCTGACCGACAAGGTCTTGATGGGCACCACCCACGGTCGGGTCATCACCCAAGATGTGATTGATATGGCCAAGATTATCTTTGGGGGCGAGGAAAATGTGCCCGATATCGGGCCGATTACAGGCGGAATTATCAATGTCAACAGCCCGCTGGTTTATGATGATCGGATGCTTGGCGGAATGATGACGATGGCCAAACACGGCCAAGTCACGGTCGTGACGCCGTTTATCTTGGCCGGGGCCATGAGTCCGGTCACAGTCGCTGCGGCGGTGGCTCAGCAGAATGCCGAGGCTCTGGCGGGGGTGGCTCTGCTCCAACTCGTTCGGCCTGGGGCACCTGCCATCTATGGCGGCTTCACCACCAATGTCGATATGAAAAGTGGGGCCCCTGCCTTTGGCACGCCAGAGGGGGCGTGGGCCTTGCTAATCGGAGCGCAACTGGCCCGCCACTACGGCCTACCCTATCGCGGCAGCGGTGCCCTCAACACCGCCAACATCCCCGATGCTCAAGCCGCTGCCGAGACCCAATGGTCGTTATGGCCCTGCATTCTATCTCACACCAACTTTATCGCCCACTCCGTCGGCTGGCTGGAGTCAGGGCTAACCGTTTCGCTGGAAAAGTATGTAATGGATGTGGAAAGTGTGGCCATGATGCAGCATTTCTTACAGGGTCCAACGTGGGACAACGATGCCTTCGCGCTCGACTCTATCCACGAGGTCGGCCCAGCCGGTCATCATTTTGGCACAATGCACACCCAAAAACGTTACGAAAGCGCTTTCTACCCCGCTTTCCTGCATGACCGCCGCAATCTCGGCACATGGCAAGAGGCTGGGGCCGAAGACATCGTACAGCGGGCCAATCATTTGTGGAAAAAGATCATTCGCGAGTATGAAAAACCACCAATGGATCAGGCCATTGAAGAGGCATTAACCGATTTCATCGCCCGCCGTACGCGTGAGTTGGAAAATGTGGATTTGTATGATTAAGCGATTAATCTAAAAATGTAGCGCAGGTTGCCAATCTGCTTATCAAAAAATGGGGTAGTTTAGGCCAGACGTCATTTTTTTACTAGCCACTACCCACCAATCACTATCCACTGTTTTTAAGGAGAACACCATGACAAAAAAAGCACAAACGGTAATTATTGGCGCTGGGATTGTCGGGGTCAGCGTCGCGTATCACCTAGCCCAGAGGGGGGTGAAGGACATCATCCTGCTGGACAAGGGCGATCTGGACCACAACCCTGGTTCAACCTCACACGCGCCGGGGGGGCTGCGAACGCTCACCGTATCGGACTTTTTTACTCGGCTGGGCTACGCCTCACGGCAAGTGTATGACAAATTGCCATTGGCGATCGAAGGGCAAGAGCAATTCTTCCGCACTGGCTTTGTCCAGGTGGCCAACACGGTCGAGCGGTTTGACAGCTACAAACGTATCCAGGAAATGGGGATGACCCACGGGATCGAAGCCCACCTACTCAGCCCAAAGGAAGTGCAAGATAAGCTCCCGATGATTGATCCAAGTACAATTTATGGGGGGATGTTTGTGCCCAGTTCAGGGGTGATTAAGACCAGCCTATTGGCAACCTCAATGCGGCGGGAGGCTGAAAAGTCAGGAGCTGTTGAGTCGTATGGCGACACATTGGTCACTGAAGTGATTGCTGAGGGCGGTGTGGTCAAGGGGGTATTAACCGACAACCCTGAAATGCCACAGATTGATTGTGAGCGCGTGGTTTTGTGCAGCAACATCTGGGCACCTGTTCTATGCGAAAAACTTGGTGTATCAATGCCCTTATATCCCGGCGAACACCAATACATCTTCACTGAGCCAACCCCGGTGGTCGATCCCTTCAAGCACGTCGAGGCCGACATTCCAGTCGTTACAATGGATGACATTTCGGTCTACTTCCGCCAACACGATGACCGCATTGGTATCGGTAGCTATCATCACGAAGCTCGGCTCGTTGATCCCGAAGCGATTATTCGCAAAGATGCCAAGCTCCCTTTCACCCCCGATGACTTCACCGAGGCTTGGGCCTTGATGCAGCATCATATGCCTGTTTTGAACGACACCAAGGTCTCCCACGGCTTTAACGGCATGTTCGCCTTCACGGTTGACCATTACCCGATTGTGGGCGAGTCTTATGTGAAGGGCTTCTGGACCTCGGTCGGGATGTGGTTGTCATACGCCAGTGAGGCTGGGCGTGTGCTCGCCAGATGGATGGAGACGGGCGATCCCGGGATGGATATGAGCTATGCTGACATTCATCGCTTCCACCCCCATCAAATGAACGACGTCTTTTTACGCCGCCAGAGCAAATATTACTACGAAATCGGCTTTGATATTTTGCATCCCAATGAAGTCGCGTCCAGCGTCCGCAACCTACGTTTTGCCCCGCATCACAGCCGCATGGAGGCTTTGGGTGGCGAATTTATTCCGATGGCTGGGGTTGAGTCACCGTGGTACTACCAGTCAAATGAGAAGCTGATCGAGAAATATGGCGACAGCTTCCCCCATCGCACCGGCTATGATGGAACCGGCTGGTCACCGATCATCGGTTGCGAACATTTGGCCGTGCGGGAGAGCGTTGGTCTGATGGATTGGGGCGCAGCGATTGGGCCGATTGAGATTTCAGGACCGGGCGCGTTGGATTACCTCAACTACATTTGTTGTGGTCAGATGGACATCCCCCACGGGGCCATCAAATACACCCTATTGCTTACGACTATTGGTACGGTAAAGCGCGATTTGACCGTGGTCCGCCTCGATGACGACCGCTTCTGGATTATGACGGGCAAAGGCAATATGCCCGCTGAGTTAGCCTGGATCCGCCAATTCCTGCCCGATGATGGTTCGGTGACCTTGACCGAACGGGCCGAGGAATTCACCTCGCTGGCCTTGTGGGGACCGAATGCCCGTAAAGTGTTAGCCAAGGTGACCAACGCCGATCTCTCCAACAACGCCTTCCCCTACTACACCGCCCAGGACATCGATGTTGGAATGGCTCCAGCCAAAGTCTTCCGCATCTCCTACGCCGGTGAACAGGGCTACGAAATCTACGCGCCGGTCTCCTTCGGGATGCACCTGTGGGACATCATTATGGACGCGGGTGTGGAGTTTGACATCGCCCCAATTGGGATCGCGGCCTTGTTCTCACTGCGCGTCGAAAAAGGCTATGTCCTCACTGGCCCCGATGTCAGCGTCAAGCACACGCCCTACGAGTCAGGAATGGGTTGGCTGGTCGCCACCGACAAGCCTGACTTTGTCGGCAAAACGGCCTTGACCAAGGCCAAAACGGCTGGGGATAAAAAGAAAATGGTCACGATGACCTTTGATGATCCAAACGCCATCATGTACGGCTACGAGCCTGTGATGGATGGCGATAACGTTGTCGGACACATCGGCTCTGGCGAGTACGGTTACTCCGTTGGCAAGTTCATCGCCACAGCATGGCTTGATCCCGAGTATGCTAAGGAGGGGACTGAATTGCGTGTACGGTATACGGGCAACTTTTATGATGGCGTTGTATCGAAGCGAGTGCAGTATGATCCAAAGGGTGAGCGGATGAAGGGGTAGGAGGTACGTAGATTGAAATCTACGGCTAGGAAGAAGTCTGTTAGAAACAGACTAAACCAAATGTCTAACCTGATAAAATCAGGTTTAATGTATTAGCAGCAGAATTCATTCTGTTGCATCCAACAAAAAAGGGACTGGCCAGAAAACCAGTCCCCTTTTAATTTAAAGCTATACTTATTCTTCCTCAACCATCGGTGCAGCCGAAATCGCCGTCGAGTGGGTGCCGAAGTCGTCTTTGTAGGTAACGAGCCAGTGGGGGACCCAGGCAAGGCTGGTGAGGCGGACGTTGACGTCGCTGCGGCGGGGGCCGACTTCTTTGCTGCCGAGTTCATCCAGTGAGTCGCTCCAGCGTTCGGCGATTTGATCGGCCTCTTTTTTCAATTCAGCCTCTAACTCCTGAATTTCTTCCTGGATTTCGGCAATACCTTCTTGGGTGTCGGCAATTTTGGCTTTGGCTTTGCTGGTCATCCGGCGGCGGCTGGCGGCGCTACTCAAGGCGCGGGTGCTGCGACGGCCCATAAAGAAGCCGAGGACTGACTCGCCAATACCAACCATTTCTTGCTGCTTACGCGATTGATAATCATCCTCTTCTTCGGCTAAATCACGTTCTTCTTTGCGCAATTTGGTTTGTAGCCGCTCAATTTTCTTCTCATATTTAGCCTCAAGAGCATCGACTTCGTCATCCCGGCGTTCGCGGGCGACTTGTTGCAGGCGAATTTTGAAGTCGCGCGGTGTCTCGTCTGGCTCTTGCAATACATCCAAATCTTCGTGGAAAGACAAGTTTATCCGGCTGTTGTAATACAACCAATCGCTTAGCCCTTTCTTGATGCTGGCCATTTTGCGTCCAGTACTGACGGCTTCAGGCGTTGGTCCGTAGTAGGGGCCTTGGCCATCGCCCACATTTTCAGGTCGCTTTGAGACGTCATCCAATGTCAGTGGAACTGGCTCAGCACTTTCCCAATCGATGTCTGTGACATCACCCGACTCAGAGAGAAGGAGCAACTGCTCGGTTTGTTCATTGATTTTGTATTTCTTATCGACGAACCGAACGATGGCTCCACCCGCAATCGCGGCCTCATAAAGCAGTTCAACCTTTTCCACTTTGATTGACTCGCCAATTTGATCCTCAACCTCACGCACAGCAGCTTGTTCGCTCAAGTCAACCGGAATAAAGACTTGGGTGACGGCGGGCGGTAGAGCTGGGGCGTGCTCGGAATAGCCATCGGGGCCGCTGACAGCGGTTTCAGTCGCCGGAGCTGATGTCGCCACGGCTTGTTTCGGTGTAGCGGTACGAGTGGCCGGGGTTGCGGCAAGCAGCGGGGCTGCGCTGGCTGCCGCAGCTTTACGGTCCTCCATCAATTGGCGAACTTGGGGTCGAGTGAGCGGACCACGGAGATAACTCATCGCCCAGCGGGTGTGAAATACGACCGGTGCGCCTTCGTGGACGTTGTGCATCAAGAAGACGCGGCTACCGAGTTGGGAAAGCAAAGTATCAAAATCGACTTTGTCATCGCCACCTGCTTCGGAGATTGCCCCTTTGAGGCCCTGCAATACCCGAGCTTTATCACGTTCAGCTTGAAGCTTGCCAATAAACCACGTTCCGGCGTTGGTCAAACCTTTATAATCAATATCGACGGGGTTTTGGGTAACGAGAATACACCCTAAACCAAAGGCCCGAGCCTGCTTCAACAGGGTCATCAAGGGGCGCTTTGAGGGTGGCTCAGCCGTGGGCGGCATAAAGCCGAAGATTTCATCGAAGTAGAGGAGTGAACGGAGGCTGGTTGTCCCGGCTTGACCGCGCATCCAAGTGACTAGGTTTTCGAGCAGTAGGGTGACAAAGAACATCCGCTCTTGATCAGATAAGTGAGCGATGTAGAAGATGGAGTGTCGCGGTTTACCGTCGGGCGTGTACATCAAGGTGCCAATATCGAGCGCTTCACCCTGAAGCCACGCTTGAAAGCTGGGGGAGGCGACCAGATTATTGAAGGCCATTGCTAATTCGAAACGATCTTTTTCGGGGAAGAAAGTATCAACATCAAACACACCCAGCTTGCGAACGGGTGGATTTTGGATGGAAAGGATTAGCTTTTCTACAGACAAATCCTCATTTTGGCTCCAGAAGTGCTCAAAAATATTGGAGATCAGGATGGTTTCTCGACTCTTGACTGGATCAGCTTCGATCCCTACCAGGCCAAGGAGGGCGGCCACAGTTCCACTGATCCGTTCGCGCACTTGCTCACCATTGGTCTCAAAATCAAGGTTGGGGGCAGCCAAACTGCCCATAATGCTGATCGGCATTCCCGCATCCGAGCCGGGGGTGTAGATGGTAAAATCGGTGGTTTCCTGGAGCATTCGAATTCGCTCAGAGCCGATGCCCCAATCGCTCAGACCATTTCGCCACAAGTCGGCGGTTGACTTGGCAAACTCAGCCACCGTTTTATCTTTGCGGCGGGCATCATCAGCATTGATCCAGGGTTCGAAATCTTCGGGTTGGAGGTTGGGAAACTGTAGCAGGAGGTTTGTCATATCCCCTTTGGGATCGATCAACAGGGTGGGCACTTTGTCCAAAGCGGCTTCTTCCAGCAAGCCGATACAAAGCCCCGTTTTTCCACTACCCGTCATCCCCACACAAACCGCATGGGTGGTCAGGTCGCGAGCATCATAATTAACACTCGTCTCAAGAACTTTCTTTTCCTTTAAGTCATATTCAGCGCCCAAATAAAATGAGCCTAATCGCTCTGGGGGTGCTTGCATAGGTTTTCCTCCATAGGTTGGATTTGGATGTTTTTAGATTGGATTTGGTTTCGCATGACAAATTGCCGAATTCTGGAAGGGTGGAAGTTTGGAAGACGGGAAGGTTGATTATTCTATGTCCGAGTTCACAATGGGATAATCTCTGGCAATTTGTGACGGATCTTCCATACTGTATCGAACACACAGCTCATTGTAATTTGACCCCGACTTTTGGCAAAAGTAACGGGGTGAGCAAGAAAATTTGAGGCAATGAATGTTTGGTCAAGAGAATTAAGCGCTGTTATTGGGGTCGGTATAGTGCGTATTGCGTAGTTTTTACAGTCGATTCCATCCTACATACTACGCAATACGTACTGTCATAAGCAAAGAATACCCAAGTACATCCTATCTCTCCACACTCAAAAGTCCGCCTACTTTCTCACTACTCCCCAGCGTAAGCTGTCGGCAACATCTTGGGCTAAATCGTGCACACGCCATAAGACGAGGGGAAGCTGCTCAGTGGCCATTCCAAGACGGAGTTGAGCGATGCTCTCTTGCAGCGTTTCCAGAGCAACCTCGGCAGCCGCAGTGGCCGTCGTCTGAGCCTCTTGATAGGCGGTCAACGTCAATTGATCGGGCTGATTTAATTGATCTTGCAAGGTATCCGCAGCGGAGTCGAGTTGTTTCGCTACGGTCCCACATTGCTCACCAATATCAATCAAATATTGACGGGCTGGTCCATCAAAGGCCGCCGGGTTGATGGCCACGGGCTGCGCCGCCGGTTGAGGAGTCGCTTGTTGTTCCTGATCCTTGTTGAGCATTGTGGCAAATCCGCCTTCGAGTTCACCAATTGAAGACATCGCTCGACGCAAGGCGGCATCGGCCTCACGCAGGCCTCGTTTGGCTTCGCCCAGAATGTATGAAGTTGGTCGCTCAGGTGGGGTGGAGGATGATGGGGTGGATGTTGATGATGGTTCAGATATGGCTAACATCTCGCTCAAGGCAGCGGCAGCGTGAGCATTGGTTTGCAAACTATGCGCTTGGGTTTGCAACAGATCAAGCAGATATCGTTGGACAAAGCCTTGGGGCGTCGATTCTGGATCATCCAGCAACAACACCAAATCAGTCTGCCCAAAATGGTCCTCAGTCACAAAATCACCACTCAACTTCTTGCGAGAGATTTTTAAGTTCTCGTCAATCGCTAAATGTCCATTCATTCCCAATCGATAGGCAGGTGTTTTAGCTGCGGCAGCAGTCTCTATTTTGACAGAGCCATCACCAGGAGCACTTACAATCAGCGCTCCATTGGTAGCCACCATAAATTGCCCATCAGCAACTTCACCGCCCAATCGCTTCATCCACAAGGCGTGTCGCACAGCCCAGAAGTGGCGGCGAAGGGAGCCATCGCGACGAATGGGTGCGTCTGTCGCCCAAGCCAAGCCTGTACCAACATCGGCCGGATCGGGGTCGACCTCAATAGGCTGTCGTAATCGAGTGATTGAATGACCTGTATTGGCTAGCACCTCAGGGCTGGTACTGGCGGCTGATTGAGCTTCGATGGTAGGCAAAGTTGCATCTCCTTCCAGGCCATAAATCGGCACGGTCCAGCCTGCTGCATCAAACAGGGGGGCAAAGCTGGTTTCAATATCAGCTTGAATTTCTTCCAAAAATTTCTTCGCATCCTGCTCTTGAGCAGTAGCCTCATTGTGCCAGGTTTCGGGGAACGGCACCCGGCTGACGGTGCGATAATCGGTCCCATAGGTTTCATTCAAGGCATCAATGCCATTGTATCGTTTGCGCAACCAAATCGGCCATTTCACTTCGGTGATTTGGCTACTCAAGGTCGGTGGCTGGTCCGCGATGCCCGACTCATCGACTTCAAGCGCAATGATCGGACCTTGGGGCCACTGCTCGGCAATCAAGGTCGGACTTAGGGCTTTGTACCAATCCTTGGCTAGGGCAAAAATTTGGGTGGATACAGTGGAAGGTGTTTGGAGTAACCACGCAGGAAGGCCCTCGCCAAGAATGGAGGCGTCAGTGTAGGGTCCTAAATTGAGAATACAACGAAGGTTTAGATCGTGGGCCAACGTCAATAGCCCAACCAAATCACGACGTGACCGAGTCGTTCCTGTGACATCAATCGTGCCTTGAATCAGCTCATGAAAGCCCCACGGCACTGTCGCATAAATGGCCTCAACCCCCATCTGCTTCAAACGCGTTAGCATCAAGCTCCACTGACTGCGAGGAATACGGTAATAATCAAAATCAGCAATACAATTGAGTGAGTTGTCCTCAAAATAAGTTGGCATTGTTCTGTCCTTATGATTCAAAGATACGCTGACCTAAGGCCTCGATCCATTCTAGGGTGACCAGTTCCAAACTGTTGACAGTGGTGTCAGCCATACTGAAATCGAGTGTGCGGGTCACATGGCTTGGCACGGCCACCACAGTCATCCCCGCCGATTTACCCGCCTGAGTTCCGGCCTTGGAGTCCTCAAAGACCAAACACTTTTTTGGATCGACCCCTAATTTTTCGGCAGCTAATAAATAGACGTCGGGAGCGGGTTTGTTGTTCACTACATCGTCGCGGGTAGTGACGATGGGGAAGTATCGCTCCAAATTAAATCGGGGTAACCAGCGCCCCACCCAATTGCGGTCTGAGGCAGTCGCCACGGCCATTGGATAATTTGCAGCCTGTAGCTGATCCAACAGTGCTTCAACCCCCGGCATTAATTCAACTTTTTCCAAAGTTATCGGAAATAGCTGTACTAAACGCTGCCGAAGTGTCTCATAGGAAACATCTTGGTCTATCTGGGCAATCAATTCATCATAAAGTTGCTTGTGCCCTGTGGTATGTCCCACGGACACTTCAGCCCAATGTTCCATCGTAATGGACGCGCCATACTCTTTGTAAAGTATATCCCAAGCGACATACTCCGGCGCTTCAGTATCAACCAACGTGCCGTCGTGATCAAAAATAATTGCCTCAAAGGGCCGTGCGTTCATTGAGTTAACCTCATATAGTTTTGGGGAAAATTTGTGAGATGACAACGCCCAAAGTATAGCAAATTTGGCGTGAAATCTGAAATAGTCAGGGGGGATGTGATGAAATGAAATGGATTGATACGTTTGAAAATGGTGAACAAGTGTAGTACGTGACGTTGGCCTAAAAATCTCTATTCATCCAGGTCCAATGTGGCAAAATGTTCAAGTAAGAGCCGATGGACGAAGATGTAGCCACCGCCAACTTTTTGCAGAAAAATTCGATCAGCGGCGTAATCGAGAAAGTGAATGTAGTGGCGGGGTGTCGTACCTTGCAGCCATAGCATTAATCTAAGCGTATAGTGTTGGATAACATCAATCCCGCCATATAGCGAGGCTGCAATGATGCCGAATAATAAGCCACTACCGATTCCACCTGCGATCACCAAATTTATGATCAGTCCCATCACAATCCCAAAGCCAAAGCCAATCAACAGCGTATTTCGTAAAGATAGTCGGATGCCTTGATTTGGCACCGTTTTTGCTTCGACAACTTTACTATTTAAACCACCAAACGTGATGATACCAATACCAAACATTAACGCCCAAAAAACAGCACTCCCTAAAACAAATCCTTCTGTCCCAAATAATTTAAAGAAATTTAAGCCTTGCTCTTGTGCCCTGGAAACCATAGCTTGATCTTGTTGACTAAGTAATCCAATAATTCCACCGAATATGAACCCGCCACTTAAGCCAAGGATAGCATTCCGAAATATATTTTCCCAAGACCAACTTAAGGCTTCGACCGTCTGAATATCATTGAATATTAGTTGATATTGGGCACGCAAAATATAAAAAACGCTGTAAAAAATACCAGCCCCCACACCCATCATTACCCCAAATTGTAGCGTAGTAAATAGAGCAGAAATCAATGCGCTCCCTACACCAAAGATTAGACCAATTATCATACTTTTAACAAGCAAAGATAAAAATGTATTTTCTTTATATAGCACAGATTCATCGTTAGACTGAAACTGAATAGCATAGATCATCCCTGTTAATGGGCCGAGAGTTAGGCCTGCAACAAGGCCAAATATCAACCAGCCCCCCGGCCTACCGAGTAATGTTTCAGTCAAGCCAAAAATTTCAACCCAAAAGCTCATTGTCAGACCAAACAACGGCCAAGTCAATAACATAATCATTGACCGAGATAAAAGGGCATACCCCCAAATCCATCTACGTCTGAATAGCCAAGTTGGCTGCAACTGCTCGATCAGAAAAATCGACAGGGCGTGGTGTTTCATCCCTTTTGCCAACCAAGCCAAGCCCGCCTTGGTCTGTTGATCATCATAGGGTTTCACCCCCTGCCCTTTACGACTAAACATTCGCTTAATATAGGTATCCAGCAAATGTTGGCGACGAGTCTCAACCGTATTGAGAGATTGAGCGGTTAAGGTTTCAGTCGTCACATCCTGATACGCCAAACTCATAATCCCCAAACTTAGGGGTGACTGAGCTAATTCCTGTAGCTCTTTATCTGTTTGCAGAATTACTTTCAAGGCGTCAAGCTTGTCCCCCATTTGATCCAAATAAGCAGACACTTGCGCCGGGGTGAGCGGCTGCAAACAAATGGCCCCATTTAGTTTCAGCCGCACCGGTAGGCGGGTATATTCTTCAAGTCGGCTACACACAACCAACCCTGATAAGCCGTACTCCTGTCCAAATTGATTAATGGCCCCCACACAACTCGCTTGATCGTCATTCCTGACCTCATCCAACCCATCCAGCAGAGGCAACAGGCGATTATTTTCCAGCCAAGGACGTCCGATTCGCTTGGGAATTTGGTATTTGGCCGATAATTCCTCAACAAGCCAGTTGATTAGTGATTGTCCTGTCTGCCAAGTCGACAGATTGAAGATAACCGGAACAGGTTGGCTAAAGGTCCCATCCTGCTCCATCTGGCTTATTAGATCGCGAGTCAGTTGTAGCAAGGCAATCGTTTTCCCAGAGCCAGGCTCACCCAAAATCAGTAGCGCATGATGCATCTCATCAAAAATCTGGCTAATTTTTTGATCGGCTGGCAAGATCTGGCGAGTCTGATTGGGCAGTTCGAGGACCTGCTCCCAGGCGTGGGTGACCGCCCCAGGCTGTGTTTCTTTGCTTACATCAAGCAATGCAATCGTGTGTAATGATCTTTCCAGAACACCTTCAATCCAGAATTGCTTGACCTTTTTCAGCAGAATCCCAAGCTCACGCCGATCTTTGGCCTCGGCTGGGAGTAGAGGGAAGGGTTGGGCTTCATAGATATGGGTGATAATCTGGTCACCGGCAATGTTGGTTTGATCGCCATAAACCGACTGTCCCTGCTGATCAATATGGGTATTACCATCCATAGCATCTATGCTCTCAACTTGTGTTCAAGACTATGATTAATTTTACAACAAAATGGGAGAAAGCCCTAAACCTGTCGGGTTGCAGCCTTACGAAAACAAAAAACAGCCTGATTCATGAATTCTATTACCCTGAGTTCGACGTAAGATTAATGTCATTTCGAACGAAATGGAACACAGTGAAACGCAGTTCGCATCGTGATGCGCGAAATCCCTAAAACCTACGTTTGCAAACAGAGTCTGTAGGGATTTCGACGCTTCGCTAATCGAAATGACATGGTTCACCTTCTTTCGTCGAACTGAGGTTGTTAATATTTTTGTGACCTTTTTTAGAATGTGGGGTCGAAAGGAGTAAGCAACAAAATTCAACATCCACAAAATACGGGAGGCTTTTGTGATGACAAATTTAGTGCGGTTGGTATCGGAGAAATCGGGCTATTCTGAGGCAGCTTCAGAGATTGTGGCGGAAGCGTTGGTTGAGTTTTTTCAGACCCGCTCCACAAAGCCAGTCCACAATGAGGAGGACGGGATTATTACCGCAATGGCCCTAGTGCTCAATCCGCAAAGTCAAGCGTTGTTCGGCCACCGTCAATAGGGAACCACGACGGGGCAATTTTAATAAAACACAGGGCTTCCACCAATGAAACCCTATCTTGTTTATTTTAAACAAGTCATTCGCTTAATTGGCGCCTTTTTGATACCCTATTCAAAACGTTAGACCAAATTTGAAGAGGACAAACAATGGCAACCACAACCCAAGTTATGCACGCGACCAAGCGAATTGCCTTGGTCGCACACGATAACAAAAAAGATGATTTGTTGGAGTGGGTAGAGTTCAACAGAGGTAACTTGGCCCAACATAAATTGTGCGCGACCGGCACAACGGGAGGCCTAATTGCGGAGATGACGGGATTAGAGGTGGAGCGATATCAAAGCGGCCCTCTCGGTGGGGATCAGCAGATTGGGGCGAAAATATCAGAGGGATACATCGATGTGCTTATCTTCTTCTGGGACCCACTGGAAGCCCAACCCCACGACCCTGATGTCCGCGCATTGTTACGACTGGCCGTGGTTTGGAACATCCCCGTCGCCACCAATCGAACCTCAGCCGATTTCATCTTCTCCTCACCGCTGATGGCCCAACGTTATGAGCGCATCATTCCTGACTTTGAAGCCTACCGCAAACGAATGGTTGGCAAGTTCATCAAAGATTCTCAAGAAAATAACTAGATTTTGTCTACCTTTTGTAAGCTTCTTTACCGAAAAAAAATTGATTTTAGATTCGTAGATGCCCTTACAGTATGGACAGCCAATTTTGATGATAATTGGCTCGAAGTGTGAAATTAACACATTCTCAATCCATACTCAAAGACAAAAGGAGCGGACACATTATGAATTTTCTAAACAACTTCTCAGGACAAGCCCACTGGGCCTTACGTATTGCGATTGGTAGCGTTTTCATCGTTCACGGATTAACCAAATTCCCGGCATTGGAAGGTATGTCGCAGATGATGGGATTACCCGTAGCAGTCATCGCTTTGCTGGCTGCGGTTGAAGCGTTAGGTGGATTACTCGTTATTCTTGGCGGCTTCTTCCAGGACTGGATGACTCGTCTGGGCGCCTTGATGCTTATTCCCACAATGATTGGGGCTATCTCAATGGTTCACTGGGGGCAATGGTCATTCGCCCCATCCGACACCCACCCCATGGGCGGTATGCAATTTCAGGTTGTGCTTATCCTGATTATGTTGTACCTGGTAATCAAGGGCAACAGCATCAACACCTCACAAAACACAACAACTGCATCATAAAGCAAGCTGAACAAGCTTAACTTCATACCTGTGACGCAATGTTGTGTCGCCTTGAAAGCACCAAAGACGGTGCTTTTTATTTAGGCTCAATACGGAAAGCAAGGAGGTGAAAGAAGCAAGTGGAGAAGAGCAGGAAGCAAAGCCTTGCCACGAGCGCGAACATTGTAAACAAATTCA
>JANQQF010000149.1 GCA_028285035.1 Phycisphaerae bacterium
GCCCGATTTGCAAACCGAGTGTTTCACACGATCCATTGATGCTTATTTGTTTGTTAATGTTCTTTCATTTTCACACGATCCATTGATGTCTGACAATTAATCCCTAGGCGGGGTTTGGACCAACCGCCGCCTGCCATTCTTGCCCAATAACTGAAATGCACCCCATATTGATTCGTCTCTGGATCTAACGCCTGGATTTTATTATACTTATGGCTGTTACACCCTGAGCAAGATAGGGCTAAATTTTCTAAAGTGGTTTCTCCGCCAGCCGAACGAGGCTGAATGTGTTCAGCAACAAATGATTGGGTGGCAAAATGAGCAGGACTTTGACAATATTCACAACGTCCCTTAGCACGTTCAAAGATTGATCTCTTTTGCGTCGCTGTTACACGTTGATTAGGCATACGTTGCCGTGAGGCCCAACTCACTCATCAATTCTGAAACAGACACACCGCGCTTTTTGGCCAAAGTCAAAAGGGCTTCTAAGCGGGTCACATCCTGGCGTTCAGTCTGTTGAACAAGTCCCAATAGTTCAGCATGTTCGTCAGTAGACAACATCTCGTCCTGACTTCTTTTTCTTAGAACATCGAACCGAGCCTGAGCTTCATCTGTTAGATGTTGCGCTTCAATGATCGCTAAAAGGGCTCGTTCTTCTTCCTCAATAAAAAGGGGGACACCACGCTGTGCTTGTAAAGAAATAACTTGACGAGCAAATTCTGTTAGTTCTGCGGTGGGCAACTTTTCAACCGCAGCTAATAACTCATCAACTGTTAATTTTGCTAAAACTTCAACGGTTACCATACTTAACTCCTCTGGAGATTTGACCCAGTAAGTTGCCCGCCAAATCCCTGTACCTCCCCGGCTCTTACGCCGCCAAAGCTGTAGCAGGTACTGTCTCAGCTGTAGTATCCGGCAATTTATCCAACTCAACCTGCTCTTCACAAACACTACATTGGGCCCAGTTACGATTCTTTTGAATGAGCAGGCCCTGACAGGTAGGGCAGGGGGAAGGCAATGGTCGTTTCCAGCTACTCCATTCACATTCGGGGTAGTTGGCACAACCATAGAAGACACGCCCTTTTTTGCTACGTCGTTCAACCAATTCGCCATTGTCATTCGGGCAGGGAATGCCCAATTTGACCAAGTGAGGTTTGGCATTGCGACACTCTGGGAAGTTTGAGCAGGCTTCAAATTTACCAAAGCGGCCAAATTTTAACACCATCGGGTTGCCACACTTCTCACACATTTCACCCGTTTGTTGATCTTCAATCGAAACCTCGGGCATATTTTGATCAGCGTAGGTTACCGCTTTTGAGAAAGGTGCGTAGAAGTCTTGCAGAACTGGTTCAGTCTCTAATTCCCCTTGGGCAATCCGATCAAGGTCATCTTCCATCTGTGAGGTAAATTGAACATTGATAATGTCGGGGAAGTACTCAACCAGCAACTCATTAACAATCTCCCCAATCTCCGTTGGATATAGTCGCTTCTCAAACTTTTCAACATATCCCCGTTGCTGAATAGTCGTTATAATCGCCGCGTACGTACTTGGCCGACCAATGCCATTTTCTTCCAAAACCTTAACCAGCGTTGCTTCTGTGTAGCGAGGCGGCGGTTGGGTGAAATGCTGTTCGGGCAACAATTTCAATAGCTTCAGCATTTCATCAGCATCTAGTTCAGGCAAAATCACGCCTTCGCTTTTATCTGGCGTCGCATCTTCATCGAGGGTCTCTTCATAGACGGACAGGAAACCTTTGAAACGAATTCTTGAGCCACTGGCTCGCAAACGATAAGGCCAATTTCCATCATCTAGCTGACTTAGTCCCGCACCAACTTTGACTGACATCGTATCATAAATTGCATTGGTCATTTGGCTCGCCACAAAACGCTGCCAAATCAAGGTGTAAAGTCGGGCTTGATCTCGGCTTAGGAATTCTTTCACCTTGTGCGGCTCTCGCAAAACACCCGTGGGGCGAATCGCTTCATGAGCTTCCTGAGCCGACTTACTTTTAGTTTTATAGACGGGTGGCTCTTCAGGCACCATATCAGGGCCATACTGGGCCGTGATAAATTCACGTGCTTCAGTTTGAGCTTGCTTGGAAACATTCAGACTGTCGGTTCGCATATAGGTAATTAGCCCGACTGTGCCTTCGCCGCCTAGCTCAATCCCTTCATAGAGCTGCTGAGCAACGCTCATTGTTTTTCGCGTGCCAAAGCCCAGACGTCGCGAAGCCTCCTGTTGCAAGGTACTTGTGGTAAATGGAGCAGCTGGCTTACGGCGACGCTCTCCTTTTTTCACCTCTTCAACGACATAGGTTGATTTTTCAAGCTCAGCAACAATCGCATTCGCATCGGCTTCATTTTTGAGATCGGCTTTTTCACCCTTCACGTGGGTCAATTTAGCCCGGAATTGCTCATCTGTCTGCAGTTGCTTGGCTAAATCAGCCTCAACAGACCAATATTCAACGGGGTTGAAATCATCGATCTCACGTTCACGCTCAACGATCAGACGAAGGGCCACACTTTGCACACGACCGGCGCTTGTTCGTCCCCGCACTTTGCGCCACAACAGCGGACTAATTTGGTAGCCCACCAAACGGTCTAAAATCCGTCGGGCTTGCTGGGCATCGACCCGCTTCATATCAACTTCGCGGGGATGAGAGAATGCCTCGGCGACCGCATCGTTGGTAATTTCGTGAAAGACTACCCGCTTAATACGATCCGGGTCCATCTCTGCCGCTTCAATCAAATGCCAAGCGATGGCTTCTCCCTCACGGTCAGGGTCCGTTGCCAGATAAATCTCTTTGACCTCACTAGCCAACTTTTTCAGCTCTTTGACAACAGGACGCTTTTCGTTGGGGACCCGATATTTCGGAGCAAACCCATTGTCAACATCAACGGAGAGTTGCGAGCGCAACAAGTCGCGCACGTGCCCCACGGATGCTTTCACTGTATAGCCTCTACCTAAAAATTTACCCACAGTTCGGGCTTTCGCAGGCGACTCAACAATGACTAACTTACCCCGACGGGCCTTGGTTTTACTTTTTGCCTTAGTTTTAGCTTTGGCTTTAGGCTTCTTTTGATTGGCCTTTTTGATCGTTTCTGGATCAGGCGGAGCAACGTGCTCATGCTCAGGGGTACGGCCCATTTTGAACATACCTGTCCCACATACAGAACAGGTTCCTTTGGTTCCAGGCGTACCTGTTGCTGTATAGACAGCTTCAGCCCCGGCCATTTCTCGTTTTTCTTTACATTTTACGCAATATGCAATCATTAATTCTGCACTCATCCCTTATGCTCCATTGGAAATTGAAGTAGACGATGTTATCTAAAAGATAGACGATTTCAGAGCAATTTACATTTTACCGAAAGTAATCTTCCTATATATTACGCATCAAGACCAAAAATCTTACTTTGGAAAATAATTTTGCCTGCCTATTACAGTTGGGCGTAGATAGCCACGCATCAACGAACATCACAACGCCCAACTGCTTAAGTATTTCGCTCTTGGTACCTGTTGCTCTATTTATCCGCGAAATACTAATTCTTCTACAATAGCTCCGACCGTTTGTTTTCCTTTAACCAATTGACAACTTTTTTAATATCCTGGACTTTGTCCTTAGCACAAACCAGCAGCGCGTCTCCGGAGTCAACGATAACAACATCTTCTAAGCCAATTGTCGCAATCAAACGACTGCCATCGCCCTGAATGAGCGATCCTGTAGTATCCAAGCCAAAATGTTCGGCATCTAAGATAACATTTCCATTCTCATCTGGCTCATTGATCCCATGAATAGCGGCCCAACTCCCAACATCATCCCAGCCTACACTAATGGGAATGACCGCAACTTTGCTGGCCCGCTCCATAATCCCCACATCAATGCTTTCCGGTGTAATCTGCTCCCAAATTGGCTCAATTGGATTACCAGACGAAATTGCGGCCTCCATTTGTTCCAATTGCTTGGCAAATTCTGGCATACAGGTGCCAAAAGCGTCCATCAAGGTGGAAAGTTGCCAAATAAAGATACCACTATTCCAATAATACTCACCGCTATCTAAAAACCTTTGAGCTGTTTCTAGATTTGGTTTTTCCAAAAACTGATCAACCTCAAACGTCTCGTAGTTGTTGTAGGTACCAATATTCTGAGCCCGTTTGATATAACCGTAGCCAGTTTCAGGTCGATCCGGGGTGATCCCCAAAGTGACCAAATAGCCTTGGCGTGCAACTTCCTCGGCAGCCAAGAGTGCTTGGCGAAACCCTTCCTCATCGGCAATAAAGTGGTCCGAATGAAGGGAGGCCATGACGGCATCAGGGTCAGCTTGATTCATGTGAGCTGCGGCCAACCCAATACAAGGGGCTGTGTTTTTACCACTAGGTTCAGCAATAATGTTTTCTAACAATAAATCCGGAACCTGCTCTTTAATTAAGACACCGTAATCGTGATTAGTGGCAATGTAAACCTGTTCTGGTGGAATAATTGATCGTATCCGCTCGACGGTACGTTGGATCAACGTTGTTCCACTACCAAGGTCTAATAACTGTTTTGGTAAGGCTTTGCGGCTGCGTGGCCACAATCGAGTTCCCGTTCCACCTGCTAAAATCAATGCAAACATCGCTGGTATGTATCCTCCTGGGTGCGAGATGAAGCTAATTACGATCGTTATTCAATCACATACTGCATTGTTGTCTCACGAGCAATGACATAATTCATGCCGTTCACCTGCCGAACCATGCCCTTAAGTTCCATGAGCGTTAAGGTACTTGAAACTTCCGAAGCCGATAAATTTGTCGCTTCCCCTAACTCGTCAATATGAGTAGGGTCAAGCGAGAGCTGTTTTAACAGCGTTGCTTCAATGTCATTATCAGGAATGATAGCCCGAGCCTCATGCTGTTGGGCCACCATTGTCAGGTTTAGCTCTTCCAGAATATCATTAACTTGTGTGATAAGCTTTGCCCCGCCATTTTGGATCAAATGATTCGGCCCTTCACTACTCTTTCGGAAGATTGGCCCAGGCACGGCAAACACCTCACGCCCCTGCTCTAAAGCATAATCAGCCGTAATCCGAGCTCCGCTGCGAGCTGCTCCCTCAACAATCAAGGTACCCAAGCTCAAGCCGCTGATAATCCTATTCCGTTGAGGAAAGTTACCGCTTTCCGGTTTTGTACCTAATGGATATTCTGAGATTAAGGCCCCGTTTTCAATGATAGCCTCACTAAGTTTCCGATTTTCAGCTGGATAAATCACATCAACGCCTGAGCCTAACACAGCCAGTGTTCGGCCTCCAGCCTCAACCGCCGTACGGTGGGCTTCAGTGTCGATCCCATAAGCCAATCCACTAACGACCGTAATCTGGTTATCTACCAGTCCTTGGGCAAAAGTTCGAGTACACTCTTTCCCATATGCCGTAGCCCGTCGAGTCCCCACCACAGCTAAGGCCCATTCATCCTGAGGCAACAATGTTCCACGAATAAATAAGACAAGCGGCGGGCTGTAGATATTCTTCAACAGCGCCGGATAATCGGGGTCGTCCCAAGATAATGCCGTTATGCCGAGTTTATCAAGTTTTTCAAGTTCAAGGTCAAGATCCAAGTTATTTCTGGTCTTGACTAAATTCTCAACCGACCGCTTATCCAGACCAACAGCTCGTAATTCCCTAGGGTTAGCCAACCAGGCTTGCTCTACCTCACCATAATAATCTAACAGTAATCGTAAACGGGCGGGGCCAATTCCTGGCACTTTACTAAATCCAATCCAGTAACGGAGGTTGGTATTCACTAGTTCCTCTGGCTTATTTCAGTATGGTCTGGCGCAATCGTTGGTTAGAATACCACGAGGCCAAGGTGATTGTCAATACATTAAAAATAGGCATTTATAACCAAAAAGGAACGCCAATTGGCGTTCCTTCCAGATTTCGTCACACTATACTGAATGTTTAGATCGTGTCAAATCAGACCATCCAGTAATTTTATTTCCATTTTTCCCAGATCTAAATCTACCGATTTAACAACATCATCAATAGCAGGGATTAATATCTGTTTAGGCTGATCACCTTCAACAACATAGACATCATTGGCTTTCGTTTCAATAATATCTACGATTTTACCTAAATATTCATCTTCATGTGTATAAACTTCCAGCCCCATTAGCTCATAGAGATAATAGGAGCCTTCTGGCAGGGCAACAGCCTCGCCAATCGGCACTTGAACGAGTTGATTACGCAATCTTTCCGCTTGCGTGCGATCAACAATTCCTCCCAACGTTAAAAGAAGATTCTGCTTATGCCAGCGATAGGCTTCTAAATCATAGGGAGTAGCTTCATATTCGTTACCTAAATACACACGTTTAGTCGTTTCAAACCGCTCAGGAAACTCGGTGAGTACAGCCATAGAAACTTCGCCTCGCACACCATGCGCTCGGACAATCCGTCCTATTGCTAAATAACGAATTTCAACAGAATTTGACGACAAGGTCTGATCAGAATCTTTAGGCTTAGAGGTATTCGGACCAATTGGTCCGGTCATTTATACGATCTCCAATGTGACGCGTTTACCCTCTTTAACGGCAGCAACCCGTAACAAGGTTCGCATTGCGTTAGCAACACGACCTTGCTTTCCGATAACCCGCCCCATATCTTCAGGGGTCACGCTTAATTCATAGATAGTTGCACTGGAGCCCTCAATCTCACGGACGATAACGGAATCTGAGTCATTAACAACAGCTTTAGCCATATACTCAACAAGTTCTTTCATTGAGGACATGATCTGGATACCTCCTTCAGGATGAACTAATTGGGTTAGCGATGTGGTGGTACTGGCTTTTATACAGTGTGGTCCCACCGGTATAAATTTGTTTGGAATGCTGGATCAAATAACGGGTACGATTTTCAAAAATAAGCCGTTGATGATTTGAACCAGCCTCCTACTCCACAGCTTCGGCTTCTGGTTCAGCTTCTTTTTCTTCCGAAACTTCGGATTCGTCTGAAGCCGCTGTTTCGTCTGAAGCTTCTGCTTTCTTACTCTTTTTAGCTTTAGGTTTTTCAGCCTTAGCTTCTTCTTCAGCGGCTGTACCATTTGCTTCTGCTAAAATTTTCTCGAGGTCTTCGCCTTGCTTCAAGCGGCCAAAGCGCTCTAACGTACCTTGATTATCCAACAATTTTCGAACAACATCAGTTGGCTGTGCACCAACTGATAGCCAATGCAAAATGCGATCTTCCTGAACAACAAACGTTTTTGGTTCTGTTCGCGGGTTATAATGCCCAACAATCTCAATAAAACGGCCATCACGCGGGGCTCGCTGATCAGCGATCACTACACGGTATGAGGGGCTTTTGTGGGCTCCTGTACGTCGTAAACGAATTCTAACCATAAGACACCTATTACTTTTCTCCTAGTGATTATATCACAGTCATTAATTTTAGTTAAAATAGTTAAGGTAAACCTGCTATCCTCGAAAATTACCAAACATATTCATGAGATTTTGGCGCGCTCGTGGATTTCGGAGTTGCTTCATCATTTTCTGCATTTGCTTAAATTGAGCAAGCAACTGATTTATTTCAGGAACGGTTGTTCCGCTACCTTTAGCAACACGTCTTTTGCGGCTTCCATTCAATACCTTTGGATTACGCCGCTCTAGAGTTGTCATTGAACTAATAATGGCCTGGGTACGCTTGAGTTGCTTTTCCATATCTTCCTGAGGGATTTGACCAGCTAGCTGTCCCATCCCCGGAATCATATCCATTACTTTGTTCAAGGGTCCTAATTTTTTCACCTGCTGAAGCTGCTCGAGGAAATCTTCAAGATTGAAGTTTCCTTCCATCATTCGCTTCGCTCCCCGCTCGGCCACTTCTTCGTCGAGGACTTCTTCAGCTCGCTCGATCAGGGTCAGAACATCGCCCATCCCCAGAATACGAGAGGCTAGACGATCAGGGTGAAATTGTTCAAGATCACTTAATTTTTCGCCCGTTCCCAGATACTTTATCGGGACACCTGTCACAGAGCGAATAGAAATGGCAGCCCCACCACGAGCATCACCATCAATTTTGGTTAAGACTAAACCTGTCAAATCAACTTGTTGGTGAAATCCTTCAGCAACCCGGACCGCTTCCTGCCCTGTCATTGCATCCGCCACAAGCAGAACTTCTTGAGGGTCGGTGTTTGTCTTAATCTGGCTCAACTCTTCCATCAACTCATCGTCAATCTGCAAACGACCAGCAGTATCCAAAATAACGATGTTGTAGGCCCCAGACTTCGCGTGAGCAATGGCATTCTTACAAATTTGTGGCGGCGAAACAGATGGATCCTCGGCATAAACAGGGATATCCAACTCACGTCCCAAAACTTTAAGCTGCTCAATGGCCGCCGGTCGGCGAGTATCTGCTGCCACTAGTAAAGGGCGATGCTTCGATTTTCTAAGGTTCAGCGCTAATTTAGCAGATGTCGTCGTCTTCCCAGACCCTTGTAATCCTACCATCATAACCACGTGGGGAGAAGCTCCACCCAAGTCCAGGGGCGCAGATTGCCCAAGTGTTTCAAGCAATTCTTCGTGAACAATTTTGATAACTTGTTGAGCCGGCGAAATATTCTTACTAACCTCAATACCTACGGCTCGTTCACGAATACGCTTGATAAAGGACTTAACTACTTTGAAGTTGACATCAGCTTCAAGTAAGGCCAAGCGAACTTCACGCAGAGCCTTGTCTACATCTTCCTCAGATAAACGGCCTCTGCGAGATAATTGGTCAAAAACACCTTGGAGTCGATCTTGTAGAGTTTCAAACATGATTACAGTAAATTTCTCATTACACCGAACTAAAATTCACCCCCCAGCATATCGGTTGAAGGGTGAAGACCATTAAATTCGCACCTTTATTTGCAAAGAAGCATTCTATCTCAGGTGAAGCGATTCGTCAAATCAAGAAATTTAGTGGTTACTGAGGTTATGGGTAGAAAAAGGGTTTTGCTTTGGGGATTATTCTATGGAATAATTTAGGACAAGATTGTTAAGTGTGTCACAGTTTAAAATTAGAGGAAAGAAACTGTGACACCTCAAGGTTTGGCGGTTTTTCTCAAAAATAAACTACCAAACACTTAAGTAAGGAATCGAGCGTAGAATTCACGCAATTTAAATTTGTGTAGCGCAGGAAAGCTATTTGTGACAGAACAGGAAAACACCAATCCGCTAAGTGAACGCGAACTTCAAGTGGTACAGATGGTTGCCACAGGTGCGAGCAACCAACAAATCGCCAAGGAATTGGTCATTAGCATCAATACCGTCAAAGTTCATATGCGGAATATCTTTGAAAAATTGGGGGTACAATCTCGGACCGAAGCCTCAATGCGGGCTATTCAAGAGGGCTGGGTTACCGTTGCCGAGAGTAATGGTACAAATAAAAGCGCAGAGTCTCCTCAATCAACTGCAAAAACGTTCCTACTGCCTACACAGACGCCCTCTCCCTTAAAGAGGTGGCAACAAATTTATTTGTCCATAGCAATTATTTTTGCTCTAGCGCTTCTTCTCCTACCTTTTTCAACACAACCAGTATTATCTGAAACCCCGTATATCCCGGTTGTTATCTCTCAAACCGATCAACAATTGTTATATAATCAACCTGAGACTCCCGATCCTCTTCTTGGCACAGGCGCGAATGCAAATACCTGGATGGCTCGCAAGCCAATGACGCTGAGTCGGGCGGGGTTGGGTCTCGCAGCCTATGAGGGGAAATTATATGCCATCGGTGGGGTAAAAAGCAGCAATAGTGCGACGCGGTTTGTGGAAATATATGACCCGGCTACAGATAGTTGGACTGAAGGTGGTGGCAAGCCAACCCCGGTTACAGATATTCAAGCAATTACCGTGGATGACAAAATTTATGTTCCGGGCGGTTGCACAAATGATAATGCCGCCTCCAATATTTTTGAAATCTACTTACCAACCTCCGAAACCTGGATTACAGGCCCCCAATTACCTAATGTACGTTGTGGTTATGGGTTGGCCCTCCACAAAGAAAAATTATATTTATTTGGGGGGAGAGATGGTCAGACATTCACTGATACCATTTTTGTATATGATATCAGCCAAGATGAGTGGCGCACTTTGGAAACAACTCTTCCAATGCCAAATGGGTATATGGGAGCAGTCTCCTTAGGCAAGGAGATCTTTTTGGTTGGTGGGTACAACGGGGTTGAGGCCTCAAACCAGGCATATTTATTTGATCCGGAAACATCAACCTGGACCGAAAAAGCCCCTATGTTAGAAAAACGGGGTGGGATCGGAATAATCAATCTAAACGATGAGATTTTTGCGGTCGGTGGGGGTTGGAATCAAGCACTTGAGTACAATGAAAAGTATGATCCAACAGCCGATAAATGGACTCAATTTGAAATTCCGGCTACGCATCGCTGGCGAAATTTTGGGCTAACAGTGATAGACACGCAGATATATGCGGTTGGAGGCTGGAATGGTACAGAAGACAAATTTATGAATGATATTGTTTCATACAATGTTCTATACCAAATTTTCTTACCATTTAGTGATATACAATGAAACATAAAGCCATTCAGATTGGACCAACCCACTTCAAGTGGGGCACAAAAACATATATCATGGGCATCGTCAATGTCACACCAGATAGCTTCTCTGGTGATGGACTCATTCACGGCACCTATTGGATTGACGCAGCCGTTGAACAGGCGAGAAGCTTTGCTGAGGCAGGAGTCGATATTCTGGACGTAGGAGGCGAAAGCACGCGTCCTGGGGCAGCCCCCGTTGAAGCGGACCAAGAGATCGCCCGGGTTCTGCCAGTTTTGGAGCGACTAACAAATGAATTTGATCTGCCTATTTCAATCGATACCTACAAAGGCAGCGTTGCTTTAGCCGCGCTTGAGGCAGGGGCTCACTTTGTTAATGATGTCTGGGGACTACAAATGGACCCAGACATGGGTAAAGTTTGTGCTGAGCGAGATGTCCCCATTGTTTTAATGCATAATCGGAGTAAACCTCGCAATGCAATTCAAGAGGAGCGATTGGGTGGGCGTTACATCGGCACAGAGTACGATAATTTAGTTGAAGATGTGATTTCTGAATTGCAGGAAAGTATCGATCTGGCAAAAGCGGCAGGCGTTCCCGATAAAAATATTATGATTGATCCTGGGATCGGATTTGGCAAAACAATTGAGCAAAATCTAGAGCTGCTCAACAATTTGGATCGTCTTCAAATTCTAGGATATCCAATGCTATTGGGGACCTCTAATAAATCATTTATCGGCTACACCCTCGATTTACCCCCGAATGATCGGGTAGAAGGCACAGCAGCAACCATCGCCATTGGCATCGCAAAGGGAGCCGATATCGTCCGCGTTCACAATGTCAAAGCAATGAGCCGAGTGGCAAAGATGACAGATGCTATTGTTCGGCCGCTCTCCTAAAAAATTTCCCCACCAAGTTCACATTAAGCTATTATATGGTAGACTTATTTTATAACGTATCCCATTCCATTATGGTCAAAATGCCTTCCGAAGGAGGTAACGCTACGAGTAACTCACCCACACTTTTCTTCAACGTTGGATGAAGCACATCCTCAGCAACGTCAGCGAGGGGGCGTAAGACAAAATCTCGTTCATGCATACGAATATGGGGTATCTGAAGGTCAGGCGTTTCAAAAACGAGATCATCAAAAAAAATGATATCCAAATCAATAGCGCGTGGTCCAAATCGTATTGTCTTTTGACGCCCCAATTTATTCTCAATGTTCTTTAAATAAGATAATAATGCCTCTGGTGATAAATCAGTGCGCCCCTTCAAGGCGATATTCAAAAAAGTCGGTTGATCCAGCACGTACGCTGGGGCTGTCTCATATACATTTGAAACGGCCTCAACTGTCACCTTGGGAGGCAACGCACTCACAGCAGACTTTAAATTAGCCTGTCGGTCCCCGATGTTGGCACCCACGGCTAAGTAAATAATATGTTCCATAAACTATAAAAACCTCTTAATCATTAAAATTGTTTAATTTTAAGGAGAAATACAATGGTTACTGTACCTTTACTCGATTTGAAACCTCAATATGCACCGATCAAAGAAGAAATACAAACTGCGATCAATGAAATTTGTGATTCTCAATACTTTATTCTTGGACCGCGTGTCGATGCCATGGAAAAAGATTTAGCCCCATACTGCCACAGTGAATTCGCCTTAGGCGTTTCATCAGGCACGGATGCCCTTTTGCTGGCGTTGATGGGAATTGATTTTCAGCCCGGTGATGAAGTCATCACCACCCCTTACACGTTCTTTGCTACGGCTGGCTCCATCTATCGTCTGGGCGGAAAAGCGGTCTTTGTTGATATTGATCCAAAAACCTACAACGTTGACCCTAGCCAAATCGAAGCAAAAATCACACCAAAAACGAAGGCAATTATGCCTGTCCAATTGTATGGGCAATGTGTTGATATGGACGCGATTATGGATATCGCCAATCGACACAATTTGTATGTCATAGAAGATGCAGCTCAAGCGATTGGGGCTGAGTACAAAGGCAAACGTGCTGGAAGTATGGGCCACATCGGCTGTTTCTCATTCTTTCCTTCGAAAAATCTGGGAGCCTTCGGGGATGGCGGCGCAGTTAGCACCAATGATCCTGAATTGGCAGAGTATATGAAGATCTTGCGAGTACACGGGGGGAAGCCCAAGTATTACCATAAGTTTGTGGGTGCTAACTTCCGCATCGATGCCATTCAAGCGGCTGTGGTTCAAATCAAACTGAAGCATCTCGATAGCTGGACAGCCGGACGCCAGCGCAATGCAGCGATGTATCACAAATTGTTCACTGAAACTGGCCTCACCGAGAAAGAACACGATGGACAGCCAATCATCACCCTGCCATACGAGTCCAGTGAAACAGGTCAATACACGCAACGCACCGAAGCCGATGTAAATCCATATGAAGGACATCGCCATATTTACAACCAATACATTCTACGTCTCAGCCACGGCCGTGACGAGATGCGCGACTTCTTGAAAGAGCGAAACATCGGCAACGAAGTTTACTATCCTGTGCCGCTCCATATCCAAGAGTGTTTTGAAGAATGGGGCTACAAAGCAGGTGATTTCCCTGAAAGTGAGAAAGCAGCTAATGAAACCTTGGCTATTCCGATTTACCCTGAATTAAGTGATGAGCAAATTCACGCTGTCGTCGCGGGTATTGCTGCATTCTACGATCAGTAAGCTTCAACCCTAACTTAATCGTTTATAAAATGGGGGCAGATATTGTCCCCATTTTTGATTCCTAGCCTCCTGTTCTTACCTCCTCTGCAATTTGCAAAGCACATTGATCTGATTTAGAGTAGCTCGAATTTCCAGAACGCACGCTGGTCATACCAAATTAATGTCGCAAATATTCACTCATCCATCGAAACTCTACCAACGAGTTTATACTCCAAAAATATTACCCTGGCTGTTGCTCATCTTTGCCAACAGCCTCATTTTTTTGGATGCTCCCGCAGATTGGCGTTACTTGGCTGCCCTCCTTTTGTTAGCCATTTTACCAGGCTGGGGCTGGGCTGCAGCCTTAAATAGTCAATTGGACCGAACTTTGGTTACCATCGGCTTATCATTGGCCCTCACAGTGCTGGGAGGACTGGGGGCGGTTTATCTACCAGGACCATTTAATCTACAATCCCTGCTTATCATTCTCAATTCTATTACGATCCTCGGCTTGATCTCACCTCAATTTAGATCGGTAAGCTCAACAAGTCAGCCACTGACCACAGAAAAAATCTATCTTCCTTGGCTTCTTTTGATTGTCCTACTGGCTATAATTCTGCGACTACCTCACCTTGGCTACGCCGAGTTTCACGAGGATGAGGCAGAAGCGTTGATGTTGGGCGTCCGCCTGCTGCAAGGTGAAGATTACGCCATCTTCTTACATCGAAAAGGGCCAGCTCAAATGCTTCTGCCCATTGCGTTTTGGCTGGTCACCGATCAAATCACCGAGTTTATGGCTCGCTTTCCCTTTGCTCTCAGTAGCATCCTCAGTGCATTAACTCTCTTTGTCATCGGACGACGCTGGTTTGGCTGGCAAGCTGGACTCATCGCCGCTTTACTTTGGGCCATCAATGGTTATGCTATTGGCTTTGGCCGAATGGTTCAATATCAAGCTTTAATCTTTTTTATGGGACCATTAGCCATTTATTGTGGTTATGTTGGCTGGCAATGGCGACAAGCCCACCAGCTATTTATTGCCGCGATTCTTTTAGCTGTCTCCTTACTGGCACATTTCGACGCCTTACTTCTTTTGCCCGCCGCTGGCTTTGTCGGCTGGTTGGCACTCACACAAAAGCGCCCCTCATTACGTTTATCAGCCTTCTCAAGTGGACTAATTTTTCTTGGGCTATTGGCCAGCTTTTATGTCCCGTATGTCCTCGACCCAGAGTTTGCCAATACGACCGCCTATCTGACCGAGTCTCGCGTAAAGCCGGGTTTACTTTACAACAACCTCGATTTACTCCAGCGCCTGGATAAAGATTACAGCTCCCATTTTTATCTTTTTATTACCATCTTGGGATTGATTGGTTTTATCATTTGGTCATTACTCAAGGAGCAGGGTGCTTCGCAATGGGGCATCATTGGAACCACTGTGTTATCTATCTCCACGATAATCTGGCCAGACTTGTGGCAAATATCAGCCATCAATCTAGCCGTGATTCCTTGGGGAGTCTTGGGGCTTTTGCTTTTTCTCAAGGCAACCACCACCGAAATCAAGATTGGTCTATTACTTTTCGGGGCACCACTTGTTGGCTATGTTTTTCTCGTGGATGATCCCCGCACCCATCTTTACATTTTGTATCAAGGCGCACTGTTACTGGCTGGGTTGGGCTGGCAATGGATACTCAGGTTACAAATTGGCCAAAGATCCCTTCAGCCCCTCCTAATTTCAATATTTATTTTGATTTCAGTGCCCATCATCATTTATGAAGCGACCATTTTTCTACAAACCGAATCAAGTCTCACAAAACTCCGTAATCAATGGGATGGATCAATGTGGGAATGGGCTTATGATGATTTGCCAAAGCCCCGCGAATATTTTGGGTATCCGAAAAAAGAGGGCTGGAAAGCTATTGGGGCATTACGATCGCAGGGGGAGTTTCCAGGTGATTTCCGTAGTGTCAACGAAGATTTCATCGTACCGATTTGGTACAACTTCGGGGAAGCTCGGTCGTGTTATGAAACTCCAGCCTATATTTTTGTGCGAACAACGGATATCCCAAAAGATTTCAATGTCGATACATATCAAAAAGTGGGGCACATTGAGCGAGAAGGAGAGACACGTCTCGACATTTTTACTCAGACTTCAGCAGTAAACTCAGACATATTTACCAGTGAGGCATTTGAGGAAAATTTTGACAAACAAGCGACCCCACAAAAATTTAGTCAGCAAGCAGTACCAACTCACCTCGTCGGTACCTCATTTGGAACTGATATCCGATTCATCGGATACGATCTTGAGAATCCAACATTATCCCCTAGTGATACCTTGCACCTCAATCTTTATTGGAGTGCCATAAATCCTCCGAAAGAGAACTATCGGGCCTTTGCGCATTTGACTGATGGAGCAACTTTGTGGGCGCAACAGGATGATATGCCCGCCTGTCGCCTGCCAACCACGGTTTGGAGAGCCAGCCAAAATAGTGTGGGGCAATTTCGGCTGGAGATCAATCCAGACACACCACCAGGCCAATATTCACTTATCATTGGCTTGTATCAAGCGGAAACATTAGAACGATTAAAAATCACCCAAGGCGTTGGGCAAATTGGGGACAATTTTTTGTGGCTTGGGGATATTACAATCTCCCCATAATGATACGACTTATTGATCAATCGGTACAGACTGACTCGCAATGAGCCACTCTGCAATTCGTTCACCTGCAAAGCGATTCCCTGGCACATTCCAATGAGAGTCAACATCCCAGTATAACACTCCCCCACCACTCTTTAAGTGGTCTGAAAATGCTGGTTGTAGATCAAGAATGAGGATGTTGTCATCTTGCAAAGCTTGGATAATTCGCTCGTTAGGCAGTCTCGGGTTCGCTTTATCTCTCAGGCCTGGATAATCCTCTTCCAATAAACTCTGATAGGGCTCGCCCAATTCAAAATAAAGTGCTTGCTTCAACGGAACAATCACCAATCCAGTTTGGGCACCTTGTTGGGCTACCTCTTCGGCTAATTGGCGGTAGATTGCCTGGGTGACCTCATACGCATAATCCAAAACATCATCAGCGTTGTTTTCCACCCAGGGGGAGAAGTCAAAACCGTACTCTATCTTAGCTTGATTTTGCACAAAGAACGGTTCAATTTGTTGAAATAATCTTGATCGTATATAGAGATTACTCAAAAAATGGGACCACAGTTTTTTGCCATACGAACAGTTTTTGTAGGCAGGAGAGACACTTGGGGTAGAGAACCATGGCGTCAGATCTGCTTGTCCATCTTCACAAATCACAAAATAAGGAGCATAGCAATTGACGCCGTTAAAGGTCATTCTATGGTCGGGGAGCACATCACTAAGATCATTTGCCGGATACCAGTAGGCCAAGACTAAATCCGGTTCGAAAAACTTCCCCTCTGTTCTATAATACATCAGCGCTTGAGCCGGTCCCCACGCACTTGCTCCAGCACTGATCACCTCAAACTGTAGGGCTGAAGATTGTGAATTCAGATAGGCTTCCAACACACTGTGGCTAGTTTCTGCCTCAACCACGTGTCGGGCCTCTACAAAAGAGTCACCAATGACCAAAATTCTAAACACATTCTCCGGTTTTTGACGTTGATGTTCTCCGTCATGCATTCCCACAGAATTCCGCACAACTTCATGTACGTAGCCTTGGGTATTAACCACTTGGGTTGTATTCTGTTTACCTCGCCAACCAAGCTGGCGGTCACACCCCCACAAATTCCCATTATCTTCCGAATAGGGCGGGGGGAGGAACTGCCGGACAGCGACCTCTAAAATGATTAAAGCAACGAATGTTCCAAAAAGAACAAGACCAAACCTCAGTAGCCAATCACGTATAGAAGATTTAGATTGTTTCATTTACAGTGCTCAAAAAATAAATGGCCCAACTTAAGAAATAGTGGTTAAGTACCGGGCCACAGGAAAATGGTCAATAGCCAGGCGAGCCATAAGGTCATCATGAGCCGCAATATATTCCTTAGGTAGTTGAAGATAACCTTCCAAATATCGATTGTGAAGTGTTTAAGTGTCCTGCGTAAGTTAGCTGGGATCTACGCCAGAAAGTCCTTTATTGTCTTGTTCTGCGATCAGGAAAAGTCACTCTGTATGAGCCTGTAGGATCTGGGGCGTGATAACAACTCGTTCACTTGCCGGATCAACTACTAGTATCCGTTCGCCATTCTGCGAATTATACAAGCCAATGGCGATACTGGAAACCTGGAGCAATTTTTCATCAGCAAGCAAATCGATGGCATCGGCAACCACCTCACCTGATAGCCAACCAGTTGTTGGTGCTTCGCCCGCTTGAGGCTCACGATCAACTTGGGTTACAATTTGTCCAGACTCATCCAGTAAATGAACAAAGACTTTGTAGCCTGTATCCATCTCGGATTGAGCCTGCCAATAAAGTATTAACTGAATTGTCCCCGATACCTCAGCTTGCGACAGATCAATGTCGTATCCCAATAAGGTTATCTGATTGCCAAAATCAGCTCCAATTTTATGTTCGAGTAATGGTATCTCAAAACTACGAGGCCGCCCAATCACTTGTACCTGGCCCAACAAACGGTCGGCCAAAGAAGCACCATTGTCTACGTCCAACAGACGTAAACCCAGATTGTACTCCCCAGTATCCACATCGGCAGGCAAACGCAGGTCTACAAAAGTTTGTACCACGACCCCATTCTCCCAAGTTGAAGTTGGGTAATCGTTTCCTCCTAAAGGCTGTATCTGACTGAGCGACCATGTTTTCTCATCGTTACCCATACCCATCGCCACTGCCAGATTCTGCGATAGTGGCTGTGTAGTGCGCCACCACAAATTGAGCGTGACTCGATCGCCGGGACGCAGTCCCCCGATAAACCCAGGGTCAAATCCTAAAAGATGGAGGCCCTCACCCAAATCCAGATCAAGCCGTTGAGGAATAGATAAAGTGACCGGGTCGGGCGGGGTTAGCTGGGGCAGTACCGTAACCTGCCCCAGCGTTACCGCCAGATCGGCCCCAACATCGGACAATGATGGGGCCAATCGTCGTCCACCCCGCTCCGTCGCCGAGTTGTCAGCAGTGTAAAGTACCGTCTTTAATCGATAAACACCCGGCGGGGCAGTTGGGTCTATTTGCAGGAAATGATAAGATCGCTCCTCGGAATCCACAGGCCACTGACTTGTACCCTGATGCCAAATGTTACTGATAAGAGGGCTATCCACCCGACCTACCACGTGTCCGGCCTGGTCTTCCAACCAAAACCCTGTCTGATAATCAACAGGGGCATCGCTAATTTTACCCCAAGTTGTTTCAATCCAGAGTGAATGACCAGCCGGAACTGAAGAACTATCAATTTGTCTATCTGGTTGGAGTGAGACATCATCCTGAAGGTTTTCTGAGGGTGTGCTGGGCGAGATTGAAGGGCCAAAAGCGTAATCAACTAACATCATATGGCGTTCAAAATCAATCTGGGCCGATACCAGTTCAGGCGGAGAAAATGCATCGGCAGCATTAGATAGTTTATAGGTGTCAATATCAAAATAGGTGTGTGACTCTGTTCCCGTCTGATGTCCCCATTTTTCTAGGTAATAATGGGCTACTTTTTTGGGATCAGCACCAGTGTGCTTGGTCACATTCCAACGTAATAATCGAACAATTTTCTTGTTTGATGTTAGTTCCGACAATCGGGCTAGCATCGTCTCCTCATCATCGGGCAAAAAATCATACGATGCCTGTCCTCTGTATACGAAAGTGATGCTGTCAAGCAACGGATTGACGATACCAGCGGCGGAGTCGAGTGGCAACAAATAGACAGTTTCCACACCGGACTCTCGCGCCATTATATCGGCCAACTCCAGGTCATAAACGTGGAATGTCAATTTGGCCTCATTGCTCTTGCCCCACTCCTCAAAATAACGATAGAAAGTGGACGTTCCGGTCCAAATGACCAGAGTCCCCCCTGCTAAAAACGACAGAACAAGTGGAATAATGGCCGTTCTAGGCTCATTATCTCGGAGATGCAATAATCTTTGCGCTAGCCAAAATATTCCATATACCAGCGCGGTTAGCCCCAACGCAACAAGAGCATAGGTAGCCGTCACAGAGCCAATGGCCCGTCGAGTATGCGGGATAGCACCTTCTGGAGCCAATGCTCCAGGCAACAACATTACCAACCACCCAACCACTAAAAAGAGATATGCGGGGCGATTGAAACGCACTAGACTAACCCCAACACCCACCACAAAGCAGGTGGTTAGCACTGGCCCCAGGAAAAAACGTCCAGACAACCAGTGCGGCGGCCACAGACCAAAGGCACTCAAATTCGCCATTATCCCTTGCAACGGAGATAATGAAGCTACTGCCCCAGCTGTTGGTACAGCCGCCCGTTCCAGAAGCATCTGATAATTGAAAACGACAAACAAAATAATGGGTAATGCAACCAGCAACGCCAAACCTGCAGCGACCAGCAATGGAAGAAAGAATTTAACTAAGAGGGACTCACGTTGAACAGCAAGCCAGTTGAGCAAAAAGAAGAGCACCAACATCACTGGTACGAGTTTGCCTGGTAAATAATTATATGCCAACAAGCCCACTCCTAGGCCAAATAGTATAAACCAGTGTTGCCGACCGGAAGCAACCGCCCGCCACAAAAAGAAGAAGGTTACATTTTGAATGAGCAGCATTAACACTGCTGAAAATGCAATTCGGCTCAGATCTACGTGCCAATATGAAACCGTCAACAGTAGGGCAGCTATAACAGCTATTATTTCACGCCATCCCCGCTCAGTAGTTTGATTAACGTTGCCCAAGGGGGTAAGGTTCAGTTCTCGTACCAGCAGATAGGTCACCCACACGCTGACGAGGCCAACCAAACTAGCAAAGACACGCAGGGAGAAAATCGTAGCTCCAAAAATCGCAAAATGTAGGGCCAGCAAGTATCGCCATAACGCACCGGTACTGCCCTCATTCGGAGAATAAAGGGTAAGATGTCCGTCAAGTGTATCCAAAGCATCAAGAGCGTGGGTGGCCTCGTCGGCGAAAAGGCCCGGCGGAACCTGACCGATTTGGTAGAAGTTGAAAAAGGAAGCTACTGTCAGAATCAGCGCCAGGATTAGGAGTTTATAAATTGACTGTTTGTACATAACCAGAATCCAAAATCTTGATTAGGTTCTATTAGTATTTGGCAAAATTTTGAGGAAGACAGTGATTAGCGAGAATGTATACCATGATAAGGCACAGAGTAGTTGAGAAACTATAGCAAAACTATGTCCGAGTTTGCAAGCAACAACGGGTATATACACGGGCAATGAATTAAAAAACGCATCGACTTGTTGCTGTGGCTTATTGGATCGGGTGAATGGGAACCCCTGGGAAGATTTACCAGCTAAATTGGATAAGGAAAACAGCATCTTCAAGTGTTTTGCCGCTGGTCTGACAAAATGTGAGGGTCCAATTACATGAATTGTTTATCAAAGACCTTGTCTAAAATGACTCCTACTGGAAATCACCACGGTCCACACTTGCCCCTGCGTAGCTGGCACACCACAAGTTCAATATGGTCAAGCTACACAGGCGGTGGGGAAATGTTTGACGGTTTCAGTAATTGCTTAGTAAGCCTAGTAACTCGTTACGTTTGTTACTAACAGGTGGCCAAGCGATTGATTTTGCTGCTACCCTCGCGACAAAGGTTGTCTATGGGTCAACTACCTGAACTCGCGTCACCCAGACCCGATTATCAGAAATAGGTGCATTCTGACTCTCCAGGATCAAACGTTCTCCGGTAAATGCATCATACATTCCAACAAAAATGTCAAACTTCCAGGCAGGAGCGTCTTTAGCCATTGGAACCTCAAAGTGGTCCTCAATTATCTCGCCAGGGACCCAGCCACTGGTCGGGGTAGTACCTTGTCCTGGCATACTGTCCCACTGTCCACGCATAATCTTGTCTGGACCAACCGCATGGACGAAAACGGTATAGTTTGTGTCGATCGGCTTGAGACTACGCCAATATAGCGTAACACCAAATGTGTCTTCGGGGGCAACGGTATGGTCTACAAGGTTGTAACCAACTAACTCTATTTCATCACCAATGAAGGCCGAAACCGGTGTTACATTTTTGGGCAATTCAAAATTACGTTCAACAGCTTCGACCACGAAATTACTCAGATGTATCGCTGGTCCAACAGGCTCACTTGTTTGAGGATCAATAATACTACCAGAGAATGCATAGTCACCAGCCGGCGCTAACGCAGGAATACGGAAACGATATGCTGTTCCAACCATCTCTCCTCTACGCCAGGTAGAGGACGGATACATTGAAGAGAGAGGTAGCTCAGCAACAACATATTGCTTACGATCTGGTGCTAGTAATGAAAATTGAATTTTGTAATCAAGCTCAATTGTGTCAGTCGCTTCCCAAAAAATCTTTCCACCAACTTCCGTACCTGGGGTAGCGCTAATATCACGGAATTCGTGCCCGATCATTGTCAGGGCATCATTAATTGCTATCCAAAGCTTTTGCTCTAAATCTAGGGTATCAATCTCAGGTAGGTTTTCTGGAGGGAGCAGCTTAACTTCACCAATATTCTTAGCTACACCATAACTCTGTCCGGTGATGAAATCATACATCCCGACTTCGAAATGGTACGTTCCAGGTGGGGTAGCCGGGTCAATCGGAAGGCGATATTCATCACGAAGGAAATAGCCAGAGCGCCATCGATCAGGTCGCCACAGACCCGCCAAAATTAATCGATCGACTTGGCCCCAGATATGACCATTATCATCAACTAAGCGAATATACACGTTGTGCTCACCATTAATTTGAGCTAACGTCTCCCAATATAGGGTCACAGGCAAGCCATATCGAGCATCCGTATAAGCTGTTCCCAAATTATCTGTATCATCTGCAGCCATTGAGTGGGAGTATATATCGGCTGGAAAGGTGAACTCTTTAGTATCCAGGCCAACTAAACGGGCGCCCCCGCCAAAGATATGCTCTGTGGGGAAGGCATAATCCTGTGGAACCTCTTGGCTAACAACCGGCCCTTCATAAATCCAGGCATAATCTATGCCACCGAGTTCAACCACGTGTAACGGCTCACGCTGTTGGAAATACTCTAATATCTCACCACTGGGGAACCCACGTTGAACTTGGTTGATGTAGAAGACGGTATACTCACCGGTCAAGGCCGAACTTTGATCTGACAAATCTAGTGTTGGGCCATCATAATAAGGTGAAAATTGAGCACTGTACCAGGAGGCAACAAGAGGTTTTTCTGCCCCTGCTGTAATATTATTCAAATAGTTAGCCGCTTGATCAAGCCCCTCTCCCCAACCAACATTCAGTTGATAGGGCGCGGTACTTCCGCCTCCCATCAAGGGGTTGTAGTAAGAGAGATAGTAGGGATGATAGAGCAAAATCAAAAAGATTTGCAGGAAAATTGCACTGCCAACCAGTCGGGTTGGTCCTAATCGGAAACGCTTGAGCCATTGGGGCAGGAACTGTTTTATAAGCGTGACTAACCACCATAAAGCCAAAACAGCTAACAAACTCGCTGCAAAAAATACTGGTAATATGTAACGATCACCGCGCCGAGAAATCGCCGATACAGGCAAAATAAAGACAACAATATAAACGACCAAGCCCATCGCTAGTGGCAATTGACGCAAAAGCCACTTGTAACTTTGACCAATCGGACCCGCCAGCAATCGAATACGTGTCCCAACCCCGACAGCAATCATGACTACGCTTGCTAAGAGGCCAATTGTTGTTAATGGGGTCAAGTGATAAGGGAAAACAATGGCGTAATATAACGGATTTTGGTCACTTTGTTGTTCACCCCAAAAAATACCTGTTGTGGGGTGATTAATACTGTTCACACTTTGAATGTTACCGACCAAGGATTGAACAACTGAAAGCGGTTGGGACCACATTGCAGGCCACAAGGCAAAAATTGCAGCCACTGCCACAGCACCCCAGCCAACCAAGGCCAAGCCAAGTCGCTTGCGGCGAACTGATTTTGATTGTCCGGGCGATGGCAGTAAGGCATACAGCAACCCGCTAACTGCTAAGATTGGGCCAAGGAGAACTGCCGGCGTTTTACTCAAACCAGCTAAACCACCAAATAAGCCTGATAAAATTAACCAGCGTTTGTTGCCTTCGCTAAGGTAAAGCACAAAGGCTAAGAATGAGATAAACATGAAGTAGGCAAGTGGGGCGTCAACGTGAATAACCCGAGTATGGGCAAGAATGAATGGGTCGAAGGCGATGACGAGAGCAAAGAGTACGCCTATTCGTTTTCCCAGTAACCGACGAGTCAAGTAGTAAATAATGACAACACTAGC
Organism: Phycisphaerae bacterium; assembly: GCA_028285035.1. Next base: position 23,552 of record JANQQF010000149.1, read on the forward strand.
CGCAGCGCTAAGGGCCAAGGGAAGTCGAACCCACAGCAAAAAGTCTAAAGGATATTTGAACCGACCAAATTCGGGAGTAACTTGAGTGAGGGTTGTCATCAAGTCTGCTTGCGCCCAAGCGAGAGGGAGTAAACCAGAGTAATGGGCCGCATATCGCAGCCCCACACCAATACCGCCTAAGACAAGTGTAGGAACGCCAGGATAACCTAAAACAAGTGCTCCAGCAACATCCCCCTCTAAAACTGACTTGAGGAAGAGATGGGAGAACATAATTTGGTCATCCTCATCTGCGGTGATGAAGGCATCTAAAGTGAGTATTCGAGGCATCAAAGCGATGACAAAGATACCCAAGGGTAAGATCAGCTTACGCCATTGAATGCTGACCTTAGATTTAGTTCTGACCAGCCGTCTAGCTGGGGTCTCTTCTAAAGCTATATTCGCCATAAGTAATTGGTGAAACGACCACTGTCGTACTGTACAGATTAATCTGCTTTCCGAACCTTTCTTTGATCAAGATGACCTTGGCAAAGATAGGCCTATTTCCAAAGCAACTAGAAATTTCAGCCTCTTATTAGAGGCTTATTTCACCCCGAAACTTAGACATCCTGTCTCCAATATTAGACATTGTATGCGCTCACTATAAACAAAAATGTTAAAATTTGCAAAGTGCCTTTTTCAAAAATAGGTATTCGATTGCAAATTTGTAACACTAAAATTTTTTGGTTTTTTCTCGCGTTAATGTGCAATATGTTATTTCAAAGACACCAGACCCTACATATTGTATACCAAAACTCAAAATACCACAATATATGGGATTTCCAAAAATCAAGGCTTACTTAACATCTAAAAAACCACGACCTCACCTTAAAATTCATCGCCGTATGTGATCGTTCTCAATGTTAAAAAGTCTTGCCCATCGGCTAATCTGAGCCGTTCGCCGGTTTCCAACAAATACATTCCTGCAATTAAACGATAGTCTCCGGGTGTAAGCTTGGAGGAAATAGGCAGGCGCATGACATCTGTAATTATCTCATTCGCCGGCCATTGGCTGGTGGGAAAATGTCCCCCCAGCGGCTGGCTGTCCCAGCTTGCCACCAACTGACCACTACCATCGAGAAGCTGCAAAAAAACTGTATAATCTTGTTCAATGACCTGCTCAAGTTGCCAATACAGCTTGAGGTTCCAAGCTTGTCCTGCATTGACAGAACGTTCATCCAAATCGTAGCCACGAAAAACAACGTCTTCCCCAAGACGGGTTTCCTGTTCATTCGGGAGAGCCTGATCACTTTGATACCGGGGCACATAATAAATAATGTGATCATTGTCCCAAACCCGCTGGGCTAAGTAATTCTCCTCGACCCAAGCCAGATAGTCGGGTAACCAGGGCAACCGTAAACTCCACTGCACCACCGCTGATGCCTGATAATCTTCTGTGAGGGCAATCATACGCTCTGAAGTTTGTCGCCCTGCCTTGACAGCAACTAAAGCGACATCCCCTAAAGGCGGCGGGGTGCGACGTTCAGCCATATAAATCAGTAACTGGCTATCCCCCATCAAAAAATCATTGGGGTTTGAAATGTCCTGAACAAAGGACATTGCTTGAGCCTCTCGACCACCAGTCACAATCTCAAGCTGGGCCTGATTGGTCTCAGCCATTGTTGGGAGATGAAAGAGAGAAAAGAGCAAGAGCAAAGATAATCCACCAACAGGCCCATACATAAAGAGTATTCGGCGTGACATTGAAATTGGACTCAAGGTTACAGACCGATCATCTGCATTTAAATTGGAAAAGAACTCACCCCGCCAAAAAGCGATAATATCAGCCACAAATTTTCCACACAGCAAAACGGCAGGAACCAACAAAACCGACAAGTGATGATAAAATAGCGGTCTATGCCAAGCCAACAAAGCGATTCCTGCCAACAGCCAGCTTAGCCAAATGAGTGTATATAACCAAGCCGCTTGCACAAGTGACGTCGATTTCTCATTAGTAGTTTGCTGACCATCAGAGAAAAAATGTCGCCCGTATATCTGTAAAATCAGTGTAAGCAGGCTCCCCGCTGCTAAAAGCCAGATGCCCCAATGTTGCTGAATAAGCAATGAGAAATGGCCCCAAGTTTCGGCCCAAGACCCTGGAATGGCTGATCGTAAATCACCACGAAATGTGATGGTCTGATCAATCAAAGCAGAGGTGTCATAAGCCAGTAATACGACGATAATCGGGACAAAGACACCGGCTCCCCACCATAAACCGTTAACCAGCAAGCTTAACCACTGTTCGGGAAAATTGCGGAATATATCAGCATCCCACAATAAGATAAGGCCAATTGGTACGGCTATAAAGGGATTAAGGGCCTTAATCAACATACTCGCCCCAAACAAAATCCCGGAACCGACTAGCCAACCCGCCCCTTTACGATCCAAGTAAACAAACATAAGGGCTAGTGCGCCAACGGCTAAAGCTGTGGCTGGTATTTCAGCCATAACCAGGCGAGACATCTGAAAAATTAGCGGAGCAATGCCCAAGAGCAACGCCACAATATTCGCCCCAACCCAGCCTGAGGCTCGATAAGCCAGCCAGCTAGTAATCAGCCCCAAAATCACATAACTTGTTAAGGTTGACCAGCGCCCAACTTCAACAGTTGGACCGCCTACTCGTAAAAATAACCCCACCCATTCAAAAAAGAGCGGGGGTTGCACGGCGCGGGTCTGCTCATACAAGGGATATCCATCTAACGGGAGTTGGGTCCACATCAGATAAGCCCCTTCATCATTGGTCAGACCAAAAGCATCAAGATTTTGTATCCGCCAAGTAAATGTTGTGGCAAAAATTGTGAGCCACACAAGAGGCCAGATGTATGTTTTGACCAAATTCATTTTTAACTTACCCACACAGCCGAGCCAGTATACCTTGAATTATTAACATCGAAAAGAGGTAAAGTTACCCCATCAAGGAGGAAACAAAGCAAAATTTTTTACCTTTCATTTTTTGTAGAATTCTTGTGGATATTAGCTACAATCAAAGTTTATCCCGTTTATGATTTGCTTAGCAGCTTGATTTATTCCAACAAAAAATTTCAATTTATGAAAATGAGGATCACTTCAAATCAGGCAACTTTTAGGAATTTCAGGGTTTCTTGGGACTCTTTGGAAATAAATAGGGCAAGTCTCATTCTGTGATTCCATATTACTCAATTGAAACCTCGATATGATCTCCACCATCAACAAGCAACAGCCGAGCGCCCGTATCAAGATCATACAAACCAATATGCAACCTATATTGTCCTGGGGGACGATTTGTTTGGATTGGAAACCGAACGCGCTCAGTGACAACTTCATTCGGAAACCAAAATTGGGTTGGATACTGGCCCTGGTCTGGCATCGAGTCATTTTGGCCATAGACCAGCCCATCGGGGCCAACCAATTGAGCAAAACGGATCAATCGCTGTGGCTCAGTTATTGCCTGCCAGGCAAGCTCAATCGATAAAACATCAGCGTCTGCTTCACTTGAGATTGTGAGATGGTCATAACCCAACAATTTTATCTGATGACCAAAATTGGCTTCAGTTGAGTGAGCGAGAAATGGAGCCTCAAATTGACGAAGGGGAGGGTGAATGACAGGCATCCCCCACTTTTGAGAAATCTCGGCTAACTCCACGAGCGTCCCATCGGCAGGAAGAGGCAATCTCAACTCTGTTTGAGGCGTTGGCCGCAGGCGAGGACTTTGCCAGGGGTCATCTCCTTGTATCATACCCAAGGCTAATCGATAGTTGGCTGTATCGCGGGTATGCCAGGGTAAGGTATCAAAATGAAGATGGTAGGTTGTGCCAACAGATTGAGATGAGAGGGGAGACCACACCAATCCAGGCTGTAAATCTGTTGTTGCGCCGAGCGGATTACCTTGCTCATCGAGCAAGTATAAAACAGGTAAAATATCTGGCTCAGTTTGTAGCTTTTCTAACTGGATCTCTACCTCAATTTCCTCCTGCCGATTAAGGTGGAGTTGATAGTGAGTTAAACGAATTGTGTTATCAAAATCGACTGAGGTGGAATACCCTTCCGCAGGATTATCAGCACTTGTAAAGGTATAAAATGCGTCTGGAAGGTCAATGGGTGGTTCTGTCTCCAAGGCCTTACTCATATGAAGAATGCCATCCTTGGCTGAGACTAGCTTATATTCTCCCTGGTCAAGCAGGATCTCTTGCAGAAATTGATGGAGCCCTCCAATATTTTCAAATTGTGTTACATCTAGAATAACTGTATCGATAGGCTCAGCGGCAAATGAAGGATCAGTAAAGTAGCTAAAGTTGGTATAAATCGTCGGGCGATGAGTGAGATGAGGGGCTAGGTTGGATTGGGTGAATATCGCAGCATCAGGGGGAATGGTATCAAGCATAGTGGCAAGCTGGTGATGATGGGCCGAAATGGTCGGCCAGCGATAGGCGCGGGATAGAGGCGTATACCCTCGATGATAGTGATAAATCGTCGAAAAGCTGAGTAGCAGGAGTAGTAGCAATGCTATCAATGTTTGTGATTGTCGTTGATTTTGCGATGCTGTCCACGCCATAATTCGTTTCAGGGCAAAGATCACTGAAATAAACAAGAACGGGGCCATCGGCATTCCATAATGAAAATCTTCTAGTCGCCAAGTAAAAGGATTTTGGCTCAACAGATTGATCGCCAATGTGGGCAGTATTGGCAATAAAGTGAGGGGGTTGAGCAAGGCCAGAAAGGCAGTTGGGAAAAACAGTTCGAAGAGGTAATTGGGGAAATCGGCTAATGTCCATAAATGATTGAAGACAAGGCTGGGTTGGGTTAAAAGCATTTGAAGCATTGTCAAAGGGTCATCCCCCAACCAAGCATAGCGGTCCAATTGAATATTTCCACCGACCGCAAAACGAGGTTGGACAACAAAGAAGGCAATAAAAAACCAAACAATGCTCACCAAGATCGTCCAACTGGCTAACCGCCATTGTCGCCGTCCCAGCCCGATATAAACACCTAGCATCGCAGCGACGAGAGGCATATCCTCCTTACAAGCCATTGCCAACCCAATATAAAGGAAGAAGGAGCGCAGTTGTTCATGTTCTAGGGCCAGAAAGGCAAACAAAAAAAATGTAGGGGCTAGGGTAACCGCGTGAAATTCGAAAAAAACAGCAGACTCAAGCGTCGGCAGTAGTAGGTAGGCAACGGGGATAATTAGCAGAATAATGAGATACCACAAGGGCGATTCTGTCGAAAATTTCAGCTTAAGTTGAGCGAGTTGGTAAAGGGGCCAAGCCCCAAGTGCAACGATTAGCCCTTGAGCAATTAACAACAGTTCGGGGCCACCCAAGCCCACCCAGTAGAATGGAACAAGAAAGAGCAGGATAGGCTCAACGTGTAAAGCCAAGCGTGAGCGAACTGGGTGCATCAGGCTAAATTCAAGAAAACGCCCTTGGGCCGTATTCCAGAGCGTTTGATCGACATTGCCAACATCAAGGCCATTGGTTTCAAAAACATAATGTTGCTGTAGGGAGAGAGCAATAAAAAAAGCGGCAAAGACACCAATGATGAGCCAACAGAGCAGTATCGCAGGCTGAAATTGTATCGAGGCTGACAGGTTTCTCACGGGAGCGACACCTCCGTTATGACAACGAAGTCCCCGATTTGTTCTCCCGCTTCATTCAGAGTCGGAAGCCGTTGACCTGTCGCTGGATCGTAGAGACCAGCAATGACGCGATAACTGCCTGGAGATACATCGTCAGGTAACATCAATTGATGTGAGTCCTCAATCATCTCCGTAGGCAGCCACCCCGTGGTCGGACGCTGCCCATCACTAGGAAATCGATCAGATTGGGCGATTAAGCTGTTATCCGCACTTAAAAGTTGAACAAAAACTTTATAGCGGGTCATCAACGGTGTTTCTGTTTGCCAATAAAGCTGAAGATTCAAGCCCGAGTCGATTGGGGTAAGCGTATATCCCGCCAAAGATATTTGGTTTGATAGACGTTGCCCCTCAAAAGATTCGGCGGTCGCCGGTAAATCAAAGATGTGGGGTGGTGCAGTGATATCAAGCGTTCCTAAGGGAACAATCTGGCCAACAATACCAGCATCATTTTGTAAAGCGATCTCTGCCGTATAAGTCCCATCCATCAAAGTCGGTAGGACAATCAGTTCATGTTTAGATCGCAGCACAGCCTCCTGCCCCCACTCAGCCTGAGCCATTGGAAACTCAGCTATTTGACGCCCCACTTCGACACCATTTGTATTACGCCAAATAAAGGCAATTGAATATTGAGGAACTGATCCCCATCCTGAAAAAATTGTGCTTGCATCTTGCCACAGCAAGTTCAAATTCATAAGATCGCCTGTCTGTAAGCTCGCGGCGATGGTGTCATGTCCAATGAGGCGCACCGTAGGCGCAAGTAAGGTATTCGGTTGGTGTGGCAAGTCTATCATCTGCTCCAGATCTGACACCGCTTGCCACTCAACCGATATTTCCCCGACAAGTAAGCCGCCGCTAGGGCCAACAGCTTGATCAACGGGTGAAAAAACTTGAGTTGTCGTTGGATCATAAACCCCAACTTCCAACCGATATACCCCAGGGGGGGTGCCTGGGGGAATGACTAATTCTTGTGCATCCTCAATCAACATATTTGGCTGCCAGCGCTCAACTGGCCACAATCCCATCACCGGGGGGCTATCACTATTGGCCCAAACACGGCCTTGTTCATCAAGCAACCGAAGAAAGACAAACCGCTCCGAGGCAGGCGTGACAAGTGATCGCCAGTACAGGGTAACGATCAGGGACTCACCTGAACGCGGTTGAGAATGGAGATTGTAACCTAAGAGATCAATCTCATTTGCAAAGTTACCCGTCATAGGAAACTGTGGACTTGGTGCAGGGCGGTCAAGGCTAGCAATTGGACCAGGATAGACCCAAGCATAGTCAATTCCAGCCAAACGCACTGTGTGATCCGGTTGGCGACGAGTCTGGAAGTAATGAATGATGTTGGGGCTGGGAATATCACGTTGAACTTGATTGATATAGAGAACAGATTGGTCCGCCGTAATTAGATTTTCCTGAGGCACAACCGGTTGTATCGGACCTTGGTACATCAAAGGAAAGAGCCACTCATACCAAACAGTGGCTGGCGATTCCAACTGTCGATCCAGGTGGGCCGTAGTTCGGTCTAGACCCTCACCCCAGCCGACCAATAATGTTTCAGGGGCCCATCGCCAACCAAGGAGGGCTGGATTGTAGTACGTGAAATAGTATGGGTGATAGAACAAGGTCAACAGCAGCGGAATGACCAAAAGGAGCGTTTTGGCCTGACCTTGAACATTAAAAAATGAAATTTTCAGGTCATCAAACCACGTCAAAAATGACCATTGTTTGAGATACATCCAACCTTGAAAAAAAGCCATCCCAGCAAGTAGATAAAATGCAGGAAAAGCGGGAAGCATATATCGCACCGACTTCTTGGAAGCGATTGTCATAATCACCAGATAGCAAATAGCGAATAACCATAAGGCAAATGCATTCTGGGCAGGCTCAGTCTTATCAGCATAAGATCGAATGAGAAACCAGAGGTTGAGTAATAAGCCAATTAGCAGCCACGGTGTAGCTTTAAGGACAAAAGCCACCGGATAGAAACCTGGGCCAGGGTCTTCAACAAATTGTCCAAACCAAAACATTCCCAGATTACCCGTTCCTGCAGCTTGATCAGTGAAAAGTTTGCCGAAGGTCAATTCAAGGGCAGCAATTGGCTGGCTCCACATTGCAGGCCAGAGTAACCAGAATATCAAAAGAGCAAATATCCCCACCAAGCCAAACGCTCCGACTATCGATAACCATCCCTGACGATTTTCAGGCATCTGGTTTGTCAGGAGCCATCCCAAAGCCAGTAACATCAGCATTGGGCCAAGAAGTAGGGCGGTCGACTTTGTCAGCAAGGCTAATCCTGTGAACACACCGGCCCAAACAAGCCAGCTTAACTTTCGCTCACACAGCCACAGCAGTAACGTTACACCGGCTAGGGTCATAAACAAAGCCAATGGCGTGGCGATGTGCAACAGACGACTATAGGACAGGGTATAGGGATCAAGGGCCAGGAGGGCAACGCCGATAAAGGCAGACCCGTTCCTCAATAAGCGTTTAGCAAATAGATAAAGTAGGCAGAGTAGAATGCCGGTGACAAACGCAGTTGCGACTCGACCGGCTGTGTACGCCGCTAAATCATCGGGGAGCAGCGCCACAAATGGGGCACTCCAGCCAGCCACAGTGACCCCTGGATAGCCGATACCCAGAGTCTGGCTAAAATCGCCGGTGGTGAGGCCCAACCAAAACTCGCGGGCGTGGGTCAGAAAAAGTGGTTCATCTGGGGTGAAAAATTGGTTTAAATGAAGGAGGCGAGGGATAAAGATAAGGAGGATTAACAGGCTCCATTCAAACCTGGATGATTTTATTGTGACGCTAGCTTGTTTATCACTCAATCGTTATTTGCCCCAACAGAACGGCATTTTCACCGCTCTGATCATTTTGTACAATCAAACGCTCGCCTGTTTCAAGCAGGTACAGTCCAGTCCAAAGCTCATATTTACCGGCTGATAACTCAGCTGGGAGAAATAAATCGCTGCTCTCGCGGATGATCTCCCCGACTGGCCAGATTGTGGTCGGATAGATGGCTCCCAAGGGGCGATGATCTGCCTGAGCGACATTGCCCCCTTCCAATGTGCGCAAGTGAACAAACACCGTATAATCGTGGCTCATTCGGCTCAACGCTTGCCAATAGAGGGTTAAGCGCAGCGGCTGTCCAGGTCGAACCTGATCAGGCTCGACAGTGTATCCTTGCAATTGCACCTGATCGCCTAAAATTGCGTCAACAGTCTGTTGCGGTTCTAATTGAATGGGGTGGGGATTGGGCTTAGATTGTAAAACAAAGATCCCTTGCGCTTCAACCTCAGCCACATAATCGGTTTGAGCCAGCAGCTGTTGCTGGAAGGGTAAGTCATAATATTCACTTTGCAGCCCCCATCGTTCCAAAATCAACCACACATTTTGATTGGCTAGCGTTTGTTGTAAAGCCACCTCAGTGCGAATGGCAGGAGAGCCTAGCCAGCGATCCACGGCCTGATCGCCTTCGTTTAGAATACGATAATCATAGCCGCCACGGCGTTGCACACTGTAATAATCATTACGGCCTAGATAGAGTGCCGCAGCCGTTGGGGTTCCGCTCAAAATCGCATCTCCCTCTTGCCAATGTGCCTGTACATAGGCAAAGGCTGTTTCATAGTCGTCCCCTGTATTCGCTAACAGACGCTCAAATTCAGGGCGAGTCAGAAAAATAATTCCAATGATTATCCCGACTGTCACGACATTTTTAGTGAGGGATGCATTTACTAGTATGTCCAGATCCCATCGCTCACTCACTCTGGCGAACAGTTGGCCAATGATAATCATCCCTTGTGCTCCTAACAAAAACAGGACAGGAAGCAACATAAACAGATATTTATCATCGCGTCGGTCTGGTGAAACAAATAAAATCATTTCAAGGGTTGATAACAGCAGAATTAGGATGAGAAAGATTGTGGGGAAAAGTGATTTGATTTGACCAGGTTGGCTGGAGGATGAACGATTTTTGAGCAAGATAACGATCTGAAACACTGTATATACAGTCAGAATCAAAGCAAATAGGGCAAAGAGCCAAGTGGGAGTATTAAAAAAAAAGGGATTAACGGCCTGCCAGCCTTTGATAGGGGCAAATGAAAAATCGCTGTAAATGGTGAAAACCTGGGCTAAACCAGAAACCGTATTCTCGGCTTCAAGCGGCTCTATTCCTTTTGGCTGCCCTAGTCGTTTGACCAGAAACCCAATAACAACCACGACTCCAAGCCCTATTATTTCAGGTAAAATTTTCAGAAGATGTTTGGGAGCTAAGAAATCTTTGAGGGGCGTGATCGTAGTTGAGCGAGACTGATGTTGGAGCCAAATGAGAACAATCAAGGTTAAAGCCAATGGAGGAGCCAGAATTATTGAGACGAAGTGGGTTAGCAATGCACCGAGATATATAAATAAGGCCAACCAGCGCCACTTTGCCTGATTACGTACAGCGCCTTCATAAGCAAACCATAGTGTCAAGACAACCAACAGTTGGAGTAAGGCATACATCCGAGCCCGTCCGCTCCAATGGATCGCTTCAGGGGCAACGACTAACGATGCTGCAGCAATTAATCCGACCATAGGCGAGAACCAAGATCGTCCAATAAAAAATGTCCCACCAATGGTCATCAAGCCTAAGGTCAGGCTCACATAACGAACCATCAATGGGGCGGCTCCAAACCAAGCTGCAACACTCCCAAAGTATGAAAAAAGTAGACCGTGTTCATAAAACAGCCCAGATGGCATCACCGGTGCCCCTGACTCGTTAATCATCTGGATGGCAAACAGGGTGACAAATTCATCGGGGTATAGGTTGACATTGTTGATGAAGCGAACCCGAAGCCATAGCCCTAAAGACAACAGAATAATTACAATGATTAATTTATTGATATTTCTATATTGACCTGACACGACTGGCTATTTTACTCTAGATGACTGGATTGACGAATTTTGATTTTAATATGAGATTTGCCCAATATAACTTTCCATAATATTTTTAGGCTCGCTTGATATATATACATAATTATAGTATAGTGGGTCTATCTCAGTTTTAAGGTTTGTTTTGACATAACTGCCCAGAATATTATGGTGTTTGACATACTATTTTGGGATCAAAAATGGAATAGTAACCCATATTGAGAATGGATTTATTGGATATCTTTGGGGAGTTAATTACTTATGCCACAAAGAGGGCACAAAATTGGCATTGATGCCAACCAGCCAGTTAGTGCGCAGGGAAGATTGGCTGATCGGCTCAGAGATCCAAGTGTTATTGCAGACACAGGTGCAGCTTGGGTTCGGATCAATTTTGTCCTCGGCCCTTGGGCTGATCCTCGGGATAACAATTGGATCAGGATATACGAAACGATTGTCAATCAGTATGTACAAAGAGGAATGAATGTTTACGGTTTAATTGGTCACGAATCGGTTAAGCCAGATCCAGGTGATCTATTACGAGGTTCTCGAGATCAAACAGGCCATCGTAGCCAAGCCCAGGCCTGGATTGCAAAATATGTTAACAATTTCGGCGAAATCGTCACTCGCTTTCGAGACAGAGTTAAATATTTTGAGTCGTTCAACGAGCCTGATGATTGGCACGGGAAAGATCGAGCCTGGATACATCCCACTTGGTTTGCGGACATACTAGACCAAATTTATCGTAAGGTTCAGGTTGAGCTAGGCTTTCGAGATGTCCAGCTAATTTCTGGACCATTACAAGGTTTAGAGATCAACAAAAACAATGCCGCAAACTACCTACGTCAAACCTACCAATATGGCAAGCAGCAATTTGGTTGGGGACGCGGTAATCCACCATTTCCATTTGATGGAGTGGGCTATCACATTTACATCAAAGAGGGTTACACCCCAAATTGGCAAAGTAATTGGGCACAGCAAGAACGGGCCGTGCGAGAGATGTACCAGCGCTTCATCAATGAAATGAAGCAAGTCATTAAAAATGCTGAAAAGCGAGATAAACTACTCTATATTTCTGAGATGGGGTGGTTTAGTCACAATAATAGCCAGGATGAGCAAGCGTTTCAAGCCAAGCACGTTCCTCTTTGTCTAGATCTACTCAACAATGACCCATCTGTTAGCATCGGGATTTGGTTCTGCACTGAAGATTTCGACTCCCCACATAAAACCTACGGCTTGTATCAACAAAATAACCCAACATCACAAGGTCGTAAACCTGCTTATCAAGCTTACAAAACGTTTTGTGATGAGCTATTGAAAGAAAAACCCAAGGAGGTTGTCGTGGATCCCGTAAAGCCACCGACTGGCGGTACAGGTCAGTCCATTCAACAACAAATCAGCAGCATCTTTAGTCAAATTGTTGGCCTACATCATCAATTTGGGATGCCCACCCCAACCCCGCTCGGGGGTACAATTCGACAACAGATCACTCAATTGGGAGATCAAGTGGCTACGCTACGTCCAAATGAGACGATCTCTTTAACTGGATCACTCAGACAACAATTAGATTATTTGAGCAATCAATTATCACAGGTTACAAGTGCCCCAATTAAGGTTGACAAAAAACCGATAACGCCAGTACCTGGACCAATTACGACACCACCTTCTGGCCGAGTTCCCGTTCAACAACAAATTAGTGACTTGTTTAGTCAAATCGTAGCAAAAAGGTCACAAGCAGACCTAGACCCACCACCCGCTTTGAGCGGAACCATTCGACAGCAAATTGCCCAACTGAGAGATCAAGTGGCCGTGTTAGAACCAGGCACCACTATTACCTTAAGTGGGTCTCTTATGCAACAGCTAGCTCAGCTTCGAGCACATCTGTCAGGTGGCGTTAGTACAGCATCAACTGTTCAGACAAAATCTACTCAAACCGATCGAGTCCCTATTCGGCAGCAGATCAGTGATCTATTTACCCAAATTTCCGCAAAAAGGTCACAAGCAGACCTAGACCCACCTCCCGCTTTGAGCGGAACGATTCGTCAACAAATTGCCCAACTGAGAGATCAAGTGGCCGTATTGGAACCGGGCACTACGATCAATCTAAGTGGTTCATTAACTCAGCAATTAGCTCAACTGCAACAATATATGGGGCAGACTTCGACCGCAGCAACATCTTCTTCTTCACCAAGCCCAACTCCAACCTTTACAGCGGTTGAAGTTCCAGAAGAGGAAGTTGATCCGAGTATGGAGCAGGCTTTAATAGAACTGCACAAACAAATTGCTGAGTTGCAACAACGACTAAAAAACATGTCGCAAAGTGGGCAAGCTACTACCTCGCAGCCAGCCAAACCCAAACCCACGGTACAGACGCCGCCAATTCAAAACATCATTCCCAGCTTACCTCGCCACGCCACGGCTACATATCCAACTCGAAATGTTCAACAGATCAAGCAACTTATTATTCATCACACCAATATAAACCCAGCAATTGGCGCAGCTCGAATTGCGGCACATCGAGTAAATAGACAAAATTGGCCGGGGATTGGGTATCACTATTTCATTACCCAAGAAGGCCAAATTCAGATGACAAATGAATTAACTGTCGTCGCGAGACACACAGGTAGCTTTGACCAGGAATCGATTGGCATTTGTTTGGCTGGAAGTTTTATGCAAATTCCACCAAATGCGGCACAAATTAAGGCGACCGCTCAGCTTTGTGCTTGGCTGGTGCAACAATTAAATTTATCGACACAAGCCGTGGTTGGTTATAAGGATATTGCCCGAACCACAGACCCTGGAACCACCTGGGATACGGGTGTTCGGTGGGGTGACCAACTCAAACGTGATATTCAATCACTATTAGGTTAATACTTTTCTAAAGAAAAATCAGCGTTTTACAGGCTCAACAGTGCATCACTTATGGGCGGATAGCCATACCAGATGCATTCAGAATTAATCACAATCAATGAAGGAGATTAACAAATGAGTAATCAAATCCAGTATGACTATCAAGCAGTGCAGCGAATTCCAGCAGCAATGGCCCCTTGGGATATGCGCATCGATATTCCCGTTGCTTCTCAATTTGGCGAGTATGTATTGATTGGTATTGAGCAAGCAGGTATCGAACTTCATCACGAAGTTGAAGTTGTTGATGAGAGCGGTCTCCCACTTCGAGGGGTATGGGTTATTTTTGGTTTCCCCGGTGGTGGTCCTAGTATCGGTCTAAGTCCTAGTCGCAGCTACTGGCAGAATGCCCCAGCAGTTCTACGAGGAAATGCCCAAAAAACTTCAACCAGCGGTTATGTTCGCCACACTTTCCAAAGTGGTGGGGAAGATATTTGGGTTTGGGATCTTAATAGCAACAATGAATTGACGTTGCCCAGCCCTATCGTTCGTAACTGTACTTGGCAACGTAATCCAGTCGGTGTCTTTGAACACACTGGCGTTAAACTTACCTTCCAGCGCCGCCAGGCTAATGTAATCCCTTTGAGTCAACGTCTTTCTGCGCTTGAAGCTGGTAGCACAGGCGGTGGCGGTGATAGTGCCTCTGTCGCTGCTTTACAGCAACGTATTGAAGCACTTGAGCAATTGATTGGGTAAGTTTTATCTTTATTCTCAATATTAATAAACTTTGCAAAGCCCCACTTGAAGCCAAAGCGGGGCTTTTGGTTATAGGAGGCATCTAAATGCATATTACCATCACTGGCGGAGCGGGTTTACTTGGACGAAAAGTAGGCGAAGCATTGCTCAAACGAGGGCAACTCAATGGCACAAATATCACAAAACTCACCCTCTTTGATCGTGTTGCGGCTTCTTTACCTGATGATCCCAGGCTGGAAATTCTCACAGGTGATATTACTCATCCTCAAATCATTCAACAGCTTACTGAAAAAACAGACGTGATTTTCCATCTGGCTGCCGTGCTGAGTGGTGAGTCTGAGCAAAATTTCGAATTGGGGATGCAGGTTAATCTGCACGCGACCCAACAACTCTTGGAGGCCTGTCGGCAGCGCACAGAAACCATTCGTTTTATTTTTGCCAGCACCACCGCTGTTTATGGTGGAGAGATGCTAGAGGTCATTGAGGATGGGACAATTTTAACCCCACAAAGTTCATATGGCACCCAGAAAGCAATCAATGAGTTGCTGGTCAATGATTATAGCCGAAAGGGTTTTATCGATGGTCGCGCCCTGCGCTTACCCACGATTGTCGTTCGCCCAGGGTTACCAAACAAAGCCACCTCAACCTTCGCCAGTTCAATCATCCGTGAACCTCTCCAAGGGCAACCAGCCAGTTGCCCGGTCACCCCCGATACCCGTCTTTGGATCATGTCACCTCGACAGGCCGTCAATTGTTTTATTCAAATCGCCGAGCTTCCCGCAGTGGCATTTGGACCAAGCCGAGCAATGGCCCTGCCTGGTTTGTCCGTCTCGGTCCAGGATATGGTCGATGCCCTGCGAGATATTGCCGGACCAGCAGTTGTTGATCGAATTCAGTGGGAGCCGGATCCTTTCATCCAGCGTATTGTCGGTAGTTGGCCGGATCGTTTTGCCCCTCACCAAGCTGAACAGCTAGGCTTTCAGGCCGATGCCTCGATGCAAACAATTATTCAGAATTTTATTGATGATGAGATGTAGAGGTTGAGTTGTTAGAGTTGCTCGGTTTGTAGAGTCTATTACCATAATTTTGTACAAATAGAGGGTGATTCAACTAGTTGCTTCAAACAGGGCAGGTTTCAACTTGGTGAAAACGCCCAGAAAAAAGAGAAAAGAG
>JANQQF010000158.1 GCA_028285035.1 Phycisphaerae bacterium
CTCATCTATACCGACGAGTACAACATCTACAATCGCCTCACTCAATGGGGCTATTCTCACAAAACTGTCAACCATTCTCAAGGTGAGTATGCCCGAGATGAAGATGGTGATGGTTTTTATGAGGTTCACGTCAATACCCTGGAAGGCTTCTGGTCCTTGCTCCGCAGCTGGCTCCGTCCTCACCGTGGCATTTCTCAGGATAAGTTGCCTCTATATTTAGCTTTCTTTGAATTTGTTTACAATGTTCGCGCTCGTGGCAAGGCTTTGCTTCCTGCTCTTCTCCACTTGCTTCTTTCACCTCCTTGCTTTCCGTATTGAGCCAAATTTAAAAATGATTTTATCTGTGTCCATCTGTGGAGGAAAGAGCCTTTCTATAGCTTTTCTGGCAAAACCAGCAAATTGTCCTGCACCTGCAATTGAAGTTGCTTTTGTTTAATCACATCGTCCCAAGTGCGGTAGCCAGTTGGTGGCTGATATTTGTAGCGATCCGCATCATACGCTCCGTTAACGCCGGTCATCACCGCTGTTGCATTGGTCGCTGCTGCCTTGACTCCATCATCAGTGGCCCGAGAGCCCACATAAAAATCATTACCCGGCCAGGAGACGTGATCCCAGGCCACGAAGCTGAACAAGTCGCACATCACAAAACGGTCGTCGTCTTCCTGAAAAACCGTCGGATGGCATAATTGTGATTTGATGCTGTTGCCTGGGGCCGTCAAGGGGCGAACCATCAAACTGATCCCATTGATTTCATAACGCTCGTTTTGACACTCTTGGTACGGATCGTAATAGATGGCTTTGACATTGCTCAGCGAACTGCCGTGGTTTTCCAACAGTTGCTTCAATACATTTTTGAGATGCTCACCCAACTGCCCCTGAAATCGACCTGCAAATTGCCCGCAACCCAGCCCCGGAATGGTGATGAAGGCGGTGGTGCCATTGCTGCCCGCCTGTTCATTGGCGTACAACAATGGCGGTAACAATCGTCGCTCATAAAGTTGATAGTAGCCATCGAAATCGATGGCCCCATCTTTCGTCACCTCATCCCAATCGGCGGGAGTATAACGTCTTCCATTTCGTAGCAAGGCTCCTGGGGTAAATAATAGCGTTGCTGGAAACGGGTGTTGATGGACCATTGGATTTGAGTGCCGCCCATTGTCGTAAACCGTAACTGGTACCGCCATATTAACATCTCCCAAAATCGATAGCTCCGTCAAATTCCAATCTGTGCCATCGCCAAAGACTGCGCTTTCGGCAAAAATCTGAGGCCGTTTGGTACGGACAAGTTGCTCGATAAACGCTTCGACAGAGAGTTGCGAAAGGTCTTGGTCTGCCAATTGGCGTTGTAGATACTGTCCCGTTGTTTCACCCGCCTTGAGGGCTTGGAGGTAGCTCCGTGTATTTTTGTAGGTAGTAGGGTGGATGATGGTTTTGTAGGTTGTCATGGGTTGCCTTTTAGGAATATCTCACTGAAATGGCTTTCATAAATTTTATATCAGATCGATAATTGAGGCTACTTTGTGAAAAATGTTGTAATTAACTTAAAGAATATGGTATACTTTTGAGAATATTGCTTCCGAAGAAATTTATAACTTTATCCCCCAAACAATCCCTATCTAAGATCGTACCTGATTATCTAACCTCACTATAGTATTAATTTTTTGTATTTCAATGATTAGTTTGAAATGAGGCTGATCTCGTGAAAACACAACAAATACAAATTTTATGGGTAGAGGCTGATCATAAATCGCATAACAATGTGATTGATGATCTACGCCAAACTGCGAACTTCCATATTGAGACTGTAACCGAAGCACATCAAGCATTAGAAAGCTTAAATGATCGCCCACATAATTATGATGTTGTACTACTTGGCGATTTATCTCCCCTAGAATCAGAAACCACAAATGTATTTCCTAGCCTGAAATTTTTAGCCGAAATAAAAGAGCTCAATTCTGATTTTGAGGTAATCATGTTTACATCACAAGATCAGGATTTTGAGCTTGAGGCTTTGGAGGCTGGAGTTTTTTATTATTTTCACTCCCCGCTTGATGCCAAAAAATTAATGGCCGTTATTGAACGTTTAGCGAAATATAATCAGGCTGAACTCCTTACCCAGGCTAATAAACGTACTAGAGCTTTAGAGACCCTACATAAAATCTCTTTAAACTTGACCAGTAGCCAACACACGTCGGAATTGGTTAGATTGATTGTAGAAGAGGGCAAAAATCTTTTGCAATGTAAAGGATGTGGTCTGTATTTGTTGGATGAGTCCAGTCAAAGAGCTGAATTAGTATCAGCTTCACCTATTGAACGATACCGAGTTGGAATGACGGTTGATATTAATGCGAAAAGTGTTGTTGGTCAGGTTATTCAAACAACTGAACCATTTTTTGTTGGTGATTATCGTAACTGGGCGGATAGATTGTCGGAATATGATGAGTATGAATTTACCGCTGTGGCTGGCGCGCCTGTTTCCTGGGATGATCAGATTTGGGGAGTCATTACAGTTCGGGATACTACTGAAAACAGGGTGTTTGATGATGAAGCCTTACGCCTGCTAGAGAGTTTAGGCAATTTAGCGGCGATTGCCCTTGAAAATGCGAAACGTTTAGATGAAGTATTGTTAGGGGGAGCTATTGATGCGATAGTTGTTGCCAATGAAAAAGACAAAGTGATTAATGTTAATCGTCAAGCTGAGGCATTATTTGGTTATAATTTGGCTGAAGCTTTACAAAAAGATATCTCTGAATTTTACTATGAAGATGCTGAAGCTAGACGAATCAAGAGATTGTTGGTCAATAGCGAAGATGGGCGAATCTCTGACCGAACTGATGCAAAAAATAAAGATGGAGAAAAGATTCCTAGTCAGCTTAACGCATCCTTACTTTATGATTTTGAAGGAAAACAAGCGGGAAGCGTTGGATTTTTCCGCGATCAGCGCAAAATTGAAAAGGCCCGTAAACGTATTAGACAACTAAATCGGCTGTTAGAAGCTGAGCAAGCAATGACAGTACAATATACCTTGCCAGAGGTCGTAAATGCCGTTGTGACCAAATCAGCTGAGGCTTTAGAGGATGTTGATGCGGCTGTCCTTTATTTGTATGATCAAGATAAGCAACAGTTTTTAGTCCCCCCAACCGTTACAGGTGTTATGAAAACAAAGCTGATTGAACAACCCCTACCAAAGGACTCAGTTGTTCACAAACTAATGAGTCATGGTGAACCACACTTTGCCAATAACGCTGTAACTGACCTGATTATGGGGGGAGACTTTGTCATTCGAGAAAGTATTATATCATCAGCGGGTATCCCTCTTCAAGTAAAATTAAAAACAGTAGGGTTTATGTTTTTTAATTATCGGCAAACCCATCGCTTTGATGAAGAAGAAAAGAATATCATTAATACCTTTGCTAATCGGGCAGCTATCGCCATTGATAATGTGCTGCGGTATCAACGAGAGAAGAAACGGGCTGATGTTCTACGAGCTTTGTATCATGCTGGTCAGATTGTGTCAAGCACCTTAGATTTGGGAGAAATTCTTGACCATATTGCTGAGCAAGCTTGGCAATTGATCGGTCTGCAAGGGGCAAAGGCCCATATCGCCAGCCTGCGCTTGGTCGAAGGTTCAACTATCAAGGTTGTGGCTGTTACTTCTCGACATGAGATTTTTTCTCAGGAGCAACAAAAGATGCTAGGGGTGGAGGTTAATATAAAAAAAGGTCGCCAAGGACGAATCGGGATTATGGGACGGACCATAAATACAGGGCGTCCTCAACGGGTTGATGATGTACGCTCTGATCCTGATTACTTACCCTTCCATCCCGAAACACGCTCTGAAATGGTGGTGCCTATTGTATTTGGATATGTTACATTTGGGGTTATTAGCATCCAAAGTACAGAGTTTGCTGCTTTTGATGAAGAAGATGAACAGACTCTAGTCTCATTAGCCGATCAAGCAGCCATTGCGATCCAAAATGCCCAAGCGTTTGGAGAAGCACAAGCTCAGGCTGATCAGCAAACAGCCATTTCACCGTTTGTAATTACCGGTCCAACTACCTCAAATATGTTTTTTGGTCGTCAAGAGGAGCTTCAACTATTGTTAGCCGAAGCCAGAAATATTTCATTTGCACTTATTGGTGGACGTCGCATCGGTAAATCATCATTGCTGACCCGATTACATCGGGTCAATCTACCGATCGCTGGGTATCGTAGCCTCTATCACGATTGTGCAACTACACCAACGTATCAGGACTTTCTCAACGCGATGCTGTATAGTTGGCGACCAGACCCACCAGTGAATGCACCTCGAACTTTTGCTGAGTTGATACAATCCCCTCCAAGTAATCGTCCCTTAGTGCTGCTTTTTGATGAAGCGGATAAGCTCATCCCTGAGGACAAAAAAGCGGGCTGGCCCATTTTTAACCACTTACGCGCTTTAGCCAATGTCAATCAGGTGCAAGTTATCCTCAGCGGAGAAAGAACATTACGTGATGCCCTAAAAGATGCTGAGAGTCCACTCTTTAATTTTGCTAAGGAGCTATTGATTGGTCCGATGGATGCCTCTGCTGTCCAACAACTTATCAGCCAACCCATTGAACAAATGGATATTGAGTTGATCAGCAAACCAGCCATAGTTGATCGGATTTATAACTTCACCTCTGGCCATCCTAATATTGTGCAACGGTTGTGTAATCGACTAGTGGAGAGTGCTTGGGTCCAAAAAAACCGACAGGTCAGGCTGGAAGATGTAAATGAGATCATTGACGACATTAATTTTCAACAGAATGATTTTCTTGGTACTTATTGGGAAGCAGCAACTCCACTTGAAAAAATCATCTCATTATTGATGGCCGATAATCAGACTGTGAGAACCTTACAAACGGTACGACAAGCCTTAACAGATCGTTGTCAATTGAACCCAAAAATCAGTGAGATTGATTACGCCTTACAATCATTGGTTGATTTACGATCTATCTTGAAACGGACCAAAACGCAGTATAAATTCGCAGTTGAAGCATTTCCACGGGTTGTGGTAAAAGTCGCTACCCTAGATGATATGTTGGATATTCTTGTCGAGGATTATGAAGAAAGATAGGACAAATTACTAGATATTTACATAAGAGGATCTAGTGAAAGAATCGAATAATATAAGAAGAATTATAAAAAATAATGAGCGTCGTCTACAAGTGCTACGAGAACAAGAGGCATTGGATGGTCGATCTGTTGACCCTGCAGTGCTTTTAGAAATAGAGGATATTCAAAAAAACATTGAAGATTTAGAAGCAGAATTAATTCTATTGGAAGGAAATAACGCACACTTAAATCCTCAAATTCCTAATCGAAATACAGTGGCATTTCATGCAGGTGGCCCATTAACTTATAAACAGGCTGATGTATACATCCCACGTTCTGCTGATCTTCTAGCCTCAATTCAAATGTTGAATATGAATTATCTTCTTGTTTTTCATCCACGTCAACAAGGCAAGACAAGTTTCATTAATAATTTAATTCATCATCTAAATCTTAATAATATAATTTTTATTTATATTGACTTATCTCCATTTAGATATCCTTCTGAATTTGATTGGTATCAAACTTTATATAAGAAAATTGTTAACAACAAAAATCTTTCAGAGAAGCAATGGCCCATTAAGCCTGAAAATGGAAATATGTGGTATGAATTTTTGATTGAATTAGCTCAATTTGCAGCTATAACAGATAATCGTATCGTGATTATATTAGATGAGATGGGAACCAAAATATTTCCTGGTGCACAGCGTTTCTTCGAAATTTTGCGCCAAATCTATAATGAACGTGGGTCTGAACCATATTTAGAACAATTAACTTTTTGCTTGGTAGGTATCTTAGACCCGGATGAGTTATGTGAAAATGATGGTGCTTTTCCGTTTAATGTTGGTTACAGTGTGAATTTAACAGATTTTACACAAATACAAATACAAGAATTGACAAGTAAAGGAGGGTGGCCACAAGAAAATGCCAAACTTCTAGCTGATCGAATTCATTTTTGGACAGATGGTCAACCATATTTGACACAACGACTTTGTCAAGACTTGTCACTAATATCGAATGCAACTCCTAGTGATGTTGACCAAAGTGTTCAGATGTTAATCAACACCGACAAGAAGCATTTGGTACCATTACGAAAGCGTCTCAAAGCCGATGAAAATCAAGGTTTACTAGACCATCTTATTGAAATTGAAAATACAATTATAGAATTTGATCTTAGTGGACCTCCTTGGCAGACTAAATTGATGAAAATTTTAGGTGTCATCAAGGTAAATAACCAGAATCGTCTTATTGTTCGTAATCGCATCTACAGAAAAGCCCTAAATATATAGAACACTAAACTTAGGAAATGAAAACAAGAGGGGACTATGGCAGAAGATAAAGATGCCTTAAAGAGATTGATATTAAATCATTCTGTACGTCTACAAAGGCTAAAAGAACAACAAATACAAGGACAAGAGAATACATCTAAAACTTCTCTTGAGATACAAACAATAGAAGAAAAAATCAGAGAGTTACAGGCAAAACTGGATAATGATTCGATAGTAGAGATACAATCAATAACTCGATCGAGTATCTCACCGTATAAAGTTGGTGGTGCTCTTTCTGAAAAAGATGTTGAGGTCTATATTGAACGAACAGCTGATTCTATTGCTCTTAATCATCTTCAAAAAATGGATTATGTGTTGATTATTGAACCTCGTCAACAGGGTAAAACCAGTCTTGTTAATCATCTGATGTATCACCCGACCTCAAAGGATGTAATTTGGATATATATTGATACAACCACTCTTGATAAATCTTCGGAACAAGCTTGGTATGCTACCCTATGCTCTCGAATTTTGAGACAACTTGACAAATTCGTTTCTGAGACAGGGTTAGACATACCAATAAATGGAGCAGACTGGCGCGACTTTCTGAGCAAGATTTCACAGGCAGCAACTCGATCTAAAGGGCAAATCATTATTGTTTTAGATGAAATAGGGGCTATTAAGTTTCCAGGGGATACAACATTTTTTAGTGTATTACGCGACATTTATAACTCTCGTCAGATTGAACCTCATCTTAAACAATTAACCTTTTGGTTAGTGGGGGCGTTTCATCCACAAGATTTAATTGATGATGACAAAATTTCACCCTTTAATGTCGCTCAACAGATTCGACTCCGGGATTTTACGTCAGAACAAGTGCATCAATTAGTCAGTAAAGGGGAGTGGTCTTTTGAACAAAAGATTTACTTGGCCGAGCGCATTTATTACTGGGCCGAAGGTCAGCCCTACCTCACACAACTCCTATGTAGTTACCTCGGGCCAGAGGCTGCCCAGACTGATGTTGATGTCAGTATTGATCGCTTACGACGAGAAGACCGTAATCATTTGCCACCGTTATTAAAACGGCTTGATGCTGATGATAAGTTACGGCCATATGTATCTAAAATCCAAAATGGAGCGAAGATTAAATTTTTTCCTGGTGCAAATCCTCGTCATGCTCAGCTTGAGTTACTGGGTGTCCTCAAAGCCGATAATGATGAGGGCTACTGCACCATTCGTAATCGTATTTATGAAAGGGTGCTCAAGGATATTGAGGAGCATTAATACTTCAGGTATTTGAAGCCTGATCTATTTTTTCATCATCTGATACCCTCCCCTTCTCCCAAATGACAAACCTCCCAAAAAATTGTGTAATATTTCGAGCCGAACTGCGATTATAGGATGGATACCAACGTATGGGAGAAACAGTGATGTCAATTAAACCAGCCGCCGAAGCTCACTTGCTGAATGCCTTCGCCTCGGAGCGATCACGCCTAACTCGCCTACTGACCCGTTTATGTGGTCGTGAACAGGTTGCCGAAGATTTGGTGCAGGAGACGTTGACGGAGGCGTGGCTCAATCGCCATAAGTTGTATGACCCACAGGGCTGTCCACAATGGCTGACCGCGATTGCCTACAACATCCATCGGCGTTGGTTGCGACAGCAGCAACGTGTGCCCAACCCAATTGAGCCAACTGAACTGGAAGCCATTCCTCAAGCAGGGGAGGTTGAGGTTGAATTAGAACGGGCCGAACTGGCTCATCTACTTGACCAGGCAATTGCCTTGTTGCCCTCTCAAACTCGGGCCATTTTTATCCAACGCTATATCGAAGGTCGTTCTCAGGCCCAGGTGGCTGAGCAACTCAAGCTGAGTCAGAATGCGGTGGCAGTGCGGCTTCATCGGGGTAAGCTCACCCTGCGGCGACTGCTCGCTGCTGAACTTGAACGTGAAACGGATGGGACTTGGCAAGAAACTCGGCTGTGGTGTGGGCAGTGTGGTACACGCCGAATGTTGGGGCATTTTGATCTTGGCATAGAAGAATTTATCCTCCGTTGTCCAAGCTGTGATACGTTGACCTACCCAGCTTTTGCCCACAAACGTGGTCATCGACCTTTGTTACAGGGTGTGAAAGGCTTTAAGCCTGCGCTTAATCGTCTCCTCAAACAAATTGATGAGGATTACAATCCAACCGAAGCCTTACAGTTAATGACATGCGGAGCTTGTGGGCAATCAATGCCAGCGCAAAAGCACTTTCCCAAGCACTGGCCTGACCCTTATGGCGATCAGTTAGGGATTTATGAACAGTGTCCTTGTGGGGCGGAAAGCTACACTTCGCTCAAGGGGTTGGCGATTGCGACGCCGACGGGCCGCGCCTTTTGGCGGAAGTATCCCCGTCTCCGCAGCTTACCCGTACAACAGATTGAGTATGAAGGACAGCCGACGCTAGTCGTTCGGGCTGAGAGTGTCAATCAGTCCACCTCCTTTGCGATTTTGTTTGCCCGTGATACCTACCAGATCCTCGATACCCAGCTTGATGAATAAACGAATCCCTCTTTTTGCCTTACTGACAGCCAGTTTTATCTCGATTACGGGGGATACGCTGGCTTCTCTGGCCATCCCTTGGTTTGTTCTACAGACAACTGGCAGTCCAGCCCAAGCGGGTCTGACCGCCTTCTTCTCCATTTTGCCTATTGTGTTGGCTACCTTTTTTGGCGGGGTGATTGTTGATCGCGTGGGCTATAAACCCATCAGCTTAATTGCCGATTTAGCCAGCGGGCTAACCATCGCTTTGATTCCGTTACTGCACACGACAATTGGGCTTGAATTTTGGCAGTTACTGTTGCTTGTCTTTCTTGGTAATTTATTCGATGCCCCCGGTGCAACAGCCCGAAGTGCCTTATTGCCTGATTTAGCTGCGCAGGCCGAGCTGCCGCTCGAACAGGCGACGACGTGGCAGGATGGAGTCTCCCGTGCGACGCGAATGATTGGGGCACCGTTGGGCGGGGTGTTGATTGCTAGTTTAGGACCAATTTTGGTCTTGTGGCTAGATGCTATTTCGTTTTTTGTGTCGTTACTTTTGATTGCACTTGCTGTACATCAGCCTAATGTTGACCGGGCTAAAGATGAGACTGCCTCATCCAGTTATCTGACTGATTTGTGGGTAGGACTTCATTTTATCCTGCGTCATCGTTTGATTTTGAGCCTGATCATTACAGTTACCATTACCAATATGTTGGACGGTGGCTTGAGCTTGGTGATTTTGCCCGTCTACGCCCAGCAAATTTATGGCGAAACGCAGGGGGCTATCCAGCTTGGTCTGATCATTGGAGTGTCGGGCGGGGCGGCTTTATTAGGCACGTTGATGATGGGGCTAATCGGGCATCGTTACTCACGGCGGTGGTTACTGATAGGTGCTTTTATCATTGTTTCATTGCGTTGGTTTCTGCTGGCCTACTTTCCTGTATTTTGGCTGCTATTGACCCTCCTCGGCCTACTCTCGTTAGCGATTGGCCCCCTCAATCCCATCCTTTCTACTGTTTTCTACGAGCGCATACCAACTGACATTCGGGCCAGAGTGCTGGGCACGATTACCGCTGCTGTCTTGGTTACCACCCCGTTGGGTGGTTTGAGCGCGGGCTTTCTGTTGGAGACTATAGGGTTGCAGTCGACTTTATTGTTATTCGGTATTTTGTATTTGATTGTTACCGCTCAACTTGCTGTTAATCCTGCGTTGCGAGGGATGGATGATGCTTTTAGTTAAGGGATTTCAACCAACTCCGTTCTCCCCACCGGATCAATGCCCTGCTCTAGTAAACGGACAGCTGCTTGAACAGCAAAACATTTATCACTGGAGTGAATGCTGCTATAAAGTCCAAGTAGAAATTTCGGCTCAATAATCTGCCACCCTTCAATCTCACGATAGGGGACATCATTCCTGACAAAGAAATCAATCGTGATTTTGACTGGTGGGTGGTCATCCTCTTCCACATATTTGGCATAGCGTCGGAAATCTTCCTCACTGGGCAGCTTATCATACTTGGTCCAGACTTTTTCAAATCCGCGACTCTTGAGGATAGCCACAACCATAGGCACATTGGTCGGCTGAACAAACAGGTCGATGTCTTTGTGGTCGTGGGCGTGTTTATACTCCGTATGCCCAACCGGAGACATAAAATGCCAAGCCCAGCCGCCAGAGATGATAACGTAAGGCTTAACGGCCTCTAATTCAGCCAAGCAAACATCAATGCGATGTTGCGACCACAGTTCACCGTATCTGTTTTTGTTGTGTGGGGTACTCATCAAAATTCTCCTGTCTACCGACAATAAATATCTCTTAGTGGATTCTATCTAATAACCACATCTCACCAAATCGTTCATTGAAAATACTGAATGAGGTCAAATTATAGACGACCAAATAAAATTTGGCATCCCCTCAAAAGATGGTTACCATCATAGGGCCTTTATCCAAAACGAGTTTTTTGGGGAATAACTTAATGAAAACATTTTACGAACTACGTGTCATAATTGTTACTCTACTATTTATATTACTTGGACCGCGGGCAACCCAGAGTTTGGCTCAATCAACAGATAACTTTATATACCTTCCGATAATTTTTACCTCAGGTTCTGGAGACGTTGATCTACCACCAGTAGGTTTTATAGAATACATTGAAGAGAATGTTGAGGCGGGGGTCTGGTCTTCGTTTGAAGAGGGAGTCATTCAAATCCTGCAACTTGTTGTTGGAGAGGAAAATAGTGAGAACCTGCCCGGCGTGAATCAAGTCATCTTTGATGAAATTACTGAGGTCGTGGAACGGGCCTATGCTTATGAAGCAAATGGTACGGATCCAGCCTTGAAAAGTGAGATGACTCGTTTGTTGGAAATTCTTTTCCCGCCGGAGGAAAATCTCGATTTATATGCTGTGTCGGCTGATTCGATCAGTAATTTAATCTTATCCAGAGAAAATGGTGCGAATTGTCGAGAATTGTGGAAACAAGGATTGCCAAATAATGTTGCTGTCCCGCCTACCTGTCTTATTTTTGAGGAAAGGGTCGTCGAAGGAGTGGCAGTGAAGGTTTATTTTTGGGCTGATTGGAAAGATGATCCTATCCGTAAACCCTTCTTTCAAGCAGCTATTGAAGCGTTAGAAGATAGTGTGAAGACATATAAAAAGTATGCGCCAGATAATATGCCTGATATGACGCTCATTATGTCCAATTTAAGTGATCCGATAAAGCCAAGTACATATGCTGCCACACTATACTCTGCAATCTTGGATTTTGGGTATAATTCCTGCCCTATTATAACCTATCAATTGTCGACCTCTTTTTCGCTTGACCAATTTAAACAGCTCGTAGCTCATGAAGCGTTTCACTGTGTCCAGGGGCAAATATTACCGGATCAGATGAAAGCTGGCTCTAAGGGTTGGTGGTCAGAAGGAACTGCAAATTACTTTAGTAACGTTGTCTATCCTAATGCTAATTTAGAGCAGGATTTGTTTCTTAATAAATTCCACCAAAAATCAGCTGAATCCTCGTTACAAGATATGTCTTATGAGACCTTTGTCTTTTTTCAATATCTGGCAAACCACTATGGCGATGATCAGGAAATTATAAATATCCTTAAAACGATGCCAACGGCCACAAGCAGTACGCATGTTGATCAGGCTCAGAAATTGGCAGAAGTCGATCAAATGGATGAGATTTTCCATCAATTTGGCCGAGATTATTTTGATGGCAAGATCAAGGATACTGATGGCACTTTTATTCCTTCTGATACATTACCGATGAAATATACCGGTAAGACCCCGTTTCTTGAATTTGCCAACGTGGGAGACTCGCGCGAAAAAGGAGCCTATATTTTTATCTTAGCCCGCTATGAGTTGGATTATGAAGAACGTAAACGGTTTACCCAAACATTTGAGGTAAAGCATGCCACTCACTCGATAAAACAGCTTCGAGACAACAATTTTCTAGCTGAATGGCCTTGGCAAACACTTGGAAATACAGTTGTTACAGGTTGTCAAGACCCCACAGAATACTTTCTTCTGATCACCTCAACTGATATACCCAATAAAGATATCAAGCACTTAAAAAATAAAATTGACAAAGTTGATAATCGACCCTGTAGCTGTTATTTTGAGGCGGCGCTTACGGGAGCAGCCGGCGGATTCTATATCAGCCCCGCTTACTATACAACCGATATCAACTTCCCTCTTGAAGTACAAGCACAGAATTTTGAGACATTAGTTGGGAGCAATTTCTCGCTTTCACCATATACCGTGGGACAAAAGGGCAATTTTCCGCTTCATAACTTTGCCCTCGCAGACAACTCACGTGGTCTTATTGTGGGGATGTCGGTGCCAGAAAGTATCGGGAGTGGGACCGTAACCATTGATGAGAGTAACGAATGGATTGAGGGGAATATTGTAGGGACGCTGGAACTTGAGTCTGATGATGAAGGCGGTGTAGTGTCATTACAAGCCCAATTCCGTGCCCCTCGTTTTCTGAGTGACGGTGCCCAGCAGTGTGATTTAGAGTGGGAGTAAAAATTTGGTCCGAGGCACATTCGGCGCATCTCGGACCAAATTTGATATTAGACCTATTTGACTTTATTGTCGTACTAAAGGCACCAACAGCGCATTAGGTCGCTGATTAGGATCGCTCAAGAAGGTGCCATCAATGGGACGAGCACCAAAGAAGAGATAGTTATCAAGAGCAAGAAGGGTTTCATACTCTTCGGTAATCTGGTTGGGGGCGACCCCCATCAAGGTACAGCCGGTTTCGGTGATCAATTGCTCAACGCCGACCTCCCAGGTCGTGGTCCCACAATCGCCATCCCCAGCACTATTCAAGAAGCCAGCCAAATCAGCCACATCTGGGGTGATTCTGACTTGATCGATGGTCAAGTTGACCTGAGATGCTCCAGGCGCGGCAGCCGACTCGCCGACAATTTCGGTGACGCCGTCAAAGTGGAAGGTCAAGCTTGGTTGGGTGCAGGCGGCATCGTTGAAGTATTGGAATTCGATGTTGACCTCATCCCCGCTAAATACGATGTCGCGGGTGAGATAGTTTGGGGCTAACCCGTCGGCACTTTGGGCGGGTCGCACCTCACAATTTGAGACCGACTGCCAGCTACCGGCAATATTCGCCGCGTCACCGATCAGATCAACCCCTGCTCGGACCAATGGGGTGAGCAGGGCTGTTGAGCGCTTGTCAGGAGTATCCAAGAAGGTGCCATTAATCGGGCGAGCGGCGAAGGCCAGGAAATCAGCATATTGGTAGAAGGTTTCATATTCTTGGGTGATGTTGTTGGCGGGGAGGCCCATCAACGAACAGCCCGTGGCGGTGATGTCTTGCTCGACGCCGACTTCCCAAGTGGCTGTGCCGCAGTCGTCATTGCCGACGCTGTTGAAAAAGCCGGCTAGGTCAGCCACGTCCGGCGTGATGCCTACTTGATCAATGGTGATGTTGCCCTGTACGGCGTCTGCTGCCGCATCGGATGGGCCAAGTAACTCGTATGTGCCCCCGAAATACCAGCTAAATGTTGGTTCAGCACAAGCGGCATCGGCAAAGTTGTGGAAACGGATGTCAATCTGGCCGCCGCTGAAGCTGATGTCGCGGGTGATGTAGAGCGGGGTGCCATCAAAGTTGGGGCGGACCTCACAAGCAATGCTGGCCCAATCGCCAGCTACAACATCAGTTGTGTCAACAGCTAAATCACCGGGAATTTCAAAGATGGTGAACGGTGCCGTTGGCTCATATCTCTTATTGAACAGGGCTTGGATAATTTGCCCATCAGCGGCGTAGATCGTGCCGCTATCATAATCCAGCCCGGTGACACCGACCGCACTAGTGAAAACAACTTCAGTCTGGACGGTCTGATCATCGATCACAACTGCTTTCACAACTTGGCTTTGGAAGGCGGCGAAATCGAAGGCTGCCCCATACATCGTCCCATTTCCAGCCCAAACAAAACCGTCGAAGCCGAGACCAGGTAGCTCATTGCCATCAACGTCAAGCAAGGTTTGTTGCACCGGTGTGCCTGCTGCGCCATCCGCGTTGATTGGGATGCGATAGAGCGGCCCACCGGCACTGGCGTACAGGTTGTCAGCCCCATCCCAAATTAGACCACCAACGCCAAAGCCTGACTCATTCTCCCAGGCTGGATCATCGGCCCAAGTGATGGCCTCGCCTGTAATCCGATCGATCTTCACGATACTCGCATTGGTGCCGACATCACTGAGATAAATGTTGCCTTCCGCATCGGTCAAAATTGAGTTACAAGCCGTCCCTTCCGGCAGATCCCAACTCTCGACAATCGCTCCGGTGCTGGGATTAATGGCCCGAGCGCTGTTGATCTCAGTTTGAAGGCCTGGCACAAAGTTCTTGTTTCCACAGGCCAGCAGGACGTCATTCGCATTGTCATACCACAAGCCCCAGCCGGCGATAACGCCATCAGTACCAGTCTCAACTAATGGTTCGGTTGCGCCAGTGGCTAGATTGATTTTTTGGACTTCCCCAGTGAAAAAGGCGGACACATAAGCGTAGCCATCGTGAACTGCGACCGACTCAGGGAAGAATTGATCCCCAGGGGCTGCGATGCCAGTGCTTGTTACTGTCCCGGATGTAGGAATCCAGATTTGCTGACCCACCTCGATCAAATTGGGATCATCAATCGTGGCAAAACTGTCATCTTCAGCCGCTTTTGTGTTGGTTGCCTCAACAATTAGATCAAACGCTAAAGAATCACTCAGAAATTTGTCTGCAATTTTGCTCAACCAATCATCAGCCTGAACAACATAGGCTTGCCCGTCAGGGGCTTGCAACGCAGGGGCCGCACTCACCGACTGATTGCTATTCATCATCAAACTCACTGTTGCCATCAACACGGCAACAACGCCAAACAAAAATATCATTCTTTTCATCGAAATTTTCCTCATCATTTATGGTATAAAGTTGGATGGCCATCTGATGTGAGTACTTTATAAAAAAAGGAGGAAAAGATGAAGGTTAAAATTATGCCTAGATAGGACAGATTCATTCATTCATTCATTCAGCAAAGAATGACGGAAATTTTGTGGGGACTCGCCCGCCAGTCGTTTAAACCAATGCCCAAATTGGGAGGGGGTGTTAAAGGCGAGCTTACTGGCAATGTCGGCGACCGGATCGGACGAGTAGACCAGCAGACGTTTGGCCTCAAGCAAGAGGCGCTCGTGCAACATTTGGCCGGGTGGGGTGCCCGTCGTTTGGCGCACCGTCCGCACGAGATGGTTGCTGGTCACGCCCAGCATATCGGCGTACTCATTGACCGATAGCCGTTCTTGATAATGAATTTCGATCGCTTGGCGGAAGGACTTGGTTAAGGCCCGGGCTGGAGTCATTGGCTCGAGGGGCAGGGTGGTGTGATGCACCCGTTTGATCTCAAGTAAAATTGTGGTCAAATACGACAGCAGGAGACCTATTTCATTGGGGCCAAGCTCTTCAAACCGTTGTCTAATCGTCCCAAATAGACTATTTAACAACGGTTGCTCTGCTTCGGCGACGGTTAAAAGTGGAACAGCCCCAATCTCGAGAAAGGCGAGATCATTCAAAAAATGTTGAGACGACCCGCCCAGTTCAAAGAGTTCAGCTTGAAATCCTAGAACAAACAAATCGGCCTCAGGCCACTCAACAGCCAACTGATGGAGTTGCCCCGGCAAAACAAAGGTCAGGGTACCCGCCGTGATATCGTAGGTCTGAAAATCGATCATAATGCTGGCCCGACCTTTGGCCAGCCACGTCAACTCATAATTTGAGTGGCGATGCAATCGGCCTCGGTCGTCCTGTGGCTGGGCTGTGGGTCTGCCCACATATAATTTTAGGCTTGGATATTCAACCGTTGGGTGTTGATCGGACACAGGCATAAATCTCCATCATTGAGACTGTGATTATAAGCGAAAGTCATCGATTCTTTAAAATTGCTTGACAAATGAAAATATCTGTGGTAATATTGCACCAATCGTTACAAAAACATGTTTGGACACTATACAAAATGGCTCGGCAAAAGGAATTTGATCAAGATAAAGCCTTGGAAAAGGCAATGACCCTCTTTTGGGAAAAGGGGTATGAAGCAACCTCCATCCAGGATTTGGTTGAGCATCTTGGTATTGGTCGGCGCAGTTTGTATGATACTTTTAAGAGTAAGCATGATTTATTCATAGCCGCGTTAGATCGTTACAAAGAAATGACGGATGATCCGCCAACGGCCCCGGACGAACAAGTCGAGTCGCCAAAAGCTCAAATCCGCGCCATCTTTAATGATTTTGTGAATGAGGCGGTAGGCGATACACAACGGTTGGGTTGTTTTCTAGTCAACTCGGCGGTTGAACTAGCCGGGCAGGATGATGCAGTGACCGTACGGGCTAGAGAAGCTGCTCAACGGTTGGAGTACAAGTTTCATCGCCTACTCCATCAAGCCCAACAGACTGGAGAGGTGAGCATGGACCACGATATCCAAGAGGTCGCTCAATATTTAACAAATGGTGTATTTGGCATTCGGGTGATGGCAAAAATGAATCCCGATCGCCAAACCTTAACAAATGTGGTTAATCTAACACTCGCTACCTTAGATTGATATTTTTTTGTCTGTATTCTGCACCGATTGGTGCGGATACAGGTAAGGAATGATCCGGCGGGATACTCTATAGCGTGTGTTGTAAAAAATTTTGGTTTCAGAGTTGAGTTACTGAAAAATTTGAAGCAGTTGATTCAACTCTATTTTTATAAATTTGTTTTGTACTGATCGTTGCGGATAAGATGGCGATCATATCTTAATCAAACTCATTTTTATCAACAGGAGACAAATCATGAGTAAGTTAGCAGGTAAAGTCGCGGTTATTACAGGTGGTAACAGTGGAATTGGCTTGGCTACGGCCAAGGCGTTTAAGGCAGAAGGGGCCGAGGTTGTTATTTTCGGTCGTAATCAAGAAACGCTCAACAGCGCAGCCAGTGAGCTTGGCGATGTTTTTGCGGTGCAAGGTGATGTCGCTAATTTGGCCGACTTAGACCGTTTGTACGCTCAAGTTAAAGAACGACACGGTCGAATTGATGTGTTGTTTGTCAATGCCGGGGTGGCCTTTTTCGCGCCACTGGAGGCCTCTGATGAGGCGTTCTTTGATAGTTTGATGGATGTCAATGTCAAAGGTGCTTACTTCACCGTCCAAAAAGCGCTTGATCTCATTCAAGACAATGCCTCAATCATTTTAACCACCTCGGTTGTTAATCAGGTTGGGATGCCAAATGCCAGCGTTTACGCAGCGACAAAAGCGGCTGTACGCTCCCTCGCTCGCAGTATGGCGTCTGAGTTGAGTGGTCGGGGTATCCGAGTCAATGCCATTAGCCCTGGTCCGATTGAAACACCGCTCTTTGGTCGATTGGGCATGTCTGAGGAACAAATTCAAGAGTTTGCCCAAGGTGTGCTCTCTCAAGTTCCGTTAGGTCGCTTTGGTCAGGCGGAAGAAATCGCTAAGGCTGCCACTTTCTTGGCAACATCCGACTCGTCTTATGTTCAAGGGGCGGAGTTAGTTGCCGATGGTGGGATGACTCAGCTATAGTCCTTTATTCATAAAAGCCCTCATCTACAGTTATCTAATAGGTGAGGGCTTTTGTATAGTCTTAATTGTGATTGAATTAAGGGATAGTCTCATTCACCCTCGAAAATAGCCAACAATTTCCTGGGCATTATAATAATTTTGTTCTTTCCATTTTACAGCTTGATAACTTTCAATGATTCCGGATTGTAAGAGATGATCCACTAATGCATTTTCCGAGGTGGTAATCGCATCAACCACAGTTTGGGGATTAACGTTGCAATCAATGGCGATTTCTTTGATGGGTTTGCCTCGACCTAAATCGGTAAAGAATGTCTGCTCATCAATCCCGATTGTTTTAAGGGCCACACACTCTGGCTTTTGATACCCGAGTTTGACAATGAAGGGGGTGACAACGGTTGTCTCTTCTCGCCATTCCTCGGCCTCTTCAAAAGAGATCAATCGCTGCCGTTTCTGTGCGGTGATAAAGGCTTGCTCTTGAGCGATCAGCCAATTGGTTACCGAGCGACCATCAAGTCCTCGAGTCTGGGCGACCTCGGCGATTGATTTTCCATTGCCTAATTCCTGCTTCAGCGTTGCAACGTCGAGACCAAGAATTTTGGCTGTGGCCGTTAACAAACAAAATTCCGGACGCTCAGTTTGTTCTGGACATCTTTTTTGCGTATTAATCTTAACTTCTGCATATTGAGTTATCATTTCTATCATTGATCCTCTAACCTTTCTGTATTTAAGAACACTGACTTAAAAACATTAAGCAATCACAGCCTCCAGTGTAATAGATAGATGTTAAGAAGTTGTGTAGATGGTATTTGGATGATGTTTATTTAAATTATTGAGAAATTTATTTTCCCTACTCCTCATCTTTATCTTCTACTTCATTCCCCTCGTCCTCTTCCATACCTTCACCCTCTTCATCCTCTCCGCCAAACGGCTGGTTGACAAGGGTTTGGGCCATTTGCTGGTTGTCAGCCTTCCACTCTTCGACTTCACCAGGATCAATCAAGGCACTCGATAGGAGATGATCAACGAGGCCATTCTCTGAGGTGACGATCGCGTCAACGATAGTTTGCGGATCGATGTTATTTTCGGCAGCCATTGTTGCCACTGTTTTCCCGCTATCCATCATTTCGTAGAAGGTGTCAGGCTCAAGTCCTATCATTGTCATCGCCAAAAATTCTGGCTCACGATAACCCGTTTCCACAACAAAGGGGGTCAATATCTCTACCTCGTTCTTCCACATTTCTGTTTCTTCCTGAGTCAGGAAGTTACGTTGGCGTTCCGCCTCGATAATGGCGTGCTCTTTTGCAATCAACTGCTGGCTGACCTGTTGCACATCAACACCACGGGCTTTGGCTACATCTGCAATGGTTTTGCCGTTCGAAAGCTCCT
This sequence comes from Phycisphaerae bacterium, assembly GCA_028285035.1. Next base: position 19,324 of record JANQQF010000158.1, read on the forward strand.
GTCCCAATGTTTCAACATCAATACCAATCGCCTCGGCCGCAACACTATAGAAATCGAACTCCTCTTCAAATTCACCCTCATCCTCTTCCTCCAATTCACCTTCTGGAGTCGGGTACACGACCGTCGCGACAGGGACCAGCGTAGGCGTTGGATTGATGTCGGGGGCTGTGGCAACGGTTTCCAGCGCGACAACTTGGGTATCCGATGCTGGCACATCAATTGTACGGGCATTGGCCCGATCCATCATCAACGACGTGTTAAACGCGGCTAACCCCAGGGCGCAGACTGCAATTATTAAGAAGATAATTTCGAAAATATAATATTTTTTGAACATGCTATGCCTCCATTTTTTCGTTATTTTCATTCATTCGACGTTGACGCAGCGAGACCATCCCGGCTGTGGCTGCGGCAATCCCTGTGAGCAGTGGCGCGTTAATGGCCGCATCGCCCAGAATTGTTGGTAGATAATTTTTGTGGGGTAACTCTGTAGGGGGGATGCTACTGCCCTGCCCCATAAAGCCGACAGGCAGACTGGCCGAGGCCGTGTCATAAAAGCGACCGATATTAGGGAAAACAGTTGATAATTCAGACTTGTTTATCCCAAACCAATGAGCCAACTCGGCAAAGTATTCATCACAAGAGGTGGTTGGGATCAAACTGCCGCGACCTTCGCCCACATCCAGCGGATTGCCAAGATAAAGGCTGGGGTAGTTTCCATATATTTTGCCACCCTTGACCGCACCACCCATCACCATATGATTGCCCCCCCAAGCGTGATCACTGCCCTGCCCATTTGAGGTCAAGGTTCGACCAAAGTCGCTGGCGGTGAAGGTGGTCACTTTGTCATGGACCCCCAGCTCGATTAACACATCGTTGAACTCTTTTATGGCCTTGCTGACAACGGTTAACATCGCTTGCTGGTTGTTGAGTACCTCGTCGTGGTGATCCCAGCCGCCAAACATAATGAAGAAGGTTTGCCGTTTGAAGCCCAGCGCCTGTCGAGCGGCAATTGTTTTTGCCACCATTTGGAACGATTTGGAGATGCCGTTTGCCGAAAATTGGGTAGCGAAAGCAGGGACATTCGCGATGGCACTTGAGAATTGAGCGTTGTTGTTAATCGCCATCCGGGTTGTGTTGACGAAAGTTTGCTCAAAGAGGCTTTGGTACTCCAAATCCAGCATGCTTTCCAGAGCCGATTTTTTGAGCACGCTCAAGGCCCCGATTGGATTATCGTAGCCGTTGATACCAATGCTACCGTTCCCTCCCGCTTCGATGGCATAATCAACGACGCTAGTGCCGGCTTGAAAGGTGTTGGTGCCAGAGAGCGAAATGTTCATTGAGATTGATTGGTTACTGTTCAAGCTCTTGAGCAGATCGGCGGTGCGTCCGCCCCAACCCAGCCCAATGCGTTTGTCCGGCACCGAGGTTTGCCAGTGCGCGATCTGATCGATGTGGGAGAAAAGGCCGACGGGTAGATTAGCCGTGCCTGTCTCAAAACCTTGCTTGGTTGTCGGTTCAACCAGCGTGCCAACGTTTGAGACAAAGGCCAGACTGCCGCTGTTGTAAAGCTGCTGGACCTCCGGCATCACCGGATGCACCCCAAAGCTGCGCCCATCATCTGTGGTCCCTTGTAGCTTCAATAAAGACCCTTGGGACAAAGCCAAATCGGAGCGCGTGGTTTGATATTCTGCATATTCCGAATTGTCAGTCGGAACCAGCATATTAAAGGAGTCGTTGCCCCCGGCCAAGAAGAGACAGACCAAGGCCTTGTAATCATCATTTGGATTAAACGCTGCAGCCGCATTAGCCATCTTCATATTGAGCAGCGTCGAGAACAGCGAGGCTGAGCCAACTGCCGCACAGGAAGCTTCCCCTAAAAAGCGACGACGCGTGAGTTTTCGTGATAACATTTTGTAATCCTTTCAGTATGAGAATAAGCGAATTTTGTAAGCTGTGGGATTTACAGCGGAGTAATTAGTAATTGGTAAATAGATAAGCGAAGCAACAATTGCCATTTACTAATTCCTATTTACTTCTTCCGAAGTGTGTTCCCAAGCCTGTTACATTTATTGAAAGCGTGTTCAACCCTCTCAATCACTTGAGAATGGCGTATTCAGGACAATTTAGGAAGAGGACAACAGCAAAACGTACTGTTTCATCCCAATCTTCATTTTGAGCCTGCAGGCTGGTGACGGCTGTGGTGATAATCGCCCGCATTTGATTAGACAGGGAGCCATAGGTGAACAGGAGATCAAGCCGATCAATCAAGGCCCCGATGTTGTCCGCCAAGGCTTGATAGGGGGCCAGATTAAGTACGACATCAGAGACGACAGGTATGGTATCCGTTGGCTCGTCTGTCCCCTTCGGTACCTCCATCAAGGCATCGATCATGACCGCCCGTTCGATAAAGTTGAAGTGTTTAACAGCCGAGACGCTGGTCATAATTTGAAACTCCGGGGCGTTAACATCGGCGTTGCTTAGGGGGCCCAATGGTTTGAAATCAGGGGAGAAGAAGTTAAAAACGCTCGGTGGGGCAAAGGGGTATTGGGCAAGCTGCGCCTCGGCATCATCCCCATAGTTATAAAATTGATCCTCTCCCGCTTCATTACGCACCTCCATCGCTCGACATAGCTGCGTATAGCGAACAAATGGCTCACGCAACATCCCGTGAGTTGGATCGTTAATGTAAATTGGATTGCGTGCTTCGTCATCCATCAGAATGGCCTTGACTACGGCCTTCATATCGCCGCGAACACCACTACCGTTGTTGTTGAATTTTGTGGCAACCCGTTCGATATAGCCTGGTGAAGGATGGGATTTGACCAGGCGTTGGATCAAGAGGCGGCTGATAAAAGGGCCGACGTTGGGGTGGTTGAACAGATTGTCAATGGTATTATTGATGTCTTGCATCCCACTTTGACCAGCTGGCACGACAAAGCCATTGAGTAATCGTTTCTCGCCCGGCTCGTGAAACTTGTCGTGCATCTGCATAGGCTGCGAGCAGTTTTCCGGCCCCATCTCAAACGTGGCAAAGCCTTCGTCAGAAAGGATGTAATCGATCTCCTCTTGTGGCCATTCCGGTAAGATATAGTAGGTCAGGCCAGTGAAGATTTTGGCGAATTCTTTGATGTCTTTGTTGTCATAAGTCGGAATGTCTTTACCATTGCTATCCTTTTTGCGGGTACCATCGAGGTTCAGTTCGAACAAACCGATGGAGAAGAGTTGCATCACCTCGCGAGCATAATTTTCGTCGGGAAAGCGATTCGTGGCTGGATCGGCTTTGCGGTTGCTGGCGTGGCTGAGGTAGTAGCCCATCGCCGGGTGCATGGTCACATCAAAGAGTAGGTCTCGAAAGTTACCAAAGGCATGTTTCAACAGCATATCATACCAAGTCGCCAGACAACTGTTTAATTCATCCAGTAAATCTGTTCTGGTGGAGATAACCATAATTTCGCTTAAAGCCATGGCCACCCGCTGACATAGCAAGTCTGGCCCACGCATAATCGCTTGCCACCAGGCCCAGCGAAAGGGGGCCTTCCCCAGGTTAGAGTCGTCCTCAAGCACATAAATGGGAAATATCACATCCTGCATATACTTCAAGGTGTTGGTTTGGGGAATCGTAAACTGTTGATCGATCCAAGTTTCGATACCCAGAGTTGTAACCTCATTGATTTCAGCCAGTGTTGCCCCCAAAGTTGCCTGCGCCAGAAAACGTGAGCTCACCTGTTGTGGGGTTAGGCTCGCGTTACGCGTAACTTTATTTGCATTTGGTATTCCTAAATGAGCTGGGGCGGCCAAGACTGTCGGAGGCCGAAAGGTTAAAAATTCTCTTCGATTCATTGTGTACCTCGATTCTGGTAGACTGTTTTTGTTGATTGGTGTAGATAACTTCACGTTTTAACTTTGGCTCGTGATCCATGATGCGTGAGGGGTAAAGAGCTTTTTCACGTATTACACATCACGGATTACGTCACCTAAAGCATTCGTGACCCAAATTTCTCCACTAACAATCTTCCCCCTCACCATACCCCATCCCATCCCCTACTGCTTGAAATCGGACTTAAAGATGAGATGGCCAAACCTAAATCTGACCGACTTACCTTAACCAAATTTGGACCTACCTTAAATCGAGCTTAAATATCAAAACTGAGTTGAAATCGGTTGGGAACCTGTTATACTGTGGCTGATGTTGTGAAAGATTTGAATATCGATGATGTGTAATTCACGTTGATCCTCGTTAGGAACCGTATTGCGTATTTCATATTGCGTAGCGTGGGCCACTTACGAAATACACAATATGGAACACGGATGAACTTATGACGCAACTACTATTGATTGATGATGAACCTACGATCACAGAACCTTTGGCTCGACGGCTGAGGGCACGAGGTTTTGAGGTGACCGTAGCCGGAGATGGCCGAGTGGGCCTGGAATTGGCGCTGGATATTGAACCAGATCTGGTATTGCTCGATGTGCTGATGCCAGAGATGGATGGCTGGGACGTGTGTCGTCGATTGCGAGAGAAGAGTAACGTGCCGATTTTGATGCTCACGGCGCTGGATGATGACTTTGATCGCATTACGGGGCTCGAGTTGGGCGCGGATGATTATCTGACCAAGCCTTTTAACAGTAATGTGCTGGTCGCTCGGATTAACGCCTTACTGCGCCGGGTGCAGATGGATCAGCAGGCGGTGGCTCCCAAAAGTAACACCTTGACCATTGGTCCAGTCAGTCTTGATCTTGACACCCGCTTGGTTTATCGACAAAATGAGCCATTGAAATTGCGCTACAAAGAGTTTGAGTTGCTAGCCTTGTTGATGGCGAATGCGGGCGTGCCGGTCTCTCGGGCTCGTATCTTCGATGAGGTGTGGGGCACTGACTGGCTTGGTGACACCAGCACCCTAGATGTGCATATTCGCTGGCTGCGAGAAAAGCTGGAAGAGGACCCCAGCCATCCCCAATACATCTGTACTGTCCGCAATGTTGGTTATGTCTTTAATCCACCCTCTGATACTGTCTCATGAAACGATTGCCTCTGCGTACCCGCATCTTTTTGAGCTACTTACTTTTGATTGGTCTAGCAGTGACAATCATCATTTTCTTGGCCAACCGCCAAATTGTGGCTGTAACCGAAGATACCCACTACGAAGGTTTTGAAGAGAAGGCGGACTTTGTCATTGGTGAGCTTGAAGAACTGTTTTGGCCTGTCATATATGAGGAACCGTATGATGAGGCAGAACTCAATAATCAACTCATTGATTTGGCTGCCGATTTAGAGATGTCAATTGTGTTGAGTTGGATTGATCCACTTGAGGTCTTTTTTGATAGTGACATTGGCCGAGTTGCTTATGACGTGCCAGATACGGATGATGTCTGGCATTTGATAGAAGAAGAGGAAGTGATCAATTTTGAGGATGTTGAGAGAGGCTGGGTGTATCGGACGGATATGGTATATTTTGAAGAAGAGCCAGCATTTATCGTCAGAGTTGGGCAACCCAGCCAACCCATTGATGTAGCAGCCCGTAATCAAACGCTGTTCTTGACCGCTGCTTTACTGGGGGTAGGTGCCTTATTGCTGCTCATTTTTGGGAGTTGGCTGGCCAATGCTTTGACTCGCCCGCTGACCCAACTCGGTCAGACAGCCCGAGAGATGGCTGTCGGCAATTTGAGCACCCGGGCCAACACGAATGCGCCTGGTGAGGTGGCGACCTTGGCTCAGGATTTCAATAAAATGGCTGAGGCGGTGGAAAAGATGGTGGCCGAGCAACGCGCCTTTGCCAGCAACGCCGCCCACGAGTTACGCACGCCGTTAACCGCTATTCGCCTGCGGACCGAGACGCTGTTGGAGGATGATCCCGATGAGGCTTTAACCCAGCAATACATCGCTGAAATTGATGCGGAGGCATTGCGGCTCAGTCGATTGGTTGAGGATTTGCGGCTGTTGTCGCAGGTGGATGCCAATCGGTTAGAAGCGGCAAACGAGACAGTCGAGGTAGGCCGAGTGCTGCATCGGTTGGCGCAGGAATTTGACAAACAGATTGCCGACAAGCAGTTGATCTACACTACGGTCGTTGCCTCCGATCTGCCTCCCATTAAAGCTAGCCTAACCCACATTCAAGTGGTGCTACGCAATCTCATCGAAAACGCCATCAAATACACCCCCGAGCAAGGCGCGGTCACTGTCACCGCCGTCACTATGGGGGGCAACGTGCAAATCACTGTGCAGGACAACGGTCTCGGTATCGAAGCTGAGCACCTCCCCAAACTCTTCAACCGCTTCTACCGCGTCGATCCCTCTCGGAACCGCAGTATCCCCGGCACTGGCTTGGGCCTAAGCCTCGTTCACTCCATTGTTTCATTGTATGGCGGTACGATTGCCATCACCAGCGAGGGAGTCGGGCAGGGTACGACAGCGTTGTTGACGTTTCCGGTGAAACCCTAATCTCCCGGCTGCCAAGACGGAAGCTCAAGATGGTAGACACCTGCTTGCTCATTAGGGTGGAAAGTCAGGCAGATGACCTCGCTGGCGGGGTGGTAGGTACGGACGAGGCGGGTGGTCTCGGCAGTCGGCCAAGCGAAGTTAACCTGTTTGGCTCGGGCTTCGCTGAGGTAGTAGATACTCACCGCCTCCCGCTTCCGCAAATCAACCACCACACAACCCCGCCCATCCTCGCCGTGTCCCGCTCGGGCTGTCTCCAAAATGGTCTCCCACACAAACGGCAGATAAGCTACATCAAAATCTTGAAATGAGGCAGTTGGATCGTTGAGCACTTGCTCTAATTTATCTGGATCAGCGGGCCACGGTTCGGGCATTAGGGGGTGCTCCTTTTTGAAATAATTCAACAATTAATCGATTAATAGCATTAATTTATTATTGAATAAGTTTTAACGTGTTCAGTCGCAGGTAAGGACGCGGAGGCATACCTGCCTCCGATCCTTTGCTGGTTGACTTCTAAAGCTCCAGTCAAGGCCGCAAATACAATGCCCCGTTAAAATCGACGATGCCGCCTGTCAGAAAACCGGATTGGTCGGAGGCCAACATCAATATCGCCTCGGCCACATCTTCAGGCTGGGCGACGCGGCCTAGCGGACTCTGGCCAGGGTCGTCGGGGCTGTTGGGAAAAGTGTCTAGGGTGCGGCCCATGTCGGTGTCGATCCAGCCGGGGGCAAGAGCAGTGACCAAGATGTTGTGCGGGGCTAAATCTTGGGCCAGAGTTTGGCTCAAGGCGTTGAGGCCCGCTTTGCTGGCGGCGTAGGCTGGGTAATCGGGTGCACCCCAAGGGCCGGAAGTGATATTAATAATTCGGCCTTGCCCTTGTTTAATCATCTGTTGGGCCACGCAATAGGTAACATTGGCCGCCCCGACGAGATTGACCGCTAACGTCCTCTGCCACACGGCTTGCCAGTCGTCGTAGTTACTATGTTGTAAGGGATTCGACTGATAAATCGCCGCATTGTTGACCAAAACGTCGATATGCCCCCAAGCGGCCACAATCTTATCTACCATTTGCTCCACAGCCGTCGCATTGGCGATATCGACCTGATGCAAGGTGTGTCCCTCGCCCTCTAGCGAAGTGAGGACAGCTTGGGCCGCGTCAGTTCGATTGTGATAATTGAGGGCGACCTTGGCACCTGCTGCTGCAAATGCTTTTGCCGTAGCCCGTCCGACACCTCGTGAGGCTCCGGTGACTAAGACCATTTTCCCCTCGAAAGTCACGTCCATAGCCCCATCGTTTGTCGTAGAATGCCAATCTCGCCAGTGTGATAGGCATTGTGATTAGCTATGATGTTGATCTCGCGCAAGATGTTATGTTGGTGTCTTCCGCTGTTGGGCAGCGGAGTAAATAAATCAGTGTTGGGGTCATTGATAATGTCAACCAAGGCTTGCCGATCCGCGTAAAAGGCATCAATCGTCCGTTGCCAGCCTGCCAGATCAGTCTTGGTTGATTTGGCAGGCCAAAAATCATCAGGGAAATTGGGCCATTTGTAGTTGTCATCCGCGATGTAGTCGAGGATGTCCTTTTGACAGATGCGGATGTGTTCCAGCAAATGCCAAAAGGTGTAGTCGCAATGGGGCGGGCTGGTGTTGATGTGGGCTTCGGGGAAATTGGCGACCGCATCTTCAAAGCCCATATGGGCCTGACGAATAGTCAGCATTCGGACCAGTTGGTTTCTTAGTTCGGCGTCGTTCATCGTTGATCTCCTTATGAATAGCCCTCACCCCCGTCCTGCACTTCGCTACGGCCTCCCCCTCTCCCAAATTTGGGAGAGGGGGTCGAGGGGAGGCTTAGTTTTTATATTTTTACTTTAATCCACCAAAACCACCAGCTTCCCCTGCGCCCGACTCTCTTCCATCACCCGGTGAGCCTCGATGATCTCATCGAACTGGAAGACACGATCAATGTTGAGACGATAGCGGCCTTGCTCGGCGTGCTCGACAATGGTTTGTAACATGGTGCTGGTATTGGCTGCGTTAACAGCCTCGCTGCTGAAGATGGTGCGGCGGATCGTGGGGGAGGCGCCGGGCATCCCGGTGACCCAGTAATCCCACTTATCGCCGAGGAGACCAGTCTGACAGATTGCGCCGTCTGATTTCAGACAGGCTACTGAGTCTTCTAGCGTGGGTTGACCGACCAGTTCTAGCACCGCGTCGACACCGTTGGGGAATTCCTGACGAACGGCCTCGGCAATGTTGCCCTCATCAATGAAAACGTGATCGTTACCGTTGTCTAGCAGGGCTTGACGTTTGGCCTCATTGCGGGTGGTGGCAAGGACTGTCACGCCCATATCTTTGGCAATGGTTGTTGCTGCCATTCCGATGGATGAGGTGCCGCCTCGGACTAGGAGTGATTGACCCGCTTGTAACTCAAGTGTTTCCAATGAACCATAGGCAGTGACAAACGTTTCGGGGATGGCCCCAAGCTCTGACCAGGAGAGGGTGGTGGTCACAGGAATGACTTGAGTGATGGGAAGCAATGCGTATTCGGCATACCCACCGTCATACTCGCGTCCCATAAAGCCCATCAAGGCCGCGACAGTTTGGCCAACCGCCAGCCCACTGTCCGACGGATCAGCGACCTCGCCCACGCATTCGATGCCCAATACCCGAGGAAACTTTACGGCATCGCCAGAGTGTCCCTGCCGGGTGTACATCTCCGAGCGGTTCAGGCCGAAGGCGTGGATACGGACGAGCACCCAGCTGGGTTTTACAGTGGGGATGGGGATTTCTTGAACAGTCAAGACCTCGGGTCCGCCGGGTTCATTCACAACAATCGCTTTCATAGGTTACTCCTTTTGCTTAGATAGCTGAAAAATGGTGGTGGTCCAATTTTAAGTGATAGATCGTCATGTCATTTCGAACCCGTTAGGGTGAGAAATCTTCCAGCTCGGTCACTTTATAAGCCCAATCTACCAGATTTCTCCTCCTCCTTCGTCGTCGAAACGACATGCCCGTTATTCTGTTCATTACCTACATCACACTACTAAAAAACTAATCCGATTTTTCTTCACTATCACTACTTTGCTCTAGCTGTTCCCACGGGACACCACTGCGAATGTGCAAATCACGTTGGGGGAAGGGGATTTCAATGTCGCGTTCGGCGAACTCTTTCCAAATCATAAATCGAATCTGGCTGCTGACTGGCTTGACCCGAATGGGATCAATCCAGACGGCTAATTGAAAATCGAGGCTGGAGGCCCCGAAATCTTCAAAGAAAACCATTGGGGCTGGCTCGGTTTGTACCTCAGGGTGTCGGGCTGCGACGGCTAATAATGCTTCCTGGATTTCGTCGGGGTCGCTGCTGTAGCTGACACCAACGGGGATGAGCCATCGGATGAGGTTGTTGGTCTTAGTGTAGGTTTTTACGGCTGAGGTGAGAATCGTTTCGTTGGGGACAATGATTTCGACATTATCTTGAGTGTGAACGAGTGTAGAACGAATGCCGAGCTTATCGACGATCACTCGTTGATCGTCAATCTCCATCACATCACCGGGCCGAATGGCTTGTTCAAACAGCAGAATGATGCCGCTGATAAAGTTGGCCAGCACCTCGCGTAGACCAAAGCCAATGCCGACGGATAGACCCCCACCCACCGCCGCAACGGTTGTCGTATCCAGTCCCAAGGCTCCAACGGCCACCACAACGCCCATTATGACCAGCAGGTAACTGGCTAAGGTCAGGCTGGCCTCCAGAACCCCGTGATTGACTGCGGTGAACCGCTTGAAGCCGTGATTGACGATATAGTTCAGCCCCCACACCCCATCGATCCAAAAATATAGGCCAACTGTGGTTAAAAACAGCGCCCCCAAAGTAATCGGGCTTTCAAATAGGGTGGCAAGAATGATTTCAGATATAGCCTCTAAGTCAGTAATTTGGCCTAAAATTCGCAATAAAACAAAGACACCAAACAACGGGCCAAAAAAACGGGTTTGAAAGCGGCGGACACTATCATTTGGGAAAATAACATAAACTACACCCAAAATAAGACGATAAAACAGCCAGAGCCATAAGATCGAAACAAAGACTACGAGCCAGCCGACTGCTTGTCCTTGGCTGAAGAGGATGGGAGCGATGATAAATGTCAATATCAAGGCAGTGGTGGGAAAGGCACACAAATGCAAAGCGGGTCGCCAATCGAAACGCCCGTGATCAGGTGGGGGGAAGTGGTGTTGAATGCGGTGACCAACGATGCGGCTAACAATCGCGCTGATGGCCAGAATGATCAAGATAACGAGAAGTTGAATTTGGACGCTGGGACGTAGGAGGAAAATTTGGATTTGGCTAAATAAGTTGCTGACAAATTCCAGCCCTTCAGATTGGGTCATGGGCAAAAAATCTCCTCTATTCGATACCTAGGTCGCGGTGGGTTGCTTCGGTGATGGCAACGGCGGCTTCCTCGGGTGTTACTTCACCCTCTAGTACCAAAGTGTAGTACTCTTCGCCGTGGACGTTGATGGCTAAAGATGATTGGGGTTGAAATTGGAAGGGGAAGGCAACGGCGGTTCGGCTTTGTTCAACGAGGGCCGCCACCGTTGGTGAGAGTTGTGGATCAATGTTGACCTTGAAGTTAACGGGGATTTGTGCCTCCGAATCAAGCGCCAGCCGAGTTTGTTGTTGGGCGTTTGTTAAGAAATTTATTAAATCAACGGCCTCTAAGGCATTGGACTCAGTGGACAATCGATTGATAAATAATGTATTGACCCCCATCAGGGCTCCAGCAGCATTGTCGTTGTGCTGTGGTAGTGGGGCGACGCCAAGTTTGTCTGCACCCATTGCTTGACGCAAGGTAGGGATTTCCGCAGAAAAACAAACATAGTAAGCGGCTTGACCTTCTGTAAAGGCTGTTCTAACCGCGATCGCATCATCTTGCATAATGACACTTGGAATATTGCGGATTTCTTGAAGCTGTGCCATCCATTCAGCATACCCCCCTTCAGAGAGGGCTACCTTGCCACTTTCATTCAGTAATCGCCCTTCGTAAAGTGCTATTCCCCAAAACATACTGGCAAAATTAGAATAAATGGCCAATCGCTGCCCATTTCTAGTGTCATCGACGAGTTCTGTAAGGGTTGTCGGTGGTTCATCAACCAGATCACGATTATAACATAACACGCTGGTGATCATTGATAGGGGAACGCCATACAGCTTGCTTTGCCACCGGATTTGTCGCTGACTGGGCAGCACAAAGATACTGGTGTCGATATCAAATTCGTCCAATTCCCTGACAAAGCCACTGCGAATGATGGGGCCAACAAAGGGTTGGCTGATGATAAAAATATCTGGTCCCAAACCTAAAGAAACCGCTTCTTCATACTCCTCCTGCATCTCTTCTGGGGGGATAAACTCCCGGACAATCTTTACACCATTTAGGTTTTCGTACTCGTCCAAAATCCTATTAAAGGTCGCTCCATCTTCAGCCGGAAATGGATGCCACAGGAGGAGTTGCCCTGCGATTGGTTGGTCTTCCGCTTCAGTGTCGACAGGACTACAGCCCAATACCAATAAAAGACCGATCAAAAGAATGATGGAGATTAAGGATGAAGGGTGCGTTTTCTGCGGCACAGCAGCTACTCCGTTTTGGTTTGGGATAAGGTGATCAAAATATCATTAGTTTGTTATGGCCAATTGTTGTCGCCTAATAATACCTTAGTCAAAATTATGTAGCAATAGCCTGTTGGCTGCGTGAGCTCCAAAACCAAATGAGGATGGCTTCCAGGATGACCCCACCAAGCCCGATGAAGGTGATAAAGACATTGACGTTCGTTTGGAAGCCGGCGTTGATGTCCCCAAACTGCATGGTGACCAAAACCACCATCATAATCAACAGGGGGAGCAGTTGGCGGCTTAAGATCGCGAGAATGAGGCCAACGACGATGGCGGTGTTTTTGCCGCCCCAACTGAGCAGCATAAAGCCGTGTTCGGGAATGGGGATGTCCATACTGGTGTAGAAGAACTCCAAGTCGGTAAAAGCTAGCCAAGAGAGCATTGAGTAAATCAGGACAAGTAAGGTTGGGACAATTAACAGCCAGAGTGGTAATTTTTGAGTTGAATTAAACATTGTGTTTCTCCGAAAAAATAGTGTTTAGTGGTTGGTGGGTCATGATTAGTGGGTTCTGTAGTTTTGGCGAAAATTACAATGATTGAGGGGGACCAGTGTCGCCTCAATTTCTATCAACCACAGAAAACATTAGAATGAGAATTTTTATAGTTAAGCCGCCTGTGGTACTGGTTCCAGTGCCTCATCCCGCTCACGATTGCGCCAGAGTGAGTGAATTGCCAGGATTTCTGGGATCCAGAGGATGAGGCCGAAGAAGACGAGCATAATCACAACTTGGCCGATACCTTCAACCCCATTGCTCAACGCCATCAGAAAATCGAAGGTGTCCGTGGCCAGTCGCACCACGAAAATGGTGAGCAACATCAAGCGATTGCGCAGCACTAATGCTGCAATCAGAGCGACCGCAACCCCCAAATTTCGATTGGCGAAGAGACCAATGGGGAAATTGGCGTCAATATTCCCGACCAACTCGGGAAACTGAAAGCCTCGATTGACATAGGCCATAATCCCAAAGCCGACAGCTAACAACAGTTGAAAAATAGCGTAAGCGATAATCCACCAGTGAATTTTTTTTGTGTTCATTGTGTTCTCCTTTTTGTGACGATGTTTTACATACAAAGCTATATGATTTTACAGTAATTAGTAAATGGTAAGTGATTATTAGATCAGGGAAAGGTAATTACTAAATTACTGATTACGCGTGAAATAGGTTGGTCGCTCTTTAAGTTTCATCGGTGCTTATTTGAGACAATCTAAAACTTCATCCCAGATCGTTTGAACAAAATGTAGGCGATGATCAACTGGGGTAAGCCGACAATAAGCCAGGTGATGATCTCGGTCACAAGTCCACTGCCTGGCATAAAGGCGCTGTTGGTGTAGAGAATGTCAACTGTGTCAGCGATGCCTTTCAATAAGAAGGCTGTGCCCAGAACTTGGGGATGACGGCGGATGATCCCAAATAACATCACCAAAATTGTCGCTAAGTTTTTCGAACCCCATACGCCCGCCAAGTGACGGATGAGGGGGTCATTAAAGTTGGCATTGGGGAATTGGGTGTAGAAAAATGAAGGGTCAACGTACCCGCCATAAAGACCAATGAAAGCGGTGAAGAGTTGCAAAACGGCGTACACAATAATCCAAATCGGGATTTTATAATTGCTTTCCATTGCGGTGGTCATAAATTTTCCTCCTAAATTGAGTAGCCTGCCCTCATTATCGCTAAAAGTCGCGTTCAAATGAAGGGCAAAAGCAGGAGGAAAATGTGCAAAAATATGCCAAGTCAACCGGCTAGACCAGGCTGACTTGGTATGGAATGGACTTAGGGCAAAACTGTTAGATTGTTATCATAATCTGCTACGCCGACGACTGGATAAAACGGACCTTCCGCCTGCGAGGGAGTCAATGGCAATTCACCAGACCCGATCCCCGTATCAACCACAATGCGACCATTGGCGAGAAGGGTGCCCTCGCCCTGAACGAGCTGAACCAAGAGCAAATTGCCGCTATCACCCACAGCTTGGAACATACTCTCACCTTCAACCTTCGCGACATCATCGCTAAAGTAGAATTGGCTGGTCAGCAAGGTGTTGCCGTTTTGTTTGACCTTGTAGTGAATGTGGCGAGGGCGTGGTTCGTACTCCCCGGGCACAATGGTGCGGAAGGCGTACCAGCCGTCGGCGTTGGTGGTGGTAGCTCCGTAGAATTGGAACGTGGTATCACGCCTGTCGGTAGTACTATCATCCGGGTGATCGTAAACGCCACCCGCATCCGTTTGCCAGATTTCAACGACGGTATCGGAAAGCGGCTGTCCATTGACATCGAGGACTTGCCCGTAAAGGGTCAAGACATCGCCATTGGTTTGCGATGGCTCGGTGAAGGTGGCGAGCAGTTGCTCGACTGGATTCAGTTCTTCCGCCGGAGCCGTCGAGGCTTTTGCTTTAGGGTACATTCGCTCGGCGGAGAGACCAAGGAAAAATGGCGCACGGCGGTTAGGGTAAGCGGCAACGAGTGCATCCTGAAACTCTTGAGCGTCATCAATTTCGTTGTAGAGGCTGAGGGCCGTTTCGAGATATTCAGTGCTGGCAGCATAGACACTGGTATCAGATGGCTCGCCGTGCCCGGGCAAGATCAGTTCATATGTGTCCATTACAGCCAGTTGCCCCAATTGATCGATCCAGTTGGGGAGGTTGGGGTTCATGACCATATGGTAGTCGTTGTAAATCAGGTCACCTGTGGCAATAACGGCATAATCAGGAAACTTGATGACCAAGGCTTCCTCGGATTCAGCATCAAAAAAGATGTCGAATTCGTAGGTGATCCCATCAATTTCAGTGGTGCCTGCTTCAACGACGTTGCCAATAGTAATCCCTTCCTCAGCAGCGATTTCAACAACTTCGGCTGGGGCATAACTCTCCACATCCGTGAAAGCGGTGGCTAGACCGTTGATATGGTCTGGGTGCTCGTGGGTGGCGTAAATGCGATCAATCGGCTTGCCGAGGCCATTGGCATAAGCGCGGAAGGCGGCGGCTGACTCGGGTGAAAAGTGCGAGTCGATTAGGACCAAGCTGCTGTCGCCTTCGATGATATAGGTACCATTACCAACACCTTGCGGTGGATTGACGAAGGCGTGGAGGATCATTGTGCCAAAGTCGTACACATAAATTGTGGCACCCGAATCATCTTCTGAAATAGCTGGCTCAGGGATGCCAACGATAGTCTCTCCCGCTTGGGGTGTCTCTTCAGTTGTTTCTTCTTCTGCAACGGCTTCCTCTTTAACAACCTCTACAACCTCGGTGGCCGTTGGCTCCACTTCAACTTCGGGGACCTGCGTTGGAGCAGGGGCTGGCTCACTGTCGTCGCTACAGGCAGCGAGTAATAATACGGCGATGAGCAAAATCAAATTGTACTTCATAATTTTTACCATGATGATTAACCTTTCCAAAAAATATAATTTGATAACCTATGGTTAATAAAGTATTACCGGACGTAAGAATATCAAGAGAGAAGGGTAAATGGAAGTGTAAAAATCAAAGAATTGTGGTCAATTTTATGCCATTGCTCGGGGGACCAGAAATTGTTCGCGGAATTGGCCCGGTGAAATGCCTTCGATATTTCTAAACCAACGGCCAAATTGGGACGGATTTTTGAATGCCAATTTGTGGGCGATTTCGGCGGCTGACTCAGTTGTATGAACGAGCAATCGCTTGGCTTCGAGAGCCAGCCGAATGTTGAGCATATGGCCGGGAGTCATGCCCGTGGTTTCTCGAACACTTTTCACGAGATGATTGGCGGTGACGCCTAAGATTTCGGCATACTCCTGCACTTGCTTTCGCTCAATAAAGTGGCGTTCAGTAGCCAGTCGAAAGTTGTGGGTCAGTTGGGTTGAGGCGCTTAGGGAATTTTGGGCAGGAGTCGTTTCATATAGCCCTAAGGCCTCTAAGAAGATGAGGTTGAGATAGGCGCAAAGCATTTGGGATTGGCGAGGGCTGTTAAATTGGGATTTTTGATCAACCATTGCGAACAAGTTGTCGAACGTGCTGCGATGAGTTGATTCTACAGGCAACAGTGGGGGGACTGTAGTGTAATAAAATGGAAGATCCGTTAAGGACTCAACCCCTGTACCGTACAATGAGAACAGATCTGGGGCAAAACTGATGATCGTCAAGCCGACCTCATCTCGATCACCATCCAGGGTGTGAACTTGGCCGGGAGAAATGAATACCAGGGAGCCAGCCGTTAGGTGATGAATTTTAAAGTCGATGAAAAACCAGAGTTCCCCACGTGATAGCCAAGCCACCTCAAAAAATTTGTGGCGGTGCACCTGTTTACGAAAGGGACAGGTCGATAGGTCATTATCAAACTGACGAACTGAAACGTGAGGGAGCAGGTCTATCCCTTCAAAGGCCTTTGGGGACGGCCAAAATTGATAGTTATTGGTTTCCTTAAATTGTAGCATCGTAAAAACACCCTAGAAAATAGTTTTTATGAACAGATGCCTGAGTAATCAGCAACGTAGTTGGTAACAAGGTAGCAGGTAGCAAGGCAGCAAAAATATAATGCTACCCTGTGGCCTGCTACCTTGCGACAAATCAATTAAAGGTACCTACCTACCTACCTACCTACTTACTTACTAAACAAATGTTGCACCTGTTTGCAAAGTGAAATTACGAATATTATGAGATAAAAACATTAAAGAAAAAAGGGTAAAATCGTGGAGAATATGTGCAAAAGCATGCAAATGATGATCAATTATGGAAGGATTTACAATTGTGGATTTACGATTTACGAAAAATGTTGATGATGATGCCGTAGCATCATTCCCCCGCTCCTCGATTGCGAAACTGGGTCGGTGGTTCGTTCGTTAATTTTCTAAACCAGCGAGCAAAGGTGGTGCTGTCGGGAAAAGCGAGAAGATCACCGATTTGGTTTACTGGATAAGGGGTATGAACCAGAAGCCGCTTGGCTTCCAACAGAAGGCGATCTTGTAGCATCTGCTTGGGTGTGGTGCTGGTCGTTTCACGAACGGCCTTCACCAGATAGTTGCTGGTCACCCCCAATAGATCGGCGTATTCTTTCACTTGCCACCGTTGCCGATAATGTTGCTCAACGGCTTGTTGAAAGGCCCGGGTGAGTTGAACGGAGGCATTGGCCGCCTGGGCAATCAACTCCTCGGGCATTAGATAGGCCGCCTCAGTCAGGATCGTCTGCAAATAGCTACTGATGATCGCTTCCCAGCCCAACCCACGATCATCAAAGCGGCTGTGGGCTGTGGTGAACAATTGTAGGAAAGTGGGCTTGAGTGAGGCGGGAATGGGTAAGGTGGGATTACAGTTGGTGTCATCAAACGGTAAAATGTTGACCAGATGATGGGCGACTGTAGGTAGCACTGTAGGCCGAAAGCCATAAATGAGTAAACGGCAGGCCTGACCTGGGACGACCAGATAGTCGTGTAGCTGGCCAGGGGAGATGAAGATAAGGCTACCTTGGTCAAGAGGATAATGCTGAAAATCGCTAAAAAAGGTGCAATCTCCATCACGCAACCAAACCAACTCATAAAAATCGTGGCGGTGCATATTCTCCGAGTGGTTTTTGGTCAACTCCCCTGAAGCCGCGACAAAAATATTTGCCCCACCTGAAAAACTGGTTGGAAAGGGTTGTAGGAGTTCGTCGTAAGACATGGCCGAAATATAGCACGGCTTATGGTTGAAACCAAGTTTGGTGTGAAAGCTTCGATAACAACTTTGGTCAAAGTTGTAGATCGAACTTGAAAATTCTGGACAGGTAGATCGTTTAAGATGGAGCTTATTTTTAAGTGAGCGTGTTCTGGATGATACAATTCGATGATCTCTTCGATACTGGAATGCTTCTTCATTAAATCAATAAACCTGTGATATAGGTGGGAAAGGTATTTAAATTTGGGTTAAAGAATCATTAAACCTTTTTATCAAACGCTGACTTTTTTTGTGTAATGTAAGTTATTGATCGGGCCTATTTTAGCCTGATATCTAACCTTAGTCTATAGGCCTCAAGTCTTGCTGGACGCTGCTTTTGGCAGCCTTGTGCCCTGTTTTTCAATTTTGAAGTGCCGATGTTAAAACTCTGTCAATACAGTAAAGTTAAGCTTTTGTTAACTAATTGTTAAATTTGCTTAACAATTCTGGCTGAGGTATGATATGGGGCGAATTATGGAGGATCGAATTATGACAGATAACAATACAACAACGCTATTGACAGCAGAAGAACGAACGGTATGTGAACAAATTAATACACAGGGGGAATCCCCTCACAATCAACGTGCTCAGGTTTTGTTAGCCATTGACGCAGGGTCGTCACAAGCGCAAGCGGCTGAGCAATCTGGCCTAACCATTGGGCAGGTGCGGTATTGCCTACGCCGATTCCGCGAACTGCGTTTAGGTATTTTCCCAGAAATCGCTCAAAGTGAATCAAAAGCTGAGGCTGTAACCACGACGCCAGCCCCGAGTGCTGTGGAGGTTGCACCAGATCCTGTGGTAGAAGTCGTATCAGAGGTCCCTGAGCCTGTTGCCTCAACAAATGGACAGCCTAAGGTGAAGAAAGCGAAAAAATCGAAGAAAGATGAAAAGAAGGAAGAGAAGAAAAAGGCAAAGGCTAAAGCCTTAAAGAAGGCTAAGAAAGCTTTGAAAGAGAAAAAAGCGAAGGAAAAAAAGAAAGCAGCAAAAGCAGCCAAGAAGGAGAAAAAGAAGTTAATCGCCAAAGCCAAAAAAACGGGTAAGAAGGCTAAAAAGTCAAAAAAAGGTAAAAAGAAAAAGGCATAATGTTAAGGTGTCACAGTTTAACTTTAGAGAACTAGAAACTGTGATACACTTAGATATATCTTAACTTAAATAACCGAACGATTTACAATTGCGCGAGTGTATCACTAGCTTCGCGCAATTTTTATACAGAGTGAAAGGAGTGTCGCTATGACTGAGTACAAAATTCCGAATGACTATTCGGAACAAACATTGGTCGAAGCATTGGGTGCGTCTATCTCTCTTATCAAAGATCAGATAATAACACAACGATTTGTCCTTTTTGATACATTTGATTGGCGACTGTTTGATGAGTCGTTACTGCTCTATAAATCGAATAATGAGTTAGTCTTACAAAGTATCTCGAGCCAATCCGTGCTGCATCGTCAACCCATTGATAATCTACCCAAGTTTGTTTGGGATTTTCCGGAAGGGAGCCTCAAACAACAGCTAGAGCCAATTGTTGAAATGAGGGCCTTGCTCAAAGCGACTGAGGCTGATTTATACACTGCTCCCTACCGAATGCTCAATAAAGATGAGAAAACGGTGGTACGACTGGTTTATGAAACGATTGATATCAAGCAGCAGGCTGATTCGGGACCTGTCGCCACGCGTTTGGTTGTTAACCCCGTGCGCGGGTACAACAAAGCTGCTAAGAAACTAGCCCAGCATTTGAACTCATTAGGGTTGGAGGCGGAGGCGGAGAATTTTCTGGTGAAAGCCTTAGAAGCCGAAGAGACCTCGCCTGCGGATTTTCTGGCGGGGCTAAAGGTGTCACTTGAGCCGCAGATGCGGGCTGATGAGGCGACTAAACTGATTTTGCAATCAGCCTTGCGAGAAATGAAGCTGAACGAAGATGGTATCAAAAAGGATATCGATACCGAGTTCTTACACGATTTTCGAGTGGCGGTACGACGGACTCGCTCAGTACTAAGCCAGGTAAAAAGTGTTTTTCCTGATGATGTCACGGCTCGGTTTAAGGTCGATTTTGCTACGATTGGGAAAGCGACCAATGAATTACGCGATTTGGATGTCTATCTCTTGGCCGAGGATAACTTCAAGGCGATGATGCCGACAACGATGCAAGGTGATATTGATCCCTTGTTTAACCATCTACAAAAAAGTCGAGGGGCGGCTTTGAAAACGGTGGTTAGAATGTTGAATGGGGCACACTATGCCGAGACTCTGACTGCCTGGGAGCAATTTTTAGGCGAACCTATTCGTGAGGGGCTCACGACCAAGAATGGGAGGACCCCAATCAAGACCTTGGCTCAAAATCGAATCTACAAGAAGTATCAAGGCATTATCAAATGGGGCAATCAAATTCTGCAACACACTGAAGATGAAGCCTTGCACGATCTACGTTTGGAATGTAAAAAGTTGCGTTACTTGCTGGAATTTTTTAAGAGCGTGTTTCCCCGCAAAAAAATCACATTATTGATTAAACAACTCAAGAAATTGCAGACCAACTTGGGTGATTTCACCGATTTATGTGTACAGGAGGAATATTTGCTGACGATGACCGATCAATTGCCTCTCTCCGGTGCGAAAGCCCGTAAGGTGTTTGTGGCGGTGGGGTGTTTGGTCGGTGGAATTCAGCAAGAACAGCAACGGGTGAAAGCCGAGTTTGCCCAAGCCTTTACCGAGTTTGCTACGCCTGAGAATCAAGCCTTGTTTAGAGAATTGTTTGTCGTTCGAAAGGAGGCGAAGTCAGCATGAAGATTTTAGCCCTTTACAGCAATAAAGGTGGGGTGGGTAAAACGGCCACCACCGTCAACTTATCTTATTTGGCAGCGAAGTCTGGCCTGAAAACGTTGATTTGTGATCTTGATCCACAAGGCTCAACCACCTACTATTTCCGTGTCAAACCTAAACTCAAGCGTGAAGCTCGCGGGTTTGCCCAAAAGGGACAACCCATCAACGATAGCATCAAAGGTACCGACTTTGAGAACCTTGATCTGCTCCCGGCCGATTTTTCTCATCGCAATCTCGATGTGATTTTTAATCAATTCAAACGGGCTGACCGTCGGCTGGATAAAGTCATCGGGGCGTTGGATGAAGATTACGATTTGATCGTGTTTGATTGCCCACCATCAATCAATATCTTGGCAGAGAATATCTTTTACGTGGCCGATATGGTGCTGGTTCCTCTCATCCCCACCACTTTATCAGCGCGTACACATTATCAGCTATTGAATTTCTTGAAAAAGAGTGACTACGATCTCAAAAAAGTATATGCCTTTGTTTCGATGTTGGATCGGCGTAAGAGCTTACATCGTGACCTGTCTCAAGCGTTTGAGCAAAACTTCAAACGAATACTGCCTAGCGCTATCCCTTACGCTACTGATGTCGAAAAGATGGGGCTGCAACGTGAGCCTGTTGAGGTATTCGCCCCACGTTCTACCGCTGCCACGGCTTATCAACAGTTGTGGAAAGAGGTTCACGAAGCGTTGTTTTAGGTCGTTCAAAACAAATTCTATAGTAATGGAAAAAACAGGTTTTTAGCCTGTTTTTCTTTTTTTAGATGTGGAATTCATTCTATATCTTCCTCTACACCCTCTCATTCAAATCACATTGATCGTTTGAAATCCCGTTACAGACTTTTTCAAAGATATCGTTTCGCCATGACCTGACATAGTACTTTTTGGTTGGTTTTTGCAGTAATATTGATGACTTATTAAACCCTTCAAGAAACATTCAAAATGAATGTAAATTGAAATTTAAATTGAAATAATTCACCTCAAACTCAAACGTGATTCAAACTTTTATATGCTATCGTAGTATAGACCAATTTGAATACTTTCCGAAGTTCCACAAATTTAAGTAAAAAATAAATGTGATTTTGGGGCAGTGTCGCTCAAGGATTATTTTTGAAGTTGTTCAAAACCTTGGCACAACAGAAACTTTCTGTTGAATATTTTCGTGCCCAAAATCATCAGGAAAAATCTTTAAATTTTCTTGAAATTTTGAAAATTAGTGAAAATCAAACCAAATTCAAACTATGTTTTGTTAAGGTATTAAGAAAGAAAATTTAACAAGGACCGAAAAATCAAAAACAATAATCACCTATTCCCTAAATTTATAAATTTTGATGTGTACCAAAAAGCTATCTATATTTCAGGAGGGTATTTTGAATAGTATAAGAAATGTTAGCTTCTACAGCAGACCTATCTTAAAAAGTTTGCTACTGATAGCCACAGTGTTCGTATTTACACTGGTGGCTAATTTGAGTGTTATTCATGATGCTCATGCACAGTGTCCTGACTGCTTGCATGGCGTCAAGGAATTAACACTCAAGATGACCTATCGTACTACTGGTGCGGATCCAAATGAGCGCATCCGCGTGCGAGAAGGTAGTTCATCTGGAACTGTCATTTTTGACAGCTGGACGGATAGTAATCCTGATCCAGGGCTAGATGTTGGAGATACTTTCTCCTTTCAGATTAGCTCACCTGGATCAAACATCTACGTCACTCTTGAGGGGAGTAATCACCCAACCGAGTTTGTTAAAGCGGTGTATACGACCGATTGTAGCCTCGAGGTTGGGGACGAAGATGGTAATACTTACCCTAGCTATATCAAGTTTAGAGTCGATGCCATCATTACTGATGCCGAGGCTGATCCCAATATTTGTACAGCCCCACCTCCTCCCCCTTGTGACTGTGTCGATGGGATGGCCAATATCACTCTAAAGCTTGATTACCGAACCTCCGGCGGTGATCCGAACGAACGAATTCGAGTTCGAGATGCTGATACCTTAGAGGTTCTTTTTGATAGCTACAATGATGGCAACCCAAACCCTGGTATTTCCGTTGGGTCACAGTTTTCATTTGATGTCTCCAACCCAGGAAACACAATTTGGGTCACTGTACAAGGCAACAACCACTCATCCGAAACGGTAAAAGCCTCCTTTAGCACGAATTGTAACCTTGATATTAATGACACAAGTGGTAATAGCTATATTCGGTTTAAAGTAAAAGGTATTGTTACTGATGCTGAAGATGATCCTAGTATCTGTGAACCAGAAACAGGCTCGATTACGATTAAGAAAATCACCAACCCCACTGATAGCACCAAAACCTTCAGTTTTGAAGGGGATTTGGATGTTTCTGATTTAGGCCACAACGAAACAGATACGACCAACGATCTGCTTGCGGGCGATTATAATGTGACCGAATTGGTTCCTGCCGGTTGGGAATTGGATAGTGTCGTCTGTGTTGGTGGTGATAGCACCCAAATTACAGATGGTGTGACAATTCATCTAGATCCGGCTGAGGATATCACCTGTACCTTTACCAACAGCAAATTGCCACCTAATGAGTGTCCAACCAACATCGACTTCGAAGGATATGCCGCAGGTACAATTGTTAGCAATCAGTTCCCCGGTGTTGTGATTACAACGAATGATCCTGATGACCATCCGTTAATGATTTTTGATACGGCTAACGTTACCGGTGGCGACAACGATTTGGGTGCGCCTAACTCAACGTTTGGTGGTCCTGGTCAGGGTTCAGGTGGTGAGGCTGGTAACCCTGGAGAAAACTCACAAAGTCTAGGTAAAGTGCTCATCATTTCCCAAGACGGTAGTACAACCAATCCGAACGACTCTTCCGGTGGCGGTACCATTACCTTCACCTTTACTGATCCGGCTGATGTGACGAGCATCAGTATTTTGGATGTGGACGATGATGAAGTCGCCGGAACAGTAAAAGCCTACGATAGTAGCAACAACCTGCTTAAGACGGTTGACATTGTAGGTTTAGGTAATAACAGCTACCAAGAACTCCCGATTATGACCTCCGGCGTTAAGAAACTGGAAGTATTCTTGCCCAGTAGTGGCGCCATTCCTGGTTTGACCTTCTGTGAAACACCACCAGAAGTATATAATTTGGGCGATTTCATCTGGAATGATACCAACGAAAATGGTGTTCAAGATGATGGTGAGCAAGGTATTGAAGGCGTTGAGCTTGAGTTGTATGTCGATGGCGAGACCTTTGTTGTCGATACCGATACAACAGACGCTAATGGCGAATATCTCTTCCCCAACCTACCTGATGGCGACTACATCGTTAAGATTGTAGATAGCAACTTTGATCCCGGTGGTGCTTTGAATGGCTATAGCTATAGCCCCAAAGATGCCAGTGTCAATGATGCTGAAGACAGCGATTTTGACAGTGGTACAGGCGAAGCTCCTGGCACGATTGCTGGGGCTGATAACCTGACTGTTGATGGTGGCTTCTACATACCTGAATTAGCCAGTTTAGGTGACTTTGTCTGGGAAGACTTGGACTTAGATGGTATTCAGGATGATGGTGAGCCAGGTATTGAGTTTGTGACTGTGACGTTGACTGGCGGTGGTCCTGACGGTGTCATCGGCACCGGTGGTGACGATACGACCGAGGCAACACAAACAAATAGCGACGGTTTCTATGAATTCACCGGTTTGAATCCAGGTGAAGAGTACAAAGTGACCTTCGGCGAGCCAAGTGGCTACAAGTTCACAAAGCAAAACGAAGGCAGTAACGATGCCGTGGATAGCGATGCTGATCCAAGCAACGGAATGAGCCAAATCGTTACCTTAGGCTCAGGCGAACACAACCCGACCCTTGATGCGGGTCTAGTTCAGTTGGCAAGCTTGGGTGACTATGTCTGGGAAGACCTAGATGGTGATGGCATTCAAGATGGCAATGAGCCAGGTGTCGAAAATGTAACAGTTACCTTGACGGGCGGTGGCCCTGACGGTGTCATCGGCACAGGTAGTGATGACACAACCGATACAACTACGACAGACAGTGACGGCTTGTACGGCTTCGATGGCTTGAACCCCGGTGAAGAGTACAAAGTGACCTTCACCTTGCCAAATGGCTATGAATTTACAAAGCAGAACCAAGGCAGCAACGATGCCGTAGACAGCGATGCTGATCCAAGCAACGGTATGAGCCAAGTGGTCACGCTTGATCCTGGTGAGGACAACCCAACACTTGATGCGGGTCTGGTCCAAACTGCGAGCTTAGGCGACTATGTGTGGGAAGACCTAGATGGTGATGGCATTCAAGATGGCAATGAGCCAGGTGTCGAAGATGTAACAGTGACGCTGACCGGCGGTGGTCCTGATGGCGTGATTGGTACCGGTGGTGATGACACCACGGACACAACCACCACAGACAGTGACGGTTTGTACGGTTTCGACAACTTGAACCCCGGTGAAGAGTACAAAGTAACCTTCACCTTGCCAAATGGCTATGAATTTACAAAGCAGAACCAAGGTAGTAACGATGCAGTAGACAGTGATGCTGATCCAAGTAACGGTATGAGCCAAGTGGTCACGCTTGACTCAGGTGAGAACAACCTAACACTTGATGCGGGTCTGATCCAGCCAGCTAGCTTAGGTGACTACGTCTGGGAAGACTTGGACTTAGACGGTATCCAAGATGGCGATGAGCCAGGTGTTGAAAATGTAACGGTTACATTGACCGGTGGTGGTCCTGATGGTGTGATTGGCACTGGTGGTGACGATACCACTGATACAACCACCACCGACAGCGATGGCTTGTATGGCTTCGATGATCTGAATCCGGGTGAAGAGTACAAGGTGACGTTCGAAGAGCCAACTGGCTACAGCTTCACGGAGCAAAATGCAGGCAGTAACGATGCCGTGGACAGCGATGCTGATCCAAGCAACGGTATGAGCCAAGTTGTAACACTCGACTCAGGTGAGAACAACCCGACCCTTGATGCGGGTCTGATCCAGCCCGCCAGCTTGGGCGACTATGTCTGGGAAGACCTTGATGCAGACGGCATTCAAGATGGTAATGAGCCAGGTGTTGAAAACGTAACGGTTACATTGACCGGCGGTGGTCCTGATGGTGTGATTGGTACAGGTGGTGATGACACAACTGATACCACAACCACGGACAGTGATGGCTTGTACGGCTTCGACGACTTGAACCCCGGTGAAGAGTATAAAGTGACCTTTACCTTGCCAAGTGGTTACGACTTCACGGAGCAAAATGCAGGTAGTGACGATGCCGTGGATAGCGATGCTGATCCAAGCAACGGTATGAGCCAAGTTGTAACACTCGACTCTGGCGAGAACAACCCAACGCTTGACGCAGGTTTGATCCAAACCGCCAGCTTAGGTGACTATGTTTGGGAAGATCTTGATGCAGATGGCATTCAGGATGGCAATGAGCCAGGTGTTGAAGGTGTAACTGTAACCTTGACTGGTGGCGGCCCTGACGGTGTGATTGGCACGGGTGGTGACGATACCACTGATACAACCACAACCGATAGTGACGGTCTGTACGGCTTCGACGGTCTGAATCCAGGTGAAGAGTACAAAGTAACGTTCGAAGCGCCAGACGGCTATGATTTCACACTGCAGAACCAAGGCAGCAACGATGCCGTGGACAGCGATGCTGATCCAAGCAACGGTATGAGCCAAGTTGTAACGCTTGAGTCTGGCGAGAACAACCCGACACTTGATGCGGGTCTGATCCAGCCCGCCAGCTTGGGTGACTATGTTTGGGAAGATCTTGATGCAGATGGTATTCAAGATGGTAATGAGCCAGGTGTCGAAGGTGTAACGGTCACCTTGACCGGTGGCGGTCCTGATGGTGTAATTGGCACGGGTGGTGACGATACCACTGATACAACCACAACCGATAGTGACGGTCTGTACGGCTTCGATGAATTAAATCCGAGCGAAGAGTACAAAGTGACCTTCACCCTGCCAAGTGGTTACGACTTCACAGAGCAGAATGCAGGCAGTAATGATGCCGTGGATAGTGATGCTGATCCGAGCAACGGTATGAGCCAAGTGGTAACACTCGAGTCTGGTGAGAACAACCCAACACTTGACGCCGGTTTGATCCAGCCCGCCAGCTTGGGCGACTATGTTTGGGAAGATCTTGATGCAGATGGTATCCAAGATAATGACGAACCAGGCGTTGAAGGTGTAACCGTAACCTTGACCGGTGGCGGTCCTGACGGTGTGATTGGTACAGGCGGTGACGACACCACTGATACCACAACCACGGACAGCGATGGCTTCTACGAATTCACGGATCTGAACCCTGGTGAAGAGTACAAAGTAACATTCGAAGAGCCAAGTGGGTATAGCTTCACGGAGCAAAACGCAGGCAGTAATGACGCCGTGGATAGCGATGCTGATCCAAGCAACGGTATGAGCCAAGTGGTAACGCTCGAGTCTGGTGAGAACAACCCGACAATCGACGCCGGTCTAGTTCAGCCAGCTAGCCTTGGCGATACAGTCTGGGAAGATCTTGATGCAGATGGTATTCAAGATGGTGATGAACCAGGTGTTGAAGATGTAACCGTAACCTTGACCGGTGGCGGTCCTGACGGTGTGATTGGTACAGGCGGTGACGACACGACCGATACAACTACGACTGACAGCGACGGCTTCTATGAATTCACCGATCTGAATCCGGGTGAAGAGTACAAAGTAACATTTGAAGCGCCAAGTGGCTATAGCTTCACGGAGCAAAACGCAGGCAGTAATGACGCCGTGGATAGCGATGCTGATCCAAGCAACGGTATGAGCCAAGTTGTAACGCTTGAATCAGGCGAGAACGACCCAACGATTGATGCAGGTCTGATCCAAACTGCCAGCCTGGGTGACTACGTCTGGGAAGATCTTGATGCAGACGGCATTCAGGATGGCAATGAGCCAGGTGTTGAAGGTGTAACCGTAACCCTGACGGGCGGCGGTCCTGACGGTGTGATTGGTACAGGCGGTGACGACACCACTGATACCACAACCACGGACAGTGATGGCTTGTATGGCTTCGACGACTTGAACCCCGGCGAAGAGTATAAAGTGACCTTCACCTTGCCAAGTGGCTACGACTTTACAAAG
>JANQQF010000133.1 GCA_028285035.1 Phycisphaerae bacterium
CAATCTTGACCCTGTCGCCATCATTACCCGTCTTTGGCCTAAATTTCAGCTTGACCCTCTCTATGAAAAAGTTCTGTTTTCATTCTGATACCAGTATAGTTAATATTTTTCGACATCAAAAACTAAACGCAATGTGCTCAAAGAATGACACAATCACCATAAAGTCTTTGAGTGCTCTGTGCCTTCTTTGTGACCTCTGTGTTTCATCTTTTAATTACATTAAAATCATGTTATCTTCTGTGGAAAGGTGGAGTATCTAATGAAACGACAAGAGATCATCAAACATTTTACCGAAAACCCTGAGATATCGGTCCTCATCATCGGGGCAGGCATTAACGGCATCGGTACCTTTCGGGATTTGGCTTTGCAAGGCGTTGATGTCCTCATCGTTGAGAAAAATGATTTTTGCTCTGGGGCCAGCGCAGCCTCCTCACATATGGTTCACGGTGGGGTGCGTTATCTGGAAAATGGAGAATTTCGATTGGTACGTGAGGCGGTGCAGGAGCGTAATCGGTTGTTACAAAACGCTCCCCATTTGGTCAAACCTTTGCCCACCACAATTCCAATGTTTAAGTGGACCTCAGGTTTGTTCAATGCACCGTTTAAATTTTTGAACCTGCTCGATAAGCCGGCTGAACGGGGTGGCTTAGTTATCAAAGTTGGCTTGATGCTCTACGATAGCTACACGAGTGGGACAAGTCGTGTGCCTAAACACCAATTCACAGGTCGAACAAAATCCCTCGAGAAATTTCCAGCGCTGAACCAGGATATCGTAGCCACGGCAACTTACTATGATGGGGCAATGCCTTCGCCAGAGAGAATTGCAATGGAAATATTGGGTGATGGTTTAGCAGAAGGCGATCACGCACGCGCCCTGAACTATGTGGCTGCTGTTGATGGCTCGCCAGAGGGGGTGGTGCTGCAAGATGAAGTTACGGGCGAGACCTTTACGGTCAAGCCCAAATTGATTATCAATGCGGGTGGCCCTTGGATCGATTTTGTGAATAAAGCTCTGGGCGAGGCTACCGAGTTCATTGGTGGCACAAAAGGCTCACACCTGGTGCTAGATCATCCCGAGTTGCATGAGGCTTTGAATGGCAATGAGCTGTTCTTTGAAAACAATGACGGTCGTATCGTACTGATCTATCCTGTACTCGATCGGGTTATCGTTGGGACCTCTGATTTGAAGATCGATGACCCTGATGAGGCACGCTGTACTGATGAAGAGGTTGACTATTTTCTGGAATTGACCAAGAAAATTTTTCCCAATATTCCAGTCACGCCGGAACACATTGTCTTCCGCTTTTCCGGCGTTCGCCCGCTGCCCTCCAGCAAAGCCAGCACCACCGGCCAAATCAGCCGTGATCATCACAACCGGATCGTTGAACCCTCCGACAATCGGCTTAACACGACGATCTTCAACCTGATTGGTGGCAAGTGGACCACCTTCCGTGCTTTTTCCGAGCAAGTGACGGATGCGGCCCTGACTTCGCTTGGCCGCGAACGTAAAGCCAACACCCGAGACCTGCCCGTCGGGGGTGGCGCAAACTATCCGAAGAATAAGGCTGAACAACAACGATTCCTTGAGCAGATCGTGCGCGAAGCTGAGGTTTCGCCCGATCAAGCCAAAACCCTCTTTGAGCGCTATGGCACTCGCGCCCTCGAATTTGCCCACTTCATGAGCGCTGACCGTGATCAAGAACTAACTGATCGGCCTGACTTCACTCAACGTGAGCTACTCTACTTGGCCCAGCAAGAGCAAGTTGAACACCTTGAAGACCTTTTGCTTCGTCGCTCAGTATTGGGGCTGATGGGCTATTCTACACCCAAGTTGATTGAGGAAGTCGCCGGCGCGCTGGCCCCTGAACTTGGCTGGGATGACGAGCGCAAGGCCGCTGAGATTGCCCGTGTCCGAGACGTTTATCGGGATCGACATCAGGCAGTGGTATAGATTTCAATCTTTTGCCTATGTAGAAGAGAAGTCTTATGTCCGAAATTCGTAGAGCAAAAATTCTTTTCATCACTGATGATGAAGATGAAGCAAAAATGATTGAGCTTTTTTTGCGAGATCGTCGTGAAGATTTAGTCATAATTTGTAATCTTAATGACCAAACTCTCTCTGACTTCACGCATCAAAAGTTAGATTTAATTTTATTTGACTCACGGTACTTTTTTTCTGACACGTCACACAATTATCAGGCTTTAAGACGTATTCCTGAGTTTATAAATATACCAGTCATCCTGTGGCGAATTACAAAATCTCGTCATAAAATTTATCCCATAGGACAAAGTCTCGGTGTACACGGGTGTATCGATTATGTTTATGATATTGAGAATCATTTACTCAAGGCTAGAGATTTAGTTCTCGCAGGTGAAACATATTATCCAACCTAATGCACCTCAAACTTAAGTGCCAACGGAGCATTTGCAATGGCCGCAAATATCAGAACCGAATTTCCCCGTTCAGTTCGCGAAATCGAAAACACCTGGATTACCCTTGCTGATGGTACCCAACTGGCGGCTCGAATTTGGTTGCCAGAAGATGCCGAGATCGATCCGGTGCCGGGCATTTTGGAGTACATTCCCTACCGCAAAAATGATGGTACCGTTTTCCGCGACTCGATCCAGCATCCGCATCTGGCTAGACACGGTTATGCCTGCGTGCGGGTTGATATGCGGGGCTGCGGTGACTCCGATGGGATTCTGTACGATGAATATTTGCAGCAGGAGTTGGATGATGCAGTTGAGGTGATTGCCTGGCTGGCGGCCCAGCCCTGGTGTACGGGGGCGGTGGGGATGATGGGCAAGTCGTGGGGGGGCTTCAACAGCTTGCAGGTTGCGGCCTTGCAACCCCCAGCCCTGAAAGCGATTGTCACCCTCTGCTCAACCGATGACCGCTATGCCACTGATGTTCATTACCAAGGCGGCTGTATTTTAGCAATCGATATGTTGCCGTGGGGCACAACGATGCTGGCCAACAACGCCCGTCCGCCTGATCCTAAGTCGGCGGGTGACAAGTGGCGGGAGATGTGGTTTGAACGGCTGGAAAAAACACCGCCGTTTGTCGAGACGTGGCTCAGCCATCAGCATCGGGATGAATATTGGCAGCACGGCTCAATCTGCGAGAACTATGCTGACATCACCTGTCCGGTTTATGCGGTCACAGGCTGGGCAGATGGCTACTTGCCGCCGGTTTTTGATATGCTGGAAAATTTGTCCGTACCTCGGAAAGGCTTGATCGGCCCTTGGGCGCACGACTACCCGACGATGGCCACCCTCGGTCCTGCAATTGACTTCTTGGGTGAGATGCTTCGCTGGTGGGATCATTGGTTGAAGGGGGTGGATACGGGCATCATGGATGAGCCGATGGTGCGGCTCTGGGCACAGGAAAGTGTGCCACCGAAAACAGCCTACGATTATCGACCTGGTCGCTGGATCGCTGAGCCGACTTGGCCTGCACCTAAGGAGAATATTCAAGCCCAAATTTATCACCTGGATGAAAATGACCTTGCTAAAAAGGCAGAAATCGAAACCACTTTGACCTTCACCAGTCGTCAAACCTATGGCTTAGATGTCGGTACCTGGTGGTCATACGGCCCACACGGAGATCGTCCGCCCAACCAGCAAGCGGATGATGGGAAGTCATTGACCTTTACCTCGGCCTCTCTGACTGAGGCTGTTGATCTGGTCGGTTTTCCCGAGGTGTCGCTTTCCGTCAGCGTCGACCGCCCGAATGCACTGCTTTCGGTGCGGTTGTGTGATGTGGCCCCTGATGGAAGTTCGTTGCTAGTTAGCCGAGGGGTGTTGAATTTGACCCACCGTGATAGTCACGAACACCCAACACCGATTGAGCCGGGACAGCGTTACGATGTGGACATTCGTCTAGCCCCCATCGCCCACACCTTGCCTGCTGGTCATCGCTGGCGGCTCGCCATTGGCACCACCTATTGGCCGTATGTCTGGCCGTCTCCGGAGACTGTGACATTGACCCTCTTCGCGGGGCCAAATAGCAAGCTTTCTTTACCCATTCGCCCCCCTCGGGCCGAGGATGAGGCCCTCATCCCGTTTGGTTCGCCCGAACACGCCCCGTACATCGCCCACGATGTCATTCGGCACGCTGCCCGAAAACGCTCAATCAACCAAGACTCAATCACCGGACTCGCTACATTCAGCGACGAAGTTGATGATGGTCATTATCGTCTCCAGCGGGATAATCTGGAGTTTGGTGGCACCAATGCCAACATTTTTACGATTGTTGAGGATGATCCCTTGTCCGCACAGGTACGCTGCGAACGGACAATGTATGTTGGCCGTGATGAGTGGCAAATCAAGATCGAGACCTCTACCGTGATGTCATCCGACGCCAAGCATTTTTATGTGATCAGTCAGCTGGATACCTATGAAGGGAACACGCGCGTTTTTACCAAGAATTGGACCAAGAAGATCCTACGAGATTTGGTATAGATTCTGCCTAGGCTCGTGTACTGCCGTAGATTTGGACAAACAATCTTTTCTATTTCTTTGATTCTAACATTCCGTTAAACTCAAAATGTTTGATTGAACAATCTTCGATGATCTCAGCATAACCAGGGGGCAAATACGAACTTTCCCATTCTTTGCCGAAGTACGACTTAACTGACTCTAAACTATCCCAGATGGATACAAATACGAAATCGTGATCATCGGATGATGGTTGCTTGCCAAAGAAGTATCCCAGATTTCCAGGCTGGCCTTGAACCACTGAAATAGAAGTACTGGCCAGCTTCTTTTCCAGTTCATCTGCATAGCCTGATTTGGCGCGTACTTCGAACACTCTCATTACTGCTTCTGTAAAATTCATTTTATTCATCCTCATCTATATTTTTGGAATAGTTAAATTTTGACGTTACTGTGCATTTTCTAAGGCGGCCAGACAATGCGCCACATCCATTTCGTCATTGTACAAATGAGTTGAAATCCGAACGCGTCCGACACCCGCATAAGCCCCCCACACGAGCACACCTTGCGCTGCTAACGCTTCGGTCACACCTTTGACATCCGGAGCCATAAAGCAGACATTACCCGCCCGTTGTTTAGCCTCTGATGGTGTCATCATCTCCCACCCCATCTCATTCACCCCCCGCCACACCTGCCCACTCAGGGTCAAGGCGTGGGTCTCGATGTTCTCAAGCCCGATGTCTAACAGGTGGTCGAGCGCGTTGTCGAAGATGTAGAGGCCGAGGAAGCTGGGATTGCCGGGGAGGAAGCGATGGGCATCATCGTGCAGGGTGTAGGTGGTCGGGGTCCGCCAATCGGGCGAAAGTGGAGCACTGTTCCAGCCCAGAAACGGGGGTAACAAATCAGGTAGGCGTTCGCGATCCCAATAAAAAACAGCCGAGCCGTGGACCCCCAGCAACCATTTGTAGCAACTGGACACCATAATGTCGGCATAACGGGCATCAACGGGGACAACCCCAGCGGCATGGGTGGCGTCGAGCAACAGTAGAGCGTTTGAGCTTCTGACGAGATCAGACAAGGTGGGAAGATCAATGCGTTGTCCTGTGAACATACTGACGTGGCTGATGGCCACGACGCGGGTACGATCATCGATTTGTGCTGCGATATCATCCAGCGAAATCTGCCAATCTTTATGTCGGACGATGCGTATTTCAACCTCACGATTAGCCAGCTTGGTCCAAGGCAACACATCCGACGGAAACTCCACATCAGCTATGATTACATTATCCCCCGGTTGCCAATCCAGGCCGTAGGCAATGACATTGATGCCGTCAGAGGCCGAGGACAAAAATGTGATATTTTTGGGATCGACCGAAAGTAGCTTCCCACACTTTTGCCGAGTTCGTTCAACCACCTCAGCTTGCCGTACTCTGGCTCGTTCCCCCTGAGCTTTGTCCTCGATAAATTGATTGATCGCCGTTTGATGCGATTTCAACATCGGCGACTCCCCACCCGTGGCCAAATGCACGATATCCTCGAGGCCATTAAAGGCACTTTTGGGAATGAGTGGTGTCATAACGGTCGCTCCTCTGAAATGTGTTTTCAAATAGGACTCCAAAAGTGCACTTTTGGAGTCCTACATTTTATTCTACGACATTCTAATCATACTTTAGCGAGACTGTCTACCACAATCTTGCGCTCTCCTTCCCCAACCTTCCATGCTCCAATCTTCTACCCTTCCAACTCTATCCCCATCCATCCTATACAGCTTGCTGCTCAACCAAGATTATGTTACTCTCACGCAGGTCAAGCTGAAAACCAGTTACCGACCACTTATTACGATCAAGGAGTAACTCTGTGAGTTTTTCAAGTACATTTCCCCCAAAAGCATTGATGGCCGAAATGACGGCTAAAATGTTGTTGGAAGTTGAGGCCGTTCGGTTCAACGTCAAAGAGCCGTTTATGTTCACCTCTGGCTGGGCCAGCCCCGTTTATACCGACTGTCGTAAATTGATCTCCTACCCCCGTATTCGGCAAACCTTAATGGATTTTGCTACGTCGGTAGTGTTGCGCGATATAGGCTTTGAGGCAATTGATGCCATTGCCGGGGGGGAGACGGCAGGTATCCCTTTTGCGGCCTGGATTGCTGATCGAATGATGTTACCGATGCAGTATGTGCGCAAGAAGCCCAAAGGCTTTGGCCGCCGTGCCCAAATTGAAGGTGATTTTAAGCCTGGCGATCGTATCCTACTCGTTGAAGATTTGACCACAGATGGGCAGAGCAAAATTAATTTCTGCCAAGCCTTGCGTCAAGCGGGGGCTGTGGTATCCGATACCCTGGTGATCTTCTATTACGATATTTTTCCTCAAGGAAGACAAACCTTCGCCAATCTCGATATCAACCTCCACTATCTGGCCACGTGGTGGGATGTGTTGAAAGTCCTCAAGGACGAGAATGTCTACGATGCTGAGACCATCGCCGAAATCGAGAGTTTCCTCAATGATCCGATAGCTTGGTCGGGTGCGCATGGCGGTGTGGGCGAAGTTCCCAAGTAAGTTGTCGTTCTAGAAGATTGGTCCAGTCTCATAAATTTCAGTTATTGAAGTAACATATCCCTTTTGCAAGTATATTTTGGTCAAAAGTTTCTTCATAGACTGGACCAATCTAACATCTTATTGCCTCTAAAGTCATCCACTTCGGCAATTTTTCCATTTTCTACAATATTTCGAAAAATCCTCGCAACTTTTAACAACCGTCTCCTATACTTTGCTGCAGATAAACAAAGTCACATTTGGTCCGAAGTTTATCGGACCACCCCCTAGTAGTCAATAGGAGACAAATTATAAAAAAGTAACAGCATTTATATTGATCATCATGATGATGGTAGCCGTAATGGTCTGAACTTAGCCATTACCAAACAATTGGCGCCCCTACACGATGGTCGGATTTGGGCTGAAAACGAGCCGGGTCAAGGAGCAAGGTTTTATGTTGATCTGCCGACTACTTCCCAACCTCCGCCCGATGTGCCTCGACCATCTCAGCCAAACTATTAAAGCGGAAGGCATAATTTGGCGTTTCACCCGGATCACGGGTAGCTCCAAAGCCTTCCTGATCGTAACGGCGATAAATCCAGCACGAGGTCAGACCATTTCGATTAGCCGGAACGTGGTCGTGAAAGAGGCTTTCGGCGGTATGTAAAATGTCGCCTTGCTCGACCCCAATGTCGCTCAGTCTGGCCAGCATATATTCAAAATTCGCATCAGCGGGCTTGTAGCTGCCGATATCTTCGGCGGTGTAAATGGCATCGAAGTCGACGCCTAAACGGGCGTTGCTGCCAGCGAAACTGGCTTGGTCCACATTGGAGAGGATGACCAGTTTGTAGTGCTGCTTGAGGTAGCGTAGGGCCTTGACAGAGTCGGGGAAGGTAGGCCAGGACTTGACGGATTGCCCATAACGTACACATTCCTCCCAGGCGACTGCCACTCCCAATGCCTCGGCCATTCGTCGATAGACGATCGCCAAGAGTTCTGAATACAACTTTGTCGGCGTTTGTAGCTGCTGCGTCGACTCATAATAGGCGTGCATCTCCAAAATTTCATTGCGACTTAGCGCTCGATCAACTTTATTGACCAGCGGCTGAAGCCCCGCAATCATTCCACTTTCCCAATCGATCAATGTGCCGTAGCAATCAAAGGTTAAGGCTTTAAAGTCTGATAATTTCATTGTTTTCTCCCTCGTGAGTTTGGCAGATGCTAAGCGAAACTTACATGTTATCTGCCATACAAATGCTTCAAGTAATTTGGTCAGGACTGACGCAAAACGTTCATTGAGCCTGTCGAAAGTAACGTTTTGTGGGGTGAAATATCTGGTTTCGACAGGCTCAACCGACATTTCACTTGTATTCTGCGTAACTCCTATTGGTTTTAGTATAACAGTCTTGGTTTGAAATCGTCTATAACAATCGTTGCAAAAATTTGTACGATTCTTGCAACATTGACTCAAAAGCTAAACTTAGAACTATTACGAAAAACAATAAATTCCATAATAAATCATTATAAAAAACAATGGAAAATCGTGTTATGATCTGGCAATTAAATTTATACATAATCGAGGATGAGAACATGACAGATCAATACGAATTGCCCCCCAAACAAACGGGTCCGGCAGCATGGTATGGCCCGGATATGGTAGCACGAGAAAGTGAGTGGCTGACCCATTGGACCGCAGCTGAAATCGCCGAGATTGAAGCGGCGGCTGAACCACTGCAATCGCCCAGTGTCAACATCGGGCAGATGACTCAGGCTGATTTCCCATTGCCAACAATCGGGCCAAAGCTGACCGCATTGCGACAGGAGTTGTTGCCCGGGCGAGGCTTTGCTTTGCTACGCGGGTTGCCCGTGGCCAACTACACCGAACGAGAGGTGGTCACGATTTTCTATGGTTTGGGGACACATTTAGGGCACGCACGCTCTCAGAATGCTCAGGGTCACGTGTTAGGCCACGTGCGTAATCTTGGCTTTGATAGCCAGAATCCGAACGTCCGGGTTTATCAAACCAAAGAACGGCAAACCTTTCATACCGACTCGTCGGATGTAGTGGGGCTGTTGTGTTTACAGCCAGCTAAAAGCGGCGGTCGTTCATTGCTGGTCAGCTCAACCACGATCTTCAATGAGATGCGAGAACGACGGCCTGATTTGCTGGAATTGCTCTTGCAACCGATTGCCACGGACCGTCGTGGTGAGGTACCGGAGGGGATGTTGCCTTTCCTGTTAATTCCTGTCTTTAGCTGGTATGAAGGCCATATCACCCCCTTCTACCAACGTCAATACATCGAGTCGGCCCAGCGTTTTGATGATGCACCGCCCTTGACCCCAAAGCATTTCGAGGCCCTTGACCTGTTTGATGACTTAGCCAATGATTCGGCGCTGAATTTCTCGATGCAATTGGAAAAGGGGGACATTCAGTTGGTTTACAACCACAATCTGTTACACGACCGCACCGGATTCGAGGATTGGCCGGAATTTGAGAAGCGACGGCATCTACTGCGGCTGTGGCTGTCAATGCCAGAGGATCGGCCCTTACCAGAGATATTTGCCACTCGCTTTGGCAGCATTGAAATTGGCAATCGTGGCGGAATCATGGTGTCGGGGACGGAGTTGTGTGTACCGTGGCTCAATGAGTTACAGGCGCAGTAATTTCGGCCCGATTTGCCAGCGCAGCCGCCCCAATCAGGGAGATCAACCCAAGGACTGCGATGCCAATCGCGAACCAAATCACCAAGTCGTAGCCGCCCACCAGCCAAATTAACGCAGCAACAGTGGGAGCGGCTGCGGCTGCCCCTTGAAATGGCACAGCCAAAAAGCCTGCGATTACGCCAAAATTTTTGTAGCCCAGCAAATCTGCCGTAATGACCGGGCGAAGAATGCTAGTGACCCCGTAGCCAGCCCCCTGGAAAAGCACGAAGCTTATGATAAGGGCAGGTAGGGCGCTTGAAGCCAGCAGCGATAATGAGGCAAAGCCCATTGCAATGAAGCACACGGTAAAGATGGCGATTGATGAAATACGTCGCTCAACAGCCACCATCATCAATCGACCGACCACCTGCATTGGCCCGATCATTGAGGCGGCAAATACCGCCGTATTGCTGGAGATGTTGCGCTCGTTGAGTAAGGGTAGCATATGTGTCAACAGTACGCCGTGATTGAGGGCGATGGTGGAAAAGCCAATCGCCAGAAGCCAGAACGTTGGCGTGCGTGTGATGCCAAGCGTTTCGGTCGTTTTTGCGCTGGCTGGAGCGGCATCAGATGGCGCGTGAGCCTCAGCCGTGCGTGAGCCAAACCAGATAAGCGGGGCAACAACAAAAGCGACAATCGTCGCCAAGACCAACATCGCCCCTCGCCAACCAACCAGACCCACCAAAAAATGATTGCCTGGAAATGAGACGGTCCCGGCAAAGCCAGCCACCAATGTGACCAAAGTGATGGCCCGCTTGCTTTGGCTCCCCATCGTTTTGGTCAGGACGGCAAAGCAGGCCTCATACAACGCTCCAGCCATTGCCACACCCATAATGAAGTAGAGCGTATAGAATTGCCAGACTGCCGTTACCCCCGAGAGAAAGGCCAAACAAATCGCCCCGAGAAGCGCACTTCCGGTAAATACTTGTGGGCCATATCCTCGATCAATGATCCGTCCTACCACAGGAGCCAGGATCGCAGACACTATCAATGAGACCGTTAACGCTCCTGATAGTTCCGCTTTTGACCACCCTAAATCACGCTCCCACTCCAGTAGCAGGGCAGGAAACGAATAATAGATGGACGCCCAGATCAAGGTCTGAGCGATGGCGAGAGGCCAGACGATTTTGCGAAAGGAGGTGGGATTGTTGAGGGGCATTTTTGCTAAACTTTTATCGTAATTTTACGATAAAAGTTTAGCAGTATTAATTGAATTTGTCAATCAATGAATAGACAGGTTTATCCACTCACCGAAAAACTGCTCTCGGGGTTGATTTCTCGCAGCCGAGAGTAGAAACCGATGTTGACCTCAAAATCGTTGTAGACAGCCTGATAGCAGATCGGATCAGCGTCGTGAGCGTGTCCATTTTCGATGGCCTCAATCAACTGGGTCATCAAATAGCCGACAGGGCCAGCATTTTTGAACTGATTGCCGCTGGTGCCGATGGCCATGTAATAACCGGGTAGATTAGATTTGTCGTAAATCGGGATCCAATCATCGGTCACATCATAGAGATCGACCACACCTTTGGGCTGGTTGGGGATTTGCAGCTCAGGCAGCCGTTTGGCCAAACGATAGGTCTGATGCTTCCACTGCTCCATTGACACCTCTCGACTATAATCGTCAGGATCATCCAGCCATTCGCGTGGATCACATTCGGGGTCTTTACTACCGATGAGCAAGGCATTGCCCGCTTCGGGCCGGAAGTAAACGCCAGTGTCGGCATCAGGCCAGTGGCTGGCGATCTCAGTCAGTTCGGGATGCGGATTGGGCACAAAGTGAACTTCGTGACGTAGTGGGCGGGTGTTGATCTTCATATCGCCTTCAACATCAGCCAGTTGATTGATAACCCGCGAGTGCGGCCCAGCGATGTTGATGACGATGGGCGCATCAATTTCGGTGCCGTCATCAAGCGTGACGCCCGTGACTCGCTCGGCGGAGCGGCGCACATCTGTGACGGCTCTGTTGAAGATGAACTCGCCACCTTTCGCTTGAGCCGCCACCATCAGATTGTGGGTGGCCAGTTGGGGATCGGTGATGTAGCCGCCTTCGCGGATGTAGATCATCTGCTCCAACTGCCTGGTCGCATCATCCCAAAAACGGTCATCATCCATTCGAACAGGCGGGTAGTAGCTGCCGTGGGACATAAAGGGAAGCTTCTCGACGATCTGATTTTTGTCCCACAATTCAAACTCGATGCCCAACTCGCCAAAAATACGGATCATCCG
Organism: Phycisphaerae bacterium; assembly: GCA_028285035.1. The sequence goes on from JANQQF010000133.1 coordinate 11,902, forward strand.
TGGAAAGTTTGGCGCATCCGAAACCGTCAACAGTGAGCCATTATTCACAAAGCGGGCCATTCCCCGTTCGTCTTTGGCCTCGAGATAATTCTCCCAATCGTGCCAATAGGAAAAACATTCGCGGGCCATCTGAATGCCGTCATAGGTCGAGTAGCTGAGCCGCACCAAGGCGCAGGAGTTGCTGGTTGAGCCAGCCCCCGCCTCACCAAGTTTGTCTATATTCAAGGTTTTGTACCCCGCTTTACCTAGCTCAAAGGCCACGGCACAGCCGATGATGCCGGAGCCGATGATAATTACGTCAGGGGATTTCATGATAGTCTCCTTAGGAAAAGGCTTATCTGGATAGAGTGATAGCGTTGTAAACTTACTTGAGTTTGTTCGGTAAATGGTAAATGGTAATTTGAGGAAAATTTACCAATTACTATTTACTAATTACCCACTTATGCTTTCATCCGCTCATTCTTTGGATCAAATAGCACATCCTCGGTGACAACAGCGGGGAAACGGTCGGTCAGGTACTCGATTTCAAGCTGGGTGCCGGGTTCGGTGTATGCGAGCGGTACGTAGCCGAGGGCGATGTATTTGCCGATGTTGTAGCCATAGTTGCCGGTGGTGATCTGGCCGATGCAGGTGCCGTTATCGAAGATTGGCTCGTTGCCGGTGACGACGGCATTGGGATCGTTGATCGTAATGGTGACCAAGCGGCGAGTGAGCGGCTGCTCTTTGATTTTGGCAAGCGCATCCCGTCCGACAAAGTCGCCCTTATTTAGTTTGACCAGCCAGCCCATCCCGGCTTCATAGGGATTGTGCTCGGTGTTGATGTCGCCGCCCCAGACCCGATAGCCTTTTTCCAAACGCATCGAGCGCATCGCGCCCGTACCAGCGGGCGTCAAGCCAAACTCGCGGCCCGCCTCCCACAACTCGTCGTATACAGCCAAAGCTGCATCCATCGGCAGGTGGAACTCCCAGCCCAACTCGCCGACGTAGGAGATACGCATTGCGTAGACCGAAGCCATCCCGATTTCGATGGTTTGCCAGGTGTAGAAGGGAAACGCTTCGTTGCTGACATCATTGGTCGTCACTTTCTCCAACACCTTTCGGGCGTTGGGGCCAAACAGCCCGATGGCCGCATAATTTTGCGAGTGATCTTGTAGAGTGATGTCGTAGCCATCAGAAAGGCGGCGCAACCAATCAAACTCTTGGGGCAGCGTGGCATTTCCGGTGAACATCCAGTAGTGATCATCGGCCAGCCGCGAAACAGCCACGTCCCGCTTGATACCGCCGTTGGGGGTACAGAGCAGGGTGTAGGTCACGCGCCCAACCTTGATGTCCATTTGATTGGTACAGGCGTAATTCATAAAGTCGCAAGCCTGGGGACCGCTGATTTCGATAATCGACAGGGCGGTCAGATCAAATATCCCCACCGACTCGCGCATCGCCAAATGCTCAACACCCTGCACTCGGGACCAATACATCGACCCCCAGCCCGTGCGCTCTGGCACTTGTTCCTCATACTTTTCCAACAGACGTTGGTTTTCTTCGAGCCAGTAGGGCATCTCCAAACCCGCAGTGGGTAAATAGACTGCACTCAAATTCTCGTGTCGCACGTGCATTGGCGTATGGCGGATGTTGCGCGGTTTGCTGGTCCACTGGGCCGGATGGATGACATCGTGGACTTCGGCGTAACTCTTGGCCGCAGAGATTTGCAGGAAACGGTCCGTTTTTTGATGGGGCAGGAAGCGATTGACGTTCAGGTCACGCATATCGACGCCTGGTTCACCGTGGGTCATCCATTGGGCCATCGCCTTGCCCACCCCGCCAGAGTTGGTGACCCAGACCGCCGCCGCAATCCAGAAGCCATTGATGTGGGTTTCGCCCAGAATTGGCATACCATCGACGGAGAAGGAGAACATCCCGTTGATTTTGTAGGGGAAGTCTGCCCCTTTCAAGGCCGGGATCGATGCCTCGGCCACTTTGCGGGCATCAACAAAATCGGCCTCGGTGAAGGGGTGATCCGCCGACTCGCCCAACGCGCCAGAGGCGACCATAATCGGGCGGTGGTGATAGCTGCCCACGCCCATACTATCCCACCAATGGCGATAGTACAGCCCGCCATCCATATCCCGTACGCTGGGGTAGATGATTTCGTGATCGGCATTGCTGCGGTCGCTGACGTGGGCCAACTCAGCCAGCGGTTCTGATTTGAGGTATTGGTGTTCCGCCGCCATCAGAGGAATGTTGACGCCAAGTTTTTCGGAAAGAGCCGGAGTCCAGATGTTGGTACAGAGCAACACTCGCTCACACTCGACCCATTCCATCTCTGGGTTGTTCGTTTTGATCCCTTTGATTTGATCGTTTTCGATGACAAAATCGATGGCTTTGGTGTGACCCACAAATCTCACCCCGCCGATCTTTTTTGCCTCGTTGGCTAACGAGCCACACACATGCGGCCCAGCCACCACAGGTTTGCGGGGTGTAAAAAGTGCGGAGGTAAATTGGTCGGGTTGGAGGAGGGGGAAGATGTCCTGGGCTTCTTTAGGGCTGATGATGTGCGCTTCGACGCCAAAACCTTTGGCGTTGGTGTAAAGCCGTTTGATTTCATTGACCCGCTCTGGTGCACGGCCAACATCGAGGCCACCGACCATATAACACGGCTTCCGGTCTGGCTTCCACAGCGGCAGCGTCTCCACCAAATCCACCGTGTCGCCTGCCAGCTTTGCCATCGTTTGATTGTTGCTTAGTGGGTTCACCCCCCCTGGCGCGTGGGAGGTTGAGCCGTCATTTTCAAATAGCTCCCCTTTATCAATCACCAGCACATCTTTGACCCCAAGTTGGGCCAGATAGTAGGCCGTGCTACAGCCGACAATGCCTGCGCCGACGATGACCGTGTGTGCGTGTGTTTTATTCATAATTTTCTCCAGTTCATCCCAAGTAGATAATAATGGTTAATCCGCCAATTATATTGGCTTTTTGTTAATTTAATTTGTGCAAAATGATGGAGGTTTTGCTAGAAATGATGGTGACGAATGAGGATGAGAAGCTAATATTACTTAGCTTTCCTCATTCGCTCAAAACTAACGTAGAGGTTAGGGGAAATAGGCTCCTTGAGTCTGACCGTGTCGTGTCATTTGATCGTATACAATTTCTTTTTGGCGAAATCGCTCCAGAACAGCTTGCCCTGTCATATCTGCTGTTTGTTCCAATTCTGAACAAGTTGGATATCCTGACAACTCATTCAAGGCTTGGAGAATTTCGGTGCCTGCATCCACCCCAACTTGCTTGTGTCCATCTTCGTGTATTTGTAATGCGATTAGATAGGTGTTCCAACGCTCTCTCAAATTTTGCGATGTCTCTGACGGCATATTCCACTTTGGAAATGTTTGAGTGATGGTGACCGTTACCGTAATTGCCCCAGGTGTGCATGTCCCATCGGTTTCAACATAAGGGTAATCCCAGTCCACATACCACGCCGTATAAGCATCGTGTTGGCTTCGTTTCTGATCCACTGGACCCAATTGATCCATTTGATACCGAAGCTCATTTTCAGTTTCCCCATTTATCTCATAGTAAACATAATTTGTTGAAACATTTGGTTCTACGTTCTCTGACACTGATACAGTGTTGCAGCCAAATGAAATGAAAGAAACAAATGTAAGAAGTAAAGTTTTGACGTTCATACCCCAAACTTACTTTGAATGGGGTATGATGTCAATCTCCTAATCTCTAATCCCCGCTCCCATTTCCATTCGCCACAAACATCGGCGTTTGGTGCTCCTCATCACCTTCAGGAATGCGATGGATGCTGAGCATGCGGTCGATGATCATATTTTGGAAGCGATGAAGTGGCTCCTCAAAGCGATAGCACATGCGCCCGCCGTCGTAGGCTTTATTGCTCAAGCCTTGCTGGACCTTTTCGACGATCTCAATGTCCTCGGTGTTAATCAAATGCCAAAAATCGACCAGATCGTCAATGGCGGCATCGGAGTCGGGACCGTGCTGTGAGTTGGGGTGGGCCAGCAGACGGAGGGTTTCGATGGTGCGGCCTGGGCCGTCGGGCTGGTTTATCAAGAGGACGCAGTGATTGGGCAGCAGGTTGAGGGCGGTGTTGGGGAAGAGCCAAATAAAGCGCCCCGCATTTTCATCACTGTTTTTCAGGAACGAGGCCGGAGGCAACCCTTTCCAGCCGCCGGAGTCCGAATTTTGCGAAATTGGCCACGTGGTCATTCCGGTGTACATCCCCGTGCCCTGCCAGCGATAATGATCGGCCATTCGGGAGACTTTGACCAGCTCGGGGTGCACCCACGGCAGGTGGTAATATTCCATAAAATTCTCGCCGATGAGCTTGTAGTTGCATTGGATGTCGTATACCTTCTCCCGGACCACCTCCCACTCATCGAGCCGATAACCGGCACAGCGTTCGGGCAGATCGCCGAGTTGCTCCAGCAATGGAGCCGCTTCGGGATCGAGGTTGACAAAGACCATAAAGCCCCACGTTTCCACTCGGACTGAAAAAAGCCCATAATCAGCTTTGTCAAAGGCCTTGACATCGGTCATATCAAAGATCTCTTGCTGATCTTCAGGGATGTCGGAATTGGTGAAGAGCGGTGTGCCGAGACACGCGCCGTTATAATCATAAGCCCAGTTGTGATAGGGGCAGCGGAACAACTTCTTCACGTGGGTGCAACCATTCTCAACCAACTGTACGCCCCGATGGCGGCAAACATTGTAGAAGGCGTTTAACTCGCCCTCCTGATTGCGGACGACGACCACGGATTGACCTGCGACTGTCGCCACGATGGTATCCCCCGCTTTTTTGAAATCCGAGGTGCAGCCGACCATCACCCAGCTTTGGGCAAAGACCTTCTCCATCTCCGTTTCATAAAACGCCTCCGAGGTATATGCATCAGGGATCAAGGTCTTGGCCATACTGACCTCGGGCCGATTGTTACGATAGGTTTCCGGCTTGGTGTAATCCTCTGGCCGCAGCCGGTCGACGGATCGGCGGTAGGTTGGTAACGGTTTTTGTAAAGGTGTTGTTGTCATTTGTTTATGCTCCTTAAAGTTGCTTTTAACGAGGAATCCGAAAATGCATTTTCGGATTCCTTTCTTTCAGCGTGCTATTTCTTTTAATAATAAAATTTGTAAAATAGGCTTCCAGCCTGTTTAGTCGCAGGCAAGGATGCCTACGTTACTTTTTTCTGAAAACAATATAAGCTGCATCGGCATCTTGCCCCGTCATATACGGCTGCTTTGTGATCTTCTCAATGGTGATCGCCCCGGTTTCTTCCTGAGCTTGAGCCTGAAGGAGAAGATCGCTGTCAAAATAGTTGAAGCGGCAACTGAGGCAGATCACTCCGCCGGGCTTGGTGATACGGATCAGCTCTGTGAAAAAGTGCTCTTTAAAGATCGATTTGTAGACTCCGCAGCAGATGGCACCATCATAAAGTGCGGACTCGATGCTCAATGGCTGGTAAAAGTCGGCTTCGGTCAATTGTTGATAGTGGCTCGTGGCTTGAGCCTTGGCCAACATATCCGGCGAAAAGTCAGCGCCGTGGATACGAGTGTAGCCTCGCTCGGCCAGAAGTTGCCCACACAGGCCCGTACCACAGCCTGCGTCAAGAATTAGCCCATCTCGATTGCTGAGGGTCTCATCCAGCAGGGTGACGCAGGTCTGTGGCGCGACATAGCCAAAGCCAGCCAAATCCTCATTGTAGGACTCGGACCAATCTTTATAAATCTGTTTTGTTTCCTCAGCGTCATTGGTTTTTAGTAATCGACCAATGATTGCATTCATCTGTTCTGAGTTGTCTGATGACATAGGCGTGATCCTTATCAGTCAAGAATTGTCGTATTCAGCCCCCTCCCTAACCCTCCCCGAATTTTGAGCGAGGGGACTAGAACTACTCCCTTCTCCCAAGCTTGGGAAAGGGGGTAGGGGTGAGGGCTGGGTAGTAAAAAATTGTGACTATAAAATGTGGCTAGAGCTATACCATCCTATTCATCTGCGACCCAAAACCATCATTCCCGCCCCGATGATCAGGGCCATACCAAGAATGGTCGCGCCGTTTGCTGGTGTGGCAAAGAACAAGTAATCCCACATCACCACAAAAACCAAATAGCAGTATTCGAAGGTCGCCACAATCGGCGGTGGTGCGGCTTGATAGGCCCCAGCGATCCCCAAGCCGATGGTGGCCGTTAGGATAGCCAATAGCCCTAGCACGAGCCATTCAGAAACGCCAACAGATGCCCAGCCACCCAATAAATAGGGATAAGCATCGGTCAGCCCTTCCCCCGGCTGCCAAGCTAGCAGGATGCCTGTCACAATTAAACCAGCGGCCAGCATAACTATATTCAGCGAGAGGGCCATCGTGGCTAACGAAACAGCCTGACATTTCGTCCGGGTTATAATATGCGCCAGCGCATAGAAAAAGGCCCCGACCACCGGCAATATTGCCCAAAACGAAAAGGCATCTGTGCCCGGCTGCAGGAGGATGATGACCCCGGCAAAGCCGATCAAAACAGCCACCCAGCCACGCAGGCCAACGGGTTCACTGATAACATAAGCAGACAGTAACGTAACAAAGATCGGCGCGACATAAGTCCCAGCCCCAAGGGTGGACAGACTGACAAATGGAATGGCCGCGTAGAAGGCCAAAAACAGCAAGGTTATGAAGATCGACCGTAACAGTGTCCATCTTCGTAGGGCATGAATCAGAACGCCACCCCGTATCCCTTGCCCTAAAGCCAGTGCAAAAAGCAGGGGTACTGCCAGCACACCCCTTAATGCGAAAATCTGCCAAAGCGTAAGCTCACCACTAAAGAGCTTGAAGACGACATCCTGAACCGAGGTCACAAACATAGCGCCGACGATCAGCGTAATACCGTGTACGACGTGTTGAGGCCGAGGCTGTACATTAACCATACTCAAATTCGGTCTCCCTGTTGCTAAAACTTACATCACCCGGCACAAGCGAAACGCATCAAGAATTGCGGCGTGAATGCTGCGGCTCGTCACCGCATCGCCGATGCGATGCAATTCAAAGCCGTCTGCCCAACTGCCTCGTTTTGGCTGGGCCTCACCAGCCAGTAAGGTGTTGATATCGGTCACCCCATCATTGATCGATTGGGCACGTAGCGCGAAGAAGAGTTCATCTCTTGGGACCGTTCCCTTTTCGACCACAACTTGAGAGGCGACAAAGCTATGCTCAGCATCAGTCAGCTCGTTAATAAATGTGGCTGTCAGCCGCTCCCCACTTTGCTCCACCTGATCGATGTGCAAATCGATGTGGTGGGTGATGGTGTGTTGATGAAAATGTTTGCGGTGCATCACCCGTTCGCCGTAGCCCATCTCCTCGGCTAACATCCCATCCAGTGACACATAGGTGATTTTATGCCCCTGTTTTGCCAGATGAGTGGCGCAACTGGGTCCGGCTTGGCGGCCTGTGCCATCGTAAATCAAAATATCGGTGGGCTGATGTCCCGCCGTGCCCCCGAGTATATCCCAGACCGAGTGGCATAGCTCTGCGCCAGGAAAACCAGCTACGTCTGGCGTGCCACCCGTTGCCAGGATCACGACATCAGGCTGCTCGGCCAGAATGTCGATTTCGGTGACAAAGTGATTGAGCCGAATATCCACTTGTAGGTGGGCGAGCTCTGCCTCCCGCCACTCGACGATACCACTGAGAGCTTGCCGGGTCTTTGCCTCTGCCGCTACATTGATTTGCCCACCCAATCGGTCGGCCCCTTCGAAGAGAATGATGTTGTGCCCTCGTTCAGCGCAAACTCGGGCCGCCTCCAGCCCCCCCGGTCCACCACCAACGATCACGACCTTGCGACCTACCTGCTTGGCAGGCTCAATTTCGTGGGGAAGATCGCTTTCGCGTGAGGTTGAGGGATTGTGAATACATTTCGAGGGTCGGTTTGATTGACAGAAGGTGGCACCCACACAAGGTCGAATGCGGTCCTCCTGCCCTTCCATAATTTTGTTGGCCAGATGCGGATCGGCGATGTGAGCACGGGTCATCGCCACCATATCCACGATGCCATCTTTAACCGCTTGTCGAGCCGTGCCGATGTGGATGATGCGGGTGGCGTGGAAGACAGGTAGCTTTAGCTCGGCTCGGAATTGGCCCACATCCTCCAGGAAGGGGGCGTGGGGCTGCTCCATCCCCGGCATACACTCCTCGGTTAGCTTGCGTTCCGTGTCCATTCGTCCTGCAATCAGGTTGAAGAAGTCGACGGTGCCATCCTGTTCCAGAAGCTTGGCCGCTTGGAGGGCCTCGTCAAAGTTGAGCCAGCCCGACGACAATTCATCGATGGTATACCGGATGCCCAGCAGAAAGTCATCACCTACCCGGCGTCGCATCTCCTCATAAACCATCCGGGCAAATCGAGCCCGATTTTCAATCGACCCGCCATATTGATCGGTGCGATGATTGGTGGCGGGCGACAAAAATTGGCCAATGATATGGGGATTGGACAAGGTCTCCAGGCCATCCAGCCCCCCTTCCTTACATCGCCAAGCGGCATCGCCAAACTCACGGATCACCCGCTGGATATCATGCTCATCCATTGCTTTTGGAATGTTGCGATGTACCGTTTCCCGCACCCGTGAAGGGGCGATTGCTGGCAACCAATGACCGAGATGCGCATCCGCCCGTCGGCCCAAATGGGTGATCTGGACCATCAACGCAGCCCCATGGCCGTGGACCTCCTCAGCAAATTTTTGAAAATGCGGAATCACCCAGTCATGACTGACATCCAACTGGCCAAAGACATTAGGCGAGTCGGGTGACACGTTGGAGGAGCCGCCAAACATCGTCAAGGCGATGCCCCCCTTCGCCTTCTCCGTGTGATACCGCTGCAATGACCTACTCGCCAACCCCGCATCCCCGTGCCCATCCGCGTGGCTTGTGCTCATAATGCGGTTGCGCAAAGTGAGGTGCTTGATGGTGAGTGGTTGGAGAAGAGGGTCTGAATTTGTTTTTTGATTTGTATTATTCATGTTCACCTCTCATTACTCTGAACATTTGAAAATCCACTGCAATAGATTAAAATATAATCATATGAGTGCGAAAGATATTGTTCATGATGCTGTAAAACAAGCCCTAATTAAAGATGGTTGGACAATCACCCACGACCCATTATTCATTCGGATTAAAGGTGTTCAGATGTATATCGATCTCGGTGCCGAGCGAAATGGTGAGAAAATCGCTATCGAGATTAAAAGTTTCCAAGGTGAGTCGGCTATTAACGAGTTTCATAGTGCACTTGGGCAATCTCTCAATTATAGACAAGCCCTAAGCGATCAAGACCCAGTACGAGAAGTATATTTAGCGATCCCCTAGACGCTTATGATCTTTTTTTACTCTACCCTTTGTCCAAGAATCAATTGAAATTCATCACCTCAAATTAATTGTATGTGATGTTCAAAAGGAGGCGATCATAAAATGGCAGATGTAGAAAAGTTCCGCGAAATCATCATAAGTCTACTCAAACAATATGGAAATATTCCCTCCAATGATGGTGTCGATACTCAAATTATTCTCGATATTGAGGGCGATCATTATCAATTGGTCCACGTTGGCTGGCTTAATAATCGTCGCATTTATGGTTGTGTCCTCCATTTAGATATCATTGATGACAAGGTTTGGGTCCAACACAATGGAACCGAAATTGAAATTGGTACAGAGTTGGCCGTAGCAGGTATTCCGAAAAAGAATATCGTCATTGGGTTTCACGCCCCCTACAAACGAAAGCTCACCGATTACGCTGTAGCTTAGTGTTTATCCAACCGCACCTCGTAAATCGTAAATCTAGCCTAACAACATGTCCTCCCACGGATAGTGGCTCAACCGCTCGTAGCCCGTTTCTGTAATCAAAATCTGGTCCTCCAACTTCACGCCCGGACCGCCCGATTGCCGACCGACGTAGCTTTCTACACAAATCATCATCCCCGGCTCTAGGTGGCCGTCGTAGCCGTAGGCGTCCCAAGCGGAGGGGAAGTAGATGCCGGGGGCTTCGTCGCAGAGGCCGACACCGTGATAGAGCAGGGAGTAGTGGCGGAATTCGTTGGAATCGTACTGGAAGGATTTGTGGGTGAGGTCGTGGTAGCTGAGACCGGGTTTGAGCCATTCGGTGTTACGGATGATCTGCTCGTGGGCCATCTTGTAGATTTCTTTTTGCTCGGCGGTTGGGGCTTTATCACCACACAACCAGGTGCGGGAGATGTCCACACAAGCCCCGTAGACCCCGACCAAATCGGTGTCGAACGCCATCAGGTCGCCATTTTCGATTTTACGACTAGAGCACTCCTGCATCCACGGGTTGGTGCGCGGTCCCGAAGCCAGAATGCGTGTTTCCAGCCACTCGCCGCCCCGGGTAATATTCGCCGCGTGGAGATGGCTCCACAGTTCTTGCTCCATAATGCCGGGGACAAAATGCTTCCGCATCACATCCATCGAGCGTTCACACGACTCCATTGCGCACCGCATCAGAATGACTTCTTCGGCACACTTGACCTCGCGGGCTGGCTCCATCACCATTTCGCCGTTATGAATTTCCAGACCGTGTTCCTCCAAAGCCACGATCCCCTCGCGGTTACAGCGATCCAAGGCCAAACGCATATTGCCCCTGCCATATTGCCTGACCAAATCGGCAATTTCGGCGGCCCAGATTTTTGAGTGCTCTTCGATACGATCGCCGGAGAGGAAGTAAAACCAGGGCTTGCAGGGGCGAATTTCATCGACTACGTTACTATGGGCGCTGAGAAAATCACAATGGTCGAACTCAAAGACGATGACCGGCCCCTCGGTCGGGATGAAGGCGTAGCGGGCGGCATTGTGGGCGATCCATAGCTGCATGTTGGTGCTATCGGTGGCATAGCGCACATTGAGCGGATCGTAGAGAACAATCCCCGCCAAATCCTGTTGACGCAACTGCTCACGCACTCGGCTCAGCCGATAGGTGCGAACGATGTCCATATCCGGCTTGCGTAAGCCCGCCGCTTCCCACTCCCGCTCAGCCACTTCACCCGGCCCAAACGCGTGCATCGTCAGGCTTTTAGCATATTCCATCGTCGCTTCGGATGGCGTTTGTAAAGCATTGATTTTGGCGTGATGTTTGCCTGTGATTTGTCCTGCGTCATGAAATGTTTGCATTTGATTATCCTGTAAATTATTGGCTCATAGACTGATTATGATTAAGGTTTTGCCCTACTCCAAAACCGCCACCGCCCTGATCGGTGAACCCGTGCCACCGCGTATCTTCAAGGGAAAGCCGATGTAACGAAAACGGCCTTTCCCAACGAGTTGATGTAAATTGACCAAATTTTCGCAGTGGGTGTAGCCCATCTCCCCACAAATCAGATGGACCTCTTTGTTTGACACGCCCACCACTCCCGGTGAGCGGGTTTCTACGCCAAATGCGGCGACTTGTTGTTCGCCAAACCACCGGGCTACAGCGGCTGAGATGCCAGGGCCATTCACCCAATCCTCGGTACCAAAGAAGCGGCGATAGTGGTCGGTGTAGAGAAGAACGGTGTCACCAGGCTTGACAGTGAGGCTCTGGGTGGCTAATTGGGCCTCCACGTCTGCGATTTCGATCAGCTCTCGTAAGCCTTTATCAGAAAAATCAAGGCAAATGGCTTCGGTGTAAAACATCTCCAAGGGCATTGTTTCAATCGACTTACCAAAGTAAACGCGGGCAAAGTGGTTGAAGGCATCGACATGCGTGCCCGCGTGTTCGCTCATTGTGAGTTGGTTGACCGCAGGCGAGACCGTAGTCGGATTTTTAATCCCCTCCCGTTCTTCGTGAGTCACAGCGGGGGTGACATCGACCTGCGGGTGGCCGTCAAATACGGGCATTCCCGTGAATATTTCTGGCTAAGATCGATAAGCTTCATAATGTTTCTCCGTGATTTTGCGTAGATTTCATCCTGTCCGCTGAACTATCCAAATGATTGAATAGGCGATCCCCATGGCTCGGTTTGTGGCGTAATGCCTAACCCCACACCCTTTGGCACGGCGAGCCACCCATCGACAATCTCCGGCCCGTTTGTTGGATCATAATGCCCCTCAATGTAGGGCTGAGCGACCCAGACGCCTTCAAGGAGGTGAGGCTCGACAGTCGCTCCCAAATGAATGCAGGCGGCGGCGATGATGTCACCACCCCACGAGTCATCACAGGTGTGGGGCAGCCGACGGGCTCGACAAATATCTCGAATGGTGCGCATTGCGCTTAACCCGCCCACACGGGTCGTTTTCAGGCCAAAGCCATCGGCGATCTGATCACCCAGTGACTGCAAAATCGTGTCGAGATCTTCGGCCAACTCATCCAGATAAACCGGATGTTGCATTCGGCCTCGCAATCCGATCATCTCAGCGTAAGTGGCGCACGGCTGCTCAATCACCAAGGGAACGTCCCGGCAGGCTTGCGATACCAAAATCACATCGCGTATCGTCCAGCCTCGATTGGCATCGGCCACGAGACGGGTGCCGGGGTGTAAAATCTCGGCCACTTGGCGAAGGCTAGCGATATCTTCCTCGATGTGGCGACCGCCAACTTTGAGTTGGAGGCGAGGAAAGCCCTCTGCCTGCTTTTCCTGTGCAATGCGAACGGCTTCTTCTGGCGGACAAATCGAAATGGCATAGTAAGATGGCACCCGCTCACGAACCGCGCCGCCCAATAAATCGCAAACTCGTACACCCCAGGCCTTAGCGGTGATGTCCCATAGGGCAATATCAATGGCCGCTTTGGCATAGCTGTGTCCAGCCAGTGTTGCGTCCATTCGCTGGTTTATGAGATTAATGTGGAGCGGGTTTTGCCCAATGAGGTGCGGTCCCAACTCAGCTAGAGCGGCTCGGGCACCCAAGGCGTGTTGCGGCTGGTAGGTTGACCCCAGTGGACAGGTTTCGCCGTACCCCACAATCCCCCGGTCGGTGACGATTTCAACGATCGTCGTATCAAGCGAGTTTATCACCACGTTGGACATTGTGTAGCTCTGACCTCGAACCGGGAGATCGTGCTGATAAATATGGATCGTAGTTATCTTTAAATCCACAGTTAAGCTCGTGATCTATCGGTGATTTTGCTAAAAGTGTATGTCATCGTGTTCCTCATTGAACAGTTTGTGAATGACGCTTACCGCTGTAACTGGATCGTGATTTGATTTGTGGTTTTGAGCAATTGTCGAATAATCTCGGTTCGTTCAGAGGGAGGTGGGAAACGAAAGGTTGGTGCCCCGATCCCTACAGCGGCAATCACCTGTCCGGTGTTGTTCCGGATTGGGCTGGCTAACGCGACCAAGCCCTCTTCATATTCATCTTGGGTGGAGGCGTATCCAGTTTGCCGGATCTCAGTTAATTGGTGACGGAGTTGTTCGGGGTCAGTGATGCTATTGTCGGTGATTTGTGTTAGGGATTGAGACAGATAAGTAGCGAGCCGAGGCTCGGGCATATTGGCTAAATAGATTTTTCCGTCGGCGGAGGTATGGAGCGGAAAATATTGTCCGGTCCAATCTTGCAGTTGGAGATTGTACTCGCACGGGATTTGGTCGATACAGTAGACCTGATCGTCTTTAAGAATGGTGAGGGTCACGGCTTCGCTCGTTGCTTGAGCTAGTGTTTCAAGATAAGGGCGAGCAGTGTTGATCAAATATTGCGAGAGATCGGCTTGGGTGGCGAGATCGAAGATGCCGGACCCGATGCGAAAGCCGCTTGAGGCCGAGACCCGCTCGACAAAGTTGACCTGCTCTAGGGCTAGCAAAAAGCGGGAGACGGTGCTCACAGGCAAATCAATCTGCTCAGCAATCTCCGTGACCCCCGCCCCGTCTTGATGGGCGGCAACCGTATTCAAAATATCAGAAATTCGTTCGACAGATTGGACGTTTGACATTTTTGATAGCTGGGAAATTCTCAATAGTTGGGATTGGGACACATTAAAGCATAGTTTGGTGGGGTTGTCAATGGGGGAGATTGGAGAGCTGGACGGGGGACTTTTTCATTTGCGATAATACAACGACAAGAAATTGGCGATTCTGCGAATTAGGCAATGATTTTGGCAAAAGCTTGCTGGAAGTCGGCGGGGATTTTTATGGGCCGACCTGTCTCCAGATTGACCCAGACCCAATGGGTTCGGGCCAGGGCTAAAGGCTCACCATCAGCCTTTCGAGTCAGCCGATAGTGTCGCCAGGCCGTGGAGCGACGGAGATCTGACAGCCAGGTTGTGACCTCGATATCGTCATACAATTTTGCCGGGGTGAGGTAGGTGATGTGATGGCGACGCGCGACCATCGCGAAGCCTACCTCTAGACAATATTCGATGGGCCAGCCAAATGCAGCTAAGTTCGAGACACCTGCATCTTCGGTGAGCGAGATGTAGGCCGCATTGTTCAAATGTTGTTGGGGATCAACATCACGCCAAGCCACCTGCCGCTGAATGGTGAAGACAACGTCCGGGGGAAGTAGAGGTTCTGGAAAAGGGTCTGACTTGGGGCCGGCGGCTGGAATACCCTCTGGAAAAAAGGCAGCTTTCATCGTCTCAGGGATGGGACTGGGGCGACCTGTTTGGCTATTGAGATAGACCCAATCGCTGTGGCCTTGAGCGCAGAGCGTTTTGGTGCGTTGGTTGGTTAATTCATAACATCGTCGTGATTGAACCCGGCGAAAGTGCTCGACCCAGGTCTTCACTTCAACAGTGTCGCCATATTGCAATGGGGTCAGATATTCGATTTCAGTTTCACGGACGATCCAGTGATACCCGGTCTTGGCGTAGTGATCAAGGTTGTATCCCACCACAGCGGATGCCTCAAACGCCGCCTCCTGCATATAGCGTGCATAGTTGGCATGGTTAACGTGCCCATACATATCGCATTCGTAATGACGTACTCTAAATTGAGTTGTGTAAATGGCTGGCATAAAGATGGCATCTCTTTTCTGAAAATAGGCGTTATCTGCTGCATTTTGCTCGGTTCGCAGGTCAACAACCTGTCATATATTTTTACATAATACGGGGGAGTAAGATTGTGGGCAAATGATTGGAAATATTAAAATTTGATAATTGCACATAAAACTGTCATTGACAACTTGAATTGTCAATGATATAATCCCGCCTATGATAACTTTAGAGCAACTTGCTGAAGACGAGGCGAACTGGCCTTTGAGTGAATTTGTTGATCTGGCGAATGACTTGCTTCCCCAATATTTGCCTGTGGAAAAGGGGAATACAAAAGTACGGGAACATGTGACCGCTCGCTTGGTCCGGCATTACACCACATTGGGAATGTTGGATGAGCCTTTGAAAACGGGGCGGGAGTCCCGCTACGTCTATCGTCACTTGTTGCAACTGCTGGTGGTCCGACGCCTGTTGGCAGAGGGGTATGGCGCTAGTGCGATTGATGACCTCGCTAAAACGAGTGATAACGACCGTTTGAAAGCCCTGTTATTAGGCGGTGCCCAATTGCAGGTATCCGTTGCTAATCCAGCCTTGGCCTTTTTGAACGAAATTCAGCAGCGGCCTTCGGTGCCAAAGCCAAAGCCGCGAGCCATCAAAACTCAAATTACGCGACCTCAACCGAAGGCCCCAAAATCGCCTACTCAATGGACACGGGTGGAAATTTTACCAGGCTTGGAGCTACATGTTCGTGATGATTTTCAATATCCAGCCAGCCATCAGGAACAACAAACTTTGTTAACCAGACTAATTAAAATGTTAGAGTCGTTTAGCCGTAAAAGGAGATGATCACAATGAAACAACCTGAAATCCAATTGATACCCTTACGCGAAGTTGTCAGTCGCGATAGTAGTACCACCCTTGATGTCATTATTAGAATTATACCGCCTGAACGAAATGAGGTTGGTGAGCGATTGGGCCTGAATTTGGGCTTGGTGATTGATCGGTCCGGTTCAATGTCGGGGGAAAAAATTCATCAGGCGAGACAAGCCGCCGCTTATGCCGTAGAGCATCTGCGTCCTAGTGACCGGGTGAGTGTAACCATTTATGACAACAAAATTGATACGATTGTGCCCAGTACCTTGGCGGTTAATAAGCATTACATTATTCAAATGATCAATGGCATCCGACCCGGCGGGAGCACCGCTTTGCACGGCGGATGGGTGCAGGGTGGCATCCAGGTGAGCGAGTTCTTTGACGCCGAACAACTGAATCGGGTGATTTTGCTGTCGGATGGCTTGGCCAACGTGGGCGAGACCAACCCCGATGTGATTGCTACAGATGTGCATGGGCTGTTTCAACACGGCGTAAGCACCACAACGATGGGCATTGGCCGCGATTATAACGAGGATTTGATGGAGGCAATGGCCCGGAGCGGTAATGGTAACTACTACTACATCGAGTCAGTCAAGCAACTGTCAAATATTTTTGATATTGAATTGCAGGGGCTACTGGCCACAATGGGCAATCACGTCACCCTGAAGATTACGACAGACAATGGCACTGTGTTGGGTGAGGTTTTGAACGATTTGGAAATCAATAACGACGGCACTTATCGGTTGCGGGATCTGATGTATGATCAACCCATCGATGTGGTGGTTCGGCTCAAGGTGCCTAAAATGGCAGAAACAGGCCGCTTGTGCCAAATTGAGGTGGCCTGGGATGAACCTAAATCACAAGGTCGTGGAAGCTGTCAGGCAGAACTCATCCTTCCAGTTGTATCTGATACTGAATTAGAAAACTATGCTTTAAGTGATGAAGTGCGCCAACAAGTGGCCCTACTGATGGCTGCTAAAGCGAAAGAAGAGGCAACGACGTTGGTTGATCAAGGGGATTATGAAACGGCGACCCAACTGTTGCAGGACGTACACGATACCGTCTTGGGATATTCTGATCTGCCAATGATGGTGAGCGAGGCCAAAGCTTTGGATGATTTGAAACAACGATTGGCTCAAAAGGATTATGTGTTTTATCGAAAGATGGCGAAGGCCCAAACCTACACCCGGCACCAAGGTCACGATATCTATGACCTCTTCTATCGCTATGATCGTGGGCCGCAATTGGGTGATATTACGCGGCAATCGGTCGATGCTATCGTCAACTCCGTTGGGGTGAATTTTCAGTTACATGGCTCGGTATCCGCCGCCATTATCAAGGTAGCCGGACATGAGCTACTGGAAGAGTGTAAATTGATCGGCCAATGCGGATTTGGGGAAGCACGTATCACGGGTGGCTATAACTTGCCCGCCAACTGGGTGATTCACACATGCATTCCGGGCTGGGTACACGATCCCACTCAAGCTGAGCAGATGCTGGCTCAGGCTTATAGCAGTTGTTTGGAATTAGCCGTGGCTCAAAAACTCAATTCGATTGCTTTTCCCGCTCTTGGCACGGGATTACTCAACTACCCCGCGCCCCGTGCTGCTGAGATCGCCTTTAAAGTCACCAGCCAGTTTCTGCGAAAAAACTACCAAATTGGCACGATAAAGTTTATTTGTTTTGATCAGAAGACCTTAGACGCCTATGAGAAAGCGTTTCATCAGGTGGTGGGGATGTAAGGTTTATCGGGGCACATAGAGTCACTAAACTTTTCATTTTGATTTGATGAGTAAACACCACACTCGAAAGGAGAACGACCAAATGACCAACTTCAAACTCATACTCGTTGACCCTAAATCTGATTTGGTGAAGGAATGGAAACAGAGTTTTAATAAACTTCCCAACGTCGAGATTGTTAGTGGGTACTTTGAAGACTTGCCAGAATTTGATTGTATGGTGAGTGCTGCGAATTCATTCGGTTTGATGGATGGGGGCGTAGATTTAGCCATAAGCCGCTTTTTCGGCTGGGATTTGATGGCTGACGTGCAGCGCAAAATCATTGCCGAATACTTGGGTGAACAACCAGTTGGGACTTCGATGATCGTTGAAACGAACCACGACAAACACCCTTACATCGCGCATACACCCACGATGCGAGTGCCGCTCCCAATCTCTCGAACGGACAATGTCTACTTGGCGATGTGGGCGATGTTGCGGGAAATATGGCGTCATAACCAGATATCCGAGCGACCGATCAACATTGTCGCCTGCCCTGGCTTGGGGACGCTCACGGGGCGAGTGCCTGCTAAGGAGGCTGCGCGGCAGATGAGCCTTGCCTATCGCAATTTTTACAATCGACCACAAGCGATCAATTGGCAATATACGAGTGACAGACAAAATGAGATATTGTATGGTGGAGATTTAGGATTGAACTTGCCTTCAGGGTAGAAGGCTGTCGTTGCGTTGAGCGAAGCGGAAACATTGATATGGTATATCTTAAAAATGCACTCGACCGACGAGTGCATTTTGTATTTAGAGTGGCTGAATAGTTTCCTGTTATGCGGGTGTTTTACTTGTCCTGATCGAAAACCACGTAATCCCAATCCCCAAAATCATCAATCCCACACACAGATACATCACCTGCTGGAAGCTTTCGATGAAGGCGAATTGGATGGCCTGATTGATCGTTTGAGTCAATCTTGCATCAAGACCATCCGGCGCAGTGGTCGTGCCCAGATTGCGGGCTTCGGCGAGCAAGGCTTGTTGGGTTTCTGGCTCAAGTGGGAGGACAGCGATTTGTTCAGCCAAACTGCCTCGAAAGACGATGACCATTAGCATTCCAAATAGGGCAATGGCCAACATATTGCCGATCCGAGTAGCGGCATAGCTGGAGGCGGAGGCGATGCCAGAGTAGTGATCGGGTAGGGAGGCTAAGACCACAATCGTCATTGGCACGACAATGATGCCCAGCCCGAAGCCAAGCATGATCGTGGCTGGAAAAAATGACGTCCAGTAGTTGGCCTCAATGCCCAATCGGGCGTACATCACAAAGCTGATGGTGCTAATCACTAGACCGATGAGCAGTAAGGGACGTGCCCCATATCGGTCGGTCAGGACACCCATTGGGGTGGAGAGGGCAAAGACCATCAATGTAATCGGCACAACGGCCAGACCGGACTCCAAGGCGGAGTATCCCTGGATTTGTTGCAGATTTAGGGCAAAAAAGATCAAGAAGCCGCCAAAGGCCATAAAATAGATGATGGTTAAGAGGCTGATCCCGCTAAATGATGTGATTTTGAAGAGATGTAGGGGCAATACTGGATTAGGACTGCGTTTCTCAACAAAAATGAAGGCGATGAAGCCAAACAGGCTGGCGATGAGCACGCTGATGATGATCGGGTGCTGCCAGCCCCAATGCGGCCCTTCGATCAGCCCGAACAGGAGGCCACCCAAGCCGACGATGAGGGTGATAACCCCTGGCCAATCCAAGGGATCGGTTGTGTTTCCATTTCGGCTTTCAGGGATGTAGCGTAAGGCCAAAATACAGGTGATGATCCCTACGGGCACATTGATGAGGAAGACACCGCGCCACGAAACCTGATCCACCAGCCAACCGCCAAGTAGCGGCCCCGTGGCAATCATCGCCGTGGTTAGCATTCCCCACAGCCCAATCATTTTTCCGCGACGTTCCGGGGGAACTGTGGTGTTGATGAGAGCCAGTCCGGCTGGAGTCAGGAGCGCCCCACCAATCCCCTGAATGGCGCGGGCGACCAGCAAAATTTCAAAGGTCGGGGCCATCCCCGCGAGAAGTGACCCTGTTGTAAAAATTGAAGCACCAATGACAACAATTTTGACCCGACCATAACGATCACCCAAGACGCCACCAATTAACAAGAGAGTGGCTAAAATCAGAATAAAGATGTCGATCAGCCACTGTATCCCGCCAATGTCTGTGGCAAAGACCACCTGAATGGTCGGCAGGGCGACATTCACTGCCGTTGTATCAATCGTCACCATACTGCCACCCATTCCGGCGACGAGCACGACAATAAACTCGAGAAATCGGGAAGATCGTGTTGGTTTGGATAATGTTAATGTTGTCATAAAAAACTCCTTATACAGTTTATAGTGTTTGTGAGTTCGTAGGGTTTATAGAGGGCGTTGCCAAAGAAACTCTATAAACTCCAGAAACTCTATGAACCCTACAAACGCTTACTTATGAAAAGCCCTGACCGCTTGACCTAGCCGCCAGATACCCTGCTGAATTGTATCCTCGCTATGATAAGTAAAGTTGAGGCGAAAGGTGTCGTGTCCAGCTTGGCTGCCGTGGAAGACCTCGCCTGTGACGAAGAAAAGCTGATGCTGCTTGGCTTCTGCGAGTAAATCCTTGGCTCGAAAGTGATCGTCTAGCCAGCACCAGATAAAGAAGCCACCTTTGGGTTCATGCCAATTGAGCCCTCGGGGAATCTCTTCCTGTAAGGCCTTGATCATTGCGTCGTATCGAATCGCATAAATCGAGCGGACCTGGGCCAGATGCTGCTCATACCAACCCCTTTCGATAAACTCGATCATCACCCACTGGAAGAAGGTGTTGCTAAACAGATCGGAGAATTGTTTGATTGTTTCTAGGCGCTGCACCACGGGCCGAGGCGCGATCATCCAGCCCAAACTTACCCCGGAGAACAGAGTGTTGGTAAAGGTAGAGAGATAGATGACGTGCCCGGTGCGATCCAGTGATTTTAGCGAAGGTGGGGCGGGTTGATCGTAGTAAAACTCGCGATACGAGTCATCCTCAACAATAGGAACATCATATTTTTGGGCTAAAGCCAGCAAGTGTTGACGCCGTTCCATACTCATCACTGCCCCAGATGGATTTTGAAATGTAGGCATTGTATAAATCAGGCGCGGCGTGTGTCGTCGTAAGGCGTGCTCTAGAATATCGGTACGTAGCCCTGCCCCATCCAGCGGAATTTCGATGAACTTGACCCCGGCCTCTCGGAAAATACCCAATGCGCCAACATATGTAGGGCTAGCGACCACCACCGTGTCCCCCGGCGATAGAAAGGCCCGGGCGATTAAATCGAGTCCTTGTTGTGAGCCAGTGAGCACCAAGATGTGATCCAGGGATGCACTAATCCCCTGTTCCCTCACGTAATCGATTAGCGTCTGCTCGAATGGCTCAACCCGATTGAATTCAAAGGCCGTGGCTCCTTGTTTTTGGAGAACAAGATCAGTAGCGTGAGCAAAATGTTTAACCGGATGTAACGCTGGATCAGGCATCCCATAGGCGAACGAGATAAAATGTTTTTGGTCTGGCATAACAAAAACATCTCGCAAGGGGTCCTGACTTTGCCGCCCCACGCTGGCAAAGTAGTCAAGCCAAGGAAAGGGGTGATCTGCATCCTCTTCCAGAATGGGTCGAACCACCGTGCCTCGCCCAACCTGTCCCTCAACCAGCCCATTCGCATACAATTCTTGATAGGCTTTGGAGACCGTGGTTCGATTGACCCCAAAAATCGTGGCCAAATCTCTTTCGGAGGGTAATCGCGTGCCCGCTGAGAGATCGCCATTTAAAATGAGATCTCGGATTTGTTGATGAATTTGCAAATAGATCGGCTGTTTCTGCGTCCGATCAAGCGGTTTGAACATTGGTTGACCCTGTGGGAAATATTAACACCATTATAAGTGTGAAAAGGTTGGTGTATCAACAGCCAATTGGCGGATCACCCCACCAGCCAATTGGGTACAACTTCAATTTGATAACAAAAAAGCCTTGATCTCAAATGATCAAGGCTTTTGAAATAGAGTTTAAGACATTTACCGGCTACGGCAGGTTTGTCTCACCCATCAGATACTGATCACATTTGCGTGCGGCAGCGCGGCCTTCATTAATCGCCCACACGACAAGGCTTTGGCCTCGGCGCATATCGCCAGCCGAGAAGACACCTTCCACGTTGGTTTCAAAACGACCATACTCAGCCTTCACGTTGGTGCGACCATCACGCTCTAAGCCAAGTTGCTCGATAATGGTATCTTCGGGGCCACGGAAACCGAGGGCCAACAAGACCAAATCGGCAGGCCAGACTTCTTCGGTGCCAGGCACCTCTTCGAACGTCGGACGTGAGCCATCTTCGGGGCGCTTCCATTGTAACTTAACGGTGTGTAACTCTTTGATGTTGCCATGCTCATCGCCAACAAACTTTTTTGTGGAGATGGCGTATTTGCGTGGCTCTTCACCATACAAGGCAATCGCTTCTGCTTGACCGTAATCGATCCGATGGATTTTGGGCCACTCTGGCCAGGGGTTGTCTGGCGCACGCTCTGCGGGTGGTTGTGGCAAAATCTCGAATTGAGCCAGACTGCGGCAGCCATGTCGCAGCGAGGTGCCCACACAGTCGGTGCCGGTATCCCCCCCACCGATGACGATTACATTTTTATCCTTGGCGGAAATAAAGTGTCCATTTGTGGAGAAGCCTTGGCGTTGATCCAACAGATGCTTGGTGTTGCTGTGCAAGAACTCCATCGCAAAGTGAATGCCTTTGAGTTGACGTCCTTCGGTATTGGTGAAGAAGTCGTTGGGCTTTGTTGCGCCACAACACAGGACAACCGCGTCAAATTCGTCTAATAGCTCTTGAGAAGACTTGTCTTTGCCAATCTCACAGTTGGTAACAAAGGTGATGCCCTCTTCTTTCATCAAATTGACGCGACGCTGAACCACAACCTCTTTGTCCAACTTCATATTTGGGATACCATACATCAACAACCCACCGATCCGATCCGCTCGTTCAAACACGGTAACAGTATGTCCGACCGAGTTTAGCTGGGCGGCGCAGGATAGACCCGCTGGGCCAGAGCCAACGACGGCAACTTTCTTACCAGTTCGGGTGGCTGGTGGATTAGGGACAATCCAGCCTTCCTCAAAGCCTTTGTCCACGATCGCCATTTCGATATTTTTGATTGTAACTGGAGGATCGATGATCCCCAATGTACAAGAGCCTTCACACGGCGCGGGGCAAACCCGGCCGGTGAACTCAGGGAAGTTGTTGGTTGCGTGCAGGCGATCCAAGGCCTCGCGCCACAAACCACGGTAGACGAGATCGTTCCATTCCGGGATCAGGTTGTTGATCGGGCAGCCAGAGGCCATCCCACTGATCAGTTCACCTGTGTGACAGAAGGGGATGCCGCAGTCCATACAGCGGGCACCCTGCTTTTGTAATGCCTCAACAGGCATATGGTGGTGAAATTCATTCCAATCTTTGATTCGCTCCAACGGCGCACGCTCACCGGGCACCTCTCGTTGGAATTCTAGAAATCCAGTCGCTTTTCCCATTAGGTGTATTCTCTCCCTCTTCCTTAGTTCCCACTTACACGGGATTCGTCATTTTTGTTTTGTTCAAAGGCGGCCATCACCGCTTCATCGCCGCTGAGACCTTGTTCGGCGACGCGGGCAAAGGCGTCCAGCATACGCTTGTAATCCTTGGGCAGAACTTTCACAATTTGAGATATACTATTCCCCCAATCATCAAGGATACGCTGACCTAATTCGCTATTTGTATAGCCAACGTGCCGCTCAATCATTGCCTTGACCTCATTGATCTCGGTTTGATCGCTTAAGGGACCAAGTTCGACCATTTCTTGATTACAGCGAATATGGAAATCGCCATCGGGATCCATCACGTAGGCGGTTCCGCCGGACATTCCGGCGGCAAAGTTACGCCCCGTGCCGCCTAGGACAACCACCCGTCCCCCTGTCATATATTCACAAGCGTGATCACCAACACCTTCAACCACAGTGTGAACCCCGCTGTTGCGCACACAGAAGCGTTCGCCAGCCAGCCCGCGAATGTAAGCTTCGCCTTCAGTCGCGCCGTAGAAGGCCACGTTTCCGATGATGATATTTTCTTCAGCCACAAAACTGGAGCCTTCGGGCGGAGCAACAATCAGTTTACTGCCAGATAACCCTTTGCCGAAGTAGTCATTGGCGTCCCCTTCCAGCACGAAGGTCATTCCTTTGGGGGTAAAAGCGGCAAAGCTTTGGCCTGCCGAGCCTTGGAAGCGCAAGCGGATGGTATCTTCGGGCAAGCCTTCCGCGCCGAAGCGGCGGGTGACTTCACTGCCTAAAATGGTGCCGACCACGCGATTGATGTTTTTGATGGGCAAGGTGGCGGCGACCGGCTCGCCTGTTTTGAGCGTGTCCTTACACAATTCCAGCAATGTAGTGTTATCAAGCGCTTTGTCCAAGCCGTGATCCTGGTCAATTTGGCAGTAGCGACCAACATCTTCTGGCACATCCGGCTGATAGAGGATGGCCGACAAATCGATACCTTTGGCCTTCCAGTGATCGACGGCTTCCTTCGCTTCCAGTTTATCCGTGCGGCCGATCATCTCATTGACGGTACGGAAGCCAAGCTGGGCCATAATTTCGCGCAACTCTTCGGCGATAAATTTCATAAAGTTGACCACGTGAGCCGGATCACCAGTGAACTTCTCTCGTAGCTCGGGGTTCTGGGTCGCGACCCCAACTGGGCAGGTATCGAGATGGCAGACGCGCATCATAATACAGCCCAAGGCTACCAGCGGGGCGGTGGCAAAGCCATACTCTTCCGCGCCGAGTAAGGCGGCGATCGCCACATCCCGACCCGTTTTGAGCTGGCCGTCTGTCTCAACCACGATGCGGCTACGGAGATTGTTTAAGACCAGGGTTTGGTGCGTTTCAGCCACCCCCAACTCCCACGGCAAACCCGCGTGTTTGATGCTGGTTTGGGGCGAAGCACCTGTGCCGCCGTCGTAGCCGCTGATCAGTACGACATCGGCGTGCCCTTTGGCCACACCCGCCGCAATTGTGCCCACGCCGACTTCGGAGACCAATTTGACGTTGATGCGAGCATTCTGATTAGCGTTTTTCAAATCATGGATCAGCTCGGCCAAATCCTCAATTGAGTAGATGTCGTGGTGCGGTGGTGGTGAAATCAAGCCCACGCCAGGGGTCGAATGGCGAACTTTGGCAATCCAGGGATACACTTTCCGGCCTGGGAGCTGCCCCCCCTCGCCCGGTTTTGCCCCTTGCGCCATTTTAATTTGGATTTCCTTGGCCTCGACCAGATATTTGCTGGTAACGCCAAAGCGGCCAGACGCCACCTGCTTGATCGCACTGTTACGAGAGTCGCCGTTTTCATCCGGGATGTAGCGGGCCGGATCTTCCCCGCCCTCGCCTGTGTTGCTCTTGCCGCCGATGCGATTCATTGCAATGGCTAAGCTCTCGTGGGCTTCCTTGCTGATCGAGCCGTAAGACATCGCTCCTGTTTTGAAACGTTTACAAATTTCTTCGACTGACTCGACTTCTTCCAATGGAATGGGCTCGTTGTCGCTCTTAAATTCGAGCAAGCCTCGTAGGGTGCCGATATTTTTTGACACGTCATTGACATCTGCCGAGTATTTTTTGAAGACATCGTAGTTGCCTGTACGGCTGGCGAGTTGCAGGCTGTGGATGGTCTTGGGGTTGAAGAGATGATACTCACCATCTCGTCGCCATTGATAGTCACCCCCAACCGGCAGAACCTCGTGATTGGCTGCACTGCGTTCGGCAAAGGCTAAGGTATGACGGTGTTTGATCTCTTCATATACCTCAGCCAGCCCAATCCCTTCGATCCGAGTAGGGGTCCAGGTGAAGTATTTGTTGACAAATTCCTGGCTCAGGCCCAACGCCTCAAAAATTTGGGCTCCACAGTAACTTTGGATGGTGGAGATACCCATTTTTGAGAGGACTTTGACGATCCCTTTGTTGGCCGCTTTGATGTAGTTATACTTGGCGGTTTTATAATCGATGCCTGTCAAAGAGCCGTCTTTGATCATCTCTTTGATGCTATCGTAGGCCAGATATGGGTTGACCGCAGTGGCTCCGTAGCCGATGAGAACCGAGAAGTGATGAACTTCACGCGCCTCAGCGGTTTCAACGATCATCGCCATTTGGGTACGGGTTTCTTTACGGATCAAGTGGTGGTGCAAGCCGGAGACAGCCAAGGCGGCCGGAATGGGAGCCATTTCAGCGTTGATGCCACGGTCGGATAGAATGAAGACGTTGACACCTTCTTTGATCGCGGCATCGGCGGTGGCATACATTTCATTCAACGCCCGCTCTAATCCTTCAGCCCCATCGGCAATCTTAAACAGCATCGGTAGAGTTTGGGATTTGAAGCCGTCTGCGGTGATATCACGAATTTTAGCCAACTCAGCATTGGTTAAAATTGGTGTTTTGAGTTTGATCTGATGACAGTTGGCTGGCTCAGTTTTTAACAAATTGAGCTCTGTGCCCATCATCACTTCAGTTGAGGTAACCAGTTCCTCGCGGATAGCATCCAAAGGTGGATTTGTCACTTGGGCGAATAGCTGACGGAAGTAGTTGTAGAGCAATTTTGATTGGTTGGACAGAACGGCCGATGGGGCATCATCCCCCATTGCGCCCAAAGCCTCAACCTTGTTCATTGCCATCGGCCCGATGAGCATTCGCAAAGTCTCGAAGGTATAACCAAAGGCTTGCTGATGCCAGAGAATGCCTTCACTCGGAACCGATGGTCTGCCTTTGGCTTCAGGTAAATCGTCAAGGGTGAGCAAATACTGATCGAGCCACTCTTGATAAGGATGCTCTTCGGCCATTTTCTGCTTCAATTCTTTATCAGAAATAATGCGGCCTTCAGCAGTGTCGATGAGGAACATTCGGCCAGGTTCAAGTCGGTGTTTATAAAGAACCCGCTCTGGCTCAACATCCAACACACCGACCTCCGAGGCCATAATAACCGTTTCTGGCTCCCCGTTGTCATCTTTGGTCACGTAGTAGCGTGAGGGACGAAGACCGTTACGATCGAGGACCGCGCCAACGACAGTGCCATCGCTAAAGGCGATTGAAGCGGGACCATCCCACGGCTCCATCAAGCAGCTGTGATATTCATAGAAGGCCCGTTTTTCGGGACTCATCGTTTCGTGATTGGACCACGGCTCAGGGATCATCATCATTGCCACGTGGGGCAACGAGCGACCTGTAAGGGCGAGGAATTCGAAGCTGTTGTCAAAAACTGCTGTGTCACTGCCGTCGACATCGACAATCGGCATCAGCTTTTGCAAATCGTCGCCAAACAACTCAGTGGCCAGCGTTGATTGACGGGCGTACATCCAGTTCATATTACCGCGAACGGTGTTGATCTCACCGTTATGGATGAGGTAACGGTAGGGGTGGGCCAGTTCCCAGCTTGGGAAAGTGTTGGTGCTAAAGCGGGAATGGACAATGCCAATGGCACTTTCTAGCTCAGGATCGTTTAGGTCGGCGTAGAACGCATCGACTTGTTCGGGCATCAACATCCCTTTGTAGACGAGCGTGCGGGCGGACATACTGGGGACATAGAAAATATCTCCGCCGGGTATATCGCCAAAGCGAATTTCTCGCTCAGCCAGACTGCGAATAACATACAGTTTTCGTTCAAAGGATAGGCCATCGTTGGCGGGAATGAGGGTCGCTTCGTTGCGCCCGATAAAAACTTGGCGGACAATTGGTTCTCGTGACTTGGCTGTTTTCCCCAACATACTGCCATCGGTCGGCACTGTACGCCACCCTAATAATTCCTGTCCTTCCGCCTTAATGATTGCCTCTACATGTGCTTCACAATCCTGACGTTGTGCTTCATCCTGAGGCAGAAACATCATCCCAACACCATAAGCGTCAGGTTCGGGCAGGTCAATGCCCAGGGCAGCACATTCTTTGACAAAGAATTTATGGGGTATCTGAATCAAGATACCGGCACCATCACCGGTGGTTGGTTCAGCTCCGACCGCACCACGATGGTCTAAGTTTAAGAGCACGGTTAAGGCTTGCCGGACAATCTCGTGTGATTTTTTACCTTTGATATTGGTAACAAAGCCGACTCCACAAGCATCATGCTCAAAGCGGGGGTCATAGAGACCCTGTTTGGGGGGTAATCCATTTTGATCGAATTGGCTGGTTTTATTGAAATCCGTTGGCATTTAAAAAATTTTCTCCTCTTAATTTTTATTTTTTCTATCGACCCTATACATAAACAAAAAACCACCAAATATAAATTATTTGGTGGCGGCTATCAAACAACCTGTGCGTCATTGCATTGAGCATAGCAAGAGGTTTAAGGTTGGGATACTGAGATGGGGTAAAACTAAAACTCTGAGGTTATCTCAGAAGATGATGAAAAATCATGTTTTCTCCATCCATTTATAAAATTATTTCAAGCTAGCTATGCTGTGATGACACCGCTTTTTATATATAATTTTTGTTGCGCTGGGTTTGCTGAAAAGGCTTTGTAAACAGGGCTGTGGCACCCTTTGAATAGTGTTAAGATGATAATTTGTGGATAACATCATCATATAATTTAACGACAAGTTTACTAAAGTTTCAGTCAACCCTGAAAATTAAGGTAGGCCATTATAGGGGTATTTTGTGTTTTGTGCAAAATTGTCTCGCATAACGAAAAAAAATAGAATTGGATTGCAAAAATTAGGGTATTTTCCTTTATTTTTGAAAAAATTTGGGTTATCCTGGTTTTAGGGTATGAAATTAACATAAAATGGCTGAAATAGGCTGTCACAAAATTAGCTGTATAAATCGACGCCCTCAAGCTCTTTTTCGCGCCGATTGACATAATCTTCTAATGCATCCTTAATCTCTTCATCTAACGACGGGGCTTCATACTGGGCCAACATCTCGTTCCAAATGCGATTAGCCCGCTGCATCGTATCCAACTGCCCCGCCTCAACCCAGGTGTCATAATTCGGGCGTTCGCTGAGGAACGAGTCGTAGAACTCCGTTTGAAAACGAGCTTGCGTATGAGGTGTGCCAAAGTGATGCCCACCAGGACCGATTTCGGCAATCATATCAAGGGCGAGCGTTTCCTTATTTATAGGAAAGCCCTCCAGCATATGATAGAACATGGCAATCGACTCCATATCGATGATAAATTTTTCGATGGAGACGGTCAGCCCACCTTCCAGCCAACCTACCGCGTGCATAATCAAATTTGTGTGTGACATCACGGCGGGCCACATTGACCACTGTGTTTCATAGGTCGCTTGGGCGTCAGGAATGTTGGCGTTGGTCAGGCTGCCGCTGCCGCGATAGGGCAATTTGTAATAGCGAGCCAGTTGTGCCCCGACAGATAAGGACCAAGCTGTTTCTGGCGTGCCAAAGGCGGGGCTGCCTGACTTCATATCGACGTTTGTGGTAAATCCGCCATAGATGACAGGCGCGCCAGGACGAACGACTTGCGTCAAAGCGACACCGGCCAGCGCCTCTGCATTCTGTTGGGCCAGGGCCGAAGCGATGGTAATGGGACTCATTGCCCCCGCTAATATGAAGGGCGTGATAAAGCAAACCTGCCCAGCTCGGGCATAGGTGATGAGACCGCCTAACATCCGATCATCATAGCGCAATGGACTGTTGACATTGATGACATCGCCGATGACCGGCCCCCCTGTCGTGATGTCATCAAAGACCAATTTGGCCATATTGATACAGTCGGTAGTGATTTCACGCCCGTGAGCCGCCTCCATCATCGCTTTGTCCGTCAGCGTGAAGTTGGCCTGCAACCGTTGCAGATGGCGAGTTGAGACCGGCACATCTTGGGCTGTAACTTGCTCCCAAGCTGCGAAGTGTAGAATGGGACTCATCTGAGATATCCTGAGGAAATTTTCGAAATCCTCAAAACGCCCCGTGCGGCGACCATTGTTTATATCAGAGACATAGACCATTCCTCCGCTTGGCCCAAAGGCGATGGCGTTGCCCCCGATGGCGACGTTGTGGGCGGGATTGCGGGCCCGCCAGGTGAAAGTAGTCGGAGCCTGCCCGACCAAATCCATCACCAAGCCGCGATCCAACCAGGCATGTTGGGCTTTGTGATCAACTTTTGCTCCGGCCTTCTCCCACAAATCCAAGGCTTCAGCGTCCATAAAATCCAGCCCGACATTTTCTAGAATATGCATCGAGGCCTCGTGAATTTGTTCGATCTGACTTTCATCCAGAAATTCAAGGGGACTCAGGGAATTGCGAAGTTGGCGAAAGGGCAATTTGATGAGTGATGATTGGGTTCGCTCTTTGCGACGTGCTTTTCGTTGGGACCGACGTGATTGAGACATAAGGCTACACCATAAAACTTTTTTCGGGATTTTCTTCCCACAAGATCGGCCGGTTCATACTAAACGGCGCAATGTGGTAAGGGGTGGTCCCATCCAAAGCCAACTCACTCAAAATTTTGCCGAGCAGGGAGGCGAACTTGTAGGCGTGGCCCGCCCCGATACCGATGGACACGTTGGGATGATCGGGGACGTGGTCGAGCACAAAGTCCCGGTCAGGCGGCATCGTGTAGAGACAGGTTTTTGTGTAGAGGATGGGGCCGTATCCGGTCGGGAGATAGGTTTTGGTGAAGTCCTCAACCCGTTTCAACGCAGCTAGATCAGGATCAAATGTCCGGGTCTCAACGGTCGTCTCTTCCCCGCCCGCATCCTGAGCCACTTTTACCGCATTTTCGCCATAAATGGGGAAGCCATAGAAGGATGGCTCATCCATCCAAATCCAGACTGGGAAACGATCACGCGTGAAGTCTGCGACGTGGGGTGAGTTAAAATAGTTGACTTGTTCTTTTGTCACGGTCAAGGGAAGCTTGTGACCGAGGTGGGCTAAGGCGTGGTTTGACCAGGCCCCCGCTGAAATTATCAAGTGGCGAGCGTGATAAACCGTGCCGCCTGCGGTAACCTCGACGCCAGTGCTGGTGGCTTTGATGTCGGTTACCGGGAGGTTGTCGTAGACCGTAGCGCCGTGCTTGCGAGCCATCCGAATATGGGTGGCATTGGCTTTGGCGGCTGGGGCAATGCCACTCTCAGTTTGATATAGGGCGGTAATGTCGTCGGTCAGCTTGAATTGAGGCCAGCGATACATCACTTCTGCGGCATCCAAACTCTCAAAGGGAATGCCATTTGCAGCCATACTATCGGAGTAAGTATTAATGGGGATCACAGCGTTGGGTGGTGAGAGATCAAGCCCGCCTGTTTTTACAATGAGTTGCTCCTCAGCATCCTCTTCAACAGTGGCCCAGGCGGTGTAGGTGGATTTGGCCAGATCAACATAGTCGGTGGTGTGATAAGACAGGCGTATGATCCGAGAGTGATCGTGTGATCCGCCGTTCACGTGTCCCAACTCAAACTGCTCTAAACCCAGGACATCCCGCCCAACTCGCCGCGACAACCAATACAAAGCCGCACTCCCAATTCCCCCTAAGCCCAACACAATCGTATCAAAACTTTGTCGCATCCTACACCTCCCTGTGTATTAAATTTGAGAATGAGCCGCAGGGTAGCATAAGTAGGGCAGGAGAGCTAATTTTCGATTATAGAGATGCTGATTTTGTGAGGATGAACTATTTATTTTGTAGCAACTCAGACAGACGATGTTCTCGTTCAATACGAGTAATATTTGTGAGATCGGTTAAGGGCTGTACCCGCGCGACGAGTAGGCCGTTTTTCTCGACGAGTATGGCGTCAGATGATAGTTCCTCAGTCTGTAAGCGTTGTTCCCCGTTATCTGTCTGTTCAATACGATCACTCATAATTCTTATCCTATTGAGGCACTTCGTTGGCGACTTCCAGTAATGATTGAATATAAGGCCACACCCTTGTCACTAAATCTAGTGATCCATTCGTTGTATCAAGGAAAGCGAGTGAGGCTAGTAACTTTTTGATCAATGAAGGATTGGGCCGATCTTTAGTCATAATTTGTTGCTTAAACATCTCAGCCACTTTGTTGTAGTTTTCAAGTTCAGTTCTATTCAAATGATCTTTTAATTCGTCAAGCAAATCAGCCATTACCAAATCTAACTTGTTTTGTAATTCTTCATTATAGTTTATCGATGCGGAAGCATCTTGTCCAACGGCGATTGCACTGCTATTGATATTGCTGATAATGATAGGATTTCTATTTTTATTTGAATTTTGAAAATTAGTGTTGATCTCTGATGTCTCTGAAGGGGTATTTTGTGAGTTTTGCGAGTTCATTGGTTAGTAACCTCCATTTGTATTAAAACTGATATTTATTTCATTTTGAAGAAATTTTCATTCCACTATAAAGGTGTCATAGGGTCCAGCAAAAACGGTTGATGAAGCTGGATCATTTATGTAATGTCGTTGAAATGCACCTCGTTCTGACGTGAAATTTAAAACAGCGATGATACTGTAATTACCCTTATCCAAGGATTGATCAATAGGTATTTCCACATTGAAGGAACCTTGACTGTCTGTTGTAACCACAAGTTGATTGATCAAATCAGCCTCAGCGAGAAGATCATAATACGGTCCATATACGCCAATTTGAATTTGTTCAAATGGGGTGAAATTTGATCCTACGGCTTGTACCATATCACCTGGAACAAATGGGATATCTAATACATCAAAATTAGCAAAACGAAATGGATTGACACCATTTTTTTGAATAACAACTACTTCTGGATCATTGTGATGTACAAGGTCAAATTCTAATTCAGTATGCATATTCTGGGTAAAGGCGACAACCTTCCAGCCCGAGGTTGGAAAAAACGCGGGATACTTTACGTAATTCTCACCAGCAAAAGTTACTTCACCATTGTCATATGTGGCTGAAGTATCGACAGCAATTAACTCGTTGTCTAAATACAACTCTATAGTGATTTCGTCGCCTGATGGAAATCCGTAAAAACAAAGAGAATCAAAACCATCTTCAAGATACCCACTTCTATTTCTAGTTTCGATGAATGGTTGTGTTGTCTCTGAGACAGATAGCAGTTTACACCCATTACCAGGGCCACCACCAGTAAATAAAAACATTTTTTCTTTCAACCCTACAAGATTTGCTGCTCCTTGACCGTAAAGGGTGAATTCTACTGATGAACTATTGCTCCATACAAATAGGGACTCGACTTTTTCACCAACACTCGAAGGTGAGAAAATAAGGGTAATCGTACAACTTGAACCAAGTTGAAGGGCTGCATTTGTACACGTATCTGCCACAACTTCGAATTCACTTAGGCCGCTTATTTCCTCAATGTATAATACGCCAGCTCCATCATTAAAAATCTCAAAGGATTGAGGAGATGAGGCTGAATTAATATTAATGACACCAAAGTTTAAACTGGTTTGTGATACGCCAAGTTGGGAAGATAAGCCAAATCCTTCAAGAAAAATATTTGATGGAGGGGGACTGCTGTTAGTCTCAAGGGCTATAGTTGCCTCGTGTGATCCATCAAATTGTGGATTGAATTCAACCGTGATGGCACAATTGTTCCCAGGTGCAATTGAGGTCGAGGAACAAGTATCCGTTTGAACATTAAAACTTGTTCCAGATAAGCTAACATTGCCAATCTCAAGCAGACCTGCGCCTTCATTGAAGACAAATATCTCCTCGGTTGCACTAAACTCGCCGACACCAACTTCGCCAAAGTTGATGACATTTGGACGAATAACTGCTTTAGGGATATGCAATGGAGGCGTGGAGCTGGGTGTGAACGTTAGTGTTTGAGTTGGAATACTTGTTGGGCTTGGTGAGGGATCAACAGCTATTGCTGTTGAGGGTACTGACGATGCAGATAACAAAATATATAACAAACTTCCCCCAATACATACCAGACTAAAAATTACAAGGAGAATCATACTAATCATCGTCACTGCCTTCATTGAAGACGAACGACTTGTTGTTCTTTTCTTTTTGTTAGCAACAGAGGCTGAAGAATTGGATAATAGATTAAAGTTCCTTTGTGTGATTGAGATTGCTTGCTCATTAGGTAGTTTCTTGCGTCTGTTTAATGAACGCCCCAGATATTTTTTTGCTTGCTCTGTATCCCCCAAACATAATGCTCGTGACCCCACTTGGTGTAATATTTTAGCTGTTAACTCCTTATTCTGAGTTGCTTGAGCCGCCTTAAAGCCCCAAAATAACACTTCAACCCAATCATCCCAACGACCACTAAAAATTAAGCCCCCTTCAATCTCCCACAACTGTGAAGTTACAGTTCCCCAATCTTCCGTTTCAAAGGCTCGCTTCAACTGAGTGAGTGATGTTTCAATCTGTAAATCAAAGTTGCCGGGCAGAGTTTCATATTGTTGGGTAGAGGACTGTTGACCAATTCGTTTAAGTTGTAGCCCGTGCGGATTTCCAATTATTAGTGTAAGGTCATTGACTTCAACTGCACCTTGGATTCGATTTCCAGATTGAGATAACTTTAAGATTTTCACGTCTTGTTGGGGGGTCATGATAACTTCATCCTCAGTTGATAAACATAATCTTTTGCTAGTCTATTCTCTTTGTGCCTCGATAGTTGCTGCTTTTTCTTTAAATCCATCTGCTACATCTTCATTAATAAATGATCTGGCGATATTTTCTGCATTGTTGAGGGCTTCAATCGCTGATCGTTCTTCACCAATTGCAATGTAAAGGTCAGCCAATTGTTCATAGTATTTACTTTGGTCGGATGGGTTATCTGAGGAAATCTCTATGGCAGCCTCGTAATGCTTTTTGGCCGTTTCAAAATTTGCGAAAATATAGGCATTTATATCTGCTAATTGGATTTGTGATAATGCAGCAAGCTCGGTAATTTGTTTGTTGCCATTCTCATATTCACTGATGACCAATTGAAAATAGGTAATGGCTGTGTGAACTGCTTCCTGATCTTGCGCCTTGGCACGAAGAAAATAGATTTGACCTAAGCCAAAATTTACTTTGGCTGGAATATTGGCACTGATGGGTGCCTCTTTCTCTAAAGCATCTAAATATCCAGCTTCAGCTTCATCTAACACCATTAAATCGACGGACTCCCAAGTTTCATCAGTTGGTGTACCAAGAGAGGTCATATATAGTCCTCCAGACAGGCCAACTTTTGCTCTGGCATAATTATGATCAATAGCGAGAGCCATCTCATACTGCTCAATGGCTTTTTGCACCTCAAATTGAGTTTTCTGGTCAGATGCTAATCGAATATAAGCATTCCCCTTTAATAGATGAATGACCTCTTTTCCCGATGAAGGAATTTCTAAGGCTTGCTCAAAATATGTTATAGCCCGCATAAAATCACGTGCGCTATAGTATGACAAGCCAATTGTAATTAAACTCAATGTTTGAATTCGAGAAATGATTGGGGCTTGGTTGACTCCCGCATATATTTGTGGATCAAATGGTAAATTAAGCAGGAGCGGACTGCCTAATGAATGTTGACCCGTAAATTCTTTCGCATTGTGAAACCCTCGATAATTAACATAAAATTCGGGGCGTAATTCAGATTGATCTCCACTCTTTGTAATAGCGCCATAAATAATCAACTGGGCATTGATTTTTTCGGCTATCTTTTCAGCAAACTCGGCTCGTTCTGCTGGTGTACTTCCTACGATAGCTTCTGTGTATTGTGGTGGGCGTAATTGATATGAGGTAGGTAAATCTAAGGCTGCTAAATCAATTTCTAATTGATTGTATAGAAACTGTGCGAAATTGACTCCATCTTCGCTATCTACAATCGAGCCGTCAGAATCAATTACAATGAAGGGGGCAATTGCTACATTGAACTGTCCTGACATTTTTTCTGGAATTGGTGATTGAGTTGGAGTGCTTACAATAACGGTGAGGGTAATTGCAGCAATTAATACGATGAAAGCAATGAAAGGGGCTGCAATGAGTATAGCCAAAGGTAATCCACTGATATTGATGTTAAAAGTATTTAGTATTGCTTTTGCCCCTTGACCAGCAGCAATAGCACTTTTCTTGACATTTTCAATTAAAATATTGTCAGGAGACGGAGTATTTTGGGGATTTTGCCGCTTTGGATCAATTTCTTGAGGCATGGCGAATACTCCGATAGTAGTTGATGAGGTTGAATGGTTAATGTGCTAAAAAGGTCAGATAAAAGGCTTAACCCTTATAATTAATATCTTTAATAAAAGAATAAGTGATTTGATAGGAAAATTCCATAGGTATTTGCTCTCAATTTTTTGAGAATATGTGTTAATGTTTATATGATAACTACTGAATAATTTTGTTGCGTTGACAAACTAATTTTAGGGCTAAACAAGGAAACAAATGATAGCTCTAAATGTAGATTAAATACAAAACTCAAATTTGAAGGTTGAGTTACAAACTTGGTAAGCTATCCCCCTTTCCCTACACCCGCACAATCCGTTTCTTTTTCCGATCAAATACCGTCGGCGTACGGAACTCAGTACGGTCGCCGGACCAAGGCGCTTTCGGAGCCATCGTCAAGCCAGCCAGGATGAGCAGGACGTCGTCATAGTTGACGCGCCAGCCTGCGAAGTCGCGCCAGGCCTGCTCGCGATCCCGTTTCAGCGGGACGCCAGCGGCGGCTAATTCATCATAAACGGCGTCGTATTCGGCGCGGCTGACACTGATGGGATCGTCGGGTCTGGGATCAACATTGAAGGGGATGCCAAAGAAATCGACGATGCTGCGCAGGGTGAGAAAACCGGAGCGAATGCACAAAGCGGCCATTGGATCAGGTGGAAGATTCAACGTCGAGACGGTCAAGGCAGCGGCATCAAGAATGGTACCTGCCGCGACGACCCAGGATTGACCAGGATGAGGGGAGCGAAAGAAAATTAACGGCGAGTGTGAGGTGTGGGTTTGTTCGACATCAACAAACCAACGTTCCCAGTGCTCCCAGGTCATATGCAATTGATCCAGCCCGTGGATACGATGCATCCTCATAATCAGCTCCACGGCTGAGGGAGGTGTCCCCGCCCGCACCTCAAGCATCGTGACTGCAGCCTCACGCTCGGTGAAAGCTGCGTGCATCGTGGGCAGATAGGCGATGAGCAAAGCAACTAGCCCTAGGCCAATCGTTGCTTCGCTGAAGGCGAGAAGCATTTCAGGGAGATTTTCTACCGCAGAAAACCCGAGGGTTAGTAATGATGAACCACTCAACCAAAAGGCGTGATACCAGCCTTCAGGATCGGTGGGCGTATAGCTCGGGTCAACAGCGATGAACATTCCAGTGTAGCCCAGCATGACCAGGGTGATCCAAATGACGGGCATAATGAGCAGCGCGATGGGCGGGAAGATGGCCAGAATACGGTCACGTTCCCGATAGGTTCGGGTCCAACGAATCCGCAAAAGAAAGATTTGATAGATTGAGCGAAAGATGATGCGGGTTAAAAGGACATTGTCGCTGCGAGGGAGGACGAAGCTGCGCACTGCCGAAAGTAGGGTGTAGCTCGCCAGCAGCATCCCTAGCCCAAAAATAAGAATACGAATGGTAAGGTCCATAGTCGTTGCCTTTATTTGTTGTAAGATTGTAAGCTTGAGTGGTATTTGGAGGGGGATTGCCTGAGGGGATGTAGTGCGTAGTGCGTATTTAAGACGAATTCTCACTACGCACTACACACTATCGATTTTATTATCGACGTCTTATTATAAAGAAACTTCACCCCTCTCTGTAATTCAATGGAAAACTTACGCTTCTTTTTCCGCCTGCATCTTCTCGAAATCTTCATCGCTGATAAGGGTGACGACTTTGAACGACTCGGCGTGGGCCATTTCCTTGCCCTTGCCGATTTCGGCAGACCACTCACGAATACGGGGTTCGGGGTCCCAGTCGCCCATCTGGCTGACATGCTTTTTCAGGGCCTCAATTTTGAGATCGATGGTATCGGTGATGTCAACGTAAATGTCGGGAGTAGTCCAACTGGTGGCGTATACTTTGCGGGGTTTATGAGCGGTGAAGCCTTCTTCTTGCTCGATTTCTTCAAACAGGTTGGGCTGACCGGCAGCGGGGAAAACCGCGTCGAGGGCAGCCCCGGCGGCGGCGCGGTGGTCGGGGTGGTTGATATAGTCATTGCGTGCCCATACCACGGTGGGATCACCGGTGACGACTGCTTCTGGCTTGAAACGGCGAATTTCACGAACCAACTTCTTGCGCAACTCCAGCGTGTTGACCAACATCCCATCCGGCTCACGCAAGTAGACTACTTCATTGACTCCAACCGCTTTTGCAGCGGCAGTCTGCTCAGCCTCCCGAATTTCAGCGGCTTTGGCCTTAGTCATCCCCGGCTCGGCGATACCCACATCCCCGCTGGTGCATAGTACGTAGCACACCTCGACCCCGGCTTTGACCCAGCGAGCGATGGTGCCCGCACAGCTAAATTCAATATCATCAGGATGAGCGACGATGACCATTGCTTTTTTAGGAACATAAAATGTATTGTTACTCATTGTGTTTGTTTACCTCAAATTGTTTGGAGTTTGATTGATTTTGAATGCTTTACTATACAAAGAACTCTAGTCCAGGCCACGGATTTTTTTTTGCTTCCTTCAGCCTAGTCTCTACATCAGACGCGTGAATTTCCAATTTATGACCATTGGGATCAACGAAATATAAAGAATCGCCTTCAGTCCAATTCTTCTGCCAAATTTTGGCTTGAGAATCAACAATCTGTTGCCCTAATCGTTCGAAATCTTTGGGAGCAATGGTGAAGGCAATGTGGGTGTATTCGGGCAGCGAGCTTTTGCGAAGGTTCTCGTCCAAGACCAAGGCCATCCACATATCTCCTGCCAAAAAATAAGCTCCTTCAGGCCAGCGGGCCAAGGGCTTGAATTCTAAAACATCTCGATAAAAGTTGAAAGATTCGTTGACATCTTTTATGGATAATGTAATGTGATTAATGCCTGAGATCATTTCTACTGCCTCTAGATGAACATATAAAAAACGGGGCATCTGACGCAAGATGCTCCGTTTCAATGAGCCTAATTGTTGAACATCGCTAAATAAATCGAATCGACTTATGCAGCCTCGAAGCCTGCACTAACGTGTGTCCCATCACAGAAGGGCTTGTTATTCGATGCCCCACAGCGACAAAGTGCACACTTTGTGCCAGCAAACATCTGCCCGTCTGCCCCATAAATTTCGACCTCACCTTGGCTGATGACCGGACCATTTGGTGTTGTCCTGACCACGAGTTTGCCTTCGGTTTCGGTTGATCCAGTGCCCAAGCCATTGT
This sequence comes from Phycisphaerae bacterium, assembly GCA_028285035.1. The sequence continues at coordinate 50,698 of JANQQF010000133.1, forward strand.
TGTGCAAGTCTCCACTGTCTTGGAATCCTGCTTTCGTGTGGGCGCCATCGCAGAAGGGTTTGTTCTCCGATTGGCCACATCGGCACAGGGCGACGCGGGTGTCTTGTAGCAATAATGTGCCCTCTGAGTCGAATACATCAATATTCCCTTGCAAATAAAGTGGCCCATCGGCGACAAGCGTTACTTTATTTGTGTCGGATGCCGTTTCCTGAGAACCGCCATCGTGCCGCCTGAATTGTAGTGCCCCTGAAGGACAACGCATCACCACCTCGGCGATTTCATCTGCACTAGCCGCATCGGGTTGGACCCAAGGCCGTTTGGCTGTATCAAATACGGCTGGCAATCCTCTCACACACTCAGCGGCGTGCATGCACCGTTTGATGTCATAGGTGACATTGATTTGTTCCCCACGATACTCTCTCACTTTTTGTTTCATTGTGCGCTCCTTGAAAATAAGCTTGACTCAACGCTTCCTAACTCTATAAATTCAACTAGAACGATGCCTTAATCCAGCCGCCATCAACAGGAATGGATGCCCCCGTGATGTAGCTCGCCTTTTCGGAGGCGATGAAGGCGACGACGGCCCCAAATTCTTCTGGCTGGCCAACCCGTCCTAAAGGAATAGGATCACCTAGACCCGCTAAAATTTCTGCCTCAGACTTGCCACTTTTTTCTGCATTGGCAGCAACTATCTGATTAACGCGGTCGGTTTGGGTGTAGCCTGGCATCACGTTGTTGACTGTAATACCATCACTACCGATTTGGGTGGCGAGGGTTTTGGCTAGACCGTGAACAGAGGCTCGGATAGAATTTGACAGGACAAGGCTATCAACCGGCTCTTTGATTGAGATACTGGTGATATTGATGATGCGTCCCCAGCCCGCCTTTTGCATATGGGGTAGCGCGGCCCGAATGAGACGAACATTACTCATCATCGTTAGGTTGAAGGCCGCTTGCCACGCTTCATCATCAAAATCGGGGAAAAATCCAGCCGGTGGCCCACCTGCGTTGGTAACTAAAATATCAAGTCCACCAAAATGGTCAACCGTTTGCTGAACAATGTTGTTAATGTCGTCGGGCTTGGTCATATCGGCGGGAATGGCCAGCACCTCGGCCCCATTCGCCACCATTGCGTCACGAGTCGCATTGAGCGCTTCTTCATTTCGAGCACAAATCGTGACTTTTGCCCCTTCTGCCGCCATTGCCTCGGCACTGGCCCGTCCTAGGCCTTTTGATGAGGCTGCTACCAGGGCAATCTTTCCCTTTAAACCTAAATCCATGGGTTTGAAAATCCTTTCTTCTTTGAAGATATTGAGATATTTATGATCGGTATGGAATTGAAAGAAGCGTTCATCGTGAAAAGTTCATTGCTTTACAATCGAGCTTTAATATCGGCAACAACATCGGCAATGGACGTTTTAGCAAGAGTTGCTTCCATGGCCGCTTGGGCTTCTTTGAATACGTGACTGAGGATCGGCTGAATATTGCTGCCACAGGGGCACGAGGGGCTAGGATCTTTGTGGTGAAGCGAGAAAATTTCACCCTGCTCGACGACCCGATAGACATCCTTCAACGTGATTTGCTCGGCAGGATGGGCCAACATTGATCCACCTTCAATGCCCAACTGGGTGTTGACCACACCGGCCTTGCTCAAGGTGCTTAAAATGCGTCGGATGACGACAGGATTGGTGTTCACACTAGTGGCAATATGTTTTGAAGAAAGCGGCCCATTCTCCAGAGCTAATAAGGCTAGAATATGGACGGCAACGGTGAAACGGCTACTGGTAATACTCATTTGGTAAACCCTCAGAAATGTAACTATTCTAGTTTCACTTCAATGCTTTGTCAAATTGATTTTTGGGAGGCTGTTTCTGTTCGATTCTCATTGGTAATCAAGTATGTTATAATGCGGGTGAGTTGGCAGAGTTTATAGAGCTTGTGGGGTTCATAGCATTAAGGGCGGCCCCCTCTGGGAGGCTAACCAAAAACCCTTAAAACAACTCCTAAGCACTCTACAAACCCTAAGAACCCATAAACTCTAAAACTATCGGAGGACGAGATGGATTTTGACGGACAGGTTGTGATAATTACCGGGGCAGCCTCTGGGATGGGGGCGGCCTCAGCCCGTGAATTTACAGCACGTGGCGCTCAGGTCGTCATTGTTGACCGTAATGAAACCCTGGCCCAACAGGTTTCTGCCGAAATTGGCGCTGATGCCCCGCTCATCGGCGATGTCAGCGACTCGATTTTTTGTAATCAGGCTGTGGCTCTAACCATTGAAAAGTATGGGCGCTTGGATGTTCTGGTTAATGCCGCTGGTGTCATTGCCCGAGCCGATGCTGAAAACACCAGCGATGCTCAGTGGGAACGACTGATGGGGGTGAACGTCAATGGCCTCTTTTTTATGAGTCGGGCTGCTGTGACTCCAATGAAAAAGCAAACCAAAGGCGCAATCGTTAATTTTGGCTCGATTTGGGGTGATGTGGGCGCGGCGGGTGTTGTGGCCTATTGCGCTTCGAAAGGAGCGGTCCATCAAATTACGCGGGCAATGGCGCTTGACCACGTCAAGGATGGTATCCGTATCAACGCTGTCTGTCCTGGTGAGATCAATACTCCGATGCTGCGCTCTGAACGAGAAAGTCCGCCTACTGAGGCTGATCTGCAAAAGCTGGCTGAAACTGTGCCAATGGGGCGGCTTGGTGAGCCGGAAGAGGTGGCGAAGGTGGTCCTTTTCTTAGCTTCAGATGATGCCAGTTATGTGACTGGCTCAATGGTCGCGGTGGATGCTGGCTTTACGGCACGGTAATGATTCATAAATAAATTAGGAGTGAGAATGTGAACTATCGAAATCTTGGCCGGACTGGCGTTAAAGTCTCCCCGCTCTGTTTAGGCACCGACAACTTTGCCAATCCAACCTCGGAAAAAGAGTCGATTGAAATTATCAATCGAGCGGTAGAGGCGGGGATTAATTTGATTGATACCAGTAACAGCTATGCTAAAGGTGAGAGTGAGCGGATTATCGGGCGGGCCTTGGTTGAGAGTGGCCGACGACACGATGTGCTGATTAGCACCAAGGCACACTATCCGACGGGTCCCGGCCCCAACGACCGAGGTAACTCACGGTTGCATCTAATGAAAGCTTGCGAAGACTCCCTCCGTCGGCTCAACACAGATTACATTGACCTTTTCATTCTCCATCGGCCTGTGTTCGATATGCCCATCGAGGAAACGCTCAGTGCCCTGACTGATTTGGTGCGACAGGGTAAAGTCCGTTACATTGGCAGTTCGACGGCTCCGGCTTGGAAGGTGCTGGAAGGCGTGCTTGTCAGTGAATTGAAGGGATACGTTCGCTTTGTCTCTGAGCAACCCCCCTACAACCTGTTAGATCGCCGGATTGAAAATGAACTAGTGCCGATGTGTCAGGAATACGGGTTAGGTATCTTCCCCTGGTCGCCCTTAGCAATGGGCATTTTAGCCGGACGGTATCCGAAAGGGGAAGCCTACCCCACCGAATCCCGAGCCACCTTACGTGGTGGTATTTACGCTGAGCGCGTGACACCCCGTGGTATCGAAGTTGGTCACGATTTTGTCCAATTGGCCCAAGAACACGGCTACCCGCCTGTTCAACTGGCGATTTTGTGGGCCAAAGATCAACCGGGCATTACGGCTCCGCTTATTGGACCGCGTACGATGGAGCAGCTTGAGCATTATTTACTAGTGTTAGAGATGACGTTGAGTGACGAGTTGAGGGTAGCGTGTGACGCATTGGTTCCCCCAGGTAGTGCTGTGGCGAATTTCCACAACTCTGCGCCGTGGATGAAGATGAAAATTGTTTAACAAGGATAGAAACATGAACTTAGATTTTACAAATAAAACAGTCCTCGTGACAGGTGGGTCACGTGGCATTGGCCGTTCAATTGCTCTAATGTTCGCCGAAGCTGGGGCACAAGTTGTTGTCCATTATCGTGGAAATCAAGCCGCAGCCGAACAAACCTTGGCTGCTCTAGCTGGTGAAGGGCACTTTATTGCGCAGGGGGATTTGGCCAATGCCGAGGCGGTTAAACAGCTAGCGGAAACTGTCATCGCGCAAGCCGGTCAAATTGATGTATTGGTGAACAATGCGGGGATTTACGAACTGCATGATGTGAGCAAGGTATCATTCGAAGAATGGCAGCAAGCGTGGCAACAAACGATTAATACAAATTTGATCGGCGTTGCCAATTTATCTTACTTTGTAGTCCAGCAGATGATTAAACAGGGTAGTGGTCGCATCGTGAATGTCTCCTCGCGTGGTGCTTTTCGGGGTGAGCCGATGGCCCCGGCGTATGGGGCCAGCAAGGCGGGGATGAATGCGATGGGGCAGTCGATGGCCCAAGCCTTGGCCCCACACAATATCTTTGTCCACACGGTTGCTCCCGGCTTCGTAGAAACGGATATGGCGGCAGGAATTTTGGCTGGGCCGTTGGGCGATGGCATCCGCAAGCAAAGCCCGTTGGGGCGGGTGGCGAAACCGGAAGAAGTGGCGCGCACCGTCCTATTTTTGGCCGCTGAGGGCACTGAATTTTTGACAGGATGCATTGTGGATGTCAACGGGGCGTCATATTTGCGATCATAGGGTGACAAGGTAACAGGGTAGCAGGTCGCAAAGTAATAGAGAGACAGGGTGTCCCCTGTCCCTATGCCTCAAGATCAAGCGTGACCTCAATGAGAGGACTGTTTGCCACCCAATCTTCAAATTTTGGATTGCCATCTGGCTCATTGAGATATTTCCTCAGAACAAGACGACGTTCGCTCTCTTCGGTAATGGGGCGGGCCTTTGCGGGAATATCAGCCTGTACACTCTCTTTGAGATGAAAGGTGAAGTCGGGATTGGCCACCATATTGGCGTACCAATCTCGGCTTCCCGGCAGTCCTGTGATGTATAAATCCCCCTCCAGATTGTGAAACCAGATTTCGATACGGCGTGGTAGCCCACTCTTACGGCCGATTGTCGTAATGTCAATCGTTTTGTCGGTTTGTAGCGCTTGTTTGATTAGGTCGGTCATATCTTATCTCCCTCATAATTGACATGTAGCCGAGATTGGAAATCTCGGCTACAGCTTATTCCGATTGTTCCAAACTCTTAGCTGCCGCCGCAAAATGCTGCAAGGCGTGAGTGGCTCGTTGAATCCGTTTTTGCATTTCTGTCTGCACGAGACCAGCATCACGGTCAATCTCCTTGGCCGTGCCTAGGAGAGCTGGCCCAACCTGCACTGCTGAAATTTCATAAACCATCGTCCGAGCCAAGCCATCTAAGGCAAGAGTTGCACGCATTCCGCCTGCTGCCCCAATGATGATAAAGGGGCGATACCGTTGCACGCCACCTAGGGTGTAATGTAGAAAATTGAGCAGCGTGCCGCTTGGCCCCCAATTGTAGACTGGCACAGCCAAGACCCAACCGTCGGCAGCATTGAAGCGTTCAACCAATGTTTTGAGAGTTGCATCATCATTGGATTTTGGATAGGTTAAGATATCATAATCAGCCAGATCGATAAAATCGACATTGACATTAGCAGCCTTGAGAGATTCTTCAGCATATCTTGCTGCTAAACGTGATCGTGAATTTTCGGCTTGACTCGATGAAACAATTGTGATTGAGGGGGACATCAATTTTCTCCTAATTGACTAAAATATAACTTAATTCCTTGAGACGTTTTCTAAACAGCTTTTCTTTATTGCTAGGAATGACCACTGTTGTTCGGTCAATGGGCTTGCATAATTTGCCTAAAACCTGATCAGCGACAATCTGTTCTATCAGTTCGGGAGGGGTTACCTTTATAAGGAGGGCTGGTCCACTAATTCGAAATGCTTTTAGATTTTGCTCGATTTGCTCAAGCCATTGCATTGCTGGGGTTGGGAGCGGGCCTATATTTCGTTCATTGAGAAAATTGGCCAATCCCTCAAAATCAGCCCCATCTTCCAGTGAGGTCAAGATGCGTTGGGTATCTAGCCGATACACCCCCCATTTTGTTTGGATCGCCATTTGCTCTAAATAGTATTGCTCATTGGGGGTTAATTCATTGTCCTCAATAAGGGTTACGGCTAGATTATCTGAGACAGTGAATAAATCAGGTAATTCAGTTTTTGTAGGAATGTACTCATCAACTTGCCCCAGCAGAAAGGCCCCCAAATTGTTGATGCGAAAATATCTGAGACCGTCGTATCGGCTAAAGTAATCATCATCAAAATAATAGTCGAATCTGGCATCGATATGAGTCTCTTCGGGGTTGGTGTAGAGCAAATCCACCGCGCCAATCGAACCGAGATACTCCCATAGGACCGCATTAATATACAACCCTTTGACCAGCCGCCAATATGACTCACCATACAGCATCCCATATTCACGATGACCGATATAAAGGTTGCTGTAATAGCTGGTTTCAACATCAAAATTGAAGTGCCAAATTTTGATGGCTCGGTACAAATCATTGATGTTGATCCAAACGCCGACAGGGCACCAAGACAGGGCTTCGATTATGGCTTCTCGTCGAGAAGCCGGCTTGGTCAAACGGGTGCCAGAGGCACGCATTCCTTTGATGGCTGAGATGCGATTTAGCTCATCAAAGCTACCTTTTTGGGTCCAGGTCTCAAAGGCGTTGAGGAGTAGCTCAGGATCTTTGGTTTGATAGAATTCGCGGCCTTGCTTGGTCAGTTGGAGGGCGGCTGAGTCACGAGATTTTTTCACCAGCTTGCCTTCTTGAGCAAACACATCAAGACCAAATGGTCGAATTGTATCGGTCACTCGTATTTTTTCGGGCAAGGGTAAAAAGTCGTTGTTCAAAAGATTGTTGAGGATTTTTTTTATGCCCGGCAGCGTGCTGCGTGAGGAGCCTTGCCCTGTTTTAATATGCCCCTGATCCACCAATCGTAGATACGCCATCAAATCATGCAAACCAGTCTCTTCGGTCTGGACACTGTGCATTTCCAGCGGTTGATTGTCAAGATCCATGACGGTGGGTTTATCCTGCAGGCCAATGACTTCGAATTTTTCGGGCGGGGGCACCAAGTCAGATAGGAGCTGTATCAAATCGGGGGGGATCAGGTTATCGTGGATAAACAGATCCATCAAAATCGGCTCGTAGTGCCAGGACCACGTGCTTTTTTTCTGGCGTTGGGGTAGTGAGCCGTATTGCGCCTCAAAAGCCATTTCATCAAACTCCCCATCATTGTGGTAGGCCGAGGCAACTGCTTTTTGTGTAAGCGGGTCTAACTTTTTCCACAGTTGATTGAGGCTGCTTGGGTTGATAAGTGACTGGCGGATATGCTCAATCAAGTGAGCTTTGCGGGTGACTTTGGTTGGCCCACATAATCGAGCCAACGACTTTAGTTGCTCGATTGTTTTCTGTTGCAAGTAGTCAACTAATCTCGGTTGCATTAGGTGTGCCTCTACTCGGGTGTTGTATCGTCATCAAACGCAGTTTTGATCGCAGCCTCGGTTACGGCCTGATAGACGGGGGTCAATATTTTGATCAAATCGTCATCCAAGAATGAAGGCTGCCCAAGCCGTCTAAGGATGGGGGTGGTGGTCTGCGGCGACTTGATATTTGTGCTCAAAGGAGGTTTTGTTGGCATTTCCCAAAAGTGTTCTAGTGTTTCCTCTAAAGGAATAGCTGGCTCAATTTCTTCACTCTGGTCTGTCCCATTTGCAGCGCGAATGGCCTCCATAATTTGTTCTGCTGTCCGACCGCGTAGTCGAAATAGGAGAAAGGGATCCTCATCAAACCGTTCGCCCAGTAAGAAGTGGACGGCGGCGACGTGTTTGCAGGGGCTGGCTGGATCTGGACAACTACAATGAATTTCTAAATCAGCTTTGTTATCAGGAAAAAGACTGAGGCCAGCCTCATCAAAGACCGTTTCGATTTCAGTCGGCATCTCCCCTGATAAGAGCTGGGCCGTAAAAATTGCTTGACTGGACAAGGTGGTCATCACGGTATCCCATTGATCGTCACTCAAGGGGCGAATATCGATTTGAACGCGATATGGGGTGCGCCGTGACCCCTGTACTTTTGCGCTGATACCGCCCGCTGTTTCTTCAATCGAAAGCACTTGGCCTTGTCGAGCGTATCGTTTGCCTCGCCGTAAACGCCCGGCATCCAGCAGACGCTCCATTGCCTTGATCCAGCGATTGGCCCACCAATTTTTAGTGAACTTCCCCTTTTTACTTTTGGCCTTAATGCCTTGATCGGTTTTGCGGGGAGTACTTTCCTGATAATAATCATCGTGCCAACTCATAAAACTGCCTCTCGTTGCAATGTCACTAAATCTCGCAGATCATTGGTCGATAACTCGGTCAGCCAATTCTCTCCCCCGCCAATCACGCTGGCGGCCAACGCTTTTTTGCTTTCAATCATTGTATCAATCCGCTCTTCCAGCGTGCCCACGCAAACAAATTTATGGACCTGGACATTACGACTTTGTCCGATGCGATAGGCTCGGTCCGTGGCCTGATCCTCGACAGCTGGATTCCACCAGCGATCAAAATGGAAAACGTGATTGGCTCGGGTTAAATTGAGGCCAGTCCCGCCCGCTTTGAGAGATAGGATGAAGATTGGCGGCGCATCATCATCTTGTTGAAACCGATCGACCATGACGGCTCGTTTTTCGGCGGGGGTGCCACCGTGCAGAAATTGTACAGGGACCCCAAGGGTTTGTTGTAAATGGGCTTTTAGAAAATGCCCCATTGATGAAAACTGGGTGAAGATAAGGGAGCGATCATTCACACTCAGCGTTTCGCTTAGCATTTCTGTAAGACGAGCAAGTTTGCCGCTACGGCTACTCTCCCGATAGGGATCGTTGCTTTGTTCATCGCCCATCTGATGCAGAAATTGGGCAGGATGGTTGCAAATCTGTTTGAGCTTCATCAGCATACTGAGCACAATGCCTTTGCGCTGAATACCACTTGTCTCACTAATTTCTTGTAAGGCATTCCTAACGACCGCTTCGTACAGGGTCACCTGTTCCTCACTCATATTACAGTAAACTTTCATCTCTTGCTTCTCTGGCAAATCCTGAATGACATCAGGGTCTGACTTGATCCGCCGTAAGATGAAGGGGCTGACCATATTTTTTAGCTGCTCTGTCGCCTGAGTATCACCATATCGCTCGATAGGACGAGCGAAACGCTGGCGAAATTTATTGCGGGAGCCAAGAAAACCGGGATTAAGAAAGTTCATAATGGACCATAATTCGCCCAGCCGATTTTCGACAGGCGTACCCGTGAGGGCTACTCGAAATGTCGCTTTGAGCTTACGAATCGCCTGCGTTTGTTGGGCATCTGGATTTTTGATATTTTGGGCCTCATCTAAAATAAGCCCATACCAAGTGATTTTTTGCAGCGTTTCAATGTCACGGCGGACAATGGCATAACTGCTTAATACAATATCAACTTGTTGCGCTTTCTCCAGGAATTTGTCATCCCGCAGCCGACTCTGCCCCTGATGGATGACCGTGGTCAAGGTCGGAGCAAATCGTTCTATTTCTTTGGCCCAATTGACCACAACCGAGGTTGGGCAAATGATCAGCGTGGGGGCCGGTAACACTTTATGAACTTCCTTTTCATGTTGTAACATGGCAATGGTTTGTATCGTTTTGCCCAAGCCCATATCATCGGCTAAACAGGCCCCTAAGCCCCACCGGCGTAAGAAATCGAGCCAAGCATAGCCATATTCTTGATAAGGCCGCAATTGGGCTTGCAAATTTTTGGGTGCCTCAAGCAAGCCAAGCTTTTCATTGCCCGTAAACTTTTCCATCCAATCTTTGAGCCAGCCTTCGAATTCAACCTGCTCGACGGGCAAGCCTTGGGCTGTATCTGTTGCCCCCAAACCCATTTGCATGGCCTCTTGCAAGCTGACCTCATCTTCTAGACTTTGTTTCTGCCAAAATTGGATGGCTGCTTCGACCTGCTCGGTGTTTAGCTGGACCCATTGCCCACGAATATTAACCAACGGTGATTTGAGGGCGACCAAGGCTTCAAATTCCTCACGGGTTAAAGCTGTGTCACCTAAGGCTAACTCCCATTGGTATTGGATTAAATTGTTGAAGCCCATTTCGCCACCACCGACATTGTCCGAGCCAGCCGACATCTTGAGCTTGGCTCCGAGACGGGCCCCAGGTTTATTCCACCACGGTGGCACGAGCACGCCAAACCCACTTGCTTCCAGCAAGGCCGCGTATTCCCGGAGAAAATCAAACGCCTCTTCGGTCGTGAGATGTTGTCCGGTAGGCTGCCCTGTTTGTAATCCTTGGCGCAGCAGGGGGTATAGATTGGCTGCGTAGCCCAGTCCAGCCAACAATTTTTCCTGGGGTCGGTCGAAGCGATGGTTGAGAGCATTCAAAACATTGCCTTGGGTTTGCCATACCTGTTGGGCGGCAATCAACAAGCTGGGATCATCACGAGCTTGAAGCAAATAATGTAAGCGCCAATTGGCTTCGTCGGGTGTTTCAGCCTGTTGGGTGGGCGCCTCCAGACGGAAGGCCACACGATAATTTTTATCCCCAGCCAGATGTAAATTGCGTAACCAGTTTTGGTGATTTTGATAAAGATTTTGTAGCTGAGCTGGCGAGCCATCAATTTTTGGATTAATGGCAAAGAGCGCTTCTAACCAGCGGTAGGGGATATCATCCTGTCGATAAAAGGTGGCAGTATATGTCTCTCCCCATCGCCGAAATACCGCATCGGCAGTGGAATTAAGAAAGCTGTCAAGCAAAATTTGAGGATGCAGTGCCTCGTCCGCTGTTTCGGCCTCTGCTCGGCAAATGGGGGGCATCATCTCTCGCAATTGGGCCAGATGCGGCCCATCTTGAGGCCCGTCCAATACAGGAGTCCAGCGTGCTTCATACCAGGAGGAATTTTGATCGACTTGGATCAAGCCTGGCAACATTTTTTGTTGAGCCAAGGTCTCTAAAAGAAGATTGGTGACCCTTTGCCAGTAAAGAATGTCTTGGCCAAGGGCTAGTCCCGAAGGGAGATCGTTTGGGCTGGGCAGTTGGCTTAGACAATCAAATGCGGCCTCCGGTGATAGCCAAAGCCCAGCGATGATCCAGCTCGTTAAGATTTGAGGTGAGGTGGTGTCGGTGTCCCAATTATGGAGAAGCTCGGGTGAAGGAAGGGGCATTACCCTACTGGATGGTAACAACAACCGCAACCAGTTCAGCTGGTTATGGCCGAGTTCGGGAATGACGGGATGTAATACGATTTCAACCGTTTCAGGTGCGGCACAAAAAGGGTGTGATCCCGCTTTTTTCCCTCGTTTACTTGATGATTTTGTTGGTGGTGGCACATCAGATGTTTCAGCCCATAATAACATCCCCGGTTTCTCTTCAGGCGTCACTGGATGATGCCAATGGGCGTGGAGTACATACATTGTTACCATTCCTAGTTAAAATTTATAGAAGCGGTATTATAACATGGTCGAGTCGTGCTTCAAAGAGAAATGTCTCGCTTGGTCTGATCTTTCTTGACGGAGGCCCCCTCTTGGATTATCATGTACCAATTATTCGGCCCGCCAGATGGCGGGTTCACTTTTTAAGGTTGAGGCGAGTATGTTAGATAAACTTAGCGCGGTTGAATCGCGATATGATGAACTGCTCAATTTGATGGCAAGTCCAGACGTGACGAGCGATCCACAATTGCTGATGAAATATGGTCAAGAACAATCTGGCTTAGAACCTATTGTCAAAGCCACCCAGCGATATCGAGAGGTTGTTACTCAACTTGATGAAGCCAAGGAAATGATGGCTGAAGGGCTGGATGACGATGAAATGAAGACGATGGTCCGTGAAGAAATCGATACGCTGAGCCAAGAGCAGGTTGATTTGGAAGAACAGTTGAAGGTGATGTTATTGCCGAAAGATCCCAATGATGATAAGAATGTGATTGTTGAGATTCGGGCTGGGGCTGGAGGAAATGAGGCTGGCCTTTTTGCGGCAGATTTGTTCCGAATTTATACTCGTTATGCTGAGGGGCGACGTTGGAAGACGGCGATGCTGAGTAGTAACGAGTCTGGGATTGGTGGTTATAAAGAAGTGATTTTTCAGGTGAATGGCCAAGGGGCTTACTCCCACCTGAAATATGAAAGCGGCGTTCATCGGGTACAACGCGTGCCAACAACTGAGAGTGGTGGCCGAATTCATACCTCAACGGCAACGGTAGCGGTGTTGCCCGAAATTGATGAGGTAGAGATTGAGATTGACCCTAATGATGTTCGGATTGATATTTTTCGCTCGTCAGGCCCAGGGGGTCAGAGTGTGAACACGACTGACTCAGCTGTGCGCCTCACCCACGTCCCTACCGGTATCGTGGTGAGCTGTCAGGATGAAAAAAGCCAGTTGCAAAATAAAATCAAGGCCTTCAATATTTTGCGAGCACGATTGTATGATATGGAGCAGCAGCGGCTAGAGGCTGAACACGGCGCGGCTCGTCGTTCTCAGGTCGGTAGTGGTGATCGTAGTGAAAAAATTCGTACCTACAACTTTCCCCAAACACGGGTCACTGATCACCGGATCGGTTTAACAAGCTATCGGTTGGAGGGAATTTTGAATGGTGAGATTTCAGAATTTATCGAGGCCCTCACGCAAGCTGACCAAGAAGAAAAGTTGAAGCAATTGGCTGAGGACGCCGGATCTTAGGCCTTGATCGTGTAACTCATGACAATTGATAAAAAAACTGAGCTTGCAAATCAGACAGTTCGGTACATTCTCAATTGGGCTACAGGCCAGTTGAGAATAGCAGGGTGCGAAACGCCTAAGCTCGATGCAGAGTTACTGTTATCCCACACGTTAGACCGTGAACGGATATGGCTTCATACCTATCCGGAAGCGGCCATAACACCTCCCCAACACAATCTCTTCAATCAATATCTCACACGTCGTATTCAGCGTGAACCCGTTGCTTATATTTTGGGCTACAAATCCTTCTTCGGCCTCGATTTTGTCGTTACACCTGCTGTATTAATTCCTCGGCCTGAAACAGAATTAATTATTGAAACAACCTTGGAGCTGTTCCCTAGCGATAAACCCATCAGGGCCGTCGATGTAGGCACTGGCAGCGGTTGTATTGCTGTCACGCTCGCTAAATATTTGCCTCAGGCTACAGTAGAAGCTGTTGATATTTCGATAGCTGCCTTGGAGATTGCCCAACAAAATGCCGCAAACCATCAAGTTATCTCTTCACTAAGTTTTATAGAAGGTAGTCTGTTAACTCCGACAATAGGTAAATTTGACCTCATCGTTAGCAATCCACCCTATTTGGATGATGCCGAATTAGCTGACACTACCCCAGAAATCCAAAATTTTGAGCCTGCTCAGGCCCTGACGGCCGGTTCCAATGGCCTCGCCCTTGTACAGAAACTCCTCCAACAAGCCCAGACAAAATTGAATAGTTCAGGGGTAATGATGATTGAAATTGGCTCTGGTCAAGGCGAAGCAGTGAAGCAACTTGCTTTGGATAATTTTCCCGAAGCTAGAATATCCATTAAATCAGATTTAGCTGGACTAGATCGTATGGTATTAATTCAACAATAACACTTTAATAAACAAAAGGTTACTAAATTTTCCTTTTTCCCTTTTTTTATTATACTAACGCCTTGCCTAGAGCCGATGAATTAACGTACATCATAGGTCACAAGGCTTGATGTTGATTATGGGAACAATCAATATTGAAATTTAGGTAAATTACGATTTGGTAGGTAAATGAGGCCGTTAGGCCTTGTTTTTGTGAGGAAAGGAGTTGCGCGTTATATGTCATCAAATAATAGTAATCCGTTAATGTATGCTTTTGAGCAGATTTTGGAAAGTAGACTGGGCGGAGTTGTTATAAATTTCCTGCTGATCCCAATGCTCATCTTGGCGGCCCTGCTTTTGCCCCCAATTTCATTAGCAGACCGTGTTTTAAGTTACGGTTTTGAACGAGTGAGCACTGATGGGGGAATTCTTGAAGATCCAGATGGGACCAAGATTACCCTTTTACCAGAAGGAATGAGCCGCTCAGTTCGAGTCAAACTTGATGCAGTGCCTCGCAGTCTGTTCTTGGAAGGTGCAGCAGGGTCTAGTCTGCTCACTGCGGCTGAAAGTATTCCCCCCAACTTAGTTGTAAAAAGTCCCTACTATCGAATTCAACAAAAAGGGACTGAACCTGAAGCGGTTGTCTTGACCGTCCCCATTCCAAATGAGGCCGAACCCTATAACACCCTTGATTTGTATTCCTGGAATGGTGAGGCTTGGGAATGGTTGCCGAATCGTAAGTTTGTTAGTGAGGATATTATCGAGTCTGAGATCGATTATCTTCCTGATTCGGTTGTGGTGATGCAAACCCACGCCATTCACCCTAATGTTTCAACCGACTATTCTCCAACATCCGACTTGCCCCAAGACGTCCGTGATACGTTGGTTGAGATCAATCCTCAAGGGTTGTTCCTGGATGGAAATGGTCGTGTTTCTGGTAATGTAGGTGAATTGTCACCCGATTTGGCAAATGCTCCGTTCTCGGTTATCCCTACTATTCGCAACTGGGATAGTGATGTTTCCATCCGCTCTGATTTGATTGACAATATGTTGATTGACTCAGAGGCCCGTGAGTTACACATCAATGAAATTGTAAATATCGTTCAAAATAGTGCGTATCAAGGCATTGATTTGGATTATCGAGGCATCAATCCTGAATTACGTGATGAGTACACAGCATTTTTAACCGACTTGCGTAATGCTTTGCCTGAAAACAAACAACTGTCGGTTCGGGTTGAATTGCCTGAGCAAATTTCTGCCGATACTTGGAATACAGGCGGCTACGATTGGCAAGCGATTGGTCGCATCGCCAATGTGGTCAAAGTGCCAACATCCCCTGACCCCAAAGCGTATGTGGTGGGTGGTCAAATGGAGACAATGTTGGATTGGGCAGTAGGGCAAGTCAACCGATATAAATTACAGTTGTTGTTGCGCACCAACAGTACCGAACAAGTGAGCGGTATTACCCGTGACATTACCTATGAACAAGCTCTGGACCCGATTGGCTCTGTTAAAATCGTCGGTGACTCCAATATTGTTATTCCTGGTCAACCTGTTGATTTCACTCTAGCTGGCTTACCCGCTTCAACGGGTGTTCAGTTTGATAGCGCCAGTGGAACCTATTGGTTTGCTTATCTTGATGAGAACAATACCCAACACACGGTTTATCTTGAAAATGCGGCCAGTATCGCTCGTAAATTGCAATTTGTCGCCCAATACAATTTGCGAGGTGTTGCTGTCCAAAATCTGTTGGGTGAAGGGAATGATACACGTATTTGGGGTGTCATTCGTAAATTCTTGGATCTTGTAATCCCTCCTGTTGAAAGTCAATATTCTGTTGTTTGGCGCGTGCAAAATGAAGAGGGTGGCGTTGTTGCTGAGCGTATTGTCGATTTAAGTAGTCCGAATTATCAGTGGCAAGCCCCTGATGCGGGTGGCTCCTATGAGGTGGTTGCGGCGATTTCGTCTGGTCAAGATAGTGAAGGGGCGGTGCCGCGTGGTAGTGTTTCGCTCCTTGTAGCGACCGTGACGCCAACACCAAGCCCCACACCAGAACCCACTGCAACACCTGAGCCAACTGCAACACCTGAGCCAACTGCTACTCCAATTCCAGTTGAAGAGGCTGCGCCTGCCCAAGAAGAGGCCCCAGCCCCAGCCCCTGAAGAAAACTCCCCCGCTGGTCCAGCTCCGCCTGCTGTGGCTGCCGTTAATGTTCCCTTTGGCTATGGTATTCAGGCGGACCCACGTGGGAACACAGCTGGCAATATTGCGCACCTACAAACGATTGGCTTCAATTGGATCAAGTGGCAGATGGCCTGGAAAGATGTCGAGCCGTCTCAGGGTAATTTTAGTTGGGGCTTGTGGGATGAGATTGTTTCCGCTTTCAATGCCAATGGTATTCAAATATTGATGAGTATCCCGAAAGCGCCTGCCTGGGCCCGCCCACCGGGAGATGATCGTAGTGTTGAGGGACCACCCCAAAATCCGGTTCATTATGCTGAGTTTGTGGGTCGTGTCGCTGATCGGTATCGAGGTCGAGTGCAATCGATTGAAATCTGGAACGAGCAGAATTTATGGTATGAGGCGGGAGGTCAAGGCCGTGTTAATGCAGCGGACTACACTCAGTTACTTCAACTTTCTTATCAAGCTATTAAATCAGTTAATCAAGAAATGATTGTCATGAGTGGAGCATTAACACCCACTGGAGCTCCTCAACCCTGGGCTGTTGATGACTTTATTTACACACAACAAATGTATGATAACGGGGCAAAAGGCTTTTTTGATGTTATGGGGGCCCATCCTTCTGGATTTAATTGTCCTGCTCTTGGTAGATGGGAGACTGTTACACCTCAAGAAGCCTCAGCCGATCCTGGGCACGGAATTTTTACTAACCGTCACCATAGCTGGTGTTTTCTAGGGACGATGGAAGGCTACCGTAATATTATGGTGGCTAATGGTGATGGCGACAAAGCCATTTCGCCCACGGAGTTTGGCTGGGCGGTCTCTAGTAACCCCCAAACCGGCTATGAGTATGCCCGTGATAATACCTATGAAGAGCAGGCCCGATGGATTGTTGAAGCTTATCAGTGGGCCAAGGTGCAAGGTTGGGTTGGCCCGATGTTTTTATGGAATCTTGATTACGGGGTAACAGCACCGACCACCGAGTTGGCCAACTTCGGAATTATTGGTAAACCGGCTTATGATGCCATCGCTAATATGCCGAAATAGTATTGAATGAAGTATGTTGTATCTATCTTTTTCTGTTGATTGAGTAAATATAAGCCTGGAGCGAAATGGATGATTGATCGTTCCAGGCTTTTCTATGGGTAAAAATCAATGAACCAGCAACAAATGCAACCAAAGAAAAAATTTAATCCACTTATTTTATTGCCAGTGGGGATTGGCCTTGTTATCGCAGCCCTTGTGCTGTGTGCGGCAGGTTTTGCCGTTTATGCGATCTTTTTCTATGAAGCCGATGTTCCTGAGGAAGTGGGGGGACCGGGACCCACCCCAACGTTTGAGATTGTTCAATTTGACTCCGACTCCCAGGGTGGCGGGGAGGATAACGCCGTTCAGAATGAACCAACACCAGCCCCTGCTCCGGCAGAAGGTGAAGTTGCCCAGTCTGAACAACCAGGCGAAGGTGAGACTGAGCAGCCCGCACAACCTGCTGCACCTGATGGTGGTGAAACAACCAATGGAGAAGCCCCATCTGAGCCAGAACCACCAGCCTCCGAAGCAGCACCTGTTACGCCGATCATCAATACAGCCCCGGTGACGATGAGTTCACCAGATTACGGCATGCAAGTCTTTTTATTCTGGCAGGATGAAATTGCTGACCGAGATTTGAAATTAGTTGAAGACGCCGGTTTTACTTGGGTGAAACAAGAGTTCGCGTGGCGTGAAATTGAGGGGGCTGGCAAAGGGGTGTTTGATTGGGCCCGAACAGATCGGATTATGGACCAAATTGACTCCCATGGGTTGAAAGTTATTGTCCGTTTAGGAGTACAACCCCAGTGGGCTGGCGGGGGCTTCCCCGAAGTGGGGCCACCTAACAACTTACAGGACTTTGCTGACTACGTTCGGGCTGTTGCTACTCGTTATAAAGGTCGTATTGATGCCTATCAAATCTGGAACGAGCCTAATCTATCCCGTGAATGGGGTGAACGACCACCAAATGCAGCTGAGTACACTGAAATGCTCCGTGTCTCCTATGAAGCCATCAAAGAGGTTGATCCCTATCCCATTGTCATCAGTGCTGGGATGGCTCCAACCACTCGAAATGATGATGTCGCCCGACCTGACATCTTCTTTATCCAAGAAATGTACGATGCGGGAGCTGCTGCTTATTTTGATGCTTTGGGTGCTCACGCACCTGGGTATGCCTCACCTCCAGAAACTGACCCTGCCGATATTGCACGTACCCCTGGCTTAGCGAACCCTGGCGATTTTGAAAACAATGTGCCGGAAGAGTTGCGGCGGGTTTACGGCTTTAGACACGTTGAAGATGTGCGGCAGGTGATGGTCAACAATGGGGATGAAGCCAAGCAGATTGTGTTGCTTGAGTTTGGTTGGACCGTTGATCCACGCCCCGACTCCCCTTACAATTGGCACGCCGTTACCCCTGAAGAACAGGATGTATATTTCCAGCGGGCTTATGCCTATGCCAAAGAAAACTGGCGGCCTTGGATTGGTGTTATGAGTCTGATTTATATAGCCAACCCCCGCTGGACTCTGGATGACGAGCAAACCTATTGGAGTATCGTTTATCCTACTTACCCTGAATTTACGCCAGCCCCTGCTTATTTTGGCTTGCAGCAAATGCCCAAAGACTAAATAATTGTGAATTGTGGATTGTAAGTGTTTAATTGTGACTTAAATCGAATTCGATTTAAGTCACAATTTCTAATTTACTGTTCACAAGTCACTATTAATGTCTGTGTTAACGCTATTTCAGAAAATCCAACATAATTTTGATCGACAGCTGCTATTAGTTTGGCTTTTCATCTTCCCTGCGCTCAGCCCCTTAATTCAATCTACCCTGCCTCGGAGTGCCGATGGCTTGCTGCATCTCTATCGGATTGTCGCTTTAGACCAAGCGTTGCAGCAAGGGGCAATTTTTCCACGGTGGCTTCCTGATTTGGCCTATGGGTATGGTCTGCCTCTCTTCGTTTTTTATGCCCCACTCACATACTACCTTACCGAACTACCCTATGCCTTGGGTTTTGATATTATTACGGCCATCAATTTATCATTTATCGCCGCCCTCTTGGTAGCAAGCACTGGGGTCTATCTCTTTATTCGAGATCACCTTGGCCCACAGGCAGGCTTGGTTGCTGCTATTGCCTATATCTACGCCCCCTATCAGCTCTTCAACGTCTTTGTGCGAGGGAGTTTTCCCGCTGTCTGGGCAGCGGCCTTATTTCCACTGGCATTTTGGGCGTTTAATCGTTTATTTGTAACGACGACATCTCGATGGCTTGTCATCTCTGCCTTTCTCTCCGCCTTAGCCATACTAACCCATAACATCTCCAGTTTATTGTTTTTTCCTGTTCTCGGCTTTTATCTAGGCGTTATCTGGTTGTTTGAATTTAAGCAAGCCACCCTGTCATTCCTGAGCCGTATGAAAAAAACAGGCGTAATTGCCGGTGCTTTGCTTCTTGGCATCGGGATGGCTACCTTCTTCTGGCTACCTGCCATGTTAGAAAGAGATTTTGTCCAAATTGAGCGGGTGATTACGCCGCCTGACTTTGATTATCGTGCCCATTTTGTCCATCTGGCTGACTTGTTTGTTTGGCCAGATCCAACCAATACAGGGCTGTTTAATCCTGAGTTTCCTTTTACCCTCGGCTTGCCTCAAGTGATTTTGGCTGGGCTGGGATTGATTGGCTTGCTTCTGAGAGTAACCCTGGCATCCTCTAAAATAGAATATTTTTTACCTCAAATCAAAGTGATGCTCTTTGCGTCCATCGGCTTTATGGTCACTTTGTTTATGATGTTACCAATTTCGGTTTGGGTGTGGGATCGCTTGCCCTTGATTGCTTTTGTTCAACACCCCCATCGGCTGCTCGGTGTTGCCGCTTTTTTGTTAGCCACGGCAGCGGGTGCATTTATCTCGCTGATACCGACCCGCTGGCAATTAGGGGGAACTGTAGTGAGCGTAAGTCTCATTTTTATTGGAGCCATTCCTTTGCTGTATCCGCGTTACTACGACCCGCTGCCAGCCGAGGCTACGCTCAGTGGAATGTTTGATTACGAATATCAAATTGGCGCAATCGGGACAACATCGTTTGGCGAGTATGTGCCAATTTGGGTTAGTCAATTGCCCCAAGAGTCGCCCATTCAGGAGATGTATCTATCCGGGCAATCACCTGAACGGCTTGATGTTGTTTACCTGCCAGAGGGGGCCAGTGTTACAACAACTCGGTACGCTTTTAATGACTTTGAATTTGAGCTTAATGCACCAGAAGCGTACCAAGCTATATTCCACACCTTTTATTTTCCAGGTTGGACAGCGTGGCTTAATGGGGAGATGATTGCAACTGCGCCTGTGACTGAGCGAGGCTTGCTCAGCGTGCCAATGCCTGCGGGGCAACATACCTTGCGACTGACCTTTCAGGAAACGCCAGCGCGTCGTTGGGCCAATGGTATTTCATTTGTCGCGATCGGAATAGGGCTGGGGCTATTGTTTTGGCGTCAACAAAACTTATCAGGACAAATAGCCTCTAAAGAAAAGTTGGTTCAATTACCTTCACGCGAATGGTTAACCTTAGGTGGTCTGGCTGTCGGCTTGATTCTTGCTAAAGGGCTGTATCTTGATCGCTTTGACTCCCCCTTCAAACAGAGCTTTGATGGTGCCCAAGTTAAAGGCATCGATCAGCCACTTCAAGTTAACTTTAGACACGAGCTGAAGCTATTGGGTTATGACTTACCTGACAGTGAGATTGAGGCTGGGGAGACATTTGACCTGACCGCCTACTGGCAAACCACGCAAAATCTTAGCACAGATTATAGCATTTTGGCCCAATTGGTCGATGAAAACAAAAATCTCTACGCCAGCCAAGATAATCTTCATCCCGGTCAGGTTCCGCTCCGACGCTGGGAGCCGTGGCACTTTGGTCAAGACCCCCATTCAATCCGAGTCCCCTTCGGCACGCCCCCCGGCCAATATTTTCTCATCACTGGACCTTATCATCCCGAAACTTGGTCTCGTCTCGCTGTCGTCGAGGGTGACCAACCCAACTGGCCCGATGTCTTCGCAATTCCAGTCACCGTTAATCGTTCTACCCAAACCCCCTCGATTACGGACTTAGAGATAACTTGGTTGCTATCCTCACCCGTTTCATTTGGCCTCCTTCAGCTCCTTGGCGCTTCTCCCGAGCGCGAAACCATCCCCCAAAACAACATCTTTCGTTTTGCTCTCTTTTGGCAGGCTACAAAGCAGCCAGATCAGAATTATGCAATTCATCTAAGATTGGTTGATGAAGCTGGCAATGTTACTGTTGAACAGGATATTATGCCCTCGCATAATCGGTACCCTACATCTGAATGGACCGAGGGAGAGATTGTGCGTGATAATCAGGCTTTGTGGGTTTCGTCTGAGTTTGAGGCGGGGCGATATCAGGTGGAGGTGCGGCTGTTGGATGAGGATGGAGGGCCGATGGGGGAGTGGGAGGTTTTAGGGGAGGTAATAGTTGTTGAATAATTTACCAAGCTATAGCAATAAAATTTCAAGAAATCAAAAAATGCTGCCAATTTGGCAGCATTTTGTTGATATTGGATATAAAGGTGCTGATGGGTGGACTCGAACCACCGACCTCGAAATTATGAGTTTCGCGCTCTAACCAGCTGAGCTACATCAGCAGAAGCATCGAACATTTTATTCAAAAGTAGGGGTCTGTCAAATTCAGACAGAGTATACAGAAAGTATAGGTGAAGGCACAAAGCTGGGAATGGGCGAGGGCATTGACAGGGATGTCAAATTACGGAGGCGAGTTGTCGCTGCCAAAGAAGAGCTGCCACCAAGCTTCGGCTGGGGTTTGCGGGGCTGGATTGTGTGGGATCACGGTGGTTTCTGGGGCTTCTGCTGGTACGGGTTGAGGTAAGGCTTCGGGGGTAGCCATTACAACCACGACGGTTTCGCCTTCTCTGGCCCATTTCAGTTCGCGGCGGGCGACATCTTCAATGTAAAGATCACTGGCCACATAACTACGTTGGGCGAGTAGCTCTTCCTGCTCGGCGCGGGCCAAATCGACCTCTAGACTTAGGCGTTCGGCCTCACGTTGGATACGATAGTTTGCGGCGGCGCGGCGACCAAAATCTACGATGAGAAATATTGAAATAGATAAAGCAATAATCGCAATAAATTGCGCTAACGGTGCTCTAGTAGACGATGTTGATGTTTCTTTTGGTGTTTCTGTTTCGCTCACAAGTCCTCAATTTTCGTGGGCTAATAATTCATTCTGTAGAGTAACAATGATGATACAATATCTTGGATTGAGTGTCAATCGGTTATGTTAACCCGAACTACCCAAATTTAAGATTTTATGGCCTATGACAAGTTTAATCGAAAGCCGTGTCCACGGACGGTTTCAACATATCGGTGATCGGAGTCAATTTCGGCTAAACGCTCTCGTAGTCGACGGGCCAAGGCATCGATAGCTTGCTCAGAGACCCCTTCTGCCTCTTCAGCAGACCAGACCACTGTCACAATTTCATCACGAGAAACAACATTGCCAGAGTTTTTATAAAGCAGCTCTAGCATCGTGTATTGGGCGACTGATAAAGACGGATCAATCTCGATTTCTTTGACCCAAACCCGTTTAGCAGCGGGGTCCATGCGAATGGAAGGTTGCTCAAATTTAGCAATCACTGGGGCCGTTGCATCATCTTCAACAAAGGTTAACTTTGCACAAAGGGCAATGCCCAATTCATCCCCATTTCGAATGGGTTGAGGCTCTTGGGTCAAGGCTTCACCGTTTAGAAACGTACCATTCTTACTTCCCAAATCTCGCAGGGTATACCCTTGAGGCGTATGGGCGATTTCAGCGTGACGTCGTGAGACTTGGCGATCATCAATTTGAATATCGCTATGGTGATCACGCCCGATGATCATAGTTGAGCCGATGAGGGGCCATTGAGTTTGGGGGCTGTTCCCTTCGTGAACGAGCAACATTGCAACTTCATTTGACATAATGAACACCTCTCTGAATGTAATAGTCTGAGAGTTTCAGACCTGCTCAGTGGTATTATAAAGTAACAAGAGATTACAGGCGTATTCCGTCAATTTCATACCTGATAATGATGATTAGAATTTGTTACTTTATTACCTCGCTGAGAATAGATCGCTCTTGACAGAACGGGGTGGTTTGACTAAGCTATTGTATGGTGCAGCATGTACTGTTGCGCCAAAAGGCGGAGAAGACATGTCACGATTATTGACCCCCGATACCATCCTTTGGTCACGGTATCGTATTTTGACGTTGGTTGGTCAAGGGGGAATGGGCGCTATATACCAAGCGGAAGATTTGCGCTTGGAAGGGCGTCTCTGTGCAATTAAAGAAGTTATTATCGATCCTAGCGCATCCAAGGCCTATCAGGAGCAGATGCAGTCTGCATTTCATCGAGAAGCCAGTGTATTGGCTCGTCTTGATCATCCCAACCTCCCCAAGGTTTCGGACTTCTTTTTCTATAACGGACATGATTACTTAGTTATGGATTTCGTGCCTGGACAGGATTTACGTGAAGTCATCGAACACGCTCGCCATAAAGAACAATTTATCCCAGAAGATCAAGTCCTAACTTGGGGTGAGCAGCTGATTGACGCTTTGGAATATCTACACCAGCAAGACCCTCCCGTTTTACACCGCGATATAAAACCATCCAATATAAAACTTATGCCCAACGGTACGATTAAATTGGTTGACTTTGGGCTGGTAAAATTAATGGTTCCTGATGATAATCGAACTGTCACAGTTTTACAAGGTCGGGCGACCATTCAATATGCTCCCCTAGAACAAATCGGGGGAGATACTGGTTACACCGATAGCCGCTCAGATATTTATTCTCTGGGAGCGACCTTGTATCATCTTTTAACCAATGAACCACCCCCAGATGCCAAAACTCGTTATGTGCGAGGTAAACGGCAATCAACCTTGAGTATCAGCGAGATCAATCATAAGGTGTCGCCCCAAACCGAGCAAGCAGTTCTGCACGCTTTAGGCTTGCATCCAGAAGATCGCCCCGATAGCGTTCATCAATTTCGGCGTGAATTGTTAAGCCATGCGCCCATCGTTATTAACGGCAACACTGTGAATGGTTGGCGTTTTGCCTTCTGGCGCAATCGTGTACTCATTGCATTGGTCACGGCCCTGTTGATTTTGGCGATTATCTTAACATTTACCCCTGGCATCTCCGAAGACGCTTTACAATCGACCCTCGTCAATCCCATCAGTGTTGTTGACCCCAACTAACACATCTTCTTAACCTACTATTTTATACGCTTGCTACGCTGCGTCCTTGAAACTTTGCGCCTGACTTAATCTAATTTCTTTTTACCCAAAAAATACGTCCAGGCTTCAAATACCAGGCAATCATTCCCGCGATCGCAAAAAGGAGCGTGATAAGCGGTGCCACCCAGTGGCCGATGGTGTTACGAATAACCAATTCTGCTAAATAGGGGGAGTCTGGAAATGTTAATGCGGCGATGGTGAAGCTAATATACCCAATCAAACCAAAGGCCATCGCAACCAAAGCGGGGCGAATGCGTTCCTCTAATGAAAAACGATCACCACCCAATGTAAAGGCGATTGCCCCAATTAAAAGTGCTGCCAAGGCCGAATAGGCCAAATCGACATAATTCACTGGACGGGCAGGCATTGTAGGTTCCCCTCCAATAAAGGGGGTTGCTGTCGGAACTGGGGTCGGTGTATCAGTTGGGGTGGGGGTAAAAGTGGCTGTGGGCGTTGGTGTATTGGTTGGCACAGGGGTGCCGGTTGGACTGGCGGTTGGGGTCACGGTTGGCGTCGGCGTGTCCACAATCCCAGGGCCAATATTAAATGGAATACCTTCTACAACTAAACCACTCAACGCACTCACCAAAAGCGGGGAGTCTTTTTCCTTGACAATTAGAATTTCAGCCACTCCATTTACAGTTTTTGCTTCCAGAAAGCTTTGAAAAGAGTTTTCCAATGGATAGAACCGTGAAAAATTAACGAGGGTGCCATCTGGAACGGGCTGGCCATTACGATCAACAATGACACTGGTTCGAAAAATCAGTTCTTCACCTACCTCTAGGTCAAACGTCATTATTGGATTTTCATCCTCCTCTCCGACTGACCTCGTCACACCATTACTGTCAACCCAAACGATAGGCTCAAGCTGAATCGATTGATTTGGGTCTGGACTAAGATCAAGCGGTCCAATCGCTGGAATTGTGACTGGTGACGCTCCGGATGGCTCGAATTGCTGAAAAAGCAAACGAGCCGCTGCTTCAAGATGGGCAGGGGTTTTGCTATAGAAACTGTAGAAGGCTGTGAGTTGACCAACTTCGGTTTCATCCAAAAAATAGGGAGCATTAAACGCAAAAAGAACTAGATTTTTATTACGGATTGTGTCGTATCTATTTCTAAGCAAGAGGCGAACCGCATCTGATTGAGGCGCTGTTTCAGGGTCAATATCAAGCATCGCAAAAATAATCCAGTCCGCCGACGTGATAAGGTCATTTGTGATAATAGCTTGATTTGGGAGTTCCTCTGTCGTCGAAGCCTCCTCATCCGAAGCTGTTTCTGCTTGATTCTCTTCATCCTCTGTATTACCATCCTCTGCTACTGTTTCGTCCTCTTCAACCTGTGGTTCAGAAGGAATTTCAAAAGTAAGGGCTGTTTTTAAGTCTCCGAAACTAATACTATTAATTTGTTCGGCAGAAATTTGCCCAGTTGCTTCTGGCCCAAATAGGTCAAGGATGATTTCTTCTAAATTGTTAGTTGTAATCAGATTAAATCGTGGGCAGACAGAACAATCGCGAACAATGCGGTTATCGGTGACAATTAAAATATTTTCGTCTGGTTGAGGGGGTTCGGTCAATGTTGCTACCCCTTCCTGCGTTAAGGGGGTAATCAAGCTAACCCCAGCTTGAGCAATTGATGCTAGATCTGATGCTCCCTGATCGAGTAATTCTAAATTCGTTTCAGGGGATAATACCTCAGCTTCTAGCAAATCTGCTCCATAAATTTTGATTTTAGCCCGGATAATGTTTTTGACCGCCCGGTCAACACCCGCTTGAAATCCAGGGTCATCAGCATATTTTTCCTGAAAAAACTCGATCGCATTGATGATATTAGCTAATTCAGCCTCAGAATCATCTTCAAACGAAAAATCGGTAACGAGAAGCAAATCACTGCCCGCTAAAAAAGCATCCTGAGCTAAACGGCGGGCTGGAAAAGATTCTTGATTTGAGACAATACCTTCCAAGGTTGCTGGTACCCCAAGTGGGGCGCTGACAATGAGTCCTCCTGCTTCTCGCCAAGGTACAAACTCTTCGAGGGCTAGAATTGCCGGAAGATTACGGGCATCAAGACTAATTGGGACATTCCCTGGCAGACCTCGATAGCGAATGTTAGCGGTCATCAGCCCGTCAGTTATCCCGGCTCGATCATTAGGATCATTAGGATTTAGATGCGTAATCGCGAAAAAGGGCGGAAGTTCGGTTAAACGTAAATCATCTAGAGATTTTGCGATAGCAGGAAGCGCCTGATCAATTTCACGATCGCTACTACCAAAGCCAGGAAAATGGGTGGCAATTGTTAAAAGTTGTTCATTACTGCCTTGTTGGATGCCGCGAATATACGCTTCTCCCATCTGTTCCACCCAGAAGGGATGACCCCCAAACGTGCGTACCCCTAATGAGCCACTTAAATCTGAGCGTGGGTTATCCAGTACATCCAATGATGGACCAAATAACATATTCACGCCTAACAGTGATAATTCTCGCCCAACAATTTCCCCCACCATTCGGGCATTTTCGGGATCCCAAGTGGCCCCGATTGCCATTTGGCTAGGGATATTGGTTAACCCATTGCGGATCTGAGTGTTAGGATATCCGTCCCCCTCATGCTGAATAGCAATGAAGAGAGGGATGGGAGTGTATGATGTCGGCGTATTGGTGACGACAGGTGTGGCACTGACGGTCGGGGTTAGGGGGGATGCTGAGGTGATTGCTAAAGTTTGGGTTAAAGGGGGCTGTAAAGCTAAATTTTGCAGGCGATTGTTTAGGTTGAGGATACGACTAGGGGTGTTTCCCCGGTTTGTGAAATTTCGATTTTCAGCCGAGATAACAATCCCACCCACCCGATAGGTCTGGATGAGCTGGGCAATATTTGAGTTCGGAGAAAGGTTTGCGCCATCAAAGGAAACAATAAATAGCTGTCCGACACGCTCGGCTGGGGTAAGGGAATTAAATATTGTCTCAACAACAAGGTCGGTCTCATTCGTTGAGGTTTGAGCATTTGTTGAAAATGGTTGTTCACCTATCACAAATAGAAGGGTAAACAGTATAAAAACATGTAGAAAAAATCGTCTAAGACGGCGTAAAATGATCACCCCTAAAAATAAAGCCTCACAGTCAAATAAGGATTCAAATTGTAAGTATACCGTCGAACAAGGGTTGCGTCAATCGAAAAACAGGCGGCCTTTTTTGGGGATTATAATGGCTTTTTCGAAGGTAATCCAGCTCGACGAGGATACTGTTTTGGTGTGGCCTGAGTCTTACGAATAATGATCAGATGACGCTCAGCTTGCAGAGGCTCTAGCTCAATAGGCTGAACTGACTCTATTGATCCACCGAGAAGCTTGAGGGCGTTTTTTGCAGCCGAAACTTCTTCTGTTGGTGTTTGCCCCTTCTGCAGAAGAAGTGTTCCATTTTTCTTGACAAACGGTAACGTGTATTCGATTAATACGGGCAAAGCAGCGACGGCTCGGGCTACGGCTATGTCAAATTGACCCCGATACTGGGGCTGTTGTCCGGCATCTTCTGCTCGAGCGGTTACAACCTCAACATTCGAAAGCGATAATGTCTGCACAACATAGGTTAAAAAATCTGTCTTTTTTCGAGTGGTCTCAAGTAACGTTAATTGTAATTCAGGCTGAACAATTTTTAGAGGTAAGCCTGGAAAACCTGCGCCAGTCCCCACATCGATAAGTTTGATTGATGTGGAGAGATGTTTGAGAAACGGGAAGATAGTGAGCGAGTCAAGAAAATGCTTAATTGCAATGTCTCTTGGCTCAATAATTCGGGTGAGATTGACCCGCTGGTTCCATTCAACTAATAGTTGGGCGTACTGCTCAAGTAGATCAAATTGAGCCTGGGAAAGGGGCAAATCTAGCTCAAGAAGATGCTGGTGGAGATGTTCAGAGATCATGACTTATTTCGGGAGACTTGCAATCGATCAAAATCTCGGGCAACCACAGTGTTTGGAAAAATCGATCGGGCCTCATTGAGTATCTCTTGATCACGATAGCGACGGGATAGATGGTTTAAGTATAGCTGCTGGACATTCATCTCCTTCGCCAAACGAGCTGCTTGAGCGGCAGTGAGGTGCCCAAATTTGCGGGCCATATCGGAGTCGCGTTCAAGATAAGTTGCTTCAATAACCAAGGTGTCGGCATCTTGCACATATTCACGCAAATTATCGGTTCGACCTGTATCGCCCACATACACCAGCTTGGCTCCTGGAATTACTGGACCAAGTACTTCATCAGGGTGAACGGTTCGGCCATCGGATAAGGTAATTGATTGCCCTGCCACAAGCTGACGTCGTTCAGGCCCAAAGGGAACACCTAAGGCCTCGGCTTTTTCGGTTAAAAAAGGCCGACGTGATTTCTCTTCAAATAAAAAGCCAAAGCAATCTGGGCCTCGGTGTGTAACTGGAAAGGCGCTTAACTGGAAATGTTTATCGATAAAGATTGGCCCAGGCTTTAGGGTGATGAATTTTAGTTTTAAGACCGATTTTTCACCACGAACCACCACCTTGAGGAGTAAATCTTTCACGCGGTTCAAGGTAGATGCTCCGCCATAGATTTCCATAACGTCTAGGGCTTCCCAACGGGTAAAGGTAGACGCTAACCCGCCTAGACCTAAAATATGATCAAGGTGACTATGAGTTAATAAAATTTTGTCCAGCCGTTTAAAGCCAAGTCCACTTTGTAAAATTTGTCGTTGTGTCCCTTCCCCACAATCGATAAGAAAACGATATTCACGATAAAGAACCATACTCGCTGATAAGCCACGATGAATTGACGGAGCCGAGGCGGAGGTTCCTAAGAAAACCACTTCAAACATGAAAAAACCTTCTTGGAAGATATAAAAGTGTACGATGCAGGCAGGGCCTACTCAGGAATGTTGTTGCGGGTAAGCCACAAAATGTCTGTCGATCTGAGTAGAATAACCTGATTGGGCAGAGGGGACAAATCAGATGCTGGGCTATCAGTATTAGAAGACTTTGGCCGATGGGAGACGTTGCGCAGGGCTAATTCAACTGTATTCTCTTCATCTCCAACCAACCGCATTAAGTAGAGGTCGCCTTCAAAATAATCACCGTCACGCATTTGAATGGCAAGTTGAGGTGGAATTAAGTTGAGCTGTAAGGGTTCAATCTGTAACACTTTATGCCAAAGCAACTCTGGCTCTGGGGGATCATCACCCATCAACAGCCGCCACCAACGGGGCCGAGTCAAAATTGGCTGGCGACCGAGAAATGTGGCCAGTCGTCGAGCCAAGATCAGGCTCAAGGCGAGGTACATAATTACCCCGAAAATCGTGAGGGCTAAGGCGGGAAAAGTGAAACTGCTGAGGGGGACAGTGGGACTAAAAAGGTTATTGGCGTAGGTTGGTTGTCCCACAGCTAGCCAGTAAATCAGCAGGCCAATAGCAATACCTGTGAGCAAGATTGCGTGAATAACAGCGCTACCAACAATCGCCAACACGAGTTGGGTGAATGTGTTGGGGGCACGGTAGTAACGGGGACGATAGGCGGTGTAGGTACGGGTGAAAAGAAAGCCAGGTGCGATAAAAAATATGAGGAGAAAAATACTTTCAATATTGAGACTGAGGCTCATAACCTATTTATGACTCGTCGGAATTTTTTTTCTTGCGATACTTCCCAAGCGGCCAACTGGCCACTTCTTTTGTAAAGGCCACAGGTTGGAAGGATGAGGCTGCGTGGATGAGCTGATTTTTGAGTTGATCCTTCTTTTCCATAATTGAAAAGGCTTCACGAACAACATCCCGCAAATATTGAAAATTACCAGCGAGTTCACCTTTGTCGATAAAATCAAATATTTTGTATTTTTCTTCTGCTTCCTGTTGCAAACTTTCTTCTGGGTATCCAGTTAAAACAATGGCATTGATTCGATGTTTGGCTAATTCCTTTAGCAATTCCATGCCTTGGCGATCAGACTCATCGGTCGGACTGAGACGCAAATCGACAATGACCAATTCAACATCCCGGTTACGCACAACTTCCATAGCCTCTTGATAACTTTCAACCGATTGGACCTCAAATTCATTCATCTGTCGAAAAATGGCTTGAATGGTTGCTCGCCAATCGGGGACGTCATCAACAACTAATATTCGCTTTTTCATAGTTAACCCACTCCAAATTCGTGTAATCAAGCGTCGCCTAAATCGAAAGAATTGCATTATATCTTACTCCATCTACATCTTGAAGGCAATGAGGGAATGGTAAGGGACTACCGACCCGCTGGCAAAGTGATCGTAAAGGTTGTCCCTTTGCCAGGTTCACTCTCAACCGTGATCTGACCATGTTGCTGCTCAAGAAAAGTCTTTACCCACCATAAGCCAAACCCTAATCCATCGGGATTGGTTGTGTAGAACATATCAAAGATGCGATCTTGATCTTCTGGTGAAATGCCGGGACCGCTGTCAGTGATCTGAATTGAAATATCTTGACCAATTTTGAAGGAGGCAATGTGAAGCAACCCATCTTCATCAGCCATTACTTTTTTCGCATTGGTAATTAGTTCAACAAAAATATCTGTCATCAGATCACTCGTATCAACTTCAGGCAAATCAGGGTCGAGGTGCGTTACAATTTTTATATGGTCGGGTAATTCAACTAGGCTTAAAGCGGCCTCAATTAAGGCATTGATATCATGAGCTTGTGAAGGGATTTTTCGGAAACGTTTAAGCAAGGCCATCGCCAGTTCGACGGTGTAGAGGGTGTTTCTGTAAATGCGATCTAGATTCTCATCAACCTCCTGACGGGTTTCTGGTGGCATGGTGATATCTTCGAGCAATTCTTGTAAGTGTTGAGCAGCAATGGGAACCAAAGCAGTGCTATTATTGATGCGGTGGGCTAGATTTCCCGCGGCCTGACCCAATACGGTCCACCGTTCTGAGGCAATCCGTTGGGCTTGCGCTTGCTGTAGGGCTTCGTTGGCTGCTTTCAAAGCTGCGTATTGTTGGGCATTCTTTAATGAGATGGCGGCTGATGAGGCGACTAGCGAGAGTAATCGTAAATCATCCTGGGTGAAATCCCCTTCATCTTTGTTTAGCAATTCAACCACACCCAAAACCTCGCCTTCAACAACGAGAGGAACAGCTAGAACTTTTTTGGTTGTGAAACCAGTCAGGCGGTCAACAACGGGTGACCAACTGGGATCATCGGCTGTGCTATTAACTAAATACGGTTTACCCGTTTGGGCCACTTTGCCAATAATGCCCTGTCCCAAGGGCATTAGGAAATCTTTCATGCTTTTTACATCATTGCCGTTTCTATCATAAGCAGCCTGAAATACAACAACGCCCTGGTCGTGGTCGATAAGAGCTAGGGAGCCACATTCTGCCTTAAAAATTTCAGTGGTTCGTTGAATGAGTAAGCGAGGAATTTGCTCGATATCCAAGGTACCAGAAATGAGCCGAGTAATGTGATTGATCATCGCTAAGTCGCGATTATGATCCTTTGTAGCCGCATACAATCTGGCGTTCTGAATGGCAATCGCGGCCCAGTCGCCCAACGCTGATAATAGTTCTTGGTGGTGGTGGGTAAAGGCTTGTTTGATATGCCGATTATTGATGCCCAACACGCCGATTACGGTATCACCTACGATAAGAGGGGCATTGACAAGGGAATATACGGTCAGTCCTGTTTTGATTTTTAAGGTGTTTGAATTTCTGGAAAGTATAATCGGCTTACCACTTTGAACCACTTGACCTGAAATTGAGTCATCGACGCGAATCCGGAAATCCTGAACATGGCTCTCTTCTAGATTGGCTTCTGCCCTTAAATATAAATTACCAGACCCCTTTTCGACGAGCAAAAGATAACTTTCTTCGGCATTAGTCAAAGTAACCGCAGCTTCGACAACCAAAGCTAAAACTGCCTCAACATTAAGGGATGAAGTGACAGATTTGCCTACTTCCAAGAGGATGTCAAATTCTTGGGCGCGTTGCGTTTGTAGCTGTGTAGCCTTTATCGCTTCTTCCCGCTTGATAAGTACCCAGTCATCCTGCGGAGGATGACTTAAGGTTGTAGAAATAAGTGAGGCTAACTCTGATGGTGAAAAAGGAGCATTAATCCAGCCCTTAATATTCGTGTAGTTAACAACATTGCCCGAAAAATTAGCTTTTTTGTCGCTTGGACCAATGACAATCATAGGAATTGTCATCTCTTGTGTTTGAAGATAATCAAGATGTTCCCAAAACGGACTTTCGATGAGGTCATAGTGCTGTAATATTAAATCAGGCGTTTGTTGCTCAAAGAAAATAGGAACTTGGGCTGGGTCTGAAATCGCGGTAACTTGAAAATCATAATCTTTTTTCAGACGTTGTTGAAGGGTTTTGTGATTTTCTGGAATGATCAACAAAATTTGGGGCTGATTGGGCATTAGACAGGTTCTTTTACGTTAAATTTTATGATATTGTGATGGTGATCGATTGTTGCGACCGGGCCAAGGAATTGTTCGATCACCCACAGATTAGTAATTGTGTGTTTCGAAAGTGTCTCAACCTGCCAGGTAGATTGCAAGCCAGTCAAGGCCATTGGTAGTAAAAGTTGGTCCGTTAGATACTCTTCAAAAACAGCATCACTTTTATGAAAGGTTAATAATTTTTCAATTGCCTCTTCCGCAACTGCTTCTGATGTTTTTCCCTTTCGCCCCAATATATCAAATCCTGCCTGACAATTTTCATATTCTGCGACGAGAAATAACCCAGCCCCCGGTGAAACTGACCTTACACGAATTGGAGAAACGGTTGCTGGTATATTTGCTTCAGCAAGCAACTTCGACGCCCGATCGCTGATACGTTGAGCGATGTGAGCAGGAAGATTAGCTGCTACGCCTATTCCTTTAACCTCAATTAAGGGCTTCCGTGCTTCCCACAAACTGTTTAGCTGTGCTGGATTTGGTGGATTTAACCTTTTATTATTGGATGAATTCGTTTGTTTGAGTACCCGCAGATGAATTTCCCCCTCACCTGCTGGATACCAGCCCCATTGATTGAGTTCAATTGAAACATCAACACCAAGGTGAGCTAACATTGGGAGATACACCTGCTGGATGTAGTGAAAAGATGGACTCCAGGAGACGTGCGTCCCCCCACGAATGGTGACCTCACTCGCTTCAGGGATGAGCGCCAGCGGCAAAAGAATGGTTTGCAGGACTAACGTGGTTGCTCCGGCGCTGCCTCCGGTACGAGCATCTGCAATATTAAACTCATAAATCCCATTTATAGGTGGGCTGGTTGGAGTAAAGGTTAAGGTTGTCGAGCCAATTTCAGCACCTGTGATCTCTGCATTACACAGCAATGCACTAGCGTTCACAGCTGTGAGGTGCTGTGCTGCTAAGCCTGGCGTTTTTCGTTGCGCTCGAATGTTAGTGATTTGAACAGGTTGACCTAAGATCGTGGCTAAAGTTAGAGTGGTACGGATGATTTGTCCGCCGCCCTCACCATAAGATCCATCAATTTTTAACATAATATGTTCCTAATAGTTTACCAAAGTATTATACCATACTCGTTGAAATGCCTAAGACGGTGTAGAAAATTATTGAAATAAGGTGGCAATATTTAGCTCTGGTTATCACTTTCTCTAGTTTACTTAACCGAAACTTGCAAAAATTTAAGGGCGTAGTACCATGCGGAAAATTGAATATCGCTAGATAAATGATTGAGGTGCTGATAGTTTTTAAGATCGCGTCATTGGGGACACATTGTTGCGGTGATGATAAAGCACTATCAGGATTGGAAACTTTTTAGGAAGGAGTGTTTGTCATGAGTCTAAAATCTCAGGCTCGAATCTTATTGCAAATTATTGTAAATTTTGCTAATAAGGACAATCTAGGGCCAGGAAAAAGGGCAAACCAGACAATTGATTCGCTATATCCCGAAATCCGGCAACTCGAAAAAAAGTTAGCGACTGCCCCTACTCGCCCCTCACAAGTTGTTCGGGGAAACTCTCGGATGTTGGAACCGATGACTGAACAGCAAAAAATTATGGATATATCGGGATAACTCGAGAATTCTGTAATCAAATAAAAACTCTACCGATCTCAGGTAGAGTTTTTTTATTTGCAATAAACTTTCACAGGATGTTTACAGTCAATCTATAAGTTTTGTGATAAGGTGAAAGAGATACTATGGATTGATGTTTACAGGACCGTTAATTCTAATCATTAGCAATGGTATAGCCACGACGTGGAATAGTCAGAATAAACTTAGGTTTGCTGGGATCCGCCTCAATTTTATTGCGAATATTTTTGATATGCATTCGCACTAAATCAGGGCTGCCGCTTTCTGATGGATAGTCCCACACTTCTTGTAGCAGACGGTCGCTTGTGAAAACTTCTTCTGGATGCATCATCAGATGATACAAAAGATCGAATTCAATTGGTGTTAGCTTTGCTTGTTTTTCATCTGTTTTAGCCGTGTAACTGGTTTTATCAAGGGTTAAGTTGGACGCTTTGAGTTTTGAAGTTGGGGGAGCGGTTGGAGGCATAACTCTTCGTAAAATTGCTCTGATACGTAGCTGCAGTTCTTCAAGATTGAACGGTTTGGTAAGATAATCGTCTGCTCCGGCACGCAGTCCCGCAATACGATCCTCAGGTCGTCCTAAAGCGGTTAGAAATAGGATTGGAACATTAGCCAGGGCGGGATCCATCCGAAGTTGATTGCAGGTCTCCAGACCATCCATACCTGGCATAACAACATCCAAGACGATCAGATCTGGGGGATGACGTCGAGCTTCCTTAATCGCCTCAATCCCACTGTAAACAATATAGACTTTGTATTGTTTTCTCAATGTTGCTTCAATTGATTTTGCTACATCAGGATCATCATCCACAACTAATACACGAGGAGGGACTTCCTCTTGTGATGAGGAAATGCTCATAAATCGTTAGCCTCTTAATTTAAGAAAAGATAATTATAGCATAATGGACCGCGAGATACAATGGTCCAAGAATATAAGTTAACTTCATATTAATTTACAAATGATAGAATGATTTGACAATAGGATAATA
Organism: Phycisphaerae bacterium; assembly: GCA_028285035.1. Next base: position 85,771 of record JANQQF010000133.1, read on the forward strand.
AGCACGGGTAAGATAAGTAATTCTTTGCATCTCTAAAGTTAGTTAAAAAAGGTGTTGACATTTTACTAATATGAGTGGTATAATACGTGGTATATACTGGTATAGTACCACTTAGTACAGGTAAAATATGATGCAGTTGAATAAGCAACATCCTACACCGATCTATCTTCAACTTAAAGAGGTGTTGAGGAGCCAAATAGAGCAGGGTGTTTACTTTTCACATCAAAAATTACCATCAGAGCGTGATCTCTGTCAGCACTATGATTTAAGCCGTATGACGGCGAGGCGTGCGTTACAGGAATTGATTGATGATGGGTTAGCTTATACCAAGGTTGGTAAAGGTACATTTGTTAGTGAGCGGCCCAGTACAAAAAAAATCTCAACCATTGCAAAAAATTACTTGCAGGGTTTTGATGTAAAAAACGGGTTAACCTTAGATAACGCTCATAATCAGCTGACCGAGCATTTACTAAATTTTGAGACAGATGAGGTAGAGAAACTTGTTAATAGTTGTATTGCTACATTCTCATTTGAAGTTGTAGCAATAGAGCTTTTCCCCTCAGTTATTCATCAGTTGGAAAAGCTCTGGCATCAAAATGATATAGACTTACTTACACAGAACTATGCATTGACCACATTACGTTCTCATTTGACTGCAATGGTCAATGCTACGGCAACCGTTGGAACGGGACCAAAAGCAATATTAGGCGCAGTTCTGGGAGATCAACATGAAATGGGGCTGTTGACGCTGGCACTTTGTTTAAGACAACGTGGCTTTAAGGTCATTTATATTGGTCCAAATATAAATACAGCCCATTTGAACAAGGTGATGAACAAACTCAAACCTGACCTTGTTTGTATCTCAGCTGCGACTCAACAGGCAGCAGAGACAACTATAGAGATAACTCGAGAACTTTATACACAATCGGTGAGCCAAGATAATCAGGCAAGTGATGAGATAAATCAAAATGCACTAATTACCTTTGGTGGGGTTGCCTACTCTCAAAACCCGGTGCTTGTTTCATCGGTTTCTGGAATTTTTTTAGGCTGTACGATTGATGCAGCACTTGTAAATATCGAAAAGTTTTTTCAGATTTAGGCTTTTTTAAGGAAGACACAGGCTAACGATCTATGTTATCAGAAGACACGAAAATGCCATTATTTCCTCTTGAATTAGTGCTATTTCCAGGAATGATGTTGCCTCTACACATTTTTGAGCCACGCTACAAGGCCATGATCAAAGAATGTTTAGGATCAGGTCAGCCATTTGGTGTTGTGCTTGTTAAACGAGATACAGATAAACAACAGGCTGATGTTAAGAACAGAGCCTCTTTTGGAGAAATGTACAATGTAGGGACGACGGCTCATATTACGGCTGTTGAGCATCTTGATGATGGCCGTATGAACTTGATCACAGTGGGACAGGATCGATTTGTTATTAAGGATGTCAATGTAAGCGAAGAGGATTTTTTCGTCGGTCAGGTTGATCCATTTCCGATGGTGGATGCTATTCAGCCAGAGAAAGCTGAGTTTTTGACCGGGAAATTGCGCCCGATTGTACAACGGTACATTGAAAATTTGGCGCAAGCCTCAGGTGAAAATCTATCTGACACTAATTTACCAACAGATCCTGTAGCTTTGGCCTATCTGGCTGGAACGGCTATTCAGGGACCGTTAGCGGATAAACAACGATTATTATCAACACAGTCCCTACAGAAGTTGATTTTGAAAACATTAAGTCTGTTGGACCGAGAAGACCAAATTCTGGCTTATATGTTGAAGGCGCACAATCAGCATCATCAAATTGAGCGGTTACCATTTGTCGATTACTCGCTCAACTAGCTTCAAATATGAGAACATTTGAAGTAATTAAGCTGAAAATGCGTAAAAATTGAGTAACAAACTAATTATCGATCATCAATGCAGCCAAAGAAATGGCTCTGACCTTTAACAACAAAGGCAAATGCTCGTTTTTGAATCTGGCACTTGATGTGAATTATCAAGGATTTTTTGAGAATAGATTGCCAACCTATACCTTGGGAAATCCCTACTAAAAAGTGAGGTGATGAATCATGACAACAACATGGGCACCCGAAGAAGCGCTTTTCAGACTGAGCATTGCGGACTTGGCTGCAACAGCCCCTGTTTCACCCGCCGAAGAAAAGCGGTTGATTCAAGTGATGATTGCTGGACAAGCGGCAAAAGCTCAGTTAGAACAAAATGATACATCAAATGATGAAATGCGTCAGGAACTCTTAATCAAAATCGACGAGGGACTAAAAGCACGCAGCAAATTGATTGAGGCCAATGGCCGATTGGTGATAAGTATTGCTAATCGCTACACTGGCCACGGTCTAAGTTTAGCTGAATTATCCCAAGAAGGTGTTTTGGGCTTAATCCGAGCGATTGATAAATTTGATGCTGAAAAAGGCGTTCGTCTGAGTACTTACGCCAGCTACTGGATACGTCAAAGTGTTAGCCGGGCCGTGGCTGTTCAAACCCGGGTCATCCGATTACCGGTTCATAAGGTTGATCATTTAGGCAAAATCAAGCGTGTAATGGGCCAATTAACCCAAAAGCTTGGGCGTGTGCCAGAGCTAGAAGAGATTGCAGCACAAACTGGGGATGCTCCTGAGCAAATCCATGAGTTGCTTCAAGATGGGCAAGAGACACTCAGTCTTGAAGAGCCTGTGGGTGATGACGGGGCTACTTTAGCTGATTTTGTAGAGAATGATTTGACTCAAGCTTTAGAGGATCAGGTCGACTCTGTATTGCTTGAAAATGAAATTCGACAAGCACTTGGCCGCCTAACAGCTCGCGAAAGTCGCATTGTAGAGCTTCGTTACGGCTTACGAGATGGTCAACCGTTAACGCTACAGGATGTGGCTGAGCGTTTTGGTTTAACGCGTGAGCGTATTCGCCAGATTGAGAAAGAGGCTTTGGCAAAATTACGACGACCAGATCATGCTAATCGTTTGATGGGATTTGTTTCCTGAAAACTTTGAAGTATTTGTGTTTCTGAATCAAAAAGCCTTCAGCATAAAGTCGAAGGCTTTTTTCTTTTCACTTGTTACAGTTGTTTGACGTTTTTGTGTTCAGCAATGTTGAGATAGTTTTTCCGGGTTTCACAATCCTCAATTTCATTGGCCTGATTATCTATCAGAGATTTCGCCTGATTTAAGGCTGCATCTGCCTCTTCTAATCTGTTGTTTTGTTTTAAGATCTTAAAACAAATCCAATAAACCAATATTGGATTTTCCATACCAGCTATACCATGCTCATCAATAAAGGCGGCGACTTGTTGGATTCTATTGTAGGCTTGCTCGATTTTATTAGCTTCAAAATCAACTTGGGCTAGATAAGCAGCGTCTTCCATTTCAGCGGCATCTTGCCCTAGTTTTTGCTCAAGCTTCATTGCTCTTCTAAAAATATTTTCAGCTTGTTCTAAATCCTTTTGGGCCGTTAGAACCAAACCGTAATAGCTTAACAAAACTCCCTCGGCCCAGGGATCACCAATTTCTTCCAGTATAATTTTTGCTTCTTCCAGAAACATCTTTGCCGTAACATAGTCATTAAGTCTATAGTGAAGATGTCCAAGCTGAGTCAATGTATGCGCCTCACGCCGGGGATCTTCCATTGCTTGAAAGGAGGTTAAGGCAGTCTCTAATAGGTGTCGAGCTCGTGTGTAGTCACCAAGCGAAATATGTATTCCTCCCATGTTATGTTGAGTAATTGCTTCGCCGACACGATCACCAATTTTTTGGTGTAGCGTCATGGCTTGCTCGAAATAGCTGTATGCTTTTACAGGGTATCCTGTGTCATAATAGACTTGCCCAATATTACGTAACCCTCGACCATAACCAATTTGCTCGCCCACCTCTTCTCTCAAGGTTTGGGCCTCTTCAAAAAAATAGAGGGCGACTTCATAATCGGTTTGATAATGGGCGACAACGCCAAGACTATTTAGTGCTTCTGCCTCTGCATTTTTGTCGTTGTACATATTTGCAATTTGTAAAGCACGTTGTAAGTGTCCATAAGCATCATTATATTCGCCTGTTAGATAGAGTAATTTCCCCCACTGATTATATGCTGCCCCTGCTAGAATTTCATCTCCTGCCTCTTCAGCTAGTTTGGCCGAACGCTCAATCATTTCTAATCCTGATGAGTAATCTCCCGCTGTTTCATAAAACCTTGCCCACTGTCGAGCGGCCAAAGCCCGGGCTTGATTATCATTGAGCGCCTCTGCGATAACGCCTAGAGTTCCAAGATCTTCTCCTTCATGTTCACGCTGCCCAAGAAGATTATACAACTTTACTCGGTCCAAAAGGGCTTGCCAATATTCTGGGGAAATAATTGAGATATCTTTTTCAGTGGTGGCTCGTTCGGTGATAAAGGATAATAATTCGCTGTAATAACCTACGGCGGCTCGAATCGCATATTCACGACTCGCCTTTTGGGCCGCCGCCGTAAGATAATGCACTGCTTTATTCAAATCATTGCTGCGGCCAAAATGGAAGGCGAGTCCCTCGATTTCATCAGGGAGCAACTCCTCAAGAACAGTTCCAACCGTGGTATGAAGCTGGCGTCGTTGGGCGAGAAGAAGCCCTTCATAGACAACCTCTTGTGTGATTACATTATGAAAAACATACTCCCACTTTGGGGCGGGGGCTTCCAAACGCAAGAGCTTTTCCATTTCTAATTTTTCTAATTGAGACGGCAGTAGAAATCTGGCACTAGTAACAGGGTGTACTTTTGAGAGCAAGATTCGTTGAAATTTGGCCCCGATGACCGAAGCAATTTTTAATGTTAACTTTTCAGCTTCAGATAAACGGTCTATACGAGACAAAATAACATCTTGTACGGTATCAGGCAGATCAAGCGTTTCAGGCAACCTAAATTGCTGTTCAGATTGATTTTCTACCAAGCTAAGCAGAACGCCCGTAATCTCCTGTAGAAAGAATGGATTGCCTTGCCCCCGTTCTAATAGGATGCTCATTGCTTCAGCAGGTAATGATTTGTCAGCCAGTAACAATTTAATTAACGCCTGACTGTCCGTCTCAGATAAGGCTGTTAGTCGAAGCGCTTGAGTAAACGGGAGATTGTGAAGTGGCTGGATGACTTGTGCATAAGCCTCGTTTAGGGGGCGATGAACTAAAACGAGGAAGAGTGGGCAATCTAACAATTTTTGACCCAAGTATGTAGCAAGAGCAATAGATAACTCATCTGCCCAATGGATATCTTCAAGTAGAATGAGCAAAGGCCCACGTTCAACCTGATGGCGCAAAACGGCCTCAATTAAGGCAAAGGTGTTGTCACGCCGTAGGTCCCCTGGAATACCTTGGGTAAACTTATTTTCAGGGGCATCAAAGCCCATAACGTCAGCCAGTAGGGGTAATCGATCAGCCCAATAGTTTGGTTGATCTGGCGGGTCGGGCAATTCGGCTACCCGGCTGGCTAAACGGGCGAGCTTTCGCCCCGAGTCTAGGGTGGGATCAAGGCCAAATATGGCACTTAAAATTTCTCGCCACGCTTGATAAGGAATTTGACGTCCGTAGCTTATACATTTGCTGCCATAGCCAACCTGGCCTTTTTGAATCCATTGTCGAACTAATTCAGCTGTTAAGCGGCTTTTGCCTAAACCAAGCTCACCTTCAATAAAAAGAAGCTGAAATTTTCTGTTGAGAACGGCACTAGTTACCTCAGCTATCTGAGATAACTCTTGATCTCGACCAATAATTGGATCTTCATAAGACAAATAACGGGTGATAAACTCATCTTGTGAGTCTTGCTCACCTTTTACTTGATACGCAGGCACACTTTTTTGTTTGCCTTTGAGCGATACTTGTCCTAAGTCGTCAAGGATAAAGTGATGACCAGCTCGTTCTTTTATCCGTTGAGTAACGAGAATTGTTCCCGCTCGACCATATTGCATCAACCGAGCGGCTAAATTAACTTGATCGCCGATGACCGTGTATTCGCGCCGTGTTGGTGCACCAATTGGACCCGCAAAAATTTGATCTTCTGTAATCCCAATGGACACACGAAGGTTTTGCTCCCGAGCCACGATTTGAAGAGAAAGGGCAAAGGCGACTGCCCGCTGGGCATCATCTTCATGCGAAAATGGAGGGGCCCCAAATAGAATAAGGACAACTGTACCCTTATCATCCACTGCTACTTTACCAAGCGAACCTTCATAACGATAAAGCAGCTCTTGTGTGGCTTGGATAAAATTCTGTAACTGTTCTCCCGCATTGGGCGCTTTATAATCTAACCCACCGATGCCGATAAAAAGAATGGTCATTCGCCGAAGTTCAGCTAACCACTCAGATTGTTTGTCCAAACGGGCTTTAATTGCTCCCGGGATATAACACTGTAAAGCGGCCTCTGCAAGCTGCCGTTTTTCCCAGCTTAGCTGGCTCCAATCAAGGTCTGGTATTTTTTCAAGATTAATTTGCTGAAAGGGGTGTTCGAGTTTGACAAAGCCGTCATCTAATGATGTTGCTTCAAAGAGAGTTTGAACCTCGGCCCAGGCCTGTGGACTTAGAATCGTCTGTGACGGCTGTGCTTTATGCTCCGCTAAAGAAACTTGGACCAATGGGTCCCCCCCTACCACATACTCCCAACGTCCCAAAACGCCGCCGATATTGGCCTCAAGAATTTTTCCCGCACCAATCCCCACTTTCATTGATAACGAAACATTGCCTTGTGGCGTCTCAATTACACTAAAGTTTTGCATTTCTTTTTGCATTGCCAACGCGCAAGCACCCGCCTGATGCACGGCCATTTGCATTGGCACATCTTCAGCAGGAAATAGGACGGTGATAGCATCACCCGAAAATTTTACAACCTGCCCTTGATGATTATGGACAATTTGGATCATTTGCGTGAAGTAGCGATTGATCAAAAAGGTGAGACTCTCTACACCATTTGGACCTGCTTGATTGAGCAGTTCGCTAAGGGGGGTAAAGCCTGAAATATCTGAAAATAGGATTGCAGCAGAGAGGTGGCGAGAGGTAGGTTTGGTTAGAGGTTGGGGTCGATGATATATCGCCTTGGCCACAGGCCCTGGCACATAAATGGCTAATTTTTGCAATAAATCCGGCGAGGCCATAATCAAGGGGTGCCCCAAATCCTAAAATGTTGATATAACTTGAATAATACTAGATTTCACCAGCATATCAAAAAAATAGTAACTTAGGCTTTTCCAAGAAATAAATTGGTCAAAAGAACAGGCGAGGTAAAGATCAAATGGATATCTTATTGTATCTTAAGAAAAGCTTTAAAGCAGCGTGATGAGGTAGCCGATGGAATTTGAGTTACATTACACCCTTCATCATTTGCCTATTTATTCTCTTGCCACTGCTTTAAGCATAAAATTTGAATTGAGTATTCTGATCTGCTTAAGATTATGAAATGTTTCCAATATTATATCAATGGATCAAAAAGGCTATGCTGGAATTATCAAAATGTGTTTATCTAAGACGAGCCATAATTGTTGGGACACCAAGAACTAGCAAAATTCCAGGGGCAATAAGCTGAAATAAACTGCCAGAGAACAAGGTAAGAATGACAAAAGGGAGGGTTCCTAAAATGAATGCCCCAGCAGTAACATGACCCAAGTAGCGAGATCGACGTTTGCGAACGGCCCAGCGAACGGCCTCAGCAATAAAGCCGGCAATAGCAGCTACAATTGCCCCTCCAATGAGGATAATCCAAATAATAAAGAAGCCAAGACTTCCAAGAATCGCCGTAAATAATCCAGCCACAATCAAAGAGAGTGGGAATGAGATTACAGCGGCTAGAACATAATCAAAATTGGTTCCACTATAAAACTTGTCTTCAGCCTCACGGATACAATCTGGACAGCGAAAGCCGACAGGTGTTCGATTAGCACATTTTGGGCAGATTAATTTATTACACTTGTTACAGCGGAGCGCTGTTTCAGTTTGTGGATGGCGGTAACAAAAGCCCACGCCAGTTTCTGTTTCAATTGCAGGTGAGGTTACTTCACTCATTGCCTTTCATATCTCCTCTTAGCCCCTTTTTTGCCTGGGGCCAACCCATACGTTCCATTAACGTTCGATAAAAATAATTTTTCTCTTGTAATCGTATAAAATGAGCTGCCCAAGGACTGGCCTGCATGACCAACTCATCCTCATCAGCAAGCTCTACTTCAAATTGGCCATCAACCGTAAGGATGGCGGTGTGATCAGTGTAAATTTTGACTCGAACCGTTGCTCCTTTGGACAAAACCAAGGGGCGTTCTAGACTTAGGTGTGGCGCTAGAGGGACCAATAAAAAATTTTCTAGTTCTGGTGGTAGGATTGGTCCCCCAGCGGCCAAAGCATAAGCTGTTGAGCCTGTCGCCGTTGAAATTAACAAGCCATCAGCCGTGTAAATTGTTAAAAAACTTCCGTCGATATCTGTATGCAGACGAACAACCCGAGCTAACTGGCCTCGACTAATGACAATCTCATTGAGGGCTTCATAGGTTTGCGCTGGCTCGCCTTGACGAATGTGTCTGGCGTGAACCATCATTCGTCTTTCAATCCAAAACTCCCCCTTTAATGCTTGCTCGATTCGTTCTGGCCACTCAGCCGGCTGAACCTCTACAAGAAAGCCGAGACGTCCCATGTTGACTCCTAAGATAGGAGTGCTGCGTTGAGCTGTTAGGCGAGCCGCTCGCAACATTGAGCCATCGCCACCCAAGGTAATTAACAAATCAAGATATTCAAGATGATTGGTGATGTCGGCTTCATCCCAACTAGAGCTAACCCAAGCTGATGCCCCAAGCTGAGTGATATGTTCTAACATTTCTGCGGCCATCACCCGTGACTCAGCTAGCTTTGGATGGTATAAAATACCAACCTGACTAAAAGCTGGGTTGGTTAATGCCTCATACTCAGACGTCATAGTCTAAAGTCTCGCTTTGAGCCAGCCAGGTACCTCGCTTAATTTAACGAGATGTTGCTCGCTATTGTTAAGGTCTCGGATCATTACATTTCCGTCATTTAACTCATCTTCACCCAGAATCACGGCAAAATCCGCATTGATCCGATTGGCCCGTTTTAATTGGGCCTTGAGACTTCGATCTCCAGGTGTAAACAAGGCCCCAATGCTTTCATTGTGTAGGGTGTTGATCAGCTTTAAGGCAGCTAACTTTGCGGTTTCACCTAAATAGGATACGGTTATCCTTGGAGATGGTTCGGGCGGTGGAGTAATGCCTAGTTCTTCCATTGTGATAACATACCGCTCAATACCTGAGCCAAACCCAATGCCCGGTGTCGATTTTCCGCCTAGCTCCTCGATCAATCCGTCATATCGCCCCCCACCACAGATTGTATTTTGATTACCTAAAACATCTTTTGCCATTATTTTAATTTCAAAGACTGTTTTGGTGTAGTAATCTAAACCACGGACAATACGATAATCAATTTCATAAGGTAGCTCAATTGCTTCTAAATAAGATCTAAGTTTAGCAAAGTGTTCAGCACACTCCTCACAGAGATAATCAATAATGTGAGGCGCATCTTCTATGAGTGGTTGAGTTGCAGTCTCCTTACTATCCAATATACGGAGAGGATTCTTTTGGAGTCGCATTTTGTCAACATCTGGTAATTTATCGGCAAATTGAGTGAAATACTCAACTAGAATTTGTACATATTGCGGTTTACAAGAAGGACAACCTGTTGAGTTGATATATAACTGCAAATTTGTGAAGCCAAGCTTTGTGAATAGGTGCCAGGCCAAATTGATTACCTCAGAGTCAACTGCTGGATCAGTTTCGCCTATCACCTCAATATCAAATTGTGAGTGTTGTCGAAAACGACCTCTTTGCTTTTTCTCGTGTCGAAATAAGGGGCCAACTGTCCAGACCTTCAAGGGAGGGGGTTCGGTATGTAGCCCATTCTCAACAAAAGCGCGCATAATCCCTGCGGTAAATTCTGGGCGAAGGGCCAGCATATCTCCATCGCGATCCTCGAAAATATACATTTCTTTTTCGACGATATCTGTGCCCTCACCGACGCCTCGAATAAACAAATTTGCTTGCTCAAGAAGAGGCGTGTCCAATCGTTTGTAGCCGAACAAATCCACAGTTTCCTGAATTGTGGCTAAAATAAAGCGCCAATATTGTTGCTCTTCAAATAAAACATCACGCATACCTGTGATGCGTTTATACTTGGCCAAGGCTCATCATCTCCTGGATAAATTTGTGCAAAGTCATTTAGAGCAATGTTAATATGGATTTTATGACTTTGCACAAGGTTTTGTCAAAGTTTAGAAAATTATAGCTCAGTTTAACCGGGTTGTCTAAGAGGTTGATTAAGACCGTATCTAGGTAACAATTTTGCCTCAATTTTTTTCTTATGGTAATTTTTAATTTATGCGATATGCGATCTTTTCAGACATTCACAATTATACCGCTGCTTTGGAGGCGGTGTTAGAACACGCGGAAACACAATCAATTGATCAATATATGTGTTTGGGCGATATAGGAATTGATGCGTGTGTGGATCTGGTGAGACAGGTGGAGGCAAGCACCGTTTTTGGGAATTGGGAAGTATCTGGCTGGCGAAGTCTGCTGCCGCAAAACCAACAATGGACTTTAAACTTACCGCCTATTATCAAACAACCTTCTTTTTGGCTAACCCATGCGGCTCCATTTTGGATCGACTCGATTCAAACGTTACAAGATTATTTAGCAGACCGTCATTTTAAGCCAATGTCACACCTTTTCCCTTACCTACATTTTGAGTCAGAGCCTTTGTGGGATGCGATAGGCGTGCTGAGTGAAGCTACCATTCCTGTGCTTTTTCACGGTCATACGCATCGACAAATGATTTGGCAGTTTACTGCCGATAATCAACTAAAAAGCTCATTTAGCCGAAGATTTTCTGTTGTTGAAGGTGATACATTGATTGTTGGGGTTGGGAGTGTAGGTCATCCCGAAGATGGGCCTGGTGCAGCTTATGTCGTTTATGATGATGAAGCCCAGCAAATTGAGATGGTTCGCGTAAATATTTAAGTGGAAGCTATTACAAATAAAACGACAGGCACTTGTCAATCAAGCGCCTGTCGTTTTGAGTTTCTCTGCTACGGAAGATGAATCGTTGGCTTTGGGGGCGCTTCAGGTGCTGCTTGTTCCTCTTGCTGAGGGGCAACGCGTTGTTGAATCAAAGCCATCGCCGCATTACCCAACATTTCCATTGCTTGTGCCGTTTCAGGTTGCTTTTGACGCTGGGCTTCTTGAATGTTTGCTGATAAGATGGCGAAGAAAGCTTCATCAATTTCATTAAGTCGTTCTTCAAGTGTTTTTAATGGATCATTGGATTGTAGGACATCTTTCAGGAGTTGTGCTGATTTTTCAAAGGCTTGTCGACTTTCCTCCTCCTGCTTACCTTTGACCTCCAAAATCTTTGAACGAAGGGCTATTAAACGATTTGCTTGCTTCTTATCCCCTGATTTGTTAATTTGATCAATTTTATCGGTGAGCGTTTGAAAAAATTGATAATCCAACATTTGATGCCCTGCCGCAATAAGTTGTTCAAACTCGTCCTCACTCGTCGCTTCCTGTAATCTTTCCAAAAGGTCTTCAGGGCTGCGTAACGATACAATCCCTAACTCTTTATCAATTTCAGCGACAATCTCTGTCCCTCGGCTGCTTTCTTGAGCGAGATAGGCTCGTAAGGCAAAGAGCGCCTGAGCCCCGGATGCATTTCCTTCATATTGTGCGGCTTGCATTGAGGCTGTTAAAATTTCAAAGAACTCTTGATCCAGCAAGTTATCATTCTCTTTGATTTTTGCCTTTAATTTAGTTTCATCCTCAAGCCCCAAAAATTCTTCCAGCAACTGGACTTTAGCTTTTTGCGCCTCATACATTTCTTCTGTAATGCCATCCGCTTCTAAGACCGCTTTAATTAAGCTCTCCATTCCTAAAAAAGGCTTAGGGTTCAGTAAGTAGAACTTTCTTTTCTCTTCAGGTAAGGAATTAAAGACTGCGTTTGTTAAACTTCCCACAATTTTTTCTTGTTCTACTTGGGTCATTTGTAAACTATTGGGCACAAATACAAATGATAATTCTTTGTCGAGGTCAAAAAAGAATAGTGGGGCTGTGATAGGTGCTACTTGCTGACATTGAGGGCATTGGACAAGATTCAGGCGGCCTTGAATCAAGGCGGATTTTTGAGATGGGTCTTGACCGTTAACAATGCTTTCAATGGGGGCTGTGAATTGGGCTGAACATACCGGGCATGTTACGGGTGCAACTTGTTGAGTTGCCATAAATTATACCTTTCCTTGGCTATTGTTCCAGAAAAACGACTCAGCTATCATACTCACCTGTTAATGATATGTCAAAGAATCAGATTTAGCAGACTGGTAAATCGGGCGTTTCTAACATATAAAAAATCGCCATCATTGTATAGATGGCGATTTTTTATATGTTGGACTAATTGTGCTAAATGTTGAAGCAACTTCACAATTCACGCTTAGCTAATCAAATGAATGTAAAGCCTACGATTCACAATTGTGCTAATCTCGGAAGAAGGACTCGACTGCTTCCTGATCTTCATCACCTGGCATTGTTTCTAAAAAGCTAATACGGTGCCAGGGGAAAAGAACTTTAGTCGCTTCAGCTTCAATATATGTCACCGGCTTACCATTACGTAATCGTGGGTTTGTAATTGTGATAAAGCTAGCACTGGGAGATGGAAGCTCATCAACCTCTGCTAAAAACGGCTCTTGATTCATAACGTGAACAATCACAGTAATTGCCATTTAAATTCTCCTTTGGTTAGGTTAATAATGAATAAACCTTGCGGGTAAAGTAACTAAGCCATTTCTATCTCAATCAGCAACTTACCTAATTGAAGCTGATCGTGATCGTGTAAAACCTCAGGTAAATAGGGAGCTAAACGTTTACCGTTAATAAAAGTGCCATTAATGCTGCCTAAATCTTCAACAACAACAGTTCCTTCGCGCTTCAGAATACGAGCATGTCTGCGAGAGACGCCTTTTTCCAAGCCGTTATCATTAGTAAGGTCAATTTCTGGAAAAACATCACTAGCAGGATCAAGCCGACCAAGATGTAGAGCCTTGTTTAAGGGGGCTTCAAGCTGTCGAGCGTGCTCACCGATTGTCAGTCGAATAGCATTGGGTCCCTCAACTTGAGCAGAGGGTGTACCTTCGCCATCCTCATCCCCCTCGCCGACCCATTGAATTTCATCAGTACCTAGAGGATCTGTGCCTCGATGGTCATCCTCTAATAAATAGGTTCCACATTCACTACAGAAAAGTGTATTAGCAACATGTTGAGTTCCGCAAAATGGACACTTAATCACGATGTATCTCCTTTGGCAAAATTGATAGACTACGTGTCCCGTATCTAATCTTTTTGCGACCCTCCGCTGAAAGATCTCCTGTACGCGCTAAACGTCCTGCTTCTAACAATGCAGCACGTGCTAATTCAGTTTCGCCCAGGTTAAGAAGACGGGTAGCAATTGTTTCTAGGCGTTGTGTGGCTGCACTAATTTGTCCGTTTTCTAAGTCATCCATAGCTTTTTCTTGCATTTTAAAGATGGCTAATTTTCCGAGTGCTGTCACGATTGTAGGGGGAATATTTGGGGGGCCTTCAATCTGGGGCACAAATTCCCCGTGAACCTCGGTCCATTCCCAATTTCGACGATTTACTTGACCTGGAACGTCGCCATCAAACGTAATTCGTACCAATCTATTTTTTCCAGGGGTGACCTCACGGGCCACTCTAAATTCAAGTAATAATGTCTTTCCTTGATCAGTCCCAAGCGGACCAAGCATCATTTTTTCACCATGAACATCAAGGCGTTGAATATGTGGTGTCACTTGGAATCCTTCTTTTAGCGTAACATTGCTCGCTGGCGTAAAGCTCATTGTTAATTCACGAGCGACCACTGTGCTAAGATTACGCATTGTATCTTTGAACACATCGATGACTTTTCTGGGGGAGTCGATATAAACCGAGGTGCCACCCGAGGCTGAAGCCATCTGATCCAACAAATTCTCATTCCAATCCGAGCCAATTCCCAATGTCGTTAGACTGATTTGGTGTAGCCCAGCTAATTTTGCCTGCTCTAAACACCCTTCCTCATCCCCATAGGTTTGGCCATCAGTTAACAAAATCATATGGTTTACGGAAGCTTCAGTTCTAAATCGACTGAGTTCCTTTAAACCAGCCAAAAGCCCTTGCAACATTTCTGTGCCACCACTGGCTTGAATCGTACTCGCAATTGATTTTGCCAAAGGTTTGTCAATATCCCGTTGAGCGGGCAAAACAACCTCGGCTCGATCACTAAAAACAACCAAACTTAGGGCGTCATCGGGGTTTAAGCTATCAATAATTTCACGCGTAGCTTCTTTGACCTGTTGTAAGCGAATGCCTTGCATTGAGGTGCTTCGATCAAGCACAAGACATAAGTTCACTGGTAAACGAGAGGTTGGCAGATTGGTCGCGGGAGAAATATCAATCCAGGTGTAAACCGCTTGTTCTTCTACATGGGTTTGCAAAAATTGATGGCTGGCAATGGATCGCACACTGAGTGCCGATGATTTGTCTGAGCCTTGTGCCTCACGAGCTCGATCATAAGCACGTCTTTTTGTCGGGTCACTTAGTGTTTCAAATGCTTGTTGAATGTCTTTGAATATTGTCGCAGCATTTGGATTATCACTAATGTCAGGGTGATATTCTTTCGCCAAAGTACGGTAGGCTTGCCGAATTTGCTCTTCGGTAGCGAACGAATCAATTTTTAAGATATCATAATGGTCTTTATCAGCTTGCATTCGACGGACTTTCGTCTGAAAAATTAAATCTTAAAGAGGAAGTTTACTCCTCATCAATGCCCATTGAAATGATAATAATGGTGATATTATCTTCACCGCCCTTATCATTTGCTATTGAAACTAACTCGTCACAAGCTTCTTGAGGAGAGTTGGCTTGATCTAAAGTTTTTTGGAAAAGTGCATCATCATCAATACCTTTCCATAATCCATCACTGCAAATTACAAGTGAACTGCCTGAAGGTAAATGTTGGACATAGGTATCGGCCTCGACTGTGTCCCCTTGACCAATCGCGCGATATAACACATTTTCAATTTGTGCAATTTGCTCCGCTGGAACCTGCCCTGTGGACTTTAGGCGTTGGGCTAATGAATGATCTTCTGTAATTTGCTTGAGACCGTTGTCATTAAATAAGTAAGCTCTTGTATCACCTACATGAGCAATATACGCACTGTTCCCCATAAGCATTGCTGCGGTTAATGTTGTGCCGCCATCAGGTGCTGCTTCACGAACTTGCTCATTTGCTTGTTCCACAGCTGCTGTGAGTGCTTCATTGATGGGACGACCAGCATTGTTTTGATGGTCAGGCGTTAAGGTCGGTAAATAAATTTCCTCTAACAGGCCTTTCGCTGTTGACTGTGCGGCTACAGCACTTGCTACATCGCCCTTTTCGTGGCCGCCCATTCCATCTGCAACAATAAAGATACCAAACGGTTCATTACCGTAGCTTTGATACATGACTGTTTCGATAGTGTACACGGAGTCTTCATTACGCTCTCGTACCTTACCAACATCAGTTAATTTTCCAACATGTAAGCCAGGTGGTAGATGTTTTAGACTTTGAGTCATTAAAGTGGGCTGACTCTTTGAATCTTGCGGCCCTTCTAAGGAAGATGGTTCAGATGCATTCTGATCGATGTCACTTTTTGATTGAGTAAAGAGCCGCTGAAAAAAGTTCATAAAGTAGAGCTTTCCTGTTCGTTTAGATGTAACTAAAGAATTTTGTTAATTCTTTAGCTTAAGCAGGTAGTGCATAAACATGATGGTCGGTTGAGCCGATATAAACAATTCCATCCTTTATCAATGGTGAGCCAGGAATTGGCCCACCTGTCTTGAATCTCCACCGTAAGCGTTTATCTTTGCGATTAATGCTAATCACTTCTCCTGTTGTGGTCCCGAAGTAAACCGCATCTTCAGTTACAGCAGGGGTAGAGACAATGGGTGACTCAGCATTAAATTTCCAATTGACACGTCCAGACTTTGTATCAATTGCATATAAATGCTTGTCTGTTGAACCAATATAAACAATTCCTTCAAAAACAACAGGGCTAGAAATAACCGCATTACCTGTCCGTGTTCGCCAGTTACTGTAGCCGCTTTTCGCATCAACACTGTAAATATTCCAATCAGTTGATCCAACGATAACCATACCATCGTGTAATACTGGGCTAGATGTAATCGGACGATTGGCTCTAAATTTCCAGCGAGATGCACCAGAAGAAAGATCAACGGCATATAAATGATGATCCTCACTGCCAACATACACCAGTTCATCCCCTAGGGCGGGGCTTGACCGAATAGGCCCCATCGCCTCAAATCGCCAGATGACACGGCCAGTTTTAGTGTTGACCGCATATAAACGGTGGTCATCGGAGCCAAAGAAGGCGTGATCATATGCCGCAACAGGAGATGATCGAATACGACCTTCTGTTGGGCAGGTCCAAATCATGCGGCCACTATTTGTAATGGCATAAGCAACCCGATCCTCTGAACCAAAGATCAGGCGATCTTTGTAGACAGCGGGCTTTCCAGCAATTCCCCCATCGCTAGCAAATTTCCATTTAAATTTGCCGTCCTTTAAATCAAGGGCATAGATATTATTATCATAGACCCCGACATAAAGGGTTGTATCGTCAGCCGAAGGTGCTTTACCTCGAATCTCATCTTCGCATTTAAATTTCCAGACAGGAAGAATAGAGTCTTCTACTTCAAATTCACCCGAGAGCATCGAAGTGCCTGGGATATGTTGAGGTGGATAGCCAGGTGGCGGTTGTTGCGGATACTGTTGAGGCGGATAGCCAGGCTGAGGCGGATAACCGGCTGGCGGTTGTTGCGGATACTGTTGAGGTGGATAGCCAGGCTGAGGTGGATAACCGGCTGGTGGTTGTTGTTGTGCTGGTGGAGGTGGTGGCTGCGTCAACATTTGAGTAGCATTCGACTGAGGCGCTGCTCCCACCCCAGACGTATCATTACGTTGAGCCGCTTTCAAAGCATCTCCGAACTCTTGAGCAGTACTGTATCGCTTTTCAGGGTCATACTCTAAAGCTTTCATAATTACTATATTGGTGGCTTCAGAGATAGAAGGATTGAGTAATCGGGCTGGTTCCTCATGAAAAGTAAATGGTGGTTCCAAACGAGGATCACGCTTTGTTAGGAGGTGGTGCATTGTAGCGCCCATTGCATAAATGTCACCCCGTGGTTCCGCCACCCCACGATACTGTTCAGGGGGAGAATATCCCTCGGTTCCAATCATTGTCCCTTTTTGACCTACCTCAAACGCCTTAGCAATACCAAAATCGATCAAAGAAATTTTATTATCGCGCCCTTTTCGAAGCATAATATTGGCAGGTTTTATGTCTCTAAACACGATGTTTTTGCTATGGAGGTATACAAGCACATCACAAACCTGAAGTGCCCAGTCAAGGACAATATCCTCTCGAATCATGCCTTCACTATTTTCAAGAACATCCTCAAGATCCTGGCCTTCAATATACTCCATAACCAAGTAACTGCGGACCGATTCGGTAAAGAAGTCGTAAATATCAGGGATACCTGGGTGCTTTAATTCAACTAAAATATTAGCTTCTCGTTGAAAACTCTCCAGAGCGACCTTACGAATCTGGGGATCAGGTGTTGTACTAATCATTTCCTTGACAGCACATTGACGTGTAACACCCGAAAATCGTAAATCCTGAGCCAGATAAACGGCCCCCATCCCCCCGACACCTAAAACCTTGATAATTTCATATCGGCTTTGGAGAATAGCCCCCTTAGGAAGAATATTTTCATCTTGTTGTTGACTATCTCCTGAGTCTTTAGGTGACTCTGGAGTGTTTAAAAAACGTGTTTCAACTGTCACTATACACTCCTACAAAGCATCTTTTAATAATTATATGCATCCGTGTTTTGTAATGCAACAAACAAGGGATTTATTCAGGTGAAGTAGCGGGGTTTCTTTTATATGCATGTTCAACAAGTCTATCGAATTATACTATTCCCTCTGGCTTACGTCAACCGCATTTTTTAAACCTAGTTACCATTCTTATTCATGAGGCGTCAAAGGAAGCCAAGCCAAGATATAGTTAGTGTGACCTATGCCCTAAAATCAAGCAACTTTCTAGTTAAATTCAATCGTGATACATTTCTAACTATTGTGCCATTTTCTAATAGTGGTATAATTTAGGCCACTTGCAACCGCTTGATAACCTGTGTATCACTCACCAAACAAAATTTTTTATTTTTATACTTAACCAGAATAGTCGCACCCTTTTTCACTTAAAGTAGAGCTAGACTGGTTCAAGTAAATTAGCGTGAGTCTTTGAAAATAAGTACCTAAACGGGTAAAAATTACCTGTCAATGACCTAATTCTTGATTTACCTGTTAATAATTCGCCAAAAGCTGCCCAATTTTTATTTGCGATTACTTTTTGCGAATCACTCAAATTTCTTCTGGAGTACAAACCGCTATGAAGACCATATTATGTGTTGATGATGACCCTACCCAATTGATGTTGTTAAGATTGGCTCTAACACGGGCAAACTATAAGGTTTTGGAAGCCGTGAATGGGCAGGAAGGTGTCGATTTGGCCTTGAAGCATCAACCAGATTTGATCATCATGGATTTGATGATGCCCATTATGGACGGTGCGGTAGCAGTACAACATATCAAGCAAAATGCAAAAACGAAAGATACACCTGTTTTGATTTTATCCGCTTATGCTCGTGGGGAACAGGCAAAGCGAGCGCTGGAAGCCGGTGCGGCTGAAATGATCTCAAAGACCTTTATTCTGACAGATCTAGTGGATAAAATTAAAGGCTATTTTAAGGACTAGTCAATTTGAAAAATTTGTGCTTCAGGGAACTACTATAGGGAGGGTAATACTGTGGCATTGTCATCTATTCCTGAGTCTACATCAAATGTAGCAATGGCGGATGAACAACAAAATGGAAAATTAGATCAAATCCAGGATCTGAATAATCCAGAATTATTTATTAATCGAGAGCTGAGTCTCGTTGAGTTTAATCGTCGTGTTTTAGCTGAAGCAAAAGATGAGAGTCATCCTTTATTAGAGCGCGTTAAGTTTTTAGCGATCTATAGTTCTAATATGGATGAATTTTTCATGGTCCGAGTTGCCGGATTGATGCAACAAGTCGTTGCCGGTGTGACAAATACACCGGCAGATGGTCTGACTCCTCAACAACAACTTTCTGAAATCAGAGCACGAGTTTTGCAAAACCTCGAAATGATGTCAGGGTGTTTTGCCTCGCTTCAAAAAGAGTTGCGAAAGTCTGGGGTATATCTCCATGAGTATCATGAGCTTTCAAAATCTCAACAAAAGGCTGCTGACCAGCTTTTTCATAACGAAATTCTGCCAATCGTAACCCCTTTAGCTTTTGATCCTGGCCGCCCCTTTCCTCACATATCCAACTTGAGTCTAAATTTAGCGGTTGTCGTCCGTGATCCAGCCAATGACGAGGAGTATTTTAGCCGGATTAAGGTCCCAAGTACACTGCCCCGTTTAATTTCAGTTCAGCCCAGTCGAAATGATGACGAGCAAACCCATCGCTTTATCTTTATTGAAGATTTGATTTCGCATAATCTTGATGAACTATTTCCAGGGTATGACATTGTAGAGGCACATCAGTTTAGAATTACCCGCGATGCTGATATGGCGATTGAAGCTGATCAAGCTGATGATCTATTGTCGGCGATTGAAGCAACCGTACGTCGTCGTCGCTTTGGTTTTGTCGTCCGCTTGACGGTTGGACCAAACATTTCTGAAAAAATCTTGAATCTTCTGTCTAAAAATCTTGAGGTTGGTCCAGAGGAGATTTACACAATGTCAGGCCCACTTGGCCAGAGTGGGTTGATGAGCTTATTAAAAATTGATCGGCCTGAGTTAAAGGATAAACCCTTTCAACCCATTATTCATCCACGCTTGAAGAATTTGGAGCGGCGTGAAGATATTTTTACTGTGATTCGCAAGGATGATATTCTTCTGCATCACCCGTTCTATTCATTTGTTCCTGTTGTTGATTTTCTCACTGCCGCTGCTCGCGATCCAAAAGTATTGGCTATTAAACAAACGCTATACCGGGCTGGTAAAAATTCACCGGTTGTGGCCGCTTTGATGGAGGCCATCGAGAATGGTAAACAGGTCTCTGCGTTAGTAGAGTTAAAAGCTCGGTTTGATGAGGAAAGTAATATTGGTTGGGCCAAAGCCCTTGAACAAGTTGGGGTTCACGTCGTATACGGTTTTGCTAGTTTGAAAACACACTCCAAGATTTGTATGGTGGTTCGCCGCGAAGATGATGGTCAACTAATGCGGTATATTCATCTTTCAACGGGCAATTATAATGCAATCACGGCTCAAATTTACACAGACTTGGGTCTTTTAACCTGTAAACCTGAATTTGGGGATGATGCTACTGATTTGTTTAATGCCCTGACCGGATATTCTAAAAAGGAAGATTACAAGAAGTTTTTGGTTGCGCCCCGTACCCTGCGCCGTAATTTAGCGGCCCTTATTGATAATGAAGCTGAATTGGCCAGACAAGGGAAACCGGCCAAAATCGTCTTCCAGATGAACTCCTTGATTGACCCTGAATTTATTCAGCATCTGTATCGAGCCTCGCAGGCTGGGGTTGAAATTAACTTAATTGTTCGTGGAATTTGTGGATTGCGTCCTGGTATTGAAGGGATTAGCGACAATATTCGCGTTATCAGTATTGTGGGGCGCTTTTTGGAACATTCACGCATCTATTACTTCTTTAATAACGGTGACCCAACTATTTATTTAGGATCAGCTGATCTAATGCAGCGCAATTTGGATCGCCGGATTGAAACATTGTTCCCAATAGAAGACACGGCCTTGAAAGAAGAACTTGTTGCCCTGTTGGAGATTTTATGGGAAGATAATATGAATGCCCATGAGCTGAATGCCGATGGAACTTATGCCCAGTTGTCCCCTAATACAGAGGATGAGGCATGTAACAGTCAATATGAGTTTATGATGCGGGCTAGAAATCACGCAAACTGATTTGTAACACTTAGGATAAGCTGTGGATTTTGCAACATTATTTTTTATACATGAGCGAGTCGGAAATGCGGCTCCATTGTTTATGGGCCTTTTAGGGGCCTTAAGTCTGATCAATTATATTCGTGGTTTGGGACTTGATGGCAATGTCATTGGGGTAATTGTGGTTGGCGAATTGATGATGATTGTTCAGGTCGCCTTAGGTCTTATTCTGTGGATTGCTGGCCCCTTTCAGGCGCATATTATTCATTTTTTATATGGTAGCCTGACCATTTTGACCTTTCCGGCGATGTGGTTTTACACGCGAGGTGAGATGGACCGTCGGGCTTCTCTTATCTGGGCACTCGTTGGTTTGTTTATGATGGGGCTTGCCCTACGGGCAATCGGAACTTCAGCATAAAAGGGTCAAAATGATTTGGTCAATATGCCTAGACAGATATGCTACTTTATAATGCCGAGCGTTTTGCCCAAAATGTCTTATCTAACTCTGTGGTAACTTTATAATAACCTGGGAGCACCGTCCAAAATGTATGGAGAAATTGCCCTTTTTAGCGGTACGGGAAATCCTGATCTAGCTAAAGAGATTAGCCAAGCTTTAGCTGTCCCTCTATGTCCTGCTGATGTCTTTAAATTTCCCAATCAAAATATCTTTTGTCGACTGCGTACCAGTGTGCGGGCCAAAGATGTTTTTATTATTCAACCCATCTCAAACTCATACGATGAGGCGGGTACCTTGTCTTCTGTCAATGATAATTTGATGGAATTGTTGGTGATGATTGATACAGCCAAGCGTGACTCCGCAGGCCGTATTACAGCGGTCGTACCATATTATGGGTATGGCCGAACTGATAAAAAAGATCAGCCACGGGTGCCTATTACAGCCCGTTTGGTGGCAGACCTCATTAGCACCGCTGGTGCCCACCGCTTCTTAACCCTGGATTTGCATGCTGGACAAATTCAGGGTTTTTTTAATATTGAGGTTGATGAACTCACTGCATTTTATCTGTTAAGCGACTATATTCGGGATAAAAAAATCCCTAATGCAGTTGTAGTAGCGGGAGATATTGGGGCAACCAAACGGTCTCGTAATTTTGCCCAAGCCCTAGATTTACCATTGGCTATCATTGAAAAGCGTCGGATTCAGCAACAGGATGGCAGTAAAGCTCAAGCCTTAAATATCATCGGTGATGTTAAAGATAAAAATTGCATTATTTTTGATGATGAAATTGACACCGCTGGAACCATGGTTGAGGCGATGACCTTTTTGGTGCAGGAAGGGGCCAAAGATATTTATGCTTGTGTTACACACTCTGTCTTCTCCGACCCTGCGGTGGCCCGGCTAACAGCAGCACCTGTTAAAGAAGTGGTCGTGTCCAATACAATTTCATTGCCGCCTGAAAAGCAGTTTGAAAAATTAACCCGTCTTTCGGTTGCCCCCCTATTAGCAGAAGTAATTCGCCGTATTCATCTAGGAATTTCAGTAGGTGAAATGTTCAATGAATAGTCACGTTTTCATCCTTTTTGGTCTCTTAACTTTGATTGAATGCCGACCCGCAGGCCCTCTTTCCATCGTTCTAAAACAACAATAACCCAAACTAAAGTGAGCCGCCAACGAAGGCGTTGCCATAGCTCAATTGCCTTCGTTTGATCAATTGTATGAGCTTGTTTTTGACTGTAAAGCGATTCAACGTAAAGCTTGGTGAGTTGGACTATCTCATCAATGGCAGGCATCAACCGAGTTTGCCAGCGGCTCTCGCTAGATATCACTGAAATTTGTGAAGTCAGTGCCGCTGCGAATTCATACGGTGTATGCTCTGGCTGTAATGACCCTTGAATCGATTTGCTCATTCGGTATAAACGTCGATTGATAACAGTAATCGCCTCTGCCGCTGTGTATTGACGTAATCGCCATACACTAAACCACGCTAAGCCAAAACCGAGACTAATTGATAGTAATGAACTTGTGACCAATAGGCTGAGCCAGCGGGGTAACCAAGATGATGCTTCATTATTGACAAAGGCTGGACGTGTGGTGGACGGTTGAAGATCGGTTGGTTCAAATGATGGAGGGGCTTGTTGTTGGGCTGTGCTTCGATCAATGGCTGGGCGGCCTCCTGTGGGCTCAAAAGTAATCCAACCATATTCAGGGAAGTAGACCTCGACCCAAGAATGGGCCTCGGCCTCGGTCACAGTATAACGTTGGTTTTCTGAATCATACGTACCATGTACATAGCCAATGGCTAAACGGGCGGGCAGTCCAATTGAACGGGCCAAGGTAACCATACTGGTGGCATAATAGTCGCAATACCCCTGCTGTAAATCAAATAGAAAATAATCAACAATATCCTGATCTTCGGGCGGTGGTGGTAGGTCAAGAGAGTAAGGAAAGGTGCGAAGATAGCTTTCAAGGGCTTTTGCTTTGTCGTAAGCGGTCGGGGCATTATTCGTTAGCTCGTGGGCTAAAGTAGTTACTCTATCTGGAATGGTATCTGGCAGTGCTAAATAACGGGCTTGAATTTCATCTGGATAGGTTGTGTCTGATCGTCTTAGGTCAGCTTCAGAAAAAATTGGTAATCGGCTTTCTACTTGATAGGTTCGAGCCTCAACATTTGCTCCAAATATATCATTCTGGCTTCGCTGTGCTACCCTGATGTCTTGATTAGCTGTTATGACTTCACCAGTCGCGTGCAATAAATTGCTAACGTTGCCCACAACCTCTACCGTTTGATTGATAAGCTGGTACTGATCAGATAATGCCGTTGTCACAGGATCTCCTGCTTGATACAAAACCGACTCGGTCGGAGATGTGGTCCAACCTTGCCCGATGTATTGATCATAGGTGATGCTACGCCAATAATACAGCTGAGAGGCGGCCGGTGAGTCTACATCAATGACCAACATCACCTGTTCTGACAATTCAGGCCCACCCCCCAAAAGGTGACTGCGAGGTAAGCCCCCCAATCGTGCCGCATCAAAACCTACATTTTCACCCGGTTGAGACATCAAGCCCAAAGCTTGGGCTGTAGAGATAAAATGAGGCGGATTATCCCGCCAAATAAATTGCCAGATAAATTGATTGACCGATTTTAGCGGAGTAATAATGATCATTCCGGCTAAAATCACCACGACAAGGGTAGTTGGAATAATGACTGTATAAACCTCGACACCAGCTTCATCCCAGCCTTTATAGTGTTTGTTTTGCCAGGCCCCCTCGTGAAGATTAAAGGAAACCAGACCAAGTAGTAAGATTAGTGCCCCAAGAAAAAATAGTAGCGGGGTGGGTGGTTTGTTGGTATGGGCCATCGTGATGACCAAGAGTGTACCGGCGGGTGCTAGGGCCAGCAGAGGATTTGCTTGACGCCGCACTCCCCATCCTGCCCAAGCCGCGATACCCCACAAGAGTGAATGCCATATCGATGTGGTCACCATTGGGTCAAAATTTGGATTGTCTGACCAAAGTGCCTCAATCCACGTCGTGTAACGTGTGATGATTGTTGTCAATAGCTCAGTGAGGTTTGATTGCTCACTGGATGATAATGAGATATCGGAGCTTAGAAACGATTGACCTAAATTTAGCAACTCATTGGTTAGCGGGTCAATCTGGCTGAAAATGACAATCAGACCCAAAACGGTTAATAAGCCAGTCACGCGCCACCCCGACCAAGATGATTTGGCCAATAGCCAACTGATGATGAGACCTAATAAGGTAATCCCAATCATCTCAATCAGAGCAAAGGTTGCGAGAACCAAACTTAATCCATTAAGAACGCTGCCCAGCGCGATGGCGACTAACAATAATAACAACAAAGGTATTGCTCCAATATTGCAAATGGGTTGATTTTTATACTCAACGTAGGCTTCGCCATGTCATTTCACGTGCAGGCCGTTGCGATACAGCCCGCCCTAACGGTGAAACTTGCCACTTCCACTGCCCTTGTTTGCCAGGCCGACTCTCTGACCGATCAAGTAAATCGGGGGTAATATGATGATGGGCGATGCCCCATTCTGAAAGAAGATGTTGGCTTGGCTTGATGTCACCTTCCCCCCCAAATGCCTTGGGATCAAGAAGCATGGCCGTGGTGACCGCACCGTGCTGATGCAATGGGGCTAAAGCCTCTAGCCAGATGTGGCTGGTATCTGGTGTAATCACGACTAAACTTGTGCTCTGCCCCTGAGGTAACTGATAAAGGAGGTGAGCGAGTGAATGGGGACCAGGTTGAGCTAAGGCTAAGGCCTGAAGCATTTGCCAACGTTGATGTTCACCTGTACGAGGTGGCAACCAAATCAAATCTACCCCATTGCCGATGAGACCTACCGCCTGTCCTGCTCGTAAGCCCTGTGCGGCCAAAGAGGCCGCCAGAATAATACTGTGTTCTAATGTTGATGTTTGGCCGGAACCAACTTGAACTGCCGCTGCCAAATCTAGCACAATCAACCAATCGCTGGCCGGTGTATTTTGAAATCGATGTACAAACAGGCTGTTGTGTTTTGCCGACGTCGGCCAATGAATTGCACGAAGCGGGTCACCTGGGATATAAGGTCGTATGCCTTCTACGCTAACTGTGCGCTCCAGAGCTTGATGATGCGAATATCCTTCTCTGCCCCTCCCTCCCGGTGCAACCTCTATGGTTGGGAGTGGTACAACTGGCGGGGTGACTGTCAAGTTCAACGTATTTGGGTGCTCAATAGTAATCGTGTACAAACCGAAAGGATCACCACTTCGCAAAGTGGTTGGTCCCAAGGTGAAAACGCCTCGCTGTGTACAAGGTCGCTGGATTTTCCATTGATTGGTGGAATGGCCATCAATGCCCTGTACTTTGTTGATCGTACTCCCCGGCAGGGTGGAATGATCAACGATGTCTAACCAAAGGGCAGGGAGCATACTTCGATTACTAACCATAAAACGCTCTTCAAGCTGATCGCCCACTTGCGCCCAACCAAAGCGTACTTGGCGATCTAAGGTTAGACTGTTGGCCAGGGCACGTGCCCAAAAATAACTGATGAGCCATAACGCGCTTAGCCCAACCAATAACGTTAGCCAACTTGTATGAGGTAAGGCCAAATAGGTTAGCAATAATAGACCCACAAGAATTGGTAAGAGATGGGTATTCCGCTTTAAGGTGATATGTGAAGGTTGCATAGCGACATTATAGCATATGTATCATTGATGACAGTGAGGGTTGTGAAAATGTGATGGGGCCAAAATTTATAAACTATTAGGAGTGACTCCCTTCTGACCAACGCAGAGCATTGGTCCAGGTGCCTAAGTGCGTAGCTCCTATATATATTCCTTTCCCTCGTTTTGTGTTAAAATTGATTATCTCAGAACTATCCAAAAGATCAGGAGATACAATATGACCATTCTCTCTGCTACTCGACTCTCACCGCGACTGAACTCTTGCTTCAAGGTTGTATTTTTTATGCTATTGGGCTTGATTGTTGGCTGGCCCAGCATTGTAGAAGCACAAGGCCCGACAATTCGCTTTGATCACCTCTCAACCAATGAAGGATTGTCGCAAAGCACTGTTTTGGACATCTTTCAGGATAGTCAGGGCTTTATGTGGTTTGCCACTCGAGATGGCCTCAATAAATATGACGGTTATGAATTCACCGTTTATAAAAATATTCCAGATGATCCAAACTCTTTATCAAACAATTTTGTTTATACCATTTATGAAGATAACCAAGGATTGATTTGGATTGGTACCGTTGATGGCTTGAATAAATTTGACCGCAATATCGAGACCTTTACCGCTTACCAACACGACCCCGATGCCCCGACAACGCTTAGCGAACATCAGGTGCGAGCGATACATGGAGATGATGAGGGTAATCTGTGGTTGGCTGTAGAAGGGGGCGGCTTAAACAAATTTGACCCTGCGACCGAAACATTTACTGCCTATCGACATGACCCTAATGACCCGAACAGCCTCAGTGATGATAGCGCCTCGACCTTGTTTGAGGATGCCTCAGGGGCATTATGGGTGGGCACCTTTGCCGGGGGCTTAAACAAATTTGATCCGGCGACCGAAACCTTTGTCCGTTATCAAAATGATCCCGATAATGCGAATAGTTTGGGAGAAAACACAATTCGAGCGATTGCCCAAGATCAAAGCGGTGCCCTTTGGCTTGGAACCTTCAATGGGGTGGATCGTTTTGACCCAGCGACCGAAACCTTCACCCACTTTCCCGCAGATCCAGATAATCCAAACACTTTAAGTGACAACGCCGCTGTCTCACTGCTGGTTGATCAGAGTGATACCCTTTGGGTGGGCACCGAGGATGGGGGACTGAACCGGTACGATCCCAAGACAAATAGTTTTATTGCTTATATGCATGATAGCAGTATCCCTACCAGTTTAAGTGATAATTGGGTTGCCTCGCTTTATGAGGATCAAACCGGCCAATTATGGGTCGGGACATTCGGAGATGGTCTTAACAAAATTTCAACGTTTAAGGAAAAATTTCCGCTTTATCAGCACGACCCAAACCGTCCCGCTCAAACTTTGAGCGACAATTATTTGTGGTCGTTATTTGAAAGCCAAAATGGCGACTTATGGGTAGCCACTAACGGTGGGGGACTTAATCGGCTTGATCGAGAAACGGGCACGGTCACTGTCTACAACCATAATCCTGACAATCCAGCGGTTAGTATTGGCGATGATCGGGTCGTATCATTGTACGAGGATTATGATGGTTATCTGTGGCTGGGTACCTGGGGCGGTGGCTTGAGCCGCTTTGACCCGATCACTGAGACCTTTACCACGTATCAGAATAACCCCGATGATCCAGCTAGTTTAAGTAACAACGACCCTTGGGCTTTGTATGTTAGTAAGGATAACACGGTGTGGGTGGGCACTTTTGGTGGAGTCAATAAGTATGATCCGCAGACCGATAGTTTTATCCGTTATCAAAATGACCCAGATAATCCTAATAGCTTGAACAGCGACTCGGTCTTATCCATCACCGAAGACCCATCCGGCATCCTATGGATTGGCACTTATGCGGGGCTAAATCGCTTTGATCCAGCCACCGAAACCTTCACCAGTTACTCTGCCGATCCAGATGACCCCAACAGCCTTAGTAATGATCGGGTTTATACCATCTATGCCGCTGAAGCGGACGGAGAGGCGGGTACAGGCACGTTGTGGATTGGCACCGACGGTGGGGGGATTAACAAATTTGACCTGGCAACCGAAAGTTTTACCCGCTTTACCGAACAAGATGGCTTACCCAGCAACGTGGTTAATGGCATTTTGGAAGATGAGGAAGGCTATTTTTGGTTGAGCACCAACAAAGGCTTGTCTAAGTTTGATCCAGAAAATGGTATTTTCCGCAACTATGATGCGCAAGATGGCTTGCAGAGTACAGAATTTAATTTTGGGGCCTATCATAAAAGCCGACAATCAGGCGAAATGTTCTTCGGCGGCGCAAATGGGCTTAATATTTTTGACCCAGTAAATATTGTTGATAATCCCAATCCGCCTCCGGTCGTGTTAACCGCTTTTCAAAAGTTTAATCAAGATGTAAAGCTCCCGATTGATGCGGCCAAAGTTGAGGATATTGAGCTGTCCTATGAAGATTATGTTGTATCCTTTGAGTTTGCGGCCCTGGATTATACTGCCTCTGAAAAGAACCAATATCGTTATCGACTGGAAGGATTTGATGAGGATTGGCGAGAGGTCGCGGCCAATCGTCGATTTGCGACCTACACTAATCTTCCGGCTGGGGATTATGTCTTTCGCATCCAAGGGTCAAACAACGATGGAATTTGGAATGAGACCGGGACAGCCATCAACATCACCGTGACACCGCCTTGGTGGGAAACTACTTGGTTTAGAGGTCTAGCTGTGGCTGCGATTGTTGCATTGGCCTTTGCTGGCTTTCGTTGGCGAGTGAGCAATATTGAAGCGCGGAATCGACAGCTGGAGCAGCAAGTTGCCACCAGGACCCAAGCCTTGGCCGCATCAAATGCTGAACTCGAGGTGGCTAAAGAGAGGGCCGAAGTGGCTAATCAGGCCAAAAGCACTTTCCTGGCCAATATGAGCCACGAGCTGCGCACACCACTCAATGCCATTCTTGGCTTTGCCCAAATTATGAATCGGAGTCAAACTATTCCGCGTGAGCAGCAAGAAAATCTTGGCATCATCAGCCGTAGTGGGGAACACCTACTGACCTTGATTAATAATATCCTTGATCTGTCCAAGATTGAGGCAGGTAAAACCACCCTGAATCCACAAAACTTCGATTTTTATCGGTTTTTGGATGATTTAGTAGAGATGTTCCAACTTCGGTCTGATGATAAAAAGCTGCTTTTGGGATTTGAACGGGGAGCAACTGTCCCCCAATTTATTCGAACTGATGAAACAAAGCTACGACAGGTTTTGATCAATTTGCTCAATAACGCCTTGAAATTCACAGAGTCGGGAGGGGTGACCCTGCGGGTAGCTGTGCCCGACTCCCAGCCCGGAATAGATCAGACTACA
Organism: Phycisphaerae bacterium; assembly: GCA_028285035.1. Next base: position 115,386 of record JANQQF010000133.1, read on the forward strand.
CTTCATTTTGAGGTGGAGGATACTGGCCCAGGGATTGCCCCTGAGGAATTTGAAGCGTTGTTTGAGGCCTTTGTGCAAACGGAAACGGGACGCCAGTCGCAAGAAGGTACAGGCTTAGGTCTCCCCTTGAGTCGTCAGTTTGTGCAGCTGATGGGTGGAGATTTGGCTGTTAAGAGTGAGGTTGGCGACGGGGCAACATTCTTGTTTGATATTCCCGTCGATGTTGTCGCCGAGTCGGTTGTTGCTAAGAAAGATGGCCCGTCAGCCCAGCAAGTGATCGCCTTGACGCCGGGGCAACCCCGTTATCGGATATTGATCGTGGATGATAACTGGACCAATCGACAGTTGTTATTGCGTTTGCTAAACCCACTCGGCTTTGAGTTGAGAGAAGCCGAAAACGGACAGGAGGCTGTGGCGCAATGGGAAATGTGGTCACCCCACTTAATTTGGATGGATATGCGGATGCCTGTGATGGATGGCTACGAGGCGACACGCCAAATCAAGGCCAGCACCAAAGGACAGGCAACGGCGATTATCGCGCTGACTGCTAGTACATTGGAGGAGGAGCGAGCTGTCGTACTTTCTGCAGGCTGCGATGATTTTGTGCGTAAGCCTTTCCGTGAGAGTGAAATATTTGATACGATGCACACGCATCTTGGGGTTGAGTTTGTCTATGCTGAAACAGAAGCCGGTGATATCGACCCAGATCATGAAGAATCGACAATTGATTTAGCTAAACTATCTCCCAACCTGTTAAACCGGTTACAACAAGCTGCGGAGGATAACGATCTGTCGGCAATGAACACGATAGTTGATGAAATTCGTCTTGATGATCATGGCTTGGCCGAAAGTCTAACCAGATTGGCCGATGCTTTTGAATATGAACAGATTGCGGACTTGGTCCGTCAGGTAAATAACACATGACAAAATTTCCCCTTGCTAGAATATTAGTCGTTGATGATACACGGGCCAACATTCGCCTGCTCGCCAGTTTGTTGGATGAACAGGGATACAATGTTCAATTTGCGTTTGATGGTGAGAAGGCACTGGCTTCGGTGGATAAGAATCCGCCCGATTTAATCCTGCTTGATGTTGAGATGCCAGGTTTAAACGGCTATGAAGTGTGTGAGCGGCTCAAAGCCAATTCTGAGACGCAAGATATCCCAGTCATATTCATTAGCGCTTTGAGTGAGTTGGTGGACAAAGTCAAGGGATTTGCTGTCGGTGGGGTAGATTATGTGACCAAGCCCTTTCAGGTCGAAGAGGTCTTGGCTCGTGTCGAAACGCATCTAATCCTGCGTAACTTGCAACTGACCCTGCAGGCCAGAAACGAGCAATTACAAAGTGAGCTGGCTTTGGCCTATAAAATTCAGCAAGGCTTACTCCTACCTGTCAGGCCGATTTGGCCTCATTTGGATATGCTTTGCTACAATACCCCGGCCCGTCAACTGGGTGGCGATTTTTATAACTATCACGCCTTTTCCTCCCACAATCCAGCGGTGACTGGGCATCGCTATGCTGTCGCGATTGGTGATATCTCGGGCAAAGGAGTGGCCGCTGCACTTTTGATGGCCACGGCCTTGTCACAATTGGATGCCTCTTTAGCTCAGCCGTTTAACGCTCGTGAGCGCCTCCTCCATTTAGATCAAGCCCTGCTGCCTTATACCCAATCCTCGCAACAGAATTGTGCGATGTGTTATGTTGAAATTACCATATTTCCGCAAAGTCAGGGCATTACTGATGGGGAAGTCGGTTGGCTGCATGTGGTCAATGCTGGCTGTATTCCCCCCTTCCTACGGCGAGGTGATGAAGTCACTTGGTTAGAGGCGATTGGGCTGCCGCTTGGCTTAGGTCTGGGTATTGACATGGATTACGTTGAAGTTGAGATGGGCCTCAAAAAGGGCGATTTTCTGGTGCTGACCAGTGACGGCTTGGTTGAGGTTATGAACGATGATCGGGAAATGTTTGGTTTTGAGCAACTTGAAAAAGCAATTGCCGTGGCCCCTAACCATAATGCCAAAGCCATGTTAGATTTTTTGATTACCGAGGTCAGAACTTTTGTGGGTGAGATGGAATTGAGCGATGACTTGACTTTGACTGTGATCAAGATTTGAACCGACCCTCTAAATCGTTGCTTATTTTTAACTCCTCAGATAAAATGCGGTCCTTGATGATTATGAAAGGACCGCATTTTTCCTTATGACAACCAAAGAAAAACCGTTTATTGAAGAGGATGCCCACTGGTGGTTCGCCAGTCGGACTCGTGCGCTCAATGCGGTGATGCAACCGATTCTGCCTAAAAAAAGTGATTTTCGCCTGCTTGATGTAGGTTGTGGGGCTGGCAACATGATCCACCATTTAAGCGAGTATGGTCAGGTGAAAGGTCTGGAGATTGATCCCCGTCCCGTTAAAAAGGCCCGCGAGCGGGGCTATGATGTCGATGAGTTTGATGTCACTAAACCAATGCCCTTTGAAGAGGGCACTTTTGATGCAATTACGGCTCTTGATGTGATTGAACATAACGACGATGATATGGCCATCCTGCGTGATAGTCATCGTGTCCTCAAACCTGGTGGACACATCATCATCACTGTCCCCGCCTTTATGTTCTTGTGGAGTCACAACGACGAGATCAACGCCCACTATCGCCGCTATACCGCCAAAGAATTGCGACAAAAGCTCGAACAAACTGGCTTCAAAGTCCGTCGGGTCAGCTACAACAACTTCTTCGTTTTCCCCCTCGCCGCTGGTATCATTCTGATGCGTCGCGGCGCCGACTCCGAACCCGAACTCGCCTCTCACCATCTTGATGAGGATGAATATCAAGTCGAAATGGAACCTGCCTCCCCCCCTGTCAACGCCGTTCTTACCACCGTCGGCCAAGTTGAGGCAGGCTTGATTCGTTTTGTGAATTTGCCGGTGGGTACGTCGCTGATTGCGGTGGGGGAGAAAATTTGATTGACGAATCTTACCCTGTCAGGTATAGTATTCTTATCAATTGGCCTTACAAAGAAGGAGAATAAAGTGGCGACAAAAGCAGATGATAATGGACCCGTCAAAGAGTTTGATTTTGAGGCGTGGATTAAAGAAGGAATGGATGGATTTAAGCAGACCGTGGATGGGCAGATGAAGGGATTTGATGTCTCTTCATTCAAAGAGCATCTTCGTAATGCCCAAAAAGAGCAATTGTTGGCGATGCGTAGCTTGCTGGATAGTGCCATCGACTTCTTTGACAAAGATGATGATGACACTAAGAAAGCCTAAGTTGATTTATTGAAAAATATCTTAAAGACACGTTATTTCATAAAGCCCACTAGGTTTATAAGTGGGCTTTATTTTTTGATGACAGGGAGGCAGACGAAGTGAACATTTTTCTTAATCCTTTAGACCGTATTCGTTATCAACTCTTTAATACGACAGCCCCACGCTATGATGATTTGATTATGCCCGCTTTTGGCCCATTGGCAGAGGAGTTGGTCGATTTAGCAAAATTGCAGGCCGATGAAGACGTCCTTGATTTAGGAATGGGAACAGGGGCAGTCACTTTCCCCGCCAGTCAGCACGCCGAACAGATTGTGGGGATGGATTACGCCCCAGCTATGGTGCGCACCACCCACACACAAGCAGTTGCTGATCAAGCCGAAAATATTAGGCTTTATCAGGGCGATATGCACCAACTGCCCCATCCCAGTGACTATTTTGATGTGGCGATTGCCTCATTTGGCTTCAATGGGATTGATCCAAAACGGGCCTTACCCGAGGTGTATCGGGTCCTCAAATCGGGAGGACGACTGATTTTTCAGGAATGGGGAGCCGTTGATGAAGCGAGTCAACTGGTTAAGGCAGCCGTCAAACAGCGCAAGGTGAAAGATGCGCAGGGATTTTTAGCCGATCTTCGGTTACTGGGAGCAACACCCCGAGCCTGGGATAAATTGGGAGATGCAGAACAAATCAGCCAGTTTTTGCAAGAGATTGGGTTTAACGAGGTGAACTTTACCTTCGACCAAACCGCCATTCCAATTGAGCCTAAAACCTTCTATCGATATAAAACGGCTTGGGCCCCCTATCAAGCTGAATTAGGTGCAATGTCGGAGAATGAACGAGCAGCCACAGAGGCAGAGGTATTAACGGCTTTGGAGAGTGAAATTAATGCCGATGGTTGTTTTGTGTGGCGACCGGAGCTGCTGCGGATGACAGCCTGGAAGAAGTGAATTGTGATGCGTGTTGCGTAAGATGATGAGAGGAGATCATTACGTATCACGCATCACGGATGATTTTACAATTACCCTAAATCTTCCAACGGCTCTTTCTCATGAATCGCATCGGTTGTGTATGAGTAAGCTGGACCTCCTGAAGGTGCAGCCCACTTAATCCCATTGGCAATCACCTGCTGGATGGTTTCGTTGTAATAAATGGGATAGGTTTCGTGTCCAGGCCGGAAGTAGAAAATTTTGCCGTGTCCGCGATTGAAGCAGCATCCACTGCGGAAGACATTGCCGCCGGGGAACCAACTGACAAACACCAGCTCATCTGGGGCCGGAATATCAAATAACTCGCCATACATCTCAGTGGCGGGCAATTCAAAATAGTAATCCAATCCCGCCGCAATGGGGTGGGCTGGATTGACCACCCAAATCCGCTCTTTTTCATCAGCCTCGCGCCAGCGCAAGCTGCAGCTGGTCCCCATCAATTTTTTGAAGATTTTTGAATGATGTCCAGAATGTAATACGATCAAACCCATCCCCTGCAGAACACAGGTGTGTACACGATCAACAATCTCATCTTGAACGTCCTGATGAGCCTTGTGCCCCCACCAGATCAAAACATCAGTCTCAGCCAAGACCGCCTCAGTTAAGCCATGTTCAGGCTCATCCAGCGTGGCTGTTTTCGTCTCAAACCCTTTCGCAGCCATTGCCTCGGCGATGACCGCGTGCATTCCTTGCGGGTAAACTTCTTTGACTTTCTCATTTGATTTTTCGTGTCTGAATTCATTCCAAACTGTAACGCGAATAGTGCTCACAGATTAATCTCCCTATTTTTGTGAATGATATAAAATTGAAATATGGTTACCTACTCCGGCATATTATATTCAATATACCATTCAGCCTCAAGCTTGGGCATCCGTGCTTCGACACGAGTGGCCCACGGGGTGGCGCGATAATTGACTGTGTCGGTAAGCACACGCATTCGGCTTACGGCAATGGTGCTGAGGAAGTGATCACGAACCGCAGCATCTGCAATGTCAAGGGCCTCACGCCACACTGCTCGACCGACGACCACCCCGCTAGCCCCAGCCGCGCAGGCGATCTCAGTTTGAAGTTGGAACGTTGGAAAATCTACACCCGCGCTGAGCAGTACCCAAGGAATGCCTGCTGTAATATTTGATAATTCACGACAATACGTGGTCATTTTTCCTTGATCCGTTTCGTGCCGGGCCTCAGTGGGAAATTCGACCTTGAGAATGTCTGCCCCCAAGGGCACTAAACGACGCGCCGACTCCATAATAATTTCTGGCCGCTGCTGGGCGAAATCGGGATCAGTTTTTCTTTGTTTTGAGTCGAGAGGGTAACAGATAGGTTCTAACATAAAAAGAATCTCGTGTTTTTCACATTCAGCCGCCAGGGCTTGGACCGTCGCTTCTTGTTCTGCTACGTTTGGGGCTTCCGGGTGATAATAAAGCAGCAACTTGACAGCCGCTCCCCCCATTCGCTTAATTGCACCCACACTCCAATCAGGCAACAATTCAGTATTCTCCCGCATAGCCTTGCTGCCATAGCTGGATTTTTCGCGAGCCACAGCAAAGCCAACATTGCCCGGCAAGGCCCCCGCTGTAATCACCGGTCCGGCACTATAAAGTGGATCGAGAAGAACGCCACTTGAATGGGGTCCCAAGGCTTGGGCGATGCGAATTTTTTCGGCAGCAATCCGCTGCCAACTGACTTCCACTTCACCCAGCGTTTGGGTCAACGCGGCCACAAAACCATCACGATGGTCAAAGGCAGCCACGGCAAACACCCCAAACTCATTGGTTAGTTGTTGCATACAGCGAATTTTGCCGAGCGAAAGAGGGGACATAGAAATTCTCCAGCTAATAGATTTGGAATTTTAACCGTATGGATAATGAATATTTTGGTGTATACAGTAAATGGTAAACAGTAATTGATTATTATTTACTCGGACATAGAAGACTAAACCAAAGTTCTGTCCTGTGAACGGCTGTAAAGCGCTGGGAAAGTTATGATTGGGTCAGAAAGTCATTTACCATTTACCAATTACTAATTACCAGCTTTTAGAGTCCAATTGAGGCCAGATACGCTCGATTGCGACGGGCACTTTCTTTAGGTTTCCCCATCCCAGGTAGAACATCCTGCTCAACCAGAATACCTCCATTATAATCATTTTCACGAAGCCAGGTCAAGACGGCGGGAAAATCAACACAACCCTGCCCCAACTCACAAAAGACGCCTTGACCAACAGACTCAAAGTAATCCCACTCATTTTGCCGAGACTGGGCAGCGATTTGAGCATGGCAATCTTTGAAATGCACATACCATATTCGCTGGGCAAAGCGATCAAGCCCATCGATAACTTGATCACACCCAGTTACCCCTGCCCCAAACACATAGTGCCCAGTGTCATAGGCTAAGCCCAACAGGTCAGGATCCGTTAAATCGAGCAGGCGGGCAATCTCATCAGGCGTTTCTACATACCCCGCGCAGTGATGGTGGAATACGGTACGAAGCCCAGCCTCATCTCGTACTGCTTTTGCGATTTGATTGGCTCCTGTCGCAAACACCTGCCAGTTTTGTTCACTCAAACCTAGTTCCGAGGTGATCCGGCCCGCCTGTTTTGTTCGTGTCGGATTGGAACCGTTTTTATCAGCCAAAACCAGAAATGGCTGACGAGGCTGCCCAACACTGACGGCTGCCATCAACTTAGCAATTTTAACCGTTCGCGCTATGCCTTCATCGTGGGCCGCAGGATTAACTAAATTAACATCAACAAAATCACCCCACATTTCGACCTTGCGTTGTTCTAGCTCTGCTTTAAGGGCCTCTGCCTCTGTCGGCATAAAGCCCCAGTCCCCCAACTCGGTTCCGGTGTATCCCGTTTCGACTAGTTCATCCAACATTTGCGCATAGCCAATCCGCTCACCAGCTAATCCTTCAAACTCAAGGGTGCCCCACGAGCAAGGCCCATTTCCAACTAAAAATTGTTTGTTTGACATCTTTGTCTCCAATTCAGGGTAACAGGGTCACAAAGTCATAGGGAGCAAAGTGAAAATTGATGTGATGCTTTGCGTCACGCCAATGGTATCAACGCAGAGCATTGGCACCAGTCTCGGATTGCCTTTTACCTTGCTTCCTTGCGACCCTGCTTCCTTGTTACCTTGTCTAAAATTGACGGCTCCACTCTTTGGGCCAGCGTTCAACAACAACTTTGGTTTCGGTGTAAAATTCAACACCATGTTGTCCTTGGGCATGTAGATCGCCAAAGAAGCTTTCGCGCCACCCACTAAAAGGGAAGTAGGCCATTGGCGCAGCAACGCCGATGTTAATTCCAATATTACCTGCATTTGCCTCATAACGAAACTGTCGAGCGACCGCCCCACTGCTCGTGAATATACAGGCCATATTGCCAAAGCTTCGATTATTGACGATGTCGATTGCCTCATCAACGATGTCTGCTCGCATGACGCTTAGAACCGGTCCAAAAATTTCGGTATGGGCAATCTCACTGTTCGGATTGACGCGATCCAGAATGGTAGGATGAACAAAGTAACCGTTTTCATAACCGTTGACTGATTTTCCGCGACCATCTACTAAAATGTCAGCCCCAGCTTGCCCCCCTTGCTCAATTAAACCTTCAATCCGGCTTTTGCTTTCAGCGGTAATAACTGGCCCCATCTGGGTGCTCTCATCAAGTCCATACCCTACTTGTCGACTGCTGGCTGCATCGGCCATCTGCTCCACAAAAGAGTCTTGTGCTTCACCGACAGCTACTGCGACAGAGGCAGCTAAACACCGTTGTCCGGCGCAGCCGAAGGCAGAGTCAGCCATAATTTTGGTGGTCATTTCCATATCCGCATCGGGCATGATGACTACCGGATTTTTTGCCCCACCTTGACACTGAGCACGCTTGCCGTTTGCGGCTGCTCGGCTGTAAACATATTTTGCCACTGGGGTTGAGCCAACAAAGCTGATGGCACGGACACCAGGGTGGTCCAGAAGTGCGTCGACCGTTTCTTTCCCGCCGTGCACTAGCTGCAAGACGCCTTGTGGAAAACCAGCTTGTTCAATAACCTCAAACAATTTGGCGCTGGTCATGGGCACTTTTTCGCTGGACTTCAAAATAAAACAGTTGCCTGTCGCGACAGCGTAGGGAAGGAACCAGAGCGGGATCATCCCTGGAAAGTTGAAGGGCGTGATAGCGGCGACCACACCGAGTGGTTGGCGATACATATGCTCATCAATGCCTCGGGCAATGTCTTCGTTGTTGTACCCTTGCATTAGGCTGGGGATGCCACAGGCCACTTCTACATTTTCGATACCCCGCTGCATTTCACCCATACTTTCGCCAAAGGTCTTGCCACACTCATTGGTAATCACTTGGGCAATTTCTTCTTTATTTTCATCCAGCAATGCTTTGAGACGAAATAGCGGTTGAATTCGCTCTCCAGCAGGGGTGCGACGCCATTCTAAAAAAGCCGTTTGCGCGGCTTGTACCGCCGCTTCGACCTCTGCTCCTGGTGAGAGCGGCACTTGGCTGAGGACTTGGGCCGTGGCTGGGTTCATAACATCAAGGTATTCCCCTGTGCCAGAGTGCTGCCACTGACCATCAACAAAGTTGAGTAATTGATGAGTGCTCATTAGAATGCTCCTTTATGTTTGTGGTAATAAAATTTTTTGCACACGTGTGCAGTGAAAGTTTAGAAAAAAGCGTAACCTGGTAGAGATTTAAGGTTTACGCTCAATTTTTTGTGTAGCCGAGATTGGAAATCTCGGCATACGTTCCAAGAGCGAGATTGGAAACCTCGACTACTCCAAATAGTAGATGACGGTTTTGGTATTCAACCCACTCTCTTAAAAATATAGGCACTTCCTGATTTTTTGTACCCAATCCCTCGTCCAATTTTCTCCAAATATGACTTTGTAATTTCGATCTTTGTCGATTTTGGGATGAAATATTCATCTAGATTGTTTTCAACCAAACGATATTGCCCCGACCGATGATTGACCACCCCTACCAGATCATAATCCTCATCTAACCAAGCCATACTCGCATCCCCGTGACTGTTATTTACAAGTAATAGCCCGCCGATTTTGAGATATTTTTTGCAAGGTTGTGAGACAAATCCAGCATATTGGGAGATTAATAGATCAAAAGAACCTTCTGGTGCTGGAAAGGTTTTATAATAATCTGTGGCGTAAAATGTGACCTTCGGCTCCTCAGAATAACGTTTGTGTTTGGTAATAAATGTTAAAAGATTAGGATCATTGAAAAACTTTTTGCCCCGTTTATCCATTTCAACATACGTTGTAGTAGGATAGAAGAAGGAAGGGGTGATGTGAACAAAACACCCCGGATATAGGGCACTCATTATCCCATACCTGTCGGCCAAAAGCTCAAACAGCCCTAATCGCTCATCATTTTTAGCAACGTGATACTGCTGATAGAGTTGCATTAGAAAATCAGAGGCCTCCATATCCTTCAACGAACTGCTCAATTTCAGACATTGTCGGCATAAAATTGGCGCAGCCATGCTTGGTTACAACAATCGCCCCACAGGCATTCGCCAAACGAGCCGATTTGTACCAGCCCCAATCGTTGACATAGCCGTAGAGGAAACCTGAGGCAAAGGCATCACCGGCTCCGAGAATGTTGTACACGTCTACAGGGAATCCAGCCGCATCAATTTGCTCGACTGTGCCATCTTCCTGCTTAACGTGAACCCGCACCCCATCGGCCCCTAATTTTTGCAATAAGACCCGTGGACCCAATGATAGAAGCGTAGCGATGGCCTGGTTGACATCTCCCTCAACTTTTGTGTCAGACACTTGCGAGTCAGTGATACGCATTTGGCTTGTGTCAAGGAGCAAGGCTGCATTAAGTTCATCTTCGGTGCCGATGACGATGTCTACCAGCGGTAAGACACTGCGGACGGCTACGCCAAACGCACGCGGGTCGTGCCACTGGTCGGGTCGAAAATCAATATCAAGGACCACCTCTGTGCCTGATTGTCGAGCCAGTTCAGCCGCAAACATGGTGGCGCTACGGCTTGGTTCTTTGCTCAGATTGGTGCCCGCAAATTGGAAGATTTTGCTCTCGGCCACCGGTGAGCCGAGGACATCATCAATTGTCAGTTCAATGTCCGCGCAGTTGTCCCGATAGAAAACCAACGGGAATTTATTTGGCGGCTCAATACCTAACACCACCGCACTTGTCCGATGCTCGGGTTTGCGAGGAATAAACTTCGTTTCCACACCCTCATTGTTGAGAAAGTTGAGAATAAAATCACCAACCGGATCGTCACCGACTCCAGTTAACAAGGCCGACTTTAAGCCCAGCCGACGTGTTCCTACACTAATATTTGTCGGTGATCCACCAATATATGCCGCAAAGCTACCAATGTCTTCAAACGGTGAGCCAACATCATTCGAATATAAATCGATGGAGGAACGACCCATGTGGAGGGTGTCGTAGGGGAGGGGGTTAGTGGGCATTGGGGGCCTCCTGATAAATTGCAAGTGATGCGTGATGCGTGATGCGTGATAGATAAGTAAATTTAATGTTCTGATATCGGGGCATTTTGTAGAAGATTTGATAAAGGTTTTGTTTCATAAGATATATCCTCCTCTTTAATATATTTTCCTCGAGATTTAGGCACCATTTTTAATAATAAGCGAATGATTTGGGCTAATAAATCTATACGGTGATTTGTCACCTCATTACCAAGAATATGCCGAGCTTTGAAATACCAATCTCGTGCTTCACGAGCAGATCCGAGGGCATATTCATAGAATCGGGCTTGATCTTTACCTGATGCTCGACTGTACCCTTCACTAATATTTGCACTAATGCTACCAGTAGATCGATATAACTGGTCAGACAATGATAGAGTACGACGGTCTTTACTCAATTTTGAAACATCATGCCAAGCTAAATCACTTAAAAATAAAGCGATACGATAAACTTCTGCACGCCAAAGTGTATCATTTATTATGACTTGCGGAACTTCCGCCAACCATTCTGGATAATTCATTTTTGTTATGCCTTGTAGCTTGTTTATGTACAGAGTCTAGTCAGGCACCACGTATCACGCATTACTTTAAAAGAGCGGCAGTCTCTCATCCATCCCCCCATACTCCTCCTTCACCCACGTATACTTCGGATCATCCTGATTGGCCAGACTTTGAGCTGACCCGGCCAGGACGTTGAGATAGTAGGTGGTGTAGCCAGGGGCGCTGACGACAGGGTGGTAGCCTTCGGGCACGAGAACGGCGGCGTTGTTGGTAGCGCGAACAAGGGCGTCGATGGGCTTGCCTGCTTGGTGGAGCGGCGAATTTGCGTCGGTGTAGATGCGCTGGTAGGCATAGCCTTCGGGCTTGTCGATTTTGTAGAAATATACCTCTTCCAGGTCAGCCTCGATTAAGTTGCCCTCATCATCCTCGATATGAACATCGTGCTTATGGGGCGGATAGCTACTCCAGTTCCCACTGGGGGTGTAGACCTCAACCAGCACGAGCCGATGGACAGGGGAGCCGGGAGGAATGGGATCGACGATTTGGCGGGTAACGTTGTCACCACCGCGTAGATTATTGGGCATTTCTTCGGGCTTGATCAGCCAAGGCTCATGATCTTCATCCGTTGGCACCCAAGTGACGGCGAATTCGCTGTCACGTTCAGCGTTGATCGTAAACTCAGTGTGACGAGGCAGGTACAATGTATAACTCGCACTTTTGAACACACTTTCTCGTTCCATCCCGGACCATTCGCCGCGGTTAGAACTGACACTAATGGCTCCATTGAATAGCACAATAGCTAACTCATTTTCGCCGGAATTGAAGGACCAACTGTTGCCCCCAGACAAACGCCGAGCTTGAAATGAAATATAATCCCACCCTGCGTCTTCTGGCGTGACAGAGAGAATTAAATCAGGATCGTTAGAATTGACTATAGGTAAAACCAGAATATTGTCGGACGTGTATTGCATCATTGACCTCATTCAGTGATTTTGATTGACTCAACAGTTTCCCAGCGCTCCGACTCCCACGAGCGCTCAATGGCCGTTTGTACATTTGCCACAGCTAGAGCGTCCTGAAAACCGGGCGAGCTTTGCTTCCCTTCAGCCACGGATTTTAGGAATTCGTAGGCTTCTACAACCTTTAGGTCTTCATAACCAACGCCAATTCCAGGACCAGGATTAAATCGGGCGTGATACGGGTGGGCTGGGCCCCCAAGGATTGTGCGATAGCCATCCTCGGCGTCATCTGCACTGCGGAATTGCACTTCTAGCTCGTTCATGCGCTCGAAATTCCATTTGATGGCTCCCTCAGTGCCATGGATTTCGAAAGTGTATTCGGCTTTGGGGCCGTTAATCACCCGGCATATCTCCATCGTGCCCTGAACGCCATTCTCAAAGCGAACTAACGCGCCAACATAATCTTCATTGGTCACTTCGCCCATTGGATCATTTGGACCACCGACACTGAAGTGCGTGCCACTGGCTTGGGGGAGGGGGCGTTCACGAATAAAGGTTTCTTTGTTACCGATGATTTTTTCAATAGGACCGGCAATAAAGTGAGCAGTATCAATGGCGTGTGATCCCAAATCGCCCAAAATACCCAAGCCGTTTTCGCGTAGAAAGCGCCACGATAAAACGCCATAGGGATCACTGGCATAGCACGCTACATAACGACTACGATAGTGGGTCAGTCGGCCTAGCCGGCCTTCATCAACGAGCTGCTTGGCATATTGAACCATCGGCGGCCAGCGATAATTGTACCCCACAAAGCTGAGGACGCCTGCCTGTCGAGCTGCATATTCACATTGAGCTGTTTCTTCGGGGTCTTTGCCAACAGGTTTTTCACAGAGAATGTGCTTTCCTGCGGCCGCGGCGGCCTGAACCATTTCCAAATGAAGACCATTGGGGGCTGCAATATTCACCACTTCAATGTCAGGATTAGCAATCACATCCTGCCAATGTGTGGTATGTTGTTCAAACCCAAAACGCTCTTGAGCCTTTTGGACCCGTTCTGGAACATTGTCAGAACACATAATCAAATGGGGTTGAATATCACTCTCATAAAAGCGATCACGAATTTCTCGATAGGACCGGCTGTGAACCTCACCCATCCAGCCCATTCCAATTACCCCAATGCCAATTTTACGCGGCATCTTTGCCTCCTTGGTTTGATGTGTAAGTATGATTAGGGAATGATTGTTACTTGCTCTGCACACGTGTGCATAAAGGGTTGCAAGTATATAGGTTATTGTAGAATTTGTCAACTATCAGGGCAAGTCTTACTATGATACATAAATTCAGTGGATTTGGTAAGATGTTGATATATAGCCTTATTGGAAATGCAAGCATCTTATTTCAACACTCCTCAATTTTAATAACAATGCAGACATCCATTATTCGTGCTATAATTAAATCGATTATTACCTTTTCCTCACTTTATTATCCATTATTTCTTGATTATACTTGTAGAAGTAATGGGCACATTGATGATGAGTCATTTTCGCTGGTTAATAATACCTCTTTTTGTATACCTCCTGATTTTTAATAATCAGAGCCACGTCCAGGCTCAAGAGCCTATCGTTTTTTTCGAGCGCCTTTCATTGGAGCAAGGCTTATCACATAACACCGTTTTTTCGATTGTGCAGGATAAAAACGGATTTTTGTGGTTTGGTACACAAAGCGGGCTTAATAAATACGACGGTCATAGCATCACCGTTTTTCGGCACGAGCCAAATAATTCGGATTCAATTTCCAGTGACAATGCTGGCAATCTTTTTGTTGATCGAGCTGGTATTATCTGGATTGGTACTTGGGGGGGCGGCCTCAATCGATTTGATCCGAACACAGGGCAGGCTATCACCTACCTGCCGGACCCTGATGATCCCAACAGTTTAACCTCTGATCGAGTGCAGAGTATCTTTGAAGATCGTGCTGGCAATTTGTGGGTGGGAACGGCTGGTGATGGCTTGAATAGGTTTAATCGGGAGGCTGAGACTTTCACGCATTATCGGCACGACCCTGATAATCCCAACAGTATCAGTCACGATCGTATTTGGCGTATGGCGGAAGATGAGGGCGGCTATCTATGGATTGCTACCTCTGAGGGCTTGAACCGATTTGATCCACAAACCGAAACATTTACGCGTTTTTTCCATCAGCCTGATAGATCCAGTAGCCTCAGCCATAGTTTGATCCGCACAGTCTACATTGATTCGGCCAACCAACTGTGGGTGGGGACTGAGGAAGGTCTCAATAGACTTGATCTAAATGAAGGTTTGGAACTTGCGCCAGATCAAGTAGACTTTATCCGGTATAAACATGACTCGATTAACCCCAATAGTTTGGGCGATGATATTATCAATGCCATTCTGGAGGACCGGGTTGGAAATTTATGGGTGGGGACCAGTCGAGGCGGCCTCGATAAATTTGATCGCCAGCAGCAGGCCTTCTATACCTACACTAACGACCTCCGCAATCCCAACAGCTTGAGCTATAATGATATTCGTTGGATTCACGAAGACGAGTCTGGGGTTTTGTGGCTGGCGACGCGGGGAGGCGGGGTAAACAAGTTTATCCCTACCTTAGAAAATTTTACACATTGGACCAACGATCCCATTAATCCCAATAGCCTCAACAATAATGATGTTCGCTCTATTTATATGGATCACGATAACAATCTCTGGATGGGCACAAGGGGTGGTGGTCTTAATAAATATTCGTCTCGAACTCAGCTTTTTACGCATTATAAGCATAACCCAGACGAGCCAAACAGCTTGAGCAGTGATGATGTTTATGCTATTCACGAGGACCGAAACAACCAACTATGGTTGGGGATGTCTGGTGGGGGATTGATGAAATTGGACCCTAGTGATAAGACCTTCATCCATTACCCCTATGACCCTGACAATCCAGCTGGTTTAAGCAGCACTGATATTAACTCTATCTACGAAGATGATTTTGGCCGTCTGTGGATTGGTACTAAAGGCGGTGGCCTGAATCTTTTTGATCCAATGACAGAGGAATTTATTCGATATCAGCATCAAGATGATGACCCTACCACTTTGGGGAATGATGATGTTTACGCGATTTCTGCTGCCCCTGCTGATACACTGTGGATTAGCACTTATGGCGGTGGTCTAAATAAACTAACATTAACACCCGAAGCCCATGCCAGCCCTGAGCAAGTTCAACCCCTCATTCGTTATCAATATGATCCCGCTATTCCGACCAGTCTTAGCAACAATGATGTTTACACGCTTTATCCTGATAAACAAGGGCAACTCTGGGTGGGAACAGCCAATGGGGGCCTTAATCAATTTGATCCTGCCACCCAGCAATTTAGCCGATTCACCCAAAATGATGGGCTGTTGAGCGATGTGATTTACGGGATTTTGGCTGATGAACAGGAACGCCTATGGCTGAGTACCAGCAAAGGCCTATCTCGCTTTGACCCTCAAACGCAGCAGGTCATCAATTATGATACCACGGATGGGTTGCCCAGTATGGGCTATAATGAAGGAGCTTATTACAAAAGCTCTGATGGCCGTCTATTTTTTGGCGGGATCAATGGAGTGTTGAGTTTTGATCCGGATGAGATTGCCACAATGACTAAACCTTCCCCCGTTGTGTTAACAAACCTCATCGTTTCCAATCGTACCATTCCCTTACCCTATCCCTCAACGATTGAGTTAGCTTACGGTGATAATGTCCTCTCCTTCGAATTTGCGGTCTTGGATTATGTGAACCCGAGCAAAAATCAATATGCTTATAAGCTGGATGGGTTTGATGACGATTGGGTTGAGGCGGGTAATCGGCGCTTTGCGACCTACACCAATCTTGATCCAGGGATTTATACGTTTCAAGTGCGAGGGGCAAACAGCGCCGGGATTTGGAATGAAACGGGAACATCAATTAGCCTCACGGTGGCTCCGCCATTTTGGGAAACATGGTGGTTTACTATGGCAATGATATTGGCGGGCGGCGGTGTTCTCTACGCTGGCTATAAGCTCAGAGTTCGTGGAATCAAAGCCCAAAGCCGAAAATTAGAGGGGCTTGTGGCCGAACGAGCCGCTGAACTCTTACAGGCCAATGAACGACTACAAACCTTGACTGATCATCTTCAGGGTGAGTTAGTTTTGGCCCAGCAAATTCAGCGGAGTTTGCTTCCTCTCGCTCGTCCAGATTGGCCCAACCTCGACTTTACCTGCTACTCTAACCCTGTTTATCAGGTGGGTGGCGATTTCTATGCTTATCATGCCTTAAGTGGCAATCTTCTCATCGATGGAGAGTCCGCCACCCGAAGTGTTGCCTTGGCTGTCGGCGATGTTTCTGGCAAAGGATTGCCAGCAGCCCTGTTGATGGCAGTTAGTTTGGCCTCATTGCAATCGGTTATCGACCATGCTTTCCCGCCAAATGAATTATTGGCGCATCTAGATGAGGTGTTAGTCCCCTACACCCGTACCACCCGACAAAATTGTGCCCTTTGTTACATTGAATTGCATCATCATACCTTGCATGTGGTGAATGCTGGGTGTATTGCTCCTGTCATCAAGCGAAACGATGGGACGATCGAGTGGGTTGAAGTGGGTGGTGTCCCGTTGGGTTTAGGGCTTGGGGCTGACACAGGCTATAACGTCGCCAGCCTGGAATTAACCGAGGGCGATTTGATTATCTTGACCAGTGATGGCGTCCTTGAGGCCTTTAATGCGGCTGGGGAAATGTTTGGCTTTGATCGTTTAGAAACGTCGATTGTGACTGGCCCAACGACCAGTTCGGTGGCGATGCTTGAGCATCTCATCACCGAAATCAATACCTTTGTCGGGGAGACAGAACCCCACGATGATCTAACGATGGTTGTGATTCGGGTGTAGGGTTTCTACACTAACTGCCCCGTTTCATATTGTTGTCGATATAAGCCAATGATATCCCGCACTGAAGGCAAACTATAGTCTAACTGCTCAGCCGTGTAGGTAGCCGAGAGGCTGGTGTCCCGAGGGATTGAAATCCCTGCCATATCGCCCCATTCGGGAGCGGTGATTTGGATCAAGCTCTCATCTAGTTCAAAAACCTCAGCCGTTGTAAGGGCTAGCGCCTCACGAGTCATACTTTCCCCACAACAACAGTGGAACATCCCCTGCTTATCTTTCTGAATAATCCGCATCATCATCTCAGCACTTTCGCTGGCCAGACTGGGTGTGGCGTACATATTGATATCGCCAGCCCAAAGAGGGAACGGTTGATTTTGTTGCAGAGCCTCAACGACAGCCGTCATAAAATGGCCAAACCCAACATTTTGTGATCGTGGCTCATTGGGTCGGGTCCAATGCATCCCGTTCACCCCAGATACCCGAGCGACAGCCCCGTTTTTTGCTGACTCCAACACGACCGTTTCGGCGACAACTTTGAGCACCCCGTATAAATTAATCGGATTGGGGGGCGTCGCTTCATCGGCACCTCGCTGCGTGCCATCAAAGACCCAATCGGTTGAGACCAAAATCATCTTTGCCCCAACTGCATTGGCCGCCTTGGCGAGATAGCGGGTTGACTCAACGTATGATTGCCAGGCGAGATGGCGATCCTGATACATACGCAAAAAATCATTCAAAATAGCCGAATGAATAATAGCATCTGGTTTAAATGCCTGAACACTACCCAAAATCTGAGTCCGATCCCGAATGTCCACCGCTGCATATTCAAAATCAACCGGAGCATCAGCTTGCCAGGCGTTTACGGTGGTAAAAACGGTTGCTTGGTGTTTTTCGATGGCAACTTTTAGAATGTTGCTGCCTAGGAAGCCAGTGCCTCCGGTGATGTAAAGACGCATCATTACTGACCCCAATCATAACTTTCTGAATTTTTTACAATGGTTCATGAAATAAGAATTTTGGTTTAGCTTGGTCTATCCGGGTCAGTCGACTCCTGGATCAATCTCGCTCAAGGCTACAGGGCGTTTTTCCTGTAAGGACTTGCCCGCAGCTAACCCAATGACTAACGGATAGCGCCCATCAAGGCCGGTGACGATAGGAGTGGTGTCATTTTGAACACAATCGACAAATGCCTGCATTTCAGCCACGTATGCCTCAAAGTATAACTCAAGAAAACCATAGTGAGGTCGGGCAGACTGGGTGCCCGAGCGACTGTAATAGTGGGTGTTATGAGGTGTGTTGTTGTCTGCAAGCGCCATCCCTTCCGAGCCAAAGACCTCGGCTCGTTGATCATAGCCGTACACCGCCTCCCGACTGTTATCAATGGTGCAGATGGCTCCATTTTTATAGGTCAGGACAATGACAGTAGTGTCGATATCACCTGCTTCGCCGATTTCAGGATCGACCATTACGCCACCCGTCGCATAGACCGTTTCAATTTCGTCTCCAATCAGAAAACGGGCCATATCAAAGTCGTGAATGGTCATATCCAGGAAAATGCCACCGGAAACCTTGACATAGCTCACTGGGGGTGGAGCTGAGTCGCGGCTGCTGATCCGCACAAGGTGAGGCGTGCCAATATCGCCATTCATCACTAAATCGCGGATTTGTTTGAAGTTAGGATGGAATCGCCGATTAAAGCCAACCTGTAATTTGACCCCACTTTTATCTATGGCTGCCAAGGCTTTATCAATCTCGCCAAGATCAAGCGCAATTGGTTTTTCGCAGAAAATATGCTTCCCAGCTTGGGCCGCTTCAATCATAAACTGCACGTGCGTATCGGTGCTGGAGCAAATTGCTACCGCGTCGATTTCTTCGCTCTCAAAAATTTCTTTGGCAGAGGGGGTAACGGTTGGAATACCATACTCCTCAGCACAGGCCTTTGCTGCCGCTTCATGGTAATCAGTCACCATCATCAAATCTGCATTTGGGACACGATAGGCCAACACTTCGGCGTGAATACGACCAATACGACCCGCCCCGATTAGCCCGATATTAATTTTTTCAGACATTGAATTTCCTTGTTAGTTGAGTTATACCCACTCATTTGCCACCAACTGGGGCAATAATGGGTGTAGTATGCGGTAGGTTACCCCCCAGACGCGGTTTGGCCCAATCTGATAGAAGGGTGTTGATTGAGGTTTTGGCCACGTCGGGAATTGTAGAATAGCCTCCTGATGTGCTGTGGGAGTGAAAAAGTCATCGATTTTGATTTCGATAACTTCTGCTATTTCCCGCGCTTCAGGCCGCCATTTATCAGGGGGGATGATCCGCCCTAAAAACGGATAGATCCGAAAGCCTGTCGTTCGAGTTTCCGCGATGGGGAGATGTTCAAGGATCGTAATTTGTGTAGACGCTAACCCAATTTCCTCTTCGGTTTCTCGCAGGGCCGTCCCTAACATTGATCGATCTTGTGGCTCCGATTTTCCTCCTGGAAAGGCCAATTGCCCCCCGTGAACTCCACCTTCGCTTCGGCGGACCAAAACGATGTGCAACTCACCAGCCCTATCACGAAATATGGGGATCAAGACTGCCGCTTCTTTCATGAAGAGACCCTCTACTAAGCGCCTAACCTTCCAATTGACCCCAACATCTCCATACTGGCCTTAATCTCATTTGCCATCGCTTCCTTCCCGACGTGCATAATATCTCGTACCTCAGTGGTTGTTGGGTCATCGCTTAAGGCCGCGTGGATCGATTGCATATAAGCCCGGCGTACTTTGGAGGCGATGTTGATTTTGGCAATACCAAGGGTGATGGCTTTTTGGATCTGATCAACCGGAATACCCGTGCCACCGTGCAACACAATTGGCACATTCGCTTGCTGACGAATGGCTTGTAAGCGTTCCAGGTCCAGCTTCGGTTCTTTCTTGTAGAAGCCGTGCGCATTACCAATCGCCACGGCTAGCGCATTTACGTCTGTTTCCTGAGCGAAGCGAGTGGCCTCACCCACATTGCTCAAGGTCGCTTCATGCTCGCTGACAGTAAGGTCATCCTCCACCCCCTGAATTCGGCCCACTTCCCCTTCCACAGAGACACCTACGGCGCGGGCTGCCTCGACGACCCTCTTTGTGATCTGAATGTTTTCGGCCAAAGGGTGATGTGATCCATCGTACATCACCGAGGTGTAGCCCGCTCGGATACATTTCATCGCCATTTCAAAGGAGTCACCATGGTCGAGATGAAGCACGATTGGCGTTTGATATTTTTCGACCAACGCCTTAGCCATACTGGTGGCTACGGCTGGCTCAAAATATCGCGCTTCGGCTGATGAGGTAGAGACGATAACTGGCGATTTCATCTCAGCCGCCGTACGAATCACCGTATCCATCATCTCAAAATTAGCGACGTTGAAGGACCCGACGGCATAGCCACCTGCTTCAGCCGCTTGAAGAACAGATTTTAATGAAACGAGCATATCTATGACCTTTTCATAAGTCTATCCTGCAAAAATGTCTCAACTTCATCCAACGTTGGCATTGCAGCAGCACAGCCGTGTCGGGTGACCACCAAAGCCCCGCACGCGTTGGCGAATTGAGCTGCCTTCATCCAGTCAGAACCTTTCGCCCAACTGTAAATCAGCCCGCTGGCAAACGCATCGCCTGCCCCAACGGTGTTTACAACCTCGACTGGAAACCCTGATACATTGATGGGCTGGGTCTCTCGGGCAAAGATGGTGACCCCCTCAGCCCCTCGTTTGAGAATCAACGCAGTGAGATTAGGGTGCTGTTCAAATAGGGCTGGTAGTTGATCATCTAAGGCGGCTTTTTGATTAGCTGTCACGCGTTCGCCTGACATAACATTATCGGCCTCAAGCGAGAGGGCCGCACAAAACTCCTCTTCCGTCCCAATGACCACGTTTAGCCACGGCCACAAAGTGCGCTGGGCTGAGCCAAAAGCACGAGGGTGAGTCCACTGGTCGGGGCGTAAGTCAAGATCGTGGAAAATCGTTAAGCCGTGGGCTTGGGCCTGCTCGGCAGCAACCAAAGTCGCATCACGACAACTGCCTCGGCTCAAAGCGGTGCCTGATAACAACAAGGCTCGACTATGCTCAAAGGGCAAGGTCATAACATCATGTATGTCAAGATGAATGTCTGCCGGATTTTCACGATAAAAAACTAGCGGGAATTTATCGGGCGGCTGAATGCCCAGGACAGCCAAACCTGTTCGGGTACCTACTTTGGTGGGGATGTAATCGGTGACCACCCCTTCCTTTTGCAGATAGTTACGAACAAATTTACCAACCTCATCATCGCCAACGGCGGTAAAGGCGGCTGATTGAAGCCCCAGGCGGCTGGTGCCAATGGCGATGTTGGTTGGGCTACCACCAACGCTGGTTGAAAAACTCTCTATTTCGATAAACGGGGCACCGAGTTGCTCTGAAAAGAGGTCCATTGAGACCCGCCCCAAGGTAATTAAATCAAGGTTTTGCTGGCTCATTGTGGGTTACAATCCAATCGAGCGTAAATAAGCCCGATTTCGGGCAGCGCTTTCTTTCGGTGCGCCCATTCCGGGCAAAACATCCTGCTCAACAACCACCCAATCGTCATAGCCGATGGCTTTAAGTGCTTCTAACACCCCAGCAAAATTAACAGCCCCCTGGCCTAATTCGCAAAATACGCCAGCCCCAACACCCGTGGGACCATCCCATCCTTCCGCCCGAGCTTTCGCTGCAATATTCGCTTCATAATCTTTGAAGTGAACGTGCCAGATGCGATCAGCAAATTGGTGAATCGCGGCGATTTCATCATCCCCGCCCCCCAACCGCCAGTGACCCGTATCAAAGACCAGGCCAAGTACATCTGAGTCCGTCATCTTCATTAAACGGGCTGTTTCCTCAGGTGTTTCGACCCAAGTGCCTGTATGGTGATGCATTACCGTGCGCAGACCCGTCTCTCGTTTCACTGCTTCGGCAACACGCGTCGCCCCTTTGGCAAAGGTTTCCCATTGCGCGTCATTCATTCCATGCTCTTCAGTGATGCGACCGGTGAATTGGTTACGCATTGGATGGGCATAGGGGCTGTCTCCCAAGACGATGATGTTGTCTGAGCCGCCAACTGCCGCGAGAAGCTTTGCTGTACGAACGGCCTCGGCCTCATTCTGAGCGTGGTTGGTCTCATCAATTAGCGAGACGCTAACCCACGATGCCAACAACTTTAGGTTGCGTTTTTCTAGCTCTGGCCACAGTACGTCAGGATTCGTGGGCATAAATCCCCAATCCCCTAACTCTGTCCCAGCATAGCCTGTTTCTTGCATTTCATCGAGGACTTGCGTGTACCCACCTCGATCCCCTTCAATATTTTCTATGACACCCCAGGAGCAGGGCGCATTTGCTAGTTTTATCATGTTGACTCCCAAATGATTGTTGAATTTATTCCTGGCAAATCTAGTTGCTCTGCTGCAACCCTTTTGGCGCTAAATCTCCGATCGAACTTTCTAAGTTATCATCAGAACGGCGTCTCTGTTTAGCCTCAGCAATTGCGGGGACGGGGGTATCAAAGTAATAATCAGGGTCTTCCTGTTGCCGATACCAGGTCTCCCGCATCTCTTGCCAAGCTTGGACCAGGGTGCGTGGCTCTGGCATTTGATCCGCAATCTCGTAGTAAAGTTTTTTTAGATTGTAACAAGGTATTCCCGCAAACATATGATGCTCCGTATGCCAATTCATCCGCCAATATAAAAACTCGGCTAACGAATTGACCTTGACCGATCGGACACATTTCCGAAAATCATCATCATTCTCTTTTAGTCCGGTGTGTTGGGTCATCCCGAGCGAATACCCTCCCCAATTCCCGATAAACGGAGAGAGTGAAATGATAAATATAAAGACCCAGTAGCCGCTTAAAATTGAGGCAAGAATGACAAGACCATGAAACAACAAAAGAAAACGATCCCACCAAATAGCTTTTTGATGCTCCTCGGGCTGATCCTCGTGTAGAGTTTGTAACCACTCTTGGCTTGGAATATCCAACGACGACACCCATCCAAAAGTGCCTAAAGTTGTGACGTAAATGGTTGAAAGGAAGCCACCTTTACCAAAAGTTCGCCCTGGTTGAGTAAGGAGGTTGATTGTGAGCAGTTGTACTAAAAAGAATGGCCCAACCAATGGAGAGATTGGAAGCAGGTTTTCTCGATCGCCCTCTGGGTGAAGTGTATACCGATGATGATAGGTGTGGCTACTTGCATAGTCAAAAGGATTCCACCAGGCTAGACAACTGTAGATGTAAAGAAAGATTTTGTTGAGAATCTTGGTCTTAAAAACTGTGCCGTGCCCTAATTCATGAGGGGCAATACCGACAAAGAAACTAGCTACTGTACCGTGGAAAAATAGAGCAATTAGAAACGGTATCCAAAGTGCCTGCGACCAAAAATAGTAGACGATTGCGCCCGTTACGATCCAAATGCCAAGATGCCCTCCCGCTTGAAACCATCCCTGTGCATCACTGCGCCTGTTCAGCTCTCGTAACTTGGCTTGTTCAATCTTCGGACGCAACCACCTTACTTTTTTCTCTTTTCGTACATCTGCTAATGGTGCATATTCTGTTTTTCCCACTTAAAACCTCACCTTCTTTGGTGCGTCTAAAGTTTGGTTGTTTTATTTGGTTCGTGAAATTCTAATAATAGAATTTCTGCAAATTAAAGCGATCGGTTTCATACTGTTCGCGGCTGGCTTGTGTTTCTGATGCTTTGGATACTTCTGCTGGCGCAACGTCCCACCATACGGCTGAGTCCAGGCCATATCGGTGTTTTTCAACCTCACATTCAATTAAACAGACCTGATCTCGGACTTCGCGAGCTTCTTTCAATGCGACATCTAACTCTTCTAGGTTTGTAACCCGCCAGCCACGGCCCCCCATACTCTCGACATTTTTGACAAAATCAATCGGAAGATACTCGCCTTCTAGTCGGTTGGCATCTTCGTTACGCCCACGGAACTCATTGCCGAAACTAACGCCAGCCCGGGCCATTTGCAGACGGCGGATAATTTGGAAGCCGTGGTTGTTGATGAGAATAACGGTAACTTTCAAGCCTTCCTGCATTGCGGTTATCAATTCTGTGGGTTGCATCAAGTAGGTGCCATCGCCGATGTAGCAGAACACCTCTCCATCCGGGCCTTGTGTCATCCGCACGCCGAGACTGGCCGGAATTTCATACCCCATACAGGAATTGCCAAACTCAAGATGACAATTTCGTCCGTTGCTCGTATCCCATAGCTGGTGCAAGTCGCCGGGAGGTCCACCGGCTGCTGTGACAATTGTGTCGCCGGGTTGGGCCTGTTCATTGACCGCGTGGAGCACCTGAATTTGGTTCATAATTTCGCCATCATGCTGGACAAATGCTTCATTCGCACAGGTTTCCTCCCAAGCGGCCTTTTCTTGAGCAACTTCTGCCACATAGGCCTCATTTGGGTTTATACCCGCCGCTTGAGCCGCTTCGTGCAAGGCTGTTAGCGCAACTTGAGCATCAGCGACGACTGGGATCGCGCCTAGACGATGGGCATCAAAGCCACCAACGTTGATGCCGACAAACTTGACGTCGGGATGTTGGAATGCAGAGTGAGAGCCAGTTGAAAAATCGGTCAAACGAGTTCCGATACAGATAACGAGATCTGCTTTTTCCATCAAGTGCCCGGCTGAGGCGGTGCCCGTGACACCTGCCCCACCCAAGGCCATCGGCGAGGTGTAATCCATCGCCCCTTTACCCGCCATTGTCTCCCCAACTGGGATACCAAACGTTTCTGCGAATGCTTTGAGTTGCGCTTCTGCCTCTGAATAGATAACACCACCCCCAACCATCAGGAACGGTCGTTCGGCTGATTTGAGTAGCTCAATGACCTCAGCAATGCGTTGTACTTCCGGCGGGCGACGTTCGATGCGCCACACCATTTTCTTGAAGAAATGGGCTGGATAATCGTAAGCGTGGGC
This sequence comes from Phycisphaerae bacterium, assembly GCA_028285035.1. Next base: position 140,480 of record JANQQF010000133.1, read on the forward strand.
TTGCAAATCTTGTGGAATGGCAATCGTACAGGCCCCGGTATCAGCCGGATTGGTCATCACGCGCATTGCCTCTGGCAGGGCGGTTAATAAATGCTCTGAACGGGAGATGCGGTCAAAGAAGCGGCTCAAGGGGCGGAAGGCGTCGTTTGCGCTGACATCCATTGAAACGGGATGTTGGAGCTGCTGTAGAACCGGTCCTTGATGACGCGTGGTGTAGTAATCGCCAGGGAACAGGAGAACCGGCAGTCGATTGAGCGTGGCTGTACCTGCGCCCGTTAACATATTTGTGGCGCCTGGTCCAATTGAACTGGTACAGGCCAAGGCTTGCAATCGTCGATTCGCCTTGGTAAAACCGCTGGCGGTGTGTACCATCGATTGTTCATTGTGGGGCTGCATAAAGGTCAGGGTTTCCCCCGCATCCTCTTGTAAGGCTTGCCCCAAACCTGCGACATTTCCGTGGCCAAAAATGCCAAACATGGCGGGAATAAATCTGCGTTCAACGCCATCTCGCTCACTGTATTGGTTGGCCAAATATTTCACGATAGCCTGCGCCATCGTTAGGCGAATTGTAGGTTGATTGTGTAACGGCATAATATCTCCTTTGATGTTAGTTATTTATCACTTCGATCCCAGAGGCGCGAATTCAAACCAGTTAGAACTGTTTATGGCCCTAACTGGCCGAATTCGCTATTCAAGGAGAAGTCGTATACCGACCCAAACAGTTGCTGTGGATGTTGAGGTCGGGCTATACGTATAATAGTTGGTTGTTCCACGTTGTGCACACGTGTGCACAACGTGGAACAAGATTACATTATTCTTTTTGAAATGTCAAAATTCTCTCATTGAAGATTACTTGAAGTGTGCTATTCCGATAACAGTGGAGTTACATCCTCCCACTGTCCACTCTCCCAAGAACGAGTCATTGCTGCATTTACATTGGCTACGGCCAAGGCAGCTTCAAGCCCAGGTGCGTGTGGGGTGTCATTGGCAATAGACTGTAGAAATTCGTAGGCTTCGATGACCTTCAAATCCTCATAGCCGATGCCTGAGCCTTCGCCTGGCACAAAGTTACCGTGATATGGATATTGATCTCCACCGACTAAGCGCATGTAACCGTTGTGGCTAAAATCATCACCTGGGGCGTACACCTGCAACTCGTTCATTCGCTCAAAGTCCCAGTTGATGGCCCCCTTCGTGCCGTTTAACTCGAAGATATATTGATTTTTCGGGCCAAAGATGGTTCGGGAGGCCTCAAATGTGCCACGTGCGCCATTTTCAAATTCGACCATTGCCCCTACATAGTCTTCATTGCTGACCGGACCCGTTGGATCCCCTGGTTGCCCGATTGAATAATGAGTGCCTTTGCCAGGGATGGGTTTGGGACGCTCAGGGATGAAGGTGTGGCCTTGGCTGCTGACGCGTTTGATGGGGCCTGCGACAAAGAGTGCCATATCTACGACATGGGACATGATGTCCCCGAGTACGCCATAACCGGACACGTCAAAATTGAACCGCCATGAGAGCAACCCGAACGGATTGCTGCCATACATTGAGAAGAATCGTCCCCGATAGTGAGTGATGTCCCCGACTTCACCAGCCTGAACTCGGTTTCGGGCCTCTTGCACCATTGGTGCCCAGCGGTAGTTGTAGCCTACACAGCTATTAACCCCAGCATCCCGAACGATTTTTGCAATCGCCGCCGTTTCTTCCGGGGTGCGGCCCACTGGCTTCTCGCAAAAAATATGTTTTCCTGCGTTAGCTGCGGCCTGGCCGATTTCCTGATGAAGGTTATTTGGCGTGGTGATATTAACGATTTGGACGTCAGGATGCGCAATGACTTCCTGCCAATCGGTTGTGCTTTCCGCAAAGCCGATGGTTTGCTGAGTCTGTTCTGCACGTTCTGCCACATTATCAGAGCATATTACCAAACGAGGTCGTAGCTCGCTTTGTGGAAAGCGCAAAGCGACCTGCTTATATGAACGGCTGTGAGCTTGCCCCATCCAGCCCATTCCAATCACACCAATACCAATCTCTGTACTCATCTTCAATTTTATCCTTTCCAAACCTCTGGATTAATCAGGTTTGGGGGACGTTCTCCTTTTAAATATTGAACCACTTGCCGAATGGCCATTTCGCTGATGCGATCCTTTCCAGCAAATGTGGCTGATGCAATGTGTGGTGTAACCACAACATTATCACGATGAAGTAGGGGATTATCAGGATGGGCAGGCTCCGGGTCGGTGACATCAAGACCCGCTGCAAAAATATATTGATTATCAAGGGCTTCCAGTAGTGCCGCCTCGTCAACTAATCCACCGCGTGACACATTGACAAATACTGACCCTGGTTTCATTTGAGCAAATCTTTCGGCATTCATCAACTGTTTTGTGCTATCCATCAAGGGAATGTGAAGCGAAACGATATCCCCATTGGCTAGAACATACTCCAAACTGGGAGCAAGTTCGACACCCAGTGCAGCAGCTTGCTCACTCGCCACATAGGGATCATAGGCAATGATCTTCATTCCCATTGCGCGACTGATCTGCGCAACATGACGTCCAATCCGCCCCAAACCAACCAAACCAAGCGTTTTACCATAGAGTTCAATACCATTATGGTTAGCATAAAAATTACCGCCACCTTCACGCAGCTTTCGTTCTGCCTGACGTAGTAATTTAGCTGCGGCCATCATCAACAGGATTGCTTGTTCAGCCGTTGAGTAGGTCGGCCCATCTGGGGCATTGCATACAGCGATACCCCGCGCTGTCGCGTCAGGGATCGAAACTTTGTCATAGCCAATGCCGGTTCGGGAGATGATTTTAAGATTTGGCGCTTGGTCCATTGCCTCAGCGGTATAGGGCAAGGCGGAGGCAATAACTCCATCAGCCTCAGTCATCGTGTGATAAGGATTATCTGAAGTGAGGTCTGCCGGACCAATTGGCTCGGCCACACCTTCTAAAAGATAAGCAAATTTAGGATTTGCTCGTTCAAACCAAATTTTGAACATTGTAAGTTGTCTTTCTCTATATTGAGTTAAAATTTAGATTTCCCAGCAGCCCACGCTCTCACAACCTCAATGGCTTCAGGCGAGACACGGGCCAAAGTCGGAATCTGTCGAGCGCCAAGCACGACAATAATTGCTGCCTCAGCATACTGCTCTGATGGAATACTGGCCCACTGACTTGAAGGTATATCCCGATAGGTTTGCTCAGGTCGCCAAGCCGTATCAGCGGTCAATCCTTGGGCAAGTAGAAATGGCTCCCTCATTTGTTGGTGTGCTTCACACTGAATTTCCAGGTGATGGGCCCATTCGTGAATGAGTGCCCCTTTTAATAGGGCTGGTGTTGCCGGGACACGAACAGTTACAGTTGATGTGGCTGGATCATAAAGCGCTCGATTGCCCAATGTTTCGGTGGCTTTTAGCGTGACATCGCTAAAACAGCCGATTCTGCCTTCAAACGCAATGAGAAATGCCTGCCACGTCTCTTCAGCCAAATCCTGAAAATCTCCAGCCACAGATCCATCAAATAATAAGTTAGGCGGTTCTATTGGCTGCCGACGTATTGAAGCCATAACAATCAGTAGCCCCAAAAAAATGATTGCTGTAATGGCAATAAAATAACGTCGTTGCCACATTATTTAAGTGCTGGCTTGCTGGTACAAATTTGGCGGATTTGTTTTTGGTAAGGTTACAGGTTGCCCGGTGGCTGCTGACTCAATACAAGCCTCAGCGATGGCCAGTGAAATGTAGCCATCCCAAACACTTGGTCCAGTTGGCGTATTATTCAATACGGACTGAGCCCAGGTCTGCATCTCACGAATATAAGCTGGGTCAAAGCGATCTAGCCAATGAGGCTCAACAGCTTGGCTGCTTGTTCCGGCTTTGCGTAGAATGGGACTTTCCAATGAGTTGCTCTGTATTGTTCCTTGCTCGCCGACAATTTCGACAAACACTTCATAGCCATAATTGGAGTCTGCGTTCAACTCAATCGTGGCTAAAGCACCGCCCCGAAAGGTCATCTGAACGCACAAGAAGCGACAGGTGGCTGGATCAGACTCCTCGGCAACAACCCGCTGCACATAGACCCGCTCTACTTCATCGCCTATCATCCAACGCGCTGAGTGAATATCATGAATTGCGGAGTTGATAATAACATCCTCTGTCGTTCGGGTTGAGCCAAGACCGAGATTGTTGTGTACCCCACGAAACATCAAAGGTCGGCCGATGTCACCTTGCGTAATGGCTCTTTTCACAGCCTGGTGGGCCAAATCATACTCGCGCATCAACCCGACCTGGACGAGACGGCGTCGCAAAGCGACTTCGGCATCAAGGACCTTTTGGGCATCGTCCATCGTTGTTGCTAATGGTTTTTCGCACAAAACAGGTTTTTGTGCGGTTAAACACTCTAGAGTAAGTGCAGCGTGCGTTGGGTCTGGCGACACGATAACGATAGCATCAACATTAGCGTCGTTTATCAACGCGGAAGCATCCGTAAAGACGTTTGCCCCCCCGCACTCTGCGGCGATAGCTGAAGCACGACCTTCATCGATGTCCATTATGGCTGAAACTCGTGCCCCAACAACTTGGTGTGTCAGATTGTGGGCGTGACGCTGCCCCATTCGACCTGTGCCAATAACACCAACCTGAATTTCTGTATTCATAGATGATCCGTTTTACCAATAAAATTCGCGAAAAAAGAAGGTTTGTAATAAAACGTCAGCAGCGCTGAGGTTACTACAAACCTAGTCTCATTTTTATATCTAGTCGATGGCTATATTACGCTTGCATTGCAGCTAATTCATCTTGAAGTCGAGCCAAATCAGCCCCACCTGCCATCATTGTTACGAGTTCGTCGCTGGTGACTTCATCTTTACGATAATCACCAAAAACACGACCGCGACGTAAAATGACAAAGTGATCCCCAACCGGGTAAGCATGGTGAGGGTTATGGGTAATAAAGACAACACCCAAACCCCGTTGTTTGGCTTGAACAATGTAACGTAAGACCGTCCCAGCCTGCTTTACCCCAAGCGCCGCGGTTGGCTCATCAAGAATGAGGACTTTCGCGCCAAAGTAGATTGCGCGAGTAATGGCTACCGATTGACGCTCCCCACCAGACATGGTGCCGACAGGTTGCTCGGGATCACGAATATCAATCCCCATTTTTGCCATCTCTTCCCGTACGGTGCGCTTGGCGAACTCCATATCCCATTGTTTAAATGGTCCCCAACCTTTTGTTGGCTCTGAGCCAAGAAAGAAGTTGCGCCAAATTGACATGAGCGGAACCAAGGCTAAATCCTGATATACTGTGGCAATTCCGGCATCAAGGGCATCACGTGGCGAATTAAAATCAACAGGCCTGCCTTCAAATAAATACTCACCACTGGTTGGTTTGTGAACACCAGATAAGGTTTTAATGAGTGTTGATTTTCCAGCCCCGTTGTCGCCCAATAAACAAGTAACCTCGCCGGGGTAAACGTGGGCTGATACATCTTGGAGGGCAATAACGCTGCCAAAGAGCTTAGAGATATTGCGAACTTCTAAAATCGGCTGACTCATGTTCCGCCTCCTTCATCGTCATCATCCTTCTTGCTTCCTTTTATTGAGCCCAAATTAACAGCTTCAGCACGCTTACGGGTGTAATCATTGACAACAACCGCCAAAAGGAGCATCGCGCCTAAGAAAGCAAAGAACCAATCCGTGTCCCAACCAGCAAAAACAATACCCGTTCGGGTCATTCCAAAAATCAGAGCTCCTAGAGAGGCCCCAATCGCTGAACCATAACCACCCGTCAGAAGACATCCACCAATAACGGCAGAGATAATATAAATAAATTCTTGACCAATCCCTTGACTGGCAACGGCTGATCGTAATCGTAGCGCGGTCATAATACCAACTAACCAAGCGGCACCAGCTGTCGTCATAAACAAGGCGATTTTTACCCGGGCGGCAGGAACACCAACACTACGTGCGGCGTTTGCGTCGCCACCAACTGCGAAAATCCAGTTGCCCCATTTGGTTCGTAATAAAATCCAGGTGGCGATTAAGGCGAGAGCGATCCACCATATAATCGAGGTTCGGAACACCGTCCCTAACATTGGAATTTCACTATTGAATATGAGACGAGCTGTTTGAAACCCAAGAACCTCGTCAATATCGTTGACCCGGACCTCATCGGTCACTAAACGGGTGACCCCAACATTAACCCCTCTTAGAATAAAAAAGGCACCAAGGGTCACAATAAAACTAGGTAACCCTGTCCGTACAACCATGTAACCATTGAGAAAACCAACAGCCAAAGCAAAAGCTAGGGCTGCCAGCATAGATGTCCAAATGTCCCAGCCTGCCTCAGCACCCAACATCCCCATGATGAGTCCAGTTGATCCAGTTAATGTCCCAGCGGAAAGATCGAACTCACCGCCAATCATCAACAAAGCAACCGCCACAGCCATGATGCCTAACGTTGATGCAGGATCTAAAAAGCGAGCAGCCCCACCCACAGTCGGGAAATTTTCACTAGCGACCGTTGAGAAAAAAATATAAACTGCAGCTGCCCCGAGAAACGCGCCAACTTCAGGGCGAAGTAATAATTTTCTAATAAGACCGATATTTGCGACACGTTCATCGGCTACAGCCGGTGTTGCCGTTGTCATTAAGCCTCTCCTTGAGCAATTTCTAAGACTTTTGGCGAAAGCCAGACACAGATAAGGAAGAAATACAGGGTGAGAGTTTTTTCTCACCCCGTATGTTAGTTAGAACTTAGCGAGTACCACCGTCAGCGAGAGCTTTAACGCTGGCAGCATTGCTAGCATCAACAAAGCCAGGACCAGTTAGAACTGGGTTTCCACCACCAACAACGTTCAAGTTGGTGCTGTTCAGGTACAAGATGATAACAGGCAGGTACCCTTGGAGATATTGCTGTTGATCGATAGCAAACATAATTTCGCCAGCGTCAATAGCGTCCAATACGTCAGGACTCAAGTCGAATGTCCCGAGCATTTGGCCAGTGCCAGCTGCAGCAATTGCATCTTTAGCGGCAACACCAACGTCAGGGTTGAGGGCCAAAACGGCGTCGATGCTAGAGTCAGCGATCAATTTATCCTGAATGCTGCCCAAGGTACCGGCGATGTCAGCTGTACCC
>JANQQF010000134.1 GCA_028285035.1 Phycisphaerae bacterium
AATCTAACAATTCTTGGATCGGAAATTCCATCCTGTTGTCCTATCCTTTTCTTTTTCTTTATTTTACCATCTCTGCACCTTTTCTACTCATGAGCCAAACTTTAATTAGACAAATAACTGTATCGAAAATTAAGAGAGCTTTCTAAAAATAAAATTTGTGCAGAAAAACACTTGATTTTCTTAACAATTATCTTATAATCTCTATTTCTGCACTATTTTCAGGGGATTATCTAGTTAGTACTTTACTACTATATCATTTAAAAGTTTGAATCTGGTTTGAATCTTAAACCAATTCTTAAATTTCTTATAACTTTTCTTTAATTTCTCTTAAAACTCTTGCTACATCAATCATCATCTGCACTCTCAATTTTGCGTATTCACCGATGACATCACGAAATTGAGAAGCTAGACATTAGTCTTAGCACCCCGATCCGTTCTACCTAAATCATCCAACTGACAAATTTTTCTAAATAACCCATTTATAACCCCTCTTTTTTGTGCCCCTGCTGCCGCATAACAAAGAGGTGTTTTGTTGTTCATTAAGTAAACCAGTTGTGGATCCATTGAGACGTAATTCTTGTTGTTCAAAATTTTCGAAACCCGAAAGGATTTTTCGGTTTCCAGACTTATCTTTTCAGAGAGGTAGCTATGGTAAAAAATCTTGGTGTTTATCGACGGCTATTAGGGTATCTCACCCCTTACTGGCCATATGTATTACTGTCATATGTCTGTATGCTTCTTGGTACCGCACTAAAACTGTATGTACCTCAAATTATCAAAGATGCCATTGATACTGGGTTGGCAACGGGACAAGCCAGTACCCTCTTTACGGCAGGTGGCATTATTTTAGGTTTGGCTGTCTTTTTAGGGATCGTTGCCTTTGGCTTGGTTTACACCGGTCTATGGTTAACTCACAGAGTAGCCTATGATTTGCTCAATGCGTTGTATGACAAACTACAAAGTTTGCCCTTCGCGTTTTATGATAAAGCTCAGACCGGCGACCTCATGAGTCGGGCCACTGCCGATCTACGTGAGACCGAGCAATTTGTGGGTGTGGGGTTACGTGATTTGATTGCCACCATCCTTTTAATTGTGGGGGTTGTCATCGCAATGACGCTAGAAAATCCCGAATTAGCGGCGCTTGCCCTAATTCCAATCCCTATCCTCGCCTTTGCCACCATTCGATTTGGGTCTGTTGTTCGCCCAATGTTCAAGCGTTTGCAGGAACAGATGGGCATCCTGGCCACAACGATGCAGGAAAGTATGACCGGGATTGGGGTCGTCAAAGCCTTTGCCCGCGAGCCGTATGAGCTAGAGAAATTTGATCAACAAAATGAAATCTGGTTTGATGATCGGCATCGTATTATCAAAGTGTGGGGGAATAATTGGCCTTTCTTCACCTTTGTCTTGGCCAGTAGTGTATTTCTCCTGCTTTGGTTTGGTGGTCCCCGCGCTTTAATCGGTGAGATTACCATCGGCTCTCTCTTTGCGATGATCTCCTACATTCTGTTGCTCAATGGCCCAATCCAGCGAATTGGCTTCTTGGTCAATCTGGCTTCAACTGCCGGAGCCAGTGCAGGTCGCGTTTTTGAAATATTGGATAAGCCAAACGAAATTTCAGAAGCCCCTGATGCCATTTCACCTGAGACTATCAAAGGGCACATCCAATTTAAGGATGTTGATTTTGCCTATGATGACAAACAAGTCCTACAAGGCATCAACTTTACCGTAGAGGCGGGCCAAACCGTGGCCTTGATGGGATTGACAGGCTCGGGTAAATCAACCATCACCAACCTCATTCCCCGCTTTTACGACCCGACCCAGGGTGAAATTTTGATCGATGATATTGATGTTCGCCGCATCACCCTGACAAGTTTACGGGAAGAAATTGGGATGGTACTGCAAAATCCATTTCTTTTCAGCACAACCATCGCCGAAAATATCGCCTATGGGCGTCCCGATGCCTCCCTTGAGGAAATCGAAATCGCGGCCAAAGCAGCGGGAGCGCACAAATTCATCACCGAATTCCCCGCCCAATATCAAACGTTGGTCGGGGAGCGTGGGGTCACCCTAAGCGGCGGGCAAAAGCAGCGGGTGGCGATTGCCCGGGCCTTGTTGCGCAATCCCCGCATCCTCATTCTGGATGACTCCACCAGCAGTGTCGACACTGAAACAGAGTATCTCATCCAGCAAGCGATGGCGACTTTAATGGAGGGGCGAACCACGATTGTGATTGCCCAAAGATTGTTAACCCTGAAAAATGCGGACATCATTCTCGTTTTGGATCAAGGTCGCATTATTGAGCGAGGCACCCACGATGAGTTATTAGTGCAAGAGGGCTTGTATCGAGAAATTTATGATTTGCAGTTGAAAGATCAAGAAGAGGTTGCTGCCAATCGAGTGGTTATGGGAGGTATCCAATGACGCAACAAAACGGTCATCTGAACGGACATCAACTGAATGGAAAATCACGCAAACAGCGCGATCTCTCAGCCGAGGAAAAGGCACGGCAGGAGCGTGAAGCCCGCATTCAGGATTTACTTCCTGATGAAGATGCGGACACGCTAGGCCGGGTTTACGATGGGGCCTTGATGGGGCGGCTGTTTGGCTACATCCTACCCTATCGGAGACAGCTCATTCTCTCCATTATATTTATGTCCACCGCCTCCATTTTAAGCGTGGCTGGTCCGTGGATCATCGGACGGGCCATTGATGATGGTATTCGCACTGGCTCTTGGCCCATTTTGCGAAATTGGATCATCCTCTTTGCCATCGTCTCGGTTGTCGAGTGGGTGACCAATCGAGCCCGTATTCGCACGATGGCTTATGTGGGTGCACGGGTTATCGCCGATATTAGGAGTGCGGTCTTCCGCCACCTGCATCGACTATCCCTATCCTTTCATAATAATTACAGCGTAGGCCGCCTGATGAGTCGTCTGATCAGCGATGTTGGGGCCTTGCAAGATTTTGTCACGTGGTCCATCACTGGAATGGCGCGCTCGGTCTTCATTTTATCGGGGATCATTTTAGCTATGTTAACCCTGAATTGGCGGCTGGCCTTGATCACTTTTGCGGTCGTTCCCTTTGTCATCATCCTCGCTAATTTTTGGCGTGTGCGAGTGCGCGAGGCTTATCGTGCGTCACGACGACGACAATCGCTAATCAGTGGTTATTTAAACGAGTCAATCACGGGGATCCGGGTGACCCAAAGCTTTACCCGGGAAAAGCGCAATGCCCAGCATTTTGATGATCTCAATCAATCCTTTTTGGAAGCCAACGTCCGAGCGGCCTGGCTGACAGCCACCTTCTTACCTGGCATCGACTTTCTCGGTTCATTGGCCACTGCCTTGGTCGTCGGTTTTGGGGGCTGGCTGGTCATTCAAGACCTACTCACCGCCGGAACGCTCGTCGCTTTCGTGCTTTATATCGATCGTTTCTTTGACCCCATTCGTGAACTGGCCCAGCGCTACAACACCTTCCAGCAGGCGATGTCCGGCAGCGAGCGTCTTTTTAACCTACTCGATACCAAACCGGAATTGGCGGACCCAGCCGACAGCAAACAATTGCCCCACATCGAGGGGACAGTCAATTTTGAAAATGTCTACTTTAGTTACAAAGATGGCGAGCCAGTCATTCGGGGCTTATCCCTAAAGGCTAATCCAGGAGAGCGGATTGCTTTGGTGGGCGAAACCGGCTCTGGCAAAAGTACGATGATCCGTCTGCTATCTCGCTTCTTTGATGTAACTGAAGGCGCAGTCAAAATCGACGGCTACGATCTCCGAGCCGTGACGCAAGCCAGCCTTCGCACCCAAATGGGCATTGTTCTCCAGGATACCTTCCTTTTTGGTGGCACCATCGCCGACAACATCCGTTATGGTTATCTGAATGCTACGGATGAGCAAGTGATTGAGGCCGCAAAAACTGTGGGGGCGGATGGGTTCATCGAAAGGTTACCAGAGGGCTATCAAACCCCCGTCGGCGAAAACGGGGTCAGTTTGAGTGTCGGGCAACGTCAAATTATCTCCTTCGCCCGTGCCCTTCTTGCCGACCCGCGCATCCTGATCTTGGATGAGGCTACCAGCAGTGTAGACACGGCCACCGAAAAACAAATTCAAGATGCCCTCGAACGCTTACTCGAAGGCCGTACCAGCTTCATCATCGCCCACCGCCTCAGCACCATCGTCAATGCCGACAAAATCGTCGTCCTCGACCACGGCCAAATCGTCGAAATGGGCACCCATCAAGAGCTACTGGCTCGCCAGGGTCGCTATTACAATTTGTACACAATGCAGTGGGCACAAGCGGAGGGGCAAGTGAGTTTGAGTTGAGAGGCTGCAGGCAGAAATCCTCACAATGACGATTATTAATCATCCGTAAATTTAGATAAAAAGTGGAGTTCGAAAGTGCACTTTCGAACTCCACTTTTTCATTTTGGCTTCTATTTCATTTACAGTTTTATCGCAAAACGTCCTATTTCTACAAAAAATCGTACCTCTTCACATTTATCATATCAAAAATATAAAACAGGCTACCCAATGGACGCATATCGATTTTTCGGAATTATATGTATCATCCTTTGTGGTTTTATAGGCATTTATCATTACCTATACTGGTATCAGAATGAAAACAGAACTTTTTCATAGAGAGGGTCAAGCTGAAATTTAGGCCAAAGACGGGTAATGATGGCGACAGGGTCAAGATTG
>JANQQF010000163.1 GCA_028285035.1 Phycisphaerae bacterium
TTTTCTCGCTTTCTTATTCGTTCTATTGAAGCTATTTATGGCGTTGTTATGGCTATTCCTACTCATCTCAACCCTCAATCTGTGATCTACTGAAATTGACCATTTACTTTAAGCGGAGAGAGAAATACAGATATGTACACAAAAAAAATTGTCGTAGCAGTATTATCTGCTCTTATTTTTATTCAGATAATGTCTCTAACTACCTCAGCTGATGAGCCAGAGCCTTATCTTGTTAAAAATATTAATGAAAAGACATTTAACTCTAACCCAAAATATTTAACCAACTTTAATGGATTGCTTTACTTCGTAGCACATAATTCTTATGGTAGTGATGAGGTCTTATGGAAAAGTGATGGCACGGCCGAAGGGACAGTTCAGGTTAGAACATTCTTTGAAGACTCAAATTCATACAATAGCTCACGCATCAGAGACCTGATTAATGTTAATGGGACCCTATTTCTCGCTGTCGCTGAGGGTGATACTGGTTATGAGCTATGGGAAAGTGATGGCACGGCCGAGGGAACAGTTTTGGTTAAAGATATTAATCCTGGGGGTGAGGGGTCATACCCCGAATCTTTAATCAATGTCAATGGGACACTTTTTTTTCTAGCGGATGATGGGATTCATGGTAAAGAATTGTGGAAAAGTGATGGCACAGAAGCGGGAACGGCCCTTGTAAAAGATATTGAGCCTGGAAGCGACTGGTTAACTATAAATCACTTAGTTAATGTAAATGGAACACTCTTTTTCACAGTTGAGAGAAGTAGCATCTATGGTACTGAGCTATGGAAAAGTGATGGGACTACCAACGGGACTGTGCTTGTCAAAGATATATATCCTGATAGTAGCGGTTCAGCCCCCACCAATCTTGTTGATGTGAATGGCACCCTCTTCTTTATAGCGAATGATGGGACTCATGGCCGAGAGCTATGGAAAAGTGATGGGACTGAGGAAGGAACAGTCCTCGTTAAGGATATCACTCCGGGCAAAGGGAGTTCCGAACTCGCGTATTTTACAAATATTAATGGTACTCTTTTTTTTGAGACCAATTATAAAGCGTTGTGGAAAAGTGATGGGACTACCAACGGGACTGTGCTTGTCAAAAACATCGAACTAGGATCTTTAAGTACGACTCAAAAAAATATGATCAAGTTTAACGACGCTCTTTTTTTTAGAGCCAGACAAGGTAGTATTCGTAATTATGAATTGTGGAAAAGTGATGGGACTACCGATGGTACAAAGTTAGTTAAAGATATAAATCCTGATAACGATGGTTCATATCCATCTAACTTGACCGATGTCAACGGTACGCTTTTCTTTACGGCTCATCAAGGTGATCTTGGGGAGGCGCTGTGGAAAAGTGATGGCACGTCTGAGGGTACGGTTTTAGTCAAGGATATTCGTTCTAGCACAGGAAAAGTAGAGTTCTCCTCTTTTATCAATATTAACGGCATCCTCTTTTTTATCGCGGATGATGACATTCATGGTAAAGAGTTGTGGGTCAGTGATGGGACAGCCGAGGGGACCCATGTGATTGATGTTACACCAGCCTCATATTCTTCCGATGCAGATCAGTTTACCAGCGTCAATGACCTACTCTTTTTTGCCGCAGATGACGGCGTCCATGGGAAAGAGCTGTGGAGAAGTGACGGTACGGAGGAAGGAACCTTCCTTCTTAAAGACATGCGTGTCGGTTGGAAGGACGCAGACGTACACCTCATGACTGGTGTTAATAATGAGCTTTACTTTTTCGCGACAGATGGTTTATGGAAAAGTGATGGTACATCTGAGGGGACAATACTGATTAAAGCGTTACCCTTTTCATATTGGGTTGACAAACCAAACTTTGCGAACGTCAACGACACCTTATTTTTTGTAGTAGATGATGATGTCTACGGCGAAGAACTCTGGAAAAGTGATGGGACTGAGGAAGGAACAGTCCTCGTTAAGGATATCCGCCCTGGCAGTGATTCGTCAGCCCCGCGTAAGCTAACTGATGTGAATGGCACGCTCTTCTTTACAGCGTATGATGGGATACATGGCCAAGAGCTATGGAAAAGTGATGGCACGGCGGCTGGGACTACCCTCGTCAAAGATATTGATCCTGACATTGATTATATTGGTGCTGATATAGACTACTTAACCAATGCTGATGGCACCCTTTTCTTTGTCGCGACTGATGCTATTCATGGGGAAGAGTTATGGAAAAGTGATGGCACGGCCGAGGGGACTGTTGTTGTCAAGGATATTGGACCCGGCAGCACATCATCCTACCCAGAAAATCTATTTAGTATTGGGAGCACGTTATTCTTTGTTGTTGATAAGAGAGAAACCTTTGGTGCCGAACTTTGGAAAAGTAATGGCACCGCAGCCGGTACGGTGATGGTCAAAAACATCAACTACTTTATTACACATGGTGTAGCAAAGAATTTAATAAATGTGAATGGGACGCTCTTCTTCATCTCTGATGATGACAGCAGAAGTTTCGAACTATGGAAGAGTGATGGAACTGTATCAGGCACCGTCCTTGTCAAGGAGCTTGAGCGTGGTTGGACATCATATTTATATCGTTTGATCAATGTAAATGGGACAATCTTCTTCAACGCACATAATGATGATGCGGATTTTGTACAATTATGGAAAAGTGATGGTTCTCCTGAGGGGACTATGCTGGTTAAAGATCTTTTTTATAGTTGGGGTGGAGCTTCAAGCGATCTGACCAATGTTAACAATACCCTGTTTTTTAGAGCGAACGGTGACCCTCTCACCGGTATGGAGTTATGGGCTTACAAGCCCCCCCTAACAGGCACCCTAACGATCGCCAAAGAAGCCGACCCTGCGGACGGGACAGATTTCACCTTTACAAGTTCGTTACCTAGTGGCGCTACATTTAATCTAGATCACGAAGCTAGTCCAACTGACTTAACCAGTCAGACGATTACTTTTCCTGGGTTAACCCCAGGCAGTTATACAATCACCGAAAACCCCGTGAGTGGATTTCGTTTAACAGAGGTCACTTGTGTTGATGGTAATGATACAGGGACTTTGTCCGGCACTACCCTCTCCATCATTGTCAGTGCGGGGAAAGATATGACCTGTACCTTCTATAGTCAAGAGGGAGCAGGATTTCACACCTATCTTCCGACCGCAATAAAATAATTTAATCTCAATACCCCTCAAGGCTCGGCGATGATAATCATCGCCGAGCCTTTTTGATTCTCACAAAATTGCCCAAATTTCATGACAAAGTCCTCACAAAATTGCCCAAATTTTACGACAGACGCGAGACAAGATTTTTGTTATCATAGGGGTACAGTTGAAAAGTTGCTAAAGGAGAGCACCTATGAAAAATCGACGAATTCTTTTAATTGACTCCAACGACGACATGTTAACC
The DNA here is from genome assembly GCA_028285035.1 of Phycisphaerae bacterium. The sequence continues at coordinate 3,395 of JANQQF010000163.1, forward strand.
TTAATCTCCCGACGACTCGAAAAAGCTGGAGCGACTGTTTATGAGGCCCTAAATGGAGCCGAAGGCTTGGCAAAGTTTGAGCTATATTCGCCCGAGTTGGTCATCATGGATGTTATTCTAGCCGACAATATGGGCTGGCAAGTGTGCCAGCGTATTCGACGTCGCTCGTCAGTACCAATTGTTATTCTGACTAGTTTGAAAGATGACAAGGCGATGATCGAGGCCTTAACGCTCGGTGCCGACGATTACTTATCACATCCTGTCAGCCCCGCTATTTTGCACGTTCGGCTAGAGGCGTTGCTACGACGAGCAGCCTTGCCTGCCCAAGTTAACGAAATTCAAACCTATCAGGACGGTCATTTGAAGATTGACCTAAAAAAACGATCCGCTGAAATCGCCCATCGGGTCATCAAATTTTCCCGACGAGAGTTTGAGTTGTTGGCCTATTTGGTCAGTCGACCGAATGAGCTTTGCTCCTTTGATCAAATTCTGACCGATGTTTGGGGCCCTAACTCTGAAGGTTTTCCTCAATACATTCACGTTTACATCTCACGCTTACGGCAAAAATTGCAGCAGGTGCCGCAGTGCCACACCTACTTACAAACCGAACATGGCGTGGGGTATCGCTTTGTGCCCAAACCAGCCCAGTTCGATCCACTCAAAACCCAGCAAGTTTGTTAGTAATTAACATTCTGAAACAATCACCTGGAGGCAGTCATTGCCTCCAGGTAATTTTGTGTTTTCAAAAATGTTTAGAAATTTTTTAGAAAAAATAGCGTTTTTCAAACTGAATTCAAACGAAGCCTTGCTATACTGGATGCTGGGCATACCCCAGACCAGACCTTTATACCTTCACATATATCATTTCAACAAACCTAGTCGCTCAAGTTTAGAAACAACACACATTCAATTTGCTTTGTATTTGTAGCAGGAGGCAACCTTGAAACTCACTCAAACCAACCAAAACCTACTAATTGTTACCTTTATCCTCACCTTTTCGTTGCTTGGCCTACTTTTGCCAGCCGAGCCAGCCCACGCGGCGTGTGGGGGTAACACAAACGTTGGCACCGAAGCGGCATTGAATACAGCCATAGCCGATTACAATAGTCAGGCTGCACCGTGCGATTATACCATCACGCTCACCGCCGACATCACCCTGACGGCCAACACAACCACAATTAACAATGCCAATGCTACAACGCTGCAAATCAATGGTGATGACTACGCGATTGATGGCAACAATAGCTATCGCCCCCTACGCATCAACGACAGCAATGTAACCGTCTCAAACCTCACGCTGAAACGTGGAAGGGCTGATCAATGCGATATCTTTGTCGAGTGTGGTGGCGCAGTGGAGGTGAAATCAGGGGCGGTTGTCACCCTGACCCAGGTAAGCATCCTTGACAGCCACGCCGATGTAGTTGGGGGTGGGGTGTTCAACCAGGGAACAATGACCATCTTGGATAGCACCTTCTCTGGCAACAACTCGGAGAGTACTGGTGGCGGCATATACAACGCGAGTGAAATGATCGTACAAAACAGCACCCTTAACGGCAACACCGCTCGACGTGGGGGTGGCTTACACACTGATGGCAATATGACAATCGTCAACAGCACCATCTACAACAACTCCGCCTTGTCAAATGGCGGCTTTTCCAGAGGGGGTGGCATTCACAACCAAGGCCCCTTGGCCATCATCAATTCAACTATCTCTGGCAATTCAGCCGAAGATACCGGCAGTGGTATTTATCAAGAGGAGGATGGGTTTTTCAATGCTTCCTTGACGATTAGCAACAGCATCGTCGCTGACCAAACCACGGGTGATGATTGTGGTGGAAATCCCATCACCTCCGGCGGGCACAATCTGGAAAGTGGCACCAGCTGTGGTTTCACCAGTTCGGGCGACATTCAAAGCGGCTATGCCAATCTTGGCTCGCTACAAAATAATGGCGGCCCTACTGAGACCCTGGCCCCTATCTACGACAGTGATGCGATTGATGCCGCTGACAACACCATCTGTGCGGCCAGCTTGGTCAACGGCGTAGACCAGCGAGGGATAGCTCGACCACAAGGTACGACCTGTGACATCGGGGCTTATGAATTTGAGGTTGGCAGCTTGACCGTCATCAAAAAAGTGATCGGTGGGCCACTTAGTGCGGGTGACTTTGACATTGGTGTTGACGGCTCGTACAGTCAACAGGTCATCAAAGGGAATGAAAATGGGGCTGTGGTTTTTGTCGAACCTGGTTTCTACAACGTCTATGAACTGTTGACACCAGATGATTACACCATTAGTTATTCAGCCGATTGTAATGGCACGATTGCCGCTAACGAAGAAAAAACCTGTACGGTGACCAACACATACAAAACAACGCTAAAGCTGGTCAAGCTGGCCGACCCTGCGGATGGCACGAATTTCGAATTTACAATCAACATCGACCGAGACGGTGATAATGATACCAGTCTCACCCCTACCCTACAGGGCACGCAGCAGTTCAATGAGATTACTTATGAACTTGAGCCTGGTCCGGTAACCATCACTGAAGCAGTGCCGGGTGGCTGGCAACTCGACAGCGCCGCCTGCACAGGCGGTAGCGACACGGGCAGCCTTGATGGCACAACGCTCTCGGTGAATCTAGCCGAGGGTGATACCCTGGTCTGCACCTTCACCAACAGCCTAGAACCTGAAAGGGGCAACCTGACCATCAGAAAAGAGGCTACCCCCGAAGATGGTACCGATTTTAGGTTTACCACGAATATTCCAAGCACACTATACAGTAATATCAACACCGTGATTGGAACGGGAACGGACGGGTTTAGTGGCGATGGCGGTTTAGCGACGGCGGCCAACTTGAGCTTCCCCGGGGGAATCGTATTCGATGATAATGGCAACATCATCTTTGTGGATCGTGGGAATCACCGTATTCGTCAGGTGGATGTGAACACCGGAAACATCGAAACTGTAGTCGGTAGCGGTGCCACCGGCTCTAGTAATGGCAGCTTTAGCGGGGATGGGGGATTAGCCACAAGCGCGACCCTTGATAGCCCTGCTGATGTTACGATCGACAGTGCCGGTAATCTCTATATCGTTGACTCAAGTAATCAACGCATTCGCAAAGTAGACGCCAATAGTGGGATCATCACCACGATTGCCGGTACGGGTACGGCTGGGTTCAGTGGCGACGGTGGTCCAGCTACCAGTGCAACGATGCGAAATCCCGGCGGGATTGCGGTTGACTCTGGCGGGAATGTCTATTTTGCCGATACTACAAATAGCCGCATTCGCAAGATCGATGTCAACACTGGCGTTATTTCCACCATCGCGGGAAATGGGATAGATACATTTAGTGGCGATGGTGGTCCAGCCATCAATGCCAGTCTTCATTTCCCCGAGGATGTCGCAATTGACCAACACGATCAGCTTTACCTGGCTGACCGTGTCAATCGGCGTATTCGTAAAGTCGATCTAAATACGGGCATTATTACGACCGTCGCTGGCACGGACGGAGAGCCGAATGAGATTAGTGGTGACGGTGGACCAGCGATCAATGCTTTAATTGATTATCCCCACGGTGTCGCCGTTGATGCGGCAGGGAATATCTACATCGCGGACCAATTTGGGTTTACCATTCGAAAAGTGGATAGCAGTACAGGCTTTATCAGCACCATCGCGGGTCAAGCTAATGTAGAAGGGTTTAGTGGGGATGGTGGCCCAGCTAGTAGCGCCCTCTTCGATCTTCCTGGTTTTGTGGCTGTTGATAGCGCCGGAAATGTTTATGTTTCTGATGAAAGCAACCATCGTATTCGCAAAATTGATGCACTAGCCAACACAGCCAAATTTATCTTAGACGATGCCACACCCGATGATCTGGACAACATTGTGCAAAGCATCACCTTCAAAGATATTGCGCCTGGCACCTATCAGATTACTGAAAGTCTCATCACGGATTGGCGGTTGGACCAAGCCAATTGTACCGGAGCAAGCGGCAGCGTCAGCTTGGTCAATGAAAGTTTGTCAGTGGCTGTTGGTGCCGGTGAAAATGTGACCTGTACTTTCACCAATAAAGTGAAAGTCGGCAGCTTAACCATCATCAAAGAAGCCACGCCAGAGGATGGCACTGATGTTAACTTTGTCCTGACCCCATCTCAATTAAAATCACAATCATTATTCTTCAACTACTGGGGGCTGCAAGGTGACACCGAGGCCGAGTTCGAAGGTCCCTTGGATGTGGCAGTAGACAGCGCAGGTAATGTTTATGTGACCGATTCGAGTAACCATCGCATTCAAAAATTTGATGGTGACGGCAACTTTATCGAAGCGTGGGGCTGGGAAATTGACTCGGGGGCCAATCAGTTCGAGATTTGTACCAGTGATTGTCGACGTGGCGAAGATGGCGCAGGCATTGGTCAGTTCGCAGCCCCAATTGGCATCACAGTAGATAACACAAACATCGTCTACGTGACAGAAATTGAGAACCATCGTGTCCAGAAATTCCAAAGTGATGGTACACCACTAGATCAATGGGGCAGCGAAGGGACAGACGAAGGTCAGTTTAATTTCCCATTTGGTATCGTCACTGATAGCGATGGCAACATCTACGTTTCCGAATTGGGGAACAATCGAATACAGAAATTTGATAGTAGTGGCACCTTCATCGAAATGTGGGGCTGGGGCGTTGATACCGGAGCCAACCAGTTCGAAATTTGTACCAGTGATTGTCAAGCGGGCATCGAGGGCTCAGAGCCTGGGCAGTTCGCCAATGTTGCGGGTATCGCGGTGGACCGACTCGACAATATCTATGTCGTTGAAGGCAACAATGCCCGGGTACAAAAATTTGATCGCAATGGTAACTTGCTGATTGGCTGGGGCTGGGGTGTGAGAACCGGTGCCAATGCGCTACAGGTCTGCTTACCGTTCAACTGTATCCAAGGCGTTGAGGGTTCAGGGGCTGGACAATTTAGAGCACCATTCGGTATCGTGGTTGATGATCAAGATATCGTCTATATCACAGACAGCAACAATCGTGTCCAACTGTTCGAAACAAATGGCACCTTCATCGAAATGTGGGGCTGGGGCGTTGCGACCGGCGCGCCTCTATTTGAAATTTGTACAGACAGCTGTCAAAGCGGCATGACTGGGTTTGGGCAGGGACAGTTCGATGGCCCCGTTGGTATCACAACGGGACTCAATAACGATTTCTACATCGCAGACAGTGATAACAACCGCATCCAACACATTGATCCTGCCATCGAATTCACCTTGGATGATGAAGCGTCACAGCCCAATGACAGCGTCGCACAAAGCATAACCTTTAATGATTTGGTGGTGGGAACATATGAGATCAATGAGTTAGTCCCCGGCAACTGGCAGCTCGACAACGTGAGCTGTGAGGGCAATAGCCTCAGCGAAGCAATCGATGGTAATGCTGTCGCGCTGACACTGGATGATCAGGAAACGGTGGTTTGCACTTTCACCAACAGCAAACTCGGCAGCCTCACCATCAAGAAAGAAGCCACTCCTGAAGACGGCACTGACTTCTTCTTTAGTCACAACAGTGAGAACATCATCACCACATTTGCTGGTGATGGCACAGAGGATTTTGGCGGTGATGGAGGACAAGCCACAGCAGCCCAATTTGACTTCCCAGCTGGCATCGCCTTCGATCACAATGGCAACCTCTTCATTGCAGATTTGGTAAACGCTCGAGTTCGCAAAGTTGATGTAACGACTGGCCTTATCTCGACCGTTGCCGGCAACGGGTCAGAAGGGAATAACGGCGATGGTGGCTTAGCGACCGATGCCCAACTGAATAGTCCCTATGCGGTGGCATTTGACAGTGCTGGCAACATGTTCATCTCAGACTTTAGTAATCAAACGATCCGAAAAGTGGATGTCGCCACGGGGATCATCACCACGGTTGCCGGGAATGGGACATTAGGCTTTAGCGGCGATGGCAGTCCAGCCACAGCGGCTCAATTGTCAAATCCAAGAGGGATTGCATTTGATCAGGCGGATAATCTTTACATTGCTGATTTTGAAAATAATCGTATCCGTAAAGTTGAGGCGGGCACGGGGATTATCTCCACCATTGCTGGTATTAATATAGATGGGTTTAGTGGTGACGGCGGTCCGGCGACTGCCGCTCAATTAGCCTCACCCACCGATGTAGCGATTGATCCAGACGGTCATCTCCTCATCGCTGATTCGTCAAATAGCCGGATACGTCAGGTCAATCTATCAACAGGGATCATCACAACTGTTGTTGGAGACGGAACCTATGGTTCTGGCGGTGATGGTGGACCAGCTACCAGTGCTCAACTAGGCCAGCCGTATGGTATTGCCTTTGATGCTGCTGGAAACTTGTTCATCGCAGATCAGAATCACCATAATGTTCGTAAGGTTGATCGCCTAACCAAGATTATTTCGACGGTTGCTGGAACTGGGACACAGGGCTTCGGCGGTGATGGTGGCCTAGCCACAAATGCACAGTTGAATGACCCTACTGATGTAGCCATCGATCCTACTGGCAATCTCTTCATTGTAGATTCGCGAAATCAGCGTATTCGTAAAGTTGAGGCAGTTAGTCATTTCGCGCTCGACGATGCAAATCCTGATGACAATGACGGCATCAATCAAACCGCGACGATGTACGGCTTGACGTCTGGCACCTACGACATCACCGAGATCATACCTGAAGGCTGGCAGTTGGACAGCGTAGTGTGTAATACAGCGGCTGAGAATTACACCGCAACAGACAATGGCGTAACGGTCAGTCTGCCAGCTGGTAAGGATGTTATCTGTACCTTCACAAACGCTAAACAATTACCCAAGGCCTCCTTCGGTAGTTGCTATGACACCTTTGATGAAACCTTCAACCTGACTGTGGTCAACAGAGGCGGTCCAGGATACATCGGCTACGATGTCTACACCGAATCGAGCATCCAGGACCTCGGCTTCTTTGAAGCAGGCGAGCGACGGGTCATCAAAGGAATTGCGCTCTTAAACGGCAATAATGACACCTTACGCAAGTTTGTTAGGTTATCATCTGATGATAGCTGGCAACAAAAGGGTGGCACCCAAGTCTTCGATCCAATCAACGCCAATCGATGTAAAGGCAGTATCACCGTGGTCAAGCAGGCCGAGCCAGCCGATGGTACCGACTTCCCCTTCGAGAGCAACATCCTGACCGCCCTCGACATCTCTGGCGAGAGCTTCACCCTGGATGTGGATGATGACCCAGTTTACAGCAACACCATCACCTTCGAGGAGATCTACCCCGGTATCTACACAGTCACCGAACTCATTCCTTCAGGTTGGGGCTTGGAGGCACTGAGTTGTGAGACCAACGAGCCAGATGCACCGATGCTGACATATGACAATCACGCGGTCATTGATCTCGCCTACAGCGAGCACGTCACCTGTACCTTTGTTAATGAGCCCACAGAACCAGCCAAGATCACCATCATCAAAACGACGAATCCGTCTGACATGGACGAGCAATTCAGCTTCACGGGTGATCTGGGTGACTTCAGCTTGAGGGCTGATGGCTCACAAGAATTCGAGGTTCCAGGCGGATCATACACTGTCACCGAGATCAACATCCCGGCGTTCTGGACGCTTCTCACGGTTCAGTGTGGCGACCAGTTCCTACCAATCAGCGACAGCCTTGACCCGCTTGGTCGGCAAGTGACCATCGAGGTCGAAGCGGGTGAGGATTTGATCTGCACCTTCCACAACGAGCGGGTGAATGTTGAGGCGCCGGTTGAGGTTGAGAATGGGAATACGTTGTATCTGCCGATTGTGGTGAAGTAACAGTTAGGACGATTGTAATCCAAGGACGGGGGTGTGATAATCACGCCCCCGTTTCTTTGTTTAACCATCCTCCACAGCCCCAAGCTGCTTCAAGGTCAGTTTCTGCTGCTGAGTCAGGCCTGTGGCTCCGGTAATATTCATCCCTTCATTAGGTCCAGGCGTTTTCAGGGTACGTAGACAGCGGCCTGTTTCCGCATCCCAAATTTTAACCGTTGTATCATGACTGGCACTGGCGATAAATTGTCCGTCGGGGCTAAAGGCAATAGACCAAATTTGATCAGTATGGCCTTCCAAAACGAACTCTAACGCACCAGTTTGGGTATGCCATAGTCGAATCGTTTTGTCCATAGAGCCGCTGGCGACACGTTGTCCATCTGGGCTAAGCATGACAGACATGGGCCACGCTGTGTGCCCTGCGAGTTGATGACGTAGGTGTAGATCAATCATATCGGTAGCAACTGACGGTTGTACATCCCACACATAAACAGCATTATCACCACAACTGGCGACTAACTGATCCCCCTTGGGACTCAACGCGATTGAAAGAATAGGGGTTTTCAAATCGATCAAAATCGTCGACTCAATCCGTTCGGCGTTTAATACGATTTCGTCTGTCATGGACCATAATCGAAGGGTATGATCCATACTACCGCTGAGCAAAAGGTGACCATTAGGGACAAAGGCCACTCCCTGCACCTGCCCCTGGTGACCGATTAAGGTATAGCGTGACCGGCCCGTCTCAACATCCCACACCCCGACGATATGGTCACGGCTGGCACTGGCTAATAAGGTGCCCGCCTGATTAAAGGCCAACGCCTCGATATCCTCAAGGTGTTGCCCTAAGATGCGATGTGTAGGATTACTGCCCCATAAATTGGGTTGATTTAAGGTGGTCAGGTCCCACAAAAAAATCTCTGAATTATTGTCAGAGCCACCACTTGCTAAAAATTGTCCTTGGGACGTAAAGGCCAAACTCATCACCCAATCGTCTTCGCGTGTGTACAACCTGATCCGACTTTCTTCATCAGGCAGATGATTTGGGGGTGCACAAGACCATAGATGGATAATACCATTATCCGCCCCACTGGCCAGAATCTGCCCCGTGGGGCTAAAGGCAACAGACGTGGCCGGATAGATATGTCCCCATAATACGTCAGTAACTTGCCAGCTATAAGTATCCACAAACGCAAGCAAATCACCTTCTGAGACAAAAACGGCACTTTTTCCGTCAGGACTAAAGGCCACAGCGTAAACGGCATAGAGCATATATTTATAATAGACATGACGTACGTCTTGGGTATGAACATCCCACACCCGCACGGTAAAGTCACTGGAGCCGCTCATAAGCAATTTTCCATCAGGGCTAAAGGCCAACGTCACCACGCGACCTTTATGCCCAGAGAATATGTGGTAAGGCTGCCATTGATTGATCGGCGGGTGAGCGTCTGTTCCAGGATACGCTTCTGCATCAGGGCCTTTTTGCCATAACCGTATCTGTTTATCACTACTCGCTGTCGCAAAAATCTGCCCGGTTGGGCTAAACCTCACTGCCCAAATGCGAGCCTGATGCGCAGCCAGAGTTTGGTGGTTGAGAGGTAAGGGGAGGGGGACGTCGGTTGACAGTGTTAACATTCGCTCGATATTACCTGGAATATGCCAGATATGCACCAAGCCATCATCACCGCCACTGAACAATGTTTGGCTATCAGGGGCAAAAGCCACAGACCAAACCCACCCCTCATGACCGGATAAATATAAATAATTTGGGGCAACGGATATGTCAGGCTTTAATTGGGTCATATCCCATAATCGCACGGTACCATCTTCACTCCCACTGGCTAAGAGCTTGCCATTGGGGCTAAAATCCAGGGCAAGGACGGCTTGGGTATGCCCGTGTAATACAATATGTGGCTGGTCGCGAGTAGGTAATAAGTTATCCGCAATATACCAAAGCCCGATACCGTTATCTTGCCAAGTTACAGCTAACATCTGACTATCAGGGCTAAAGGCCACAGACCAAACTGGGGCTGAATGGACAGTAAATCCCCATTCTGGCTGCCTTGTCCGGGCATCCCATAGCCTCACCTCGCCTTCGTTTGTCCCGCCTGCCAACCATTGACCATCTGGGCTAATCGCCACATCAATTATCACCCCAAAGGTTTCGCTGAAGATGGTGTCAGAAAAGTGGGCTTCGGTAAAGTCAACATCTTGCAAGTAGAAAGAGGTTAAGTATGCCCCTTTCACCTGCAACCGTGAAAAATCATACCCCGTCAAATCCAACTGAAGGTGCACCAACAGATTAATGATATTCCCAACAATATACCCTGTTGGGCGGACCGCTGGCTGGCGTAACGTCTCCAAAAGTTGCTGTATATGTTGGCTTAAGCCAGTTTCGCCAAAGTGAGTCAACAGAGATTTTGACAGAGGGTCCATTATCAGGCGAAATTGGGTTTGACGAATATACTCAAGCGTACTAACTTCAACTAAGGTGTGACTATGAAGTAGATCGAAATGACCCGAGACAAGCTCCTGATACGACTGCTCAATGATTCGATCCGTCCCATACTCGATGATCACATTTTGCAAGGTCAATTTGTGACCATCCCCTTCAATTAAAGAGCGTCGCTTTAGACGCTGTAGCGCCTCTAAAAACTCCCTTTGCCGCACCGGTTTAACCAGCAGTTCACGCAGCTCCGCTGGCAACAAGCCTTTTCTGACGATGGTCAACCATAACAGTATATCCTGCTCTAACGGGGAAAGACGATCAAATTGCTGATCCAAGACATCCCGTATATCCGCAAAAATCAAGGTTTCCTCACCCAGAAAGGCATCAACATCGCCCAAGTAGAAATCTTGAATCGATTGCCCCACCAGATTGAGAGCCAAAGGGTTGCCCGAATACCGCTCGACCAATGCTCCCGTTACAAAGGGTTGCGCCATCAGCCCTTGCTTAAGCAGGAGTTCTCCCCCATCTTGGGCCGATAGCCCGGCCAAATCCATTCTTTTGACCAGCGGCGTGGTTTGATTTAAGTGGACCAGCGCCTTTGGTGCCTCTCGGCTGGTTAAAAGCAAGCAGCTTTGATGCTGACGCTCTGCTACCCAACGCAATAACTGGCCATACACCTCATAACCGGGCCGAAATTGCCCCGTATATTCCGGGTGCATGATGCTTTCCATATTATCGAGCACCAGCAGCAAGCGTTCTCGGCGTAACCCAGCCAAAATCAAACTCAACTGCTCATCCACCGTGGCCTGCCTCATGATGTCCGGCGTATCTGTGAGGTGATGCATGATACTATGCAGAAAGGTCTCAAACGGGGGGGCATTAAGTAATGAGACCCAGATCACTTGGCTGAACTCCTGAGCCAAACCCGATACAAATTTGGCCGCTAAGGCTGTTTTACCCTGGCCGCCCATCCCCAAAATAGCCACCAAACGACACTGATCCGCAATTAGCCATTGCTGTAAGGTGCTTAATTCTGTCTCTCGCCCATAAAATAGGTGGATTTGGGGAACATCAGGCCAGGCAGATGGTGATGTTGACCAAGAAGATGAAATGGGCGTGTCATCTGAGGCACGTAGTTGACTTTGAGGCGCTAGCAAAGTGGCTCTGTTTTGAGGAAATGTCCCATCACGGATTTGTTCATATAAAGCGGTAATCTCCGGGCCTGGTTCGACCCCCAGATTATCCCACAAAATATCTTGGCACTGGTTGTACTGAGCCAGTGCTGCGCTGCGTTGGTCTTGTAAGGCCAACAACATCATCTTAAATCGATGGGATTCTTCCCGCCAAGTATCCAAGGCGAGGCGTTGATTGGCATAGCTCAAGCCTTGCGCCAGCGAGATGCCATTGTCCTGAATCGCTTCACTGATCAACCGCTGCAAGACATCCATCAGAATCCCCCGCAGTCGCTCTTGCTCAACCAAAAGCCACATCTCAAAGTCGGGGGCATCACGTACGGTGAAACCCATCAACAAATCGCCCTGATATAGCGCCACGGCACGTTGCAGTGAGGCGATATCGCCCTGATCAACCAGCGATTCAAATTCTTCAACATCCAGCCAATAGACCACATCACGGTTAAAGGTCACACTTTGTCGGGTAATTTCGAGGTGAGGGCCAACCAATTGACGGAGGCTAGACAGGGCTTTCCGCAGATTCGCCTGCGCTCTGTTTTCGGGTAGATCACCCCAAAATAGACCGGCCAACGCCGAGCGAAGCTGCCGCTGTTTGGTCAGGGCTAAATAGTAAAACAGTGCCTCTGTTTTTTGGGAGTAAAACCCCGCGACGGTTTGTTGATTCTGTTGAATATCAACCCTGCCCAGCAGAGTTAGTCGTAGTTGATGCGTCATAGAAGGCTTAGCACGATTTCAGGACGATTTCAGGACAATCGCCTGTTATGATAGCTTCAATGCATCTTAACGTATTGGCAAAAAGTTGCCAAACATAGGAGAAAGTAAAATGAAATCCACCCACAAAGACGCTTTATCCGCCGTGATGCTTGTGACATTTTGGCAAGAACAGGGTCAAATTTGGCGTTTTAGAGTCGAAGATATCAAGAGACGACAAAGGCACGGGTTTGCCACCTTTGCTGAGTTGGTGGCCTTTTTAGAGAGCAAAACGATGGGCGAGCCTCAGGAAACAGTCCTCTCGTCTAGACCAGCGCCACCTGTGCTATCAGAGGTTGCCCAACCGCAACATCCTACCAGGGATACCCAGGCATTGCCTACCCTGACCGCCCGTCAACAGGAGGTGCTAGGCTTGGTCGCCCAAGACGCAAGCAATCGGGAAATCGCTCAGGCCCTGACGATTACTGAACGGACCGTTAAATACCACGTCAGCCAAATTTTGGCGCGTCTCCAATTGCGTAACCGCTATGAATTGGCCCATTACGCTCGGAAACACGGGCTAATTGGTGATGAGCTTGAAGGGGGGTGAACACCAAAGGGCGGTTATTACAACCAAAAACTGTACTAAAACTGTACCACGTCCAGTAGACAATTGGCCCATCGATTGCGTATGCTAGAGATGAAGATGTCCTGTTGTGGCATCGCTTCGCCAAAAACTAGCTGTCTTAGGTAAATCTCTTTTACAAAAGGTCAGGCGGTCTGCCCCCATCTTACCGCAGAACTAACCCCACCTAAGGGTAGTGTCTTTGGCACGAAAGCTTCACGGTTTACACCTCTTCATTTTAATTCATAATAATATATCAATTAAGTTTAAAAACTATTTTCAAACCAGATTCAAACCTAAGTGTGATATTGTTAAAATAGAACTCTGATTCCGCGTTATTGCTAGATTGAAATATTTAGATTCTTTTACCTTGGGAGGACTTTTTGTATGAAACGGTTTCTTACACCAGTAACCCAGACAACAACGATCATTGTGGCGCTGTTTTTTCTATTGATGATAAATGTTAGTTTAGCCTACGCTCAGGAGCCAACCTATGGTGGCGGTATCACCATAGATGGCAGTAGTAGCGATTGGGATTTAACGACCGATTTCTTTGCGAATATGCACGAGGCAGGCCGAGACAGTAAGGACGTTCTGTCAAAGCTATATCTTCGTTATGACTGTACCAGTGAGGTTCTTTACCTCTTAGTGGTGATAGAGGAAGGTCATGCCTTCGATCCTAGTACGGCGGGCAATCATTGGGTCAAACTAACCAGTCAGGGGAATGGCACGATCGTGGATGACACCTCCGGGGATGATGGAACACCCCCCGACTTTAGCCTTCTGACCTTGGTTGATCCCAACGCCGAAGGCTGGGAAGCCTCTATTCCGCTGGCCAAAAATACAACCGACCAGATTTCCGTGCATACGCAAGTGCGCACCAGCGGTGTCGCTGGGGGACGAACCTCAGCGACCACCCCAGATGATGAGGCCAGCAATCGCCATATTGACATCAATACCGTCTGCACCGACCCTGAACCGGAAATCGGCAGCCTTGAGGTGACCAAGGTTGTCGAGTGGAATGGCGTAACGCCAGATGAGCAGCAGACCTTTGAGATTTGTATCAGCGGCCCATCTTACCCGAATGGGGGTGAAAATGGGGCGTGTCAAGAAGCCGATTACGATGGCGAGACCTTAACCTGGAATGATCTGGATTTGGGTGAGTACACCGTCATCGAAACTGACCCTGGTAGCGAGTGGACGGTGGGCATTTCCGGTTCTTCGGCCACGGTGGAAGCGGGCCAAACGGCCGAAGTAACCGTGACCAACACCCGGGATGCTCCTAACAGCATTACCATCGTGAAGGATGTGATTGGTGATAATGCCAACACAGCCCAAGCGTTCCAAATCTCCTACAACTCTTCCGCTCCGGTCTTTATCCCCCCTGGGTCAACCTCCATCAGTGAAGACGACGGTGCCGTTGAACGCTTTACAAATGTCCGTAACAACCTCCTGGTGCAGCTCAGAGAAGAAAACATTCCTCAAGACTGGGCCTTTGTTAGCCTTGAGTGTGTCAGCGAAACAGGTCAAACAAGCTTCAGTTATCCGGCTGCACAGGACGGTCGAGAAGTTCTCTTCGCCATCCGTGAGGGGGACAACGTCACATGTACCTGGACAAACGAATACACTGCCCCCAAGGGCACCATCGTCATTGAGAAGGTCACCACCAATGACGATGACGCAACCGAATTCACCTTCAACCCAAGTGGCTTCAACAACGATGAAAGCTTCACCCTTGTTGGTGGTGGAGAGCAACTCTTCGAAGTTGAAGTCGGCAACGGCTATAGCGTCGAGGAAGTGATCCCAGATGGCTGGTCGCTCGATAGTGCCACATGTGACGACGGAAGTCCTGTCGAGAACATCGACGTGAGTGCGGATGAAACGGTCACTTGTACCTTTACCAACACCAAAGAACCTGAACCTGGCAGCCTAACCATCGTCAAAGAAGCAACACCTGAAGATGGCACCGACTTCATCTTTGCCGCCAGCGGACCAGGCTTACCCGCCCCCACCACCGAGCCGCCTACCTTTGCCATCAACTGGGGCACACAAGGCAGTGGCGCTGGGCAGTTTAGTTTTCCACGAGGGGTGGCAGTGGATGGCCAGGGCAATGTCTATGTGGCCGATACCAACAATGACCGCATCCAGAAGTTTACCAAAAATGGCATCTTCCTGACCCAATGGGGGACACTCGGCAACGGGGATGGGCAGTTTAGCCGACCGGTTGATGTGGTGGTGGATAGCAATGGCCATGTCTATGTGGTGGATTCCATCAACAGCCGCATCCAGAAGTTTGACAGCAGTGGCACCTTCCTCTCCCAATGGGGCAGCGAAGGCAACGGGGATGGGCAGTTTCTGGACCCCCAAGGGGTGGCAGTGGATGGCAGTGGCAATGTTTATGTGGCTGATACCCGGAACAACCGCATCCAGAAGTTTGACAGCAATGGCACCTTCCTCTCCAAATGGGACAGTGAAGGAGACGGGGATGGCCAATTTAGAAATCCCCAAGGAGTGGCCGTGGATGGCAGTGGCAATGTTTATGTGGCTGATACCCGGAACGATCGTATCCAGACGTTTGACAGCAGTGGCACCTTCCTCTCCAAATGGGGGACACGCGGCAACGGGGATGGGCAGTTTAGTTTTCCTACAGACATAACTGTAGATGGTAGCGGCAATGTCTATGTGACTGATACCTCAAACCATCGCATCCAGACGTTTGACAGCAGTGGCACCTTCCTCACCCAGTGGGGGACCTGGGGCATCAGAGATGGGCAATTGCTTTCTCCCCAAGGGGTGGCCTTGGATGACAACGGCAACGTCTATGTGGCCGATAGCGAAAACCAACGCATTCAGAAGTTTGCTCTGGTTGGATTTACGCTGGATGATGCTAACCCGGATGATAATGACAGCGTGGCCCAATCGATCACCTTCCCTGATTTGGAAGTCGGGGACTATAGCATTACCGAACTTGTGCCCACTGGCTGGCAGTTGGATCAGGTCCGTTGTGAGGGCGGTAAGAGCGTCCTGGATGGTGAAACGCTGACAGTGGCTGTGTTTGCTGGTGAGGATGTGGTCTGTACCTTTGAAAATTCGGTAATACCACCGAGCAGCTTGACCATCATCAAAGAATCCACCCCCGCCAATGGCACCGACTTCACCTTTACCGCCAACGGGCCAAGCTTACCACCCACCTTTATCACCAAGTGGGGCAGTGAAGGCAGTGGGGCTGGGGAATTTACTTTCCCAGCTGGCATAGCCGTGGATGGCAATGGCAATGTCTATGTGACCGATACCCAGAACGATCGCATCCAGAAGTTTGACAGCAGTGGCATCTTCCTCACCCAGTGGGGCACACACGGCACCGGAGATGGGGAATTTAATTTTCCAGATGGCCTAGCCGTGGATGGCAATGGCAATGTCTATGTAACCGATAGAAATAACAATCGCATCCAGAAGTTTGATAGCAATGGCACCTTCCTGCTCAAGTGGGGTACACGTGGCAGCGGAGCTGGGCAGTTGAAGGTTCCGCAAGGCGTGGCTGTGGATGACAGTGGCAATGTCTATGTGACCGATACCTTTAACGACCGGATCCAGAAGTTTGACAGCAATGGCATCTTCCTCACCCAGTGGGGGACACGTGGCAGTGGCGCTGGGCAGTTTAGTTTCCCAGATGGCCTGACGGTTGATAGTCACGGCAATGTCTATGTGGCCGATGTCATCAACCACCGGATCCAGAAATTTGACAGCAGTGGCACCTTCCTCACCCAATGGGGGACACGTGGCAACGCAGCAGGGCAGTTTTGGAACTCACGAGACGTGGCCGTCGATGACAATGGCAATGTCTATGTCATCGATAGCTTCAACGACCGGATCCAGATGTTTGATAGCAACGGCACATTTCTGCTCAAATGGGGGACAGAAGGCACAGGTGATGGACAATTTCAGAATTTCGAAGGTGTGACCGTGGATAGCACCGGTAATCTCTACGTGGCTGATAGCGGCAATAACCGCATCCAGACATTTACCCCGGTTCAGTTTATGCTGGATGATGAAGCCACCCAACCCAATGACAGTGTCGCGCAATCGATGACCTTTAACGATTTGGGGGCTGGCATCTATAGCATCAGCGAGGTTCTGCCCGAAGGCTGGGATTTGGACAGCGTGGTGTGTGACACCGAGGCTAGGAACTACACTGCGATTGATGATGGGGTGATGATTGACTTGCCAATCGGTGCGGATATTACGTGTATCCTCAACAATTCGAAAGATCTCACCACAGGCAGTCTAACCATCGTCAAGAAAGCCGACCCTGCCGATGGCACCGATTTCACTTTTGCCGCCAGCGGACCGGGCTTAACAACCACAGAGCCACCCGTCTTTATCACCCAGTGGGGCAAAAATGGCAATGGTGACGGTCAGTTTCAAGGTCCAACGGGTGTAGACGTGGATAGCAACGGTAACATCTACGTAGCCGATTTTGAAAATGACAACGTTCAAAAATTTGACAGCAATGGCGGTTTCATCGCCCGATGGGGGACAAGCGGCTCTGGTGACGGGCAGTTTTCGAATCCATTTGGGGTGGCGGTGGATGGTAGTGGCAACGTCTATGTAGCCGATACCGACAACCACCGGATCCAGAAATTTGACAGCAATGGCACCTTCATCACCCAGTGGGGTAACGAAGGCAATGGAGATGGTCAGTTTAAGCAACCAGAAGGCCTGGTGGTGGATGGTAGTGGCAACGTCTATGTGGCTGATGCCTCCAATCATCGTATCCAAAAGTTTGATAGCAATGGCACCTTCATCACCCAGTGGGGCACAGAAGGCAGCGGTGATGGTCAGTTTTGGACCCCAAGTGACATCGCAGTCGATAGCAACGATAATGTCTATGTGACCGATAGAAATAACAATCGTATCCAGAAATTTAACAGCAATGGCGCCTTTATCACCCAGTGGGGCACGATAGGCACTGGAGATGGCGAGTTTGTGAACCCCGCAGGTGTGGCGATCGATAGCGGCGACAACGTCTATGTGGCCGACACTGGCAACGACCGCATCCAGAAATTTGACAGCAATGGCACCTTCATCACCCAGTGGGGCACAGAAGGCTCTAGTGAAGGGCAATTTGATAGCCCATTTGGGGTGGCGGTCGATGACAACGGTAATATCTATGTATCTGATTCCCAAAATGACAATGTCCAGAAGTTTGCCCCCGTCGGGTTTACCTTGGATGATGAAGCCAATCAACCCAACGACAGCGTGTCCCAATCGGTCACTTTCAATGACCTGGCGGATGGGGAGTATACCATCACCGAACGCGTACCCACTGGCTGGCAGTTGGATCAGGCCAGTTGCGAGAGCGGCAAGTACATCCTAGATGAGGAAACACTCACAGTGGCCGTTGTCACGGGTGAGAATATCGTCTGCACCTTTGAAAATTCGGAGATACCACCGAGTAGCCTGACCATCATCAAAGAGGCCAGCCCCGAAGATGGTACCGACTTCACCTTCTTCGCCAATGGCGCAAGCTTGCTGCCTGCCTTCCAACTCAAATGGGGCAGTGAAGGTGAGGGTGAAGGGCAGTTTAGTAACCCATTTGGCGTGGCCGTGGATGGGAGTGGCAACGTCTATGTGGCCGATCGCGACAACAACCGCATTCAGAAGTTTGATAGCAGTGGCGGCTTTATCACGGCGTGGGGCACCAATGGCTCCAGTGAGGGGCAGTTTAATGGCCCCCAAGGTGTAGCCGTGGATGGGAGTGGCAACGTCTACGTGGCCGATACCGACAACGACCGCATCCAGAAGTTTGATAGCAGTGGCGGCTTTATCACGGCGTGGGGCACCAATGGCTCCGGTGAGGGGCAGTTTTTGAATCCACTTGACATAGCCGTGGATAGCAATGGCAATGTTTATGTGACGGATGTATTAAATAGCCGCATCCAGGCGTTTGATAGCAGTGGCGGCTTTATCACCCAATGGGGTACAAATGGCTCTGGTGAGGGGGAATTTAATTTCCCAACGAGTATAGCGATGGATGGCAGTAGCAATATCTATGTTGTCGATAGTGGCAACGACCGCATTCAGACGTTTGATAGCAGTGGTAGCTTTATCACGGCGTGGGGCACCAATGGCTCCAGTGAGGGACAGTTTAATCGCCCATTTGGCGTAGCGGTGGATAGCAATGGTAATGTTTATGTGACGGATGTATTAAATAGCCGTATCCAGATGTTTGATAGCAGTGGCGGCTTTATCACCCAATGGGGAGCAAGCGGCACCGGAGATGGGGTATTTGATTTCCCAGCTAGCGTGACAGCGGATGAGAATGGCGACATCTATGTGGTCGATAGCAATAATAACCGCATCCAGAAGTTTGTCTCTGTTCAGTTCACGTTGGATGATGAAGACACCCAACCCAATGACAGCGTAGCTCAATCCATCACCCTCACCGATTTGATGGCTGGAAATTATAGCATCAGCGAAATTCTACCCGAAGGGTGGCAGCTTGACCAAGCCAGTTGTGTAGGCGGCAGCGACGCAGGTAGTCTCAGCGGGGAAACCCTGGCGGTGACCATCGGTGTTGGTGAGGATGTGGTCTGCACCTTTGAGAATAGCAAGCCAGCCACCGCCAAAATTACCATCGTCAAGACAGCTAACCCATCGGATACCAATGAACAGTTCAGCTTCACCGGCGATCTGGGTAATTTCAGCTTAGAGGCCAATGGCTCAGAGAAATTTGAGGTCGCGGCTGGGTCGTACACCGTGACCGAGATTGACATTCCTGAGTTCTGGACGCTGCTCACTGTTCAGTGTGACGATCAGTTCCTACCGATTACTAATAGCCTCGATCTGCTTGGTCGCCAAGTGAGCATCGAGGTCGAAGCGAATGAGGAGCTGACCTGTACCTTCCACAATGAGCGGGTGAATTATGAAGCGCCGGTTGATGATGACAAAGGGAACAAGTTGTATCTGCCGATTGTGGTGAAGTAAGGTTTATCGTGTTGTAATCCAAAACGGGAGGGCCAAGATCGCCTTCCCGTTTTTTGTTTCCATCCATCCTGTAGGGGCGCAGGCAAATCTAACGATACCTTCGTTGAAACCCGAACCGTCGCTGGATTTGCCTCGCCCGCATGAGCAATAGCCCACTCCACAGCCCCACACCTCGGGCGAGGCAATCGGTGTGATTATATCATTGGCCTGCGGTCATTCGGTCCGATTGCCGTCGCCCCTACAAAATCATCATTCACCCTGTGCTAATTCACCGATAAAAATCCCTCCAATATCATAACAGTCTCGCCAAAAATTATTCTCTATACGAAGCACGGGGTCATACTCCTTTATTACCCTGACAACAGCGGTGCCGGAATTTATCTTAAAATTTTTGAAATAACCATAACTTTCTAAATCTCAGGCAGTCTTTCGTATATACTCTTGCCTTCGATTATCCTCGAGGGTAACGAAGAGAATAGTTAAGGAGGTGAGAGGTTTAATTAAGCGTTAGAGGATCACTACTAACTAACAGCCTTGAATTTGACTACAAATTGAATTAGATACAAGCGAGGTACTGATGAATATTCAAATACGACTCAATAAAATTCACTTAATCATTCCTGGTTTACTACTTGCCCTCATATTGATCGTCATTAGCCTTACTGAACACTCAAACCCGGCCCAAGCCCAAGGGGGCACAACCATCTTTTTACCGATTATCCTCAAAGATAGTGATATGGCCCCACGTGCTACGTTTTACCCTACTATCCTCGATGTACCGACGGATGAACCCTTGGCCTGTGAGCGACCATGGACGGTTCGATTACTCAGAAATTCGAATAAATTTCAATACAACACGCGGCGAATGTATTTCAGCTCCTGCAGCACCGATAGTGGTAGTCCAGAGATGTTTGCCTCATTTACCGTGGGGGACAAAGACTCAGGCCACCCTGATATTAGTTCAGGCGTTATCATGCATACCCAATTTATGTCGACGACAAACCAATTTGATCTAATTAGTGAACGGCATTTCCCTGAATGTACCGAGATGTTGGGCATTCAGAGCAGTAATAGCTGCGGTCTGGTCGCGGCCCTGTGTCGCACCGACTGGGGGCGAACAGACTTTGACAAAGATGTGGTTGAGACCCACCCCGGCGATCACTGGTTGACTGAGGAAGAACATAATGGGTCTGAGAGAGATCAAATCTGGCTCTACGAATGGCCTAGTGGCAATATTCAGGATGAGCCGGATAAGTACATTGTTCACAAAGCAATTGGTAGCTGGGAGTATGGTCAGCAATATCTGGTGTATGGAGAGAATGACAATAGTTATGGCATCTCAGTCAAAGCAACCCACGGTGGTCATGAGGGAGATAGTTTTGTGATTGTGGATCGAGATGATTTTACAATCGATACCAGTCGGGGATGGGATTGGGGCTGTGCAACAGGTCACACGCTCTTTAATCGTCCGGCCTATAACCCAGCCACCCAAGAGTACGGTGTCTTATGTGGTACGGATTGGAACACGAATAAAGATGCCTATATCGGGTCGATTACCTTTGCCACCCAGCATAATGTGAGAAACGAGTTTCAGCGGCTTAACCGAGGTAACCTTGCTATGAAAGGTGGACCAGGCTCATTGGTCCCCTTGGCTGATGGGGGTTGGCTGGCAGTTTTTGTTAGCCAGCAAGGAACCATCAACACCGACTCCACCTTATACATCCCCTGGTCGCCATCAACCAAAATAGGCCTAGCCCGTTTTGATCAAGCGGGTAATTTGGTCGACAGTATCAAATGGGTCGTCGATTTGGATACTCAATACGCCTCCTATCCGCAACTGGTCGCTTTGGAGAACGGCAATTATCTGTTAGGCTATGGGGAGATGATGGCCGATGAAACTGACCCCAGTGTGGATTGGTATTGGGACTATAATCAATATGTTCGCTTTCCTGAGAAATACTGGATACAAGAGATTGATATTGATGGTAATGCGGTGACAGCACCCCACACCTTGAGTGATGCGGGCTGGGGGGAGCTAGACCAGCTAGTGTCCCTTGGTAATAACCGGGTCGGTTGGGCCTATCTTGAAGAAGCAACATTATCAAACACTGCGGGTATGGGTGGGCCGATTCCTGAATGTAATGTGGATAAGCTACAGTTTACGGCGGCTGTCTCGCCCAATTCACAAAACTAAGGCACGTAATTGATTTGAAAGTTGTAGAGGTGTCCCTTGTGGGCACCCGAAACTGGGCACCCACAAGGGGTGCCCTTACATTACCGGTTTAGGAGCGATCTGTTTCACCTGAGAAGCCCAGAGGTGTTTATCGCCTCTGGGCTTCTTTATTTCTCCATTGATTGCCCCAATTTCATGACAGTCTCACCCCAAAATTGCTCAAATTTTACGACAGACAACAGGCGTCAATTTTGTTATGATAGGCTGGTTAAGTATTTGGCGGAAAGTCATCGAAAATAAAGAATGATGCAAAATCGAAAATAGTCTCAAATATTGCCGATTTCACGCCAAATCTAAAAAGTAACCGGCCAAATTGATCTTATCTTGAGCCAAAATCGCTCATTGATGTTTATCGTTTTTTCTAAAAGTTCTTGCCGGTTACTTAAATACCAAAGAAGGTGATCCTATGAGCAACTCACAAGTCCTTTTTATCAACTTAAGTTACAATTCATCATTTATGCGAAAATTACTGATTCTTAGCTGTGTACTTTCGACTTTCATACTAAGTCTAGCGTTTCGACCTGGAGTCGTCCAAGCCGCTTGTGGCGGCGCGACAACGGTCGGCAACGAGGCTGAACTCAATATGGCGTTGGCAGCGTTTAACGCGGTGGGCAGTAGTCCTTGTATTTTTACGATTCAACTGACGGCCAACCTCAGCCTGACGGGCGCAACGACAGCGACAGCAAACAGCATTGATGGGGTCAATCTCGTCATTGATGGACAGGGGTTTACGATTGATGGACAAAATACGACAGGGGGCGACAGTATTTTTTCGCTGCAACACACTGGAGACGCCACCGTGCAGAACATCACCCTCACCAATGGGAATGAAACCAACGGTAATGGTGGTGGGGCCATCTATAGCACCACCAGTTTGACCCTGACCACTAGTAGTCTAATCAGCAATACCTCGACCAGCGACGGTGGGGCCGTGCATATCAGTACAGATATCTTCACAGATGAGATGGCCAGTGCCTATATTGCCCATACGGTTTTTGATGACAACCTCAGTGGCTCTGATGGTGGGGCGATTGAGTTTGATATGGACGGGACCAGCCCAAGCACAGGGGCCACCGTTATGATTAGCCTGGACAGCATCACCCTGACAAACAACGTTGCTCAACAGGGAGGCGGGGCAATTAATGTCGACTCCGACTCGGAGGGGGATGACGGGATGGTCATGATGTCCGCCAAGAATATGCAACTATCTAACAATCGCTCAAATAGTTACATTGGGGGGGCTATGTATTTTGATAATGATGGCAATGGTCCTGGGGCTATTATTAATACCCACCTTGAAAATCTGATTGTTACAAAAAACTACGCGGACTTTGCTGGCGGGGGACTCGGGTTTGATGAGGATGCCAATGACCCCAACAGCACCATCACCACTGTGCTAAAAAATATAGTAGTTAGTGGTAATACTGCGAATCAGAGTCGGGGCGGCGGATTAAATTTTGACAATGATGGCAATGATCCGGATGCTTCCATCACGATTTTAATTGACAGTAGTGTCATTACAAATAATACGAACACGACCAGTCAAGGTGGCGGCATAGCCTTCGATGATGATGCTTACGATCCTGGTAGCGTTGTGACAACAACGATTCAAAATAGCACCATAGCCAACAACACAACCTCGACGAGTAGTGGTGGTGGCGTATTTGTCGATGGCAATGCGTCTGATCCAGGGGCTAGATACACGCTGTCCATTATCAATACGAGCATCACTGGAAATACGGCCAATCAGGGGGGAGGCGTCGGAATGTCTTCTCCTGTCGATGAGGCGGATGGGGCAGTTACCACCGTGACCATCGACCGCAGTTTGATTGCCAACAATACCGCTAATACCGCTGGCGGCGGCATCTACCAAGAAGAGGACGGCAGCCTTACGGTGGTGAATAGCACGATTTCTGGCAACAAGGCCGCCAGCGGTAGCGGGGGCGGCTACTATCAATCGTCACCTCAGGATAGCCCGCCCATCGAAACAAGTTTTATCAACAGCACGATCGCCTACAATGAAGCTTCTGTATCTGGTGGCGGCATCACCCTCGGTATCACCGAAACGGTCACGATCAACAATAGCATTGTGGCCCAAAACACCGCCCCTACAGATGCTGATCTCAACACGGGCACCAATAGCAGTTTTGCCATCAGCACATCATTGATTGGCGATGTAGGCAGTGGCACGATCACCGATGGTGGCAATAACCAGCTCGGTGGCAATAGCAATGCAGTCATCGACCCGCTGCTTAATGTACTGGCCGATTACGGTGGAGATACCCACACTCACGCCCTGCAATCGGGCAGCCTAGCCATAGATGCGGGAGATAACACGACCTGTACAGCCAGTTTAGTCAATAACATGGATCAGAGGAGTACACCACGGTTGTTCGGGACAATCTGTGATATGGGTGCATTCGAATTTGTGCCGCCTATTTTTATGCCGATTGTGGTAAAGTAAATTCTAATCCGTAGCTTACTTTCTCAGGCACTGGAGCGGTTGTCGCTCCAGTGCCTTTTATTTTAATACTGAAAATTAACCACATTTTACGACAGACAAATTGAAGAAATGTCGTTATAATTAACTGGCCCTCTAAATGTGTTTTAAGGTAGATAAAGTTTGGGTAAATTTTTGAGCTCATCATTCAGTTTCAAACTTAATTCAAACTTTATTATGTTACCGTTTACGACATCAGACGTGTACAACTGAATAAGCTATTGGTTACTCATACTCAAAAGGTTAACGTATCAAAAGAAAGAGAGAAAAATGCAACAACACAATAAAACGAGATTTTACCAACTTAGCGTCATTACTCTTCTAACAATGGTTATGATTTTTGGGGCGACAGCAACCGCCATTTTTGCCCAAAGTGTTACAGTGACTGAGGGGCAAGCTTCTTTCGAAGATGAATTGTTTGGCGTTCGGTTTCGCTCATTTAACAATACAGGGGGGCAAGAGGTCTATGTAGGTATTCCCGACTTAGGATCTGGTGGAAATCGCTCAGCCATAAATATGAATTGGGCGGGGAGCAATAACATCACATTTGAGTTTGATCGAACAAATGATCAATTGGTCGTCACAGTTTTAAACAGCAACGATACATACACTGTAGCTTACACAGATTTAGCCAATCAGGTTAACAGCAAGACTGGCTTCACTTTAGATGATTTGGAGCAAATGCAAATCAATGTGACTAGTCGCGACTCAGAAGCGACCGTAGACTTTCTTAATGTGATGATCAATGGCACGGAATTTAGTGACAATGATTTTAATGATAACAGTGGCGGTACCCAATCCTGGACATTGAGTGGCGTCGATTTCACCCAAACCTTTAGTGTAACTGGGTTACTGATCCTGGGCGGCACGTTTGGCAACAGTCAGGAGCTGAGCAAAATGGAAATCACATTTGGAAAACTGACTACAACAACCCCCACGACGAACACAGGCTCGTTGACCATTGTCAAACAGTTGGTCGACAACAGCGATACCTTGGAGCGTGACTTTGTCTTTAGTGGCACTGAGAGTTTCACCCTAACCACAAACACCTCAAGCGCAACGCATACAGTTAGCAGTTTAGCGGCAGGGAGCTACACGATTACAGAAACACCACCAGCCCAATGGACTCTAAAGAGCGTCACCTGCTTGGATGGTAGCAGTGATGTAACCAGTAGTGCGGTCAACTTCACAACCGGGCACTTATCGGCCACGATTACCTTGTCAGATGCCCAAAATCTAGTCTGTACCTTTACCAATCAACGGCCGACACTTTATATGCCAGTCATTATCAAATCATAATAAGGTCTAGATAAGTCACCTTATGTGAACCTTATTTGCCAAGAAATTACAAATATGCTACATTCTTCGGTTAGAAGTTATGAGAATTAATCAAGCGGCCTAGACGCCATACCCTTTCAGGGCAAGTCCCTGCGTGCATCTGGCTGTATAATTAGGCCCAGACGCCTTCAAAAGGAACATTTTACTATTCCTCTTGAAGGCGTTTTTTATTTGCCCTGCGGGTGAAAGGAGACACGTACTGACAAAGCAATAAAGGAGTATCACGAAGTATTACGCTGTATGTCACAAATTTTTATCAAGGGAGATTTACAAAATGAATTCAGGAGATACCGCTTGGATTCTCGTTTCAACCGCTCTGGTTGTAATGATGATTCCGGCACTGGCATTTTTCTATGGGGGGATGGTCCGAGGCAAAAACATCTTGTCCACCCTCAATTTGAGCTTTATCACCATGGGCTTGATCGGAGTCCAGTGGGTTTTAATTGGCTATTCGCTGGCCTTCGGCACCAGTATCGGTGGATTTGTCGGTGGCCTCGATTTTCTCGGTTTCAACGGCGTTGGACCAGAGGCAACGGGCGGGTCAACCATTCCCGACATCGCCTTCGCTGGCTTCCAAATGACCTTTGCTATGATTACACCCGCTCTTATCACAGGAGCGTTTGTTGAACGGGTTAACTTCAAAGCATTTATTCCGTTCACCCTTCTCTGGGCCACTTTGGTTTATGATCCAGTCGCTCATTGGGTCTGGGCCGAAGGCGGCATTTTGTTTGAAATGGGAGCGTTGGACTTTGCGGGTGGGGCTGTCGTTCACATCACCGCAGGCTTCTCAGCCTTGGCCTTTGCCATCATGATCCGCAGCCGACGGGGTTTTGGCCGAAACGTCATCGAGCCACATAATATCCCGTACACCGTTTTAGGGGCTGGCTTGCTCTGGGTAGGCTGGTTCGGCTTCAATGGTGGAAGTGCGTTAGCCGCTGATGGTTTAGCCTTTACGGCCGTAGTTAACACAAACTCTGCTGCCGCAGCAGCAGCCGTCGTTTGGATGTTCCTCGCTTGGCGAGACAACAAACCCAGCGTCTTGGGCATCGTCACTGGGGCCGTGGTTGGTCTCGTCGCTGTCACACCCGCCGCCGGCTTTGTTACCCCCTTATCTGCTCTCATTATCGGAGCTATCGCTGCCCCGATTAGCTACTTCACCATTCAATTCGTTGAGCAGCGGGGTATCGATGAGTCGTTAGATGTGTTCGCCTGTCACGGCATGGCTGGCATGTGGGGTGCCTTGGCCACAGGCCTCTTTGCCACAACCACCGTCAACGCTGGTGGGGCTGACGGTTTGTTCTACGGCAACCCTGGGCAGTTTGGTATTCAGTTGCTTAGCGTTATCATGGTGGCCGTCTTTGCCTTTGTTCTAACCTACGTCATTTTGTTGGTCGTCAAAGCATTCACGCCACTGAGCGTTTCCGATCAAGAAGAACGGGTTGGGCTTGATATCAGTCAACACGGCGAACGCGCCTACAGTTAGGAGAGGGAGAAATAATGAAAAAGATAGAAGCGATTATTCGCCCAGAAAAAATTAACGATGTCAAACGAGCCCTGCGGGCCATTGGAATTGTCGGGATGAACATTGCTGATGTACAAGGGCACGGTCGAGCGGGGGGGATTACCCTGGCAGGCCGAACGGGTAGCTATCAAATTGATATGTTACCACGAAAACAGCTCAACGTTGTTCTCAGTGACCATAACGTTGAAAAGGCAATCAAAACAATCTCTGAAGCCACCCACACGGGCGAGCAAGGGGATGGATTAATTTTCGTCTTACCCGTTGAGGATGTGATTCGTATTCGAACAGGTGAACGTGGTCAAGATGCGTTGCACTACGAAGGTGACATTGATAGCCAGTAGGTGTAATGTGGATTAAAAAAGAGATGTTTCGGCCGAAACATCTCTTTTTTAATCCACCAACCGATGATCAATCGCAAACTTCATCAAGCCAGGCATATCGCGGATTTCGAGCTTATCCTTAATCCGGCGATTGTAGGTATGCACGGTGGGGGCAGAGATTGATAAAACGGTCGAAATTTCGCTACTGCTTTTGCCTTGCGCCAAAAGTTGTAAAACTTCTCGTTCGCGCTCGGTCAGTTTGAGCAAAGGATTTTCTCGTACACTCTGTTCTTGGCGAGTGGGTTCGGGTAATCGCCCCGTGACTTGAGTGACAAATTCCTCCATCTGAACCAGCATCTGGAGCGCACTGGTCAATTGTGACCCAGCCACCACCGCATCCGCCGCATTGAGCGACTGCTGGGTGCGGCTCAAGTTGGTTTGTAAAACGCCGATTTTATGCACAATTTCGGTACTTAAATCCGAGGCCAACCCCTGCCGGGCCTGCTGTTGGGTCTCGATCAACAAATTTGTCATTTGGCTCAACTGCTCACTCTGTTGACTAACCATCGTAAAAAGATGATCCTTTTCCTGTTGATAACTAATCCGGCGCTCGATCTCGGCCTGAAGGTCGTTGTTGGCTTGGGTCAACGCGACAGTTCGCTCCGCGACTTTTTCCTCAAGCGTCTCATTCGCTTTGACCAACTCATCATTTTTCTGATGGAGCTCCTGCTGCAACCGAGCGATGGTCAGGTGAGTTTGCACCCGAGCTAACACCTCCGGGGCTTGCAAGGGCTTTGTCACATAATCGACCGCCCCAATCGAAAAAGCCTTAATTTTATCAAAAGACTCATCGGAGGCGCTAATAAATATCACCGGAATATATTTGGTCTGCTCATCGGCTTTAAGTTGCAGACAAAGCTCATAGCCATCGATTTCGGGCATAACAATATCCAGCAGGATTAAATCTGGCAGACGCTTACGAACCGCTTCTAAGGCTCGCAGTCCGCTCGGGGCCGGTCGCACATTGAAACCAGACTCGGACAGTAATTCAACCAAGAGCCGAAGATTGTCTAGGTTGTCATCAACCACAAGCAAATCGCCTTTAGAATTGTTCATGATGTGTTTTCGCCTCCTCCATCAAGATCAGTAGTTTATCAAATTGAAAATCGTGGACAAGCTGTTTTAGGCCCGATGCCAACTCGGGATGGGTTTGTTCAATCTGCTCAAGCTGAGCTTCAATCAACAGCAAGTCCAACGTTTCGATCGTTTCGGTCAGATGAGTTAGTTGTTCCATGGACAAGAGGGTCAACGCCTCAGTGGATAGACTGCTGTTGGAGTGAATCGAATTGGGTTGGGGATCGGCTTCAGCATAGAGAAAACGTACCCCAATATGTTGCTCCATCAAAACAAAAATATCAGCAGCCCGAAAGGGTTTGCGAAGATAATCATCACACCCTGCTTGTATCACGGCCTCACGCTCTTCTTCATAAGAGCTGGCCGTCAAAGCGATGATTTTGGTATCCATCGATGCGCCATTTGGCGGAGTTCCCTGTGCTTTTATCTGCCGGGTGGCTTCATACCCATCCATCACAGGCATCCGCATATCCATCCAGATCAGATGGGGTTGCCAGGTCTGCCAAATATCCAGAGCCTGTTGGCCGTCTGCCGCCTCCCGGAGTTCAAAGCCTAACGGATGGAGTAGTTTAACAACCAATTGGCGATTAATCGGCTGATCGTCAACTACTAAGATGCGATAGTGGGGCTGGTCTGGAGCCAGGGCAATAACGTTTCGTTGGGGTTGATAGGCTTGATCTTCAACTTGATCAGCCGTCACAGTCTCCACAAATATTTCAAATTCAAACGTAGTGCCTTGTCCAACTTGACTATCAACTGAGATAGTCCCCCCCATCAGGTGCGCAAATTGTTGGCTAATCGATAATCCCAGCCCAGTTCCGGTGTTTGCGCGTCGCCCGCTATGCGTTTGACTAAAAACCTCAAAAAGTTGTCCCCTCTCATTGGGAGCAATACCGACTCCTGTATCAATAACCTGGAAGGTTAGAGGAATTCGATGTTGATTCCGCGCTCTAGCCTCAACTTTCAACATTATTCCCCCGCGCTCCGTAAACTTAACCGCATTGCCCACAAGATTGATCAAAACCTGACGCAACTTTACTGCATCAACATAAACGAAACGTGGCACAGCTTCATCTAGTTCTAAGTGTAACTCTAGCTGTTTCTGCCCTGCTGTTTGGGCAAACATATCGATGACCTCAACCAGGAGAGAGCATAAATCGGTAGATATTGGGTCGAGGGTCATCTGCTCCGACTCGATTTTGGAAAGGTCCAAGACTTGATTAATCAAGGTTAGTAAATGCTCCCCACTCCGGCTAATGATATTCAAATTTTCTAGGTTATCCTCGGTCAGCGTTTTATTGCGTTGTATCACCTCTGCAAATCCTAAAATCGCGTTAAGTGGTGTTCTGAGTTCGTGATTCATATTGGCCAAAAATCTACTTTTGGCCCGATTAGCCGCCTCGGCTTCGACTTGCAGCCGTTTGGCTCTCTCTAAAGCTGAGGCCAGAGCCTGCTCGGCTTTTACCCGATCCGTAATATTGAGGCCAATACCACCAACCAAGGGAGATTTATTCGCCCGTACAATTCTAAATTTGGTGGTTTCAAAAATATGTTCATTACCATTTTTATCTGAAAGGGTTTCTTCTATTCTAATTGGTTCATTAGCTAAGGTATTCTGATCATTGATCGTCATCGCTTCAACATCATTAGGAATAGGCTGAAACAAGGCTTGGGGAGGCACTTCAATAGCATCTTCTGTGGCAAAAAACTCTTTATTGTACTGATTCAGGTAGATCGTTTGACCACTCTCTTCCTTAATAAAGACACGATGAGGCAACATATCCATAAATTGGGTAAATTGCTCCTGGCTTTCCCGGAGGGCTTCCTCGGCCCGTTTGCGCTCGGTCACCTCGGTCATGGTGACCAAGACGCCAATGGCATCATCATCCGAGCCAAAAAAGGGTGACTTCGACACCTGATAGTACCGTTTTGAGCCATCAGGTTGGTCATACGCCGACTCGTGATTACGAAATCCCTCCAGGCTATCCAAAACTTGCCGATCCTCCGCCAGCCAGAGATGCGCATACTTTTTCGCCTCTTCAGCGTGCCATTCCTCCTGTCCGATCACCTCACCCACGTTGGCGTTGCTTAGACCGTGAGCCTCCTGGTTCAAGAGCAGATAACGCCCATCTCGATCCCAAACAAAGATGGGGTCGGGAATGGC
The DNA here is from genome assembly GCA_028285035.1 of Phycisphaerae bacterium. The sequence goes on from JANQQF010000163.1 coordinate 34,360, forward strand.
ATCAATCACCTGCCGCAGAAACGTGCGTTGCTCGGCCACGGCCTGTTCGCTGGCTTGCAATCGTTCGGTCTGAGCCACCAGCTCTTGAGTCCGGTTGGCCACCTGCTGCTCCAAATCCGCATAAGATCGCTGCAATCGACCAGCCATTTCATTAAATGTACCGGCCAGCACCCCTAATTCATCTCTCCGTTCGATTTGCACTCGGGTGCCTAAATCACCTTGAGCTAGGGCTTGAGCCCCTGCATGAAGTTTACCCAGATCACGGGTGAGGGGGCGCATGTAAAAAAACTCAAGCAGGATGATAAATAGCAAACAACTCAAAACAGCAACGATAACAGCCGGGAGAATGGGCGGGCCAGGCGGGACAACAACCCTGCCCCGAGCCAGCATACTAACGACAAACCAATCCAGCCCTGCAATCACTGGGGTCGCTGATGTTACCGGAACCGCGAGGATTTGGGTTTCCCCCCATGAGGTATCAAAGCTTTGGAGGCTATTCATCGATTGCTTGATAGGCAAAGGCTGTTCTTGAAATTCCGCTAAGGTTTCCGGCCCATAAATCGCCTGCCCGTTGTGATCAGCTAAAATGGTGTGCCCCAAATCACTTTCTTGAAATTGATCGATGATCTGAGTAATTAGCGTGGCCTCAACTGTGCCATACAAACCGCCAATGATGGTGTTGTTACTATCGTCATAAATCGGCAGGGCCAACCCCATTTGTTGACCTGAACGATCGGTGGGGTCTGACTCAGGCCCAGCAAGATAGGCTGTTTCGCCCGCTTGCAACGCTTGCCACCAGGCTTCGTTGGTTTGAACATAATCACTCGGCAGATAGCTCGCGGCAATGACGACCCCGTGTTGGTCAACGAGCAAAAAATCGGTTTCAAAGCCTAATGTGGTGGCAAGCCCTTCTTGGTGAGCGGCAAAGAGCTGAGCCGAAATATCATTCAAGACAATCGCGCTCACAATCTCCACCTCAGACGGATTTTCCCGCGTCAAAGCTTCACGCCAAGCCTGATTCCGCCCTTCAAGTGTGGCTGATATATCCTCATCCGTCAGCCCAGCATATTCATTTGACGCTGCCTGCAAAGCACCCTTGATTGCCTCCTGCTGAGACAAAATGTGCATCTGGGCGAGATGTCCCTCAAGGGCTTGATCAATTTGTTGGGCTTGGGAAACCGCGAGGGTTTCCAGATGATCCTTCATTGCGCTCTCCAGCGGCGAGTCGCCCACGAGAACAATGGCAATAGCGGTGATGATGCTGGCGATGATGATCGTGGATATCACCAAGAAGGGCAATCGACGCGAAATTGAGGCGATCGGTAAGCGGGTCGCGTTAGGACTTGTCATTTTTAAGAACCATTACAAATAATTAAGTCGGTTTACAGAACTACCACGTATTATAACATCCCTAGCCTCGGTAGGCTGTAAGCCAAAAGTACAACCTAACTGTCCAGATCGCATGACAACCGTGCCCAGTTCGCATGACAGACACACCCTCCCAACTCTGTTACATTAAAGATGCAGACAGAATAATTGGGATTAAGGAAATAAATCGGTAATACGAACGGTATGAGTTATCGACGACTCTACCCTCTCTAGCTCCCCCTGCAAGGGCAATGGCGTTAAGTTAGTGTTATGTAAAATAGCAAGTTAGCGGGATAACATAGATTTCTACCTCCCCCAGCCCCTCCTGCAAGGAGGGGAGTCGAGCTTCCACCCTTGCAGGGGGGATTGAGGGGGGTAGAGGCGTCGTTTGCAATATATTACCAAATTAAACTATCAATCCCGTCAATCTACCCGAACCCCAAAAGGAGAACCTGATGACTCAACCATCTCATCACATCGACAAACCCTTATTCATTCTACTCATCGTGTTAGCGACGTTCTTTGGATTGACCCACCCCGCTTTGGCCCAAGGTCCCATCTACGTGGACAAAAATGCCACCAGTGGAGCCAACAACGGCACCGACTGGGCCAACGCCTATACCGATTTGCAAAGTGCCCTTGGCGCGGCCACCAGCGGCGATGAAATTTGGGTGGCAGAGGGCGTTTACACCCCCGGTCTCAACCGGAGCGACACCTTCACCCTAAGCGAAGGCATTCAGCTCTACGGCGGCTTTGCGGGCAGCGAAGCCAGCCGTGACGAACGGGCTTGGACCACCAACCGCACCGTCCTCAGCGGTGACATCGGCGGTGATGACCTGACCGATGCCAGCGGGGTGGTCACCACCACCGCCCACATCAACGGCGACAACAGCTACCACATCGTCTGGGCCGATGGAAAAACAGGCGATCCTATCAATGAAACAACGGTCCTGGATGGCTTTATCATCACCGCTGGGCAGGCCACGGGTAGCGGTGATGACGATAAAGTGGGGGGTGGCTTCTACTGTGCCGGGGATGGCAGCGGCAATCAATGTAGCCCCAGCTTAAGCAACCTCACCTTCATTGGTAATTTCGCTACCGATCTTGGTGGAGCTGTGTTCAACAGCGGGTACGACTCCGGGGAGAGCAGTCCGGTTCTGACCAACATTAGCTTTTTGGGCAATGTAACGGGTGACGCTGGCGGGGCCATATTCAATGATGGCTTTCAGGGCAGCAGTAGCCCGACCTTACTCAATGTGATCTTCTCTGGCAACCAGACAGCCTATGGCGGCGCCATCTACAACAGCGGCTCTTTCTTTGGCGAAAGCTCGCCCAGCCTGATCAATGTGACCTTTGCTAACAACAGTGCGACCACTGAGGGTGGGGCAATGCACAATGCGGGTGATGTATTTGGCAAGAGCAGTCCTAGCCTAATCAATACGATTTTTTGGGCCAACACGGCACCAACGGGAAATCAGCTTTACAACAGTGAGGCTGCCCCCATCATCAGCTACACCCTGATCCCCAACGACAGCAACGATATCGTCAACCAATCCAGTAACGTGACATACGGCTCAAATGTCGTCAATGACGATCCTTTGTTTGTTGATGCCCTTGGCCTAGATCGACTCAGCGGCACTTTGGATGACGACCTGCGCTTGTTCGATGCCTCGCCCGCCATTGATGCGGGGGATAATACCGCCCTTCCTAGTGGCCTAATCACTGATGTAGGGGGCGACCCTCGTTTCTATGATGATACCGATGTGCCCGATACGGGCAATGGCACAACGCCTTTGGTTGATATAGGTGCCTACGAGCGGCAAAGCGACAGCTTCTGTGTTTCCCCTTTATATGTGGATCGACAAGCCACGGGGGATAACAGTGGCTTGAATTGGGACGACGCCTTTACCGATTTGCAAACGGCCTTGAACCATCCACTCGTGACCACCTGCCCCGCTCCTGAACTCTGGATCACCAGGGGGGTCCACACCCCTGGCTCCAGCCAAAGCGATCACTTTACCCTGACCAGTGGCACGCAGCTTTATGGCGGTTTTGTGGGCACGGAGACAAGCCGCGACCAGCGTAATTGGGAGAGTTACCCTACCATCCTCAGCGGCGACATCGACCGCGATGACACCACCGATATCTATGGGGTGGTCAGTTCAATCGACGACATTAATGGCACCAACAGCTACCACGTCGTGGTGCTGGATGGCACGGGCGGCAACCCAATTACGGCGGATACGGTGCTGGATGGTGTGATCATCACCGCTGGGGTGGCCGATGACACCTCCGATGTGTTTAATCAACGCGGCGGAGGTCTGTACTGCAACGGCGGGGGCAGTGGCAGCGAGTGTAGCCCTACCCTCGACAATCTCACCTTTTCCGGCAATCTAGCGCAGGATGGCGGGGCCATGTTCAACGACGGGGCTGAAGGCGGGCGGAGTAACCCCGATCTGAGCGAGATCACCTTTATCGGCAATGAGGCGAGTAACGGCGGGGCGATCTTTAACAATGGGGTCAGCGGTGACAGTAGCCCCAGCCTGACCGACGTGACCTTTCAGGGCAATCAGGCCGATTTTACGGGTGGGGCCATCGTAAACACCGCTTGGAACGCCAGCGGACGCAGCAATCCGACCTTACACAATGTCACTTTTGTCGGCAACAGTGCCCACCTCTTCGGCGGGGGTGGGGCCATCTTCAACTATGCTCTAGGCGGGGCCGAGAGCAGCCCCAGCCTGACCAACGTCCTCTTTTCCGGCAACAGTGCGCCGAGCGGTGGGGCGATCTATCATCAGGCTACCGCTGGCAGTGACAGCCAGCCGACGCTGATCAACGTCACCTTTGCCAATAACACAGCCACCGATGGCGGGGCGATGTACAATGCTGGCGATCCCATTGATTTAACCCCGATCCTGACCAACGTTATTCTGTGGGGTAACACCGCCACAGGCAGCGGCAGCCAAATCTACAACGATGCCACCACGCCCGTCATCAGCTACAGTCTCATCCAAAGTGATGCCAAGGCCATTGCCAATGTCAATGGTGCCTCCATCACGTATGGTCCCAACATCGTAACTAGCGACCCCCTGTTTAACGACGCCCTCGGCGACGATGGGATCAGCGGCACGCTCGATGACGATCTCAGCTTGGGGAACAACTCACCTGCCACCGATGCGGGGGACAATGGCGCTATATCTAGCGCGGCCACAACCGACCTCGATGGCAATTCCCGTTTCTTTGATGATGTCGGAGTCGTGGATACGGGGAATGGTTCGGCCCCAATTGTGGATATGGGGGCCTATGAGCGGCAAGCGAAGAGTTGTGCCAATACCAGCGGGACCATCTATGTCAATCACGCCGCGATGGGTGCAAACAATGGCAACGACTGGACCAATGCGTTTGTTGATTTGCAGAATGGCCTGACCTTGGCCACGGATTGCGCCCCGATTGAGGTGTGGGTGGCGCAGGGCATTTACACCCCTGGCCTCACCCAAAGCGACACCTTTAGCCTGACGGCCAATGTTCAAGTTTACGGCGGCTTTGTCGGCAGCGAAACAGAGCGCGACCAACGCGATTGGGAAGCCAATCCGACCATCCTCAGTGGCGACATCGACGGCAATGATACCACTGATGCCAACGGAGTCGTCATCACAACCGACCATATCAATGGCGACAACAGCTATCACGTCGTCTCGGCGGATGGGGGCTGGCCCACACCCTACATTACCCCAGATACCATTCTAGATGGCTTTACCATCACGGCGGGGCAGGCGAATGGGACGGATGATGACAGCCACGGCGGCGGCTTGCACTGCGAGGGGAGTGGCCCACCTGCCAAGGCCAATCAATGTAGCCCCACCTTACGCAATCTTAATTTCTATGGAAATCTGGCGGATCTGGGTGGAGCCATCTTTGTGGGCGGGGTCTATGTGTACAATGTTCCGCTTCTGGAAAATGTGACCTTCTCCGGCAACTCGGCGCGGAACGGCGGGGCGATGCACAACAGCAGCGGGTCGGGAACCACCAACCCCACCCTGCGAAACGTGACCTTCATTGACAACACAGCCACGAGTAGCGGCGGAGCCATCTATAACAATGGTCATTTCAGCACGACCAGTCCCAAGCTGTTCAACGTCACATTCTTTGGCAATTCAGCCAATAGCAATGGCGGGGCGATGTACAACTACGGGGCCTCTGACGGGGAAAGTGATCCCAGCTTGGAAAACGTTCTCTTCTCTAGGAACACGGCGGGCAACAACGGCGGCGCGATGTACAACCAAGGGCGTTACGGCCAGAGCAATCCCACTTTGACTAACGTCACCTTCGCCAACAACACCGCGACCAATCTGGGTGGCGCGATGTACAACAATGGCTCCGAATTCGCCGGTAACCTTGGGCAAAGTCAGCCCACGCTCAACAACGTCATTCTGTGGGGCAACACCGCTAAGACGGGCAGCCAACTCTACAACGAAGTGGCTACCCCCATCATCAACTACACCCTTATCCAAAGCGACAGTGCGGATATAAACCATCCGAACGCCATCGTCGGGATCACCTCAACCGTCACCTATGGCGACGGTATCGTAACCGATGACCCGCGTTTTACCGATGCCCTCGGCGCGGACGGTGTCAGCGGCACCTCAGATGACGACTTACGCCTGTCCGACGGCTCCCCCGCCATCGATGTAGGAGACAACAGCGTTGTCACCGAATCCACCGATTTGGCCGGTGACACCCGCATCCGTCACAACACCGTCGATTTAGGGGCCTACGAAGCCCCCGTTTTCGACCTAACCCTCACCCAAGTCGGTTCCGGCACAGTCACAGTCGAGCCAGCCCAGTCCGCCTACTACAGCGGCACGGTCATCACCTTGACCGCCGTCGTATCCGACGCCACCACCTTCGGCTGGAGCGGCGATCTCAGTGGGGGCAGTTCGCCCATCAGCTTGATGATGGACAGTGATAAGGTGGTGACGGCGACGTTTACCGCGTCAGGAGTCTCGGCAGAGTATCAGGTTTATTTGCCGTTGGTGGTGAGATAGGCCATTGAGGTGTGACGAGTGAATTCGCTCGTCACTCGTCAATCAACAAAAATTTCAAGGTTCACTTGTTGGGTGGTAACAGATGAAAAATCGACAAAATCTACCAGGACTCAGAAAACAGATTTATTGTTTAAGTCCTAGGACTCCTGAAGAAGCTAATCGCATGAAGCCAAAAAATGATTGTAGCCAGTAGAATAGTAGTTAATATTAATGATAATGTTATGCCTAATGCGCTAACTTGACCAAACCACTGTATCGTTAAAAATACAATGGGCCAGCCTACAATAGCAGCGAAAATGGGTCCGATAATTGCACCTACAAGTGTTATGCCTACCAAAGTAAATGCTGCCTCTAATATGGCCGTTATTACCCTAGGTTTACGCTTATTATAAAAGCGATATTGTTTATCTAAGGCGTTAAAGAAATTATCAAAAAACTTTGGCAATGCAACAAAAAAGGCCACGAATAATGAACATATTGTAATAAAAATTCCTATTGAATATAAAGTAAATCTAAACACATTCCAAACGTCTGTCCCTCTAAACCAAGGTAATTGAGCACCTATTGAGCTAGTAACAATAAGAACAGCAATTGCGGTTAGATATATAGCTGACCAGACCAATAACGTTTGGAAACGAGTGAAGCTTTGAATCAAAGTGACTGACACCGACAATTTTTTTTCAGTATTTTTTTCTGTGAATACGAGGTCTCCCCGTCTTTTACCCCCTGTGAAATTACTACCAAGAATGTCTATTAGAAATATGCTATCATTTCCCTTAAAGTAGGGGTTTTCTATCTCGATCCACTTTGGAGTCGCTTCTACATTACCTTCGATAACACCATCACCCGAATTAGTTAACCTGAGTCCCTTACGGGTCTGTTCGCTAAATTTTAGCCTTATGGTTACTTCCTCTACAACAGAAAGGACAGGTGGTAACGCACGAACATCGAAATTTACCGGAATCTTTTCTTGCTTTATAGCATTAGATTTAATTGAAATCTGGTATTGGATTGAAACCAGCTCCTCTGATTGTCTAGGCAGGGTATTTGGCACAAGCATTACTGCAAAATTTTGACTTCGTCCAGGTGGGCAACGAAAACTATTTGGTTTAACCCGAATCCATGGGATATACTCAAATGCTCCTATGAGAACTCCAGCCCCCTGGTTTGAAACTGTAATTGTTTGAGAACGAGAGTACCCGTAACGTTTGCCGACAATTCCAAAATTCAGTTTATTGGGTATTACTTTTAAAATCGGGGCCTGAACTTCAATTCGTACACCTACAAAACGTTCTTCATGTTCGCTATGTATTTCTATAGCTTTTTGTGTATCAATCTGACCTCCTTGTAAAGAATCAACATTTGTTTCAAAAAACACCTCGTAACTCTCACCAGGTGGTAATACAAAAGATCGGTCGCTTTTACAAGTAATCCAGTTTACTTTAACTATCAATTCCCCAATTAGGCAGCCTCTCCCCTGATTCGTAATGGTCAAAGTTGTTGTAGGGTGATGACCAAAACCTTTTGGAAAGCTACCAAAATCAACTTTAAGTTCAGAAACTGCTAAAATTGGCGGATCAATATATCCTGACCATTGTAGAAATTGGTTTAACCCGACAGATTTTTGTCTTCGATCTTTTGATTTATATTTATCAATAATTTCCTCGACTTTACTTGCCGCACCTCGAATACCTTGTTTTTTTAGCCATTGAAGTATGGGTGAGGACTCGGTTGGTTTTGTGGTAATTCGGGAAATTAAACCCCAAGATATATCTATCTCCCGATCTACATCCTGAGGGTAAAACTTCTTCAAAGCTTGATCCCAGGATTGATCGCAAATTTGAGCCAAACGTTGCAAATCATTTGCAAACAAATTTTCGGAAAGCCAGAATGAGTGCTTCCCTGGTTCATAACTTAACTGTGAATTAGGTAACGCTCTTGTTGGCTCGCTCACTAATAAAGCTTTCTTTAGGTCAGTGGCACTATGAAAGCGATTTTCTGGTAATTTTTCAAGACACTTGAGTATTACTCGACTCAGCCAAAGCGGAATTTCAGAATCGTATTCATGAGGTGGTATTGGTTTTGTATTACGGATTAGATGATTCAGACAGGACTTACGCAAGAATTGCGAGAAAAGGACAAAAAGGTTAGGGTCAAGGGTATGAAGAAAAAACGAATGACCCGAATAGAATATTGTCAATACTTG
>JANQQF010000164.1 GCA_028285035.1 Phycisphaerae bacterium
ATCCATCGCTCGCTGCCCCCCGGCCAGTGGATGCCCGACAAAAGCATTCGGGCAGGACATGACTTTTTTATTCCGGTTTTTATTTGATTTCTCTATTAGTAGGTCGTAGGGTACAATTCCAGATTTTTAGCACAAGATTTGCTTACTTCTCTCTAAAGTATTCCACGTTTTCGAGAAAGGCTGGCATTTGACCTAGAATATAATCAAAGACTATGTGGGTGTATTGAATACTTACATCAGAGTTCTCTTTCCAATTCGGCACGGCCTCCCACACATCCAAAATACCTTCTTCCACATTACAACAAATTTCGTTAAACAGCCACGCCTTTTGTCCAAATTTAGTGGCAATAAAGTTTCGATGGTCAAGCCCCATCGCCACCACAACATCGGTCTCTGCCAAAATTTCCGAGGTCAACTTACGTTGTCGATGTCCGGCAGGGTTGATCCCCTTTTCCAACACATAATCGAGATAAAATTGTGGTATCTCTTGCAGCCGAGCTTCCGTTCCAGCCGAGGATACTTGGATGGGTGTATCATCATCCAGCAATTTTTTCAATACATACTCAGCGGTCATACTACGAAAAATATTTCCAGTACAAACAAATAAAACTGAGGTCATTGTATCTTTCACTCCTCTGTTGTGAATATTACAATTGAGATAATAGGGGAAAAGTGATTCGTCATTGACCCTCTGTGAAGCGTGACAGCACAACTGTCCAATGACAAGGAAGTCTAAGCAAAGCTTACCTCAAAACTGAAGGAATTACCAAATATTGGATATAAAGAAATGACAGTCCTGCCAGCGACTACATTTAGTAGTTCTAAACCATAAAGCACAAGATGTGGGTTTTCAAAAGATTTGCCAAAATCTATAAGCCAAGATACAATCTCACACTTGCTATCGAAATTGTGGGTAACCCCCTTTAGTTTAGGAGTAAGTTTTAATGCCAACGGAAATAGCCATCCCTTCAGTGGTGATTACCGGATTACAAGTTATTATAGCTTTTATTGGGGCATTTGTTTTAGCCCTGTGGATTAGTTTAATTATTTGGACCTTCCGCGACGCACGCCTACGTTCACGTGATGTTTTTGCCATCTTACTGGCTACCTTAATGGTCACCATATTTGGACCGCTTGGTCTGATTCTCTACTTCCTACTGCGGCCACCAACAACCCTAGCAGAGTTATATGAACGGTCGCTTGAAGAGGAAGCCTTGCTTCAGGATTTAGAAGAGCGCCCCACTTGTCCTACCTGCTCTCGACAAGTACAAGATGTCTGGGTTGTTTGCCCCGACTGTCACTCGGCCCTAAAGAAGCCGTGTGGTCACTGTGGTAAGAGTTTGGATTTGGGCTGGAATATCTGCCCTTATTGTGGCACCTTGGTCACCGAATCTGCACCACACACCCATGATCATACGCCTGCCACATCTGCCCCACAAGAAGTCGTGGATGTTCCCGAGGCGTTTAAGGAGACCCGGCCTGTCGAAGCACAGCCAGCCACTGAGGCAAAGCCTGAAGCCGCTCAGCCAGAGCCAGAGCCGACACCAAATGACTCACCCAAGCCTGTACCAACCGATGAAACCCGGCCACAAGTACCAGAAGCAGGCGCAGCGTAACTTTTAATTTAGCAAATATTTAACAAAAAGGCCTTGTTTTTTATCAACAAGGCCTTTTTATGTACTAAAGAAGTAAGCGGCTAAATAGTTAAATTACCTGTGGCACTTCGTTTCCAGCTTCTTCAATCGCGGCTCGAACATCCGTAAAATACAATACAATCATTCCAAAGATAAAGAAAGCGATGATGGGCAAAATAGCTACGCGGGAGCTACCAAACATAGATACGGCGACAAAAAAAGTAATTTGCCCGATCCAGGAAGTCCCTCGGTCACTGATCTCATACAGACCAAAGTAAGCCGACTCGCGATGGCCCGGAACCATTTGGGAGAACAAAGAACGACTGAGGGCCTGTGAACTCCCCAGAACCATACCAGTGGTAAAGCCAAGTATCCAGAATTGCGGGATTGAATACAAAAAGGCGTAGGCGTAGATGACCGACCCAGTCCAAATCAACAAGTTAAGAATGACTGTCCATTTTGCCCCAATGCGGGCCGCAACAAGATTAAATAACCAAGAACCCGCCGCAGCCACAAATTGAATAAAGAGGAAAACCAGGAGTAGCATATCTTCAGTCATACCTAGTTCACTGGCTGCAAAAATACCAGAAACCACAATGACCGTTTGAATGCCATCATTGTATACTAAATATCCAATTAAAAATTGAAGTGTTTTAGGATACTCTCGCTTCATTTCCTTTAATGTCTCCCAAAACTCTTTGATACCGTAAGTCAGATAATTCACCCCATCTGGCAATTTGTTGGCTGGTTCACGTTGCACTAAATGCCGCTGTGGGAAAATAATAGTAAAAACAAGCCACCACACCCCAGCACTAGCCAGACTGAGACGAACAGCCAGGGCAGTATCAGACATAAAACGAAGCATAAGGAAATTCACAATCAACAAAATACCACCAGCTGTATACCCATAAGCAAACCCTTGTGAACTGACTGTATCACGTTTATCAGCAGAGGCGATATCGGGTAAAAATGCATTGTAGAAGACAATGGCTGCCCCAAAAGAAAAATTGGCGATAATGAACAGAATACCGCCCAAAAGCACAGAATTGGTCGTTGTAAAAAAGAGAAAAATAGTACAGATAGCTCCAACATAGGCAAAAATCATCATAAAGCGTTTTTTAAGGGGGCTATAATCGGCCAAGGTTCCCAAAACAGGCAGACAGATTGCTTGCAAAATCACGGAAATAGCAACACACAAAGGGAAAAAGCCATCTGGTTCAACGGTAACCCCCATCACCGTACCCCCTTGGGCACGAATGAGATTAGCCATGTATGCCCCCAGTAAGGCCGTAATCACAGTGCTTCCAAAAGGGGAGTTTGCCCAGTCATACATTATCCAGCTAAAGATTTCACGCTTGTTGTTCATGTTGTGACCTCATTTGTTTAAGAGTGGGGCCATTGTACCAGAGCTTAGAAAGAGAGTCACCTGTCGAAGGTTAGGGCTAACTCAAGCGTTAGGGCTTTTGACAAATAGGTATAGAAACTAGATACAACGTAATATCTTTATCTAATGTATTTCCCTATTCTTGTCTTTACCAAAATTAGATTTAGAATTATAGATGACCTAGATTATAATCTGCTCAACTTTACAGGGGCTATTCTTCCAAAAAACTATCACCCAAATTCATCTGACCATCAATGACTATGACCGATGATTTAAACAAATCAAAAGAACAACTGATCGCTGAACTAGCTCAAGCCCGACAACGTATCAAGGATTTGGAACGAACTGTATCCAACCAAACATTACCTTCAATTCTTAATCAGCCTGAATTCTTATCCCAAATGCTCCCCATAGAGGCGTCATCTCTCAAAAACTGGTCGCTTCTTCAAAGTATTTTGAACAACATTCCTGACTACGTATTTATCAAAAACATAGAAGGGCGGATTATGATGTGTAATGAGACTGCCGCCCATATTATGGGTTTTGCACAGCCTGACGATTTATTTGGTAAAGCAAATTTTGATTTATATCCTGAGCACCTCGCTGAACGAGCGGACAAGGATGCAGAGAGCATCCTCCAATCTGGTTCACCCTTAATTAATCGAGTTGAGGCAATTACAGATCAGAGTGGTCAGAAACTTTGGTTTTTGACGAGTAAAGTGCCTTGGTACGATCAGGCTGGGCAAATTATCGGGATGATTGAGATTGGCCGTGATATTACCATTCGTATGAACGTGCAAAAATCACTGGTCGAGGGGGAAGAACGCTATCGGACCTTGGTGCAAAATATGGCTGAAGGTTTGATACAGGTAGACAATGAAGGAACAATACAGTTTGTTAATCGAGCTTTGTGCGAGATGTTGGGCTTTGAGGAAGAGGAATTGGTGGGGACAGATCACCTGCTATTATTAACCAATGCCTCTGATCAAGATTTTATGGAGGATAAACTGCAAATTCGAAAAAATGATATTTCAGATGAATACCAAATTTATTTGCAGAAAAAATCCGGCGAGCTAATCTGGGTTCAAGTAAGCGCCGCCCCAGTGAAGGATGCCAAAGGTAATATAATTGGTTCAATTGGTGTACACACTGATATAACAGACCGTAGAGAAGCAGAAGTTGCTCTTCGAAAAAGTGAGGAGCGATTCCGATTGTTAGCTGAAAATGCACAAGATGTTATTTTTCGTTATGAATTCCGCCCCACATCTAGAGTATCCTATATCAGCTCAGCCGTAACAAAACTACTCGATTACACACCTGAGGAATTTTACGCTAATCCGTTTCTTCCCCTACGGATCATTCACCCAGATGATAAGCAGAACTTAAGTTTGTTACCCCAATCCTTTCAATTTTCCGAAACCCCAAGAATTTTGCGATGGATCCACAAAAGTGGCAAGACGGTTTGGACCGAGCAGAGTAATGTGCCAATCTTTGACACCGATGGTGGGCTTATTGCGGTAGAAGGTGTTATTCGAGACATTACGGCTCGTCGTCATTTAGAGGAACAATTGCAGCAATCGGCAAAAATGGAGGCAGTTGGGCGATTAGCTGGTGGCATTGCTCATGATTTCAACAATTTACTGACAGTGATTACCGGCTACAGTGAACTCTTGTTAAGCCGCCGCATCACGCCACAAGATCCCATTCGTCGAGAAGTTGAGGAAATTTACAAGGCAAGCGAGCGTGCTGGAAATTTGACCCGACGGCTATTAACCTTTAGTCGTAAACAAATCATTCAGCCCACTTTACTCAATTTGAATGATGTTGTTATTGATATGGAGAATTTATTACGTCGTTTAATAGGCGAGCATATTAATTTACAAACAAATTTAGCCGATGATTTGAATGATATTGAAGCAGACCCTGGCCAACTTGAGCAGGTGCTAGTCAATCTCATTGTTAATGCCAGAGACGCCATGCCAGATGGGGGCCGTTTGTCGATTGAAACTAGAAATTTTTCTTTTGACCAGCGATATCAGCAATTTCAGGTTGGGGTAAAGCCAGGTGAGTATGTTTTATTGACGATTAGTGACACGGGACATGGTATTGATGAAACTATCAAGCCTCACATTTTTGAACCATTCTTTACAACCAAAACCCCTGATGAGGGAACTGGTTTAGGGCTGGCAACGCTACACGGAATTGTCACTCAGAATAAAGGAATTATCGAAGTTGAAAGTAAAGTCGGTGATGGGGCAATTTTTAAAATTTATTGGCCCCAATCATTACAATCAGCGACAGAGATAGTAGAGCGACAATCCATTCAGTCTAGCAACCGTGGAACCGAAACAATTTTACTGGTTGAGGATGAGGAGATGGTTCGTAATCTAACCCGTGAAATTCTTCTTAGTGAGGGATACCAGGTGTTGGAAGCACAGGATGGACTGGAGGCGTTACAAATTTTTAATCAGCATCAAGAAAACATTCGCCTTTTGCTCACAGATTTTCTGATGCCAGGCGGTATCACTGGAAAGATTTTGGCCGAACGCCTTATGAATCATTCGCCTACCCTCAAAATATTATATATGTCAGGCTATAGCGACGAACGTTTCCTCGATGGTATTACACAAAATCAAGAAATATTTCTCCAAAAGCCCTTTCTCCCTAATGCTTTAACAAGCAAAGTCCGTCAAATTCTGGACGGACGCTAACTAAATCTCAATCCGCTTTTTACGCAAAACTTAAGCTGTTTTCCTAATGCTATAATTCAATTTGCCATTTTATATTTTATATATAAAATATAAAACACATGGCAATCAATCAAACTCTCAAAGACTCACTCATTGAAAAAATCCGAGACTCAATTATTGCGGGTGATTATTCTCCAGGCGAAAAACTTCGCCAAGAGGAGTTAGCCTCTCATTTTGGGGTCAGCGCTGTGCCTGTCCGTGAAGCGCTTCGGCAGCTAGAGGCGGAGGGGCTGGTCACTAGTCTCCCCCGAAGAGGGGTTGTCGTCACCTGTCTTGACGAAGAGGATATGCGGGATATTTATGATATCCGCATCACCCTTGAAACAATGGCGACCCGAATTGCCACGCCAAAAATGAATGAGGAAACACTAAATCGTTTGGCCTGTACCATTGAAAAAATGGACCAACATCCAGATGAACCTGCGCATTTAACTCAACTCAACCACGAATTTCACTTGACCATTTATGAGGCCTCAGGTCGACGTTATTTATGTGATTTGATTACCATGTTACGGCGACGGACCCAACATTATGTACGGGCACACATCCACACAATGAATGCAATGCCTAAGTCACAAGAGCAGCATCGGGCTATTCTCGCAGCGTGCCAAGCAGGTGATGCGGAGACCGCAGGAAACTTAATGAAAGAGCATCTATCACGGGTCGGTGATGAGTTAGTTTCGTATGTACAAGATTTATAGTCCTAATATCACCAACAACTGGGGCAAAGCAGAACGAAAATATAGTATAGACACCTTGCCTATAAATAACAGGCTAGAAATTCGTGTTATAACCTTACTTTGAAAGGAAAGTTTTATAATGGAAAAAGCAGCTAAGACAATCTACCCTATTCAGGATTTAATACAGCGACGATGGAGTCCACGCTCATTCGCTGAAAAGTCAATCGACGCGGAGACGCTAACCAAGCTATTTGATGCAGCTCGTTGGGCCGCATCTTGGAGAAATGAACAGCCGTGGCGATTTATCGTCGCGACCCGAGATGATAACGAGGAATTCCAAAAGCTATTTGAATGCCTAAAACCCGGTAATCAAACCTGGGCGGGCAAAGCGGGGGCATTAGTCGTCGCTGTGGTCAATCTAAACTACAGTCATATTCCAGAGCCAAATCCAACGACCTACTACGATCTTGGCCAAGCTGTCGCTAATTTGACGATTGAGGCGATGAACCATGATCTGTATGTACACCAAATGGGTGGTGTTTTCAAGGATAAAATTCGTGAGGTATACAACATACCTGAAGGCTTTGCCCCAGTAACGGTTATGGCTATTGGCTATATTGGGGCGGTTGATGATCTACCTGAAGATCTACAACTTAAAGAGCAGGGTGAGCGGGTGCGTAAGCCTTTGAATGAAACTGTGTTTTCAGGCACTTGGGAACAAGCGGCTGATCTAGGTTAAATCATAAAAAATCGGATAGGCTGAAATAAATATTGATTTTCACTAATCACCAGCCACTATCCACCAATCAATTTCAAAGGAGAAGCTCATGCGCAATTTAAATGAAGAAAATCTAACGGATGCGGTCATTGCCAAGATCAATGCTGACAATCCTCGCGTTCAAGAAGTGGTTACTAGCTTAGTGCGACATTTTCACGATTTCATTCGTGACGTCGAGCCCACCGAGGAAGAGTGGTTCACCGCCATCGACTTTCTTACGCGAACAGGGCAAATGTGTGATGATAAGCGGCAAGAGTTTATCTTATTATCAGACACGATGGGCGTCACAATGCTGGTCGATGCGATTAATCACCGGATGGCCGAAGGTGCGACTGAAACAACCGTCACCGGCCCCTTTCATGCGGCCTCGATGGAAATGGCAAATGGAGCGATGATTGCTCGTGGGCCAGAAGCTGCAGGTGAAAATCATACCATTGTTCGAGGTCGGGTCACAGATATTGCTGGCAATCCCCTAGCTGGAGTCAAGCTAGATGTCTGGCAGTCAGATGATATAGGTGCTTACGACGTTCAGGATGAAAATCAGCCGGAGATGAATTTACGGGGAATTTTTACCACGAATGAAAATGGTGAGTATTGGTTCCGTACGGTGAAGCCAGAAAGTTATCCTGTGCCAACAGATGGCCCTGTCGGTGAGTTGCTTCGAGCTACAGGACGTCACCCAATGCGCCCAGCCCACATTCATTACATGATCACCCACCCTGGCTACAAACGCCTCATTACTCACGTCTTTGTGGAAGGGGATGAGTATCTTGAGTCTGATGCTGTATTTGGCGTAAAAGACTCACTCGTGATTCCCTTTGTGCTTACGGAAGATGCAGAAAAAGCGGCTGAATATGAATTCCCTACCTCATCATTCTACACCGCTGAGTACGATTTTGCCCTGGAGAAAGCCTAATGCGTTTAGTTACATACAAAACTAATAGGGAAGCAAAGCTTGGTGCTTTATTGGATAACCAAGTCGCAGATTTGGCGGCGGCTTCTCAAGCAATGGGAAATGATACAGCTAGCTTCCCCGCCGATATGCTTACCTTACTGGAAGATGGCACAGACAGTGTTGCGCCTGTCATAGACTTTGTGAAGAACAATGGCTCTGATTATTTACAGCCTGTCGCAGATGTGACCTTGCTCCCACCTGTGCCCAATGCCCGAATGGTGGTCGCTTTGGGGCGGAACTACGCCGCCCACGCCGCTGAGGGTGGGGCCAAGGTTCCTGACTATCCGATGCTCTTTCACAAAATGGCCAGCTCAATGATTGGGCACGGTGGCACCATTGTCATCCCCCCGATTACCAGCAAAGCTGATTACGAGGCCGAGTTAGCCGTGATTATTGGCAAGACCTGCAAGAATGTATCTGAGGAAGATGCTTGGGATTATGTGGCTGGCTATGCAGCGGCCAATGATGTTTCAGCCCGCGACCTCCAACGTCGCACCAGCCAATTCACCGCAGGGAAAATGCTTGACACCTTTGGCCCCATTGGTCCAGCTTTGGTCACCCCCGACGAAATTACCGATCCACAGAATTTAAATATCCGCACCATTTTGAATGGCGAGGTACTTCAAGATGACAACACCAGCAACATGATTTTTAACATCCCCTTCACTATCAGTTACATCTCTCAAATCGCCACGCTGCAAGTTGGCGATATCATCCTGACTGGCACACCTGAAGGCGTTGGCTATCCACGTACGCCGCCAATTTTCTTAAAGCACGGGGACAGTGTCACGATTGATATTGAGAGCGTGGGTACATTGACAAATGATGTAATTGAGATGGCGAAGGTATAATCGTAAAATTTAGGCAACTATAAAAAACAGTGTGTGTTCAAACATCAAAAGACACACACTGTTTGCCTGCAACGCTTCTAAAATCATTGTTTAGCATCTACCTCATCACGATGTTCCTCAGCTAGCTTCTCCTTTTGTCGCACCTTAATATCTGCCCATAATAGCCCAGCCTCCAACCCAGAAATGCGTTCCTCATATTTTTTGGCCGCCCTTTCAAATACACGCAAAACCGAAATTCGCTCTTCCTTTTCCAAACTGAACAAGATGTTGAGATAATCCCACAGCACATCGCCTAGTTCATCCTCAAGGTAACATCGTCTATTCAAAGGGATTTCGTCCTCTACCTCTGAAATCTCTTTTCGAATTTCATCCAAATACGTTTTTGAGCCCTGTGCCCAGTTATTTGTTATATCAAACTGGCTCTTTCGTTTGGCTATGTCTAACAAAGAGCGTATGGCATCAATGCGCGCCATTTCATCCATCTCAGTCTCCCCTTCCAGCTATACAACTTTGCGATATACGTTTTTTAGCGCTATCTTACGATTACGTCAATCGTAAATCAACCAGGTGGTTTCACCGTTAATGACAAAATCCTTATTCAAGTCGGCATATACCCAAAACACGTTCCTCACTCTACTGGGTATTGTCATGGCCATATTCATTGCCGAAGGCGCGGCCCGTCTATTACCCCCGCCTATTGAGGGGCTAGAAAATGCAGCCGAGATGTGCAATACCCCAACGGGTTGGCGAGGGCGGGCTAACTTTATCAGCACAATTGACACAGCAGGGTATGTCCATGATTTACAACTCAATAGCCGTGGGATGCACGATCAAGAACACGTATTTGATAAGCCCGATGACACCTATCGTATTTTAATGCTGGGTGACTCCTTTGTACAAGCTATTCAAGTGAAAGAATCAGAGACGGCCCATCAGGTTTTAGAAGAGTTACTTAATACGAACGCAGACCAAACGTTTGAGGTCATCAGTGGTGGCGTCAGCGGCTGGGGCACTGGTCAACAGTTGCAATATTATCGGAGTGAAGGCCATCGCTATGAGCCTGATCTCGTCCTGTTGATGGTCTATCTGGGCAACGATATCAAAGATAATCTCCCTGGACGCGGCATCACGGTGAATGGCTATAATTGCTACACCCCTTACTTTGTGTTAGAGGCAGGTCAGCTTGATCCAGGGCCATGGTTATTCGCCCCTGGCTTCGCCCCTTCAACTGGCAATTTAAATGGGGTGCAAAAGCTGACCCATAACCTGCTTGGCTGGCTGTATCGTCACTCCCGCCTGTATGGTCAGCTTGAGCCGCTCGTCTCCGTTCCCCCTATCGAAGCCAGTGCCCTGGATTTTTACATCGGACAGAATGAGACCTTCGACTATGCGCTCGATTTGACCGCTGCTTTAGCTAAGCAACTTGAGGTTGAAGTAAGGCTGGACGGTGCAAAATTCGCTGCGGTGGTCATTAGTCCACTGGCTTTGATTGAGTTTGAGCAATTGACTGCTGAAGAACGAGAACAGATTTATCAAAATCTCCCCGCAATGCGGCGGGCCGAAGAAATCCCCCCCCCCAATGAAACAGTTGAGGCAATGCTATTGAATAAAGATATAGTGGTGCTCGATCTCTTCCCTGCGCTCGTCGCTCAAGCGAATAAGTCAGGAGACAATCTTTACTTCAAAGCCGACAAGCATTGGAATCGAGAGGGTAATCGGGTCGCAGCGGAGGCGATGGCTGAGTGGTTGCAAAACAGCGGCTTGCTCGAATAAAGAGCAATTCACTTATAGACACAGATAAAGGAAAATTCTATGTGGTATCTAATTTTAAGTCGCCCACAGTTCGCACTGGACAAAGTAATGGCCCAGGCCACCCCCCATTTAGCGTGGCAAAGAGAGCAACATGCCGCAGGTAATGTGCTATTCTCTGGGCCAACCCCAGATCGATCGATGGGCATTTATGTGATCCAGGCAGAGTCTGCTGAAGCGGCCCGCAAAATTGCTGACACTGACCCCTTTCACGCTCAGGATCTGCGGGCGTACGAGCTAATCGAATGGGAAGTGCATCAGGCCTTTGGTATTGGGCCTTTTAGCGTTCCAGCCATCAAAATGTTGGCCGCAGAGAGTGAGAATGGGGCTTATACGGAGATTGAGGAGTTGGGGTAAGAAATAATTAATTGATTAATCGATTAATGATATTAATTATTTTTCACTATCCAAAAATCAATCGCTGGGCATTATCGTAATAAACCTTCTGTTTGTCCGTATCAGAAAAATCCGTCATCGCAGTCTCGATGAAATAAACCGAGTCATTGTGAGTTTGAACGGGAAAATCTGTCCCAAACAGCAGCTTCTCAGAGCCACATTCATTGACAAAGCGGCTGACCTGCTCAACACAATGATCCCGATAATGCAGATCTCGCTTTGAGTCCAGAATACCGCTCATATCCGTAAACAGATTATCGTAACGCTGTAAAGCCGTCATCATCTCCTCAAAAAAAGGCTTGCATAAATGGCTGACAATCAGAGGCACATCAGGATAAGTTTCGGCCAGATGGGCAAAGTCCTGTGGCGTCTTAAAGTCCTCAGGCTTCGTACTTGCATCGTTCTTGCTCGCCAAAGCTAAAATATCATCCGTGCTCAACTGTTTCCACAGATTGTAAGACACTCCACCATGAAACATCAGCGGCAAATCATATTGTTGAGCCAATCGTACAATCAACTTGAACTTATCCGACTGAAAATCAATTTGCTGATAGGCCGTGTACAGTTTAATACCACAGATTAAACCTTGACCCGCCATTTCCTCCAACTCATTCAGCCCTTGATAGAAGTAATGTTCAAAATCGAGGCTGCCAAACATAACAAACTCAGGCCAATCCTTAATCCAGTAGGCTAGTCGATAATTTGAGACACCACTGCCGCGTTCTGGAAAGTAAGTGGCCAATAAAACGGTGCGCTCAACGTGGTGAGCCGCCATCTGCTGTTTAATCGCAGACAACGAGGCATCAGGGTTAGCCGAATCTTTGAGGATACGTTTTGTCGTGTGACAATGGGCATCGATTTTTCTCATAATGTATAGATTGTATTCACCGCAAACCAATAGCCAAAATCGTATCCTTTGAGTACAATCCGAAAATCACCTCAAAATACAAAGGAGCCAAGATGAAATTTGTGGCCGATGTCCATCTTCATTCGCATTATTCGAGGGCAACTAGCAAAAACCTAGATTTTGAACATCTAGCCTTGTGGGCACAATTGAAAGGGGTCAATGTCGTTGGCACAGGTGACATCGCCCATCCAGGCTGGCTTCAGGAGATGCATGATAAATTAGAGCCAGCCGAAGAGGGACTATTTCGGCTCAAGGATGAGGTAGCTCAAGCGGTGCAGGAGAAGGTGCCAGTCGCGTGTCAAGCCCCGGTTCGGTTTATGCTGGCGGGTGAGATCAGCAGCATCTACAAGAAGAATGATCGCGTTCGTAAAGTCCACAACATCATCTTTGCCCCACATTTGGAGGCTGTTGAAAAAATTCAAGCTGAGTTGGAGAAAATCGGCAACATCCGCTCCGATGGTCGCCCCATTTTGGGCTTACCTTCACGCGATTTACTTGAGATTATTATGGAGGTTGATCCCGCCTGCTATCTCATTCCTGCGCACATCTGGACTCCCTGGTTTTCGATGCTCGGCTCCAAGTCGGGCTATGACTCGGTTGAGGAATGTTTTGAGGATTTGACGCCTCATATTTTTGCGCTGGAGACAGGCTTGTCGTCTGATCCACCAATGAACTGGCGCGTTTCTAATCTCGATGGCTACACCTTGATTTCAAACTCCGACGCACACTCACCCCAAAAATTAGCCCGTGAAGCCAACTTGTTCGATACTGATTTATCATACCCTGCCTTTTTCGAGGCCCTACAAACCGGGGATCCTGAAAAGTTTTTGGGCACCTTTGAGTTCTTCCCTGATGAAGGCAAATATCACTATGATGGTCATCGCAAATGTGATATTCGCTGGACACCAAAGACAACCATCGAGCACAACAACCTCTGTCCCGTTTGTGGAAAAGCGGTCACCGTCGGGGTGTTGCATCGCGTCGAAGTCTTGGCCGACCGAGACGAGGGTGAAAAACCGGAGCAAACCCATCCCTTCAAAAATATTATTCCCTTGCCCGAAATTCTAGGCGAAGTCAACAGTGTTGGTCCAAACTCCAAAAAAGTGCAGCGGCAATATGATCAGCTTCTTGATAAATTAGGCTCGGATCTGAATATCTTACTCGATATCCCGTTGGAGGACATCTCACAGACTGGTGGCACCTTGCTAGCCGAAGGCATACGACGAATGCGGACGGGCGAGGTCTCAATCGCCTCAGGCTATGATGGCGAATATGGCATCATCAAACTTTTTGAGCCAGACGAAAAACAAGCCTTTTCTGCCCAGATGAGTATGTTTGGCGCGGAGCCAAAAACAGAGAAGAAACCAAAAGTGAAGCCAGTTTCTAAGTCAAATGTAACAACTTCAGCAAAAGGCAAACCAAATAAAGCTATTCAAACATCTAAACCGCCAAAACCCAAAGAAAGTACAGTTGATGAGACCGATCTTCTATCTGGATTAAACGAGGCCCAACGGGCTGCCGTACTTCATACAGACGGCCCTTTGCTCATTATGGCTGGACCGGGCACAGGTAAAACACGAACCTTGACTTATAGAATTGCTTATTTGATCACCGAGCAAAATATCGCTCTCGAAAATATCTTGGCAATCACCTTCACCAATAAAGCGACCGACGAGATGAAACGACGATTATCGGCTTTGCTTGGCAAGGCGATTGCAACCAAAATATCAATCTGCACCTTCCACGCGTTTGGCGCGAATATCCTACGTGAGGCAGGCCATCATCTTGACCTCAGCCCTGACTTCACCATTTTGAGCGACCAAGATCAGCTAGCCCTGCTCAAGCAAATTCAGCCTAATTTGACTGATAAAGAACGAGGCGAAATTCTCTCACAAATTTCAACGGCCAAAAATCAGCTTTGGCTCCCCAATTCACCTGAGTTGATCGATCAAGCCGAACCAAATTTCTTACAGATTTATGAGACGTATCAATCAGCCCTGAAAACTCAACATCTGGTTGATTATGATGATTTGATTTTCCAGGTGGCCAGGCTATTTGAGCAAAATTCAGACGTCTTGACTGATTACCAAAAACAGTTTCGCTGGATTTCGGTGGATGAGTATCAAGATATCAACTTGGCTCAATATCGTCTATTGCGCCTCCTAGTTGGACCGGACACCAATTTGTGCACCATCGGCGACCCAGATCAGGCAATTTATGGCTTTCGGGGGGCACGCCGGGAATACTTCCTCAATTTCGAGCAGGATTTTCCGCAGGCCAAAACAATGCATCTTGACCAAAATTATCGCTCCACTCAGAAAATTCTAGAGGCCGCCCACCAAGTCATCACCCACAATGCCGATGCCAGCCAAATGAAGATTTGGTCCGATTTTGTCGACGAAACCAAGCTGGAGGTGCATCAAGCGCCGACGGACAAAGCCGAGGCTGAATACATCATTCAGCAAATCGAGCTGATGATGGGAGGAACTAGCTACTTCTCCCTCGACTCGGGACGCTCGGATAACGAGGAGAAAAGCTATTCCTTTGCCGACTTCGCCGTCCTATATCGGCTCAATGCGCAAAGTCAGCCCTTAATCGAAGCCTTCGAGCGCTCAGGAATGCCCTATCAAGTCACGGGTCAACGTGCTTTAGCCGACTACAAGGATGTTCGCACCCTATTAGCTGCCCTACGATATTTGTATGACCCTCTAGTGGCTTGGCCGATGGACGATCTACTTTCGCAGAAAAGGAAGCTACAGTTAATGGGGTTTATCGACCAATTACGAGGGAAAGGAATAGCTGAGACTATTGTTGCTCAATTAGACGTGCTACACGAATTTATGACCGAGCAAGAAATGCTTCAGACCAACAAGGGTAGTCAAACCCGCTTCAGCCAACTACGACGACGGGCTATTCCTTTTGGTGACATTACACCAGCCTTTTTGGAGTCGATGGCGTTACAACGTGATGTCGATGACTACGACCCTCGCGCTGACCGGGTCGCCTTGATGACAATGCACGCCGCCAAAGGGCTGGAATTTCCCGTGGTGTTCATCATCGGCTGCGAGGAAGGCTTGCTCCCCTACGAAAAGCAAGGCGAGTCAACTGACATTGATGAAGAGCGCCGCCTCTTCTACGTCGGCCTCACCCGCGCTCAACACAAGCTCATTTTGGTCAATGCCAAACGTCGTTTCCTGTTCGGTACTGAGCAACAGAATCAATCGTCTCGTTTTGTGAGTGAGATTGAGGCTGCATTGAAGGTGGTGAAAGAAGCAAAACGACGGAAGGTAGAGAAGAAGGGGCCGGAGAGTACGCAGTTGAAGTTGTTTTAAATTCTTTTTCGCCTCATTGGTCGAAGGAGATCGAGAGAAGATGATGATCTGAGGTACATAGCTCCGTTTGAACAGAAATGTGTATTGAGAAATCTATACGTTGGAGTGATAATGAAAAAAGAAATACATTATGTTTTTAGCATAGGGTATAGATGTTATTCACCTGATTTTCTTAAATATTACAATTTAAGAATGTTAAGCGGCCCATTTGATTATTTATTCATAGATATAGAGACCAGTTTCCAGAATATTAATAATGGATTTGAAATATTTTTAAATGATATCGTATGTCTAAATAAAAACAATAATAGTATTACTATGCATTATTCAAGTGAAAAAATAAAAAATGAAATCGTCAAGTTTAAGTCTTATGACAATATTGGATACATGTCACACAATTATAATCATTTAGACCTACGAATTAATCAAAACTTTATTGAAAATATTTCTAACAATTTATATGAATGGGATAGAATTTGTGTCTTTCATCATCATAATATGTTAGATAAATCAACTTATGATGCTCTAACCAATAGATGTAATACCTTCAAAAAGATTTACAAGGCAAATACAAACAAATTATGTTTACTTTTTATAACAAAAATAGTTGAAATAGATGAGTTTAAAGCATACAAAGAATATATTTATAATTTGAAAAAAAAATATAAGATAAATAGTTACATTATCATAATTATTTGTTCAGATAGATTAGATGAAATAGAATGTTTTGAGAATAATATTTTATTTATTGTAAAAAGAGTAAATGATTATAACTATCAATATAGCAATGGTATTGGAACTGACAATAATTTAAATTACGAAAAAGAAAAAAATATAATACTTCAATATTTTGACTTTAAATTAAAAACCTATGATGAAATAAAGTCGATACCGTAAATGTTCAAAGATGACTAAAAACGCCTTACTAAATTCCTCAACCACCCTAAACAACACCTTCTAAGTTTAGTGTAAAGTGGTTCGATGTTGTATGTATGACAAGTTTTATCCATTCAGATACTGAATATCTTAATTCGTGCCTAATCTGACCAATTACGACTCAGCCACAATCGGTGCGCCCTTCTCCAAATGAATCAACAACACACTAATATCCGCCGGATTGACCCCAGCGATACGGCCGGCTTGACCGACCGTGGCGGGTTGGAAGTGCTTGAGCTTGTCACGGGCTTCGGTGCGAAGGCCGGAGATTTGGGCGTAATCGAGATTGGTTGGAATTTGCTTCTTCTCCAGACGACGCATTCGTTCGACTTGCTGATACTGCTTGGCGATGTAGCCTTCGTACTTCACCTCAATTTTCACCTGCTCGGCAATCGCCCTTGAGAGCGGTTCCTCTGGTGCGGTCAGGGCAGCGACCAAATCGTAGGAGACATCAGGACGGCGTAAAAATTGTAGGGCGTTGACCCCTGTAGTGAAGGGCTCCATCCCGTGATCGGCCAAAATTTCGGCACTACCGTTGTGTGGTGATAAGTTAGTGGCCTTCAACCGCTCAATTTCCCCTTCAACGGCCTGTCGCTTGGCGACGACACGGTCGTATCGCTCACGAGGTAGGAGGCCAGCCTCATAGCCAAGATGAGACAGCCGCAAATCGGCGTTATCTTGGCGCAGGAGTAGCCGATATTCGGCCCGCGAGGTCATCTGGCGGTAGGGTTCGCTGTGTTCTTGGGTGACAAGATCATCAATAAGAACGCCGATATAGGCCTGATCACGGCCAAAGGTCAGTGGCGATTTGCCTTGCACTTTGAGCGCGGCGTTCATCCCCGCCATCAAACCTTGTGCGCCAGCCTCTTCATAGCCTGTCGTCCCGTTGATCTGTCCTGCATGAAACAAGCCTTCGACATGTTTGGTTTCTAGCCAAGCGTATAGCTGGTCGGGCGGCACATAGTCATATTCCACCGCATAACCAACTCGCATAATCTCCGCATCCCGCAAAGCAGGGATCGAGCGGACCATTTCCCACTGTACATCTTCGGGTAAGCTGGTGTTTCCCCCCTGAATGTAAACCTCAGTGGTCTGCCAGCCTTCCGGCTCAAGGAAGAGTTGGTGGCTTTCCTTGTGGGCAAAGCGAACAATCTTGTCCTCGATGCTAGGGCAATAGCGTGGGCCAGCCCCTTCGATAACACCGGTAAAGAGCGGGGCCCGATCCAGGTTCGAGCGGATCACTTCGTGTGTCTCTGGCTGGGTGTGGACCAAGTAGCACGGAATTTGTGGTCGCCACTCAGATTGCCACTCAATCGGGTAGACTGGATGAGGTTCTTCGTACAACCAGTTTGGGGTGGCGCAACTCGGATCATCTTGCTCGGCGTAGTCAAAGCTGAAGAAGAGCGGCGTCTTACTACCGTATTGTGGTGTTGTTTTACTAAAGTCAATGGTTCGCGCATCGATACGAGGTGGGGTACCTGTTTTCAATCGTCCCAGCTTAAAACCAAGCTCGGTCAACGAAGTCGAGAGCCGAACTGCGGCCCCCTCACCAGCTCGACCACCATCAGTAATGCTATCGCCCGTGATGAGGCGTCCGCCCATGAAGGTGCCCGTGGTTAACACCACCGCTTTGGCATAGTAACGACTGCCAAAGCGCGTTTGTACCCCTTCAATCCGATCCCCTTTCACCAACAAACCCTCAACCATCATCTGCTTGATATTCAGGTTTGGGGTTCGCTCTAGGAGTTGTTGCACCCGCCAAGCGTACCGCTTTTTATCGGCCTGGGCTCGTAAGGCGTGCACAGCTGGACCTTTGCTTTCATTGAGCATTCGAATTTGAATGGCCGTTTCATCAATCAATTTAGCCATCGCCCCACCTAAGGCATCGATCTCGCGAACCAAGTGGCCTTTGGCTGAACCGCCAATGCTCGGATTGCAACTCATCCAACCAATTAAATCCAATTGTAAGGTCAAAAGTAGGGTTCGCGCCCCCATATTGGCTGAAGCCAAAGCCGCTTCAACACCAGCATGTCCGCCCCCTACAACGATTACATCATATTCCATATCTGCCATATTTATTACCTCATAATTACACCAAGGAACAAGTATAGCTTAGTGTTCTGTAAAGCAAAATTTTAACCTTTGAGCCGGTGTATTACAGAACACTTAAGCAGTGTAAAACCGAAGTTTAGCCCGTAGCAATGGCTTTATTCAAATGGGATACCGGATCAGCCAAGGTCATAACTTGTTTTACACTGCACTAGCCCAATTGGTGAAGCAAACCCTAGCTTATGCAAGTTATTTTCAGCAAATTTTGTGAATCTTTGCCAAATATTACACTTTTACAGAAGCACTGGAACAGGGCCACCCTCCTATCTCCAAAAAGCCCCAAAAATCAAATTCTAAAAAAATAAACGGGATAACTAACTATTGAATTGACATTTTTTCGCCACTTTTTAGAATCGGCGGTGTTATAATCTAGGGACTCAAGTAGCAGCCCCCTAGAAAACTACTTGAGTAAAAAACAATCGGAGACTTGGTTTGGACAGTCAGATTAGATTAGTCTAGTAATCTATCTCACAGTCATCAACCAATAACCGCTATAATAGATCGTTAGGAGAGAGTTATAAAAATGTCTGATCGAAGAGTTGTAATTACCGGTCTTGGCCTAGTCAGCCCGGTGGGAAATAACGTTGACGAGGCTTGGGAGAATTTAAAATCTGGACAGAGCGGGATTAGCACAATTGACCGCTTTGATACGTCAGAGTTGGGCACAAAGTTCGCGGGTGAAATCAAAGATTTTGATGCCAACAATTTATTTGGTAAAAAGGAAGCGCGTCGCCTTGATCGCTACACGCAATTTGCAATGGAGGCCTCACGACAAGCCATCGACTCATCGGGTTTGTTAGATAATGGCACCAATCGAGAACGGGTTGGGTTAGTCATTGGCTCCTGTGTGGGTGGAATGGATACCACACTAAATCAATATGATGTTTTGCAGAAGCGAGGCCCTAGCCGGGTCAATCCTTTTGCCATTCCAATGTTGTTGCCTGATATGGCTCCCGCTCGGATTGCCATCGATTATGGGTTACAGGGGCCAAATATGTCTGTTGTCTCAGCCTGTGCCACTGGGGCAAACTCGCTAGGTGAGGCATTCGAGATTATTAGCCGAGGCTCAGCCGATGCCATCATTGCTGGAGGGACGGAAGCCGCGACCAATCCACTCATCATTGCTGGCTTTAACGTGATGAAAGCGCTGTCAGAAAATAACGACAATCCTCAGGGGGCTTGCCGCCCCTTCGACCTTAACCGTGATGGCTTCGTAATGGGTGAAGGTGCTGCCGTTTTGGTTCTTGAGGAATTGGAGCACGCAAAAAAGCGCGGTGCCCAAATTTTGGCTGAATTCATTGGTTATGGCACCTCGGTTGATGCCAATCACATGGCGGCTCCTTTAGAGGATGGCTATGGTGCAGCTTTAGCAATGCGCGGGGCAATTCAGCGGGCGGACATTGATCCCTCGGAGATCAATTACATCAACATGCACGGCACCGGCACCCGGCTGAATGATAAGACAGAAACCAAAGTTGTCAAGGATGTGTTAGGTGAGCATGCCTACAACGTTAAGATCACTTCATCCAAATCAATGACCGGTCATTTGTTCGGTGGCGCAGGTGCCCTAGAAGGATTGGTTTGCGTCAAAACATTGGTTGATGGTATCATCACTCCGACAATCAACTATGAAACACCTGATCCAGAGTGTGATTTAGATTACACCCCCAATGAAGCGAAAAAGGCTGATGTTTCTGTGGCTTTGTCCAATTCATTTGGCTTGGGGGGACACAATGCGACCATCATTATTCGTAAATACCAGGAAGCCGTCGCTTAATTTGGGGAACATTTATTGTTAGCCACGCAGAAACAAAATGTTTTAGCGTGGCTATTTTGAAGGAGGCGCGTCGTGACACTGTACGCACATATCGTTGGCTGGGGAAAGTATGTCCCCGAAAAGATCGTTACCAACGATGATCTAGCCAAGTTTATGGATACATCAGATGAATGGATAACCACCCGAACTGGAATAAAAGAGCGTCGCCACGCGGCTGAGGATGAAACCACCGCGACTATGGCCATCGATGCGGCCCGCCTCGCGCTGGACCGGGCACGTATTGCGCCATCAGCCGTCGATCTAATCATCGTGGCCACCCTTTCCCCAGAGCACCTCTTTCCCTCCACAGCTTGTTTGGTGCAGGATGCGATTGGGGCAACCAGTGCTGGTGCTTACGATTTAAGTGCAGCTTGTTCTGGTTTTATTTATGGGATGTCGATGGGTACGGCGATGATCCAATCTGGGGCGGCTAAAGTCGTGTTGGTCATCGGCTCGGAAACCGTCTCCCGCTTCCTCGACCCGGAAGATCGCGGCACCTACCCCCTTTTTGGTGATGGCGCGGGCGCATTAGTCCTTCAAGGCAGTAACATTCCAGGTGGAATTTTGAACACAGTATTGGGTTCTGATGGCTCAGGAGCCGAGCATCTCGGTATCCGAGGGGGTGGCAGCAAATTTCCAGCTACGAATGATACTATCGACAAACGACTGCATTACATGCACATGAATGGGCGCGAAGTTTATCGATTTGCCACCCGCGTGATGGGTCGTGTGGCAAAACAGGCTTGCGAACAAGTTGGCGTTAGTCTGGATGAAATTGATCTGCTTATTCCCCATCAGGCCAACATTCGCATCATCAAAAGCGCCAGTAAATATCTCAAAATTGATAATGATAAGGTCTTCACAAATCTGTCTAAATATGGCAATACCTCGGCGGCCTCAATTCCATTGGCCTTATGTGAGGCTATTGAAGAAGGTCGAGTCAAAGATCACGACAAGTTGGTGATGATTGGCTTTGGGGGCGGGCTAACTTGGGGCGCAACTGTGCTTGAGTGGGGCTTACCAACGCCATACAAACCACGTCAATGGTGGTATCGAGCCTTACGCTCCACCATATACCGCTGGGCGGCATTCCGCTCCTGGTATGTGCGCACCTGGCGTCAAATCGAGGGGGTCTTCAGCTCTAAAGATCAGGACTATCTCCATGGTGAGCCGAAGCGTGACGAAAAGGAAGAGCAAACGCACCACAGTAATGGCAACGGAAACGGCAATGGCAACGGAAATAGCGTAACATCAGCCGAGCCAGAAAGCCCAACTGAAGCTCCGCTCAAGGAGATGAGCAAGGCTGAAGAGCGAGTGAGCGAGCAGGAAAAATCGTAAATTAAGCCTGCCAATAACTTTATAATCTAACATCAATTTACCTCCCGTGCGGTTAATCCACCGGGAGGTTCAGTTTTTATCAAGGGAATCAAGTATGACAGATGAAATTCCATTTATCCAACTCGATCAATTTATGAAGCTTCAGGATATGGTTAGTACTGGGGGACAAGCGAAAGTTGTCATTCAAGGGGGGGAAGTCCTGGTCAACGATGTGGTTGAAACCCGACGCAAGAAAAAATTATATCACGGGGATGAAGTGACCTACAACGGCGAAACGATTATGGTTATCTTTGAAGAAGCGTAGCCGATTGAACCTATACCATCTGTGACTTTATTCACATTCGGGTGTCTCAACTATAGTAAGAAAGGGGCACATAAATGAATGGGCAAAGTTGTTTGGATATTTCAATTCCAAGCCGAAAGCGGGAGGAAAAGTTAGTTTTAGAGGTGGCAGCCGTTTTGCTCAATCAGCAAGGATTTGCCACGAAACAAGCTGAAGCAATAAAAACTGCCTTGCACGAAGCGGTGACAAACGCAATCAAACACGGCAATCAGTTTGACCCTCAACTCAGTGTCCGCATATCGGCTTATATTACGACAAAATCACTAACGTTCAGTGTCAGAGATTATGCACGTCGTCCCTTTCCACCGCTTCCCTTTCTTCAAAAAAATAGCCCTCGGGACAATCAAGTTGGCTTATTTTTGATCCAACAACTTACTGACGAGATTGAAATCATTACCGCGCCTCAACATAATGAATTACATCTCACCTTTTTCAAAGCAACAAGCTAGCTCAGTAATTTGACCAAACCAACTAGCCCTTTAAAGTAGAAAGTGTATTCCAGCCTGAATTTGAGGGTTAAATCAATATCCATCCTAATCGAGTGTAAGGCATCTCACCGATGTTCATACAACATTCCTTATCATAAAAGACATAAGGTCAAAAGTTTAGGGTTAGGGGTAAGAAGTTATTTCTGTATCACCCTTAGCAAAACAAAAGGATTGTTAAATGAACAGACGTTTGATACAAATTATAGGGTTGATCGGAGGTGCCCTTCTCTTAGTGGGATGTGGCACGATTCAGCAAAATGAGCCACTCCCCCAAATTGAAGAAACGGCTCAAGTTGTTGAGCCAGATGAACAGAACAGCCAAACTGAAATCGCTCCCCTCAATGATGCTAAGGAAGAGACGATCGCAGAGATAATCGAGACGGGCGAAAGTGAGGTGAAGGTAAGTGAGGTAAGCAATAGTGGTAACGCTTTTGCGTTACAACGATTACCCCCCTTGGACCACGAGTTGGACGAAGGGGAATACGTTTGGAACCAACTCTTGGCCCGCGATAGCATCCGCCCCATTTATGAGCACGAATTAGAATTTACAGATGCCTCCAGTGCCCCATATGAGGCTGAAGAGTTGGTTATTGGGGTCGAAATCAATGGCGAGGCCAAAGCCTACGCGATTGGGCCACTGAACAGCCGAGAGATGGTGAATGATACGGTGGGCGGCATACCCATTCTGGTGACGTGGTGACCGATTTGCTATACGGGCATGGTTCATGACCGACGTGTAAATGGGGATACCTTTGTATTTGGGAATCAAGGAGGGCTTTTTCGAAATGCAATGACGTGGTTTGATCACGAAACGGAAAGTGTTTGGAGTCAAGTTTGGGGCCAGTCAATCGCGGGGCCGTTGAAAGGCACAACGCTTGATCTAATCCCAGCGGCCATTGTGCCGTGGGAAACGTGGAAGACCGAACATCCAAACACAGTGGCACTCATCAATGATAAAACCGGGCTATTCAGTCGTAAGGAGCGACCGCGTGATGGCTGGGTGATTGGGATCACCATTGGCGAACATCAGAAGGCATTTTACTATAAAGCGTTGACCGAAGTCGGCGTGCTCAACGATTTTGTGGGACCCTATCCCGTGGCCCTCTATGCTGATGCTGAAACCCGTAACGTCCGAGCTTATCTACGGGAGGTGGATGATCAGGTGTTGACTTTGGCTTTGAGCGAAGATGGGAAACAATTGATTGATGATGAAACCGGAACCAAATGGAGTATCGCCCAAGGTATCGGCCAATCAGGTGAATTTGAGGGTAAAAATCTCCTCCTCATTCCCTATCTCTCTTCATTTGATTGGGCTTGGCTCGATTTTCATCCTGACAGTGAGTTTTATGAGTAGTGAGCTTCCTCTCAATTTGATACAGATAATAACTTCGTTAATGTAAATATTTTGGCCTGATGAATTCAATTTCAAATTGAGATTTGTAGACTGTTGAGAGGATTGAGCAGGTTTGTAAGGGCCTGTGAGCTGACCCGAAAGTTAGTACCAGTTAGAGTGAGAGGATGTTAAGTTGTTGGGCGAACTCATCTGGCGTGAGATAGCCCAAAGAACTGTGTGGACGAAATGAATTGTACTCAAGACCCCACTATTCAACCAACTGCTGGGCCTCGGCTCGATTAACAAACCAATACCGGTTCAGACATTCAGCCCTGAGTTTGCCAATAAAACTCTCGATGAACGGGTTCTCCCAGGGGCTATCTGGGGTGATGTAGAGCGTGTCACATTCTTGGTCAGCCAACCAATCCCGAATAAGTTTAGCAATAAACTCAGGCCCATTATCACTGCGCAACAAGGCGATTAGGGGGACATATCTGCTGGACATTCTTTCGGGGGGTGCAACTTCTGGACTCTGCACTTATGGTCGCCCTGTCACGGGTACATCGAAAATTTGAATTCCCTATCAACCCCATACCCCTACATTTTAAATTATCCCCCCTCTCCATTAGAATACTCTCTCAATCTATGGAGACCCTATGCTTCGACAATTCTTTGCTTACTACCGTCCCTACAAGGGACTTTTCTATTTAGACTTTGGCTGCGCGGTGATCGTGGGCGTCTTGGAGTTGGCCTTTCCGCTGGCGATCAACCAATTTGTTGACAACTTGCTGCCGACGCAGAACTGGCCGTTGATCATTGCGGCGACGGTGATCCTGTTGGCGATTTATGCTTTGAACACGGGGTTGCAGTATATCGTGACCTACTGGGGCCATATGCTGGGCATCAACATCGAGACGGATATGCGGACCAAGCTCTTTGCCCACATCCAGAAGCTCTCCTTCCGCTACTTCGACAACAAAAAGACGGGCCACCTCATCGCTCGGATCACGACCGATTTGCAGGACATCGGCGAGCTGGCCCACCACGGCCCGGAGGATGTGTTTATCGCGGTGATGACCCTGATCGGGGCTTTTGCCTTGATGGCGATGATTCACCCAGAGTTGGCCTTTCTGACCTTTATCGTGGTGCCCATCATTCTGTGGGCGGCGGTGTACTTTAGCAACAA
Organism: Phycisphaerae bacterium; assembly: GCA_028285035.1. Next base: position 25,026 of record JANQQF010000164.1, read on the forward strand.
GATGACCCATACCTGGCGAGAGCTATGGCGTGGTTTGGGTCAATTTAATGCTCGAATTGAAGACGCGCTCGGTGGCATCCGAGTGGTCAAGGCGTTCGCGAATGAAACCCACGAGCGCGAGCTTTTTGCCGTCAACAACAATCACTACCGTGAAACCAAGCTCGTGGCCTACAACATTATGGCCAAAGGCTTCTCCTTGAGCTACATGCTGATGCGGTTTGTCATCCTATTTGTGATGGTGGCGGGCACGTGGTATGTTCTTGAGGGGGAACTCAGCTATGGCGAATTCATCGCCTACCTACTTCTGACCAACGTCTTCTTTCGGCCCATTGAAAAGATCAATGCGGTCATCGAAAGTTATCCCCGAGGCATTGCGGGATTCAAACAGTATCTGGAAGTGCTCAACACGGCCCCTGATATTGAGGATGCCCCAGACGCTGTTGCTGTTAAGCACCTAACTGGCAATATTCGCTTCGACCAAGTCACCTTTGGCTACGAGACAGACAAAACCGTCTTACGAGACCTCAACCTAGCCATCGACGCGGGCACGACCGTGGCCTTTGTTGGGCCATCCGGTGGGGGCAAGACTACACTGTGCAGCTTGATTCCCCGCTTCTACGAGGTTGATGCCGGGCAGATCACGATCGATGGCATCGACATTCGCAAGATGACTCGGGCTTCGCTCCGACAGCAAATCGGAATTGTCCAGCAGGATGTCTTTCTTTTCTCCGGCTCGATTGCCGAAAATATTGCCTACGGCAAGCTCAATGCCAGCGAGGCTGAAATCTGGGACGCCGCCCGACGAGCGCAGCTTGATACCTTCATCCGTAGCCAGCCCGACGGCCTGGAAACCATCATCGGTGAGCGAGGCGTCAAGCTCTCTGGCGGGCAAAAGCAACGACTAGCCATTGCCCGCATGTTTCTCAAGAACCCACCGATTCTCATTCTCGATGAAGCCACCTCTGCCCTAGACACAGCCACCGAGGTCGCCATCCAGCAAGCCCTAATTGAGCTATCCAAAGGCCGCACCACCTTGGTTATCGCACACCGGCTGGCAACCATCAAGAACGCTGACCGCATCGTCGTCGTGACGGAGGAAGGAATTGCGGAAGAGGGTAAACACGATGAACTGATTGCAGCGAGGGGCCTCTATAGCCATTTGCATCACGCCCAATTTGGGTTTTATGAGAATGGTCATTCGACACGAGAACAGACCGGAAATACCTCTTTGGGGTCTAGCCAAATACACGAGATATAGTAAAGTACAATCTATTGACACGTAATCAACGTTTTGCCTGACAATATTTCTCGTTGTGGTTGAGATAGATAGAACAGGAGAAACTGTGAGTGAGCTACCCGCCACCATTCTATTTGGTATATTAATCGCACTACCGGCTTGTCTGGCCATTGGGGGTGTCATTGGCTTGACTTATTTCCTGATCCGCTGGCGCTTTCGCGGGGCAAAGATGACCACCCGAATACTAGAAGAGCGGTTCGGGCTGATCAATCATAATAAAAAAGGAATCTTTCCTGATTTGCGGGGAAACATCGAGGGAATAGACGTGACAGTCGATGTCTCATACGAACGCTACATGCCCACCAGCCCAGGATCTCGAGGCCGCATCCGTCCCTGGACCCGCATCCGAGCTGAGTTGCCTGTCACAACGCCAGTACAAGTCTTCGCTCGGCAACTAAAACACGGGGAAACCATAGAATGGCCTACTCGTCTCACGGGCAACGCTACTTTTGATGAAATATACGAACTTTTTATACCAGAGGAGGCGGATCTGGAGACAGTCTTGCCCATCACCGTTCGTGCAGCCTTATTGGCCGCCAATCCACCGATTCATATCGCGAATAATGTGGCGTTTTGGACACAGGTAAAATTTGTCACTGACGAAGCACTACTGATCAATGCTGTTTTATCCTGCGCCCGGGTGGCAGCGGCGTTTCAGCCTCAGAATTAATTAGGCCCTATTACAATTGATCAAAATGGCTGAGTAAGTCTGTTAGACAAAAAAATTAGGAGATTTATAGAAATGTCAAACGATGTACCACCCATCCCCGAATGGCTATTCAACCTCAACAATGAGAGGCAAGGGATTGCCCGCAAGTTGGCGGAGGGGTTAAATACGCGTATATTCGTCGGAGAAAATATGATGCTGTCGGTGGTCAAAGTTGAGCCACATTCCGAGGGAAAGATCCATAGCCACCCCGAAGAACAGTGGGGGGTTTTGATCGAAGGAGAGTGTACCCGAATTCAAGGAGGTGAGGCCGTCAAGGTGAAAGCGGATGATTTTTGGTATACCCCGAGCAATGTTTTGCACGGGATTCAAACCGAGGAGTCGCCTGCCATTGTTCTGGATATCTTTAGTCCGCCCCGGCCAGAGTATAAAAAACAGGGTGAGGGGTTTGGTAATGCCCCCGCTCAAAAGGAATAGATAAATGCAACGATTATTTGTATACGGCACCTTAGGGCCAGGTCGGCCCAATGAACATGTCCTGACTGATATCGGCGGAACCTGGGAAGAGGCATCTGTCAATGGTTATCTGCAACAACGGGGCTGGGGAGCTGACATGGGCTATCCCGGCATCGTTTTAGATGAGGCGGGCGATGAAGTCCAAGGCTACATTTTCTGTTCAGACAAACTTGATGATCATTGGGCCGATCTTGATGCCTTTGAGGGCGAAGAGTACAAACGGATTTTGATCCAAGTGAAAACAAAAGACAATCAAACTGTGGAAGCCTATATTTATATGCTCAACAACATAACCTCAGGACAAGATGAGGTGGCCTCAGGGAAAAATGAGGTGGCCTCATGAGAGCCGCTATCTACGAGGAATTCGGCAAACCACTAACGATCCAGGATTTGCCTGATCCGACGCCCCCAGCGCATGGCGTTGTCATTCGGGTGAAAGCAACTGGTCTTTGCCGGAGCGACTGGCACGGCTGGATGGGACATGATCCTGACGTTCGATTGCCTCAGGTGCCCGGTCACGAACTGGCTGGGATTGTCGAAGCGATTGGGAAAGATGTGACGCGTTGGAAAGTGGGCGACCGGGTGACGGTCCCATTTGTCTGTGGGTGTGGTCGCTGCCCGCAATGTGTTTCGGGTAATCATCAAGTCTGTGATCATCAATCCCAACCAGGCTTCACCCAGTGGGGCTCTTTTGCCGAATACGTTGCGATTGATCATGCCGATATCAATCTGGTACAGTTGCCGGATGACATTGATTTTGTCATGGCTGCTAGTCTTGGCTGCCGGTTTGTAACCTCGTTTCGAGGCATCGTTGAGCAGGGGAAAGTTTCGGCTGGACAGTGGGTGACGGTACACGGCTGTGGTGGCGTGGGATTGTCCGCGATTATGATTGCCAATGCGCTGGGGGCAAATGTGGTGGCGGTTGATATCAACGATGAGACATTAGATTTGGCCGCATCAATCGGAGCAGTGGCGACTGTGAATGCGACAAAAATAGATGACGTTGTCGGTGCCATTCTTAACCTGACCGACGGTGGTGCTCATGTTTCTGTTGATGCCCTCGGTTCGCCAGTGACCTGCTTTAACTCGATCGCCAACCTGCGAAAACGGGGCAAACATATTCAGATTGGTCTGATGTTAGGGGATCATAGCCACCCTGCTGTGCCGATGGCCAAGGTGATTGGTAATGAGCTAGAAATCCTCGGTAGTCACGGCATGCAGGCGCACAAGTATCCAGAGCTTCTAACAATGATCAAGGCGGGCAAGCTGTCTCCAGAAAAGCTGATCCAAAAGACAATCACTCTTGAGGAGTCGTTGGATGAACTGGTTAATATGGGCAATTTTAGTGGCACAGGGATTACTGTTATCGACAGGTTTTAGCAATGATGAAACACCCCATCGTTGATGGCCATCTTGATCTGGCCGAAACAGTTACACTCTTTGGGCGAGATATTACCCAAAATGTAGCTGATATCCGGGTATCAGAGCAACGCTCGGCCAATCAGGCAACAGTATCGCTACCAGAACTGGAGCGAGGTGGCATCGCTGTAGCCATCGCGACGGTGACACCTGGCTTCTTGGTGGAAGACGTCGGCCCTGATTTTCAGCCCAAGTCTGCGCTTTACTCAAGCCCGGAAGAAGCTGAAGCAAATGCCTTATCCCAGATCAACCTCTATGAACAGTGGGCGCGTCAGGGTCGTGTCAGGCTGATCCGCTCCAAACTTGATCTCGAAGACCATTTGCAATTGTGGCAAGAGGACAACAGGCCTAGTATTTTTGATGGAGGGCGCTGATCCAATTGTGAGGGTGAGCGATTTGCGTGAATGGTGGAATCGCGGTTTACGACTGATCGGCCTCACCTTTGGCGACACCCGTTATGGGGCTGGGGTGGGTGGAGGTGGGCGCACTTTTAGGCAAGCGGGCCTGACCGAGGACGGGGTCCATTTGCTCGAAGAAATGGCCGCGCTGGGCTTTATCTGGGATGTGACCCATCTGACCGAAACGGGGATGTGGGAGGGGCTGGCCTTGGATATTGGACCCATCTGCGCTACTCACGCTAACGCCCAAACGCTGAGTCCCACCGACCGTCATTTGAGCGATGGCATCATTCGTGAAATTGGGGCCAGAGGTGGGGTGATCGGTCTTGTCTTGTACAATGGTTTTCTCGAGCCAAATTGGCTATCAGACAAAACTATTGCGGTGTCGCTCGCTGAGCAGGGTCGGAAACAGGCTGAGTATATCGCTGGGCTTACCTCCTGGGCGTGTGTGGGCATCGGCTCAGATTTAGATGGCGGGTTCGGTTTTGAGGAGAGTCCTCCCGAAATTAATACTGTAGCAGATATTGGCAAGTTTGGTGCTGTCGTTCCTGATGAAGCCCAAGCTGGTTTTTTGGGCGGCAATTGGCTAGCCTTCTTGAGGCGTTCGTTGCCCGATTGATGAGATGAGGAATGAGCCTAGAATGATTAGAGAATACAAAGAACAAGACCTTAACATACTCCTTGAGGTGTGGTACGCCGCCTCGCAAGTGGGTCACCCTTTTCTCGATGAAGCGTTTTTCGAGAAAGAGCGTCAAGACATCGCGGCGCTTTATCTGCCCAACTCAGAAACCTGGGTTTACCAACAGAACGGAGCTGTCGTTGGTTTTATCGCGCTCGTCGAGAATGAGGTTGGGGCTATCTTTGTTGACCCTCCCCTCCACGGCCAAGGAATTGGTCGCGCTTTAATGGATCAAGCAAAGCATCTTAAAGGGGATTTAGAGGTTGAAGTGTTCAAGAAAAATCAGATTGGCCGAAAGTTTTATCAGCAGTATGGCTTTAGACAGATCAATGAATATTTTCATGAAGAAACGGGACATATGATGTTAAGATTAAGTTATAAATCAGGAAAGGTAGTCTAATCGTGCAAAAGTTGACGCCTGAAGGCGAACAAAAAATCGAGAAATTAGTGAAGCAGTATGGCGTGAGTCGTGAGGCTGTTAACACACTGTTGGCGGCTTTGGTTGAGGGGAACGGTACGATGGCCCAATTCAATCACCCTGAACTGGGCGGCAACGGGCAGTGGATGCAGGGCGGGATGACAATGGTCGGAGATATGTTTAATAATGCCTTGAAAGCCAAGGTGGATGGGCTATGCACCGCGTTATCAGCGTTGCTTGCCACATCGCTCTTTGAGGCTAGCACACCGCCCAGCCAATCGAGAGAATCTACCCAGCAAACATTCCAAAACACAAGTAATTGGTGGCCCGCAGATTTAGGGAGCCCTAGTTCAAGTGGGGCACAAAATAACATTCGTTATGCCATTTTCCCGCAGGTCCAACGTCTGGCAATGGAAATCAATGGGGACGTCACAATTTATGACACGCTGGATCATCAAATCGGGGGTGTCTCGCAGCAACAAGGGGGAGCCAATTCCGTCACGTTTACCAGCCAAAAAGGTATGGTTGAGCTCAACCAACTTCCCATCATTTTCGGCAATCAGGTGACGCCCCCACCTAACTCATCTCTAGTTGAGAACTCATCCGAGGCAGATATCTTAGCCACGATTGAAAAGTTGGCTGATCTTAATAAAAAGGGCATCCTCACTGACGATGAGTTTACTGCGAAAAAGGCTGAGTTATTGAGCCGATTGTAGTATACAATTAGCTTTCAGCTATCGTTATTTTGAGTACTCATTCTTGTAGTTTTGCAAACGAAATTCGATCAGTTCTATCGCGGCAATCTTATTACTGTTGCTGGCTGCCCCTGAAAATAGCCATCTATTCTCGTCAACCTGATCTGGTCGACTAACACTCCATCGATCCGCGATCTTTCCATTGAGTTGCAACACTTGAAAGATGGCGTTGCTTATTTCATTTGTATCAAGCTCACAAGAAAAAGTTACCCAAAATAAGCTGCTATCTTTCCAATATCTTTCACATTTGTCAACCGTAATTTTATGGCCTAGTGCTTTTTCAATTCGATTCATTGCTTCTTTAGCTTTTTCTAACCGTTTCGCTTTAAGGTAACCAGACCAAAACACCTGAAAATGGTCCAATGTAACGGTGATTGGTATACCGCGTTCTAAGATAGTTGAATTGAACACTTCCGGGTCTTTACTAGACCAGTAAAAGGTTCCGTGAGTTGTAAAAACTCCAACTTCCCCAGCATTGGTCTGTCTAGCCATTTCCATTGCCGCAGTTAGGAAAGATATATCTGTAGAAATCTGGTGCCACGTTTCGCCCGGACCTTCTCTTTGGGCGACATAGAACCGAAATCCATAGTTAGCAGCTAATTCAAGATCATTTTCGGGAATGTTCATCAATGTCATTTCCGACTCATAAATTACCCCTATTATTCCCAAACCTATATCAGGTTATCTTCAAAAACGCCTTCACAACGTCAAAGTAACGCTCTGGCTCCTCGACCCACGGGCGGTGCGAACTATGTTCAAAAATCTCTAGCTGTCCGATACCCTCTGGCAAGGCTTGTAAAATCTGATATGAAATTGCGGGCGGGGTAACCCGATCATAACGGCCAGTCACAATCAGGGTCGGAATCTGAAAATCGGCTAGAGCAGGCGAAGGATCATACCCTTGCATTGTCCCCGTGACGCTCCATTCAGGATCATCTCCGATCAAACCAATGTACATATCAAAGTTGGCTGCATCTCGGGGGTCACCTGTACTAAACAGGGTCGGATGCCCTGTCGGATCAATCCAATTTAACTCAGCGATCAATCCATCATACAGAGCTTGATAATCGGGATCAGCCGAACGAACGCCCTGCGCCCGCATCTGAAGCAGCTTATCCCAACGCTCTGGGTAAAGCATCCGCAACTCATGATTGACGTTATCAATATTACCCGCCTGCCACGTCTCCGCATTGAGATGCCCGTTGCTCAGCACCAAGTGGCTGACTTGCGAAGTGTAGGTAATGGCATACTCGATGGCTGGGAGGGAGCCAAAAGAGAGGCCGACCAAACTCACTTGCTCAAAGCCTAACGTCGCGCGGAGGACTTCAATATCCAAGGCACAACGCTGTAGCGTATAATCGGTGGGCGCAGCCAATCGATCAGATCGTCCGGTGCCGAGCTGATCAAAATAAATAACCGTGTGGTTTGTTGCCAACTCAGAAAACCACGGATGATAATGGGTATGACTGGCCCCCGGCCCGCCGGGGACAATGATGACTGGCGGACCTTCCCCTTCGACTTCATAATAAATTTGTCCAGCATCCGTTGTCACATAATCGCCGTGGCTGTGCAAGGCCGAAATGTTATTCTGTGATGACATAGTATGATTGCTCCATTTTGAGAATAATTCAATGAGTCACTTTATTGGGTGTTGTTGTATGGGGTAATTATACACGACACAGTAAGGCGAGAAAGAATATTGGGGAGTAGGTGGGTGCTGATTGCGATATTATATTAAATTTAAGGTCGACAATTGAAGGGAGGCATTTTATACTGGACACATCTTGTATTAATACTATAATAGCAAACAAGTCTGATTAACGAAAGGGTTTTCAATTTATACAGGACTTACGCAAGAATTGCGAGAAAAGGACAAAAAGGTTAGGGTCAAGGGTATGAAGAAAAAACGAATGACCCGAATAGAATATTGTCAATACTTG
>JANQQF010000135.1 GCA_028285035.1 Phycisphaerae bacterium
GTGTTCGGGGCTTGAATTGCTGGCAAATCAGAAGATTTCTCTCTGCGCTCCACTGCGTTCTACTCCGTTCGAAATGACATTAATCTTACGTCGAACTCAGGTTAATAGCTTTTACTTCAAAAACGCCATCAAATCCAAGATATGCCCTCGATGGAGCCCTTCGTGAAATTGATTAAAGATCATTGCGTGTAGGGCGCTCTGGGGGACTTTCGGAGGCCCCTCGCCGCCTTCTGGCTGGACATAATTATCAAACTTACCGGCCTCAATGTCGGCGGCTAGTTTTTGCGGCCATTCCAAAAAGAGCTTGATGATTTCATCCATGTCGGGCTGGGCTGTCCAATCGGTGGGTGAGGTTCCGGGGCGAAACATTGGTGGTAGCTCGGGGGTGAGGTATCCATCAACACCCAAACGCCCATAAATCAAGCCTTGCTGGGCCACCACCAAGTGGCCGACGTTCCAAGCGATGTTGTTGGCAAAGCCATCAGGCTGGGTGAACCACTGCTCTTGACTTAGTCCCTTGAGGAAATCTTGGTACAAATTTTGTCGTCGTTCGATTAAAATATCTGCTGCTGCGCTTAACATTTGGAATCTCCTTTGATTTGTTGTGAAAATTATTACGCTAACATGACTGGCAATCGGGTCGTGTCCGTGAGATCGGCCATTTCTTGAGCCAGTTGGAAGAGCATATCACTCTTTGTGATGAGATGGGCTGGATCATCCCACAGATTGACGATTTCAAACGGATCGTTGCTTAGATCGTACAACTCGCCTTCATCCGTATGGGTGTACACCGTGATCCGATGTTGATCAGTGACCAGCGTGCGTACCTTGGCCCAGATGGGTAGCTCAAGTTGGGGAGAAAACGACACATTTTCTACCAACACCCGACTACAGTGCTGGTCCGTCTCTCCAGCCAGAAATGGCAACAGGCTGCGCCCCTGTGCGCCGTGATAGGGCCATAAGTCAGCCCGGTCAAGAATAGTGCGGCCAATGTCTAAATAACTAGCTAAGGTTTTTACGTGTCCTCGATTATACCGCTGATCGGGATCACACCAAATGAAGGGGACCTTGACCAAGGCTTGATAGTGTACTGGTCCTTTCAAAAAGAGACCGTGATGGCCCATATAATCGCCGTGGTCGCTGGTGAAGATGATGACCGTATCGTCGGTCAAGCCTGCCTCATCCAGCTTCGCCAGCAATTCGCCGATGACATCGTCGATAAAGGTGATCATCCCGTAGGCCGTGGCGATTATACGTCTGGCCTCAGCCTCTTCTGCCATAAATGGCATTCGGATTTTGCGGTTGCCACTCATCTCGTTGTCGTAGACCCGCCGCAACGTCTCGGTGTGGGTGCGGGGTGACTCGTAGAATGAGTCGGGTAGGACAACATCCTTGGGATCGTACATATCGTAATACCGCTCCGGCGGGGTCCAGGGGTGATGTGGGTCGGGGATGGAGCACCATAGAAAAAAGGGATTTTCGCGATCGCCTGTTGCGTATCGATCCAACCAAGCCAATGTCTCGTCACCCACGAAACGGGTGGAATAATGTTCTTCCTCAACAGCGGTGGCATAGGTTTGATGATTGACGTCGCTGGCCTTGATGGCATTGTCACGACCCGCTTTCTTAGCAATGGCCGGGTCAAGGGCATCCAACTTACGTTGATGATGAAAGCCCGCCACCTCAAAATGCTTAGAGGCGTATATGACCTCGTCAAGGCCATAGTAGGGGGTGATTGGCTCAAAGTCGGGCTTACGCCACGAGGTTGGTCGCTCTTGCGCGTAGTCATCGTTGTTGTATTTTTGGGCCGATTTGTTGGCATTGGCTAACTCAGGGGGTGGCGCAGTTTTGCCCTCAGGGACAGGCTCGGCTTTCTGAAATGGCTCCGCCTCGGTCATGTTTTGTAGGTGAGATTTGCCGATAAGGGCGGTGTGGTAACCATCGGCCCGGAGCAGTTCGGCAAAGGTGTTGCTATCCAGATCAAGCCCGACGCCGTTGCTGTGGCTGCCATTGACGGAGTTCATTCGCATTGTCAGAAAGGCCTGCCGGTTAGGCATACACATCGGCGTGGCTGTGTGCATGCCGTCGATGCTTGTGCCTCTAGCAAAAAGTCGGTCGATATTGGGCGTTTTGACCACTGAGTTGCCGTGACAAGCCAGTTGGTCATAACAATGCTGATCGGTCATAATGACCAGAAAGTTTGGTTTTGGCATAAATGAATACCTCGATCATTGTGGTTTTATAATAATTGGGAGATAGGTCTTGTCGCCCAACGTATCCATCTCGTCCGGTGAATTCAAAAGAATCGTGTGGCTGGCGGTTACGACAGTTCCTACGATATTGTAGGCCGTAACAGTTAGATGCTTTGTGCCAGTGCTTGACCAGCTAAATATGATGGTATCGATGAGGTTACCAACTTGGGTGGTGTTCGATAGTTCACTGGCTTCCCAGACATAGGTGATGGGTTGAGTTGCAAGGAAAGGCTCGACTGTGGCGGTGAAGTTGTAGTTGGTGTCTACCTTACCAGTGGTAGGACCCGTTAAAGTGACATTGTTGATTGCCTGGGGCTCGCAATTTGTTGGGTAGGTCTTGGCGATTGTATCGGCTACGGTTTCCAGTTCATCCAATCTGGTAGCAAAATAATACCCATTGCAAGCCTCAAACAAGACTTCTTCACCGACCCCTGATGTGGAGTGCGGATCACGACCAGTCGCGATCGCGGTTAGAAAATCTGGGTTAACTGTGTCGCCGATGCCGATTGTGAAGACGACTACCTCATTATCGGCAGCCTCTTTGGCATAGTAGATGGCACAATCATAATCGTTATCGCCCGCTGCAATATCACCATTCCACAAATTGGCATCATCACAAGCGCCACCTGGATTTTGGTTTGGCGAGCCATCTGTCAAAACAATCATAATCTTTTGTGCATCATCACGGTGGCAGGCCGCATCAGGATTATTAGGGGCGCAAACATCTCCCCCATAACCGGGAATACCTAGCAGCTTCAAACCCTGCCTCAAACCATCCCCAATGTTTGTAGGTCCCTGAGGCCACTGTCGCTCGATTGCCTCCATAAAAAGCGGAAATGGGTCATCAGCTGCACAATCACCAGGGTTGGCTTGGTTACATTGAAGCGGTACCGTTAATAACTTGCCTGAAACAGTTGTCTCTTTTACGATTTCAGTAAACGCTACGAGACCAACTTGATCAAGCGTAGGGTCAAGCTGTTTTGCAAATGCCTTAAACGCTTCTTGAGTATTACGTAGGGGTTGCAAGCCACTAAATAGGTCATTATCAAGATTATTCGTAGGAGTAGCCTCGGCCCCAGCAACGACTGTACACTTACTGCCACTGGCCCCAGCCCAGTAAGACTCACTTCTGACGCTGATGCCCGTGCTATAGTTATTGGTGTAGTCAACTGCCTCAACCGCATTTTTAGGGCAGCCACACTGATTCTGATGAACGGTTAGACCATAAGCTGGATTACAGAAGTTGCAGGCCTCGCGGGTCGCCGAGCCATCCGTTGCCGGTGGTCCTTTGCCATCCCAGGTACTACTTTCAATAAAGTTACGAACGTCACTATCACTTGTAGCATCCGTAAATACAATTTTATCGATTTTGTAGCCTGAACTGGCCTGAAAGAGCCTCAGCGTATACAGGCCTCCAACAGAATTTGTCGAAATCTCACCCAGCTTAATCCAGCGCCAATCATCCCCGTCAGCCCTAGTATCTCGGGACAGGCTCACGCTGCCAGCATCTGTATTGAGTTGAATTCCTTCAACCGAACTCCCGGTCGGGTCCAAATCCTTAAAGGCTTCCCACATAATAGCATCAGCCCAGGGATCTTGAGCGGCCCCATTCGTATCAGGGGTCAGGCCAGCCCAAACATCGGCTAGTGCCCCACCGCCCAGCACCCGCATCCAAACCTGTGTTGTCCCCGCCCATTGCGGGTAAAAATCATACTCAACATAGGGGATGTTTGATTTTACCGGGCGCCCCTCGTTACTTCCTGGCAGAGTCGTTTCCCAACATTGACTGCCTGTAAAACAGTCTAAATTGAAACTCCCTCCTTGTAATTGAGGGTCACCCCCAGCAAATTGGCTGTAGGTTGGAAAGGGATGGGATTTGATGTAGGCACTACAGTCAACCGAAATCCCCCCATCACTATCTTCACAGATATCATCACCACCAATTTGACAGGTGATGGAATTGCTTGCCGTCCCAGGATGACATACATTTGAGGATTGTCTATCAACATTTCCTGCTTGGTTACCCTGACTATACCCGTTCTCATCAGGATTGAGTGGGTTATTGATATTTAGTGAGCCACGTTGGATAGCCCAAAACGCAGTACCTGGCGTACGTCGACTCAAGCGCCAATCTCCTTGGTTTCGCGAATAAAGTTCGGCCTCGTGTGATAGATATTGATTACCATTTGTATCAGTGTGAACGCCAGTGACACTTGGGGCAACCAGGCATAAATTGGATGAAGGAATTGAGTTGGTTGTCCCTGTTCCGCTAATCCAATTGGTGTTGTATGGTAAAGGATTAAAATAGCCATTCAGAGGGTAGTTCGGGTTGCCCGGATCAGTTCGTACCCAACAGTCAAAACAGTTGGTTTCATACTCCATTGAGCCCGAAACATCAAAGACGACGACAATGTCTCGTCTGGTGATCGGGGTTTGAGCTGTGATCCGGCTATCAGAAATTCGGGGTTCTCCTAACTTGTGTTGTGATGACACCTCTGCTTCGGGCAATGTGTCCGCCGCGCTGGCCGTTTGTTCTCCGCCAATTAGATAAATCAGGCTCAGGCCAAAACTGATACATATCGCGAAGGCCACAAGCAGAAGCTTTGAGCTTTTTTTGATAAAATGCTTGGTCATCATTTTCTCCAAATTGCTAGAATAACTGAAGTCGTCAGTTCTGATTTTATCAGAAGATGTAAGCTTTATAAATAGAAAAAAATGGAAAGTTTTACCCTAGTTTTAGCCAAATATCGTCTCTTTTTGCCACCATCATGACATGATTAGACCTAAATTTCTACTAATCATGTCATGGCAACAACTATTTTTGATGTGAGACATAGGGTGGAGTAAATGGCAACTTGGACTGGAATGATATAACGAGGTGTTGCTGTACCCTTAGTTTATCTTAAAACTTCTTGTTTTACCTGACTTAGAGTTGACTTTTGGCTGATATTTTTACGGCATAATATAAAATGATATCGATGCAGATTGATGCGTGAGGCGGTTGTAACACTCTCATTATCAACCATCGTACCATACTTCATACCAGATGATCAGGCAATCGAGGTAATGATTGTCACACCACCGTAAACCCATACAACCGAGCTGGATTGTCCACCAAAATTTTTTGTTGCAGCGTGGCATCATCGGCGATGAGCGGAATGAGGTCAACGAGATCGCCGTCGTTGGGCATATGCGTCTTGATGTTGGGGTGAGGGAAATCGGTGCCCCACAAAATGCGGTCGGGTGCGGCTTGGACCAAGGCTTGGGCGTAAGGAATAGCATCGTGAAAGGGTGGACCGCTGGCTGAAATGCGCTCGGCCCCACAGATTTTGACCCACCAGTTGTCCCGTTGCATAAAATCGAGCAGAATTTGGAAAGCGGGCTGGTCGAGGCCGTGTTGGGTGGGAATGCGGCCCATATGATCGACGATGATGGGCATTTCGAATTGGCTGAAAAAGGTTTCGTAGGTGACGATATCCTCCGCATCGACATGGATAACCAAATGCCAACCCATATCCAGCCCGATGACGCGATCCAAAATCTCTTTCATCTCAGCCAAATCAGGGGCACCCCCAAGATGGGCCACAAAATTGAAGCGAATGCCCCGCACCCCACCGGTATTCAAATCGATAAAATCGTTGTCGCTGAAATCTTTGCTCCCCAGACACACCCCGCGATACGCTCCATCGCTGCTAGCAATGGCATCGAGCATCGCTCGATTGTCGGGGCCGTTACAACTGGCCTGAATGATGACTGCCCGCTCGATGCCCAAAATATTGTGCAGATTTTTCAGGCGGTCTTTTCCCGCATCGGGTGGGATGTAGCTACTAGATTCGTGATAAGGGAATAGATGGGCAGGCCCAAAAATATGACAATGGGCATCACAGGCCTCGGCGGGTACGTTGAAGCGCGGCACCCTGGTGTTTGGGTCAGGTGGCATACAGGTTTTCTTTGGGGTCACAAATGATTTCCTCAAATTAGGTGTTGAAACTTACTCCTCGCCCGCAAACATGTCTGAAAATTCGGCGGCTGAATTCGCCCGAGGAAACGGTACGCCTGGTACTGGTACATCCAAAAAATGACACAATGGTTCCCAGCCATCCTGCACTTGCCAAACCAGTAATCGATCCGGTCCAAAAGCGGCTTGGATCTCGGCGTTGTGGGTCTCGAAACAGTGAATGGCATAATCCTTGTCGATCAGGCCACGGCCTGCAAACGTGCCCTCTCGAATGAGTTTAATCGAGGTTGAGCGGCGTAACCAGGTGGCTGAGCCTGCTTGCCCCAGTGGCTTTTCCATCTGGGGAAGAACTGTTTTGACTAGGCTGTCATACCATTTTTCTGGGTCGCGCAGGGTGAGTAACAACTTCGCTTCGGGGTAGTAGGCGGCTAATTCACGCCAGTAGCTGACGGCTGGCCAATCGAGTGTCGCTTGAAAGCCCGCAAAAACCTCATCCCAATTTCGCTTCCCCGCAAAAGCAACATCATACCATTTTTGGGATAATGCTTGATTACCAACCAGCACACTCATATGATGACAGGGGGCCAATCCCAACATCTCAAGGGCTAATCTCGTTGAACTGGTTCCTGTGCGGCCGAAACCGACGCCAATAAGTTTTAGCATAGCTGCCTCGTATCTTTTGTAGGGGCAACGCCTTGTGCTTACCCAAGCCCAGGCGGCCACAAGGGCACGCCCCTACATTCATTCTTTTCTGTATGACTCGGTTACCCAAAAATATCCGGCAAATCCTCTGGGCGCGAATGATAACGTGCCATCAACTGATCAAGCCGCGTTTGCAGGGCCGCTCGCGGTTCTGCATACGTCGGATCATTGGCCACATTGTTCATCTCAAGCGGATCAACCGTCAAATCATACAACTCGTATTCGTTTGCTTCAACCCCATTTGGGTCGAAGTACATGCCAAACTTCCAGTGCCGATCTCGCAAGCAGCGGATGTGATTGGGTTGGGGGGCGGTCTGTAAAAATGCCCCAGCGGCAGTATGTTGGTCATCGTAGGTGAAGTAGACTTCGTCACGGATTTCGATGGTTGGATTTTCTAATATCGGGGTTAAGTCTTGACCATCAAAGGCGGTATGCTCCACATCAGCCCCAGCAATGGAGGCGAGCGTGGGCACGATGTCGATTAAGCCCGCAAAGGCATCGCTCTGTTGCGGTGTTTCAAAAAGGTGCGGATTTGAGAAAACGAGCGGGACACGCAGCACCTCATCATAGATATTGAAAGGCTTTTGCCGCATCCCGCCGTGGGACATGCACATATCGCCGTGATCGGAGACGCGCACGATGAGCGAGGTGTCGCGTAAAGTGGTGCCGTTGGTGTCGACTGTGCGATTTTCCAGGGCATCAATCACCCGCCCGATGTACAACTCGGTCAGAATATGCAGCCAGGCATACCAGTTGCAGTTGTCAATTTGCAATTGTTCGGTGTCCAACGCGCCCAAAAATTTTTCGGCCCGCCCAATGTTCGACTGAACGGCTTTGGGTAAATTATCGGTGCGTTGTTTGAAGTTGGGCGGCAACTCGATGCCTAGATTGGCAAAGCGTTCGCGCGGGCCGAGGACATCGTAGTTGTTGGGATGGAGCAAGACGTCGTGGGGATTGACCAGGGAGACGATCAGGCAGAACGGCTGATGTGGATCAACCTCGGCCAAAAATCGCTCCGCCTGTTGGGTGTAGGTTTCATCCCACATTGGATTTTCGTCCGAGCCGCCACTGTCACTGATCTCACGGGTGCCACCTGCATCGGGACACTCCCAGCCGTCAAAGCCAAACTGTTCAGCCACGAACTGGTTATCATCCTCCGACCAATCATAATTACCGCGCCTAGGCTTGGTCAAATGCCATTTGCCTTTGTACGCGATTTGGTAGCCCGCTGATTTTAGAATGGTGGCGAGGTTGGGTAAATCTGACGGAAATTCGCGTTCCCGGCTAGCGTATTCCCCAAAAAATGAGAGGGTTTCGTACATCCCGTGGCGCGAAGGATAGACCCCAGTCAGGAGTGAGGCCCGGCTAGGCGAGCACATATTTGTGTTCGTATGGCAGTGGGTGAAGGTCAAGCCTGTGTCGGCTAATCGCTTCCGTTGCGGCAGATGCTCATCCGCCCACCCCTCTGGCCAGTGCATTGGATATCGTTCCTGGTCAGTGATGATCAGCACGATATTTGGCTTTTCCGGCAAGGTGGAATCGATGTTTTCGAGAAAGTTATGAATATTTAGGTTTGAAAGGGTTGTCATCAGGGATAACTCCACGTTGAGTGCTTTGACGCATCAATATTGACGAAAACGACATTCAATACATTTTGAGTAAGCCCGAACCGTTTGGCCTTCTGGTTTTATTACTGCACCGGCACATTCGGCACATCTTCGCGCACCTTATTCTCCTTAACAGGCCACGCCTCTTTTTGATCGAAAGACGGAATAACCTCGGGTGGGAATAAGGAAATTTTTTGACCTTTGGGGATGGGACGGTCGGGGCGTAGTTCACGCTGGTTCGTCTTCTCCGCAGCAACGACCTTGCCGCCCTTGTACTCAAAATCAAACCACCATTTCCACAGCGGATTGCGGTTCCCATACTCCATCACATCATCAAACCAAATCAGGAAGCGATGTGAGGCGGGGACGTGCATGGCCATCCATAGGCCGATGCGGTGATACCACACATCCGGCTTGTTGTAGGGACACACCTTGATACAGCGTCCGCAGGAGGAGCCATTTTGATTGTTAACCCGATAGCGGGTGCAGGACTCTACATCGGGCTTCCACATTTCATAGCCATTGAAGGTGATTTTGTCACCAAAGGAGATGGCCCCTGGGGGGCACTCTTTGGCGCACTTGAGACATTTACTGCAGTACTCTTGCAGGCCAAAATCGATCGGCTGATCGACGGCCATATCGAGGTTAGTGGTCACGACCGAGACCTTGAAGCGTGGCCCCAGGAATGGGTTCAGCACAACCTCACCGATGCGGCTCAACTCGCCCAAGCCTGCCAAGAGAACCAATGGCAATTGCAACACCTCACTACTGGCACTGCTGTGAGCCTTGGCCTCGTAGCCTAAGCGCCGAATGTAATCCGCCACCACACAACTGACATCCGAGCCTTTGTGATACGCTCGCATACTGAGTGTTCCGCTGATCCAATCATCGCCGCTGGCTGCGGCTGAGGTTTCGTAGCCTTGGTCGGCTAGAATGACGATAGCATACTTGTGACGGGCCTCAATCGGCTCGCCCTTCAAGTTGTGGGAGTACCACACGTATTCTGGTGCTTCGCAGATGCCGACGATATCGGCGTCGAGGACGTAGCACAGGCTTTTGATGTGATTGGCTCGCTCTTCCAGGTCGTCGGGTATTGGCGCTTTTTCGGGGGCAACCTCGCCATCCTGTTGTGGAATTTGGTGAAACAAAATCTCCCGAATCGATTTGGCCAAGGGATATTTCCCAATCCAACGCTTGATCTCGGTCTGGGTCTTGGCCCCCAAATCGCCGTGCATTGAACGAAAGAAGAAGTTGGATCGCTCTGGCACCCGTGGCACCCGCTCAGTATCAATGGCCGTGGTCGGTACCGGCACCCGCTTGATCTTTTCCATCGGGTACTTCCCCAGATGTAATGGTCGCTTGCGGGTGATGTACATACGTCTCAAGGCTGCTAACATGTCTCACTCCTTTGTGGATAATAGTTTTGGAAGGCTGGAAGATTGGAAGTGTCACTTCGTTTATGAAGGTTGTAATATTTTTTGCCCTCCCACCCTTCCAGGCTTCCAAACTTTCAATTAAGTTCTTTGGCTAAAGAATATTCGTTTCTTAATCTCATCCCAAGGCTAAAATCTATCCGGCAAATCCTCCGCCATAAAATGCGTGCCCCGGAAGATCATATTGATCTCCCAATCGCGGGGGTTGATATGAAATTCGGGGTTGACATATTCCCACACGATTTTGCCATCAGGCGTAACTTGGAACAGCCGCCCGGTTACACCCTCAGTAATAAGGGTATTGCCGTTGGGCAGGCGTTGGGCGCCAGAAACCGTGGCGCTGAAGAAGTCCCAGTAGGGCGCATCGCGATACTCCCACTCGATTTCATTGGTTTTGGGATTGATCTCGACCACCCGCGAGTAGATGAGCCAGTCGTCAGTGCGATAGGTGCCGTTGTCGTAGATCAGGATGTTGCCGTTGGGGAGTAGAGAGGGATCGTGTTGTCCGGCCAAAATGTCGTCCCCGATTTTCCAGGTGAAATTACCGCTGGCTTTGTCGATGATACCCACAGTCGAGGTGTTGCGGAAGCTAACGAGCACTTGATCATTCTCAAGCGGCACAACGGTGTTGCCGTGAGTCCACTCCCAGCGTTGGACATTGGGCGCGATTTTGTCAGTGGCAGGGTCCATATGCTCGATAGCGTGCCATTCCCACACCGTATTGCCATCGCGGTCAATCTCAACGATGACATCCGCCCACATCGGATCATCATCCATATCCAGCCCGCCTTGTACTTTAGCAGCGAGGTCGGGAGGAACTTGCTCCAATGACGGGTAAATGTAGCCGCCACTAGCTGTACGTCGGGCATCGTGATGTTGGAAGGGGTCTCGATGCTCCCACAAAATGTTGCCCTCCCAATCCAGTTCTTGCAGAACACCGCCTTTGAATAAGGCCCAAATTGGGAAGATGTCCCACGTCTCATCCTGCACTTTGCTCATGTAGAGCAAGTTGCCCTCGCGACTCAAACGGCTATACATCCCTGGTACATGTTCGTGCTCCCACTGATGCACAATCATTCCGTCCAAATTCATCAGATAGGTGTGGTGACCATACAGCGGGGCAAAGAGGACATAGCCCGGACAAGCCAAATCTTTGTCGTAGGCCGTTACGCCAGTTTTGAAGAGGCGGCGGATGCGGTTCTGCTCAACGGTGGTCATGATTGAGTCCTTTCAACTGAGGATATGGGGGCTTGCTTTTTGGTGTTTTTTAGGGGCACGGGAGCGGGTGAGTAGGGGAGCGGTGCTGTGTCAATGCCATAAAACGTGATATTTTTGGCGCGTTCAGGCGCTTTCCGACCAGGTCTTAGCTCCCGATCGTTGGTCTTCTTTGGTTCCTGATATTTGCCATTGATTTTGACCAAATTCCACCACCACCGCCACTCTGTGATCTGTTGACCATATCCCAAGGCGTCATCAAGCCAAATTAGAAATTTGTGTGAGGCCGTAAAATTGACCGCCAACCATAAAGCCCAGCGGTGCTGCATCAGCCCCTCTTTGCTAAAATGGCAAACTTTAAGACAGCGGCCACAGCCCGATCCAGCTGGATTCATCAGGCGATACTTTGTGCAGGCTTCCACATCGGGTTTCCACATCTCATAGCCATTGAACATCACCTTATCCCCCCAAGGGATAGCCCCTGGTGGACACTCTCGGGCACATTTGAGACAGGCTTGACAAAATTTTTGCAGATTAAAATCGATGGGCAAGTCAACCGCCAAATCCATATTTGTGGTCACAATCGAACTTTTGAAGCGGGGTCCTAAAAATGGATTGAGGACTACCTCACCAATTCGGCTCAACTCGCCTAGACCAGCCTTTAGGATCAGGGGAATATGTAAGACATCACTATCGAGATTTGTCTGGGCCTGCGCCTCATAGCCTAATTCGAGGAGATAGTTGCTCAATGTGGTGGCCGCGATTGAGCCGCGCAAGTAGCCGCGCATACTCTGAGCGTTGCTGATCCAGTCGTCACCACTGGCCGCCGAGGTAGTTTCAAACCCTTGGTCGCACAGCATTACGATGGCATATTTGTGCTTTGGTTCAATGGGATTGCCTTCCAAATCGTGCGAGTACCAGGCATATTCTGGCACCTCGCAAATGCCGACAATATCAGCCCCCATAAAGTAGGCCAGAGCTTTGACGTGATTGGCGCGTTCCTTTAAATCGTCGGGGATTGGAGCTTGTTCGGGGTTAGGCTCGCCCCGATGATTAGGCAATTGGGTGGCGATAATCTGGCGCATGACCTTGCTGAGCGGGTATTTCATGACAAAATTGGGGAACTGTGATTTGACCTTGGGTCCCAGGTCACCGTGGAATGCCCGCATAAAAAAGTTGGCTCTTTTTGGCATCCGTGGGACATCATCGCTAATGAGGGTTGTTGTCTGTGGCACCCGCTTCATCATCTCCATCGGATATTTGCCAAGATGTTGGGGGCGACGCTGGCCGCGTATTCGTCGGCGAATTGTAGCTAACATGGGCCTCCTTACAGTAGCTCAAGATTTTGTCTGATTTTGCCTAAGGTTTTGAAGAGCTGGGTGATCTCTGAGGGGCTTACTCCCGTTAATAAAGCAGACTCTCGAGCTAAAACCAGGGGGAGAATTTGGTCGTAGAGGGCAAACCCTTGTTTGGTCAGGATGGCTCGTTTGCTGCGAGGGTTATTGGGAAGACATTCCAAGCTGATTAAGTCCTTGGCTGACAGCGATTTGAATGCTTTGCTGATCAAGCCTTTGTCGATGATGGCTGTCTCACTCACTCGTTTGGCCGTGATTGGAGCCTCCCAAGCTAACGCAACCATCACCCGCCACTCCACCACACCGATGTTGAATTGCTGCCGCAGCATACTCGACACACCACGCGCTAACTTATTGGTGATCACGGTAAAGTTGTAGTTGGCCAAGGTCGTTGGATCCAAGACCTGATGCCCGTTTACCTCAACAATCATGTGATGGGTTGCTTTCTCGACAGTCATGCTCCCATCCAATTATCAAATTCAACATGCAATAGTCTTAATTTGACTATCAATGGCATTTTGGACCCCTCCTTAGGGAATTCCTTGGGTGGGAGCACACTCCTTTGCGAAGACTGTGTCTAAATTGCAGTATTAAAAATTTGTTGGTTGAAAGTGAAGTTATGGATGTGTTGGCAGGTCGAGTTGACTAGTCAACTCGATTGAGCGAATGATACATCATATTGGCAGGGGAGTCAATTTGATAGGGTGAAGTATTTAGGCAGGGAGATTGAAGCACGTTTTGTTGTTGAGAATGAAAATGTAATTCAAATAGTTATCTGCGCATCGTTATCTAAGCCCCACGCTGGAAAAGATGCCCATCTTTGACCCGCATAAAGATGACTGGGGTTGCAAAATCGTAGGTGTCGTATCGAGTTGGCCCCAACGCAATCGCTCGTCGGGCATATTGAGCGGCTCTGTCAACAGGGTCACCTTTGGCTAATTCAGCATAGAAACGCATCGCAAAACGGGTCGCGGTACTATTTGAAACTGCATATTGCATGGCCATCACAACGGGTATATTCTGCTGTACCAGACGGGAGGCAATGCCAGTAAATGCCTTTGAAGCAGTAGCTGCCCCACTCTCACAGGATTGCATCAGGACTAGGGCGGGCGTATGAGTGACAAATAACTCGCTAAAGTAACTTTCTTTGACCCAATCTGCTTCTTCAAAAATATCATCGACTAATGCCACCTCACCAACCGCTTTTGCCCCATCATCCTTTAGTCGACCGTGCCCAATAAAATGGAATAAATGGGGACGCTTCGTCAAAATGTTGTCAATGCTCTCGGGCGTGGCTGGTTTAACAATGGGGAGGAGTTCAATCTGATCAGAATTTTCTGTGGCTAACTTTTCCAAACCTTTGAGTACCTTCTCATATTGGACCTTGCCTAAATCCGGGTCGTCAACATCAGCGACAACCAAAGCAATTCGTAGCTTCTCATTGGGCTTCAACTCAATTGGATTCGGAATAAAGCTTTGAGCGCGACGGCGCGAGAAGATGAGATTAGGAGCCGTGCCAAGCCAGATGCTTCCCATGTTCGCATCCTCGGGAAGGCACATCATTTCCCACGGCAAGGCAACCAATTCGGGCATGTCATACTCGTTGATGTCCAGCTCGATTCTAAGCAGCATGTCTGTGTTTCGAATTTTGTCATGATAGAGCTTAACAAAATTATATCGGAGCATGTCATCAAACAAAACATTGAACAAGGCCTGCCCTAACTCTCTAGGTTGACCATCCTGGAGTTGACCTGCCAAGGCTAATTGGTGTAGGGTATCAACTTGTTTTTTCAGCGCGCCTTTATAACTAAAACTGCCTTGTGGTTCTTCTAATAACGTATTGTTAGGATCGTGGATCGTTGCCCGAACTTGATTTCCAGCCAGAATTTGTATGCGATAGGTGTAATATCGCTCCATAGGAACATTGTTTTGCGTTTCCTGATTTGATGGCAGGGAGGAGGGGTTTTGAGGCGGGGGGGGTGATGAATTTTCTGGCGGTAAGTTTTCGAGTTCAGCCTGGAGTTTAGGTATTTCCGCGTTGAGATCATCAATTTCTATAAGCACTTCTGGAGGGGTGTTAATGCCACTAGTTGCCTCTTTCATTTTGAGTTGGTGTAGACGACGCGACTTGCGTTCTATCAATTGTTTTAACTCATCTTTTTGGCTCATGGTTTATACTCCGATGTAATAAACAAACTTCTTGATTGAGATCTATTATTTAGAGAGGGGTAAACTCCAGATTTCTGATGTGCCCGACGCCAGTTTTCGGGCGGCACTGTCTTTCTGCTTGAGCAATGACTGTAATTTCTCAGATATATCGCGAAATACATTTTTAATATTCGCCACGAGCCAATTTATGTTAGGTTCCGCCCAAACAACACCTTTTAAGGTGAATTCCTCCGTTCCTTTCGGGACCTTAAATACCATTGCTAACTGGACTGTTGACATTTTTTGTAGGTCTGGCTCCTCAATTGCCCAATAACACTCTGAGTCTCCCGCCCCATAGGCAGCAATGTCAAACCGCCCTACATCGTAATTGTAATCGTTAATGAGAATATGAGCTTTTAGATCATTTTTATTAGCGATATTTGCTTGAGCCTCAACCGGTAAGCCATCCACCCCAAGTTTTTGAATGACTTGATCTATTGCCGATGTATCAAGCCCTATACTCCATTCCAAGTCACTATTCACGGCCAAGGATAAGCCACCGCCCCAGTTTAACACAGGTCGCCATTTTGCCTCTGGGAAAATGGTTTGGACAATTGGCTCTTGCGGTCCAGTCGGGCCAAAATTAAGTCGGCAATATAAGGCTTTGAATTGACCACCGGGGTTAACTAAATTGATGGGCAGAGACATCATATAAAAGTCAAATTGATTGCGTATCTGCTCCAAATGCAAAGGGGAAAGCTTGACCCCAATTTGGTCAAATTTCTCCTCGGTCAATTGTCTCAAATCATTGCGTGGATTACCAAATTTCACCCGAATTGAGCGCAATTGGTCGATTGTCTCAGCCCCAATCCCTTGCTGTGCCCCGCCAGATAGATGCCCTTCCCAATTTTTAACATCATTATACAAGTCATCAAGTAATTTCCTGTTCTCCTCAAAATCAGGAGGTGTGATTTTTTCTAACACTTTTTTCCTTTCGAAAATAAAATAGGTTTGATAATGGGTTGTTTGTATCTATACCATCATGTAGAACCAGACTGATTTTGAGGAAGGGTCGAAATGTAATATGAAAGCTTTGTGATTTTGTGGAGAAGCTGGGTTTCTGGAAAAATTTTATCAGATTTACTTTTTTAGAGCAATTAAGATTTATTATATGATGAGGGGGGAGTTATTGTATAAATGTTTGAGGGTAATTGTGGGGTCAGAGCACCCCACTGGTTTATTGCATGGTGATTAAGATAGGTTGGGGTGAGCATTTTTGCTCACCCCAACTCTCATTTTATTTAGAACAAGATTATTGTATATTGGTTAGAGCCTCTTCGGCTAAAGCAATTAGGTCTGCTAACTGTGGACCGTAGGCTTCGATGTCAGCCACTTGTGCCAATCCCGATGCTAGTAGCTCGGTGGCTCGCTCATTTTCATTGAGACCCGCATAGGCCAGACCGCCACCTAGTTCGGCATAGGCGAAGCTCAACCCCTGATCAAAAATAGCTTCGAAGTCATCTTTGGCCGCTTCGTAATCGCCCATTTTCAGATAAACGTAGCCCCGTGTATCAAGGAGATCGGCATTCCCCTCGCTGATGGGGCGTAGGTCTAATGCTAGGTTGACATCATCCAAAGCTTGATCATAGTTTCCGAGCAGGGTGTGAGCTAACGACCTCAGATTATAGGCGGCGTCATACTCTTCATCAAGTTCAATTGCCTGATTGAGATCAGCCAAGGCGCTTTCTAAATCGGACTGCATCCAGCCAATTAGACCACGGTCATGATGCAAATCCGCCTGTTCAGGCTCAAGGGCAATCGCTTCATCAATGTCGGCTAAAGCCAATTCAAATTCATTTTCTGAGCGATATAGCCAGGATCGCTGCTGATAGGCCTCAACCGACTCGGGATCGAGTTCAATCGCTTCAGTATAAGCCTCAAGCGCTAGATCGATCTCTCCCGCAGAAAGATAGGTTGTCGCTTGTTCCAGATAAAAGGAGGTGTCGGTTGACCCTTCTTCAGGGCCTTGTAGCGTGAATGATTCGAATACGTATTGGATCAGGGGTTGTAAATCCTCAAAGCGATTGCCGCTGCTGATAAATGAGATATTGATTCCACCCGTTCCCGCGTGGAGATAGACAAACCGTTTGGCTTGTAACAAGCCTCCCTGCATGGATAGCTCCAATACCTCGCCGGATAAACCCTGTTCAACTTCAAGGGGTTCGCGCGAAAGCACCTCGAAGCCTGCATCTGGGTTGTTAATCACAGAGACAACGAGATCAACGTATTCCTCTTGAGACATTGCCTCAAAACCGTATGACTCTAAATCTTCGATGGCCAAAGCTAATATCGAGTTATCCTCGCTGATGTAGCAGTCCGAAACGAATTGGCAAACTGGGTTATCACCAAAATCTAGCTCCCAATCAGATGGACGTAGGTATGTGTAGGGATAAGGGAATAATTCTGACTCAACCATCTCTCCAAAGGGTGAATCAATCACCAACGGGCCTTGCTCTGGCTCGGCAGGGACGGCATCCTCGGGAGCCTCATCAACAGTCAGGAAGTAGCCGCCTATTTCATAACCAACCGCATCCTCAACAACAATTAAATGTCTGCCCGTGTATGCTGCTTTGTAAATTAATTCAGCATTCAAACCAAAGAACCCGCCGCCACTATCATCATCAGAGACGAACTGATTGGTTTGATCTTCCCAGGCGGTGGCGCTAACAAATGTATCAACCAGGAGGGAGTCGACGGTGATTGCGATGATGTCGCCTTCTTCCAACTCAATGTTGAAGTAATCAAAATCACCAGGGTAATCGAGATTTCCTACAAAGGTTTGCGCTAAGTCGAGATCATTGTTATCGTCCACATCCTGATACGGAATGAGGTTGTGGCTACTGCTCACCTCAAAATCGACGGGCTCCTCAGCAAACGTGTATAGGGTGACAAAGTAGGGAGCGTCCGTATCAATTGTGACCGTTCCAGACTCTTCGCCGGTCACGCCTTCATCGGCATAAGTGACAAGATCTCCAAAAACATTGAACACTTCAAAACCGATATCCTCCTCACTGGTGGCTGAAATTTCAACTTCTGTATCTGTTGGCTCATTCAAAAGATACACTGCTGTGTCCCAATCGGTATCTAACGTGGCTTCAACCTCAAGCTCGCCTCCCTCGGTGGGAAGGGCGCGTGTCCCAAGCCCCTTGATATCCTCACCAGCAATGATTTTCTCAATACTGGCCACGACATCTGGCGCGGAAGCAACAATGCCGAACTCACCCGCCCCAATAGCATAGCCAGAGATGCCGATGACCTCGCCATTTTCAGAGGCCAATATTCCCCCGCTCTGCCCTCCCGCGATGCTGGCATCGGTTTGGAAGAAGGTCATATCTCCCGTTTCCCACTCTCGAAGACGAGAGATGATTCCGCGAGCAATGGTGGGTTGAGGAAAGGTCTCAACTTCGGCTGGATAACCAATCAGGTATACATCGCTTCCGATGACGGAGCTTTCCCCATCAATCAGGGCCATTTCTTCAATATCCGTCTCAACGGGGCCGACCACGGCTAAATCCCCGATTAGATCCCAACCCAAAACATCAGCCTCTTCAAATTCGGTTCCATCTGGGAAAACTATTCGCACCGTTTCAAAGGGCCAAACGACGTGAGCATTGGTAACAATGTAGCCCCCTTCGGTTAAAACACCACTCCCAGAGCCGCTTTCGGTTTCAACAAAGACAATTGAAGGGGAGATAAGTGAAAATATTTCATTTGAAGTCAGTGGTCCAGGTGTTGGCGTTAAGGTGGGCGTATCTGTTGGGACTGGCGTATCCGTTGGCACTGGCGTTTCTGTGGGTTCTGGCGTGAAGGTCGCTGTTGGCTCCGGGGTAGGTGTATCGGTAGGAGCATTCGCCGTTTGCGTCGCAAACACCTGCGCTGCTACCTCTGTGGCTTGTGCATCCAATTCAGCTTGAGAGTCACTACAGGCAGCTATTACAAATCCGATGAGCACAACAACTACAAAAAAATATCTACTGTTTTTCATTAGCTTCGGTTCCAATCCTTTTATCAGTGGGTGCTAAATTTTGGTACATAATCGTCCACGAACAACAAATTTGTATCAATCCATTTAGATTTGATAAAAATTTTGCCGACAGTCCTTTGATTATTATAAAACAGTCATGACCAAGAGACAATACGGCTGAATTCCAATGTCGCTCTACTGAAAATTCGGTGTGAGGGTGGGTTATAAATGAAAACATCCCACATTTTGGAAGAATGTGGGATGTTTTATGTCAGATTGAACAATTTTGAAGATTTGTTTTACTTAGGGCTTACATAGAATAGAGATAAATTGTCGGTTTAGCTTGCCGACACCGGACATTTCTTCCCTGAACCCGTTAATTTCGACAGGCTACAAAAACTGAGTCACGGCCTTGGTTACTGAGCGCATACGGGATCATCCTCCCCGTCGGTTGGTCGACCAATAAGATTGCCCCATATTCATAGCCCATCGTCTCTTCCAAAACCGATATTATCTTTTGGGCAACATCCTCATCCGAAGATGACTGTTGGATATTCCAACTGGCCTGATAGATAGCCTCCAGTTCATTGGTGATTCTAACCTGATGCTTTTCAATTTGCTTCAATCGCTTAATCTGTCGGCGTAACTCGACAATTTCTTTCTGAAGTTGTGTTTGCGTTTGTGTATTTGAGTTAGACATCTTTTATTACGTGGCAGTTTACTGTTTTGATGCTACTTCTCTGAAGAATACAAACTCATATATCAGCGAGTGTTTTGAGATTTTACTACATTCACCCGATTCCTCAAAAAGAAAAAATAGCTCTGGTATCAATCACCTGAATGATGTATCAATCGACCCCAATTAGAAAAAATATAGAGAAAATCTATGTATCTTATTGATTTTTTATACTGTTATTCTATGTCTAATTGAGATATACTTCCAAATAGAAATTAGCGAAATTACTTCAACAACTGATGATTGACAAACGTGATGATCAGTCTATTGGCTCGTTTACAGGGGACTAATGATGGAAAAACAAACAGATGTACTGGTGATTGGCGGTGGTTTTGGCGGTGTTACGGTCGCCCAAACGCTGGCAAAAAATGGGGTTGACGTGACCTTGGTCGACCGGAAAAATTATGCTGAAGTGACATTTGCCACATTGCGCAACGTGGCTGACCCAAAAATTCTGGGGAATACGCCACGCAAACGTTACAGTGATTTTATCAATGGAACATTCATTCAGGCTGGCATAGAGTCTATGAATGATCAGGAAGCGACACTCACAAATGGGGAAATCATTCGATTTAACCGAGCGGTCATTGCCTCAGGTAGCCGTTACCCCACCCTACCGCTAGCAAAGTCCAATTCTGCCCTTGACTATGATGAACGCAACCAGGAAATGCTGACGGCCCACGAAGTACTGACCGCTGCAAAGTCGGTTCTGGTGATCGGCGGTGGAGTCGTGGGGGTCGAGTTTGCTGGGGAAATCGCGAGCGCCTTCCCTGATAAGGACATCACGTTAGCGCATGCCAGCGATAGGCTATTGAATAACTTGAAACCCAAGGCACAACGGAAAGCCTTAGAGCAATTAACCGCTAAAGGGGTAACGGTAAAATTCAACCGCAGGTTTGCTAAAGATGGCGATGTGTATCGCTGCTCGAAAAGTAATGAAATCCTTCAGCCAGACATTGCCTATGTATGTGTTGGGCAAGTCCCCAACACCGAATTTTTGCAAGCGGAGCTGCCAGATGTGCTTGATGACAAAGGTTTGGTCAAGGTTGACGCCTACATGAAGGTGCAGGGCTATGAGAATCTTTATGCTTTGGGCGATTGCGCTACCCTTGATCACAATAAACATGGGTATCTGGCCACAGTACAGGGGAATAAATTAGCGGATACGCTCCTAAAATCGGCAAATGGAAAAAAGATTAAACCGTATAAAACACCGCCGTTTGTCGTCGTAACGCCGGTCGGAACGGACGCTGGGGTGGCCCAACTACCGTTTGCGGTGACAACGATGAAATTTATCGTGAACCTGAAACAGAAAGATCTTGGTATCAGTCAAATATACAAAATCTACGGAACTGAACCAGACAAGTTGAATTGACTCCTAAAACGTGCTTCAGATGTTAGGATACATATAAGGAAAATGAACATGAAACTTAAAAACAAAGTGGCCGTCATCACAGGTGGTAATCGTGGGATCGGCCTCGCAATTGCCGACACATTTAGGCACGAAGGGGCTAACCTGGCCATCTTTGGGCGAAGCGCCGATACCTTGGCTGCTGCAGAACGCCAGCTTGGTAACACAACCCTCGCTGTCAGGGGAAGCGTGACCAAGCTGCCTGACCTTGAGCGTCTTTTCGAAACGACTGCAGAGCGATTTGGCAAGGTTGACCTACTCATCGCGAACGCCGGTGGCATCAACTTCACCCCGCTTGGGCACACTACAGAGGAGGACTTCGACTTGGCAAGCGATCTTAACTTCAAAGCAGTCTTCTTTACTGTACAAGCCGCACTACCCCATCTTACCGACGGCGCTTCGGTGATCATCATTGGCAATGCGCTGACATCGACCCCGGTTGTCGGGCCATCGGTGGCAATCGCTGCCAAGGCGGCGGTCAAATCGCTGGCTCGCACCTTCGCTGTTGAACTTGCCCCCCGTGGGATCAGAGTCAACGTCTTGAGCCCAGGTCCCACCGCCACGGGTGCCCCTGCGCCTGCTGAGGTGTCTGACGAAATGAGCGAACGAATCGCGAAACAGATCCCTCTGGGACGATGGGGTAACCCACAGGACGTCGCGAAAGCCGCTCTCTTTCTTGCCAGCGAAGACTCCGCCTTTATTACTGGCGATGATCTGCGTGTAGGCGGTGGCATTGGCATGGGCTGGGTTCCGTTCTAAAGAGCAGGTTGCTGGGACGATGAAGGTGGGCAGGATTGTTGGTAGGAGCACCCAATGGAGAATGATTATGAAAAATTTCAAGAATAAAGTTGTTGTTATCACAGGAGGTGCGACTGGCATAGGCTTTTCCTTTGCCAAACGCTTTGGGCAAGAAGGGGCCAAGGTCGTTATTGCGTCTCGCAGGATGCAACGGGTCAATCAAGCGGTTAAGAAGCTGCAAGCCTTAGGCATTGAAGCCGCAGGAACCACCTGTGATGTAGCCATTTTATCCGATGTCGAAGCCTTAGCAGACTTTGCTTGGCGCGAATTTGGTCAGGTCGATGTCATTCTAAACAATGCCGGAGTGGGGCCGACCCTAAAATCAGTGATCGATATGAGTCGGGCAGATATTATGCAACTATTAGAGATCAATCTTTTGGGGGCTTGGTATGGGGTCTCGGTCTTTGGCAAGCGAATGATCGCACAGGGAACGTCGTGTGCGATTTATAATATGGGCTCGGAAAATAGCTTTTTCAATGTGATCCCAAGGATCAGCGGGTACGTTGCCAGTAAACATGCCCTCCATGCGATGACGGTTTCGCTTCGAGAGGAAGTACCGGACTTCGTGGAGGTTGGTTTGATTTGCCCCGGTATCGTCAACTCTGAAATAGGCGGTGGTATCACCTTTGGCATGGATACCGATAAATTTACGGGGATTGCCATGTCACAAATCAAAGCAGGCAAGTTCTACATTGTATCTCACGCTTACAATATCGTTCGCATCAACGAACGTCATGCTGAGATCACAAAAGCCTATGAGACCTACGCCCCGCGCTATGAAGGGGACATAGAATTCGACGGCCGTGCTATGATGTCCAGACGATAAGCCACGATCGAAGGGGGATAAACCGCTAAGTACTTAACTGGGGACAACTGCCCTAAAACGTGGTCGCCTGTTTTCGCAACGAATTACACGAATTTTCACTAATTTTATGTCTTTATTCGTGTTAATTCGATCAATTCGTTGCCGATTTTGCGTCGGCTTTGATTATCACCTTTTAGTGCGGTGCTTCCCTTAACTAATTGGCTCCAATTCTTTAAAGATCTCTTTGGATTCCTACTTTACCTCTACCTTTGTTATACTCGGGCAACATACTTATCGAAGGATGTATGTTCTGTAACAATCGAGATAAAACATCGATCATTGATAAAATAGGGGAGGCTATTATGGAAGTTGGGGTAATCATTCCCAATGCTGGCCCCAAAGCCAGCGTTGAAAATATTGTAACCACCGCCCGTTGGGCTGAAGAGTTGGGGTATCACTCCTTATGGCTCACCGATCACGTCGTGTTGGCTGATCAAGTGAATGCCCATTATCCTTATCGATCACACGGGCGCTGGGATTATCCCTCTGATACGGTCTGGCTGGACCCCTTGCTAACCTTGGCCTGGGCCGGACAAGCCGCACCCACCCTCAAGTTAGGCACCTCGGTGCTGGTCCTGCCGATTCGAAATCCAGTGTTATTAGCGAAACAGATGGCCACCCTTGATTTTTTAAGTGGGGGGCGAGTGATTTTGGGGGCGGGCGCAGGCTGGATGGAAGAGGAATTTGATATCATTGGTGAGTCCTTCAAAAATCGGGGACGGCGTGCGCTGGAAATGGTTGAACTGATGCGTCAATTTTGGCGAGGGGAGATGGTTCGTTTTCAAGGCGAGTTTTATCAAATTCCGAGCGGACAGATGGCCCCTCGCTCTACCCAAGAAACCATCCCCGTCGTGTGGGGTGGGCACAGCCAAGCGACGCTCAAACGGGTCGCTAAAGCGGGTGATGGCTGGCACCCCACCCAAATTAGCCTCGATCAACTGGCCGAGGGCTTGCAACACCTTCGACAATATTGTACCGAATATGATCGCGCTTATGACAGCCTCACCATCATTGCTCGCCCCGGCGACACGTATCCCATTACCCCCGAAACCCAAGCCCGTCACCGTGAACTTGGTGTTGACCATCTTGTTGTCGATACACCTATTAAGGAAGTGGATCCCGACCTAAACCTATTGCGGGCACAGATGGAGCGCGTCGCTGAGATATGTGGGTTGGAGGCTAGGGCTTAGCGTCTACGAACTGAGCGGTCAGGGATTGCACTCTCACATCGCTCTACTGGATCCACTTCGCCCGCTCGCCATTCACTCAGATTGAAAGAATTTCGTAACCTCATTAGCGAATGCTTTGATGAGCCTGGCCCCCAACTCCGTCGTTGCCCCTCGTGCATCGCCTATGATGCCATTCGGGGTCACCGAATCGAAACCATCTCGAATGATGCGTGTTACTACATCTTTTGATAGTTCGGTTTGGAATCCGGCTGCTGCAAGGTCAAGGCGCACCAGCTCTGGATGAAGGCTGAGCATAATGGATGTCTCAGCCAGATCCGCATGGCCGCCAACTCTGTGGCCCAGCCCAAGCTCTGCTTCGGCTTCATTTCGGAACAACTCAATAAGCCCCATGAGATCAGTGTAACTTTCTACGACTGATTCACCGGACGCCTCCTGGAGGCGTCCCTCCATCTCTATGAGTGGCGCGAAGTTTCCCCCATGGGTCGGAACGATGAGTATCCGCTCAAACCCGTGATGTACCAGGCTGGTCACATAGTCTTTAACGATGGCCTCGAATGTTTCTTGCCTCAGGGAGATCGTTCCTGAGAATGCCATGTGATGCTCCGAAACTCCAACGCGAATCGTTGGAGCGACCAATACACGACCCAGTCGCCGGGCGACCTCCAAGGCCACGCGGCTCCCGAATTCGGCATCCATGAAGAGCGGGAGATGAGGCCCATGCTGCTCCACCGCGCCGCACGCGAACAACACGGTTCGCCATCCATCCTCGATGCGCTCACGTATCTCTGGCGAGCGGAGTCTCTCGAGTCGTATTTCCAGTTCAGTCATTGAATGCTCCTTTTTATTCAATAGGTCAGAATAACCTTTGTGGTATCCTCAGGCCGCGACTCAATCAATTGATAGGCATCGGCTGCATTTTCGAATGGGATACGATGCGTCACCAGCTCCTCTGTTTCTAATTGGTCTGTAGCCAATACATTAATCGCTGTTTGATGAATCCGGCCCCTGTCCCAAGTGGGGTGGTCCCGATGCGGACACCCCCAGACGCCCATACTCGACAGTAAGTTTACGCGGTTATGATGCCACTCTGCACCGAGGGTCAGGGGGGTGCCTCCGCCACGATAGAAGCCGCCACTAATCACCGTTCCTCCCATCTTAACAACCCGAATGGCATCATTTAGAGCGCGATAGTTGCCAGAAAATTCAATAGCCGTGTCCGCGCCATGATAAGGGGTGTTGGCCTTGATGGCATAGGCCACATCCTCATTGGTCGGATCATAAGCTGCATCCGCAGCAAACCCAAGGGCTAGTTCTCGCCGCGACATGAGCGGATCAACGGCAGCGACCCACGCCGCACCGTTAAGTTTTGCCAGTTGCACTGCTAACAGTCCTATCACGCCCATCCCAAACACCACCACATAGTCGCCTAATTTGATATGCGCATCATGAATTGCCTGCAAAGCAACGCCAGCCAAAGCCAAGAAGATACCCCGTTCAGGTAAGAAGCCATCTGGTAATGGCACAATCCGGCTCAACAGGGTCGTCGTATTTTCATGAAAGGTATGCGTTTGTCGATGAGGGAAAGGCAAATGTACCAGTTGTCCAATGTTAAAACGTTCCACATCTGGAGCAACATCAATTACCTCACCGATCCACTCGTACCCCAACGAAATTGAACCAGACAAGGGTTCTTTTCGAGGCACAAATAAACGTAGTTCTTCATCAAACTCTTGTTCGACAAAAGGGTTATTGCCTGAAAATAAATTCAACTCCGTGCCATGGCTAATTCCACTCATAATCGCCCGGGCTCGTACTTCGCCAGATTTGAGTGGCGGATCATCATAAGAGACAAGCTCGACCTCGGAAGGAGCGGTCAGTTGAAGTTCTAGGGGCATCGTTGCTATCCTTTCGCACTATCCCGTTGTGATTAGTTATTTGTAATATCAATAAATCTATAGGTCAGCGACTATCTTGCAAGTTTACTTCATCCACTTGATTCTTCAAAAAGAAAAAACGTCCTGACATCAAGTACCAGGACGTTTTTTGGAATCCATTTCAGAAACTATTGACCAGCGCGTTCTGCCGCTTGCCCTAGTAATTTGGCCTGATCACCCACCGACCAAAGGGCGGTCATTGTAATCGCAGCAATCTTCCAGGTGCCTTCATTGTGCGTCAAGCGAAAGTGATACATCCCACCCAAGACCCACTGCTCATCGTCAAGGATATGAGCGGATTGGAAGTGCGCCTGACACTCGGCATCATCGTTTTGGATGTCTACAACGTGTGATCCAATGAGATGCTGAGTGGCGGTGAAGCCTGGGAGCAAGCCCTGCCACGACTCGATCAGGGCATCCGCAGGTATCGTGGCTGGTTCGCCACCAGCGAGCGAAGTGTAATCAACAAATACCTCATCGGCAAAACAGCTGCGGCACACGCTCCAATCTCGTTGATCGGCGGTTAGGGCCATTTGATTAACGGTGTTGATAATTGTTTCCTGAGTCATTTTTGTTCTCCTATATTAGGGTGCGTACTGTAGATCCATACCTGCAATCAAATCATCAGCAATAGTGAACTCGTAGTGAGCCCGAAACCCGCCAATACCACTGGGGGCAAAGGTTACTAAGAGCGTGATGCTATCTTCTGCTTCTGCCACTATTTCCATCACCTCAAGGCTACCACCAATCACCTCTCGATCGGCCCAGGTGCGAATGGCATCTACCCCTTCGATACTACGGCGAACATCAATAATGGTGGCCTCCTCGACAAAACAATCTGTCAGGGACGCAAGGTCTTCTTCATTGACAGCATTGATGTAGCACTGGACCGCCATCGGAAGCTCGGCGATTCGGTCGGCCATTGCATCGGCCTCTATATCCAGATTGCCGTCGACATATTTGGCATCAAACTTGAATTCATCGATCCGCCAATCAGCTCCCGTTTTGGTGAGATGAAAGGTGTAGCTGCCCACAAAAGTGCGGGTGTTCTCGCCGGTTGAATTGGGTAAATAATGAACCGCAAAGCCATAATTGAATACCTCAGCCTCATCTTGGTCAGTATTGAGATCAACAATGAAGTTCCCCACTTGATGATGAACAGCTTCCAGGGGGGCCAACCCTTCATCCCAAGAGTCAGTGATCTCTTGCCCGGTTAAAGTAACGGGTTCGCCACCAACCAAAGAGGTCATATCGAACAGAACGTCGGGGGCAAAGATTGACTGTACCGTGTCCCAATCGCGCTCATCAGTGCTGATAAAAAGTTGATTAACCGTCTCAACAATCGTATTCTTCTCCAGAAGCGCCTGATATTCTTCACTTACTGTAGTCTGACTTTGAGCCTTGGATGGCTCTGTCTGGAAAAATGGTGTGGTCATAACACTGACCACTAAAATCAAGGGAATGACAATCATAAATTTTCTTAACATTTTAGAATTTCCTTTATTTGATCTGATCTAACAGCCCGAAACCACGGGCTGCGACGATTGGGTTAAATATCTCAACATATTCGAGGATTTTACCTGCCTCATTGAACCGAAATGTTGAGTAGTAGTCGTTCGCGTAGAGACCCGCATCGTTTTTTAGCTTGATCTCGCCTCGGTAGCGGGCAAAAACAACATTTGGGTCTTCCATAGCCATCAATTCGTGAATATGAAAGATCATTCCAGCGAAGTTCGCTGGCACTGGCTCCCAATAAGCCAGTAAGCCTTCTTTTCCCTTGGCTCCGGTTGGGAATATGTTTGAATGATATGGGTTGACCTGCCGACCATTCTCAGCAAAGAGGGTGATGAAGGCTGGGATATCCTCTTTTTCGAGCAGACGGAAAAATTCACGAACCGTTTCTTTGTTTTGTTGACTGACTGTATTTGACATAATTTATTCCTAATACTTTTTGAGCTAATGAGGTCCTAAAGGTTTCTAAACTGACTTTAATTGCCAAAATGTTCCGAAACCTTAGACAATTTTTAGTCAAATTACGGTCAAAAACCTTTAGGACCTCTTCGGTTATTTATAACTTTTCTGAAAACCACGCTTGGGCTTTATCAACAGAAACTCCCACTTCTTCAGGCTGATCGTAGAAGCTGAATTGATGGAAGGGTGACTCCAAGTCTGTCTCAACCCAATGCAGGGCTTTATCATCAGTCCCCAGCTTTTCGAAATATTGCTTGGTGTAGGTGGGCAAAACGGCCCCATCAGAGTGGATCATTAAAGTGGGCGCCTTGACATCCTTGGCGGAGGTGGTTGGATCAAAGGTCAGCCAATCCTCCCAGGTCATCACCGCGAATTTGTCCGCACTCCACTCAGGGATCGCGCCACGTTCTGGGTTCAGATAATAATCGTAGGGGCCATACATCGCCGCCGTTTCATCTGTGGTGCTGATGGATGGAATGTAATCCACTGCGCCGTTCTCTGCATAATTCTTTTTGGCGGCCTGAGCTGCTGTAATCTTGGTCTGAACGCCTTCTTCGCCCCCGTAGAACATCTTGACCGCTTCGGCATCGTGTAACCAGGAGGCGGTTGTCACCACCGCTTTGATGCGTTCATCCTGAGCAGCGGCCACCAAGGTGTAACCTGCGCCTGCACACACCCCAAAGGCCCCGATTTGGTTGCTCGCTACCTCGGGCAGACTGGCTAGATATGAAATGGCACTTTTGATATCAACGACCTTGAGTTGGGGGCTTTCGTAAAAGCGGGGATCGCCTTCGCTTTCGCCGAAATTGCGGAAGTCAAAGGCTAGGGTGATGAAACCTGCCTCGGCTAATTTAGCGGCATACAAGCCAGCCATTTGTTCTTTGACCGTTGTCCAACTGCCTGAAACGACAATGGCGGGATATTGTTTTACGGCTTCAATGGTCTCTGGTGTGTAAAGATTTCCAACTAGGGTTAGACCTTCGCTTTTGAATGTAACTTTTTTCATAATGTACCATCCTTTTGTCTTGAAATCATTTGTGTAACGTGTTCTCACGTTTGATTTCTATTGTAAGGCTTTAGACAAAAAGGTGGTACGCAAAATCAAAGCAAAAAGGGGACAAATCAAAGGGGCTGATTTTTTCGGTAAGTGAGGGGTGTTACGTTCGTATTTTTTTTGAAAAAGCGGGAGAAATAATTGGGGGAGTCAAAGTGCAAGGCGTAGGCGACTTCCTGGACGCTCATCTCGGTTTGGATGAGGTATGATTTTGCCTGCTGCATAATGTGATGGTGAATCAACTGGAGCGCTGTCTGGCCAGAAATGCTTTTCACGACAGCATTAAGATGATTAGGGTGAACGTTTAACTGTTCTGCATAATGGCCCACAGAATGAAGATTGGTCCCTTCCAGAGGAATCTCCTCAGGTAGAAAGCTGGTTTGGATGAGGGTTTGAAACCGAGATAGGAGCTTTAGATCAGCCTTGCGCAACTCGTTGGCGGCTACATCAGGTGGAACCTGCTCGCTAAAGTAACGTCGAATGTAGGCTAACAGTAACAAAACATGCGCTTCAATTAGCTGAAATTTGTCATTGCGCTCACTGTGATACTCCTCATAAATCTTGCCAAATATACTAACCACAACTTCTAAATCATTAGGGCTAATTTCAAACGGGATTGCCTTGTCAATCCTTAAAAAAGGGAATTCTTCCAAGATATCGTTGAAATATCGTAATTGTGAAATGAACTCCTGGGTAAACATGATGTAGTAACCTTCCCAATCGGGCACGATATCCCAAGATAAAATTTGGAAAGGTGAGTTAAAGAAGATGGTCGATCCTTGGGGGAACTTCTTGTGGTGACCGGTGTAGGCAGCCCCTTTGCCTTGGGCCTTTATCGCAATAGCGTAAAATTCGTGCCGGAAAGTCTCCATGACAGGCACCACCGTTGACATATTTTCCTCAAAACTCCGAATGTCAAAGTGGTGATGTTTTGCCTCAGGAATATTTATGGCTTGGCAATAGTTTGCAATAGTTTTGAAGTGGTGCATTTGGCTCAATCTTGTAGAGACGTCAGTTGTTAGGACCATAGGCCCCTGAAATTGTAGCAGATGGCTGGTGCTGGTCACAAATTATACCAACCCAACAATTCAGATTTGACAATTCATAAGTGGTCACTTATATTTAAGTTATGCAGACCAAAAGCAATGCTGAGACAAAAATATTTCAAGCTTTGGCAGACCCCAGTCGGCGATCAATTTTTGAGGTGCTTACTCGGGGGGAAGCGGGGGTGAAAGAGTTGACGATGCAGTTTGATATCTCGCAGCCAGCCGTTTCCCAACATCTCGCCGTACTGAAGGAAGCTGGTTTAGTGAGTAGTCGACGCGAGGGGCGTCGAGTCTACTACCGGGTCGAGCCGAATGGGATGAAGCCACTCATTGACTGGATCGCCCATTACAAGGCATTTTGGCCCGAGCATATCAGTCGGCTTGACCAACTGCTGGCGGAGATGGATGAATGAGCTTGACGGACAAGACCCCATCATCACAAAGCGAGTCGATTTCGTTTGAGTTCGAGTTGTCTCATTCGCCGGAGAAGGTGTGGCGTGCGCTCACCGACCCCAAATTACTGGTGCAATGGCTCTTGCCTACCGTCGGCTTCAAGCTTGAGCTGGGGGCGACGTTCACATTGCAAGCCCCACCTCAGCCGGGGTGGGATGGCACGGTGGATTGTCGGTTTCTGGAAATTGAGCCGCAGCGAAAGCTCAGCTATGCCTGGGTGGTCGGTGATATTGACACGGTCGTGACCTTTACACTCACGCCCACCCCATTGGGAACCCACCTGCATCTCGTGCAATCAGGCTTCAAGTCGGATCAGAAACAGAATGTCGCCGGGGCGCGTTATGGCTGGCAGATGATGGGCGGGAAGCTGGTCGAATTGCTTGAGGGGATTGTGTAATTCAGTCGGGGCACTGTGTTTGGCGGGAACGCAGAGTGTTTAATGCTCGATTCCAAAGCTCTGCGTTGGAACCGGTTGCCAAAAAGTGATAAACCAAAATTATGATGACTTAAATCAAAACCAAATGTACAAAATAGGAAAAGGAGATTGCAATGAAATGGAATAATTGGATACGACAATCGCACCGCTGGCTGTCAATTGCTTTTACAGTGCTTGTCATCGTTAACATTGTTCTTAACATCCTCCCCCTGGAACAAGAGACACTGGTCCTCAGTCTGGGCTATTTAACCTTACTCCCGCTCTTCTTGCTTTTGTTCACTGGTCTATACCTATTTGTCTTACCATATGCAGCCAAGCGGCGTAGCAGCTAATCTATCGTAATATGATTGAGGATCGCACAATGAATCAAATGAACTCTAAGGTTGATGATTATTTGAGTAACGTGAAGCAGTGGCGAGAAGAATTACAGCAATTACGAACGATTGTCCTTGAATGCCAATTGACCGAAGAATTTAAGTGGCGAGAGCCATGTTATACATTTCAAAACGGCAATGTCGTCATCATCAGCGGTTTTAAAGAATATTGCGCCTTGAATTTTTTCAAAGGTAGTCTGATGAAGGACCCCCACAATCTTTTGCTGGCCCCAGGCGAAAACTCCCAAGCGTCTCGCCAAATTCGCTTGACCACTGTTGATCAAATTGTTGAGATGACGCCCATCTTGAAGGCGTACATCCAAGACGCGATTGAGGTTGAAAAGGCGGGCTTAAAGGTCGAATATAAGTCGAAAGAAGACTATGCTATTCCCGATGAATTGCATCATAAATTCGACGCAGACCCAGCCTTCAAAGCCGCCTTTGAGGCCCTAACCCCTGGCCGTCAAAAGGGATATCTGCTCTATTTTTCTGGGGCGAAACAAGCCAAATCTCGCACAGCGCGGATCGAAAAATATGCAGAGCGGATTTTGGATGGTAAGGGGATGCGTGATTGTGTTTGTGGACATTCCAAACGAATGCCGGCCTGTGATGGCTCGCACAAGAATGTTGTTAATTAAACTTCGTAACCTTGGGAATCAGGAGGATGATGTCTTGTTAACAAAAACACCAAAAGTGATAAGACCTAACGTGATAAGGCCTGTAGCAAGGGTAGACCCCCATAAAAGTATCCGCATTGTCAACGCCCAATCAGTCCAAGTGCCAGATAA
This sequence comes from Phycisphaerae bacterium, assembly GCA_028285035.1. The sequence goes on from JANQQF010000135.1 coordinate 31,751, forward strand.
TCCGTAGAATAAGAGATATAGACACGCCCCTCCATTACTGACAATACCAACCCAGATGGGTCCCATCTGGCGTTCTCCATTTAGGGAGGCACGCAAACCAAAGCCATAGCCCACACACAACGCCAAGTAAGCCCACCCTAACAATCTCACAAACATATAGTTTTGTTGGGGCGGAAAGCCAATACACTCCAACAATGTCGCGGGAAACAAAATAAGCGGCAGACTCCAAAACAGTAAAGTTAGAATAATTTTTAGTATAAATGTGATAGAAAGTTTGCTCATTTGGACGCGTATCGAACTCCTAAAAATTTGGCGGAAGTAGAGTCTCCTGTAAGTTTACTCTATCTACTAACTTCCACAAAAGAAAAATTGCTCGCTCCTTCGAATAGTTTTTCTTGACCTCTTTTGTCGTGTATAATTTTCTCCTGTGTAGTAACATCTGATAACCCGACCCCACTCATCTCCATCGAAAAAATCAAAACTTAGCTTGGAGGCATCTATGAAATTCAATGACCTATTCGGAATAACCCTGCCCGTTATTCAGGCTCCGATGGCGGGTGTCCAGGATAGTGCCTTGGCGATATCGGTTGCCTCGGCAGGAGGACTAGGCTCCTTGCCAGCGGGAATGTTGGGGGGTGATGCCTTGCGGACCGAATTGGTAAAGATCAAGGCCGAAACCAGCCAGCCGATCAATGTCAACTTTTTTTGCCATACACCACCTGTGCCCAATCCGGATGATGAGGCCAGATGGCGCGATCTTTTGGCTCCCTATTTTGAGGAATATGGCGTTGATCCGAACACCATTTCTACCGGGGCAGGACGCAGACCTTTCAGCCACGAAACTGCTGATGTCTTGGAGGAATTTAGGCCATCAATTGTCAGCTTCCACTTTGGTCTACCTGATAGCCAATTGTTAGGGCGGGTTAAAGGATGGGGGGCGACGATTCTCGCCTCGGCAACCACCGTTGAGGAGGCCCAATGGCTTGAGGCGCGTGGGGCAGATGTGATTATCGCTCAAGGCCTAGAGGCGGGTGGACATCGCGGTATGTTTTTGACGGATGACTTAACCACTCAACTCGGCACCTTTGCCCTGTTGCCACAAATCGTTGACAAAGTTGGGTTGCCTGTCATCGCGGCTGGGGGCATTGCTGATGCCAAAGGGGTCGCCGCAGCCTTAGCCTTGGGGGCCATTGCTGCCCAAGTCGGCACCGCCTATCTGCTCTGTCCGGAAGCCACCACTCGACCCATTCATCGGGCTGCCTTGAAAAGTAAAGCAGTTCAGCACACGGCCGTAACCAATCTCTTCTCTGGTCGGCCTGCCCGAGGCATCGTCAATCGGGTGATGCGCGAGATTGGGCCTGTCAATGATCAAGTCCCGGCCTATCCCTTGGCTGCAGTGGCAATGACCGCACTGCGCAAACAAGCTGAACAGGATGGCTCAGGTGATTTTTCGCCGTTGTGGTCGGGGCAAAATGCGGGTGGGTGTAGAGAAATTCCAGCGGGTGAGTTGACAAAGGAATTAGCAGCTGAACTATAGGAGATTTTTATGAGGCTAATTGATCGACTTGAAGTTGCACGGGGAGATAAACCGGCTGACCTTGTCTTAAAAAATGGCAGAGTCCTAAATGTCTTCTCTGGTGAAATTATTAAAACTGACGTAGCCGTAAGTAGTTCTCGTATCGTTGGGCTAGGATCTTATGAGGCCAATGAGCAAATCGATTTAGATGGTCGTTATGTGGCCCCTGGCCTTATCGATAGTCATGTCCACATTGAATCCTCTATGGTCTCCCCCTCCGAATTTGCTCGAGTTGTGGTGCCGCGGGGGACAACCACGGTGGTTACCGATCCTCACGAAATTGCTAATGTGCTTGGCTTGGATGGAATCCACTATATGTTGGGCATGGCCAAGTACAACCCCCTAAGTATGTATGTCAATGCACCCAGTTGTGTGCCATCCACTGGAATGGAGACAACAGGTGCGATATTGGAATCAACTGACCTTCAACCATTGTTGGATCGAGATTATGTTATTGGTTTGGCCGAAGTCATGAACTTTCCTGGGGTGGTGATGGGCGATGCTGCCATGTTAGATAAATTACAGGCGTTTCAGGGGCGGGTGATGGATGGGCATTGTCCAGGGTTGACGGGGCAGGCACTCAATGCTTATGTGAATGCGAACATTGGTAGTGATCATGAATGTACCACTGTTGAGGAAGCTCAGGAAAAATTGCGGTTGGGAATGTACATCTTTATTCGTGAGGCGACGAATGCTCATAACCTGAAACCCCTGTTACCCCTGATTACGCCAGAGAATGCTCGACGTATCTGCTGGTGTACTGATGATCGTCAGCCCAACGATCTGCTTCAGGAGGGGCATATCGATTTTATGATTCGGACGGCGATTTCAGAAGGGATTCCGCCAATAACAGCCTTTAGAATGGCGACTCTCAATCCAGCAGAATATTTTCAACTCCATGATCGAGGAGCCATCGCACCTGGTCGCCGGGCCGATTTGATGGTTTTTTCTGATCTGAACTATCCCGTAGCTGAAATGGTCTATCGTGGTGGTAAGCTGGTTGCGGAAGATGGGGTGATGCATTCGTGGAATCGCCCACCCTTTGAGACAGTGCTGCCCCGGTCAATGAATGTGGATTTACAGCAAATCGCTTTTGATATACCCGTTGAAGGTCGTAAAGTACGTGTAATTGAAGCAATCCCTAATCAGTTGATTACAAATCACCTGATCGAGGATGTACCTCAGCATAATGGTCAGGTGGTGGCCAGCCAAGCCCGTGATCTAGCCAAGATTGCGGTCATTGAGCGTCATCAGGCTACGGGAAATATGGGCAAAGGTGTTGTCCGGGGGATCGGGCTACAACGGGGAGCAATCGCTAGTACGGTCGCCCACGATCATCACAATCTCGTCGTCGTTGGAATGGATGATCGAAGTATGCTCACAGCAGTTCGCACTGTTGTTGAGATACAGGGGGGAATGGCTGTTGCTGACAATACTAATGTCCTGGCTCGCTTACCCTTGCCCATTGCTGGGCTTATGAGTGAGGCACCGATTGAAACTGTACGCGATCAGATGGAGGAATTGTTAAACGCATCTTACCAGCTTGGTACATCTTTACATGACCCGTTTATGGCAATGGGGTTTTTAGCACTTCCGGTCATTCCGGCTCTTAAATTGACAGACCGAGGATTGGTCGATGTCGAGCAGTTTAAATTAGTGTCGCTCTTTGTGTAAAGTAGATCTTTTTCTTGAGGGATGATGAATACAAATTTAGACCACCTTGTTATTGGGGCTTCGTCACTTGAGCAAGGGGTAGCCTATGTCAAAGCGCAGCTTGGGGTGGATATGCCCAAAGGCGGCGAGCATCCTGCGATGGGCACCCATAATCATCTGATGCAATTGGGCAACGACGTCTTTCTAGAAGTGATTACCATCAATCCGGCGGCCCCTGCCCCTGAACGCCCTCGTTGGTATGGGCTGGATGATCCTTTTGTTCAGCGACGGATTGCGCAGCAACCACAACTGCTGACTTGGGTGATTAACACCACCGATTTGGTGGGCCTCCAGGGTCAAACTAACATTTCATTTGGAGACCCAACCGCTTTGACTCGGGATGATTTGAGATGGCAATTTGCTGTGCCTGATGATGGTCGGCTGCTAGCTGGGGGGATGCTGCCTTATCTCATTCAGTGGGAAACACAGCCTCATCCAGCCCAGCGTATGGCTGACGTAGGGTGTCGATTACACTCATTGGAAATTTACCATCCATATCCTGAGTGGCTGTACTCTATTCTTACCGCAATCGATGCGGCAAAATTTGTTAAAATCAAGCCACTTGGTCAGGGTGAAACGCCCTATTTATCAGCCCAAATTATGACACCATCAGGTCTGAAACAACTAAGACGTTAAGTTACCATAAGGAAAACAAAAATGACAGAACAATTTCTTGATGCCACCCAAGAGTCAGGCACGGCGTTTGTCACTCGAAACATCGCGGGTGAGGTGGTGATGCTCAATCTACTGCGGTTTAGGGAATGGGCTGATTACAGTGCCCACCCAGACTTGGCTCCTGATGAGCCGATTTCTGGGGAGGCTGCGTACCAAAAGTATATCGATCATACCTTACCATTTTTACAAGAAAGTGGGGGCGAGGTGCTGTTTATGGGACAGGGTGGAAAGTATTTGATTGGGCCACAAACTGAGGAGTGGGACTTAGTGCTGCTGGTTCGCCACAAGTCAGTGGCAACGTTTATGGCTTTTGCGGAAAATGGAGACTACCTTGCTACGGCAGGTCATCGTACTGCGGCGTTGGCGGACTCGCGATTGCTGCCGATTGAGGAAATTAACGAAAGTGTAGGGTGAGAAACTATGGGAATTTGGAATCCGGACATTTATATCAAAGCGTGGCATTTTGCCTCGCATGCCCACCAAGGGCAGCAGATGCCAGGCAGTGAGTTGCCCTACATCAATCACATCGGAAATGTGGCGATGGAGGCGATGGCAACGATTGCGCAAAGCGATGAGATTGAACAGCCTGATTTACTGGTGCAATGTGCCTTGTTGCACGATGTGATTGAAGATACGGATTGTAGATTTGCAGATGTGGAAGCCGAATTTGGTCTTGTTGTCGCCAATGGGGTGTTGGCCTTGAGTAAGGATGAGAGCTTACCCACAAAAAGAGATCAGATGGTCGATAGTCTGAACCGGATTAAAGCTCAGCCACCCGAAGTGTGGATGGTCAAGATGGCTGATCGCATTACTAACTTGCAATCGCCGCCCCACTACTGGAATAGAGAAAAAATCAAAGCCTATCAAGATGAAGCAAGATTGATTTTGGCTGAACTTGGTGCAGCCAATGCCTATCTGGCTGGACGGCTAGAGCAAAAAATAGAGAATTACACTCAATATTTGTAAAGTAGCAAGGTAGTAGGTAACAGGGTAAGTATTTGCTACTTTGCTACTTTGCTGCTTGCTACCTTGTCACCTTGAGAGGTTTACCTTATGAGTTCTCCCCACCTAACCCCCGCAAAATTACTCGGCACAAACATCCTGCCCCCTGACTGGGCCGCGGCGCAAGTGGCCTTTATCTGCTTTACTCCCTTTCCCAATGGCTTTAAGCCGTATGTCAAAGTGGTTGCCACTGAACGCTATTTTCTTCATTCACCGAACGCGGAGGTGCGATTGTGCCGCGTTGCAGACATCCCCTTCATTGTGGTCAGTGAAGTGTATGGCTTTGCCGTGGGCGCAACCACGGTCGAGGAGTTAGTTCATTATGGCATCAAATACATCATTGGCATCGGCTATGTTGGGGCCTTTAATGGGGCACCAGTCGGACAACATTTCATCGCCAAAGACACAATGTCGGATTTGCCCTTGGCCGCTCATTACGGTGTGAGTGAATTTGTTCATTGTCAGCCAACCCCAGAATTTTATGAGCCTGTTACAACTTGTGTTCAGGATGAAACCAATGAGATGAATGCCAAACCTTGGGGGCACTACACAGTCTGGAATGGCAATAGTTTGTATCGAGAGTCTACTGAAATCATTCAACAGATGAAAGCCCGTGGCTGTGATGTCGTCAATATGGATACGCTGTCGGTCTATGCTGTGACACCTATCTGCGCCAAGGATACAAATCGCGAGGTTTCCTGTGTCTATGTTGGCACCGTGACTGACTCCGCTGAAAGCGACGATGAAGCGTGGGACAGTGACTTGATTGAGGCGGTCAAGCGTGAGGCGGCGCATCCGCACGATCATTTGGTTAGGTTTATGGTGGAGAACGTTTTGCCAAAATTGAAAGCTATATAAAAAGGAGAAACTAAATTGAAACTCATTCCAAAACCCTCACCGGGCGAGTACGCCCCATATACCATTATGTACATTGGTTTGTTACCAGACGATGGGTTAATTCTAAAGCACTTGCACGATAACTTGACCCAAACAATTGAATTTATTCGTTCATTCCCTGAAGAAAAATTGGTGCAGCCGCACACTAAGGGGGAGTGGACGATCAAGGAAATTTTGGTGCATATCATCGACGATGAGCGGATTTATGCTTATCGAGCCCTGCGCTACGCTCGGAATGACTCGACTGAGTTGCCTGGGTTTGAGCAAGATGATTATGTGCCCCATTCTAAGGCGAATGAACGAGACCTTGAGGAGATTTTTGAGGAGTTGACTGCGGTTCGGCAAGCCACCATTACTCTGTTCAAGAGCTTTGGTGAAGCAGCTTTAACACGTAAGGGGATCGGTAGTGGTAACATTATGAGTGTACGGGCGGCTGTTTATCATATTGCGGGCCACGAATTGCATCATATGGATAGTATTCGAGAAAATTATTTGTAAATATTTGGAGGTGTAAGATATGTATCTTCATCTCTCCCCACACGACTGGGATTTGTTACGACGATTGGAAACAGAGCTTTGGCGGGCTGAAACGCGCTTTGACCGAGCGTACATGGAAACCATCTTTGCCGAAGATTTCTATGAGATTGGCAGATCGGGGCGAATTCATAGCCGAGAGACGCTCTTGTCTGTTTCGGGTAACTCGATTGAAGCTGTCTTGCCCCTGCCTGACTTTAACATCCGTTTATTGACTGAGGATGTGGCTCAGGTGACCTACAATAGTATGGTGACCTATGATGGAGTTGTGGAATATGGGCGGCGTAGCTCCATTTGGTCACGTGCTGGCGAGAGTTGGGTGTTACGGTTCCATCAAGGTACGCCATACTAAAAGTACTCCTTCGACGGCTTGATTGAACCCAGAATCTCCACGCAACGCCATAGACACACCCGAAAGCGTATCCTCTGGAATGCTGTGGTTTAGCGTAACACCATCGACACAATAGGGGTGAAATTGCATCTTGATCACTGATTTGAGTAATGTATGGCTACCAATAAACCTGATCATTTACAACTTTCATTTGCACACGAAGTCACTGATATTCCCCAACTAATTATTCCTTCATTGATGAGTATTGGTTGGTTTTTTGCGTGTGTTGTAGTGATTTTTGAAGATGATCTTAGTGGTGATGATTTTATAGGGATATTGCTTTTTCTGGTGATGGGATTTCTCTTTTTGGTCTATTCTGTCAGGGAATGGTGGCGTATCTTGTTCTTTGCCGAAACGATTTGTACCGTTACGAATGAGAACTTGACCGTCAGACACCTTCCGATTCCCTTATTTGATCGTCAAACCGTACGAACTAAGGAGATAAAGCGGGTTTATGTTCAGGAACGTCATCTTTATGCCGAAACAAAAAATGGTAGATCGATCCTTTTGATGAAAAGCTGCCCAAGACCAGAGTCAACGGCGGACAGTATTGAAAATTTTTTGTGGGACAGATCTCAGCAAAGATTAGAGAAACCGTGGAAAACATTGGCCCAACAGTACAATTTACAATTTGACTGGTCAAATGAGGGCAGACCGATGACCGTGGCTGGGGTATACCAGGGGTACAATATAACCTTGTCGGCTGCGTATGATCAGAAAAATAAGCCATATACAGAATTTTATTTATCGCCGTCGAATCAAAATACCCCTTCAACTGACGCTGACCCGCAACTACCCTGGACCAGCGCAACCCTAACCGAATTGCTGCAACCCCATGATTGGCGGGCTCGTTTATCGGGTGATTGGGGGAAGGTTGAGGGTGCCAATAGAATCAATGAAAAATATCTCACTTATGTTGCCCCCAAGTTTATTGCCGATATCGAAACAATTGGATGTTTGTTGGATGCGTTAAGCCAGTTGTGGCATATGTATCCGCAAATTTTGGCTCAACCCCAAGCGGCTGTTCCTGTGTTACAAAAGCTGGCGATGAATCAGCATGAGGCATCTAGTGCCCTGGCTCGTTATCTTTTGGAGTATTTGGCCGAAGCAACACAATCGTTGCAAAACAATTATCCTGATCTGCTCTGTCAACATTGTTTTCATCGGTTTGCAAAACATACAGTAAACCTGTCATTTGCCAGCTCAGTTAGCTACTATGGCTGTCGTGCTTGTCACAGAACACAAGATCATATCACGGTTAGACGAGTTATTGCTGTGCTCAATGAGACAATGAAGATTGATTACAAAACGACAGAACAAGGGTTTTATCTCAATTGGGCTTTGTATCAAGACCTGTTTGATTTTGATGAAATCAGGATTGACCAAATTAGTGATGAAATGCTAGAGCGATTTGTGGTGCAGGTAGGGAATGATACCGACCCCACCCGCAAAGCCAAGTACGACCAAATGTGTTGTATGGTCACGCCATCGACAACCCTGAGTGAAAATTCGTTACGTTTGCTCCGGCAGCAATTCGATTTGATCGTGGTCAGGTCATAATCAAATTGAATTGTTACTTCATCGAGTGTAATCCCACTCGGTTCCCCTCAGGGTCAATGATCCAGGCACAAAAGCCGTTCTCCCCCAAGCTCGTCTTAGGTAATGTAATCTGCCCGCCCGCCCCTTCGACTTTGTCTACGGCGATTTGTAAATCGATGTCACCCACGCTTAGATAAATCAGGGTCCCCTCTTGGCTGGGCGTGTAGCCGTGTTGGCTATTTTGCACCAAAGCCCCACCGGGCGGGCTGCCACCGTCGGGAATCATCCCCAAAATACTGCCCATTTGCTCGGTCAAATCGACCAGCGGAATTTCAATATCCAATACCGTTTCATAGAACACCTTGGCCCGATTAATATCGATGACCGCAATTTCAAACCAATGTAAGGCAGACATTATTTTCTCCTTTTTATGCACGTGAATTTTGATATATTTTGGCCCCGAGATAAGCTCCAGGAACCAAGAGAACGAGAAAGCTGAAGTGATACCAGAGGGGTAATACCGTCCAAAATTGAAGCTGAACAAAAATGCCGACGACTAGTAAGATTGTGCCTAAGATAAGGCTGTGGCGTAAGCGGTGGTGGTTGGCCAATTGGGCTGTGATGTATCCCGAGATGATTGAGATGACAAGGCTGTAGAGAACAAGGAAGATGAGGATACCTACATGCCCTGTTGAGCCATCCTCACGAAAAGCGCCAGAAAATAGGCTGGAGAGCAAGACATTTCCTGCTAACCAAAGAACACTCCAAGCAATAAATCCAGCCAGAATGGCGAGCGTAGAACGAATCATAAAAAACTCCTTGATCATTTATTGATTACAAGGAGTAGTGTAGCGCTAATTAGAACATTTGTATTGTAAAAATTTAACCAATCGGGACAAAGTTGGCGTATTCGCCCTGTCCTAAATCACGCTCCCAGAAATGCTTTCGCAGAGTGAGATAAGTGGAGGGGGAGAAGCCACAGAAGGCTTTGAAGTCACGGTTGAAGTGGGCTTGATCATAATAATGGCATTGTTGGGCAATTTTAGCCCAGTTGACTGGTTTTGTACCATCAATCAACTGAAGCACCTGATTAAATTTGGCGATGCGGGCAAATTGTTTGGGAGATATCCCGACCATCTTGTGGAATTGATTGATGAGATGCTTTTGGCTGAGGCCCATCTGCTCACTTAATGTTTTGATAGTGCAACTGGAGGAGCCTCGGCTTATCTCGTCAATTGCATGTTGCACTGCGGCCAAGCCGCATAAATTGGGGCGTAACTTTTCTCGTAAAAGCGTTTCTAAAATGGTAAATCGTTGCTGGAGGGTGTTCGCCTCAAATAGGCGCTCTCGAATTTCAGTAATCAGTTGACCCCATACCGAGTCCATTTCAACGATTTGATTGCGAAATTCTGACATGGGCCGCTCAAAAAAGGGATAAGCCCCACCTGGCTTGAAGCGAATACCATACATCTCGGTTTCAGCCATCGCCTCCATCGTAATATACTCGGTCTGCATTCCCGAAATCCAGGCCCACTGATATACATCTGAACGGGATAGATCACCATTGTCATACACTTTGTGAAATGCGCCTAAGTTGAACATTAAATCAATAGTTGTGGTGGGAAGCACCTGCTCCCGATTGTAGGGGGTGATGCCTGAAACATACCAGAAGCAATCGATAAATTGTGATAAGGGATAAGTGAGTTGATGAGTGGTGTAAAACATAGGTGGCCCTCTAGCGTTTATTTCACACACGATAGCACGAATGTTCTTTTTGGTCAATGTATTTTTTATTTTTTCGCAGAAATAAGGTCACCTCTCGGCGATTGCTGACAAGCTGATGGACTCGAACAATGCGATAGGCCTGCCGCAGGAGACGAAAGGTGTGGTTCATGACTCGTTTGCGATTTTTCCTCTGCCGTAATTTGACGGTCATAATCGCTTTTCCCTCGGGGCGAAGATGCTTCGCATAGGAAACCATCAGACGAGCAGAGTCTTGCACGTCCACAATCATATCATTGGTGATTAGATCAAACTTTGTTTTGACGTGATTTAGATAATCTTCGGCTTTCATCGTTTTATGGGTGATCATCGGATCACGTCGTAAACTGGTGTACATTAGCTTGGGGGCCACAGCGGTTACGTATAACCCATGTTGTCGTAAGACGAGCGCCCAGGCTCCAGGCGCTGCGCCCAAATCCAATGCATGCGCATTGGCCCGAAGCTTGATTCTGAAATCACTCAAGGCTTCCAGCAGCTTGTAGCCCGCCCGGTTGGGCATCTCAGGCCACGTAAGTATTCCACCCGGCCAAGGCGATAGATTCTGCTTAATCATCGATATGCCCAGATATCCTCGCCAATGTTGTTCACAGGGAGCAATCACAAGAGATAATACCTTTGCCTGCCGCTTAGGTGGGGCATCATCGATGTGTGGCGCTGTTGTCAGAGTGGTGATCATGTCCTCAGGCATGTAGTGAGGTATCCGATCAGAGTATTGCTCTTCAGATGTTAAAATGCGAGGCTGAACAACTACATCCTCTGGCAAGCCATTGAAGTGATATTTAATGAGCCGTCGTAGGGTAATAAAATCGGCCGGCGTTCCCTGCAAAGGGAGCGAGACATCGACGGGGCACCAATGGTGGAGATAGATTGGAAGGCGGTGTCGCCAAGGACGCGTGAGCTGATTGAATGAATGGGGGCTGTGCAAGAGGGTACAGCCGGGGGTGAGTGAGGTTAGGGCCGAGACATCAGCCTGATGTCGACGTACCTCGTTGAGGGCAAGATCGGTGAAGTAAGGTGAGCAGCTTAATATCCATTAAGCCCTCACAATTGCCATAAAATTCCTCTCACTTTAAACAACTTGAATGTACTAAGATCAATACAAGCGGGTAAACCCACTCGTATCGATCTTAGTACATTTCGATGTTATTTTGGCATCCCTCAAAATAGCAAAACTTCTAAATTTGTAGCGCTCGTAGGTACGTTTCACATTAGAGCACTGGGCTATTTTTTGAATTCAGCTATGGTTAAGAAAAGGATAACACTATATTCCAGTGTTTCCCTTTTTTTATTTACTCAAATACTTCGAAGGGCAACCCTACATAATTTTCGGCAATCGTCTTTTGTGCAGTTTCCGACCCTGTAAAATAATCAAGTTCTGCTAACTGAAGCCGGTGGTCAATCGGCTCATCTGTAAATTTATGCATCATTGCAGTGAACCACCAAGAGAAGCGGATGGCTTTCCAGACACGGCGGAGACAGGTTTCTGAGTAACGATCTAGCAAATCGGTGCGATTGTCTCTGTAATAGGCGATGAATGCCCGCGAGAGATAGTGCACATCCGAGGCGGCTAGATTCAAACCTTTCGCTCCAGTGGGTGGAACGATATGAGCCGCATCGCCTGCTAAGAATAGATTGCCGTGTCGCAATGGTTCAGCCACAAAACTGCGTAGAGGCGCAATGCTCATTTCTAAACGTGGCCCAGTGACCAAGGCTTCGGCGCTTTCTGGGGGAAGCCGTTGGCGCAACTCATCCCAAAACGCATCATCGGTCCAATTTTCTACTTTGTCGTCGAGCTCACATTGAAGATAGTAACGACTGCGCGTGTGAGAGCGCATACTACAGAGAGCAAAACCTCGTTTGTGATTAGCATAAATTAACTCTTCGTCTACGGGAGGCGTGTCAGATAAGATGCCTAACCAGCCAAAGGGGTAAATTTTCTCATAGGTGGTTAGTTTACCCGCTGGAAAGCTTTTCCGAGACACACCATGATAGCCATCACACCCTGCGACAAAGTCACAAATCAGTTCTTTTTGTTCCCCATTTTTTTCATAAATGATGCGTGGCTTATCCTCGATATCTTCAATGGCTAGGGCTGGCGCTTGATATTCAAGGCTTCCCCCCTCAGCGAGGCGGTTTTCAATGAGATCACGTGTCACCTCGGTTTGACCGTAAATCATCACTGTGCTCCCGCCTGTCAGAGCATTCATATCAACACGCTCTTTTCGTCCATCAAATGCCAGACTAAAACCATCGTGTGGAATGCCCTCACGGTCCATCCGCTCACTGACACCAATTTCCCGCAGCATGTCAACTGTCCCTTGCTCCAAAACGCCCGCTCGAATCCGGGCTTCAACATACTCCCGTGTTTGCCGCTCCAAAATGACCGATTCAATGCCCTGGCGGTGCAAAATCTGTGATAAAATCAGACCTGCTGGACCTGAACCGATAATACCGACTTGTGTTCTCTCTGTCATTGTGTCCTCCAAAGAACAAATTAACCAAATAAATACTGTTCCTGCCAGACCTCACTTTGTACAATTAAAGTGTAAATAGTGAGGGTCTTTGCCAAATTAACCAAATCATCGATGTGTGCACGCGGGGTATCAATGAAGTGAGAATAAGCCCCAGGATAGCCAATCAAAGCAATGTTAGGTGTGGCTAACATTGCTGAAATACCATCACTTCGACTTATATAGCCTGTGTTTTCGCGTAGAGAAATATTTTGTGTTTCTAGATATCGGCTCAATTCTCGTTGAAAAGATAATATTTGCGGAGGTGTTACTCCCCCTTTTGTATTACTAGCAAAAGCGCTAAATAGGCATCCTTGGCCAAACTGACTTTTGTCAATGGCATAGTCAACCTCATGAAGATCAGTGATGATCGTTAGATCGGGAAACTGTTCATAATTAATTCGATTGATTAAACGCCCACTCCCCCGAGCAAAGGCTTGATTGCCAGTAGCAACCACTCCCTCTTCTTCATCCGTAAGAAGTAACAAAGCTTCCACTGGGTAATGTGATAAAACTATTCCTGCTAGAATCAGCGCAGTGCAACCAAATGCATCATCAATTGTGCCATACACAGTGCCACTAGCTTGATCCCAAGTTGCTTGACTGGCATATACAACACGAGTAGCCGGTGGTAAATTAGTGATATCTGTTTTGAAAAAGTGCCCATGTTCTGTGGAGTGTAACTTGCCTGTCGCAATTTGACTAAGCGTTCCTCGATTTAAATCATAACCTAAGGCGATTGCATCACGAATACCGGCAGTTTGGCGGGCTTCGCAGAAAGGAGTTAAGGGGTAGTGCCCCTCTTGAAATTCTCCCGTTAGAAAGCTGATATTGTCCAAGTGAGCGATCAACCATATTGGTTTGCGTGGTGTCTGGCCTAATATTAGCGCTGCGTTACCTGACCGTAAATAATTAGGCTCAAAGGTCAGTTGCTTATTACATAACTTTTTATCTTGGGCCGTTTTGATAATGTGTTGGACGATTGGTGTCCGAGTGTAGCGGACGGTCAAACTCGGGGCAGGCACATCAGCGATTTGTTTAAAGATGTCGAACGCGAATTCGGATGTGATAATTTGATCAAGATAGCTGAATAAATCGGGATAGTGATTCAACGTGTCAGTTATTAATTTTTGGACCTTATTTGATGTATCTTGAGACAAAGTTTGATGCTCTTTATTATCAGTTCTCTAATTTTAAACTGGACACACTAATAACATTACCTTTTTGTAAACGAATTTAATATCAACTTGCCTCCAGGCATCTGGACTAAAGTTGATTGTTGGCCCAGAATCCGCCTTAAGGTTTGTAGCGAGAGTCTGGCATGTTCACGGGCCAGACTCTCTGCTCGTTGACCTTCTCGATGCTCAATGGCCTCTACAATACCTCGGTGATGCTCTTGTGCGACAAAAAATATTTTCCAAGACTCGTCCATCTCTGATTGAGCCAAGGTAAAGGCATTAGGGGAAGCAAAGGGTAAATTGGTGATATGATTTAGGGTTCGCTCAACAACAAAACTATTTGATAGAAGAATCAATTGGCGATGAAATAGGTCGTTGAGTTCAAAATAAGCCTCAATACCATTGCTGCCAAGATCAAAATTATCAAGTAGGGCATCAATTTCAGTGACACAATTTTTCATCTGGCTCAAGGCCAAGGCTGTGACACCCCGCTCAGCTGCCAGTCGAGCCGCCATTCCCTCAATCATTCCCCGCGCTTCAATCGCATCTCGGATATCAAATTCGGTAAAGGACCTAAGAGTGTAACCGCCATTGTTTGTTTTTTCTAGCAACCCTTCCTCTGCCAATTTTGCCAAAGCGGCTCGAATAGGTGTACGAGATACACCCAACTGTTCAACCAGCGCGATTTCAAGTAATCGCTCACCAGGGGCAATTTCTCCGTTTAATATTAGTTCTCTGAGGGCGATAAGGGTCTTAGTTGTTTGGGACATAGTTACATCTGATTTAGGTTAATACAGTGAAGTATATTAGTTGTATACATTTTGTCAAAATAGGCAAGGTTTAGGGACGTATTTTTGTTTGTTTTGTGGTTTTATGTATTTCTTTGTATACAATACATTCTTAAGCAAAACTTTGTCTATTATGTCAGGCTGGAGTAGAATTTAGGTTCGCTTTATTGATCACATTATCAATAACAGGGGCTATGGAGTAGGGGGTAATCTTGGCGCAATTATTATCAAGGCAGTTCAATTCGGAAGATAAATCTCGGCGATTCATCATACTTATTATTGGTGATCTATTAGTATTTTTTGTCTTTATGATTATTGGGCGTAGCACCCATAACCTATCAGTGGCGGACTTTGACGCTCTGGTATCAATGGCACCTTATCTCATTGCCTGGTTTCTTGTAATGCCTTGGTTTGGCTTATTTCGACTGGATGTCGCGACATCTTTGTCAAAGATGTGGTATCGTCTGTTACTGGGCTGGGGCTTAATTGGTGGTCCATTATCAATTTTGCTGTGGGCAATATTTCGGGGCCGGGCTATTCCTAGCGGAATTGTGCCCACCTTTGCCTATGTGACAATTGGGGTTACGCTGGCCCTGGCTCTGCTGTGGCGAATTGGTTATGCACTATTTATGACTTATAGTGCCACTAAATCTGGGCAGGGTACAGCCTGATGAGTCAATACAAGCCACCTTGGTGGTTGCCGATGAGCAAGTCAGTTGGTTTGGTGACCACTATTCAAGAGGAGACCAAACCGGGGGTGCGAACCTTTATTGTACGAGGTGAGCCGACAACCCAAGGCCTAGCGTGGCTTACTTGGGGGCCTGCGGCGGCGGTTGTGGCAGTGCTGGTGATTACTGTTTTCGCCATCACATTAGATGTACGAGAACAGTCTGGTGCGATGCGAGCCTTGTTTATTGGTTTATTTTTGATTGTTCCGGCGGTAAGCTGGTGGATTGTTATGACGGTATTTAGCCGAATTTCACAGCGCCACGTGGATGCGGCCCGGTCGGCAGATGCTAAAATTTGTTCAATTCAATTGCATCAAGATGAAGGCATACTTCGTTATCAAACAACACAGCCTGTGACTAAGGAACAAGTGTCTTTTCGTCATATTCAACAGGCTAAACTTGAGGCACCTGTGGGTGAGCGGGACAGCAAGAAAGTGAAATTGACTCTAGAAACGCATCAAGGCCCCATTGTTTTACTCAATGAGGCCTTGGGAACGCGTACCCAAAAATTGGATTTAGCAAATATTATTCAAGAAGCAATTGATCGGCATAAAGCTGATCAGGCAGATGATGATTGAGGTTAGACCGCGTCTAACTCTTCTAAATTAACCTTGATTTCTCCGTTAATTACCTGATTTTGAATTTCGTGCATAATATTTTGGATCGGAGTAGTCACCACTTTCCATACACTGGGGCGAATAGGGGCCAAGGTTAACCCACCTTCAGCAAAACCATAACTTTTTGTAACACCACCCTCAAAACGATCGTGAACCACTGCGGTAATTACATCGTACACAGCCTTGCCTACATTTTTAATCCGGCTGGTTAATACCGCCCGTGGGGCTAGACGGCTATGATCGCCCCCAGTGCTGATAATCCAACGATTTAACTCGCGGGCCGTTTCAATGGCACCTAGACCACATCCCCCAGCCACCTGATAAATAATATCGGCCCCTAAAGTGTATTGTGTTTCTGCCAGAAGCCGACCTTTAATCGGATCATCAAACTCGCCAACATAATCTGAAATAAATCCGATGTTGGCGTCAACATTACGAACGCCTTGGGCGAAGCCAGCCTCAATCCGACGGATAATCGGGGTCACCCCTCCGCCGATAAAGCCGACCATATGAGTTTTGGTTACTAAAGCAGCCAAGACCCCAACAACAAAGTCACCCTCATATTCACGATAGGTGGCCGACCAGACATTATGGCCACTTCCTTCAACATCAATAACCGCGAATTTTTTATCAGGATAATTTTCTGCGACTTGGCTAACGGCTGCTGCATTACCAAAGCCAATCCCGATAATGAGATCAACGTCCGACTTCGCCCATTTTTCGAGGGTGATTGAATTGAGCATCGGATTTTGCCAATCGGCGGCGTCAAATTCGATACCGTGCAGTTGAGATGCTTCTTCTAAGCCGCTATAGGCCGAGTCGTTAAATGAAAGATCGCCCAATCCCCCAACACTCAGCTGCAAACCTACTTTGATTTTTTTTGCCATAACAATTTCCTCTACAAACCAGTGTGGTTATGATATTCATGGGCGGATAACACTATAAAATAACCTGCGAATACGCGTAGGTTTTACATAGATTGAAGGCGATGTCATTTAGATGGCGAGTCGTGGTTTAGAGGTTCTTGCGCCAGAAAAATCTATACTAATTTGAGGGATTTAGAGGTAGCCTCAATATGTTTGCCCGTGAAGTCCTCTTCATTAATTCCATTATATCACTGAGGGGCATACTTGACAATAAAAAAAAGGTACTGCTAGGACTATTGGGCTATTTGCCAAAATAAAGAAGCGGTTATGGAGACTCAGTGGGTAAGTTGCGATAGGTGTAGTCACTAATAACCCACTCACCATCGTCTTGGGTCAGGGTGTAGATAAATTCAAACTGCTCTTCGTAAGTACGGACCGTCCCTTGATAACGCCAATTTTCTTGAATAAGCACCACAACTTGCCGCTCCGTGCTATAGGGACTGATGTTAAGGGGAGATAAATATTCAAGCTCAATTACTGTATTAGCGGAAAAGCGGTTATTTGTATCGGTAACAAAATTCTCAGCCTTAGTTAATGCTCTGCCCCGCCATACAGTCTGAAGTTGCTCCAAGTTTCCATCCGTGGTTTCTGTAATGGCTGCCAACAAAATCGCATTGCCTTCTTCCAAAATTGCTTGAATCGTCTCTTCATCAAGTTGAGATTGATCATTAGTTGAGGTGATTTCGATTGTGGGTGTTGTGACACTTTGTGTGCTTGTTGGTGCTGGTGAGAGGGTTAGGGTTGGGGTGTTGCTTGGTTTTGATGTGTCTGTCGGGGTAATTATCACTGAGGTGTTTGTGATTGTAGGCAAGTCTATTACGGTGTTAGTTGCTGAGGGGGTGTTTGAGGGAATAACTGGTACCGTTTCTGTGACAGGGATACTGACCAGAACGGACGTGCCTTGTGTTGCGGTTGGTGTTGGTGAGGCAGTTATGATCGGTGTACCAGTTTCAGTAGGGACAGGTGTGGCGGTAGCCGTTGGGGCAGGGGCCGGAAATAGCAACTGGGCGATGGAGGATGTGGGTGAAACATAAAGTAGCCCAACCCAAAGTAGGCCGCTCCAGATTAATAACCATAAGGCTAAACCCAACATAAAGGCTCCCAACCGGCCAATTACACCATATTGTTTGGTGTTAAGGGTGACGATACCTAATGGCTGTTGTCCTCGTAAGGCCCCCAGTATGAGAAGCGGCCCAGCAAAAATCAGGAAGATTGGAATTAAAATTAGAATTAGGAGGAGCTTGCCTAAATTACCTAGAAATTTCATAAGGCGAGCATTTTAGCACGGCTCTAAGAAACCGGAAAAGTTTTGGGTAATTGAGAATTAAAAAAACCTCCACAATTTGTGGAGGTTTTACAAGATCTGGTTGAGAGTGATCTACATCAATGATTCGCGAACCATTAAGTTTGTCTGGCGAATTTTCAGGGACAAGTCAGCGGCAAAGTTACGCATAACTATGTAGCCCATTTGGTAATCTTTTTCTAATAAATCAATAAAGGCTTTTCGGGCGATGACTAAAACTTGGCAATTTTCTTCCGCCCCACATCGTGCCGATGCTGAGCGGACGCCTGGGTCTACAATAGCAACCTCGCCAAATGATTGGCCTCGTCGTAAAGTAGCGATGGTAGTTGGTTGATACTCATCTTTGCGATAGTCACCGATGGTATCGGGATCAACCTGAATTTCAACTTCACCTTCCATAATAATGTAAAATTCGCGGCTGGGTGAGTTTTCTTCAAAAATAATATCGCCAGGGGTATATGTTTTGGCTTCGCAAATACTATCAATTAATTTTAATTGCTCATCTGACAATTCTTCAAAAATGTCAACCTGTTGCAAGATATACACATTTGTCATTTATTATGATCTCCTGACTGTACGTCACACTCTGGGGATTATGTCTATTATCTTAACATAGCAACCCAAAATCGTCAATGGGACTTTTTCCTCAAGAATTACGGTACAAAAGAAAGGGAGGCATTTTGGTCAGCTTTTTCCCACTAAAAAAATTTTAACCTGTGTTAGACTATTTTGCAAGGATTACCATTTCACACAACTCGTCAACCTAGCCAAATTCTTCGTCCTCTGTATAATAAGGAACGTTGTCTATTTGATAGAACTGTCATTCAATCATTCGAAAACTGTTAGACGTCGTTAGAAAGAAGTCATCCTTGGCCAGAGTATATATCTCCCTTGATATTGAAACAACCGGACTCAGTTCAGACCGTGATGCCATCATTGAAATTGGAGCCGTTCGCTTTAAGGGCGATCGTGTATTTGATACTTACCAAACATTTGTTAATCCTGGACGAGCTATTCCTTATAAAATCCAGCAGTTGACCGGGATCAAACCTGCAGATATTGAAGATGCCCCTCCAATTGAGGCTGTTTTACCAGATTTGTTGCGATTTGTCGGTGACAATCCAATTATTGGACATAACATCGGCTTCGATCTTGGCTTTTTACGCAAACAAGGGGTTTTTCAAAAGCAACCAAGTGTTGATACTTTTGAATTGGCGAGTGTATTGTTACCCCACGCGGGTCGTTATAGCCTGAGCGCCCTTTCTGACTACTTGGGCGTGAAAATGCCGTCCGAAAGTCAAACCCACCGGGCTTTGGATGATGCGCAACTCGCCCGGCGGTTGTTTGAAGGCTTGCTCGACCAAGCGCGTCGACTTGATAGCCGTATCCTTGAAGATGTGGCCAAGCTTGGGGCAAAGAGCGAGTGGTCATTGGGCCTTATCTTTCGAGATTTGAGCCGTGAGCGACGATCGAGCGTGCCAGTTGGGGCACTGGGGCAGCAGTTGGCCGCTAAAGGGCTGGTGACCGAACAGGCTGCTGATGGTGGGTTTACCCTGATGCAGCGAGATGAATTGCCTGACCCACCGCTAAAGCCCGTTGAGAATCCCACACCCATTGATACAGTCAAATTATGTAAGATGCTGGAACCAGAAGGCCTCTTCGATAAAAGCTTCTCCGGCTTTGAATATCGCTCCCAGCAGGTTGATATGTTGGCTAATGTGGCTGAGTCTTTGAATGCTGGTCAGCATTTGTTGGTTGAAGCCGGAACAGGTACTGGGAAATCGATTGCCTACCTTCTGCCATCAATTTATTGGGCCTATGAAAATGGGCAGCGGGTGGTGATCTCAACAAATACCATCAACTTACAAGATCAGCTACTAACAAAAGATGTGCCGACCCTTCGTAAAATTCTCCCTATCGATTTTAGGGCAGTGGCCCTCAAAGGCCGTAGCAACTATGTTTGCCCACGCCGAGTGAAGTTGCTCCGAGATAAGAGTAATTTGAGCCCCAAAGAGGCTCGCCTTTTAGCTAAATTGCTGATTTGGCTGCCAAGTACAACGACGGGAGATCGCGAGGAGTTGTTTATCCCTGATTTTGTGGAGCAAGCCCTGTGGAGTCAGGTCGCCTCCGATGGCGGTTTTTGTTCACCCCGCTACTGCACGCCCGACACCTGTTTTTATGCGCGGGCACGTCAAGCAGCAGAAGCAGCCCATGTCATCATTGTTAATCATGCGTTGCTTTTGGCCGACATTGCCGTTGACAATCGAGTGATTCCTGAATACAAACATTTGATCGTTGATGAGGGACACCATCTCGAAGATAACATCACTCATCAACTCAGCTATGCTACGAATCAGCGTAATATTGAGCAGATGTTGCGGGAACTCAGCCAGCCCTTACGGGGTAGTGATAAGTATGTAGGTCTGGTGAATGAAGTAGCGCGACGTTGCATTTCAGTCGTTCCACCTTCATTGAAAGATGATATTAATGACATTGCCCATAAATCTCATCAAGCCGTTGAGCGAGCCACAAAGACTATTGGGCAACTTTTCCAGGCGCTTAATGCGTTTATCGCCGAATATTGGCGGGGGAGTATCTACAATATCAAGGTTCGTTTGACTGACCACGCTCGGTCGCAGGCCGCTTGGTCTAACGTTGAACTTGCTTGGGATAATTCGCGTAGTACATTATCGGATGTATCGCAGGCATTGGGTATTTTGTACACAATGCTGACCGAATTGGAAGGCTATGACGTGCCGAATTGGGAGGATTTGCTGGCGACCCTCTCTTTTTCTCGCGGACAAATTGATGCCTTGCGTGGTAATGTCAATACAATTTTAGGGAAACCTGACCAAGATCGGATTTTGTGGGTTGAACAAAACCCCAAGAATAAGGTGATTTCTTTGCACAATGCGCCCCTTCATGTGGGTTCCTTGGTGCAAAATCATCTGTTGGAACCAAAAGAGTCGGTGATCATCACCTCAGCTACCCTGCGAACAAGCAATTCCTTCGACTATTTTCAAGAGCGGCTTGGCATTTGGGAAGCAGAGGAGGCGGCGGTTGGCTCGCCTTTCGATTACACCAATAATGCAATGGTCTACTTGCCGACCGATATTCCCGACCCAGATACTCAAGGTTACCAAAAAGCTGTGGAAACTGGTTTGATTGAATTGGTGACTCAAATCAAAGGGCGTACGCTGGTGCTCTTTACCTCGTATAATCAGCTTCGTAACACTGCACGAAGTATCAAGGGACCGTTGGCCAAGGTCGGTATTGTAGTTCATCAACAGGGAGATGGTACAAGCCGACGTCAACTGGTAGAAAATTTCAAAAACGCCGACCAAGCAGTCATGTTAGGGACACGGTCATTTTGGGAGGGGATTGATATTCCTGGCCCGGCCTTAAGTTGTGTCGTTATTACGCGTATCCCGTTTGCCGTCCCTAGTGATCCTATCGTTTCGGCTCGATCCGAGACATTTGACGACTCCTTTAGCCAATACTCTATTCCCGAAGCAATTTTGATGTTCCGGCAAGGCTTTGGCCGTTTGATTCGGACCAAAGAGGATCGCGGTATGGTGGCGGTTTTTGATCGACGGGTGATTGCCAAAAATTATGGCCAAGCCTTTTTAGACTCCCTCCCCGAGGTCACCGAACGACGTGGTTTATTAGCCAATCTTCCCGAGGTCGCTGAGACCTGGATCGATTATGGCGGAGATTGACGATATTTGAAGTTTTGAATATATTGACGAAACCCTAATTCTACGAGTCATTTGTAAACTGTCAGTGACAAAGACCAACAATGAATGACAAATTATTAAACTTTGGAGGAAATCATGATTGAGGTGAATTCATTGCGTAAAGGAACCACCTTTATGCACGATAATGAAATTTTGAAGGTTGTTGATTACTCACACAACAAAACAGCGCGGGGCAGTGCAACTATTCGAGTAAAAGTACGTAATCTACGTAGTGGCTCACTTTTTGAGCGAACGTTCAATGGGGGCGAGCGTGTGGAGGATATCAGCCTGGATCATGCCCAGGCCGAATACCTATACACGGATGGGGAATTTTATTACTTTATGGATCAAGAAACCTACGAGCAACCAGCTATTGAGCAGGATCGTTTAGAAGAGATCATTCCCTACCTGACTGAAAATATGAAGGTGAAAATCTCGAGTTACCAAACCGAAATTCTTGATATTGAGATTCCGATTACAGTTGAACTTGAGGTTACAGAGGCCGAGCCTGGTTTTGCTGGTGATACTGCACAAGGGGCCACAAAACAGGTGACTGTCTCGACCGGGTTGGAAGTACAAACCCCTTTGTTTGTAAATATTGGCGATGTCATTCGCATCGATACCCGTACCGGGGCATACATCACCCGAGTGAAAGACTAAGTGGATTTACGATAGATCGTGGCTCTGTTTAAACTTATTATCTTGGGGGATAAAGCATAGTTGTTTATAGAGTTTGTGGAGTTAACTCTATAAACCCTATGAACGCTACAGCGCAGGAACAACAGATGAAGACACCCGCAGGTAAAGAATGTAAATTTTATTATGGCGATTTTCATCGAGGGCGAAATGTGCAAGCCTGTCGGTTGATTGAGTCTAATCCCGACTCACTTCCTTGGCAGGAAAAATTGTGCTTCGAATGTCCTGTGCCTGAGATATTACAGGCCAATGCCTCAGATACACTGAAATTGACTGGAACAGTTGTTAAAAGGTTTTTTGGTTTTAGACAAGCAATTGAGGTTGAAGGCTGGTGTAGTGTCTGCTTTAGTGACGTGCCCAACCCAAGAATAGGCTGCCAGAATGATCATAGTGGACGTGGACCCTCTATTTTTGATTTGGCAGAGGGGCCAGAATAAACTTACTGAACTGGCTACATGATTTTGTAAGTATGTTACAATGTATTGTGTACTAAATGACCTAAAATGGTCTTCAAATCTTTGTTTGAAGGCCATTTTTGAATTTTGACCTGATTTTTTAGCAAGCGATAGGAGGATCTAATGACCCAGACGTTGGATACTGAAAATCTAAAGGAACTTTTTTTATATCCCTTTAACGATGAAGATTGGCAGAATAAATTTTTGATCGGCAGCTTGGTGGTTCTAGCCAGCATTATTATTCCTATCATTCCCTTGATCATTTTTTATGGATATGATGCCCAAATTAAACGTCGGGTTGTTTCAGGGGATGGTAAACCGAGCCTGCCTGAATGGAAAGATTGGGGACAGCTTTTGGTTGACGGTTTAAAGCCATTTGGGGTGGTCGTTCTTTTGAATATCCCTCTAATCCTCACAATTGTTTTCCCAATGATGCTTTTTTTAATTCCCTCTATAGTGTTACCTGCTACGGGGCAAAATTCGGAAACCATATCCGCTGGCCTGCCCATCGTAATGATGGTTGGATTTTTTGCCTGTTTCTCAATTGGGATGATCTTAGCCCTACTGGCCGGAGCAATTACCCCAATGATTACGACCCACGTAACTATCACAGATGATTTCGGTGCAGCCTTTCGAGTCAGAGAATGGTGGGCAATTTTACAGGCAAATTTTGCTGGTTATGCTGTTGCCTGTGCAATTTTTGTGGTTGGAATCTTTCTAATTTCAGCGATCTATCAAATTTTGTATTTTACCGTGATTGGTTGTTGTTTGATGCCTGTTCTCATTCCGGTATTTAGTTTGTACACCACAATGATTGGTAGTTTGCTTTTTTCGCAAGCCTATAAAGATGGATTGATGAACTTGGCAGGCACCGCCGATAATGCCGAGTTGACATCTAGCCCGCCATCCAGATAATATAGACATAACCTGTTAGGAAGTGAATCGGTATGGCCACAAATGACTCATATTTAATTTTAATTGTTGATGATGAAGCTCGCATGCGGCGCTTTATGCAGATGAACCTGGACTTGGAAGGGTATCGGGTGGTTGAGGCTGACAACGGCTTGGAGGCAATTGAGCGGGTGCGGGATGATCTGCCTGATTTAGTGCTGCTCGATGTGATGATGCCCGAATTGGACGGTTTTGAAGCGTTGCGCATTATTCGGGAAACGTCGACTGTCCCTGTGATTATGCTAACAGTGAAGGATGATGAAGAGGACAAAATCAAAGGGTTGGAATTGGGGGCCGATGATTATGTGACCAAACCGTTTAGCCCCCGTGAGCTGGCCAGTCGAATCAAGGCTGTCATTCGTCGCACCGAAATGGATGCCTCATCCTCATCGGCCAGTAAATCTTTGATTGCCATCGATGACCGTCTCGAAGTCGATTTCAATCGTCGGCAGGTCTTCGTGGATGGCGAAGAAGTCAAACTCCGGCCCACGGAATATCGTCTACTCTATCATTTGGTGCAAAATGCAGGCTACACCTTGACCCACGAGATGATTTTGTCGAAAGTATGGGGCTATGAATACCGTGATGAGAGCCAATACGTTCGTCTCTACATTACCTATCTTCGCCAGAAAATTGAGGCCGACCCCAGTAATCCAAAATATATTTTGACCGAACGTGGGGTTGGATATCGATTTGTTGATTTTAAGAATTAGTGGTTGATGGAAAAAGAGGATAAATTAGAAATGTTGTGTAATTAGCTTGTTTTTTGAAGTTTGACTAATTAATCGACATATAGCCCTCCCAAAGGGAGGCGAACTGGCCCCTTCTCCCTTTGGGAGAGGATTGGGGTGAGGGCAAATCTCCAATTTAACTATATGTCAGTTATTTTGTTGACCCTCAATTAACAGGCTTTTTTCTTAGCCGCAGATTTAAATCTGCGCTATGCAATTCCCCGCAATGCCTCAGCTACTCGCACCATTTGAGGGGCGGTACCGATGCTAAACCGTAGATGGTCCGTCAGACCAGTCGAGCTGTAATAACGCACCAGAACACCCTCATCCGCCAATCGCTGCTTGATATCAGCGGCGTCATAGCCTTCTACACGACACAAAATGAAGTTAGTGTGGCTTGGATAAGGGTGGAGCCAAGGGATGTCTTCTAACACCTCGAAAAATTGATCCCGTTCCTCAACCAACTTTGTTACGTTATTTAAAAGCCAATCACGGTCTTCCAAGGAAACTTGGGCCGCCAATTGCCCTGCCAGATTCACATTGTACGGCTGCTTGATTTTCCACAACTGCTCCATAATTGGCAACGGAAACGCGCCATAACCGACACGTAGCCCCGCTAATCCGGCCCACTTGCTGAAGGTGCGTAAGACCACCAAATTGGGGTAACTCTTCACCCACTGAATACGACTTTCGCCACCAAATTCAATGTAAGCTTCATCCAGAATAATGATGACCGGTAGACGTAAAAGCCGCTCTAGCTCCGCATCACTCAAAACGCCACCACTTGGATTGTTGGGTGAGGTAACAAACAAGAGCTTGATTGGCCCGATCTCGCCAATGAGCGGGTGAACTGAAGGACGATTAAAGATCGCCTCAATCCCTTCAATATCGATTGCAAAGTCGGCGAGACGAGGCACGTTGATGAGTTGACCTTCATTGACATCAGAGTCAAAGGCATACATGCCGAAGGTTGGCGGACAGTTGATAATCGCATCGCCGGGTGAGATAAAGAGGCGCATCACCAAGTCAATCAGCTCATCTGCCCCGTGCCCCGCCATCAGATATTCAGCCTCGAGACCTGTGTAGTCAGCCAAGGCACCGCGGAGGATTCGACTTTCAGGATCAGGGTAAATGTGTAAATAGGGGGCTTCCGCCAGAACTTCGGCCACACGGGGTGATGGCCCATACGGATTTTCATTGGCATCAATTTTGACGATATCAGCCGCTGGTCGACCGAGTTGCTCAGAAAGCACCTCGAATGGAACAATAGGTTTGTAAGGTTTTAAGGTTGTAATGTTGGGGCGAAATAAACGATTTAGATCAATACTCATTTGATGGTGGGGAGAAGCGTTCATCCCGGAAGGGACTCTGCTGGGCCTCCTTAAAGTAAGTTTCCTCAACCCAGGTGAAATAACCACCATAGTCGAGGCTGAATCCGCGACAAACAATCATATAGCCGATTAACTGGTCTGTTTCATCAAGAATAAGCTGCGCTTCACCGGCCAGTGGATCACGCAACAGCGTTTTCATTGCTGTTTCCGTTTTGATCCACTCCTCATCGCTTGAGTCAATCGGTTGGCCATGGGCTTGGCGCATAAGGGCTAACAGAGTAGGTTCATCTTTGCTGATCGCTTGTCGAATTTTCATTTCGGTCGGTCTCCTCAATAGCCCGTGAGTCGCCTAGTTGGGCTATTTGATAGCACGTTTTCTGACCGCTGCAGCGTGAGCATCGAAACCTTCTGCCTCAGCTAGCCGAGCCGCTGGGGGCGCAATCCGCTGAGCATCTTCGGCGTCCATTCCAAAAATGCTGATCACCTTGGTAAAGTCTCGAACATTAAGCGGGCTAGCAAAGCGGGCGGTGCCCATTGTGGGCATGACGTGAGTTGGGCCAGCTGTGTAATCACCAAGGACTTCATAGGCATGTTCACCGAGGAATATGCCACCAGCGTGCTTGATTTTTCCGGTTAATTGCCACGGATTTTCAACGTGCAAACATAAATGCTCAGGGGCGTACAAGTTACTTAATTCTACGGCTTCATCTAAGTTCTGGCAAACAATTGCCCCGCCCTGATTCTGTAGACTTTCGACAATAATTTCTGCGCGGCTTAGGGTCTCAATCTGTTGGCTAATTTCCGCTTGCACTGCTTCAGCGAGCGCCTGATTGGGGGTAACCAGAATTGCCGCAGACAACGTGTCGTGCTCTGCCTGGGCGAGCAAATCGGCCGCCACCAAGGTGGGATTGGCCCCTTTCTCCGCAATGACCAAAGTTTCGGTGGGGCCGGGTAGCCCGTCAATATCAACCAACCCATAAACCTGTCGTTTGGCCAAGGTGACAAAAATATTGCCTGGTCCGACAATTTTGTCGACTTTCGGTAACGAAGCGGTGCCAAATGCCATTGCACCGATCGCTTGCGCGCCACCAAGGCGATACACTGTGTCTACCTGAGCTATCTTGGCGGCGGCAAGCAAAATTGGGGCGACCTCGGTTTGACGTCCGCTGGGTGTAGTGACAATCACCTGTTCAACACCGGCCACCCGAGCCGTCACCGCGCACATGAGGAGCGTGCTGGGATACAACGCCGTACCACCTGGGGCGTATACCCCCACCCGTTCCAACGGACGAATCATTTGGCCCAGAGCGCTGCCGCTTTCCTGCCAATCGATCCAACTTTGCGCCGGCTGTTTTTGGTGGAACGCCCGAATGCGATCTGCGGCGACGTGTAAGGCGTCCCGTAAATCGGGTTCAATTTGTTCATAAGCGGCCTCAATAGCCGACGGTTCAACCGCGAATTCCTCTAAGCGGACACCATCAATTTTTTCGGTCCAATCTCGAATTGCCTCGTCTCCATCCTGACGAACATCCGCCAGAATTCGTTGCACGGCTGCTTCAGGCGTAAGGGCTTCACCAAAGACACGCTCAATCCCAGCCGCTAATGTGGGCGTGACCGAAACCTCACCAACGGGAGATCGGTGCAAAATCGTTTTCCGGGCTTGATCTGGGGTGTATAGTTGAAATAGTTCAGATGTCATGTTATCCTTCGACTCCTAAGTTGTTCAATAACTTGCGCCAGCGGGGCGGCTCTTCTTCAAAGATGTAGGTGATGGGGAGAACGAGGACACCGCTGCCCCCAATAGCCCGGAGTTGCTCGATAGTGGGGCGTAGACCATCTTTGCGGACGACAATACCGATCGCGAACCAGTTAGTCTCGCTTTCCTCACGGAGATAAACCGAGCTGATGGTTGGCCCCTGCAACCCACCGAGATTGGATTGATTGAAGATTTTATCAGCGACTGCCTTAGCCGAATCACCTCGGATATTGGCAATGACGTTGTAATGATCCTGTGCCCGTAAGTAGGCTTCAAAACGCTCAAGCATTTCACGAGCGATTTCGAGGGTGCCAGGACGTTTGATGAGTGAATTGCGATTGCCGATGAACACGCCTTGGCTTTCAACCAATCGCCCCCCATCGATTTCCTTTAACCGATTTTCACGAAGGGTGACGCCACTGCTCACCAAGTCCACAATGATGTCTGCTGTGCCCATCTGTGGTCCGGCTTCCAAGGCCCCATCGGCATACAAAATGCGATAAGGTTTGATGTTATGCTGCTCCAAGAATTTTTCAGTGAGGCGGCGGTACTTACTAACGACCCGAAGTGGGCGCTCATCATCGCGACTGGCCACAAAATTGGCTAAATCAGCCACACTATTGACCTCATTCCAATGCTCTGGCACACCAAGCGATAAACGACAATATCCAAAACCAAGAGCCTCATGAATGATGACCACATCATCGGCTTCCCCTTGATATTCCACCACATTGTCATAGCCGATAATCCCTAAATCGACGTCCCCGTCGCGTACTTTACGGACAACATCTGCATTTCGTTGAAACCAGATTTCGAGATTTGGCATTTCAGAAATTCGGGCGATATATTGCCGAGGATTGACTTTATTGACGGACAAACCACAATTCGCTAGTAGAGCGCGAGTATCTTCTTCCATGCGTCCCTTGCTGGGCAAGGCAAGCCGGACTTCTTCACGATTTTGACTGTTATTAAAAAAGTAAGGATACGACATATTTTTTGATACTTTCCTTGAGTTTATGAATGGCTGGATTTTACATCCAAGCCTGATCAGGCACAATTATTATGGGGATAGGCACGCTTATTCAGAGAAAATTCGCACCTTGACACTAATTCGAGGTATGATATACTTCTCTAAATTTTTTGTAGAACCTGAACAAGGCTAATGATTGCTGTGAGTGAACAAAGTCAAGCTGATTTATCTGTACCCAATAAAGATATTCCGACCTCAATTGCTTTGATTGGGACCTTCCAAATTGGGGTTGCTTTATTTTACCTTATTATTCTCTTCCTGATTGGTACGGCAAACCTACCCTCACTGATGCTCTTGGCCTTTGCCCTTTTTTATGGCGGGCTTGGAGCTGGATTATGGGCTATCGAGGAGTGGGCGCGTCGTATCAATATAATTATTCATATTGGTGCCATTCCCTTTACTATTTTTACACTTCCCTATTATAGCGGGGAACTCAATTGGCAGCCTATTGCGCAAGTTGTAATTTCCTTAACGATTGTTTATTTCTTAACTAGACCAGAAATGCGTCATAAGTTTCAAACTGTTGTGCCGAAGCAGAAATCCGAAGAATCTCATACGGGCGAACCTCATTAAGAGCAATCAGGAAAAATGGACTATATTCCTAGTGCTAAGATTATGGGATAATTGTTAAGATGAATTTGAGAGAATTCGCACCTATGTAAGGAGTAAGTTTGTGGCACACCGAATAATGATGATCGATGATGATGTGGAAATGGTCGCCCTCGGCCGATTGATTCTGGAACGTGAAGGATTTGATGTTCTTTCTGCGCATAGTGGTAAAGATGGCCTGGCAATTTTAGAGCAGGAAGAAAACATTGGCCTTATTTTGCTCGATATCATGATGTTGGGCATGGACGGCTGGCAGGTTTTGGAACGGATTAAGGGTAATGAAAAGTTGGCTCATATCCCTGTGATTATGCTAACAGCTCGTCATTATCTTGAAGATGAAGGAAAAACCACCGGCTACTCGGCCATGTTTGATGGTTACGTCGTCAAGCCGTTTGTGGTGAGGGATTTGTTGGGCAAAATTAATCGATTGCTTGAAGAAGGAACGAATGCAACGGCACCTGATGCTGGATAGATTGATGGCGTGATGCAAGCGAAAGCCAATTTCTGGATTGAAAAGGATGGGCAGGTTGTTTTAAGTTCCTGGCGAGTGGCCCTGCTTGAGGCAATTGCCGAAACTGGCTCAATCTCAGCCGCCGCCGCCCAAATGGATGTGTCCTATCGACGGGCTTGGGAGAAAATCCAGGAAAGCGAAGATCGTTTGGGTCAGAAATTAGTAGAAACTCAGACAGGGGGCGCCGGCGGTGGCGGTTCGCAGCTAACGCCAGCCGCTAAGGATTATGTCGCTCGCTTTCAAGCATTTACGGCAGGCTTGAACGCTACAATCGAAGAACGATTTGAAGAAATTTTTTGAAATTTAATTGAGTTGAATGTAAAAAGACCTCTCTTGAAGTGAGAGGTCTTTTTTGTTTTTTACTACGAGGGTTTTGCAATTTCTTGGACTAATCCGAGTCCCCAACAGGTTGGCGTGTATTGTCCCCCTTGAGTCCACTTGCTAAGTAACGCGTTAAAATCCTCTTGGGTGATTTCGATGAGGTCATGATTGTTTAGGGATTGAATGAAATTTGTGGCTTCGCCCTCAATATTGTACCAGCCGATTAGGTGGACTCCAGTCGTTTGTTCCAGCTTGGGTTTATAGTGTTCACCTTTAACTTTGTCGTCTGTAACCTCAACCCAACCAAAAAAGTAAGGTAAGTTATTGATTTTGAGTTCAGTGGGGGCTTTGTAGTACACGATTTTTGAGAAGTTTGTGGTCATAATGGTTTACCTTTTGTCTAGTTATGGAAGTTGATACCCAAACTATCCCACAATTGTGGGAGCTGTGTCAATAGCCTCATTGTCTTTTGATAGATAAAAAATTGGAGTCCAAAGTGCAGTTTCGGACTCCAATTTTTAGTTTTGCTATATTTATTGACCGTTTAGCTCCATTATTAGCTTTTGTTGAGTTAGATCAAGACATTGTCGGAAAATCTCAATCATTTCATCAATCTGCTCTCGGGAAATGATTAATGGTGGTGAAAAGGCCATTGTGTCCGAGACAGGGCGCGAAATCAGGCCATTATCAAGACAGTGCCTGAAGCAAAGCTTGCCCGCCTTGCCAACTGGCTCAAAGCGGCGACGGGTGGTCTTGTCCGCAATCATTTCAACCCCAGCAATCAAGCCTCGCCCACGTACATCGCCCACCAACGGGTGATCCTTCAACTCGGCCATTCGCCTTTGGAAATAGTCGCCCGTATCATTCGCTACTTTGGCGATGATTCCCTCCTCTTCCAACAGACGAATGTTCTCCAACGCCACCGCCGCTGACACGGGATGACCTGAGTAGGTGAAGCCGTGGTTGAAGCCAATGTTGCTTTCGAGCAAACCGCTCATCACTCGGTCGCTGACCAACGCCCCCGAAATGGGAATGTAACCAGATGATAATCCCTTGGCCATTGCGATGAAGTCGGGCTGGAGATCATACAACTCGGAGG
The DNA here is from genome assembly GCA_028285035.1 of Phycisphaerae bacterium. The sequence continues at coordinate 63,137 of JANQQF010000135.1, forward strand.
CGAACCAAGCCCCCACGCGACCAAAGCCGGTAATCACCTCGTCGATGGATAGCAGGACATCGTACTCTTCGCAAATTCGGACAATTTCCGGCCAGTAGCTCGCGGGTGGCATCATCACCCCGCCCCCCGCTGGAATGGGATCACCGTGGAAGGCGGCTACATTTTCTGGGCCAAGCTCAAGGATTTTTTGTTCCAACAGCCGAGCCGTTTCCAAGCCAAACTGTTCAAAATCGGTGGAGCCGCCCTTGTGATAATAATCGACCCCTTCAATGTGATGGAACCCAGGCAATGGCAAATCGGTTGTCGGATGCATATAGTCAAAGCCGCACAAACTGGCCCCAACCATCGTGGAGCCGTGGTAGCTGCCGAGGCGACTGATGATGGCCTTCTTTGATGGCTGCCCCACCACCTCCCAATAGACCCGAGCCATCCGCATAATCGTGTCGTTGGCCTCCGAGCCAGAGTTGGCAAAGAAGATGTGGTTGAGATTGTCTGGAGCCAATGCGGTGATCTTTGCAGCGAGTTTGGCGACTGGAGCCGTGGTCGATTGAAAAAAGGTGTTGTAATAAGGCAGCTTGCTCATTTGCTGCTGGGCCGCTGTCATCAACTCCTCACGCCCATAGCCGATATTCACACACCATAGTCCAGCCATCCCATCGATATAACGTTTGCCATTTTCATCAAACACATAAATGCCCTGGCCCTCCGCAATCACCAACACCCCTTCATCCTTGAGTTGCTGAATATTGTTGAACGGGTGGATATGGTGGGCCGCATCCAACTCACTAATCATCTGCTGCATCGTGGTTTCTCCTTTAATTCGTTGTCTTGTTTAGGTAACAAAATCGCGTCGCAGATTGTACCACATATCATTGTGGCTATAGCAAATAGATGGACCAAGCCCACTCAGAGATTGATTTTAGTATGTGAGTGCAGATCGGAATTGAGCGCCTTAAGACTACCTCGACAGCCTCCTTAACAAAACATATTTGATGCAACCCTGTAATTACGGTATGATCGTATGAGTCAATGACCGTAATTAATGCATAGGGCTGGAAGTTTATGTCTGTTCATCCACATCACTCAAATTGGCCCCAGTGGCGTACCCGACTCCATGAAATCATTTTTGAGGCCGATACTCCGGTGGGTAAACTGTTTGATGTTGTGCTTATTGGTAGTATCGTTTGTAGTGTAGCTGTAGTTCTGCTTGACAGTATGGCCACAGTTCAGGACCAATATGGTAATCTGTTGTACGCGGCGGAGTGGTTTTTTACCATTTTGTTCACCCTTGAATACATCATGCGGCTAATGAGTGTCCGCACCCCAATCAAGTATGCCACCAGCTTCTTTGGGGTGGTTGATTTACTGGCCATCCTGCCGACGTACCTCAGTGTGCTTTTCCCTGGCAGCCAATATTTATTGACCATTCGTGTATTACGATTGTTGCGTGTCTTTCGCGTGTTTAAGCTGGCCACCTACGTTAAAGAAGCTCAAGTGATTATTACCGCTTTGCAGGCCAGTCGCCGCAAGATTAGCGTATTTCTCTTTGCCGTGATGATGATTGTCATTATCATTGGCTCAATCATGCATGTGGTTGAGGGCGCAGAGAATGGTTTTGATAACATCCCCACCAGCATCTATTGGGCCATCGTTACTCTGACCACGGTTGGCTATGGGGATATAACACCCCAAACATCAATAGGCCAGTTGATTGCCTCGGTCGTTATGATTATCGGGTATGCAATCATCGCCGTGCCCACCGGCATCGTCACTGCCGAACTTACGCAAGCTGGTCACAAAAGCCGTGTGTCAACCCAAGCTTGTCCTTCCTGTAGTTTGGATGGGCACGACCACGACGCCGTTTATTGTAAGTATTGCAGCGCACGGTTGTAGAATACTTTCGTTGGATGATACAGATAAGGAGAAAAATTATGTCTATTCGTTACAAATCTAAGTTTCTGATAGGAACATTTGTTGTTGGAATGATTCTGCTGTGGTTATCTGCTGTTGCGATTGCTAAAGGGCCGGAGTCTGCGATCCTGACGGGGCCTGGGCTTGAAGAGCCAATCGATTTGATGACGGAAACGACAAGCACTGAGGATCTTGTTCGGTTGATGGAGCAGTCGGGAATGTGGTACGCCTCAGGCGATCTTCCGACTCGGCTTGAAGAACCACCCCAGGAGCTAGGCACAGCTTATACCCTGACTTGGGTCAACCTTGGACCACCAAATAAAAGTGTTGAGGAACGGACCATTTATCAGTACATCTATTTGGATGATGAGGATCGATTAATTATTCACACCCCAGCCCAAACAGGGTTGGAGGGATGGGGATCTGGTGTGATTGGTTGGTTCGTAGCATCTGGTGATATGCGATACACCTTGGAAGACTTGGGTATGCCTGCCTCTACTTTTGTGTCAGCTAATCAGGAGTCTCCTGTCAATGCGTTTTGGCTTCTTGCGTTTGTGGGCTTGGTTCTTGTTATCGGGATTGGACGAAGGTATATTGCTTTGAACAAAGTTTAATTGAATTGGAGTGCCCTATGAAAACAGTTGGTATTATTGGGGGGATTGCCCCAGAATCAACAATTCAATATTATCGTCTGATTGTGGAGTCGTATCGTGAGCAAAAACAAGATGGCAGCTATCCACCGATTATCATCAATAGCATCGACATGACATCGATGCTGGGGATGATTGGCAACGATCAGCTGGTTGAGGTAACTGAATATCTGCTTGGTGAAGTCAAAAAGCTGGCCGATGCTGGGGCAGATTTTGGTTTGCTGGCATCTAATACGCCTCATCTTGTTTTCAATGACATTCAAAAGCAGTCCCCCATCCCCTTGATCAGCATCGTCGAGACGGCTTGTAAAGCGGCTCAATCTCTTGAATTGAAGAAGGTTGGATTGTTTGGCACCCGCTTTACGATGCAGAGCAATTTCTACCCTGATGTATTTTCGCGAGCTAATATAGCGCTTGTTGTTCCTGAAGTAGAGGATCAAACCTATATCCACGATAAATATATGAGTGAGCTTGTCAACGGTATCTTTTTAGAGGAAACCCGTCAAAAACTGTTAGCAATTGTTGATAAATTACACATGCAGCACGATATAGAGGGTTTGGTGCTGGGCGGTACAGAACTGCCGTTGATTATTTCAGAAAGTGCTGGGCAAACCATTCCCTTTTTAGATACGACCAAACTACACGTTGAGCAAGCTGTCGCTCAAATGTTGTCATAAACTAATCGAGATATAAATCCCGAAGAGGAAACATTTATGAACACGTCTATGACCACAGATAGCAAAGCTGTACGCCTAACCGCGCTCGATGGAGTACAACTCGCGGGGACGCTCTTTGAGCCGGAGGAGGCACCCCATACAGCGCTCCTGATCAACTCAGGCACCGGTATTCCCCAACGATTTTACGCTCGCCTGGCTCGACATGCTGCTACGCGTGGATTTGTCACATTGACTTATGATTACCGAGGTATCGGTGGATCAGCGCCCGAGTCGTTGCGAGGCTATGAGGCCCGCTATCGGGATTGGGGGCAGCGCGATGTACCCGGTGCCATCAATTGGCTCAGTGAGCGTTATCCCACACTGCCGCTAACAGTGATTGGCCATTCGACGGGCGGTCAACAATTGGGACTAGCCCAAAATATTGAGCAGGTGCGAGCTGCGGCTTTTGTTGCGGTGTCAACGGGCTATTGGCGTGGGATGCCCCTACATTATAAGTTGCTTTCGTTTGGGTTGTGGAAGCTATACATGCCCCTGGCCTCTCGGCTGTATGGCTATGCTCCGGCCAAGAAGATTCGCTGGGGTGAGAATCTCCCCACCGGCGTTGCTCAGGAGTGGGGGGCGTGGTGTATGGAGCCGGATTATCTGGCGGCCTATTTCGATGACGGCGGCCGACGTACCCCGCTTGATGGCATGCCATTTGGCCCAACTCACTTCGATAAGGCGACCTTTCCCATCCGAGCCTACTGTTTCACTGATGATCCTATCGCTACACCCGCTAATGTGCCTCCGTTACTCAAACTTTATGAGCAGGCTACCGTCGAAACTCATTGGGTGATGCCGGAGTCACTAAATGTGTCAGAAATTGGTCACCTTGGCTTTTTCCGTTCCGATATTGGTACACCACTCTGGGATGACGTGCTTGAATGGCTTCACGGGCAGGCTAAAGAAGAATGCTGAGGTGTCGTTTGATCTCTCCATCTCACAGGCCATTGCTTCAAGGCTTTTCCCAGAACATTTGGTGACTGCTCTCAGACAGGCAGGGTGGCTCAATGCTGTCCCTAATATATGGAATGAAAGTCCTTGAGCTATGTTTGATATTCGTGTAGCTACAACGTCTGATACAGATGCGATTGCTGGGTTAGTTGATGAGGCCTATGGACATTATGTCGAACGAATTGGGCGTAAGCCACTGCCCATGATCGTCAACTATCAAACTGCGATCGAAGAACATCAAATATGGGTGATCGAAGCAGCAGTACACCTAAAAGCTGTTTTGGAACTCATTCCTTCTAATACATACCTACTTATCGAAAATATTGCCATTGCTCCAGATTATCAAAAACAGGGAATTGGTCGGTGGCTCATGTTTTTTGCTGAACGTGAAGCCATCCGACAAGGCTTTGCTGAGATAAGGCTGTACACCAATGAACGATTTGTTGAAAATTTAGCCTTTTATGCCAAGCTCGGCTATACAGAAATGTATCGAGAAGATTTTAAGGGCTTGGATGTTGTGCATTTTCACAAAGTGCTTGTAGATATAGATTGATTGTGAAACTCAAGCCTTGTACCGACAACTACAGTTTTAGAGGCTAGAAAAATGCCTGAACTTACAACATTAGAAATGATCGACAAAGCAAAAAAAGTGCTTCAACCTCGGAAGTTGTCCGATGACAACACTGCAGGTGATGTCGCCTGTGCCCTGCTGAGTGCAAGTGGTCAGTTGTACTTTGGGGTCTGCATCGATATCAGTAGTGGCATTGGCTTTTGTGCCGAACATAGTGCTATCGCTGCGATGATTACGGCAGGTGAAAGCAAGATCGCCAAAATTGTTGCCGTTTGGGGCGATGGCGTGGTGCTGCCGCCCTGTGGACGATGTCGCGAATTTATGTACCAAATCAACAAGGCCAACTTCAACTCGACGAAGATTATTTTGAGCGAGACCAAGGTTTTAAAGTTGAGCGAACTTTTACCACATCCTTATGACGAAGTGTGGGATTAGAGGTGAGTACGCTGTCGAAAATTGGATGTATTATAGATCACGAAGAAATCCCCTTACAAGGCGGGAATGTCAATGATAGCGTTGTCCGTGTTGGAGATACTGTTCGCCGTGCCACTTCAGCCATCAGCCCGACTGTGCATCAACTCCTGATGCATCTGGAGGCCAAGGGCTTTACCGGCTGTCCCCGATTTTTGGGTATTGATGATAAACAGCGTGAGGTTTTGTCATTTTTAGAGGGCGAGACTGGCATCCCCGATTACTTGTGGCACGATGATGCGCCTGTCATTGCTACGGCTGACCTGTTACGACGCTATCACGAGGCTACTCTCAACTTTCCCAGAGATGCATCGATGACCTGGGGCATCACCTACCCCGATTCATCACGCCATGAGGTGATTTGCCACAATGACTTTGCCCCGTACAACTTTATCTACCGCGCCCAGGCACCCTATGCTGTGATTGATTTTGATTTAGTCGGGCCAGGACCAAGACTGCGTGATGTAGCCTACGCTGCCTATTGGCTCACCCCATTATCCTTTGGCCATGACTTGACCCGCCTTGCGAATCAAGATATCCAAAAGGGGAGTAGACGATTACATTTGTTTTGTGAAACGTATGGGGTCAGTGTGAATGAAGCCCTTTTTGATATGCTCCACGAGGTGCTAAGTTTTATGGGGAATAAGGCGGAGGTAGAACAGTTGCTTGGGATTGATATCGCTTCGAAGCTCGAAGCCGAAGGACATTTGCCTCATTGGCGGGGTGAAGCCCGAGCTTTTCTGGAAAATCGACACCGAGTAGAGATATAATACGCATTAGCCTATTGCCTCTTGTAAATCTAAAATCTGAATATCGTAAACTCGCTCTATGCGATAGAAACAAACAGGCTGAAATTATTATGAACAATCTAAATAACACACAATCAAACATCCTTGTACGCTCTGCCACATCTGACGATTTATCAAAATTTGAGGTGATACGCGAAGCTGCTTTCAAGCCAGTTTTTGAGTCCTTTCGCCGAATTTTGGGAGACGAAATTTACGAAATTGCCCAAGCTAGCGAAGATGCGGGCCAGCAAGCTTATCTAGCTTCACTCTTTCAGCCCGCCTCAGGGTGGGAGCTTTATGCTGTTGAAGCCGAAGATGTTGTCGTTGGCTTTATTTCGGTTCAATTGAATCACGAAACAACGGTGGGTGAAATCGGCCTTAATGCTGTCCATCCCGATTATACGGGGCGAGGCATTGGCACCGAAATGTACGATTTCGCCACGGCCCGAATGAAAGAAGCTGGAATGCGGGTGGCGACCGTTTCCACAGGCGGTGACCCCAGCCACGCCCCCGCCCGGCGCGCTTATGAGAAAGCCGGATTTGACGTGCAAATCCCAAGTGTGTGGATGTGTCGGACCTTATAGTCTACGATTACCGACCTCAGCCATTTTCCATACCTACTCAACATAAAACATCTCGCCCTTTGGTGTAAAGGGAAGATGATTGCCTTTAGGTAGTAGGTAGGCATGTTTGCGACTGGCTCTGATCTGTAAATTGTCACAATAGCCATCTGTGATAATCAACAATGGCCCGTCTTTGGGGAAATCTTCGGCGTGCTCCAATAAATCAATCGCAGGCTGTAACACAGTCCCACCTCGACCACGAATCTGTACTCGATTAGCAATGGTTTCGGGAGCCATATATCCCTGATCGTAATGGGTGGCATCACAGAATACAACCCGGACCAACGGGACATCACGGGCAATACTGTAGCTGGCAATGGTGCCCAGGGCTTTGGCCAGCAAATTACGCTCCATTGAACCCGATGTATCTAAAATCACGCCATAGGTTCGACTGGCCTCATCTTCAGGCATGTTAATCCAGCGTGGCCGCGGAATATCTGGTGTTGAGGCCTGCCGACGACTAGGGCGGGCGTAGGTGCGATGTTTTTCCAGGGGCGGAAATTGTTCATCAAACCAACGGGCTAATTCAACATCCCACGGAATCGGCGGCTGGCTTAGCGCGTGAATTTCCTCAATCAAACCGGCGGGTAAAAAACCGCGCCCAACCTCCTGATGATACACCAGCCCCTGGGCCAAACAGCGCCGATAAAACTCATCCAAGCTTAAACCTTCACCGTGGCTCCACCAGCCAGACTTGCGATCAGTCAAAATATCGCCCAAACCGTTCCCCCGTAAGGTCGCTAACTTACGATAGGTGCGGATATTGCGCACAATGTGATCATAGATAGTTTCTGCGGATAGCCCTTTAAGCGACTCATCATACAGCGCTCCCACCGCTGGCATATCTCCAACACCCATTTCGACCAACCAGTGATTGATGACGTAATCACAAGCAACGTTCCACAAAAATGGGTCACGCCCCTGACACCGAACATCGTGACGTAGCCCAACATGTAAAATTTCGTGAGCCATAACAAATCGATACTGTTCTTGAGTTAAACCCGCACCGGGGTTAAAGTAGATTTCTTTTAACTCGGTATTGACTGCGGCAACGCTAATGCCCATACGCACACTTAGTTGCGGATTTTCAATCACTTTGAAATTAGCCGCCAAGGCCCCTAATAAAGGGTAGTGGGTTATAAACCACTGCCGAGCACGTTCTGCTTCGCTGTCATAATGAGGCATCCCATTTCGATCTAAGGACACATCACTGATGTCAGCAACGGCCTGATTGACAGCCAGGGTGACCCCTTGCCCAAATAGTTTTGCCCAGTCAGGGGGCTGGCCACGGTAATAGCCCATCGGAGTTTCCCTCAGCATGTCATTCCCTTTGGCGTCTGTTGTCCCACAATGCTTCAGATCATCAGCGACGCCATTGTCCAGAAAATAGCGAAACATAGCTTCTTCTGATTGAGCGGGGAGGTGGGGCTGGGCGGTAATATCAAACGGTGCTCGGCCAATTTTTAGTTCAGCCAAAAAATTGGCGATAAAGCAGTCACAGGCCGTATTCCAAATTGTGTCATACTGGGTGGGCTTTGGGCGGAAGTGGTCAAAGGCCAGATGTAACAAACAATGGGCCAGCACATATTGCCATTCTTGCGGATCAGCCCGACGGGTTGGATGGACGTGAACCAGACCATTATTTGTCACTACCGCCCATCCTTTTGCAGGACATTTATTTGACTTTTCCCGAATGATCTGGGCGTGATGCATCAAGGGGGTAAACATCCCTGTCTCATACAAGAGGGATTGCCCGATTTGAAAGGCTTCTGAGGCGGGGTCGATACGTCTCTTTTGGGTTTGCTTCTTCTTTGCCATAAGCCTAACGGGTCACAATTCGTGGTAAGTCACGCGCAATTTCAACCATAAGCCAGTCTGGCAATTGCTCGCCCGCGCTATCCTCATCCGATACAACTAACTGGGCAATTTCAAAGTTGAGGGCAGCTAATTGCTTGATCAGCGCCTTGGATCGGAAGGCTAAATCTTTGCCTTTGTTTGACAAGTCCCGCTTGTTTTTAGGTAACTCACGAACGAGGTGGGCCCGAAAGGATTGGGCCAAAAAATAAAGTAGATCCCGGTCCTCCGGTTTGTCTGGCCACTTGATCTCCCCTTGAATGATGGCACCGAGCGTGTATTTGCTGCGGAGTTGCTTCACAAAGGCCTTGAATTGGGTAGCGTGGCTGGCGGTGAGACAGCCAAAGGCAATTGCCTCCAGCATCTGATCACTGACCTCCTCGCCAAATTCCTTTAAAGCATCGCTCAACATATGCCAGGCGCGTGGTGATGAAAACGGCTCTTCAGTTTTTGGCGGTTGCTTCCATAAATGGTCCGGGCGAAGCTGAATATAATCCAAAATCCAGGGATGGATATGTTCAACATAGGCCCATTCCAGCCAGTCGTTGGCCGAAACCTTCAATTGCACATGGATCATCCGGTTGAGTAACGCCGATGACATTGGCTTCACAATCGCACTGTCTTGGGCTCGATTGCCCGCACCAACCACAATCGACCCCTCTGGTAGATGATAATCGCCCACTCGGCGCTCGTGGATTAAGCTGTAAAATGCTTTTTGGACTTCGTGAGAACAGGCATTGAGTTCGTCAAGAAAGAGACAGTATGGCTGCTCGCGGGCGATCATTCCCGGTGGGCAGAAGCGGCTTTTGCCATTAATAATCTGCGGGACTCCAATGATATCCTCCGGGGCCAATTGGCTGCCCAGGAGTGACACACATTCCAGCCCGACTTCTGCCGCAAACGCCTGCACCAAGGCTGATTTACCAATGCCTGGCGCCCCCCAAATAAATACGGGCCGAACAATGGCTGTGTTTAATAAGAAAATTGATAATTGTTTTTGGGTCAAACTGGTCGTTGGTTTCATAATCGTTTTTCCAGAGAAAAAGTATAGCCGCACCATCTGTAAAATTCAATCGGCAATATACTTTTTACTTGACTGGCTTGGGATTGACCACAAATCATAGGTGGAATACAATCATCATCGCTCTAATTGACCCTCTAACACAACTAACCGGATGAATTTAATGAACAATTTCAAGATACCAGCGTTGATTGATAAACTTGTCTCAGCCGGGATATGGCCTGACGAAAATTGGTCAACTGCTCAATTTGGGCGGCTAGAAACACAGCCAATAATTGGAAGAGAGGCGACACACAAAGTCTCACCTGATGATGAAAAGATCGTTTTGATGCCAGTTCCGTTTCATACCATTGCCGATGAAGTTGATGGAGGCAACGAGTTTTGGACCCGTCATCTAACAAATTACGGGGAAATTGATTATCACAAGGCGGTAATCATTGCTGATTTTGGGCTTGGCTCCGATTCCCCGATAATTCTGTACTATGAAAATAATGAAGAACCGAAAGTCATGTATTTAAAGTGGTCATTCAATAATTCAAAGGTTGAACATGCTTGGGTTTGTACTCATGACACATTTGAGGCGTTCGCCTTTGACATAGGGTTATTGAGTAAACTTGAAGAGTATTTGGCTCGCTGATGGAAACGTCTTCTGTAAATCGTGCCCGTGAGTTCTTGCAAAAAGCAGCAGATCGACACGGGGGCTTTGCTGCTTTTCGTGATATCGAGGCAATTACCATTCGCCTTGATGAGATGCGAGGCTCAATCCCCGTTGCCAAAGGAATTGGCAGAACTTTTTCTCTGCCAGATCAGATTGTAGTCTATCCCAATTTAGAACAGGCCTCATTTGCATATCCTGATGGAGCGATACAGTTTGATCGTGGCGCAATTGTCTACCCCTCACGGCGGATATCAAACTATAGAACATCATTTAATGGGGTGCGCAAATTACGATTTTGGACCAACTATGATGCCGTTTACTTTTTTGGTTATTCCTTGGTCAACTACTTCAGCCTCCCCTTCATTTTGGAGGCCATTGAGATTCGAAATGCAAACATTTCAGCCTTAGGCCCCTCATGGATCGAAGTGATGTTTCCTGTTAACGCTGATACACATAGCCAGCACCAACGCTTTTGGTTCGACGACACTGGCTTACTTTTTCGGCACGACTATCGAGCGGACATTCTTGGCCCAATTTTTTATGGGGCTCATTTCAGTCAGGATTATCGGTTTGATTTCCCAATTCCGATTGCCCAAAACAGGGTCGTGAAGATTCGGCTTGGACATGTTGTAACGCCATTTGCCGTTCTCAATGGACGGTTTCATGTTGAGGCAGTAACCTGATTACTGCTATTTTAGCCAAATCGGTTCAAAGCAAAAGACGCTAAATCAATCTCACTTTTGCCTGTGATTGCAAGTTGGACCATTGCCTCACCAATTGCGGCGGAATGTTTGAAGCCGTGCCCAGAACAGGGTGAGGCTAGGATAATCTGCTCGGTGTCTGGATGATGATCGATGATAAAGTGATCATCTGGCGTATTCGTGTAGAGACAAACGGCCGCCTTGATACAATTAGACGTCACTCCTGTTAGCTTTCTAGTTACAACTGTTTCATAAAATTGTTCGATTTCCGTTTGGGTTACCATTCGAGAAACCGAGGTAGGATCCGTTGCTGTGTGAAATTGCTCGGTTAATATTTTTAGCCCTGGTACACCGTGGGGAGGCATGGGAAAGATGCCGACATAGTCGTCGGTTGTATCACCGAGCCACAGAAAAAAAGGAAAATGGTCTGTTGAAAACTGGGTTGGATCATCTACTTCAAACCAATAGACCACTTGCCTGGTGATGCGGAGAACATTGCGTTTAGCTGGCGGAAAAAAATCACCGATCCACGCTCCTGCTGAGACAATTACGTTTTTTGCCTGAAAGCGCTTGTGCTCCGTTGTAACAGTAACCACATCAGCATCAAATTTGATGTCAATTACTGGTTCGTTGAAATGTGTTGTTGCCCCTAACTTTCGCGCCAACTCAAGCTGTGTTTTGACCGCTGCTTCGGACAGCACCACCCCACCACTGGGTTCAAAACCAGCCTCATCATCGTCTTGAATAAGGATGTTAGGTAAATGTTGGCGTACGTCTGCAGGGGTGCGAATCTCAAAAGGGATGTTGGCTGTTGCTGCCACATCTGCGGTGCGCTGCACAAAACGGTCCCAGTGACTACTCAAGGTACTGGAGGCGTTACTGCGGGCAATGATGTACCCGCCGGGCTGATAGAGCAACTGTTGCCCTGTTTTGGCCTCAAGTTCGCGCCAAATCTCGTGCGAACGCGCCACCAATGGCAGATAGGCGGATCCTTCTCCCACTGCCAATCGGGTGATGCGTGACTCGGCGTGACTGGAGCCAAATTCGTGTGGCGGTGTATAGCGGTCGATACCCAAAACGCTGACACCGGCTTTGGCAGCCTGATACAGGGCGGCGCTGCCCATCGCGCCGAGGCCGATAATGATAAGTTCAAATGATGAGGTTTGTTTTGCCATAAATTGTATGTCACCTTTGATCAAATAGATGCCCAGATAAACTGAAGGTTCGCGTATTTTATCGCACAGCTAAAAACTCAGCCATTTTTAGACCGTCTGCAAGACAGTTGACTTTGCTGTATCAGTGCGATACAGTGGAGTGGATTTGTCTGAGATTTTCTAGAAGCTTATAGAGAAATCAAATAAACACGAAAAATAAAAACCTTCAGGACATGCACCGATTTTTACGGGTTTAAATGGTTCGTCTATTAGTTTTCCAAAAAGGAGTTAGCCTATGTTCAATCCCCCACACTCTTTTCCAAATTCAGACCCATATGATGATCTGAAGAAACGAATGACACAACATATGCAGGAAAATAGGGTTGATAATCACATACTTGAGCTCTTACAAAATGAGTTTGAAAAAGAACTAAGCCACCAAAATATTATATTGTCACGTTCTGAGCGGGCGCGCCTGTTTCGAGATGTGGCAGCAGTGATCCTGCAAGATGTACTTAGTCAGGTCGATGATGTCAGGTAAATGTGCTAAAATCTAGATTCTGCAAAGTAATGGAAGCACAATGCCCCTAAAGATGAAGATACACGCCATCCCTGATCCAGATGGCCGTAACCCAGCCCTGCTTTTGCGTGGTGATTGGCTCATCATCGAGATCACGGATGGTAAACACGCTGGGTTTGGGGAGTTTTCCCACAGCCGTGATGATGAGGCCTGTCAGCAGATGATTACACATTTGTTTGACGTCTATGTTAAAGATATCGACCTTGACCTTGAAGCGATTGTTAAGCTGACCAAAGGTCCCTTTGCCCAGGCCAGTTCATTTGTAATGGCGACGGCCATCTCTGGCCTCAATCAGGCCTTGACTGAGTTGGTAGCCAAATGTGAAAATAAACCCGTTTGGGCTTTGTTTAGCGAGCGAAAACATCGATCACAGATGCCCGTTTATGCCACCATCAATCGTGCCCTCACCACCCGGACCCTGGATGATTATCGCGAGGTGGTTAGCCAAGCTGTGCGACAGGGATTTTCTGCCATTAAATGTGCCCCCTTTGAGAAGGTGAAACCTGAGGGCGACCAAATCGCGCAAAGTCAATCGGGTTTGGTCGTTTTAGAATTTCTGCGAAAAAATTTTCCTGACCTCAGTATTCGCATCGATTTTCATGAGCGATTCCATATCGATGCTTTCACGGCAATTTTACCGTCGATTGAGGCTCAGGGTCCCCATTGGTTGGAAGCTCCAATCCCCCTAGACTCAAATTACACGCATTTGAAAACCCTCTGCCAACAAAAGGTTGCCCTAGGCGAGCTTTATTTTGGTCATTCTGGCTTTGCTAAACTCGTGGAACAGGGTTGGGCAGATGTGATTATGCCGGATGTTAAGCACGTTGGCGGGTTTGGCCCGTTGCTATCCGTCGCCCAACACTTTTCAACAAAAGCCGAGGTGTCCCCCCACAATCCTTCAGGCCCTATTGCCACGGCGGCCTCGTTACAGTCTGCTGCGATCGCACCAAATGTCACCTCATTAGAGGTCCCCTTAATTCTTGATCAACAGCGCGCTTATTATTTGAATAGGTTGCAAGAGGGCGTATTGCATATTCCAGATGATGCCGGTTGGGGTGTCACCGATTTTCAGGTGTAAATAATCTAACAAAAAAACGGTATCGAGACATCCCGATACCGTTTTTTATTGGTTGGTTCTATTCAATTTTTATCCAGCGGCAGGGAAATCATCAGCCTCAAATCAGTCAGGCTAATTGGTCAGATTTCCCAGGTGATTAGCCGCTGGTCACTGCCGAAATTTGGTCGGCTAGTTTGGCAAAGGCTTGCTCCCAGCCTGAGGCACCGGGTGAATCAGCGGGGACGCCAGCGTGGGTCATCACCATCTTGGTTCGCCCGCCCAAATCTTCTAGTTGTACCGTGACTTCAGTCGTGGTGGGCATCCCTTCGGGCATCCCCATCGCTGAGGGAGGGAGAATGTTGCCGTTTTCATCCGACATGCTGTCGGTGTAGACGAGACGTTCATTAGGTACGATTTCGAGGTACTCACCCGTCGTCCACATTTTCATGCTGCCGTCTGGCGAGGCCATACAAATCAGCCGTTTCCCGCCAACCCGTACATCCATTTCGGCGACGGGCACAGTGAAGCCTTGCGGCCCATACCATTTTTGGAAATGGTCGGCCTGAGCCCACATATTCCAAACCAACTCAACTGGGGCCTCAAAAATACGTTCAATCACAACAGCGTTTTGTGTTGCAGTGTTATCACTCATTATTTTTCTCCTTGTCATTAATTTGATTGATATAATCCTCCAACTGATCAAAGCGGGCCTCCCAAATATGGCGATACTGCTCTGTCCACTTGGAAATTTCTTCCAGGGGTGTCACATCTAGGGTGCAGGGCCGAAATTGGGCTTTTTGCCCCTGGATAATAAGCCCAGCCCGTTCTAAAACCTTGATGTGTTTGGATATGGCGGGCAGGGTCATATTAAACGGCTCTGCCAATTCATTTACGGTTGCCTCGCCCTCTGCTAGTCGGGCTAAAATCGCCCGTCGGGTTGCATTTCCCAAAGCTAGGAAGGTTTGGCTTAATCTGTCATCGTCACCTCTCATAATACTGGATCCTTTATTAAACCGATTGGTTAATTAACCTAATGGTATAATACGATAATTTGTTCTATTTGTCAAGAGATTTTGGGAAATTCGTTGGAATTTAATGTTGAGATAGTACTGTTCGCTAATCCCTGAAACTTCAAGTAAGATACGTTCTGAATTACATTGAACCGAGGGTATCCTCACAAAAATGATTAAATGTATCATATTTGACTGCGATGGTGTCCTGGTCGACAGCGAGTATTTAGGTAATGTCGCTCTGGCTATGATTTTGGCCGAGGCTGGTGTCCAAGCGGACCCGAGCGAGCTTACTGAAAGATACCGCGGCTGGAAACTGGCCAGAATTTTTGCTGACTTAGCGGTGGTCTATCAGGTTCAACTTGATAAAGCTGATTATCGCCAAACGACGGCAACGCTTTTTGAAAAAGAACTTCAAGCCGTTCCCGGTATTGTTGACGTCTTATCAACAATCAAACAGGCTAAATGTGTTGCCTCGGGTGCCCCGCCAGAAAAGCTGACGCAGACTCTAGGCATAACCAATCTAAAACGGTTTTTGGCGAAAATGTCTATAGTTCGTATACCGTCAAGAGCTGGAAACCTGATCCTGGCTTGTTTCTGCATGCTGCCCAAGCCATGGGGTATGAACCAAAAGATTGTGTGGTTGTTGAAGATAGCGAGATCGGCATCCAAGCTGCTCAACGTGCTGGCATGCGAGCCTTTTGGTACACCCCAGACCGGAAGGTGGAGGCGGTTGAAGGGGTTGTGATCTTTAAAGATATGAGCGATTTACCAAGCTTCTTTGATCATGAAAAATAGGAGATGAGGAGAGACAATGACTAACCTTCACTATTTATCAGCCACCGAGGCGATTGCCTTATTTAGAAAGAAAGAGTTATCACCCGTTGAGCTACTGCAGGCGGTCATTGATCGAGCCGAGCAGATGGAGCCGCAGATTAACGCCTTTAACTATACCTATTATGACGAAGCCCTTACCCAGGCCCGTCAGGTTGAGCAACGGTATATGGCTGGCACGGCTCGGCCTTTGGAGGGTATTCCGACGGCGATCAAAAGCTCATATGCCATCGCCGGTAAGCCGAGTAGTATCGGCTCGTTAGTCTACCCCGACTACATCCCGGATCTGACCTCGCCCACAGTACAGCGCCTACTCGACGCTGGAGTCGTTGTGCATGCGCGTACTACTACACCAGAATTTACTTGCGCTGGTTACACCTGGTCTCATCGCTGGGGCGTTACCCGCAATCCGTGGAATTTGGATATTACACCGGGTGGCTCATCAGGTGGAGCGGGGGCCTCCCTGGCTGCGGGGACAACAACCTTAGCTAATGGTGGCGATATCGCCGGATCGGTTCGCATTCCAGCCTCGTTGTGTGGGTTAGTCAGCTTCAAAGCCCCCTACGGGCGCAATCCCGATGACCCACCCTACGGGTTGGAGTATTATTACAGCGCTGGCCCACTGGCTCGGACCGTGGCTGACTGTATCTTGATGCAAAATGTGATGTCCGGCCCACACCCTCGAGACATTGTCTCGCTCAAGCCAAAGCTCACCTTACCAACAACATATGATGGTCTCGACGGCTGGCGGGTAGCTTACTCGATTGATTTGGGCTATAAGCAGGTGGCGAATGATGTCCGACAGAATACTTTGGTGGCATTGGACACCTTTCGGGCGTTAGGTGCGACAGTTGAGGAAGTGCCGATTGGCTGGGGTGAGGGGGTGCGACAAGCTGCCTCGGATCATCTCAGCTATGCGCCGACGAATGTGGGCTTGAAACAAACCCTATTAGCCAGCAATCACGAACAACTCACCCCTTATGCTCGTCACAACGCTGAACTTGCGGTGAAGGTGACACAGGAAGAGGCGTATCAAGCCGAGGTCGTAGCTGGCCGAATGTATGAGACAATCAATCAGATTTTTGAAAACTATGACCTCTTTGTGTGCCCGACCCTGGCCCACACTGGCCTCGCCGCTGATTTTGATTGCACCTGTGATGAGATCACCATCAACGGTGAAACAATTGATTCCTTTTTGGGCTGGCTGATGACCTACCCCTTCAACATTTTGGGCCGTTGTCCAGTGTTGTCTGTGCCATCAGGCAAGGCCTCAAATGGTGTACCGACGGGAATTCAACTTGTTGGTCCAACCTATGAGGATGCTACAGTCTTTCAGGCGGCTGTGGCGTATGAAGCCGCAGGCGGGCCGATGGTTTTTGATGTTGGTTGAAACAAAAACTGGGGCGACGCTCTGCGCCACCCCAGTCATCCTAACATCAGGTAATATTGTAGCTGAGATTTCCAATCGCGTCAGACTGAGCTATAGCGAGATTGGAAATCTTGGCTACTTTTGGTGTGTGAGTAACGTTGCCTGATTCAGCTCGTGAACTTCCTCGTATGGCTCCCACCAAGTCAGGCTCCCCCGATCTAAAGCCTCAGCTATAAAATCAGCGGCGGATCTATCTTTAAAGTCAGGCTGATCGGCAGCGGCCAACATCGCCCTCAAGTAATCGAGGTTATCTTGAATGAGTTGCTTCCTGTATCCGCCATTTTTAATCGTCTCTAAGGAGCCGTGACAGGGTAAGATAACGTCGATGTCCTGAGCCATCAGTCGCTCTAATTCAGCGGTTTGGGTTTCTGCTGAGGCAAAATTGAAATCGAAAAACCAGATGGGATCTTCTAAAATATCGTTGGCGATAAAGATTTTGTCATCTGGTAGGTAGACCCCGAGATGTCCCTCTTCGTGCACTTTGTATTCGTGTAGCTCTACTTTGATATTGCCGAGCCACAAATCTAATCTGCCCTCAAACACCAGATTGGGTGGCACTACTTGGAATGCATCATAATCACTGTCGCCACCTGCTTCAAACACCGCCTGCTTTTCGAGCATCACCTCGCGGGTACGTTTATGCCCGATAATGACATCCTTTTGGTAAATATGATTATCCACCACATGATCCACGTGCCAGTGTGATGAGATCAAGGTGAAGTGCTTAATGCCAACCTGCTTATCCAGATACTCCCTAACCCACCCCCCCTGTCCCGGCCGAGTCATCGTATCCACCACAAACGCGGTATCGTCTTGATGAATGGCAAACGAGCCACCCCCCAGACGCATGTCCATCATTTTGTCATTCGGATGGCGACCCCAGTAGAAATAGGTCAGGTAGTCGTTGATTTGGACGATGTCAATGGTTTGTTCAGTTGTGTTTTTAGGTGTCATAGTTCACTCGATAGCAACGTATTAAAAGGCTGACTTATAGTATAACAGCTTGCTTGAAGTCACAATCAAATCAGATGTTTTTGTTGGCAAGGACACTACATTTAGAACGAAAATTGAACAACTTAAACCTATGATACCCCGTCTGCACACTCAAATGATAGCGTGGCGACGCTGTCATCATCAAAGGTGGCCATTGTCAAAGCTTGGGTGCTGTCTCCTAACCGAACCTGCCCACCGCTGATTTCGGATGAGGTCACTCGAATTCTGCCAAGTTCACTGCTGAGTAACGTGTCGTCAACATCGATCGTGAAACCAACCCGCTCACCGGGTGACAAATTAGCAATTTGTACGGTCAACTCAGTGTCACCATCAGCCACCGTGTCATTTGAAATGAGTTCCAACTGACCCTCAGCCACCTCGAACGGTTGGAAAACCTCAACCCCAGCCCCCGTTTCGGTCGTGTCAAAAATTAGCTTGCCTGTACTTGCCGTTAGATCGATGACCATAACCGACTCTTCAAGCGTACAACTTCCTATATTACTGATATAGAATGTGTCCTTGGGGGCGCTTTCTATAAAACCCACTTCTACAGTAGCTAGCGCAGTCTCTTCAACGGTAGACTACTCTGGGTTATCTGCAACTGCTTGGCAGGACACTGTGATCAGCAACAGCAGTGGTAGCTGATCGAAAAAGCATCTTTCCTATCATATTCATATTTATGGACCTCTTCCTTTACTTGAAAATCTATACAGTTAATTAAAATATGTTAGGGGCCACGCAAAAATTTTGTCAGCAATTTCATCAACTTTTGTCGTGAAAGCTACATTGACACAATTTTGTCCGTTAAATTCCAAAATCTTCGCCTTTATTATAAGCAACAGGTGTCATTTTACAATACAAATAAGTTGGAAATTATCATGTTGGAGGAAGTTATGTCTAATGGAGATAGTTAGACTGGAATTGTCACTGAAATCGCCGTGCGCCGTTTAAACGGAGGCTAGGATATTGAGGCATTTGTGGCTGCTTGAGAGGTATTTTTGGCTGTGTTGAAGCAACAACCCGGAGTGAGTACTGATCGTGAGTTCGCACCCTTTCTTGATTTTGGCACGCTTGCTGCGCCCGACCCAACCGGCTACATCGGGATGACCGAGTATGACAACTTGTATGCCTTCGGTGCGGTCAGTCAATCGCTCGGTGGCACTGCGGAAGCTGGCGCATTCTTCTCGACCTTCACCCCCGAAGTGTTCACCATCCTACGTCCGCTCAATCCTGATAATCGCTATGATCTGTCCATCATCGCCACTCAGCCTGGACAAGTCTTGGAAGTGGCCGTCCTCGATTTTTCAAAGTACAACGGCTTTGATCTGACCGACTACGAAGCCAAACGAGATGCCTTCCTGACAGCATTATCCGAACAGCCTGGCTTTGTCGCCGAGTTCCAGTGGCTCTCTGTGCTTGATGCCAATATCGCCGTTGATATGACTGTTTATGAAAGTGCCGAAGCCTTCCAAGCCATCGGCACTTCTAAGTTCTCCCAATCCCCCGCAAATACTGAATTTTTGGGAACGTACCCCCCAATGGCTGGGTATGCTTCATTTGATGCTCAGGGATAACAAAGAGATTCGTAAATTTACGCTTTATTAGGTAAAGCCTGTACTCAAGTAAGCACAGGTTTTTTGATTCCTGATAATCGTGTATCGTACAACTTCTGCCCGATTTTTGTTCGAATTTTGTATGGTACTTGAATCATGGGTTTGGCGTTATATTTGTTATGTACACAGATATCGAAAATAGCTCTTAGAGGATGATGAGAAAGTCGGGAGATCCTTCAAGGAAATTGGTACTACGATTAGCAACAAACATACGTAAATGTGATATGATGTTTGTGTCATTAAGCTACACAAACTAATAGCCTTGTTGGTGTAAAGTACGCTCTATGATTTGCAGAAGTGCTTATAAGCATCCGTATTTTTACAGAATTAATAGAATACTGTCATAACTTTTAATCCAGATTTGGGGGAGCTGTGAGTCAAAAAAGCTATAATTTTGAGATAATCCGTCAGTTAACAATGAAAAGTTACGCTTTGGAAGAATTGTTATCAATGATGTTTATTACACCGGAGTTCAAACCATTTTACAATCAAGGGGTTGATAGCTTACGTAAACCGATACTTGTACTACGATTTCTTGCATATTGTGAACGTAATGAAATACTAGACGTTCTGTTAGCAAAAATACAAAAAGATAGACCCAAGACTTATGATAAGTACCATAAAAATCTGATGATTGAGAACGTACCAAGTACAAAAAAGGAAGCTTTAGACGATAATTTAGCTCTAACTAAAACTGAAAAATTAAGTATTAACCAAGCTAAAGATGAATTGGCCGTGACCCTCTCCTCCACAGGGAATGAACGGCCTCATAAGAAAGCCTTAGCCGATACCAAATTCTCAGTTGGGACAAAAGTTGGTCGTCAGGGTCGTTATCAGATTTTAGGATTTTTAGGGGCAGGGGCCTCAGGCAACGTATATCGAGTCAGAGATAAAGACCTTAATCGTGAAGTCGCCCTCAAATTTATCGGTTCATTCGATGAAAGTAGAACTGTGTTACAACAGGAAAGATTTCGTCATGAAGTAAGGACTGTCGCTCGCATGAAACATGATCACATTGTGACCATACACAACGTAGACATTGATCATAATCCACCTTATGTTGAGATGGAACTTTTACGTGGGGGAACTCTTAAGACCTTCTTAAAGCGAGAGAAATTAACTTGGGACGAAGTACTACGTCTCCTTAAACCTCTGGTTGAAGCTTTGGCTTATGCCCATCATCAAGGCGTTGTCCATCGTGATGTGAAACCAGCCAATGTTATGTTTGCTGGGACTGAATGGGAGACTTTGAAGCTCGTCGATTTTGGCTTGGCGTATTGGACTGAGACTGAGCGCTTGACGAAAAATCGGATTGTAGGGACACCAGCCTATATGGCCCCTGAACAAGCTCGCGGCGAAGAAGGTATTACCGCTCAAGCTGATGTTTTTGCCCTGGGGCTTATCTTGTTTGAGGCCATCATCGGATATAATCCTCAGCAAAGAGGTTTGGAACTTTATAAGCCGTCAGAGCCGTTAAAGTGGATAGGCTTAAGCGATCCTATCGATTTATCACCTTTGGAAAAACGAGGTGTGCGTCAGGATGTAATCGATTTGATTACAAAATCTACTGTCAAAGATCGTAATAAACGCTACAAAAATGGTAAAGATGTGTTAGCAAAATTGAATAAAATTTTAGCAAGTACAAAGGATATACCCAAAACCAGAATTCTTACCCCATCACCTATAAATATTGTTAAGACAGGGTGGGAGAAAATGATACCGCTTGATAAGGGAGAAAAGCAAACCTTAAAGTTGCTATTGTCGAGTCAGAAGCATATTTGCCTGGTAACTGCGTATCCTGCCAAGGGTGAAATTCGTTTTTACTCTCCTGTAGATGGATCATCTACTTCCGATGCGTTAGTAAACATTGGGGATTTTTCACTAGGACAGTATGTGATTACTAGAGGCGTCACTGTCTCTGATAATCAGTTCGTGCTGACACTTGTGCCACGAACATCGGATCAATCGTATCTCCTCGGTGTGACCATCAGCGGAGAAGCCGAGTCAAAATTCAGGATAAATTGGGCTTGGCCAGTGCAAGGTATGCAATATTCAACCCCTTTCTTTGACAAAAATCATATTTATTTTATTCAGCGTGTGGTTCAAGCACATGAACTGGTTAGGATGAATGCCCATACGGGCGATGAATACACGGTTTCATCCTTGTTTTTACCTAAGATGTTGAATCCGTATTTGGATTGTGCTTCATTCGTTGTGATTGAGCGAATGTTATATCTAAGTTTATGTAATGGCACCATACTTAAATTCGATGTAGAAACAGGCCAATTACAAACGACTATGACTCAAGGGAATCCCTCTATTCGTGTGTCTCCTTTAGTTGTAAATGGTCAAGAGCTTTTGTTCAGAACATATCCACTGCAAAATAAAATTGAAGCCGGCCAACTTCAGGCTTGGAATATAAAATCTGCCAAAAAAGGTTGGCATATTGAAATGTCTCCAGATCTTGCTGGAAAAAGTAAACCAATGGCTGGTCGGCCTGTTGTTGAAGATAACATCGTCTATATCATCTCTGGGCGTGAAAGTATTCAAGCCTATGATCTGAAGATGTATAGCATTTTACGCCACTATAAAATGCCAGATCGGATTGAAATCCCTCCCAGCGTGGTTGGTGATAAACTCATTGTAGTTGATCGCGCGGGGAACTTCCGAGCATGGCCTCTAATATCTACTAGTACCGGTTAATTAGAACAAGGAGAGGGTTATGAATGGTACAATGATTGGCCCTTACAAAATCTTGAACAAGTTAGGCCAGGGCGGGTTTGGTATTGTCTATCAAGCCCAACATCAGACTGATCCCGCATTGGAATCGGTTGCTTTGAAGATACTAAAACCGGATCAGGCGAGTGAGGTCGCAAACTGGGATTTGTTTCAGAAAGAGATAGATATTCTGCGAAAGACAGAGCATATCTATATTGTTGCCTTGAAAGATGCGGATGAGTTTGAAGGGCGACCTTACTATGTTATGGAGTACATTGTGGGTGGCTCACTGACTGATCGATTGGCTAAGGGGGCTTTATTTGTAGATGAAGCGATGCACATCATCCGATGTATCGGAGAAGCCTTAACCTATTTACATGAGCATGATGAAGTTTTTCTACATCGTGACATTAAACCCGATAATATTTTGCTAGATTCCAGCGAGACCCCTTCCCGACCGGTATTGGTTGATTTTGGTACAGCCAAATCCTTAAGTGGCAGTCAGGATACTGTTTCACGCCCAATTGGTACTGAAAAATATATGGCCCCAGAGCGGATAAATAATCATCCTGCCACGTCCGCCTCAGATGTTTATGCGTTAGCGGTTACCTTTTTTGAAATGTTGGTTGGGCAGTTTATGCCTGAGCGTAAGCCCTACACAGCTTTACCCTACCTCTCAATCATCAAGCCTGAAATCGGTCCCTTTTTTGATGATATCTTGACGAAAGCAACCCATGATGAACCGAGGTACCGTCCTAAAAGTGTGGCCGCGTTTATTGCCGATTTGGATAAGGCAAATGAACAGGTCCAACAAACAGAAAATCGGGAGACTGATGGTAACAAATTGGTCGAAGCGGCGAAAGTTTATCTAAAGCACGGTCAATCCGATTTAGATATCGTCTTAAGACTCATTAACGATGCCTTAAACATTTATCCACGTCATCCACAGGCTTTAAAGGTTAGAGGATTAGCCCACTTAAAGCAGAAAAATGAGGTTGCGGCCTTACAGGATTTTAAGCAAGCCTACCAACAAAAAAGGAGCCTGCGGTCCGATTTAACGATTGAAGCTAAAGCTATTTTTATTAGCTATGACGATACTGTCATGATAGATGAACACCTCGCTTGGCAATTAGCGATTGCCCTAAGCGAGCAATATCACATTTATCTGGGGCCGATGCACGCAGAAGCTAACACTTCTTTGACACAATCGCTTAAAATGCCCCTTGAAAAATGTGACTATATCATCCCTCTTTTATCGGAAAAGGCCCTTCAGAATAAAACGGTTGAAGATCATCTTAAACAAGCACGCACCTCAAAAGCAGAGCATCGTATACTTCCGGTTCGTGTGGCCGTACGAGAGTCATTCTCTGATGAAATTATTGGTTTGTTAGGGACCACGACTTGGGCTTTCTGGCGCGGTACTCAAGATACACCACACTTGGTTGAAGAACTCCTGCAGGCCTTTGAGGGACAGCCATTACCCTACACCCAACCATTTAAGCCCTATGTTTATATATGTTATCAGCGAAACCAACCAGACCATGATGATCTCATTCGTCGTTTGACTCGCGGACTACCCCAAAAAGGATATGACTATTTTCTTGATGAGACACCAACGAGTGGGGTTTCCCTGACCGAACAAATCAAACAAGAGATCTCACGGGCAGATTTTGTAGTAGTTATTTTATCGCCAAAATCAATTTACTCTCAGCCTTTGACGAATGAGTTGGCTTTTGCTCATGCATTGGGCCTAAATCAACTTAGATGGCCGGCTATTATTCCCATTTGGTCCAATCTACGCGATAGGGGGGTGTTGCCCCAACAAATACAAGACTATGTACATGGCAAGCACTTACCACAAATCAAAGAGAATAGTGTTATTCATCGCTTTGCGGTTGATTTAAGGAAAATAGTTGAAGACAAACAAATAGATGAGATCATTCAAATAGTTGAAGACAATGGGGGCAACGGCGAAAGAAGTGGACAGGAGCAGGAAAACTCAAATGCTTCCGAAGATCCTGGTGATATATTGCGGTTAGAGTCGCCAATTTATATTGAGCGCGATAGTGATCAGCGAATTCAGTATGTAATCAAACCTGAACGTGGTAGCACCTTGACCATCAGAGGATCTGCCAATATGGGCAAAAGCTCACTCTTGGAACGTATTCATGCAATTGCCACCGAGCAGGGAAAAAGGGTGGTTTCGCTGGATTTTCGCTCTTTTAATGGACCCAATTTGAATGACGCCGAACACTTCTATCGTCAATTTTGTGAGCAAATAACGAGTGAATTGGAGGAAGATGGGATAGAAAGTGATGTTGCAAATCATTGGGATAACCATTTAGCTAACAATCATCGTTGTATACGATATATGGAGCGTCATATCTTAAAATCTTTGGATAAACCTTTGGTGCTGACATTGGAAAAGACTGATTATCTATTTAATCGCCCATTTTGCACGGATTTCTTTAGTATGTTGCGTGTATGGCATGGGAAGCGAGCTAATAATCGTCGCTGGAAACAGCTAGATTTGATTTTAGTCACATCCACCGACCCTCGTTTGTTCATTACCAATCCCAACCATTCTCCTTTTAATGTGGGGGGGCGTATCGAGTTAGAGCCATTTGATCAGGAGCAAGTGGCTGAATTTAATCGCCGATATGATCTAATTTTAAGTTCAACCGAAGTCGATCAACTATATCAGTTATTAGATGGAAAACCCTATTTGACACATCAAGCAATTCATTTGGTGAAACAAAAGCGGTGGACAGCGGCTAAACTTTTTCAGGAAGCCTTATCAGCCGAAGGCCCCTTTGCAGAGCATTTACAGGCTATCGAATCCTATCTTGATCGGAGAGATGATTTACGGATAGGGGTGCGAGAAATTATCGAAAATAAAACTTGTTCAGACGAATTTGTCTATGGAGATCTTGAAAGCATTGGCTTGGTGCGCCGTGAGAATGGGGTAATCCAATTTCAATGCCAGCTATATAATGACTACTTGGAGGAATGGCTCAGATGAAATCTAGACCAGAATTATATGCAACCGGAGGAGCGGTTCAGGCGAGTGGGGGTATTTATATCCCTCGTCAGGCAGATAAGGATTTGCTCGCTTGGTGTAAGGCTGGTGACTACGCTGCGATATTAACCGCTCGACAGATGGGTAAATCCAGTTTGATGGTTCGTACAGCCAAACAGCTTGAAAGTATAGGCGGGCAAGCAGCCCAAATTGACCTCAATGAAATTGGAACCAAAGTAAAAACCCCAGAAGAGTGGTATGTGACCTTTCTGGAAATTGTCGCGGACAATTTAGATTTAGAAACCGATGTAAAGACTTGGTGGGCCGCTCAATCAAATAAGCGGTCAGTGACCAATCAGTTAATCCTCTTTTTTAGAGACGTACTTTTACAAGAGATTCAATCTAAGGTTGTGATTTTTGTTGATGAGATTGATACTACCCTGAGCTTGGATTTCACAGATGATTTTTTTGCAGCCATTCGTTCAATCTACAATGCCCGGGCTGAACATCCTGACTATAAACGTCTATGTTTTGTTTTGATTGGGGTGGTGACCCCGAGCGACCTAATTAAAGACCCAAAGCGAACTCCTTATAATATTGGTCGACGTATAGATATTACCGATTTTACGCGTAGTGAAGTTCAACCCCTAGCGGAAGGGCTAGGTTTAGGTTCGTACATTCAGGCCAATCGAGTATTAAATTGGATTTTTGAATGGACAAATGGTCATCCCTATTTAACCCAATTGCTTTGTTTTGAAGTTTCCATTCGCAAACAACAAAATTGGCAACGGGGCGAAATTGATCAGTTAGTGGATGATCTTTTTTTTGGTGAGCAAAGTAATAAAGACCACAATTTACAATTTGTTCGAGATATGTTGACAGTGCGGGCACCGATCATCACCCGCGAAGCGGTGGATGATGAACAAGAAAATTCTGCCATAGGACAAGTTTTGGGAGCCTATCGTGATATTCGTGAAGGGAAGAAAATACACAATGATGAGCGATCTGCCGTCATTGCACATTTAAAATTATCAGGTGCTGTTGTTCCAGATAGTGGCGATTATTTGATTGTCCGTAATCGAATTTACCGTCGTGTTTTCGATGTGCCCTGGATTGAAGAAACTCAAGAAAGATTGCAAGTGGCTGATCCCATTGAGTTAGGACGTTTGCGGGCTCAAGCGGAGGAATACGACCGCCAAATCAAAGCAGAACAGCGAAAGACCGAAAAACAGAAAGATATGGCTAGAGAGCAACAAGAGCGAGCCGAGGCCGAGGCTCAACGCGCCGAAATTGAAGCTCAACAAGCCGCTGCGGCTCGCAGAGTAGCGGAAGAAAAAGAGCGAGAGGCCGCCCAAGAGCGGGAACGGGCCGCCGCCGAAGCGCGGTCACGTGCTAACATCCAACGATTGGCCTTTCTGGGGGGGGGCATTTTAGCAATTCTATTATTGATTAGTATCGGGTTTGTCATCTTCTTTAATATTGAACGTGGCAATGTGGCCTTAGCCTTAGATGCCACAAGTACAGCCGCTGCGATTGCAGCGCAAGAAAGTGCAGGACAAGTGAGTGATGCAATGGGTACCGCAGACGCTGCTGACTCGCTCTCGCAAAGTTCAGAGGCTACTGCTATGGCCGCTCAAACTGTAGCCGCTGTGGGGGGGCAAGATGCTCAAACTGCCAGAGAAACGGCGGTGGCGGCAGAAGCCTCGGCCACGGCGGCGAATGTTTTAGCTTTAGATGCCCAGGCCACAGCTACGCAGGAAATGATAAATCGGGTCAATGCTGAGGCCACAGCCACAGCTTTTGCTAACCAACCACCTCCAACTGTTCCCCCTACCAATACGCTAGTACCTACAGATCCGCCACCCCCTACCAATACGCTAGTACCTACAGATCCGCCACCCCCTACCCCAGAGCCAGTTTTAGTTTTTGAGAATGATATTACCTCAGAGGATGGGGATTTAGGCAATGGCATTGCCAGCATCCCTGTGACCTTAGTCAATGCCCCAAATCAAACCGTACAGGTAAATTATGAAACGGTAACAGGGGGCACAGCTGAAGTAAATGTTGATTATACGCCAATAAGTGATGTATTAGTTTTTAATGGCGATGGTACCCAAGATATTGTAATTCCTATTATTCAGGATAGTTGCGTTGAGCCTGACGAAACAATTCTGATTACCCTTACGCCAAACGGATTTACACCGACTGGCTCAACAATGGCGACCTTTACAATCCGTAGTGATCCTAGCGACTTGATCAATGAATCTCAAATATCGGTTGGTTTTGCTAATCAAGATCCCCGAGTTCTTGAAAATGCAGGCATCGCAAATCTTGAGGTTGTCATTGATGCCGCCCCCTGTCGAACTACAACCGTAGATTATGCGACAAGTGATGTGGCGGAAGGAGCAATAGCGGGTGACGATTATACTGAAACTACAGGCACCCTAACTTACGATGCTACGAGCCAATTAAGTCAAATTATAGAGATACCGATTGTAAATAACAGTGAAAGTGAGGGTGATGAAACATTTCAGGTAACGTTATCAAATCCCACGAACACCCAGATAGGTGGTCTTAATCCATTTGTAGTCTCTATCATAGATATTAATAAACCTTCTGCTCAACTGGTGGCACCAACCTCAGTTGGTGAAGATGCTGGTACAGTGCCAATTACTGTTCAACTCGATGGAACATCATTGGCACCTATATCAGTCGATCTTGAAATCAGTGATGGTACTGCAACGTTGGGAGAGGATTACCAAGCTCCCCCTGGAGCGACAACATTACAGTTTCCGCCAGGGACAATAGAGCAGAGTGTGAATATAGAAATATTGGATGACACGTTATTTGAGGTGCTAACACAAACAGTTGAGCTAAAATTAAGTAATCCGATAAACACCCAATTTACATCTCCTACAACTTTACCAACTGAGCCTCAAATGTTGACGACAACCTTGAATATTATTGACAATGAAACAGCTATACAATTTAGCCAAAGTTCATTTTCGGTTGAGGAAGCAGCTGGTCTGAACGGTACAGCTAATTTGATATTGCTTCGGCCGATTGATCAAGATGTTGAAATTATCACTGTTTCTACCAGTAATGGGACTGCACTCGATGGGGTCGACTATTTTGGTGGTGAATGTACTATTTGTGCAAGGTTCCCCGCCGGAGTAACAAGTTCGCCCTTGGAGTTACCACAAATTATCAGTGATACTCTATTTGAGGGGAATGAAGATTTTTTTATAACTATCTTGTCGGTCAATAATCCGCGCGTTTCAATAGGGGACATGGATGTAGCTACTATAAATATCATTGATGATGAGCTGCCCCCACCCCCTGGAGCTGAACCACTTAGTGTTCCCGAATCACTACCAACGCCAAGTCCTGGACCTTGGACACGCTAATGCAGGGCGCACCAACTGTAAACTAAAGAAGAAGGTGAAAAATGACCCTAACCATACAATGGCATATTGAGGACACAATCAATCAACTGGCGATCAATGGAGATGACTTGCCGATTATTATTGGGCGGCAGTTGGATTGTCATATTGTGATCCCGAATGAGAAACGGTATCGAACCGTATCTCGACAGCACGCCAGCATCTTTAAAGAGGAGGGGCGGTATTGGATCGATAATTTGAGCAGCACGAATACGATGCAGGTAAATAATGAGATATTAGAGTATACCGAACGAACTGGCTTGGCGGCAGGTGATGTGATTCGAATCGGGAAGGTTAAGCTGGAGGTTTTGAGCCACGAAAGTAGCACCGGAAACCCCCTCGTCAAATGTCCTAATGGACATGTGGTTGAGATGCGAACCGATACCTGCCCTTGGTGTGGCTATCGGCTGGATACAGGCGAGACAATTATTTAACAATACGATGTTAGAGAGGAGACAACTTGTGACTGATTCCGAACCCAATCGTGAAATTAGCCTAGACTGGCAAAATCCAGAGACAGGCAAATCTGAAAATCGAACCCTATCCTTACCCATTACCTTTGGCCGTCATCCTGACTGTACCCTTGTTTTGAGTGGCGAAAAGGTATCTCGGCACCACGCGATGCTTGAGATGGATAGCGCAGAAATTGTACTGACCGATCTCGGATCAAAAAATGGAACACGCCTGAATAACAAGCCCTGTGAACGAGTCATTGTGCATACAGGTGATGTTATCCAAATTGGGGACCATCGCTTTACAGTATCTCCTGTGTTGGATCGTACTATATCTGAGGAGTTCTCCTCCGGATTAGTTGAAACAAAGACCCAAGATCAAACAATCCCAGATGTAGACTCAACGCCAGCGTTCCCCCCCACCTTTTTTGATGAGAAGCAGGTTTCTATCAAGGCGTTGTACCGTAGCGAACTTCCTTTAAGGAATGTGGAATATGCCACCATCGGTGGTGGGTTGGGTAGCTTTATCTGGGCGGATTACTTACGTGTCCACGGTGTGCCGACTGACCAAATTACCGCGATTGGGAGCTTTGATGACGGAAAGCCCTACGGGAATTATCGACAACTTTGTCGTTATTCCCAAATTCCCGATCATGAACGATTGCGCTCAAACTCTGACTCTTGTCCTGATAATCTTTGGGGGTGGCCTGGATATGCGGTACGCGAAGCTTGGCATAGTCTTCTTCAGGGTGATCTGAAGCAAATGGCTTACATCACTTGGCAAATCTTTGGGGAGCCAACCTTGGCCGAAACTTATACCCCTCGTAGTGGAAATGTGTTTGCTTCAATTGACCGAGAGGCTACTCGAATTGGATGGAACGATATCTGGCAATACGGCCGGGTACGAGCCATCCGAAAAACAGATGATGATCGTTATGTGGTTGCTTATTCCCAAACAACCAATCCAGAAAAGCGTGTCCATAAATTTTTAGTAGCTAAATATCTGCATATCGCCGTTGGGTATCCTGCGATTCGACTGTTGGATGATCTAAAGAAATACCGTGACAAAACACGTGATTTAAGGTGTGTGGTGAATGCGTATGAAGATCACGATCATATTTATGACTATCTCAGTAAGTATGGCGGAACTGTGATGATCCGTGGACGCGGGATTGTCGCTTCGCGAGTAATTCAACGTGTTTACGAAGTACGTCAGCAACGTTCTGAAAAGGATGTTAATATTTTGCATCTGGTCAGATCACCGATTATTCAAGGGCATGGATATAAGCGGGCACAACGATTTGTCAAAAATCACTGGGAGTTTCAGCCATTTAACTGGCCCAAAGCATGTTGGGGTGGCGATTTACGTAAATTGATGGCACAGGTTGATTCTGAAGAACAGCAAAATCTGTTAAAACAATGGGGAGGAACAACTACTGCTGATCGCAAAGATTGGCAGGATATTATTGAAACGGGCCAACGTGAGAGGTGGTATCGCCTGCGTTTTGGTAATGTGGACCGGGTAGATCAGCAGGATAATGGCAAGTTACTTACAAAGATTCACAGCACAGAGCCGATCACCGAGCAAATTGATTTGACCGCAGACTTTATTATTGATGGCACCGGCCTAATTTCTGGGGTGGACCAAAATCCACTACTCAAAGATTTAATTGAGCATTATGAGTTGGGGTATACCCCAGCAAAATACTTAAAAATCAACAATGATTTTGAGGTACTTGGTATGGCAAATGGGACTGGTCGTGTCTTTGCTAGTGGGATTGCGACGCTACAAGGCCCCTATGCCCCGGTCGATAGCTTTTTGGGATTGCAATATGCAGCCCAATGCTCAGTCGATGCTTTAGTCCGTTCTGACGCTACAAATATCAAATACCTTAATGGTCCAAAATCTGTATGGCAATGGCTACGTTGGGCCGGAGGAGTACGACCATGACACCTACCTTACAAGGGCGATGGCAAACTCGCCTACTTTTACTGTTGACAATTGGCTTTGCAATCAGCCTGATCTTTTCATTTTTTCTGCCAAGCTTTTTTACGCCCTTTATTTTAGTGATGTATGTTTTGATCCTCGGCTTTGGTTGGGATATTCTCTACAACTTCTTGCAAACCTTTCGCTGGGACCGAGATTGGCCGCCTGCCTTTCAGCTTGCTGCCGGTATTTTTGAGGCACTTGTTATTTGGCTGATTTTTCGTTTAAGTGGCTTGCCTGGCGTTGACCCAAATTTAGATATTATAACATTTGTAGCTCATTACAGTGCTGTATGGATTACCACCTTTTTGGCCTCACAAGGACTACTCCGAATTATTTTCCCCCGCTGGCGTTTTCGGGGGGGTGAGTGGCTCTCGTCACAGTAGTAATATAAAGAAAAACACGGATGAGATGTGATAGAGTGATTAAAATCATCTCGATTTTCATCCGTGTTTTTCAAAAATAAAACATCAAACCCCTAAACTGTCACTACCCCCACCTCAAATTAAGCCAGTGTACTCCGAGGTTTATTCATCCCCGCAAAAGCAACCATTCCGATGCCGGTAATGATCATCCCGAGACTCAGCAAGATGCCAGCGGTTTGCAAGGGAACGCCGCCAGTGTCCGGGAGAGCTTCAGGAGCGGTGAGTTCAGAGCTGATCAGAAAGTCACGCTCATTGATCGGCTGAACGGGGCGATAGTTGTTGCTGAAAATGAAATCGAAAACGGCGGTTTGGGTATCAGACAACTCAATTGGGTTAGCCATCACAAACCAGTTGACGCCTTCTGTACAAGGCGGAGTGGTCAAAGAACCAGCGTATCGATAGTAAGAACGATCAGCGGGTAGCGCCTCGGCGATGTTCAAGCTGGCCCCACTGATGGTGGCGACAGCGGTTTCGGTGGAGGGCAGGTTGTCCCAAACTGGGGCCAAGACCGTATTCTCACTGCCGCGATTCATCATCACCCCAACAACCGCCAATTCACCTTCGGCACTGGCGTGGACCAAGTGCATTTCCAACTCAGCAGCGGTATTGCCGATAGTGTGCTCGCTAACTCGGTGGAAGTGGAATTGGAGAAGATTGAAAGTTTTGCCGTCAATCTGAATTGAGCTACCCTCGTCGTAATTGACTTGAATGGTGTGTCCATTGTTGAGGATGTTGACGGCTGTGGGTTGATAGTTGAACACGATATCAGCTGGGTTGATGGGGGCACTTACCGGAATATTGATGGGCGACTGCTCAATCCCTGCCGCACAGACCGCATATTCTTCGCTCAATGCCCCCCAATTATCAGGCCCTTCGGAGCCATCATACCCCCAGCTCACCGGTCCAGAGGCTGTGGTCGTACTAACCAACATCATCATCCCAATAAAGAGATTTACCCCTAAAATTAAAAGTACAATTCCAATTTTTTTCATAATTCAGATTTTCCTTTCTCGTCGTAGAATTTTCGAATAGACTAATTCAAGAACATTTTGATATCTATTCTGTATCATTTCGAGTTGATTTTTTGTCCAACTGTTACTAAGGGATAGGGGGAGATGACACTACAATTTTCTCAGTTAAATTAAAATATTGAGGTTTGATCAATTCAGTTTTGCCTCTCACCCGAAATGATAGAGTTCAGATACTTCAATTCTAACCACATTTTCCAAATAAGTGGAGTGTTAAGACAAAAAAAGAATGGCTTATTTTTGAGCCGCTTTACCTTCAGAATTTGAAATTGGAATTGAGTAATATGCCTGCTACGCCAATACCCAGGCGGGTTTCGGCTAATGACGCTATTTTTCAGGGTAGGGAAACTCCTGATGTGAGTTGATTTTTTTCAATCAATTAAATAACCATAATTTACTAGTTTTTTTGTAATAGTTGTGAAGTAAACGGCAAGAAATTTTAGAAAAACCGATGAATATCGATTAGCGATTTTTCTCCAAACGAGATCAATTTGACCGTTTACTTCTAGATTTGGCGTGAAATTGATCTCGTTTGGAGCTATTTTCGATTTTTGAGCAATTCTTTGTTTTCCAAAACTTTCTGCTAAATGCTTTTAAGGAGAGGTGAAGAGATTAATGCTGTAAGATTGATTTGATGTTAACGCGTCAAAAGAGTACAATTAATATAGTTTAAGATTTTTTAGATTTGGGTTAAAAAGTAAATAGTGCAGTTCATTGATGATAAAGGAGGTTATCATGTTTGGTTTATCCATTTCTGCGTCTATTTTGGTCTTTTTGTTAGGTGTCGTAGTTGGCGCGTTAGCCGTAAGCTTGATTGCCTTCCGCCATGTGAGGCATCATCACGAAGGATAAATATATAAATAGCAATAAATAGTTGAGAATCTGATAAAAAAGGGAGACGTGTTATCTACACGCCTCCCTTTTTGACTCAAAGCCAGAGCTCTATTGATTTGTAGCGTTAGCTTGTTGTAGGGGTTTCACTCCATTCAGGTGACCATTCTGGCCGACTCTCACCCCTGTCTCAATAGGGACAAAGCCCGCCGCCTCTCCACTTGGCTCAAACCACGCTAACACATCATTGAGATTGACCACCTCACCGATAACGATCACAGCCGGGGTGGGGAGTTTGTTGGCAGCGATGAGGTCAGGTAGGGTACTCAAGGTGGCCCGTAACACCTGCTGTTGATCCGTGGTGGCCCAACTGACCGCAGCTACAGGTGTGTCAGGATTGCGTCCTGCCTCAATCAAGTCAATGCTGATCTGTCGAATGTGTTTGATCGCCATCAAAATCACCAGGGTTGGTACGTGGACCAAAGCACTCCAATCGGTCATACTTTCAGGCTTGGTAGGATCTTCGTGCCCTGTGACAACGGCAAAAGAGGTGGCGACGCCACGCTGAGTGACGGGGATGCCTGCGTAAGCCGGGCCTGCTAGCGCAGAAGATACACCTGGGACAATTTCATAGGGTAATCCCTCCTCCGCCAAGGCCAAAACCTCTTCGCCTCCGCGCCCAAATACAAAGGGATCACCGCCTTTGAGCCGAACAACCGCTTTGCCTGCTGCCACTCGATTGACCAAAATCTCAATAATTTGATCCTGTGTTTTGACGTGATTATCTGGGCCTTTCCCCACAAAGATTTGTTCAGCCACCGGCGGAATTTCATCGAGAAGCTCTTGAGGAATCAAGCGATCATACAGTACGACTTCGGCCTGCCGTAGTAAATTCAAGCCTCGAACCGTTATCAAATCTGCTCGACCCGGTCCCGCCCCAACTAAATATGCTTTTCCTGTCTTGATTGATCCATTTTTATTCATAACCCAATCTCCATAAATACAGTGGTTAGTGGCAAGTGATTAGTATTTTATTCATAATTAGTTCGTTTCCAGCCATCCTGCGACCTCATCGCGTATCTGTTTAGCCCGAACTGGGCTATTCCCGGATGTGCTGACCGAGATGACTAGACTCTCCTGTCGATGTACAGCTGGAACGTGAAATGTCCCATCGCTTGGTACATCGGCGACATTGCAGAACACCCCTCGCTGTTTGGCCTCAGTGGCGATCTGGGCGTTTATGGCGCGCTGATTGGTTGCGGCAAATACGAGAGTGGCCTCAGCTAAGTCGCCCGTTTGATAAGGCCGACGGGTCCAGTTGATTTGCCCCTCATTGCCCCAAGCCTGTAGATTTTCTGTTGCTTCTGGTGTGATCAGGGTGACCACTATTCCTGCCGCGAGTAAGCCTCGCACCTTGCGTTCGCCCACGGGACCACCCCCGACAACAACAGCGTGCAGTGTCTTAGGGTGAATGAGGGTGACAGGGTAAACGGTCTCCTCCCCCCTAGCCTCCTGACGCGGAGAATTACTTTGACTTTCCACCTTTGGGGGGCTGGGAGGGCTTCCCTCATTTACATACCCCCTCGGTGTGACAATCCGATCCGCCAATGTGTAGCTCTGGCTATTCCCGATAAGGACCAACGTGAACATATCAACCTGCGTTGGATCTAGATCAGCTAATGTGGTGATTGAAATTTGTTCATCGGGACGGGTCACATTGCGGGCGATGGCAACCGGGGTGGTAGCTGGACGATAGGCCCGAAGAATGTCGAGCGCGGCAGGCAATTGCCAATCCCGTTTTTGACTACGGGGATTGTAAAAGGCGATGACGAAGTCACCCCAAGCCGCCGCTTGCAAGCGTCGCTCGATGACCGACCAGGGGGTGAGTAAATCGCTCAGGCTGATGGTACAGAAATCGTGCCCCAGGGGTGCACCCAG
The DNA here is from genome assembly GCA_028285035.1 of Phycisphaerae bacterium. Next base: position 98,566 of record JANQQF010000135.1, read on the forward strand.
CCGTGCCGCAGTCGCTTGGATGGCGCTGACACCGGGGTAGACAGTCACTTCGGGGACTGATCCATCCCAGTCGTTTGCGCGTAGTACTTCAAAGATAGGGCTAGCCATCGCATAAATGCCGATGTCCCCACTGCTGATCATCGCGACGTGTTGCCCCTCGGCGGCCGTTGTCACCGCTTGCTCAGCCCGCTCCATTTCGTTCCCAATCGGGCTGATAACAACATCTTGTCGCGCCTCATCCAATAGAGGCCGAACCATATCGATGTAAACCTGATACCCAATGACCACATCTGCCTGTTGTAAAGCCTGTTGAGCAGCGTGGGTTAGTTGCGCAAAATCACCCGGCCCCAGCCCAACCAGCGAAAGTTCAGCTTGATGATTACGCATCGCTTCCTCCCAAGGCAATTGCGACCGTACATTGGGCAAAACTACGTTTGGGAACAATGAGCTGTCCCTTTGCTCCCGCCGTAATCACAGCGCAGGGTTCAGCGACTCCTGGCAGATTAAATTTTTCTTGGGCTGCGCTGGGACTAAAATTGGCTGGCTCAAGGGCTTGGAGTTCAGTCTGCGACACGATTTGCAAAGGAATATTTATTGCCTTAGCAAATGTCCGTAGGCCAACCTCATCTGCTTTCAAATCAACTGTGGTTAATGTTTGCATACTTTCTATGGCTAATTCTGCGTCTTGTAGCGTTTGGTGCAGAGCTTCCCGCAACTCCTCAGCCGGAACATCCCGTTTACACCCCATTCCCGCAATCAAAACGGCAGGTCGATAAAGTACACTCTTTCGTAAAAAGTGTTGATGGTGGTCACTCAGCGTGTGATGACTAATGATTAATCCCGCCGCATAAGCATCCAAATCTAAATCATCCAAGGTTTCAACGAACGTGACATTATCACTGGTGGCTAGCCATTCCTGGGCTTGACGCTTGGTTGATTCGGGCAAATCAGGTGTGATAAACACCCCAATGGCCTCATCGTTGACCAATGACGCCGAAGCGTGGGTCAAGGCGCTGGCCGGATCGATAGCCCAGCGACGCCCACCCGTGGTTGGGGGTAAATCTAAGGCCGCTTTGCCCTGCACGTCACTGGCTGTGGTGATAGCGGCGTGGCCCTGAGTGATGGCTGCAATTTGCTCGGCCAGCCCATTAGCGCCCGCCTGATGGCCTCCCAACAAGGGGATAATCGATTGTCCCGCCTCATCCAAACAAACCACCGCTGGGTCACTCGTTTTGTCACCCAACAGTGGACTCATCGCTCGGATGGCAACACCACTTGGCATCACCAAAACTAGCTGGCTATAATGCGACCAACGACGGCGAATTTCAGCCAGCGCCGAGTCTAAATAAGGCGATACTGTCGTCGAGTGCCCGTTTTGAGACAGATGTTTAGCGGTCTCGATAAATTTTTCAGGGATGGCACAATCGGCCTTTAAATCGTGAGCTAGTTTTGCCGCGAGTTCACTACCGCGTTTGGTAATCCCAATAACTACCCGGCCTTGGCGCACGCTTTGGCTGCCGAGATGCTTCTCCCCAGCGATGACACCTTTGATCTCGCCCGCTGCCTCCTGCTTTTCTTTGTCGCGCTTAAAATCAACGGCGCGTCGAAAGCGGTGGGTGTAAGTCTTGTCATACAGATGGCTGCTTGTGCGACGCTTTTCGCCTTTCAACTCAGGATCAAGCGCCGGGCTGACCAAGATGAGGGCGTGTTTGGTGTAGCCGACGGCTTTCACCTTTTCCACGATGTCAGCCAATGTACCTACCACTGAACTTTCGTCCGGCCACGTCACTTTGTGGTAGACGGCCACAGGTGTCTCTGGGGTGTACCCGCCGCTGGCCAGCAAATCATTCACCACGTGCTTGATGCGGCTGATGCTCAGATAAATCGCCAATGAGGCTCCTGGCGCGGCCAGCGCCTGTAAATCTTCACCCTCTGGCATTGTCGTCCGCCCCGCAGTCCGGGTCAAAATAATCGTTTGAACGACGTCGGGCACGGTTAATTCCGTCTTTAAATCGGCAGCTACGGCAAAGGCAGCCGTTACGCCTGGCACCACTTCGTAGGGAACGTTGTGGTCCTCCAAATGAGCCATTTGCTCGTGGACCGCGCCGTACAATGCTGGGTCACCACTGTGCACACGAGCGACGACCCCTCCTTCCTCGACGGCCTTGATCATCAGGTCGAGCATCTGCTCCAAGTGCAAGCCTGATGAGGTCGCAATTTGGGCCGTTGCTTTTCGGCTCAACCCAGCCACACTCTCCTCAACCAAACTGTCTGCATATAAAATCAAATCGGCTTGGGCGATGATCTCCTGCCCGCGCACTGTAATCAAATCCGGGGCACCGGGTCCGGCTCCAACGAAGTAGACAGTTCCGGGCGTAACGGTGAATGTATAGTCTGTGTTCACGATATTTCCTTATCTGGTAATTGGTAATTTGGTAAATCGTAATTGTCGCTAGGCTTACGTAACTACGATTTATCAATTCCTGATCTTACGATCAACAACGATAAATATGGCCTGCGCTGACCTCGCAGAGTCTGTATATCAGCCCCGACCACAATTTTTTCTTCAGGCATTCCGACCCGCTCGGCAAACAGGGCCTGCTCCATCAACCCCAAATTCTCTACCGTTTCCAGAATTTGTGGCAAAACAGGGCCGACTTTGAGAAAGATGACTGTCTCGTAATCGTCAAATAAACGACGAATTTGGGCGTCATCGGTCTCATAGCTGGCTGGGATAATCGCCACCCGATCAGAGGTGGTGCTCAACGGAAAGTGACTGACCGCCGCTGCGGCGGCAAAAGAGGTCACTCCCGGAATCATCTCAATGGCAATCTCAGGATGACGCTCCTGTAGTTGTTGCCAAATGTAGATAAAGGTGCCATACAGCAACGGATCGCCGAGGAGAAGGTAGACACCCGTAATACCGGGGGCTTCCTGTGAAGTCCCCCCAGCGGGAGGATTTAGGGGGGAGAAATGTTCGAAGGCGGACCTATTTGTGGTTGAACCCGACTGCTCTACCCCCTCCAAACCTCCCCCTGCAAGGGTGAGACTTTCTGTGTACGCCGCCGCAATCACATCTGCTGCCGCCTGCCACGCCGACAGCAATTGATCGGCATTGCGGGTCATTGGCAATGAGAGTTTAACGACTTGCTGGTCTGGCTTGAGCCACGGTTCCACAATGCGTAGGGCCAAACTTTGTTCACCAGTTGTGCTGCGGGGCACAAAAATAAGCTGCGCCGCTTCAATGGCTCGCAGCCCTTTGATCGTGATTAATTCAGGGTCACCGGGGCCAACCCCAACGCCTGTTAATTTGAAATTTGTCATTTTCTCCAACTCACCACATACACTGGATTAATCGCCTCAAATCGTATGGTCTCCAAAATTGGGACGGCTCGGTTAAATTGACTCTGGACAATCTGGGCGTCGGGTAAACGATCACGAATGAGTTGCAGATTGTCGAGCGTGACCAGATTGATAACCAATCGCCCGTTTGGATGGAGGCGATGTTTGGCTAAATCTATAAGTTCTCCCAATCGTCCAGCACTACCACCAATAAAGATGCAGTGGGGATCGGCCCAAGCCTCACAGGCTTCGGGGGCTACGCCTTCGGTCCATTGTAAATTTGGGGCGGGAAATCGCCGCAAATTTTCGGCTAAATGTTGGCATAATTCGGCCCGCTTTTCCACAGCGTATACCTTGGCTGTGGGTTGCATCCGAGCCGCCTCAAGGCTGACCGAGCCACTCCCCGCCCCAATATCCCACATCACTTCCTGCGGCCCGAGCGCCAATTCTGCCAAGCCGTAGAGGCGAACCTCGCGTTTGGTGATTTGATTGGCCGAGGTGGAGTAGGTGTTGTCGGGGAGGCCTGGCAGGTGGGGGATATTTGGCTTGATGGGTTGATTCCATACAACAAATACATTCAACGACGCGTATGACTGCTGATCAACCTGGTCCAATTGAGTTCGGACAATTCGTTCATCCGGTCCAGCCAAATTTTCACAAATTGCTACCTGTGTTTCGCTCGCTACACCGGCATCGATCAAGGCTTTGGCGATAACTTTTGGGGTGTGGTTGTTGTCAGTCAGGATGGCCGCTTTAGAAGTAATTCGGACTTGTTGAATGACATCTGCCAAGGCCCGCCCGTGGGCACTGAGAAGGGTAGCGTCATCCCAGGGTTCGCCCAAGGCAGAAAAAGCCAATTGAAAGGCGCTTGGGGCGGGAATGATATGTAACGCTTCGGCTGGGAGGTATCGGCGTAAGGTGCTGCCGATACCGTAACACATCGGATCGCCCGAGGCCAAAACTACTGCCCGTTCTTTAGCCGACAGCGCCTGCTTGAGCCGCTCAACGACCTTCGGTATGTTTGCTGTGATGGCCAGCGTCTCGCCCGTAAAGTCTGGGAAATACCCCAAATGTCGTCGTCCCCCCACTAGCAAATCGGCTTGGGTGATCTGATGGTGCAGTGTTTGCGGGAGACTGTCTGTCCCGGCTGCTGTTAACCCAACAATCAAGATTTTTTCGGTGGTGATGGTGCTTATTGATTTTGAGGGAGGTGAGGTTACATCAGTCAACATTAACTACTCTTCGAACCCGAGCCTGACGTCGTCTGCTTGTTGCGGCGATGTTCATTCATAATTTCTTCATCATCGTATGATCGAGCCGGATCGGTACTGCTTAGACGCTCAACTAGAGACGGGGCGGTTTCCTGCGTGGTGACCGATTGCGTGGCTTCCTGCTTGGCCCGACCTAAAATTGTGCCATCAAAATCGACCAGGATGACTTCAAGCGACATGGTTCCTTCTTTATGATCAATAAAGTCCAAACAGCTTTTGAGGGCCAGCTCCACAACCCGTTCAACCGGAGCCATAAAATCCCACTCTTGACACAATTCTAGAAAGTGTCGGCCTGTATTGGCATTGGCGACCGCTTCGACGAGATCATCTGGGGCCTCGCTGTCACGGCAAGCTTGGGCCAAAAAGCCAAAATCGACTTGGTTGCCAGCGACGTGGGTGGTCATATGCCCCTGGGCTGTTTTGACCATCTTGCCCATCATTCCGACAAAAACTGCCGCTTGCACACCCTGAGCCACACACGTTTTTAAGGCATCGCCCGTGAAGACACTTAACTCGACAAAAGAGACCTCTGGTAACTCAGGGAAGATTTGCATCGCGTACTTTTCAGAGCGCCCGCCCGTAGCCAGCACCACTTTCTCTACGCTATTTTTTGCAGCAACTTCCACCGCTTGGATGACACTGGCTCGCCACGCCGCTGTGCTGTAGGGAAAGACTTTGCCAGTGGTGCCCAGAATGCTGATCCCGTTGATGATGCCCAGTCGCTCATTCAACGTTTTCTTGGCGATGGTTTTGCCGTCGGGTACGCTGATGATGACATCAAGGCCGTGGGTTTCGAGGAAGTCAGGGGTATCAGGGTGGGCCTCTCGGATGCCATCCCAAACATTGTCCTGAATTTGCTGGCGAGGCACTGGATTGATGGCAGGACCGCCGACCTCCAACCCCAACCCCGGCAGCGTCACTCGACCAACGCCCACACCACCTTCCAGATGTAGGCCCGGCGTGTCCACATAACTGACCCTGGCCCCAATGAGGGCACCATGTGTCGCATCAGGATCATCCCCCGCATCTTTAACCATACAACATGCGGCCCAACCCTCACCCATCTCTCGCTCGACAGGCGTCATCGTCGTAGTCTCACCAATCGGTAGCGTAATGCTCACTTCCTCTGGCCATTGGCCTGTGAGAAGGGCAATCGTCGCAGCCTTGGCCGCTGCTGAGGCATTGCTTCCTGTGGTGTAGCCCGTACGGGTACCATCTCGTTTGCGAGGGGGGACAGGGTATTTTGTTTGGGTTGTTTTTGTCTGTTTTGTCATAAAAAGATAGTGGTTAGTGATTGGTGGCTAGTGATTAAATTTTTCTAGACCCTTTCCTCTACCCCGTACGCCTGCCACTCACCATCAACCCGCTGATAAATCTTGTCTGATAATAAATGTTCCCCACTCGGCCAAATGCGGTCGATGAGGGCTTGTAGCTCCGTTGCTACCTCTGGATTGTCGCTGTCACCAAAGGCAGCGACATCACGCGCAGGAATCGCCAACAAAAAATCACCTTTTACATAATTCTTGAGATTCTTCTCCCACAACGTCGAGAGCAACATCATTGAGGCTTCGAAATTACCTTCGACAAAGATGCCATAGATGTTGCTGTGCGGTTTCAGACGAATGTGCTTGTTGGCTAAATCAACGAGATTGTTGATGCCAATGTGATACAAAGTGTCTGTGGTCAACGCCGCTTCATCAAGTTGGCCTTGATTGACGTACTCAAATTGTTCCCCCATATCGACGAGGTAGCTCACGACCAAACCATTTCCCAAATCCTTGATGACTGGTTGGTCTTCTGTCTTTGTGGTTTCATCCGTCGCCAACGGTTCAAAGGCTTCGACGACACTAAGATATGCGATTGCTTTTCGGCAGCGCTCAAAAACTTCCATCAATTTCTTTACTTCAAAGTTTACAATTAATCCACGGCTGTGGCGGGTGCATCCGCCGCCAGTCGTAGTAGGGCATTCACAATTGCTACGGCTACAGGTGAGCCGCCTTTGCGACCTTTGGTCACAATCCAAGGGATTTGCGTGACCTCGGCTAACGCAGCCTTACTTTCGACGGTACTGACAAAGCCAACAGGAACACCTATCACCAGCGCTGGACGTAAGCCTCGCTCAATTAGCTCGATCGTTTCGTACAACGCCGTTGGCGCATTGCCAATGACGACGATGCCCTCATTGAGCAACCCTTGCTCCGCAGCGACCCGGATGCCCATCACACTGCGGGTAGTGCCCCCTGCTTCGGCCCTTTGACGGATCGCCTCATCTGCGACAAAGCAATGCAATGATCCACCGAATGTATTCAATCGGCGTTGGCTAATCCCCACCCGCACCATATTTACGTCCGTCATAATTGCGCAGCCTTGCTGGATGGCCTGGACACCCGCCTCAATCGCCCCAGCACTAAATTGGGTGATGTCGGCAAAGTCAAAATCGGCGGTGCTGTGGATAATACGCTCGATTACAGCGGCTGAATGTGGTTCAAATATATAGCCTGCCTCGCGTAGCTCCTGTCGGATCAGGGAGAATGAGTTTGTGGCGATGGTCGCTGGATTGTTGATGTAGGTTTGTGTCATTTGGTTGCCCAATAAATTTAGGTGATCTGCTAAGGATTCGAACCTCAACCTTCCCCTTCATCAATACACTAATAGATTGTTAATGTGTTGATGGAGGGGGACGCTCTACCATTAAGCTAGCAGATCTTTTTGTATAATTTGAATTACTGGCTCAACTTCGTTGTTATCAAGCTTATACATTTCTCGTAAAAAAGCTTTAAGTAGATTATGTGTTCGTTGTGGATTATTACCTAATCTCTTTAGTTTTTGAAACGTCTTTGTATGACGATCTGATCGTATAACTCGAATAGCAGCCTGAGCTAGCTCGTCGTCAGTAGGCCTGCTGATATTGCATAGCCTGTGCGCAAGATTTTTTATAACTCGTGTAAATAAAATAAAATCATCAAAGGAAATTTCATGGTAAATATTTGGAGCATTAAGTTTGTTGTAATCTTCAGTCTGACCTACTTCTTGTCGAAGTTTTGGGACTTTTGAGTCAATTTTTGTGTGATGATCAATTTTTGGATGAACAAATCGATTGCGAACTAAGCGATAGTGCTCAAACAAATCTACTTCTAGTGGACCTACTAGATTCTTGGCCGTTGGATAATTTGGTGCAAGATTTTTTACAATACGTTTAAGTAAACTATTCTTGTTACCATCTCCATCATCAAAATTCCAGCTTATTGAAAGTGGATGTTCATCTCGAAAATTTTCTAAAAAGTCTTCACACTGTTGATAAACTGCTATAACATTAAGCTGAGAAACACGGACCTTTAAGAAATCCAAATTTACACTGTTAACCCTAACGCTATGTCGTTTTGAAAGTTCTTGTATGTAACTTTCTGGTACCTCAGCACTGAAGCAATTTGTAATAAACTCACGAACTGCAAGCTCGGTACATTCAACTGCTGCATCTATCTTTCCTAGATTTGTTTCAAGAATACGAACACAAGGTAAACTAAATGTGGAAGGATTTGTCATTTGTTTTCGGCATTATCCTCAATCAAAATCTACAATCGTTTAATTACCGAACCACTCGAATATGCTCTACCCAGTAGTGATGCGTTTTGGCAATGGCTGTGATCACATTTTTGATTTCCTTCTCCAAGGTGAAATCAGGACCAGCCGGGAGATAGAGCACCTTTCCTTCACGGCGAACACAAATGTTCTCGACGATAATGGCGCGGAGAAGCCAGAGAGCCATCTCCTCATCGTGGCACTCAACCCCGATCCAGCCGAGCGACTCGCTGCGAATGACCGGGAGATTGGAAACAAGACCGATGCCCCGTTCTAATTCGGCGAGAACTTTCTCGTAGCCCGCCGGATTGGCGGCCACTATTTCCGGTGCGACCGGCTCAAGTAGATTGCCGCGATGAGGTGCTCCACCGGCCAAGGCTAAATCACAGTAGCCTGTCCACATCACATCCCACGCCACCGAACCATCGGCGGCATATTGAAAGTCTGCCGAGCCCATCGGGGCCGCACTGGCTGTCTCCCCATTTTGATATTGCGGCGGCAACATGCTTTGGATCAGAAGATCGTAATCCACGCCGTTAGCCCCGTGCGCGTGGGGGACGCCCCGCATCCCGTGGGCGTGATCAGAGTATTGAGGCAGGCCGTACTCATTTTCAAAACCAACAAATTGATTGCGATACTTACACAAGTCGCAGGTCATTGCCGCCGTGCCTTCCATCACCTGTTCATAACGATATAACACAGCGTCGGTCACCCCAGGATGACTGCTCAGATGCTCTGCAGTCAAGATTTGTACATCCGAGAAACGCTCTCTCATTGCTACGACTTTGGCATCAAGCCTTTGTCGAATACGACCCGTGAAGAGTAGGAAGGGCAGGCTGATAATACGTTTAGCCCCGAGTTTAACACACCGCTCGATCACCGTTTCGATGTCGGGCTTGGTTAGGGCATAGTAGGCGGTTTCAACCCAGCCATACTTCCGGCCTTCCCATAACATTCGAGCAATTTTTGGTACATCCGAGTTGCTATCAGGATCACGGCTACCCCGCCCGATAAGGACGAGCGCGGTATCTTCAGGGGCAATCTCGTTTAGGCTGGTACCGATGGCTTCGATGGCTCGCTCAGCTAAAACTTCAATAATTTGAGGTTGTGGTCCCAAGGGCGTGCCGTACTTGAATTCAATATGAGGCCACTCCTGCTTGGCCCAATTAATGATGCTGGGCACATCGTTTTTTTGATGTCCAGCCGGCCCCAGAAAGAGCGGCAAAGCGACCACGCGTTGTGCCCCCGACTCAACACAGGCTCTAATGCCATCCACAATCGGTGGATCGGCAAATTCAAGAAAGCAGGGGTGGACGGGCATGAGTAACTGTTCGCCCAAACTGTGAGCAAAGGCATTGTATTCAGCAATGGCCTCTGGATCTCGGCTCCCGTGCCCGATGAGTAATAATGAAGTGTTTGTTTGTAAAATTTGATTTGTCATTGACTCTTTATTTTCTCTAAAAACTGCGCCACCGCCGCCTCAGGCGTGATTTCGCCCGCCAAAACCTGCTCTTCGTTTTCCACTGTCCAGCGATAAAGTCGGGGATGGGCCGTGTGCAGTTCATTTAATACGAGCGGGGCTAAGGGACCACTTTCGGTCAGAAAGCCGCTCTCGTGAAAGTCCTGTTCATTTTTATCTTTGTCATAGGGCAACCGGATAATTTCAGCCTGCCAGTCACCATTTTGCCAGACCAGTTGCGCGTAACTCAAGCGATCATCCCCATCAAAGGGAAGCCCGGCCGAGCCCACATTGACCACTAAGGTCTCATCCACGTGTCGGATCAGGGGCCAGTGGGTGTGCCCAACACACAGCACGGTTGGGGGCGGTGCCATCTTTTCGCGGATATCCTCATCCGAGGTCCTTGGGAAAATGCCATTTCGATTACCCAACATTGAGGCGTGAACCACACGCACCTCGCTACCATCCGGCCCATTGATACTTTGTTGAAAAGGCATTCGCTCTAAAGCCGTGACATCCTCTCCCAACTTTTGATACGTCCAGTAGGCATTTTGGTGAATTTCAAACAAGATGCCACTGCGTGGGGCATTAGGCCGAGAATGAACCACCACATAATCTTCGTGGTTGCCTCTAACGCTCAACCAACCATCCTGCGCTTCTTTTGTCAGCAACAACTCCAGGCATTCCAAGGGGCGCGGGCCACGATTGACAATGTCGCCTCCGAAAATGACTTGATCCGGCCCCCAAGCTTCAATGTGCTCTATCACCGCTTGAAAGCCAATGAGATTGCTGTGTATGTCTGCGAGAACGGCTACCTTCATTGATTACTATCACCCCAAAGTTGGATATCATTGCATCTTAGGGCAGGGGCGATGTTTCGGCAATTTTATCGAGTTTGTAGAGTTTTTAGTACTGTAAACTCAAGCCTAAAAATTTTGTCTGATTCTACTCAAAACTAGATCACCAAGAATTGGTGTATTTATGATCTGGCGCAACACTTTGTTCAAAGCACCTGGTATCACGACAACTTGAGTTGTCCTCAAGGCCGCTAAAGACTCCTTCACAACATCTTCGGCGGTCATCCACATTGCCTCAGGGAGATCGGTTTGTTTGAAGTTTCTAAATTCGATGATATCTTGATGAAATTCGGTTTTGGTAAAACTAGGGCAGAGTGCTTGCACCCGTACCCCTGTGTTTTGGAGTTCAACTTGTAATGATTGTGAAAAGGCTGTCAAAAAACTTTTGGTTGCCCCGTATGTGACATTTCCTTCAGTTGGAATGTTATCAACGATGGATGATACATTGATAATCACTCCAACCCCGCGTTCAATCATTCCAGGACCTGCTCATTATCTTGCCCTCAGCTACTCGGTTATGAAGTCGTTTAAATATCGCAAAGATACTCAATCGTATCCAAGGGTCAAGGCTAGCCAAAAATTCGTCGGCGACCAGTACATCTGGTTCCATAGCAAGGACCCCAGCCAAGGCCGCCCAGGCTTTTTCGCCACAACTCAAGACGTGGGTAGGTCGGTCCAGCAAATGGCTGATTTCGCACAACCCCGCAGCAGCCTGCACCGTTGCCGTGCTTCATCCCAGATTTAGCGGGCCAAAGCTGATGTCTTGAGCCACACTGGCCCTAAAAAGCTGATCATCTGCATTTTGGAAAACAAGCCCACCAAAATTTGATGTGGAATCATTTCATGATTCTCTTTCGAGAGCGTGAATTATTATCCCCTAAAGGTTTGCTGCTGGCAAAATTTATATTGTTTCGGGTTGTGGTAATTGATAAAAGATATAATCTGTCACCGGTTGCCCACCAATAAGGTGTTCATTGATGATACGATTTAATACGTGTTCATCAACACTGTGATACCATATACCATCAGGGTAAACCACCACGATTGGGCCACTATGACAGATGCCCAAACAAGGGGTTTCACCGCGTTTCACCCGACAGGGATTGGAATATTGTGATAATTTACCAAGCATTGGGCCTAATTTTCGATAAAGCGCCGGTGCTTTGCCTTCAGGATCACAATATTTGCCCGTACAGATGAACAGATGACGTGTATAGGGTGTTGTTGTTGGCGTAGAACTCAATGGATTCTCCTAAAAAAATAGCAACCTTTCAGTAGAAAAAGGTTGCCGACCGAAATTGAGGCTATGCCAATAAAAAACCCGCCAAGTTGGCGGGGCTTCGTCATAACGCTTTGTTATGCGCTTGGCCCCCTTTTTCCACGAAGGAAGAACACAAGCAATGGTAAAAGTGGGCATTCGGACTGAGGTGGTTGTTGAACCGCCATCACCGCTGCGGGACAGTGCCGGAATTCTGATTGTTGTCTAAGCAATCAGTCACCAAGCTTCCCCCACGCACTCTAAGGCGTACACAGTTGTGTACTTTTACCAAAGCGACAGTTATTTTGTTTATTGAATAGCCAATATAACAGAACAGAAAGGTGAAGTCAAATATTGTCGATTATCTGAATGTACGGTTAAGGTTTATTTGAGATGAAGTCTAAAGTACAAATGAATTTTTTGCAGAACGCTTCGTAATCTAGCCAAAAGATTGCAGAATACCCGGATCATTGTCCACTTTTTCAATTACTTAACCTTACGCTATAATGTTGCCCATGGATTGTCGAAGAAATGCCCAGCAAAGCGCAAGGACGCAATTTGTGTCTAGGTGGCAGGTATGAGTTTATTGTGGGTATTATTTGGATTGCGACTACTTGCGACAATCATTCTTTATATATTTTTGACCATTGCTTTTCAACTGATTTGGCGCGAATTAAAACAAACAACAGCCCAGATATCATCCTCAACCTCAGCCCACCTACACGTCATTGCCGCTGATAACCCGGCTTTTCCTATCGGCCAAATCTTCCCTCTACAACAGATAACTTGGTTAGGGCAAGCGCCCGAGAATACGATAATTGTCGATGACGAGCGTACGTTGCATCGACACGCCTGCTTATTTTTCGACGGCAATAGTTGGTGTTTGGAAAATTTGAGTAGTCCAGAAGAAACGCAGGTCAATAGGTCACCTGTTTCGCACCGGGTGGCTGTACAAAATGGTGATTTGATAGAAATTGGTCGGGTTTGTTTTCGATTAGATGTAGGACAGGGTAGCAAAGTCATAAGAGGATAGGGTTAGCCAAGGTTATGTTGATTTCGATTGTGGTCCCGTCATTTGATCGAACTGAAAATATAGCAGCGATTGTGTCACATTTGAAACCGTGTGAGGAGCCATATGAGCTAATTTTGGTAGATAGTCGTCAGCTAAATGAGCAATTACTAGATTGGGTCGGTGGCCCTGTGCGGCTAATTTCAGCATCCACGCGGTCCTATGAAGCACAACTCAATGCGGGGGCAGCTGCAGCCAAAGGTGATGTCATTCTCTTTTTGCACCCATTAAATCAACTGGCCCCTAAGGCGCTGGACGCCATCAAAGGCAATTATCAGATGCTACCCCAAACTATTGGTGGGAACTTTCATGTGAAGTTCAAGCAAATGGGCTGGTTTGGTAGCTGGCTGACCCGGATTTTGAAAATGCAACGCTATCGTGGAGTCTACTATCATCATACCGGTTTCTTTGTCCGTCGAGCGGTATTTGAAGAACTGTCAGGGTTTAAGGAAAATGTTGCGCTGGCAGATGTCGAATTTGCGCAGCGTCTAGACCGACAGGGGCCTACCCTGGCGCTGCCTGGAAAAATTACAGCCCCGTCCCCATCGGTCCAACAAATTTTTATCTGGATGATTACACCAATGCTAGTTCGTTTTGGAATAGCCTACCTGATATGGCGCTGGAACAGAAAGGAGTAATTTGGTCATTAGTAATGGGTGCTTGGTGATTTACGCTTGTTTTGATTGAATCACTAACACTAACACTAACCACTATTATGCTTTTAGAACAACTTTCAAATGCGTTTGGCGTATCTAGTGTTGAACAGGATGTCCGAAAAATAATTCTTGATACCGCCAAGCATTATGCTGATGAATGGCATATCGATACCATGGGAAATTTGTTTGTTACCCGGCGTAGCCAATCCGCCTCGGCGGGAGCGCGTCCATTGCGGGTGATGGTCACAGCCCATATGGATGAGGTCGGCTTTATGATTACAAAGATCATGGGGAACGGTAATCTAAAGTTTGATACCGTTGGTGGCTTCAATCCCGACGTATTGCTTGGGAAATCTGTGGTAGTTGGGCCAGATAAAATGCCAGGTGTGATTGGAATGAAACCTGTGCATCTTGTATCGGGAAACCAACAGCGGAAAGCCCCAGCCATCGACTCGATGTATATTGATATTGGGGGCAAGGATGGTAAAGGGGGTGGGGTAAGTGTCGGAGACTTTGCCACATTTGCAACACAATTTGGCTATCTGGGGGGCGGTACCACTCAACGTCACGACCGTGGTCGGGTGAAAGGAAAAGCCTTTGACAACCGTGCAGGCTGTGCCGTTGTTTTAGAGCTATTACGCGGTGATTATCCTGTTGATTTGTTTGCCGTGTTTACCGTACAAGAGGAGATTGGGCTACGTGGGGCACAAGTTGCCGCTTATGCGGCGCAACCAGATGTAGCGTTTGTGATGGAGTGTACGGCAGCTGATGATTTGCCACGTGATGATAACGAGACCCCTCCTGGCTTCCCTGGTTTGGGAAAGGGACCTGCCATTACGGTGATGGATCGATCATTGATTGCAGACCAACGCCTGGTGGATACCCTCATTCAAACGGCAGAGAGCCGCTCAATCGCCTATCAATTCAAACGACCTGGTATCGGTGGCACGGATGGGGGCGCTATTCATCGTAGTCGTAGCGGTGTCCCCACCGTGGTGGTGAGTATCCCAGCCCGTTATCTACACGCGCCTGCGGCGGTGCTTGAACTAACTGATTTTTGGGATGTTGTTTATTTGATGCAAGCGACCTTAGAAACCTTGCCGAGTCAGTCATTTACCCAAGACCTACTTGAGAAGGATAATTCATGAAAGCGTTAATAAAAAAACTTACCGAGGCCTATGCCCCATCAGGATTTGAACACGCGGTTAGAGAGATCATTGAGGCTGAGTTGGCCGATATTGCGGATGAAATTACCGTCGATGCTTTGGGGAATTTGCACGCGGTGAAAAAGAGTACCGGTGGTTCCCCAAATGGTGAGCTAACAATCATGCTTGCGGCCCATATGGATGAAATTGGGGTGATGGTTTCGTTTATCGATGATGAAGGCTTTGCCCGGATTGTCCCCTTAGGTGGGGTAGCTTCAGACACCCTGATTGGTAGTCGAGTTACATTTACCAATGGCGCGGTTGGGGTGATTGGGGTTGAGAATTGGATTTTGCATGATCGAAAAGATTTGATGCGAAAGCTTTTTGTTGACTTTGGGGTGAATGGGAAGGACAAGGTTCCTGTCCGAATCGGTGATGTGGCGGGCTTTCAACGTCCCTTCGTTGATTTGGGCGATATATTATTAGCCAAGAGTCTGGATGATCGAATTGGCTGTGCGATTTTGATTGAAACGCTCAAACAAATTGAAGAGACTCCACACGAACTGCACTTTGTGTTTACCATTCAGGAAGAGCTAGGGGGCGGCCCACCCAAAGGAGCCGCAACCGCAGCCTATAAAGTCAACCCCGATGTTGCCATTGCCGTTGATGTGACCGATAGCGGTGACATCCCAGGGCGCAAGCATTATGATGTCAAAATGGGGCACGGTCCAGCCATCAAAGTGCGAGATGGTGGGATGCTGGCCCATCCCCGTTTGAAGCAATGGATGGTCAAAACTGCAACCAAGCAAGCCATTCCTTATCAATTAGAAATTATGATGTTGGGCACAACTGATGCCCAGGCAATGCAGCGAGTGCACGCTGGCTCAATTGCGGGTGCGCTCTCAGTGCCTTGCCGCCACGTGCATACCCCGTCTGAAATGGTCAATTATCAAGATGTGGAGCATTGCGTTCAACTATTGGTTGCGATGTTGTCGGCTCCGGCGGAATTGGATGGATAGGTATTTTGGGAAGGCTGGAAGTTTGAATTTCATGCCTCAATATGGATATAATTTGTTTTGAATGCAAATGTATTTTATGAGTGAGGAATGATGACAGAGCCAAAAATCTTTACAACAATGGCCCGTACAACGGCCCAGGTTAAGTTTTCAGATGGACAGGTGCTGGAAGGACCGCTGAACACACCTGTTGAGGATTTTGTTAAGCGGGCTGACTTTCCTGATTGGCCGATGCCAATTGCCTGTTTATTGAATGGGCAGCTGCGAGAGCTAACGTATCACGTGGTTAAGGATGTTGAAGTCCAGGTGTTGACCACTGCGACCAGTGATGGTATGCGGGTCTATCGCCGTAGCTTGGTCTTCCTGTTGGTTGCTGTCGCCTATGAGCTGTTTCCTGATGCCCAAATTGTGATCGATTATGGCTTGAATTTTGGCGGCATTTATTGCGAGGTTAAGGGCCGCGAGCTATTTAGTGAAGCTGAGTTGAGGCAGATTGAGACGCGAATGCGGGCACTGGTCGAGGCTGATTTGCCGATTGGCAAAGAGCGTATTCCGGTCGAAGAGGCCGCAGATCTGTTTCGTAGCCGTAATGCCAATGATAAATTGACCCTTCTTGAAGCGCGGCGTAAATCCTATCTAACCATCTATAGTGTCGGGGACTATCGGGATTATCTGCACGGCTACATGGCCCCCTCTACAGGTTATTTGCAGATGTTTGATCTAGCGCTGTATGGCGATGGCTTTGTCCTGCATTACCCTCGCTCCAGCAAGCCCAATGAGCTACAGCCAATTGTGGAATACCCCCAACTCGTGTCGGTCTTCAAGCAGTATGGTGATTGGATGCGAACCCTGGGTGTGCGCGACGTGGGGACCCTCAATCAGGTGGTCAAGACCGGAAATTTGCCCGAGACGATTTTGATCTCCGAGGCCCTGCAAGAGCAGCGCATCTCCCAAGCCGCCACAATTATCAGCTCAATGCAACCCAATATACGAATTGTTTTGATTGCTGGTCCCTCCTCCTCCGGCAAAACTACCTTTAGCAAGCGATTGGCCATTCAGCTGCTCGCTCACGGTATTCAGCCCATTGCCATCGGTCTGGATGATTTTATTGTCGAACGTGCCCTGACGCCTCGCGATGAAGAAGGTGATTACGATTACGAAAGTCTCTACTCGCTCAACCTTGAATTATTTAATGATACGTTGTTGGGGTTGTTGCGAGGCGAAACTATGACGATGCCTCACTACAACTTCATTGCGGGCACACGCGAGTGGGGCCAAGATTTGACCATTAACGACGATCATGTGGTCATTATCGAAGGTATTCACGGCCTCAATCCTGAGTTAGTGGGCCAAATCCCTCCTGAGAATATCTTTCGAGTCTACGTCTCGGCCCTAACCCAACTTAATCTCGATTATCATAGCCGCGTGGCCACCACCGACACCCGTCTACTCCGTCGGATTGTGCGTGATGCCAGTCATCGGGGCTACACGGCCAAAGACACCATCAAACGTTGGCCCAAGGTGCGTAAGGGTGAACACAAATGGATCTTCCCCTACCAGGAAAATGCTAATATCATGTTTAACTCCGCCTTGGTCTATGAACTCTCCGTCATCAAACCCCTGGCCGAACCCCTCCTTCTCCAAATCGAACCTGGCAAACCCGAGCACATCGAAGCCAAACGCCTCCTCTCCTTCCTGCAATGGTTCGAAGCCTGCTCCGCTGATCTCGTGCCTGATAATTCATTGCTTCGTGAGTTCATCGGCGGCTCGATTTTGCGGGATTATAAGCCGGGGTAGGGAATTTGGGGGTGACGGCAAGGTTAAGATCACAGCCGTTGATACCCTGATGCACAATAGCCTTGCCTAACCCGCAAGGGCAATGGCTCGTTTCTATTCGTCGAGGCCCCAGTCGTAGGTGAGGCAACTGGATTTGGCAGGTCTTTCCCTCTCTTGCTTTTTGGCCGATTGTAGTAGCCCTTCACTATTCAAAGCAACTACAAAATCGAAGCTCCTAGTAGGAGCTTTTTTGTTGTATAATGATGTAATCAATATTCTGAGTAGGTGAGGCAAATGGTAAAGCTAACTCGTGAAAACATAATTCAGATGGTAAGAATGGGACGATGGGGTACCGTAGATAATTTTTCTAGTAGTACAGAATTATGGCCTGATTTATGGGGAATGAATCAACAAAAACAAACATCTGCTCAGATTTTCTTGTTGGATTTTACTAGCGAGGATTTTAGTGGATTAAATTTGAGTAACTTGGATCTTAGTATGATAAATTTTAGCGGAGCAAACTTCACCAAAACAGACCTTCGTGGAACGAGTTTCAGGAAATCGAATCTTAGTAGTACGAACTTAAGAAATACCGATCTTAGGGAATCAATCCTTAGCGAAGCCAATCTTAATAAAGCTAATCTTATAGGGGCTAATTTAAATGGGGCTGATCTTTGGGAGACTAATTTTTCAGTAGCAAAAATTATTAGGTCAGATTTCAGTGAAGCAAATCTGAGTAAGGCATATTTTAGTATGACATATTTAGGTGAAACGAATCTACATAAAGCGAATTTTAGCAAATCACGCTTGGCTGGAACATTGCTTGTAGGACTAGATTTACGTCAACCTCTCGGACTTGAGACAATGGAACATTTTGGCCCTTCATATATTAGTACAAACACTTTAGAAAATTCACAGGGTCAAATCCCAGTCGAATTTCTTCGTGGTTGTGGCCTTAACAATTGGGAAATTGAAAATATAAAATTATACAATCAGAGTTTATATCTTGAGCAATTTACTCTTATTACCTATCAATTGCATCAATTACGTTTTGGTGATGCAATAAAGTATAATTCTTGTTTCATTAGTTATTCAAACCAAGATGCAAGATTTGCTCAAAAACTTTATGACAATCTTCAAGAAAAAGGAGTTCGCTGTTGGTTTGCACCTGAAGATATGAAAATTGGCGATAAAATGCATGATGTTATTGATCAGTCCATTCGTTTACAAGATAGATTACTAATTATCTTATCAAAATCTTCAATCAATAGTCAGTGGGTTGAACGTGAAGTCAGGCACGCCCTTGAACTTGAAGAAGAACGGAAAGAGAAAGTATTGTTTCCTATTCGACTTGATGAAACAGTAATGAACTTAAAGACAGGTTGGGGAGCTATGCTAAAACGAGACCGGCATATCGGTGATTTCTGTGACTGGCAGGATGAGGTGGCATATAAGGCTGGCTTTGAGCGGCTGTTGAAGGATTTACGGGCGTGATAGGGTGCCAAGGCATTTAGCTTTGTTGTTCGACTTCACCAAATGTTTTCCGCAAAATCCGTAGGGTGTTCTCTGATAGAGGAGCTTCTGGCTCCAACACACATTTTACCTTTTTGTATTTGCGCCTTCTTTTTCTGTTCTTAGCATTGCCCACTTGAAGCGCAAATAGCTCCACATCTTTATCAGTGACATCTTTGATCTCTATCTGATCAAACTCAAAGAGAGTTCTTTTCTTTAGCCAATTTACCCTTAGTACAGCCCCATTTTCCCCCTCTTTATGCCAAGGCTTCAGGCTCGTATCAAGGACTGCGACAATTTGTTCGGGCCGTTCTATGAACTCTCGACTTTGATAACATTTTTGGCACCCATAAAATTCCAGACGTGACCACCAGCTTTGTCTAATTGTATTGCTTCCACACATGACAACACAAATAGGGCAAAGGAGGTCGGGTGCGATTCCTGCTAAGTCTTTGCGTGTCTTAAGCGCGATATTTTCCAAGAGCCATTCCACTGTTGATGTCCAAATTTTAGGCCGCCCTGATAGGTAATTGATGAGTGGTTGTACCATTTCTCCCCCTAAATGAACAATCGTATGTCTGGCCACAAATCGCTCCACCCAGTGAGGGCTGTCCAGTTGTGTCATGAGTTTCTCTATTGTAGGGGGATTATCTTTCTCTTTTTGTAAGTACTCAAGGGGTTTTGTCCAAATTCCGTGCGTGAGATATCTAGGCAGGATTTGATTCACCTGATACAAGGCACTTTCTAATTCAGGAAGCGTTGGACGATCTCTGAAAACACTTTGGGGTGTTTTGTTGTCATAGTTTTTTGGAAGTAGGACGAGCAGCTTAATCGCGTAAGTTTCATCTACACAATGAAGGGCCTCACGCCAAATCACTTCTTGAAATTTAGAAAGATGATGCTTTTGTGTCATTGATTGGGACGTCGTGAAAAACTTGGAACCTCATCTATAGAGACTTGTCTCTCTTTCACATTGTTCCATTCGATATGGCTACTACTATTAGCATTTTGAATCGTCGTCGATTGCTCTTTTGGGCTTCCAAAAAAACTACATCCCAACCAACTCCGGCTGACCCCACACGGCCCAGGTCCACTCGTGGCTGCCGAGCGTTTCAGTGGTCAGTTCGATGCGGGCGATGTCGCCGGAAGGGAGGTTGAGCGGGATGTCGATGGTCTGCCATTGCTGGATATTGGTTTGCTCACCCCATACGCGAAGACCGTTGGCACGAACACCAAAGGCGACTAAGTTTTCAGGCGCAATTTTGGCCCCATCGCGAATGCCAAAAGAGACAGACAACCGAATACGCTGCACCTGTTGGGGAATCGGGACGTAGTACTCAACAATCGCCTGTCCAGCCACAGGAGGGTGAGCCCATAAGGCAGGTTGAGTCACACCCCCGACTGTAGCCGCCTCGATTTTGACATCCATTCCGGCGGGGTCTTGGCTGGCGTTGATACTGGCTGATTTGAAGGCCTCGATGAGGCTGTAGCTCCAATCTTGGGGGGTAGCTCCCTGTCCCGCTTGCCACTGTAAGAAGGCGACATATTCGGCCACCTTGATTTGATTTTCAGGAGAAAGTTGCTCAATATTTTGGATTAATGTTTGAAGGTTACTCAATATTTAGCCCTGACTTGATTTTATAAATTGATTGCTAAAATTTGCGAGGCGTGCCTGCACTTTTATATTTTATACAGACAGTAGAACAGTGTCCTCACCAGAAATTTTCGGTAGTATAGTCACCGCTGTGACATTGGGCAAGCACAGGAAATGCGCTATAATTTGGTGTGTCGTCATTGTTCATTTACTTTTTCTTTTTTTGGAAATCTGTCAATGACAATGAACAAATGATGGATATAACCAGTAATAAAAAGGATTTTTCATGACCGAACCGACTGAACAGTCAATGAAAACGCAGGCCCAAGAGATTATGGTTGCGGTGGACAAAGACTTGCAGCAGGTAGAGAGCCAATCGCCAGAGGTACAGGCGGAGGTTACGTCAATAACTGGAACTATACTTGATACTGTTTTTGGGGTCATCAACGATGTTGATATTGAGTCAGCGACCAAACGGGTTGATGAGTTGCGAAAGAGTTATCCTGAAGCTACGCCGGTTGAGTTGTCTCAGAAGTTGATCAGTGAGAAGAGTAAGAAGACAGGCACCGTTGGTGCAGTCACGGCAAGTGCTGGGCTAATTCCTGGTTTAGGAACGGCGACAGCGATGACGCTTGGTGTCGCGGCAGATATTGGGGCCACGTTTAAGTTACAGGCTGAATTGGTCCTTGAAATTGCCGCAGCGTACGATTACCCCCTAACCGAAGAAGAAAAACAGCGTATTGTCATGTTTATTACCGGCTTGAGTGCGGGGACTGCCTCACTCACCCGACGAGCGGGACAAACGGCAGCCGTTCGAATTGGCGAGAAACTTGCCGCGACTTCAGCCGAGAAGGCTTTTGCCAAGGCCCTCCCAGTGGTTGGGGTCATTGCTTCGGCAGGCACCAATGTCCTCTCGACTTACATTATCGGCCAACGGGCTGATGCATACTTTCGGTTGGGGCCGGAGGCTGTGGGGAGTTGGAGCGAAAGTCTACGAGCCATCACTGGCATTGATGAGCGTACGATTACCACCTGGCTGGCTGAAACGGGCCGCTATGCTGGGGGTGCTGTGGTGAGTGGGGCTGGAGCCGTGGCTGAGACGGTTGGCAGTGGATTGAGCACCGGTGGTCGAGTGACCCGCAATGTGGTTGTGATGGCTGTCTTGGCAATTTGGTCGGGCATCGTCGCAGTACTTGGTTTTATCTGGTTTGTCATTTCTTTTATACCCCGCAAGATTTTTGGTCTGTTTCGTCGTTCGCCACAAATTGAGGCTGAGACACCGAAGAAGCTACCCGATGAAGTGGATTAGCTGTATTATAAGGGCCGCAACTTAACTGGTGTGATGTGGCCCTTACGTATCGCATCCCTCAAGCTAACAAAATTACATTTGGGCAAGCAAATGAGCATGTATCCCATCCATCGGGTAACATGCTCATTTGTGTATTGATTCCGAAATGTGTCCTAGTTGTTATTGAGTTGGAAGATCAACGGGAGCAGGTACCTCTAATCCCAAGAAGTAAATAAAATCAGTACTCGGGGTCGTACCCTTCTCGCCAATGGTCGACTTGCTATGGCATCCTAAACAGGTTGACCGCTCATAGCTCTCCATAGATGTATTGCCAAGGATCGGACGTTTTTGGACCCCTGTTGGTGGTGGATTCGTAGCCAACCCTGTTAATACGATTGTTGGGGTAATTAATTGACCTTGAACTTGTTTGTTCTTAGCCCCCGGTGGTTGCAAATAAATTTTTGAGGATACATTTGGGCAGGATGGATTTGTTCCGGTTAACATGGGAGCAGGTGCCCATTGGGTAGAGATAAGCTCATAGTTATTCCAGATCGAACCAACCAGGGCCTTGTCATAAAAGTTGTTCATGGTTTGATCATAATGTTCTCGTGGTACTTGGCGACAAAGTTTAGACAGACCTTGATCAGGGTTGAGGGGGGCAGGGATCGTTTCGTTGGTTGAGACAGGGATATTTACACACCAGCCTGCCCCAAAATTAGGGTTTGAGGGGTTTGTGCAGGCGAAGGGTCCGCCATTTATTGTTGTCGCGTTTGTAATCGGTGCTGTATTACAGGCCTGACAGGCAGGGTCATTATCATTACATACCATAGGGAAGAAGTTATAATCTTTATCAACGGATACTGGACAGGTCATG
The DNA here is from genome assembly GCA_028285035.1 of Phycisphaerae bacterium. The sequence continues at coordinate 121,262 of JANQQF010000135.1, forward strand.
TTTTGTTGGGCGCCTTGGGTAATCCCTGAAGCTGATAATACATCCCTGCAGTCAGGTGCATTATTTTTATGTTCAAATGTAGACCAAATCCAGGCGGGCTGTTTTTCTGTTTTGTGGATGATGTGCATCCCAACTAGCCCCATCGTCTTCTTTTCACAGGTATTGGTTGTGCCGTCTGTATTACGGTAACCTGGGGTATAAACGAGCAAATCTTCTGTATGGAAATTTCCTTTATTTTCGTCTGATACCTCCATCCAGGCTAATTTAAGAATCAGTGCCCCCATTCGTGAGTCGGCTGGGTCTCCATCTGGATAATTTGCCATCCCACAGATGGCATTGACCTCCTGATTATTCATCGCCATTTGGTTAAGCATATCATTGGAGTATAGTTGATTGTTCGATATCCAATCATAAGTCGCTGGGCTAAGTAAAATCTCATAGCGAAGGAAGTGATTTGTGCCATTATCATGAGGATTGACGACAAGTGGGTCGGAAGACAAACCTGTCCCACCAGCTTCAAAGATCGAGTCCTCAACCTTGCCGACCTCGTCAAGGACGCGATATTGATCATAGCCCTCAATTGACTGACACTCAGATGGATAGTAATGCTCACCAAAAGCAGTGGGTGTTGAACCTGGTGCCTGTTTCACAGGGATCAAAAGATCTGCGGTTGAGGACCATTTGCTCCATTGGGTAGGGTTGTTGTTCCCAGGCAGGTTAACGGGTTGACCAACACCCGAGGCATTTAAAGCTAAAAATGTTTGCCAAGAGAGTTTGTCAAAGTCAGCTTGGGTAGCATCGGTCAAGACTACCGGAATGTCGGCAGGTAAATGGTAGGTGATAGCGTCTATAAGCAAGGCGCTATCCTTAACAGCTTGGGCAACAGCCTCGTCATTAGCATCTGGTAAGCATAATTTTTGACCAACTTCTATGACATTCGGGTCAACCAAAGTAGCGTAGCTACTGTCTGTGCTGGCTTTGCTGTTGGTTGCCTCAAAGATGATTGGATAGGCAAGGGCATTACCATAAGTTTTTTCAGCGATCTTGGATAGCCAATCATCCGCTTGAACCATATATTCAGTGGCACAGGTTAGATCATCTTCTTGGGCAAATGTTGGTCCAATGGCTAGAATAGTAAATGTTAAGATAAAAACTGAGATAATAATCAGTAAACTGGTTGCTCTTTTCATACGTCTCTCCTGAATAGCTACTTGTGATTATCATAATTTGAACATAATGAAACTGGACGAGTGACTCAGACATAACTTTTTAGACTATTAACGGTGGTTTCTGAAATCAAATAATTTTATTTCGTTTTCTATGCTCGGATCAGTAAAATAAATTTGAATTTATAGTCACCTCCTGTGTCAGAATTTGGTAGGATGTTTATCCTGCCATTAATCCGTTAAGTAAGAAGATTTATCAATAAACCAGATGCACTCTTCAATATCCTTATAAATCTTTACTTCACCTGAGTCCAACCCCATTGCCTGAAGATCAAAACGTCTGAGTGTCAAATTTTGGGTGGTGCGGAAATAGTACATGAGATTAGCGTGATCACGGACAACGGACCACATCGTATAATCTGCCAGTAAATCATCCCCATCCGCGACTTCACCGGGACAGACATCAACGTTATTAAGGATGTGTAGAGCTTGTTGAATCGCATCCTTTTCTTCATTACTTGGGTTTATTTGCTGTGAGAATTCTTTGAGAAAATAACTACGTACAAAGCGTGACGGGGGCGTTGCGTCGCCAGGTAGGCCCAGTAATCCACTCCCATTGAGGTGTTTAATGAGATTCTGATTGGTCAGGCCCTGAGTCTGGTGATAAATGCTTTGCTGGTAGGTGGCTAAATTTTCAATCTGATCAGGAAAAGGTGGATAGTTGGTCAAAACACCCTGAGAATTTTCATAAAGGAGCATTTCTTTATCAATAAACTCGATGACCAAATTCTGACCGTTTCGGTCGTGTATTGTAAAATGGACAGTTGGCCTATGTTGTCCCTGTGGTCCCCAAATATGAATCTCTTCCTGAAAATCATCTTCTAAGCTTTTTACTTCCTCAACACTCTGATACTTGCTTAATATCCAAAGGCCCAGATCGAGAATAGACAAATTTCCATCTTCTTGATAGGTTGACCCTGGTAGCCATAAAACCCCTATGGAAAGTCCGGCTTCATTTAGACCATCTACCATACCGTAATGTTTGCCATCTGCTTTTGCTTCAACGGCGACATAGCCATATTGACTTTCCCAGGAGGCAGGGTCGGTTGATTTTCTACTAGATCTGGAAGATAACTGGCTCCCTTTTGGCGTTTTAGAAATTCTTGTTGGATTTTTTTCATCTGGTGTGACTAGGTGCCAATCAAATGTTCTTCCTGAGACAGCAATTTTATTTAACATAAAGTCTGTGCACATAATTTTCTCCCTTATCTTTATTACAGCCTAGATATTAACAGAGAAGCGTCACATTTCCGTTTAAAAAACGTCACATTTTCTTAAAAAAATGTCACATCATAGACCTCAGATAATTTCATTTGCAATGGACAATAATTAAGGCTATGTTGATTGGAAATGAAACGTGGTTGTATCTCTGCTCTTGAGGCAGAAACGCCGTGTTCTTACAAACGGGTGATTAAATTGGGTCAAGTGGATTAGGTTGTATCAAAATGGATTAGTTCTTGGAGTAAGGCCGCTAACTTGGGAGCGGTGAACGATGAATTTGATGGCATCACCAAAAAACCCTTCTTCTAAACGACCTAACTTGTGCATTAAAAAAATAGACTAAAAAATAGTAACGAATTATCTAGCCACCTGCCAGTTTCTAAAAATAAGGCTGAAAAGTAATAAAGAAGGGACGACCAAGGCGAAGACAGCGCTCAAGCCAATCCCAACCAATCCGAAAATAGCTCTTGTCGCGACGAGACTTGTGATCAACAAAATGACGGAAGCCACGTTTGACGACCCAGGAGCCAAGTGTAATGAACCAAACAAAGGTAATACAAACGGCTAGAACTAAACGGGATAGTCGATCAGGGTCTCGAAGATGGGTCGCTTCAAGGTCAAAGCCGTGGCCTTTGAAGTCACCAAACATTTCTTCAATCCACATTCTCGTTTTGTAAATACGGATCAAGGAACGCTGACCAGCACGATCTGAGACCAGAAACCAAGGCTCATCTTCACCGATGTCCCAGTGTAAAATGAGCCAATACCAGCCTGCATCATGGGTTTCAGTGAGCCGAACCCAACCGATATAGCGGGTTTGACCAGGTTCTAGAGCGAGGTGATTGAGTTTGATCCATTCTTGATGAGCCCAGCAAACCTTATTTTTGCCTTGTTGACGGACAACAAAATGCCAACCTTGTTGAGAAAACCACTGCAACAAAATAACCGACTGAAATTCGGTATCACCCAGCACCCAGATTTCGCTCCTTTTGGGCAAATAGGGGCGCAACTGCTTGAACAACTGGACCTGCTTTGCAACGGTAGTATGGCCTCGGCTGCCCTTGTGAATAGTCCACACCAACGGCAGGGTTCGTTTCTTGTAGGCCAAACCGATCATCAACAGCCGATAGTTGAACCCGATTTTAGTACAATCAATCACCAAACGAATTTGTTTGTCACTAAACGCCCTCAACAGATGCACCAAGATCGGCTCATACCATTCTCCGACCTCCACCCCGCTATTTTTCAGAAAACGACGCAAGCGATTGGTCAAACTGATCTCTTTACTGTCAAATGGCCATTTACGGGTAATCTTACTCAAGTGGATCGATCCACTCAAATGCAGGCCCATTATCATCAACGCCATATTTCTCACCTGGGTAACCCGTTTGTTTGGCAGCCATTGGTTCAATTGGCTCATTATCTTATAATAATATTGAAGATTGTTCATTCTTTTTGCCTCCGGTATTGTTTGTTCGCAACTTTCATTATACCTGGCTTTCTGAACAATCTTCTTTTTCTTTCTAACTGGCATGTGGCTAGACGAATTATACGAATTGACATAAAAAAAGATACAAAATTCGTGAAATTTGTGTAATTCGCTGCTAAAAATTCTCGAACTACATAAGCCCTGAATAACACAAGAGGGACATAGCATTGCCATGTCCCTCGTAAAGATGCAGCATTCTATACTGGTATCAGAATGAAAACAGAACTTTTTCATAGAGAGGGTCAAGCTGAAATTTAGGCCAAAGACGGGTAATGATGGCGACAGGGTCAAGATTG
>JANQQF010000181.1 GCA_028285035.1 Phycisphaerae bacterium
CCGCGCGTTTTTGGCGGGAATCCATCGCTCACAAACTAGTGGATGCCCAACAAAAGCATTCGGGCATGACATTTGAAAATGTCTATCTACTTAATTCGCTTAATCGGTTAAAAAGGATGATACATCAGAAAATAGAGATTTCGACTCAATCATCTTGCAAATTCTGTTGTACCACCTACCGTTTTTGTTAAACCTCGTTATAATCAAAAATGTTTGCAATATGGATTATTATGCCAAAGCGATTGACTATATTTGGAGTCGTTTGGGGTCACCCTATTTCTTCGTTTTTTCTGATGATATTGCTTGGTGCAAAGCAAATTTCCAGGTCAGTCAAGCTGACTTTGTCGATATCTCAGCCCCTGTCATACAACCTATGACCGATTTTCAGTTAATGGGGCTGTGTCGTCATCATATTATCACAAATAGTACATTTTCGTGGTGGCCAGCTTGGCTGAATAAAAAACCCAAAAAAATCGTCGCTACTCCCTATCGATGGTTTAATGACGAGGTCATGAATGTGCAGGCGGTACAAGACACAATCCCTGAGAATTGGATCAGGATCGAATTCTCAAGCTAAGACCAACTGATTAAACTATCGCCTCAGCCCTCCAAACTTGTCGTCCGAATCATCACTCGGCGTTCGCGGCGATTGTCGCTGATGGGGTAATGCAAGGTGAAGCGATTGTCCCACATCAACACCCCGCCAACTTGCCAACGGAAACGGCAACTAAAGCGATGTTCCTCAAGCAACGCATACAGATACTCCAACAATGGCTTGCTTTCAGCAGCGGTCATACTCTCAAAGCCCGTGACAAACATCCGATTGACGTAGATACCTTCAGCCCCCGTGATGGGATTTTTACGTACCACCGGATAAACAGCCATATATCGCTCGTCGATAGGTGCGCCAGGGCCGTAATAACTGTGGATCACTCTGAGACCACGCAGAAGCTCTTGCATCCCAGCCGAAAGGGAGTTGAAGGCGGCGATAGTACTGACAAAGCAGGTGTCGCCTCCGACCGATGGCACAATCTGGCCATGTAAAATGGAGACATAGCCACCAGGCTTCAACCAACTGACATCGTTGTGCCAGCTCGCCCCACCAAACACCGTTTCATCGCTCGGCTCGCGGCGCAGTTCCAGCACATCCAGGCAGTCATCAAAGCCGTTGTCGACGAGGGGGTGAAGAAATGGCGGGCCAAAACGACGGCCAAGGGCGCTCAATTGAAAGCGGTCCAACGATTGATCAGGAAAATAGAGGACCAATCGCTCCGCCAAGGTGGTTTCAATTTGCTCAAAATCGGCATCCGACAAACTATTGAGGTCAATCCCCTCAACAACAGAGCCGATGTTTTCAGTGACAGGGGAAATGTTTAAAGTAGACATCGTTATCTTCTCATATTTGAATGTGACAGGATTTCGGAATATTATCGAACAAATCATCATAACGGCCAAATTAGGCAGTGGGGAGCCAAACAGAAATATGTTTCGGCAGCCAGAATTGCATTCTCCACCTGCGAATGGACAGGCTAGTTGAGGATTAACAAAATGTCTCAAGCGCAACCCAACATTCTGATCATCTATCCCGATCAAATGCGACACGATGTGATGGCCTGTGCGGGCAACCCTGCGATCAAAACTCCGTTTCTCAATCAGTTAGCCAATGAGGGGGTGCAGTTCACCAACGCACACGTGTCTTATCCGCTGTGCTGCCCCTTCCGCGCCTCATTGCTCACGGGCAAATATGCCCAATCCCACGGGTTGACCCAGAATCACTTTCCCCTCGATGCCAACCAGGATTTTCTGGCGGCGTTGTTAAAAGGGGTGGGCTATCAAACGGGTTATGTGGGCAAATGGCATCTTGAGGGCGGGCCGAAACCGGGCTATGTGCCCCTCGATAGACGATTTGGGTTTGATGATTTTGTCGGCTTTAATCGAGGTCATCAATATTTGCAAGCAATTTTCTATCGAGATACCGATCAGCCCTATCACTGTAAGCGCTATGAGCCTGATTTTCAAACGGACCACATCATCAAATTTATCGAAAAAGCTGTGACCAACGGGAGCGATCAACCCTTCTTCGGTTTTGTCGGTTATGGGCCACCCCATCATCCCAATACGATGCCTGAGCATTGGCGGAATATGTATGATCCGAATGAGATCCCATTGCCACCTGGTGTGCCCAACCCAGAATTACAGCGAGATACTCAGCAACAACGACTCGAAATTGATTGTGAAGGCAACGAAAAAGCGAGGCTCAAAAGCCGTTGCGCCTATGGCACGAAACCACCAGGGGAGCCAGAAACGGAAGAGGAAATCCGCCAATTTATTGCCGAGTATTACGGGATGGTCAGTAACATTGATCACAATGTAGGCCGCATCCTCAACTGTCTAGACCGATTGGGGGTGGCTGACAACACAATGGTCATCTTCTTAAGCGACCATGGCGATATGCTGGGGCAGCACGGTTATTATTGTGGCTATAAACCCACGGGCCATCGTTCGGCGATGCAAGTGCCTTTTATTGTTAGATATCCTGCAAAATTTGAGGCAGGGAGGACGGTTGATGCCTTGATTGATGTGGCAGTGGACACGATGCCGACGCTGTTAGAGCTTTGTGGGGTTGCCATTCCGGAAGCGGTGGAGGGGGTGAGTTATTTGCCATTACTGGATGGTTCAGCCGAAAGCACCCGTGACCAAATCAACTACCAAACGTTTAAGATGGTGGATGGCGTCAAGGGCGAATTTACCCCCGTGCCTGAACGTGGCATCCGCACCAAGGGTTGGTTGTACGTGCGGCAACCCATCCGAAGAAAACTCCTCTTTGATCAAAATGCGGACCCTGACGAATTAAACAATCTGGTGGATGATCCACAATATGATGCCTTGATGGATGAGTTTGATGCACAGATTGAAGCGCACATGCAAGCCACAGGCGACGATTGGGAGATACATCTCGACTTTCCGCCGCCCAACTTCCTAACCCACGAGGAGGCGAAGCGGTTTATGGAAGAAGAATTGATGGAACGTGCCATTATTGTAAGTTGATTATATACAACTTTTATCCCCAAGATATCACAATAAAATCAACAGGTCAGAGAAGACAGATTGCAAATGATTAATATTTTTAGGCATGACTCACAATAATCGCTCCAATCACCATGAATATTGCCCCGGTTAACAGTTGTAGAACATTGATTGACTGATACTCTGCAAGAATAGTTAGGGCAAATATCACCGTAAACAGCGTGGTTAAGGACGTAATTGGTGAAAGTTGTGATACAGGCATATTAAATTTGGTTAATCCAACTGCAAGAAAAGTTACTCCAGCACTAAAACAAAGACCTTGAATAAATGCATAAAAACCGCCTTTGAAGGAAAATGTTGTGTCATTAAAGATGAAGTAAGCAAGCACGCTAGTTACAAAGACGCCAGCCGAAATAAAGAATAAATAAGCGCTAAAATTCAAACCAGATTTAACACTAAGCTTTTGAAAGATAGTTCCAATCGCCCATAGAGTCGCAGGCAGCACCCCCCCAACAAATAATGCAAAATATGTTTTTATCATTATTCTCTATACCAAAACTCAGACTTGAAAGCCTGATTTAATTTACCCTTTTACCGCCCCCGCTGTCATCCCGGCGATGATTTGTCGAGCTGAGACGAAGGTCAGGAGCAAGGGAGGGATAACAATCAGGGTACCCATCGCCATAATCCGGCCCCATTCAACACCTTGATCGGTCAGGAAGAGGGTAATTGCTACGGGGAGGGTCCGGGTTAAACGGTCAGTCAGAATCAGGGCCAAAATGAATTCGTTCCAGGAAATACGGAAGACAAAGATAGCAGCGACAGCAAAGCCGGATCTCATCAGAGGAAAGATAATTCTAATGAAAACCTGCAAGGGTGAGGCCCCATCGACGATGGCTGCTTCTTCTAGCTCAATCGGGATTTGTTTGACAAAGCCGATGAGCAACCAAATGATAAAGGGCAAGTTCAGACCCATATAAAACAGAATTAGACCAACCCGCCCATCTTCAACCCCATATTCCAACCATAAGGCAAAAATAGGCACGGCTAACACGGCTGGGGGAACCATTCGGATAATCAAGGTTGACTGGGCCATAAAGCCGCGTCCTCGGAATTTCATACGAGCGATAGCGAATGCAGCCAATCCACCAGCCACGAGGGTGACGACGGTTGCCCCAACCCCAACGAATAAAGAGTTTACCAAAATCCGACCGAAGTTCTGTTCCTGTAGAATGTGCTCATAATTGTTAATGGTGGGCACAAAAAACCAGATTGGTGTCCGGGAAAGAATATCGACCTGCGTTTTTACAGAGGTCATAAGCATCACATAGAGTGGGAGAAGGATGATGAGTGATAGAATAATGAGGGTCAGATAATGAAAAACAAGTGACCATTTGATTCTTGAGGGTCTGGTTATGTTTGCAAGGGTGGCATTATTTTCAACAATCGTTGTTTGGGTCGTCATCGTTAGCTTCCCCTTTCATCTCGTAATGGATTTTGATAGATCATCACAACCAAACTCAATATCAACAGGATTGCCAATAGTAAGACAGAAAGGGTAGAGGCATAGCCGAGTTGTTGCGAGGTGAAGGCTGTTTTGTAGATATGCAGCGCCAACACCTGTGTACTGAGGCCCGGCCCGCCAAAGGTGAGGATGAACATTACGACTAACCCCCGGAAAACATCAATGAGACGGAGGAGAAATGTAACCAAAATGATATCTCGAATCATCGGCAACTTTACATACAAGACCATTTGCCACCAGTTGGCCCCATCGATGTGAGCGGCAGAAATCGTATCGCTAGGCAGGGCCTGTAAGCCCGCTAAAATAATAATGAGTACAAAGGGCGTCCATTGCCAAACATCTGTAATGACGATTGACGCGAAGGCCAAGTCAGGATCTGCTAGCCAAAGCTGTCGTTGAAAACCAACATTCTGGAGGATAGGGATAGTCTCACCAATCTGCTCTAGATAGTAGTTAATCATCCCGGTGCGGGCGTCATAAAGATAGCGCCAAATCAGCCCCACCGCCACCGGTGAAACCATCAGGGGTAAGATGAAAATAGTCCGAAAGATCGCCATCCCGCGAATCGGACGCTCTAACAGCAATGCCAAAGCAATGCCAAGAATCATCTCCAGAAACATTACCCAAAAACTGAATCTAAGCGTCACTCCAACGACAGTATAGACATCTTCATCTTGTAACATTCGGATATACGAGTCACCACCAATGAACTCTCTAGACTCCCAGGGTGTGCCCATATCCCAATCAAAAAAGCTGAGATAGAGCGCATTCGATAGCGGCACCACCAAGGCCAGAATGAGTACAAGGGCGGCGGGCAAGATGAAGAGGTAGGGTGCATATTTTCTTGGATCATTTAGGGCTTGCAGCATAATTCATCTTTCCTTTCAACGGCTATTCAAAAGCTGCTTTAAAGGCCTAGCATCGTCAGATTGGTCCAGTCTGTCACCATGATGTTGGCTAAAGTGTACTCACAAGCAGCAGACATCATCCAAAAAACCGGGCTTTTCAAGACTGAACCAATCCTTTAAAGTAGCTTCTTAAAGATGCATGTCTACGTTGGAATCCCAACGGGCGTGCTGGACACATCAATGGGCGGCTGTGGCCAATGAATGCCACGCTGTCCAGCCAAACCTCGGCGCGGGAATGGCGTGAATGGTTTGTCGGGCCAGCCTACCAGCTTGCCGTCCTGGATCCATTCTCGGTCGACACCATGCATTTCATCAATCAGCAAGGCTGTTAACCGCTCCTGAACATCCTGATACATTTCCGAGTGGGCTAGATTATGCAATTCGTGTGGGTCGTTTTCCAAATCAAAAAGCTGCATATGATTGCCAACCGCATAGTAGATCAATTTGTATTGATCAGCCCGAATCATGCGAGTCGCCCCCGCATCTTCAACACATTCGCCGTAGAGATGGCCCCGTTTTTGCTCACCAATCATCGATAAGCCTTCCACCGTTTCTGGGATGTCGATACCCGCCATATCTAGGAGAGTTGGCATTACATCTCGAACCGCAACCAACCGGTCATCAGTGCGGTGATGTCCGACACGCTCATCAAAGCCTCGCTCCCCTTCGCCTGTTCCCATCAAAATCATAGGGATATGGGCGGATGGTTCATAAAAGAGACGTTTAGCCCATAATCCGTGATTACCCAGCATTTCACCGTGATCTGACAAAAACAAGATAATCGTATTATCAAGCTCTTTCTCTTCACGCAAAGTCCCAATTACTACGCGAATTTGATGGTCGATATGGGTACAAAGCGCATAAAACGCCCGACGAATAGCTCGAACTTCCCGCTCATTGTAATGATTCCAATTATCCCGAACGGCTTTCAGGAAATATGGTAATGCATCGGGATCGGAAGCCCATTCGCCGTGATAGGGCATGTCTGGTTCAACATCCAGGTACATATTGAGATAACATTGTAAGGGTACTAGGGGCGGATGCGGATGATTGTAAGAGAGATACCATAGGGACGGTCGGGTTGGATCACGTCGTTTGATAAAACGCACCATTTCTCGGGTGTGCCAGTTGGTCGAGTGGCAATATTCAGACAGATGCCAGGGCCGGGTGGTGTAGTCGTTGTTGCTCATCCCATGAGCATAGTGCTGTCCCGTGTGACCTTGCTCAGACAAAAAGATTTCGTAGTCATCCATCACCCCTTTATTGGCCCGACCTTCCTCGGCCAGGAGAATGTCATCGAACCCGATACGATCACGCATCGGATGAACGTGGGTTTTTCCGACGGCATAAGCCTGATACCCCGCATTCCGAAACGTTTGAGCTAAGGTTGGTAGATGAGCGGGCATCGGCTCTTCAACGATGAAGGCGCGGTCACCATGGACACGAGGCGAGGTACCCGTCATCAATGATCGCCGCGAGGGGAGGCAAATAGGACACTCAGCATAGGCATTGGTGAAGCGTACCCCGTTACGGGCAATTTGATCCAACGTTGGGGTGAGAATGGTTGGATGTCCGGCGGAACCAAGTAGCGAGCCTTGCCAATGGTCAACCGTGATTAGTAATACATTTGGGCGTTCTGACATATTATTCAATCCTATCTGTTGTTTTTCCAGAGGTTAGCGGTTTGTTAACAAACCGCTAACCTCTTACATTCCTAGTATTACTGAGGAGCATCTCCCCAGGTGCCGTAATATCCTTCGCGGTCCATAATTTCACGCAGTTTCACAGCAGCTTCGTCCATGGCTTCCTGAACGCCTTTTTCACCAGACATGGCTTCCGACAGGGCGACGCCGAGCACATTGACATTCATTTCATCCCATTGGGCCACGAGTGGCCGCCAATCGGGTTCAGCACACTCAAGCTGTTCCAAAATAACTTCGTATTCAGGAAACTGGGCCTGCAATTCAGGGTCATTCAGGGTCGATTTACGAACGGGTTCACCACCAATTTCAGCCAGCTTGCGGTCTTGCTCTTGGCTCGTGAGCCATTGCATAAAGAGGAAGGCAGCTTCAGGATTCTTGGCATTCGTTGGAATACCCAAAGCAAAGCCACCTGTTTCAGAACCACATTGTTTGGCAGTTGGGTGTAGAGCGTACCCCACCAAACCATCTACTCTAGATCGTTCAGGGTTGCGGGTCAAGGCCGCGATTTTGTGATGATCTAGGAACATTCCTACCTCTCCCTGCAAGAAGGTATTATGCGCATCACCAATGCCAAAGCTACCAACACCAGGCGGTGAGTTCTCAAAGATCGTTTTCAAGGTCTCAGCCGCAGCCACGCCTTCTGGGTTGTTTACAATCGGATTCCATAGATCGTCAAAGACACCCCCGCCATGTGGAGTCAAATGGAAGAGCCAGGCTGCTGTGATCTGGTGGCCAGTTGCCCCACGAGAGGTCATCCCATACACACCATCGACATTATCGGTGATGTACTGAGCCGTTTCTAACAACTCATCATAGGTTTCAGGCACTTTTAGGTTGTGCTCTTCAAAAATGTCTTTACGATAGGTTAGAATACTTGTTTCTGCGGCAAAGGGGATGCCGTACAGGGCCTGGGTCGGACCAGGGAGATAGGCTCGTCTGCCGCCGACTGCACCACCAGTCAGCAAGTAAGCCTCTACAAAGTCTTCTGGATTATAGTTGGGGTCAACCAGATCGGCCCTAGTAAAGAAGGGGGCCAGGGGTTGAATGAGACCTTTGTTTACATACTCAGTCTTCCACATCACCACCCAAGCGACCATATCGTAGTCACCACCATCTGGCTTACTCATCTCCAACACCTGCTTGTCGTGCATGCTCAGATACTGGATTGAGTCCACTTCAACATTGATGCCAGTCAATTCTTCAAACTCTGGAATTAACTCTTTAGCTTTTTCAAAGGGGGCCGTTGCGGGCCAACTCACCACAATCGTTGTACCTTCATAAGGTTTGTAACGATCTGCCGCAGTGGTGTAATACCCTTCACGGTCCATAATCTCACGAAGCTTGACGGCGGCTTCGTCAAGCGCCTCCTGAACACCTTTTTCACCAGACATAGCTTCTGATAGGGCGACGCCTAGCACATTGACGTTCATTTCATCCCATTGAGCAACCAGCGGTCGCCAATCGGGTTCGGCACACTCAAGCTGTTCTAGAATAACCTCGTATTCGGGGAATTGGGCTTGCAATTCGGGGTCGCTTAGCGTTGATTTACGGACAGGTTCGCCCCCAATTTCGGCCAGCTTGCGGTCTTGTTCTTTGCTCGTGAGCCATTGCATAAAGAGGAAGGCGGCTTCAGGATTCTTGGCGTTCGTTGGAATACCCAGAGCAAAACCACCCGTTTCAGAGCCACATTGTTTGGCGGTGGGGTGGAGAGCGTACCCCACTTTACCATCCACTCTAGAGCGTTCAGGATTGCGAGTCAAAGCAGCGATTTTGTGGTGATCCAGGAACATTCCCACCTCGCCCTGCAAGAATGTATTATGCGCATCACCTATACCAAAACTACCCACACCGGGCGGTGAGTTTTCAAAGATTGTTTTCAGGGTCTCAGCCGCAGCCACGCCCTCGGCGTTGTTCACAATCGGATTCCACTCATCATCAAAGATACCGCCACCATAGGGGGTCAAATGGAAGAGCCAGGCCGCTGTAATCTGGTGACCAGTTGCCCCGCGGGAGGTCATCCCATACACACCATCGACATTATCGGTGATGTACTGAGCTGTCTCTAACAACTCATCATAGGTTTCAGGTACTTTCAGGTTGTGCTCTTCAAAGATATCTTTGCGATACGTCAGAATACTTGTTTCTGCAGCAAAGGGGAGCCCATAGAGGGCCTGGGTTGGGCCGGGGAGGTAGGCTCGTTTACCACCTACCGCACCACCAGTCAGCAAGTAAGCCTCTATGAGGTCTTCTGGATCGTAGTTGGGATCGGCCAGTTTGGGGTCGGTGTAGAATGGGGCCAGGGGTTGAATGAGGCCTTTGTTTACATACTCGGTCTTCCACATCACCACCCAAGCGACCATATCGTAGTCACCGCCATCTGGCTTGCTCATCTCCAACACCTGCTTATCGTGCATGTTTAGGTACTGGATTGAATCCACCTCGACATTGATCCCAGACAATGCTTCAAATTCTGGAATTAATTCTTTGGCTTTTTCAAAGGGAGCTGTTGCGGGCCAACTCACCACAAGCGTTGTGCCAGCATAGGGAGCATAGGGGTTGGTGTCACTGCTTGTCGGAGCCGTCTCTTCAGTGGCAGTAGCGGCTTCTTCTTTGGCCGCCTCGGCTTCAGCCATTGCAGCTTCAGCTTCGGCTTGGGCTTCTTCAGCCTGGGCTTGGGCTTCTTCAGCCGCAGCTTGCGCTTCAGCTAACTCTTCGGCATTGGCGTTTTCTGCTTCAGTAACCTTGGCTTCAGCAGTCGCCAAAGCAGCTTCAGCCTCAGTTTGGGCAGCTTCGGCCTCAGCCTGAGCCTCCGCAGCAGCGGCTTGGGCTGCTTCTAGCTCAGCTTGGGTAGCTGAGTCAACCTCTTGGACAGTCGGTTCAGCTGAAGAACAGGCAACTATTAATGTTGCTATTAGGAACAAAATTATGAAAAAACCGCATCGTTTCAAGAAATTCTTCTTCGTCACTGTATCCTCCTTAGAACATCGTTGTTTAAATTTCACATTTTGTTTTAAGTGATTTCAATTCCTGTATTTACATCACTATTTTTTGTTATCCACCTCCCATTCTTTGAAAGTTAAATTATCAATAAATACTCGCCCCACCATCTAGCCTAAGTACCGCTCCGGTGACTTTGCGTGATTCATCACTGGCCAAATATAAAGCGAGGTTTGCCACATCCGCTGGTTCGGAAGGCCCTAGGAGTGACTTCTGATAAATTGGATTGTCTTCTTTTATAAAGGCAGCAACTCGTTCTGTCAGAACGACACCAGGGGCCATTACATTGACTCTGATGTTTTCTTTGGCCCATTGCATTGCCATAGCGCGACTCATAGCCAAAACCCCACCTTTTGAGGCCGTATAGGCATCGGCCCCGTGGGTACCTATGACCGCTCGCAGGGATGAAATGTTGATGATTGAACCACCACCAGATTTCGACATTTCGGGAATCACCCGTCGGCAACAAAGTAAGGTGCCATACAAATCGACTCGAATCGTGCGCCAAAATTCATCAAGGTCGAGATCGGTCACTGGTCCATCTTTTGTAGAACCGCCGCCCGCACAGTTGAATAACACATCAATCTTGCCAAAGTGATCTAGGGCCTTGATAACTAGATCGTCAACACTTTTCTCATCGCTCACATCTCCACCCACAGCAATGGCTGTACCACCATTTCTCTCGATAAGAGCCACGGTGTCTTTGGCGGCCTCAAGATTGAAATCTGCAACGATCACGCTTGCACCCTCATGGGCAAATGTCAGCGCAGATGCACGTCCGATGCCGTTGCCACCCCCCGTAATTAGGGCTGACTTTGCTTGTAATCGACTCATGACATATTTCCTTCTCTCAGGCTGGGGGATAAAGTGACATCAACACCTCCAACGACTTGCTCAGTCGGTAGTAATTCTATGGTCAAGATATTTACATGGGGTGGGGCATTCAGGGCAAATAGGATCGCATTGGCAATATCTTCTGGTTGTAATTCCATCATCTTGCTTTGCCCCATCTGACTAAGCTTTTGGCGATCTCCTGCGGCAGCCTGATAAAATTCTGAAGCGACCCGACCGGGACAAATCTCTGTCACTCGGATACCCGAACCACGCAATTCGTAGCGAAGATTCTGGCTAAACTGATGGATGGCTGATTTGGTCCCCCCATAAATAGCCGAAACCAACGTATGCAGGCCTGAAATTGAACCAATGTTGACAATGTGTCCACACCCGCGTTGTCGCATTCCAGGCACCGTGGTCAAGATTAGTTGAATAGGGGCGACGACATTAATGTCAAACGCTTCCTGGATCTGTGCAAAGTCTAGATCCTCCATTCCCGTAATACCATGTCCAACACCAGCATTATTGATGATCACATCTGCCGCAAAATCTTGTAGCTCCGTTGAAATTTTATTAAGGTCACGCACGTCTACCACCAACCAATGACATCCCGTCTTTTTTGACAACGCCTCCAACTGAGGCTGCCTGCGGGCCAAGGCCAATACCTCAAAACCGGATGCGGAAAGCGATTTAACGGTTGCTGCACCGATTCCACTGGTTGCCCCAGTGACAATTGCTTTTTGAGATGCCAACTTGGTGACCATAAATTTTCCCATTAGTTTGCAATGATGAGAGGCTTATTTTCAGGAATTCATGCCTCACATCAAGATTGACAATAATGTTTTAATAAATCAGAAAAGAAAATATTCCCGTATATATGAAAATATTTTCATATACAACATCCTACATCACTTTCGTTTGTCTGTCAAAATTGATTTTGGTGAATTTGCAGCACCTTGAAATTTTGCCCAGTCGTTATTTTTTATTACAATGCCGATGGCTATTTGAGTAAAAATAGGTAAAATAAAAACCGACTGTAACAAGGAGCAAAAATATATGGAGAATCCTAGATATTCTCAAATGGTCAGAGCAGCTGAACTATACTACGAACGCTATCTGGGCCAGCGCGAAATCGCCAAAATTCTTGGCAACTCTACTTCGACGGTTTCCCGATTATTGGTTGATGCTCGTGCAGCGGGCATCGTCGAAATCACTATCAATCGACCAATTGAAAAAATACCTGAATTATCAGAACGTTTACGAAAAGAATTTGATCTCCGTGACGCGGTGGTTGTGAGGGGGTCACCTATTCATGAAAATGGGCTACGTATTGTGGGTGAGGCAGCTTCAGAATTGTTGCTAAGCATTATCGAGGACAACATGATCATTGGTATCAGTTGGGGACCGCCAACCTACCATTTGGTTCAGGCCCTACCTGACACCCCAATGCAAGGGATCAAGGTCATCCAAATGTTAGGCAGTTTAGGCGAGGGTGATCCAGCAGTTGATGGCCCTGAGTTGGCCTTGCGGTTGGCCGAACGGTTTCACGGCAAGTATCGCACGGTCCAATCTCCGGCTGTGGTTGAGAGTAAAGCATTTTGCCAAATGCTACTGCAACAGCCTCAAATTCGGGAAACCCTGGAACAGGCCTCACGGGCCAAAGTGATGATAACGGGTATTGGTTCCGTCGCTGACGAAGGATCGGGCTTGGAGCGGGCTGGTTATATGACTAAAGAGGAGCGATTGGACTATTTGGCTGGAGGGGCAATCGGTCACTTGATGGCCAAGATGTTTGACATCAATGGTAATGAGATTGATAGCTATAACGAGCGCGTGGTAGCAATGTCATTTGATCATCTTCGCCAAGCTGAGTGGTCAATTTGTATTTGTGAAGCACCATGGAAAGCCCCGGCGGTGTTGGGAGCCTTACGAGGACGATTTTTCAATACGCTCGTTATCGATGAAGAAACCACACTTGAAGTTTTACGTCTAGCCCAGAAGGCCAACGGCTAGTATATCTCCATTAGCAGTAACCACGTTGTATACCCTGCACTATCATCTCATGCTCAGCAGCCAAGTCACTTGAATTTGCTACTCGGGACACTCTCATAAATAGCTTATGAGGGTATCCTGAGACAAGTGGTCTTTGTACAACAGAGATATTTCAGGCAACACTATTGCCTCAACATTTCGGGAAAATTTTCATTACACCAAAAATATTTTCAAGAAGATTTGACAACAATAGTCTTCTCGGTTACGATGACTGCAATTATTCCCGTAAACAGAAGAATAATTGCAGTTCAATACACCGCACATTAAAAATTGAATTATTAATGATAATCAACATAGATAATTATGGGAATGGCTCGTAAACCAACTCAATCATGTGCCCATCAGGATCATATAGATACAGTTGGGTGGCACCGTCACCGCGTTCACGTGGCGGTGAGACCAACGATATGTTGTGTTCGGCAAGTGTTTGCAATGTTTGGTCGAGGTTGCGGATGCTAAAACACATGTGACGAGCGAAGGTGATGTCACGCTCTGGCTTGTCGGCACGTGGTTCATTTACGGGATCGCCCGATATCTGTCGAGCTTCACTGCTGTGGATGGTGTGTACCTCACATCCATTTTTACGAAACCATTGTCCCGCAAATGTGAATGTTTTCGGTCGCGACACTTCTTCCATCCCCAAAATATCACAATAAAAATGGCGCGATGCCTCTAAATCTTGGACGACAATGCTACAATGGTGGAGTGAGATTAGTTCGATCATTTTTTATTTTACCGCCCCCATCGTCATCCCTTCCACGAAGTAGCGACGAATAGCGTAGGCCATAATCAACATCGGGACCATCACAATAATTCCAGCAGCCGACATCTGCTCCCACGGCACATCACGTTCACCTACTACATTGACCAAACCGACAATAACGGTCCGAGTTTTGGCCGAGGTAAGCAGTAAGGCGTAGAGGAACTCATTCCAGGCTAGGAGGAAGGCAAACACCGAGGCGGTGATAATCCCGGGCATTGCCAGCGGCATTGTGATGTAACGCAAGATACCGAACTCGGTACAGCCATCAACCAAGGCCGCTTCCTCGATTTCATTGGGTAGGGTATCGATAAAGCCATAGAGCAGCCACATCGCAAAAGGAACGGTCCGGGTCAGGTTGACGACGGTAATCGCTGTGTAGGTATCGAGCAATTGCAATTCCCGGAAGATGTTGAAGTAGGGTAGCACCATAACTACCGGCGGGAAGAACTGGGTTGAAAGGACCAAAACCAGCAGCAGCCGTTTACCTGGTATTCGAAATCGTGAGAGGGCATAAGCCCCAGAAGTTGCCAGCGGAATAGTGATGATAACTACGGCGATACAAATGATCAAACTGTTGATGACCAAATCCCCAAAGTTAAAGGCATCGGAGAACAGGATGCGAAAGTTCTCAAGCGTGGGGGGGAAGATGACCGTCGGCTTGGTCACATCAATAGGGCGTTTGAAGGCCGAGATAGTTATCCAAAAAATAGGAAACATCACGAACACAAGGATACCAGCCAGCGACAAATAATATAACAGTCGATTGACCATATCTCGATTGCGCCGCTGAGCACTTGACATAGTTGCAATAGTGTTTGTCATGATATTAGTCCAATAGTATACGTGAGTAAAGGTACGCCAGACCGATCAGGACGACGGTCATCAACATCGATAGAGCCGAGGCGTAGCCCATATCAAAAACCTGAAAGCCAACCCGGTAGACAAAGTAGTTGAGCGTTTCCGTCGCCCGACCGGGTCCACCAGCAGTCATCGTTTGTACCACATCAAACATACGGATGCTAAACAATGTCACCAACAGGGTTACAATAAAGATCATTGGCCGCAGCAGTGGCATGGTGATGCTCAAAAAGATACGCACGGGGGAGGCTCCATCAACACGAGCCGCCTCAAAAATTTCGGGTGAGATGTTATTAAGCGACCCCAATAGCATCAAGCCCGACAATGGTCCCCACGACCAGAACACGGGGACACAGAGCCAAAAAAGCGCTGTTCCAGGGTTACCGAGCCACAACACATCTTGAATGGGCGGGAATAAAAAATCGAGAATGACATCAAAGATTCCTTGGTCAGCCAGCAACATAAAGCGGAATGAGTAGCCGCGTAGCGTTAGGCTAATAGCGAATGGAAAAATCAGGAGCGCCTTGATAATACCGCTGGCAAAATTGGTGCGCTGTAGCGTAATCGCACAAAAAACGCCAATCGCGATTGAGAAAAACACGGTAATAACAGTGTAATAAAATGTAATAATGACGGAGTTTATGAAATTTTCATCGGTAAAAGCCCGTAGGTAATTATCAAGACCAACATAAGGACCAGGAGTTAGCGAGCGCGTGATTTGCCACTCTTGGAAGCTCAAGTTGATCACGGAAATAACAGGTAGAATGGTCGTTAGAACAATAACCAATAGGCCGGGGAATAGTAGAGCATATTTTATGTTTGAGGTTCGCATTTTATCCTCGGTTTCAAACCGCCAAACCTCAAAGAGAATGATGTTTGGCGGTTTGGATAGTTGGAGGTGGGAGATGAGAGATTGACCATTTATCTAAACACATACGGCAACCCCAAATCTCCTAACCTCCCAATCGCCTACAAAATGGGTCTTCAACTAGTAATTAAACAAATCCAGTGTTTCGCAGTTACTAGTATTTCGCTGCATAAATAGAGCAACTGTTACTAAGAGCGAAATACTTAAACAGTTGGGCGTTGAGATGTTCGTTACTGTATAGCTATCTACGCCCAACTGTACTAGTTAGTTATATCGACCAGATCGCTCCATCACCTCGGTGACTTCAGCGGCGGCAGCGTCTAAAGTGCTTTGAACATCAGCACCAGTTGCGATTTCTGAAAGGGCAGCCTCTAAAATAACACTGACTTCAGGAAACTCAATGTAGACCGCCTCGGGCGAGGCGTTAGCATAGGCATTGCCCATTGCTGCGCTAAAGCCATCATTCGCGTCAGGCGCATTTGCCTCATCACTTAGCAGGGAAGACAATCGATTGGCCACAACAGTATTACGGGTTGGGTCACTCTTATCTGAGATTACCTGTAAATCCAGATCAGGGTTGGTCATCCACTTAATCCACTCGACAGCTGCTTCTTTATTATTTGAGCTGGAAGAGATGGCCATTGGCCAAGCCATTGAAATAGGATCAGAGCCTTTGGCTGGACCAGGAATCGCGGCTGTATAACCAACATTATTGCGAACGATTTCTTCAGAGGTATCTTCACGAGTGAAGATATTGTAGGACCAAGACCAACCAATGGCCATGGCTGCTTCACCACTGGCAAATGAGTTGCGCATATCACCTTCATTATAGGTTGGGGCACCCGGTGGGGCGTACTCTAGCAAACTGGCGTAAAATTCGGTGGCTTCGATACCCGCTTCGTTGTTGAAAATGGGTCGCCAGTTATCATCAAACAGATCAGAGCCGTTGGTACGTAGCATGTTGGTCCAAGGCATTAAGCTGATCCCACCACCTTGGTTAGCCCAGTTCATGGTAATCCCATAGGTGTCGTTGTCGGCTTCATTGATTGCCTGAGCTGCCGCAGCTAACTCTTCCCAGGTGGTTGGTACATCAAGACCAAGCTCCTCAAAGATGTCTTCGCGATAGTAGAACATCATCACGTGAGAACGGACAGGAATACCATAAGTTACGCCGTCAATTTGAGCAATTTGTCGTGATGAGTTCGGGTAATCGAGGAGGTTAGTATCAATCTCATCTTTGTAATTTTCAATCGGCTCAAGGAATTGGGCCAAAGAAGGTCCCCAGGTCCCAAAGTAGATGGTTGTATCCCAGCTACCCGGATTTCCTAAACTTTCGGTGACAATTTTCTCACGCAGACCACCGAGCGGGTCGTTAGTAAAGGTGACGTTGATACCAGTCAGTTCGCGGAACTCTTCCACACTGTCAGCCCAGGCCGCAAACTGAGCGGCGGCGGGACAACAGATCAAGAAAGTCAACTCAGTGCCATCATATGGCTTACCTGGCTTAAGGCCGTAGGGTAGTGTTTCTTCAACTTCTGCCTCTACCTCAACTTCAACAATCTTTTCAACTTCGACTTCTTTTTCAACAACAACCGTTTCAACCACGGTGACTTCAACTTCTTTTTCGACTTCAACCACTTTCTCAACTTCGACTTCTTTTTCAACAACAACTGTTTCAACCACAGTAATTGTTTCTGGTTCAGCCGCTCCACAAGCCGCTAGGCCTAAGGCCATCAACATTAATGTGGCAACAAATAACACTAAACTCTTTTTATTTCGGAAAAACATGCTTCCTCCTTGAATCAATATTTTTTAAGATTTTTGATTGATACCAACATTCATATTTTTGTCTAAATTATTTCATTCACCCTCCTTACTTCATCGTTTGAGATTAATAATTACCCATCTTGAATCTAACTTATTTTTTAGGGACACGGAAAACACAGAAGACGCGGGTTTTGGATTATTTTTCTTGATTTCTATGTTTTCCACGTCCCATTGTCGGTTCGGGCAAACTGGTGGTTAGGACAGTTAATCGTTTTACCACTATTGAGACTACCCAAAAAAACATTTCCTAATTGGGGAGAACGGAAGCAAATTTGGAAATACCTTACTTTTCGATCTTGGGGCGTTGAACTTCACCGCCAGCTTGAATCAGCATTCGCCGGACAATCTCTTCATCCCGATTCCGTTTAAAGGCATCAGGATCACGAACCGTCCAGTCGTAGAAGCCGTTGCCAGATTTCATCCCTAGATTGCCATCATTTTTGAGTTGGCCAATCATTGTTTCGCCGGGTGAAGCAACATTGCTCAAATCAGCCCAGACCGCTCTAGCTGCCTCGCTGTCGATCAAGTCGAGGCCAGCCAGATCAGCGTGCTCAAAACAGCCCATCGCGGGCAATCGGACCGCGTACCCCTCTTTCAGCACGGTATCACACACCTCCGGTGTGACCAGCCCTTGCCCGACCAAAGTAACAAACTCGCGTAAAATTGCGTGTTGAATACGTGCCCATAAAAAGCCAGGAATATCTGGACACGGTACGGGGCTTTTCCCACACTGGGTCAATAGATCGACAACAAATTGGGTGGTTGCCTCTGCGGTCTGCTTACCGGGAACAACCTCAACCAAACGGACAAGGTGTCCTGGCTGAGCATAATGAGCAATCGCGAAACGCTCGGGGTGCTTTAACGCCTCTTGCAAGGCGGTAGCGCTCAAAGCGGACGTAGTGCTAGACAAAATAACATCCGCAGCGATGTGACCCTCCACCTGGCTCAATAGCTGTTGCTTCTCAGCCAAATCCTCGACAATGGCTTCAAGCACAAAGCTGGCTAAATCGACCGCCTCAGTTAAATCTTCGGTCACACTGATACGAGCCAAGATTTCACCTCGATCAGTCGAGACCAAACCAACCTCAATCATGTAATCTAAGTCAGCCTCAATCCGCGCCTGGGCAGCCGTTAATGAGGCTGATCGTCGCCCCCACAGAGAAACGGCTACGCCACCCAAGGCCAACGACAGGGCAATTTGTCCGCCCATCGTACCACTACCAAGGATAGCAGCCTTTTGCACTGCTCCAGCATTCACACTAGACATGGGCCCAACCATTCCCTTCTTTGCGAATCAAGCCTTGAGCCTCGTACATATTCAGAATAGCATTCATCGAAACCAAAGCCCGCCACTCGCGTACTTTTTCAAAGCGATCACACACTTGATTACGCAACTCACCCATATCAATCCCCGGATTGTTTTTAATCACCTCCAGGGTCGCATCTTCTATTTCAGTCACACGCCGGTCACAATCCTGTGCCCAAGCGATACCATCTTCGCCAGAGCAGGGATGATCGTGCGACGATAAGACGGTTTCGACGCCCCGTTCACGAATAAAATCTTCAATCTTTTTGAACGTGTTATGCATCTCTGTGGAGTCCTCATAGAGGTAGAGAACGGGGTTGTAATCAGGCAGGAGGGGATCGGCAAACACCAAAATTTTGCTTTCTTCGTGAAAGAAACCGATTTCGCCCATCGAGTGCCCCATTAGCTCAACTACTTCAAGCTTGATATCACCCAAATCAACAATATCGCCTTCTTTCAAAAAGCCGTGGACCGGGGCGGAGTTGGGCCCCATCCAATCAAGATATTCTTCTTCAAGTGGAAAAAGTGGCTCTACCTCAGGGAAAGCATGGACGATTGTTTTAGCGTTGAGCATATTATCGGCAATACGATCTGCCCGACCTTCGTGCGCCAACACCTCGCACCCCGATTCTTCCACCAATTGGGCATTGTTACCCACGTGATCCATGTGCTCGTGGGTACACAAAACGTAATCCAGGTCTGACTTTTCCATCCCCAGTTCGACAAACCCTTTTTCTAGGTCTGGATAACCTGCATATAGCCCGCTATCAATCAGGGCCGTCTTTTCACTACCCTGCACCATAAAAATACGCACGGCAGTTTTACCAGCGTGATCCCCCGGCAAGCCCATACTAATCATCGAAAATGGACCATATTTTCCCACGACAACTTTATCGTTTTCACTGCTCATTGATGGCACTGCTCCTTTGCACGGTTTTGTCTTGTTTAGGGTAACTTAGGTTGTTAACCAACCATTAGATGTGAGTATGGATTAAGAATTAAGAAGTATGAAGTATCAGTTTGATAATCATAATTTCTTCTTACTCCTTACGTCTTACGATCTACACTTTACTTTCCGCGAAACTGCGGGTCACGTTTCTCGATAAAGGCGGCAATCCCCTCCTTGCCGTCCTCTGTGGCAAACAACGTACCAAGAACACGCTGCTCAAAGGTCAGGGCGGCGGTTAACGAGGCCTCCACCCCATCATCAATGACCCGCTTCCCTTCGGCCAAGGCAATGTCAGGCTGTTTGGCTAATTCCTCAGCTAAGGCCATCGCTGTGGGCATCAACTGATCTGGTTCACACGCTTCCATCGCAATGCCATAGGCCACAGCTTCAGCCGCCGTAATCATTTTGCCGGTCAGAATCATCTCTTTGGCCCGCATTGTGCCAATGAGGCGTGGCAAACGTTGAGTGCCCCCACCACCGGGCAGTAAACCTAGCTTAATTTCGGGCAGGCCAACTTTAGTTTTGTTGTTGATAAAGATGAAATCACAGCACAACGCCAACTCAAGCCCACCCCCTAAGGCATAACCATTAACGGCACAGATGGTGATTTGGGGCAGGGCTGCAATGGCGTCGAAAGTGCGACGGGAGCGTCGTTGAAAGGCGTCGAATTCGGTTTGAGAGACGTTATGATATCCAGTAATGTCTGCCCCGGCCACAAAGCCTCGGCCCGTGCCGGTGAGGATCAAGACCTTCGTTCCTTTATCACTGCTCACCTGTTGAATATAGTCGCCGAGTACTTCCATAATCTCAAAGTTCAAGGCCCCCAAGCTTTCTTCGCGATCAACCCGAAGTGTCGCGATCTTATCGGCTTGGGTCAGCACTAGATTTGGATGTAGTCGCTCTTCTTTTGGTTCGCTCATCCAATCACTCCCTCATCAAGCAAGGCTTGTGCTTTCTCGGCCCCCAAAACTTCCTCAAATATCTCCACAGTATGCTCGCCGACTTGGGGCGGCACATAGCGCAACGTCGCCGGTGTCTCGCCCATTTTAATGGGGCAGCCAATGGCCGTAATTAAGCCGCCCTTGGGATGGTTCATTTTCACAAGCAAGTCAGAGTCCATTTCCTGAAGTTCCTGCATTGCTTCCTCTGGCGTTCGAACAGGGGCAGCCCAGACATCGGCCTCTATAAAAATCTCCATCCACGCTGCGGTGGTCTTCTGTTTGGTCGCTTCCTCCAACTGCCATTTCACTTTATCTCGTTCGACCCAAGCATCCAACTCGCCCAATGTGGGATCACCAACTAGCCCACCCAATTTGTCTAACGGAATCATTGCAATGGCCACCCAGCCGTCCTGGGTGGGGTAGACGCCATACGGGGCATCATTCCAGGTCGAGGCCAACCCCGACTGTGAACGGGTTAAATCAACATCCTGGTTCATAATCGTAAATAGCTCTTGACACATACTGGCTAACAGTGAGGAGTACAAATCAACTTCGACCCACTGTCCAATCCCGTGTTCATTACGGGCCAAGACCCCAGCCATTACTGCGTTGGCAAACGAGTAACCACCAACGATATCGGCAATGGGTGTGCCTTGGGGGGTAGGCGGGTCGGTGCCTCGACCCGTGTTGAACATCACCCCGGCCATCGCTTGTACCAACAGGTCTTGGCCTGGTCGCTTGAGTTTAGCGAACTCCGACTTTTGCCCCCAGCCAGAGCCAGACACATAGACGATATCGGGCTTGACCTGTCGGAAATCTTCATAGCCTAAGCCCAGACGCTCCATTACCCCAGGCCGAAAATTCTCAGTGACAACGTCACAGGTTTTGGCTAATTCTAGTAATGCCTCACGTCCTTTGGGGTCTTTGAAATTGGCGGTCACAGAGCGTTTGTTTCGATTCATCGACAAAAATGCGGCAGAGTCACCACCAACAAACTCACCAACCATCGGCATAGTTCGCAACCACTCACCTACCTTTTGCCGCTCCACCTTAACCACGTCAGCCCCTAAATCGGCCAAAATTTGGATACCAAACGGCCCCATCATCATCTGGGTAAAATCAAGAATTCGTATACCTGTCAGAGCCCCTTTTGTCTCAGTCGTCACTATGCTGTCACCTCCTGGGCGAGTGTGCGATGCTGGGCGTAGCATCGTTCCATCTTTGTAATTATTGCCTCTGGGCTATCGTTGCCCTGCAATCCAGCCACCAAAATCTGACCACATTCTTTTTGTATCGGTGGCCACCAAGGGGCCAAAGGCCTTGTGTAGGCCTGCTCCATCGTTTTCAGGGTATCTGAGAAAAAGTAGCCCACAGCTTTGTTTGCCAGCGGTGTATTCCAAACCATTTGGCTACCAGGTTGCGCCCCATTCATCGTCAGAAATGTCTGAACATCCGGCATCACATACCACGCCGCAAATGTTGCGGCCTCTTCAGGCTGGGTAGATCGGGAAGACACGGCGATCCCTGCCCCACCCAACAGGCTACCTGCGCCAACGGGTGGTGCCCCAAATCGCCAATTCCCTTCGTGTGGTTGGGTTAGGCGGGTGTAACCAAAGGTAAAGGGAATGTAAGCAATGGTGTGGCCTTTATTGGCCTCAGCAAACAACTGTGGAGGTGTAAATTGCCAGCAGATATCTGGCACCATCGCTGCTAATTTTGCCAACAATTCTAAAGCTTGAATCGTGGCCGCTCGATCCAGGAACATCCTGTCCCCACCCGTCGGGGCTGTCCCTTGGCCAGCCAACAAGCTAAAAAGGCAAGAGATGGCATCGGTATGATGCAAAGCTACGGCTACCGACCCAGGATGCTCTTCAGCCAAAGAGAAAATCTCATCCCATGTTTTAGGTCGATCCACATTGAGCAAGGCCAACACGTCAGGACGGTAGGCCGAGACGTGACACGCCGCATCCGCAGCCACGGCATAGGGATGGCCGCCCACAAAGTAGGATTTGTAACAGTTGGCCAGGGCATCCTCTTCTAGTCGTGCCAAGGTATTTTCATCCAGCAACGAATCCAGCGGCAAAATCGCCCCTTCTTGGGCTGCCCCGGATACATGTGGGTGATCGATAACCATCACATCGCAGGTTTCAGCCAGTTCAGTCAAAGGCTGATCATTAAACGCAGTCAGCGGACGCGTTTGGATTTTCAGTTCGATTCTCTTTTTTTGCCACCACATTTTGGCAGCAGCTTTCAGGGGTTCTACACACCGAGCATCGTCCCAAGCAGTGACTCGTAAGGTGTTATTCATTACTAACTTTCCTGCCGTCGTCGTCGGCGTCGCTGGCCTTTACGACCAATACTATGATCAGAGGTTTCAACATAGCCCAAGGCAAAATATTTTAGCACCTCGGGATCAGTCTCTTCTTGAATATTGTTTGGGTCCCAATCCCGCCAGCCCTGCACCATCGCATCCACGTGCTCGACCGGCGACCCCGCTGAAATGCCACCACCGAGTGAGCAAATCAAGCCCTTGTCACCTGCCGCCTTGTTGAGATAATGCTGAGTGACCCGATAAATCATCTCTGGCTTCTCATTCATCACCACCTGCATCGGGGGGATGTTGCCCATAATGGCGCAGTGATCGCCCATAATGCTTTTGGTTTTCACCAAATCTGATTGGTACGAGTTTTGGTACACTTCAAAATGCATTTCCGTTAAGGGGCCATCCAGATGAGGGCAGCTAGCATCGTTGTGATAAATGCGCACCATTCCCTCGAATTCATCAAAGATACGATTGAGATAGGGCAAGGCAAATTCGTGATAGTGTTCGACAGAAATCAGGGCCAAGAGGTCGTCCATAATCATAAAGCCCTCAGGCTCACTGACCATCTCCATTTGAGCGTGCAGCCATTTAATGAGAAAATTGGTAATCTTATCTAAAAATTTGTGAACGGCTTTGGGGTTGGTGACCATCGCAGGAAACAGGGCTTCAGCCCCCATCAGCCAGTTGGCGGTGACGATTGGCCCGCGTGCGCACAGTAAGTTGACCTTTAGTCCCTCGGCATTCAAGCGCTTCTCCGCATATTGATAGGCTTTTAGGGCAAACGGCAAAAGGCCAGATTCATAGACATTTGGTTCCGGCGCATCAGCCCAATACTCAGGGTCATCAACCATAAATTCTAGCGACGGCGGGTAATCTTTATGCCAACTCATCCGCACACCCCAGGCCGAGGGCTCCAAGGCCATGCCATACTCGAACCAAAAGCCTGGCACCCAAGTCACTTCCGGCCATTGGTCCAGCAGCCGTCGATAACTTTCAAACCACACGTCAGGCTGTAAAAAAAACTCCATGTGATCGACGCCCAAATATCCAGGCAACCAAGGACTGTCAACAATAAAGGCTATCGGTGGTTTTTCATATGTCTCTAAAAAGGCCGTTTTCTTGAAAAGTTCCCAAGGCGTTGTCATAAATTTCGTCCTCTTTTAATAAATGGTAAAACGTTTTACCGGATCGTATAATAGGCAATACTTAAGTTTTTGTCAAATCAAAGAAACTGCTCAAGAATGAATTTGAGGGAAACGTAAGCTCCTCATATAATAGATAGAGATAAGTATCGATTTGGTGATCTATTGGCGACGTTAAAAGACATTGCAGAGCAGGTTGGTGTAACCCCTGCGGTTGTCTCCCGATTATTACGTGGGGATGACACCCTCCGGGTTAACCCGAAAACCCGTGAAAAAATATTACAGGTGGCCCAGGAGTTGGAGTATGCGCCCAATATCTCGGCCCAATCCCTACGCCTCTCCCGCTCAAAGCTGATTGCGATGGTGGTGCACGATGTGGTCAATCCGGTATTTGCGGAAATCGTGAGCGGGGCGCAGCAAGCCGCAAAGGAACACAACTACTCTTTACTATTGGGTGATGCCGATCCACTGGGACCGGGTGCCACTCGAATGACTGATTTAATTCGGGGGGGAGCTTTAGACGGGTTTATTCTTCAAGGGGCGGATACAGCCAGTGACCAAGCTCTCCGTGATGCGGCTAGCAAACACGTCCGGACTGTGCTCCTACAAGAGCGACCTGGCTCAGATTATGGCGTCGTCCGCTTACCTGATGAACAAGCGGGGGTCATCGCCACGGACCATTTGCTAGATTTAGGCCATACAAAAATCGGAATGTTAGGGACAGCTGAAGGGCTCCATTTGTCAGAAGCCCGCCATCAGGGCTGGCGGACGGCTTTGGATAAGCGCGGCATAATCCCTGATCAAGCCTGGGTCGGCTGGTTTGGCTCTGATGTCACAGCCGGATATGAAGGAATGAAGCAGTTGCTTACGCAAGCCGCCGATCTCACGGCCATTGTGGTCAGCAATGTGGCCACTGCTATCGGCGGGGTATCAGCCGCGTTTGAGATGGGACACACGGTCCCTGATGATTTATCGATCGTAGCCATCCACGACACGCCCTTTGCCAAACATCTTCGCCCCGCCCTGACCGTCGTTGATATGCCGCTCGCCACACTAGGGCGACGAGCGGTTGAAATGCTGCTTGGTGATGTTGCTCCAGCCGGTCAAGAGGTGGTTGTGGAGACCCCATCGCCTCAACTCATTGAGCGAGCCTCGACTAGACGAGTTTAAGGCAAAATCCACTCAACTACAAACCTTAGCGCTGCACCCGCCCTGAGGCATCACCCCCCATCAACCGTTTAACCTCGGCTAATGTGGTCAAGTTCGCATCACCAGAGATGGAGTGCTTTAAGCATGAGGCGGCCACGGCAAAATTGAGTGCATCTTCATCCGCCATGCCTGTGTACAAGCCATAAATCAGTCCAGCGGCAAAGGAATCGCCACCCCCCACTCGATCCACAATATCGGTGATGTCGTAGCGGTGGCTGAGGAAGAAGTCGCTGCCATTGTATAAACAGGCCGACCAGCCGTTGTGACTGGCGCTGTAGCTCTCCCGCAGCGTGATTGTTTGATATTTCAAATTTGGAAAGGTTTCGAACATCTTTTTCGCGAGTGCTTCATAACGGGCTGTATCCAACTCACCCGAGGAGACGCTTTGCTCCCACTCCCCCTCAGTCACACTCACACCCAAGGATCGCTGGCAATCTTCTTCATTCGCAATCCCAACATCAACATGCTTGACTAGCTCGCGCATGACCTCTGGCGCAGATTTGCCATAGTTCCACAATTTCTTGCGAAAGTTATAGTCACAGGAGACCGTGACACCGCGTGCTTGGGCGGCTTGAGCCGCCGCCAGAGACAGCGTTGCAGCGGTTTCGCTCAACGCTGGGGTAATTCCAGTGATATGGAACCAGCCCGCCCCGGCAAAAACTGCATCCCAATCAAAGCTGTCGGGGGACGCAGTGGCAATTGCAGAGTTGGCCCGATCATAAACCACATTGGAGGGGCGTTGATTGGCCCCAGCCTCCAGAAAGTAAATGCCCAGCCGTTCCCCGCTACGTTGAATGAGTGAGGTGTCAACCCTGTAGCTGCGCAAAAAGCGGATACAGGCCTCGGCCAGAGGATTGTCGGGTAAGGCGGTCACAAACGCAACATCTAAACCAAAATTGGCTAATGAAACCGCCACGTTGCCCTCACCGCCCCCAAAGGTAGCTTCGAGATTAGGGGATTGAAAAAACCGCTCAAAGCTAGGTGGCTTCAAACGAAGCATGATTTCGCCTAAGGTAATAACTTTGCCACTCATCACTTATTCTCCTTGTCTGATCTGCTGAATTGTTTCAACCGCTTGTCGAGCAAGCTGAGTGATTTCGGTAAACTTACCCTCAGTAATGAGTTGCTTCTTCACCATCCAACTGCCACCACAGGCATAAACGTTCCCCAGTTGCATATAATCAGACAGATTTCTAGGACTGATACCCCCCGTTGGAATAAATTTGACAGCACCGTACGGGCCACCAATGGCCTTGAGCAATTTCACCCCACCACTGGCTTCGGCGGGGAAAAACTTCAGGATAGTCAAGCCTTTACGCAAGGCCATGTTGATTTCGGTCGGGGTGATTACCCCAGGGGTGACTGGTATCTCATTGGCCAAGCACCAATCAACGACCTCAGCATCAAATCCAGGCGTAACAATAAATTTTGCGCCAGCAGTTTTGGCCTGTTCGGCTTGCTCTACAGTCAAAACCGTGCCCGCCCCGACTATCATATCGGGAAATTTTGCACTCAAGGTGGCGATACTGTCTTTGGCGGCGGCGGTGCGGAAGGTGATTTCAGCACACGGCAAGCCCCCGGCCATTAGGGCCACACCTAGCTGCTCGGCATGATTCGCATCTTCAATGGCCACCACGGGCACAATCCCTAAACTACCTATCGTTTCAATGACATTATTCA
Source organism: Phycisphaerae bacterium (assembly GCA_028285035.1). The sequence goes on from JANQQF010000181.1 coordinate 26,913, forward strand.
TTCTGTACACCTCTCTTTATTCTGTCAAGCTGTCTGACAGGTTAGCCAATTATAGTACGCCCATTATCTTCTGTCAAACTGTCAGACAGCTTGACGGGTTTAGCTCTCTATCTTATAATATTCGGAATTTCGCGGAAAGTGTGCCTTATGCAGCCCAAATTATCACGTCAAACCTTATCCGAACAGCTCGCTCAACAACTTATTGATTTTATTATCGAACAAAATCTCCAACCCGGTGATGCCCTACCCTCCGAGTATAAGTTGGCCGATGATTTTGGGGTCAGTCGTCCTATTGTCCGTGAAGCGCTCAAGTCGCTATCAGCACAGGGCTTTATTCAGGTGGTTAACGGTAAAGGCGCGTTTGTAAAGCACGTTGATGATAAATTATTGCGACTGTTTTTTACCCAAGCCATCCAAGTCAGCCAAAACGGCCTACTGGAGTTATTGGAAATTCGAAAGCCGCTGGAGATTGAGAGTGCTCAGCTTGCCGCCCAGCGAGGCACAGATGAAGAAATTGCCAAGATCATCGATGTTGTCACCCAGATGCAAGAAAGTTTAACCGATTTGAATCGTTATGCCGAGCTTGATGTCCAGTTCCACCTCTACATCGCTGCGGCCAGCCACAACACCATACTCTACCACTTCATTAGTTCAATTCGCCATTTACTCACCGATGTTGTTGAAGCGGGGTTACAGCGCCGTGATACACCTGAGCAATTATTAAAGATGCAGATGGGGCATGAAAAAATTGCCCAGGCCATTTGTCAAAAAAATCCAGATGAGGCTGGGCAATCGATGGAGGCCCACTTTGATGAGGCCCTACTATTTCTGATAAACTGACTATTCAGCGGTCGTTGGGTCAATGATCGTCTTGATGACTGAAACGCTATTTGCTGGAAGCCCAGCCTGTCGAGCATGTTCCAGCACCATTGCCTCACTTGGTGCAATGTAAACACAGTAAACTTTATCTCCTGTGACATAACTTTGCACCCATTGAATCTGGGGTCCCATATCTTGCAGAACCCCACAGCTATTTTGCGAGGCCCCTTGCAGTTCCGTCGCAGATAGATCACCTACTCCAGGCATCTCTCGTTCGATAATAAACTTTGGCATGATAATCTATCTTTCTTTAACTAAGTTCTTGATAATTTGTATACACTTACACCTTATCAGATCAGCTAAAACTACTAGCTTCTACCTGATTAATTCTGACAGTTTTTACACTTCAATCAGTCAGATGGGGTTGTAGATTTTGTTTTTCCCACCTTGATAACTCTGAACCTAAATTTACAGATAGAAGCGGGGAGACATAATCGGTTGGCTTCCGGGACTGTGGCAGCGCATCGTCTTCCCATACTAACAATTCCGATCCACCATCCACAGAAATTTCTAATGCAGGGTTTTCAACCGGATCAAGAGGCTCTAGATTTAATTGTTCCCAGACTGATGGCTCCAACGCGTTGTCCGGCGCTAGAGACTTTGCAGTCTCATCAACGCTATTAAGCGGTATTTCAGGCTCGACCTCTGCTGATGACAACTCCGGGGTCAGGTTTGTAGAAGTGAAGGCCCCAACAACATCGATCTGGGTTACCGGTTCTTGCTCAAACACACGTTCGACAGTTATATGGTCCTGAGCGATTGCAGTTGTTGTTAGAATTAGACTGCTGATGAGTAAGATAGTTAACAAGGCTACGACAAAGAAACGGCTTATTGCTTTTTTAGACATAGTAAGGCTCCCTTTTTAATTATTTTTGAAATCAACTTTCTTCCCACTTTACAAGATGATCGTTTGACGAAGCGTAGTCGTGATCGTTTGATACAATAACCTTTCGATCAAACGATTTTTTGACTTTGCCCCTGAGACCTCCTAGAATTGATGCAGGTAGCTTCGATTTCAGGCTTGAAAGATCACATTACTGTTTTTCTACTCAATTTCTATCTCTCAAATCCCCTCTTCCATAATATCAAAAATTAAGGCCAGCTAAAGATGACCCTTATCATTCATCTCTTAGGCTCCATTCAAATCAGTCGTGATAATCAACCAATCTCCCTGCGTGGTTACAAAACCACCGCTTTACTCGCTTACCTATTACTGACCAGCAAAGCTCACACACGCCGCCATCTCATCGATCTTCTTTTTGATGGGCCGGCTGACCCCAAGGCCAGTCTACGCTGGATCCTATCCCAACTTCGGCAGGCAATCGGTCCCGAATTTGTTTTGGCTGACCGACAACAGATTGCCTTTAATTTTGACAGTGATTATTGGTTAGATGTCGCTGCCTTTGAGGCGGGGCAGATCAATTTATATCAGGGTGATTTTTTAGAGGGACTCAATGTTCGTGATGCATTTGGCTTTGAAGAATGGGCTTCCTTTGAGCGGGAACGACTACGGAAACAATATCAAACGGCTCTAATTGAACAGCTTGAGAAAAATGAAAGTCTGGGGAATGACATCAGGGTTGTTGAAACAGCCCAGCAGCTACTCCGTCTGGATAATTTTCAAGAAGTATGGCATCGAGCGTTGATGAGGACCTATGCCCGACAGGGGCAGCGTGAGGCGGCCTTGGCTCAATTTAATTTCTGCCGCCGAATTCTCAAAGAGGAATTAGGGACGGAACCCGCCAAAGAAACTGTCGCCTTAGCCGAGCAAATCCAAGCAGGCACTCCAGAGGCTCCTATATTGGTTTCTAGCCAGTCTCAAGATACCCTACTCACCCGGCCAGCTTTCCTTGAGCCTTCAAATGAGACATCGGTAGACACAGATATTAATTTTGTCGCGCGTGAAGAAGAACTCATCCAGCTAAACAACTTTTTTGACTTGGCTCTGGCCGGTCAGAGTCGTGTCGTATTTGTGACAGGTGATCCTGGTAGTGGTAAGACGGCTTTGGTACAGGAATTTAGCCAGCGCATCCAAGCTACCCAGCCTGAGTTGATTGTCGCCGGGGGAGTTTGTAATGCTTTTACCGGTGTAGGCGACCCCTACTTACCCTTTCGTGAAGCCTTAAGTCTACTGGCCGGCGAGGTCGAAACCAGGGGGATATCCGGTACGATCAGTCGGGACCAAGCACAACGGCTATGGGCCTTGATGCCTCAGACAATTCAAACATTGATGGTGAACGGGCCGGACTTGCTTGATATCTTTATTTCGAGTTCAAGCCTGATCCAACGCGGAACAATAGCCGCCCCCGGTGGCGCGAACTGGCTGTCCCAACTCATCGAATTGGTCACCCATAAGAAAGCCACATCTCCTCCAGTTCAGCTACAACAGGCCAACCTGTTCGAACAATACACCAAAGTGATACAGGCCCTCGCTCAGCAGCAGCCCATATTGTTAATACTAGATGATCTACAGTGGGCTGACGCTGGTTCTATCAATTTGTTGTTCCATTTAGGGCAACGGCTCAAAGGTCAACGTATTCTGATTATCGGTATTTATCGACCAGCCGACGTGGCCCTGGGACGTCCTACATTAGGCGGGGGAGGACAGGAACGACACCCTCTGGAAGCCGTAGTAAATGAGTTCCAACGCAACTTTGGTCAAATTCATATTGATCTGAACAAAATAGAGGGTTACTCATTCATAAAGGCATTGCTGGACACTGAACCTCATCAGTTAGATCTTACCTTTCAAGAGGCCCTTTATCAGCACGCTCAAGGTCATGCTTTGTTCACCATCGAAATGTTGCGCGGTATGCAGGAGCGGGGGGATTTAGTTCAAGATGATCAGGGTCGCTGGATTGAAGGTCCAACGCTAAATTGGGAGATTCTTCCTGCTCGAATTGAAGGCATTATAGGCGAACGGATTGGACGATTACCGCCGAAATCACAACAGATATTACAGATTGCTAGCATCGAAGGTGAGGTTTTTACGGCTGAAGTGATTGCCCAAACACAAGGCATCAGTGAACCGGAGGTGGTTCGACAGTTGAGTGGTAGTTTAGACCGGCAACACCGTTTGGTTCGAAGCCAGGGTAGCCAGCTTTTAACGGTTGAGGGGCAACGAGTGTCTCATTATCACTTCCGGCATATTTTATTCCAACGATATTTATATAGCACGATGGATGATACAGAGCGAAGTTATCTACATCAGGCCGTCGGCACGGTTCTTGAGCAACTGTATGAGGGGCAGCCTGAAGAGATAGCCGTCCAGCTTGCCTGGCACTTTCAGCAGGCGGGATTAGTCGAGAAGGCCATTGGCTATCTACAGCAAGCAGGCGACAGAGCAGTACGACTGTCTGCCTATGAAGAAGCCATAAACCACTTTACCCAAGCGATTACTTTACTCGAAACTCTGGCTACGCATTCACAACATGCTCAGCAGGAACTCAATTTGCAAATTGCGTTGGGGCAAGCTCTCTATGTCGTCAAGGGAACAGGGTCACCAGAAGTAGAACGGGCTTGGAGTCGGGCACGAGAATTATGTGAACAGCTTGGAGAAACAAAACAACTATTTCTAGTGCTTTATGGGTTAGTCACTTACAATGTAATGCGGGGTGATATACGACAGACAGCATCAACGCTGGGAGAGCAATGCCTACAGTTGGCTCAAAGCCAGCAAGATTCGACTCTACTTATTGGGGCTTACATCCTTCTGGGTACCCTCTCACATTATCTTGGTGAATTTGCTCCAGCGCAGATACACTTTGAACGCGGCCTAGCACTTTATGATCCTCAGCAAAGTGCTACCCTTGTCTCTTTTTACGGACATGACCCAGGTGTTTATATCCGACGCTATCTGGCTTGGACTAGCTGGGAGTTGGGTTATCCTGAACAGGCATTAGAACACGTTCAGGCAGCAGTCGATCTGGCCAAGGAGCTTTCTCACTCATTTAGCTTGGTCGGAGCATTAGGTCACGCCTGTGTTATCCTTGGGCACTGCCGAGAAGCACAGGCATGTCTCGATCAGGCCGAGGAAACAATTACCACGTCAATCGAGCAGGGGGCTATCCACTGGCAGTTAATTGGCACAATGTGGCGAGGCTGGGCCTTGGCTGAACAGGGACAAGTAGAAGGAATCGAGCAGATCCGTCAAGGCTTAAAAGAGTATCAGGCTGTCGGAGCACGGGCCACATCTGCAATTTATTTAACTATGCTGGCCAACGCATATCTAAAATTTGGGCAAGTAACCGAGGGGCTGATTACGGTTAAGGAAGCCTTAACTGAAATGGACACCATTGGCGAAGGCATCATTAAAGCAGAAGCGTACAGGCTTAAGGGAGAGCTATTAAAACGAGATGGAGCAGGCGAAGGGGAAGTGGAACAGCAATTCCTTAAAGCCATCGACATTGCTCGCCAGCAAAGCGCCAAATCGTGGGAGTTACGGGCAACGGTAAGTTTGTGCCTTTTGTGGCAAGCTCAGGGAAAGCGCGCAGAGGCGGGCCAGATGCTATCAAACATTTACAATTGGTTTACTGAAGGTTTTGATAGGGTTGATTTAAAGGAAGCTAAACAGCTTCTTGAAGACTTGTCATAACTCTGAATTGTGACGAGAAATGATATCATTTCTCGTCACAATCTTCTTGTTATCGCCCCATCCAGCCACCATCAACCGTCAAAATCTCCCCATTGACGTAATTGGAAGCGGCTGAGGCAAGAAAAACGGTCGGGCCTTTGAAATCTTCCGGATTACCCCAACGCCCGGCTGGAATACGTTCTAAAATCGCTTTGGAGCGCTCTGGATTATCCTGCAACGCCTGGGTGTTATCGGTGCGAATATAGCCGGGAGCGATGGCATTGACTTGCACACCACTACCGGCCCACTCGTTGGCCAAGGCCTTGGTCAACTGCCCTACCCCGCCTTTACTGGCGGCGTAGCCTGGCACGGTGATGCCTCCCTGAAAGGTGAGTAATGAGGCGGTGAAAATGATCTTACCACTGCCCCGTTCGACCATACCTTTACCGATTTCCCGACTCAGGAAAAATTGGGCGTTCAGGTTTACCTCGATGACGGTATCCCAATATTCATCAGGATGCTCTACCGCAGGTTGACGCAGAATCGTCCCAGCATTGTTCACCAAAATATCGATAGTGGGATGGTTAGCGGTTACCTGCTTAATAAAGCTGAACAGGGCGGCCCGGTCAGAGAAGTCACAAGCATAGCCTGTGAAGAACCTCCCTAAGGCTGTCACTTCTTGTTCAATCGCGCTCCCCGAGGCTTCCAGCGTCGCACTCACCCCTACGATGTCTGCGCCAACCTCTGCCAAGGCTAGCGCCATCGCCTTCCCGATACCTCGTTTACACCCTGTCACCAAGGCGGTCTTACCATCTAAACGAAATTGATCCAGAATGGTCATTATTCCCTTACGCCTCCAATAAAATTTTCATAACGCTGCCACCGCTATCCATCTGCTTAAAGCCTGCCTCTAGCTCGGTCAACGGATGAATATCAGTGATGATTTTGTCTAGGGGAATGGCCCCGGCTGCAGCTAACTCAATCGCCTTAGAAAAGTCTTCGCTTTCATATACTCTAGCCCCAAACATCTGTAGCTCCTTCCAGAAAAAATGGAACAAGGTCACTTCGGCAGGCTTTCCGTGAATCCCCACGATGACTACGCGGCCACGGGTTCGGGCCAGTTCAGTCATCACCGAGGCCCCGGCCTGCACGCCCGTCACCTCAAAAACGACATCCGCCCCAGCCGTCTTGGTTTGGGCCTGTACATAGGCCACCACATCTTGCTCAATCGGATTGATCACATCGAACCCTAGCTCTTTGGCCAGTGTTAGGCGAAATGGGTTGATTTCCGAAACCAATACCTGTGCCCCAGCCTGTTTCGCCACTAGCGCAATCAGGATACCAATAGGCCCACCGCCTAAGACCACGGCATACTCACCCGCTTTGACCTGTCCCAGTCGAACATCGTGGCAGGCCACTGCCAGTGGTTCAATCATCGCCCCATGGGTGAGGGGGAGCGTTTCCGGCAATTTGTGTAACGTATAAGCAGGTACAGTCCAGTAACTTTGGAAGGCCCCAGGCGTATCAATGCCCAAGAATTTGAGATTTTGACAGATGTGCTGATGACCCGCGTGGCAGGCCGGGCAATCCCCACACCAATCCAACGGCATCACCGCCACCGCCTCACCGATAGCAAAACCCTCCACCCCTTCACCAATCGCCGAGACCGTGCCCGACACCTCGTGCCCCATAATTTGGGGAAAAGTCACCCGGTTATCCATCACCCCGTGATAAATATGCAAATCGGTGCCACAGATACCACAGTGCGACACCTTAAGCTGAATTTGTCCTGCTTCTGGTGAGACAGGCGTACACTCACCCGCTCGAATCATCTTATTTCCTTCATAAAATATCGCTTGCATCGAAAAATCCTTTTAGTGTTAAATAGGTAAAACACACTGGTAAAACGTTTTACCAGTGTATAAAAAGTCTCAAAACTTGTCAAATACTGGTGATTGATTTTCTGTAAATTGTGGCTACCCCAGGCGATAAAAATTTGCGGCATTACGATAAAACAATTTTGTCTTATCATCTGTAGACAGCCCCTCAACAGCCCAATACAGTGTCTCTAACCAAGCTTGATAAGTAGAGGCTAACAGCGAGACGGGCCAATCTCCGCCATACATTATCCGATCAACGCCAAAGGCTTCGATGACATGATCTATGTAGGGTCTTAAGTCTGACTGGCTCCATTGATCTAGATCGGCTTCAGTAACGAGGCCTGATATCTTGCAGTGAACATTAGGAAACCCAGCTAACTTTGTAATCTGAGTGCGCCACGGCTCTAGTTGTCCGGCTTTAATATCCGGCTTACCAATATGATCCAACACGAATGTAACCTGCGGGCATTGCTCAACCAACTTCAGTACATCATCCAGTTGATCGTGCTTCACACAAATGTCAAAGCTAAAATCGAAATCAGCTAGAGATTGGACTCCTGCTACAAAATCAGACTGAAGGCTAAATCCTGGCCCCTCGGATTGGATCAAGCGACGTACACCTTTGACCAAAGGATAATTTGCTAAAGCGCCCAAATGTTCACGCACGGCTTCACCTTGTTCTAGCGGGGCAAAGGCCACAATGGCTTGAATACGTGCCTCTTGTTGAGCCATTTTTGTCACCCATTGGACTTCCTCCAAGCCTTGCGCTGGCAAACAATCACACTGAACAAAGACAATTTTTTCCAGATCGATCGATGTGGACTGCACCAGTAAATCCTCGGGCAAAAAGCGGGTATTGATGGCTGGCACCTCAGCCAACCAGTCATATTGAAGATAATGAGGGTCCCAAAAATGGATATGGCTATCAATAACTGTTAAGTTCATCAGCAGTTACCTCCCTGGCACATTATAAGCCGACCACGTCATCGACAAAATCTGAGCTACTACCTGGTTCTTGTGGTGTTTGATACACACCATCCGCCACGACTGCCGGATGAAGAAAGTGGTCTCGCAAGTGAGGAATATACTCTAAAAAGAGGGCTTCGTGCCCGAGGGCAATATGATTAAAGAGCACCAAATGTTGATGAATTTGCCCCATATCACCCACGTGCGGCACGATAGGCAACCCAAATTTTCGAGCCAGCAAACTGACGGTAAGAAATTCACTAACTCCGCCCACACGGGTGCAATCAACCTGAACAAAACTCAAGGCCTGGGCTTGCATAAAATTCTTAAACAAAACCCGGTGGGAGACATGCTCACCTAAAGCGATTTTAACCGGGGCAATGGCCCGGGCCAGCGTTTGATGGCCCAAAACATCATCTGGTTGGGTCGGTTCCTCAATCCAGTAAGGATTCATATTGGCTAAAGCGAGTGAGGCTCGAATGGCTTTGGGCAAAGGCCAGCTCTGGTTAACATCTAACATGACCAAAGCGTCATCACCCGCCGCTTCCCGCACCAGATAGGATCGTCGAATATCTCGCTCTGTGTCTGACGAGCCAACCTTCAACTTCATCGCGTTAAAGCCAAGTCCGATGGCCCGTTTAACCTTATCTTTCACCTGATCATCAGAATATTGAAACCAGCCAATCGAGGTATCATAACCGGGATAACCTTGCTGCAAGATGCCTTCCCGTGAGGTACGGCAAGTCTGTTGCTCAGTTAACAATGTCACAGCCTGTTCAGAGGTCAGCACATCTTCTAAATAGCTCAAATCAAGGGTGTTGACTATCTCCGTTGGGGATAAATCCAGAAGTAATTGCCACAACGGCACCCCCCGATTTTTGGCCCACAAATCATAGCACGCGTTGGTAATCGAGGCTAAGGCAAGATGGATAATGCCTTTATGAGGCCCTAACCAACGATATTGCGGATGATCAGCGATGGCCTTAAACTTAGCCCCAAAAGTAGCCATCAACTCCTCAACCTCACACCCAATCAGCACCTCGGAAAGCTCTTTAATCAAATTACAAATCTGTTGATTACCCGCCCCGATGGTAAAGACGATTCCGGTGCCAAATAAATTATTGTCGGTATGAAGATAGGCCACGGCATAGGAATATGTTGGATCGGTGTGGATTGAGTCTGTGCCATCGCCCGGTTTAAGGGGAAATCGTTTTTCTTCGGTTGTAACACGGGTAATTGTTGTCATAGTATGGTTAACCTTCTTTAATCTTTAAATTTATACTAACGTCGATAGCCTAACTCGGCACCACCACTCACAGGTAGAATGCAACCTGTCATAAATCTTGCTTTGTCGGACAGCAAAAACGTAGCTGCATCTGCGATGACATCTCCTTCAGGGCAGTAGCCCAGAGGATGAATATCATCGAGATATTGCTCTATGCTCACAGGGTTTGGCTGTTGACTGGCCCATTCACGCAAGAGCGGTGTCCAGACCCCAGCCGGACAAACAGCATTAACCCGAATTCCCAGTGGGGCATAATCCAAAGCCATCGCCTTGGTTAGGGCAATCATACCGCCTTTGGTGGAGACATACGCCGCGTGATTGGCTTGTCCCATTAGACCGACCATACTGGCTGTATTGAGAATACAACCTTTATTTTTTTGGAGTACCTCAAAAGCAAATTTTGTCGTGAGATAGACACTCTTCAAGTTAACGCGATGAAGGGCATCCCACTCATCCTCGTCCGTTTCATGTAATGGCTTTGAAGGGCTGGAAATACCCGCATTGTTGTGAATCGCATCCAGCCGACCAAATGTTTGAACCGCCGTTTGAATTGCCGTTTCGATTGAGGCTCCCTCCCCAACGTCACAATGCAACGTCAGTCCATCGCCAGTTAAATCATTCACCGTCTGCCGGGCCATCTCCAAATTAAGATCAGCCACAACAACCGTTGCCCCAGCTTCAGCATAGGCCAACGCACACGCTCGGCCAATCCCTTGAGCGCCGCCTGTGACAAAAATAACTTTATTCTCTAGTAATCGAGTCATTGTTCACTCACCTGATCAATCAACATGAAATATCTCAGTAAGACTCATCCACCATTCGCCATCTAATCGATTAGGATAGGGGGATTGCATAGGGGCCATAATCGACCACCACTCCTGCGTCTTTGGATCAGCCGCCATCTTAGCCATATCAGCCGCGAAATCGTCTCCTGTATATTCAAAGTAGGCGAACAAGGTATCATCATTGAGTAAGAAGATGCTATAGTTGCAGATATTGCAATCTTTGATCGTTTCTAATACCTCCGGCCACACGGCTGTATGATGTTGCTTGTAAGCAGCAAGATGTTCCGGTTTGATACCAATCACCTGCCCAAATCTTTGCATGAAATTTCTCCTCTGCCTTGGTTACGCTAGATAGTGCCCAATAGCCTGGCTTACCGCTTCATAGCTATGTTGCTGCTCATTCAGATCATCAATTTCACCAACAATTTGGAATTCCTTAAAGACCAGAATACGACGAGCCAGGTTAATCATTTCTGGCATATCAGAGGAGATAAGAATGATCGATTTTCCCTCGTGCTTGGCCAAATTCCAGATCAGTTGGTGAATATAGGCCTTGGCCCCTACATCTACCCCGATGGTGGGTTCGTCGATAATCAAAATATCGCAACCCGCCACCAACCATTTGGAGATGCTCACCTTTTGCTGATTCCCACCACTCAGGTCTTGTACAATTTGGTCTGGTCCGGTCGCTTTTACGGCAACAGCATCTATATATTTTTCAGCAACGGCTTGCTCTTGCTTCAATGAGATAGCCCGCCAAGGCGTCAGCAATCGATCCCAAACGGTCATGGCGATATTTGTTTGGATCGGAGCATTAAGTAACAATCCTAACTCTTTACGGTTTTCTGAGACATACCCCAAGCGATAGCGATGCAAACTATCAGCCATCGAATTGATGCGGGTCGCCTGCCCGTTGATCGTCACTTCCCCTTCATCCATTGGATCTTCGCCAATAAGAATACGGGCCAGCTCGGTTCTGCCAGAGCCAACCAAACCATAAAAACCTAAGATTTCACCTTGTCGCAACTCAAAATTTAAGCTTCTAAAGCGACCCGCTTGACAGATATTGCGAGCAACCAGGACCTTATTTTGTCGATCAATATCCAAGGTACCTAGATATTCGGTATGAGACTCGCGCCCAATCATCATCTGGACAATATCTTCTTTCTTAAGCCCAGCCACCTTACGCGTTCCAACAAATTGACCATCACGCAGCACAGAGACCTTATCTCCAACAGCCAGCACCTCCTCTAGTTTGTGTGAGACAAAAATCAGGCTCACGCCTTGAGCGGCTAGCTTTCGCATGAGCTGGAGCAGGTTTTCCGTTTCGTGCCGGGTCAAGGACGAGGTTGGTTCATCCAGAATGAGAATTTTTGCATCTGCGGAAAGGGCTTTAGCGATCATAATTAATTGCTTTTGGGCCGCGCTTAAATGACCAACTTCAGTTGTTGCTGGTAAATTCAGCTCTACCATTTGGATATATTCTTCGGCCTCAGTGTTGAGTTTGGCCCAATTGATATAGCCGCGTTGGGTAAAATGATGGAGCTTATCCAGCATGATATTTTCGGCGATGGTGCTTTTAGGGATGACCTGGATTTCCTGGCTAACCAAGCTAATTTTGTGTTGCAACGCATCACTATAACTACCAAGGTTGAGGCGTTGTCCATTCAAAATCGTTTCACCTTCATCGGGCTGATAAATCCCACAAATAATCTTGATCATGGTACTCTTGCCAGCCCCATTCTCCCCGACCACGGCGTGAACCTGGCCGGGCTCAAAGCTGATCGAAACTTGATCCAGTGCTTTAACTCCCGGAAAAAATTTGCTGACATTTCTTATCTCTAGCATCGTCAAACTCCCAATAAGACCTACCGACGTTGTGGCTTAGGACGTCGGTAGGTCTAAAGCAATCAGTTTACTGCATTAGGTATTTTGAGGTAAGGTCACTCTTGATTTGTTCAGTAACGGCAGCAATGTCATCAGCATAACTATCGAGATTGTCCACGGTAACAAAAGCTGTGCCAGAGTCGATGTGATAAACACCGTCAACGGGCTGGTATCCTTCAACCATCAGTTTTAACGCTAACAGTGACAGATAGCCGTGGCCAAAGGGGTTCTGAGCAATCGTACCATCCATCACCCCGTCCTCAATCGCTTTCATCACGGTTGGATCAGTGTCGATACCGACCGCGTGAATTTCTCGGTCACCACCCGTGTCATAGTACTCACCCAACACCTGAGCAATCCCCACACTGGTTGTAAATCCAGTCGCAATCAATCCATCCACCTCATTGATATTGGCCGATAGTACATTACCGATCTTATCAACAGCCTCTTCCACACTAGTCATCCCAGAGATTTCTTGAATGATTTCAACATCTGGATATTTGGCGACAACTTCTTCAACCCCTTCTTTCCGCAAGACCGTGTTCGAGTCTTCCAGCACTTCCAAGACGTTGATGATTTTACCCTGGCCACCCATCGACTCGATCAAAGCTTCGGTAGCTTGCATTGCTGCGGCCTTTACGTCAGTGGCGACGACGAAGGACGCTGTGGTCGGTTGCAGGGTTGAGGCCCCAAAGTTAATCACTGTCACCCCATTCTGGGTTAACTCCTCATACAAACCGTTGGCGCCACTAGCATCAGTCGGATAGACCGAAAAGTATTTGAACCCTTGAGCGGCCAAGGCCTCGACCCGCTCGTTCTGGCTCGCCTGCTCCCAATCTGGCCCAATCTGCTTCTCAACTGGAATGCCAAAGTCCGCTTCAAAGGCTTCGACGCCCTTGACAACCTCCTCAAAGTAGGGGTGAGGTGCCGAGGCATACCACACCAAACTGTAATTCTCAGGGTTAACCTCAGGGGCTACAGCCTCAGCTTCAGCCGTATCTCCCGTCGTCAGGTATTTTGAGGTGAGGTCATTCTTGATTTGTTCAGTAACGGCAGCAATATCATCAGCATAACTATCGATATTGTCTACGGTAACAAAAGCCGTCCCAGAGTCGATATGATAGACACCATCGACAGGTTGATAACCTTCGGCGATCAGCTTCAAAGCCAATAACGATAGGTAGCCGTGACCAAAAGGATTCTGAGCAATCGTACCATCCATCACCCCGTCCTCAATCGCCTTCATCACGGTAGGATCGGTATCGATACCAACCGCGTGAATCTCTCGGTCACCACCGGTGTCATAGTATTCACCCAACACTTGAGCAATCCCGACACTGGTTGTAAATCCGGTGGCAATTAAGCCGTCGACCTCATTGATATTGGCCGATAACACATTGCCAACTTTGTCGACGGCCTCCTCGACGCTGGTCATCCCAGAGATTTCCTGGATAATCTCAACATCTGGATATTTGGCGACAACTTCTTCAACCCCTTCTTTTCGTAAGACCGTGTTTGAATCTTCCAAAACTTCCAAGACATTGATGATCTTACCCTCACCCCCCATCGATTCAATGAGGGCTTCAGTGGCTTGCATCGCTGCGGCCTTCACGTCAGTGGCGACGACGAAGGACGCTGTGGTTGGTTGTAAGGTTGAGGCGCCAAAGTTAATAACCGTCACACCATTTGCGGTTAGTTCTTCGTACAACCCATTGGCGCCGCTGGCATCTGTCGGATAGACTGAGAAATATTTGAACCCTTGAGCGGCTAGGGCCTCAACCCGCTCGTTCTGGCTAGCTTGTTCCCAATCTGGACCGATCTGTTTCTCGACTGAAATGCCAAAGTCCGCTTCAAAAGCTTCTACACCCTTGACGACCTCTTCAAAATAGGGGTGGGGGGCCGAGGCATACCACACCAATCCGTAATCATCTGTGGCTTTATCCGCCTCCGCCATTTCGGCTTCAGTCGATGCTGACACTTCTTCGGTCACCTCTGTCTCGGCAGGTTCAGCCTCAGCTTCTTCAACAACCTCTTCAACAGGCTCTGCGGCTTGCTCCTCGACAGGTTCGGGGGGCGGGGGTTCAGTACTAGAGCAGGCTGCGAAAACCATACTCAACAAGAACAGCAGGATCAGAACAGACAAATTTTTTAGCGTATTTCTTTTCATCATCGAATTTCTCCTCATCAAAAAATTTATATGAAATTTGAATAAGATTTTATGACTTTGCCAACACAAATTATTCTGCTTCAGACGGTTGCTGCCTCCTTCCCAAGCGTTTGGTTGATGATTGCACAGCGGCTCGAATGCGATCAAGCGACACGGCCAACAAAATAATCAACCCAAGAAATGTTTGCTCAAAATACACATTCACATCAAACATGATCAGGCCATTTTTAATCAGCACGAGTAAGATGGCACTGGCTAATAGGGCAAGCATCGATGCTTCGCCACCGGTAAGCGCTGTCCCGCCGATGATGGCGACGGCAAAGGAAATAATCAGCCAATCACTCCCGGTGCCTGGTTGGGCCGACCCCATTCGGGATACCCAAAGTAGGCCAGCCATCGCCCCAAACAGTCCTGACAAGGTATGGCAGAGCAAAATAATTCGATCTGTTCGAATTCCCGAGAGTTGAGCCGCTTCTAAATTACCGCCCGTTGCCAGAATTTGGCGACCAACTACGGTGAACTTAAAGACATAAGCCATAATGGCCAGGATTAGTATCGCTAGCAGAAACAAATAAGGCACGCCAAACAATGAGCCTCGCCCTAAAAAGGTGATGGATTTTGGAATTTCGGTGTAAGGAAACCCTCGAGAGATGCCGGTCACTAAGCCGGTAAAGATAAATAGACTGGCCAGGGTAATGATAAAGGAATTGATCTGTGACTTAATCACGATAAAGCCATTAAAGGCACCTGCGAGCATACCAACTAAGATAGCAATTGGAGCGGCTTGCCAAGGAGACAGCCCCATTGTTTCCATTGTATAGCCAGCCGTCACCACAACCAGCCCCCCGATGCCACCCAGTGATAGGTTCATACCACCCACGACCAACACAATCATTTGGCCCAAGGCAATGAAGACATAAAGCCCAGCCGTACGGGAGACATTGAAAAGGTTGTATTGACTAAAAAAGCTGTCGGTGCCTATGGAGAACACCAAAAATAATAGGGCCGTTGCAATTACAACACTTATATCATTGCGTCTTAACAATTTGGAAATGCGCTGCCCAAATCCCGAAACTCGGGGAGAGTCAGACACAAGCAATTGTTGATTAGCATTTGCTTCATTCATACAATTCCTCCATTGAATATTGAGTTACTCCAATGTAAAACACAGTTTTGGTAATGTGGTAAGACCAATTTTTAGATAAAAAAATAAATTATTTGATTAATTTATTCATTAATAAGTCGCTGCAAATTCTGTTCGGCATGATCCAGATGTTGAGCCATCGCTTCTTGGGCAGCCTGCGAGTCGCGTGCTTTAAGCGCCTCAATAATCACTTGGTGTGCTTGCATAGCTCTTTCCGGCTCTCCGGGAAGACGATACGAATGACGACGGCTTTCTGTGGCTAGCCGGTTTACAACGCTGACAAACCGGGACAAAATTGGATTACGCGAGGCATTCGCGATGAGCTTGTGAAAATGATGGTCAAGCTCCTCACGTCTTTTGTTTTCTGTCACTGTGGTCATTTCAGCTAAACACTTCTCCAACTCGACAAGTTCCTCCTCGGTAATATGTTGGGCGGCCAAAGCAACCGTTCGTAACTCCAATGTTTTCCGGGCATCAAATAGTTGAAATATCGAAGACTCATCTAAATCAAAAACAAATTCCAAATGCTCCACCAATTGTTCAGTCTGCAAGGTAGATACATAGGCTCCCGAACCAGGCCGAATATCGATAACATTCATAATCGACAAAGCCCGTAACGCTTCTCGCAAAGCGGGACGCCCCACATTCATCATCTCGGCCAATTCTCGTTCAGGGGGAAGCTTATTTCCAGGTAAAAGTTTCTTTTCTTTTATTAGGGTCAATAGACTATCGACGATTTTTTTGGAGAGGATATCTTTTTCAAAAGATTGAAACGCGACTCGGGAAGAATTTGTCATCAACAAACACCTTTTGGTATACTGGCAATGTGGTAAGACCAATTTTGATAAATAGTATCATTTTTTTAATTTGTTGGCAAATGATGACAATCAGAATCAGATTGACAACCATCAAAGTTAAACATCAATCCTTAATTGATCTCAACCACGGCCTTCACAACCTCTTGTTCATAAGCCAAATTCATCGCAAATGCTTGAGGCGTTTCATTCAAGGGCACGCGGTGACTGACCATATCCAGTAAGTCAACCGCCCCGCTGGCCACGAGTTGAATTGAGCGGGGATATGTGTGGCGCATACGACGGGAAATTTCGATGGTCAGCCCTTTTCGGCGCACGGTTGAGTGCTGAAAACGGAGGTCATCATCCTCCGAGATGCCGACGATGACGAGGCGACCACCCCGGCGGGCCATTTCAGCCGCCTGTTGCACTGAATGATCGGCCCACGCAGCTTCAATCGCTACATCGACGCCCCGCCCATTGGTCATCTCCTGTACCACCTGCACTGGATCAACTTCGTCACAGTTAATCGGGATTGCGCCCATTTTCTCAGCCACGGCCAATCGCCAAGGAAATTTGTCGGAGACAAAAATTGGTTGAGCCCCGGAGAGTTTGGCTAGTTTCAAAATACTTAACCCGACCGACCCAGCTCCCAAGATTGCCACACTATTGGCTACACGCAGTCGAGCCAAGTCGACGGCATAGACGGCGATCCCCAACGGCTCAAGGAGGGCTGCGGTCACGTCATCAATCGAGTCGGGAATAGGAAAGCAGGTTCGGGCCGGCATATGCATCCATTGACACAAGCTGCCTGGATCTGGGGAGAGGCCACAAAAATGGAGGTTGAGACAAAGGTTGGGATAACCCAACTCACATTGCTCACAGTGCCAGCAAGGCTGGGCAGGATCGACTGCAACGCGAGTACCCACTTGAAGCGGTTGAAAGTTACCATCAAATGAGTCAGGGCCAACCGCCTCAACCACACCAGCAAATTCGTGTCCCAAGATTAAAGGCTTATCGACGACAGTATCACCAATTCGGCCATCTTTAAAAGTGTGTAAATCACTGCCACAAATACCAACAGCAGTCACTCGTACCAAAGCTTGACCAGGACCAGGCGGGCCTGGATGTGGCACAGTCTCAACCCGCATGTCGGCAGGGCCATGGATACGAACAGCAGTCATTGATGAAGGAAAAGTCATAGGAATATCCTTTTGAGTAATATCAGCTTACTTAAATTATTGAGCCAATTGTATAGCAAAATTCCGCAAGTTTGTCGCTTCAACCAACCGCTGTATTTTACCATCAGCCGGATTCGCCACATAAAGCCCATCTGAGGCACTGAAGTAAATCAAGCCATCACTCCCCAGACTACCAAAAATAATGAGCAACTCTTCGGAGGTCAGGCGCTCAGGCTCCCCCCCGGTGGCTGGCATCCGCCACCAGTCGGTCGGGATCGGTTGATCGACGTGCGCTTGGGCCACCTGTACCCCAAGCCACGGTTCCCACCAGTGCTGGCTGATGGCTGGGTTGGCCAGTGAGGCGGCAAAGTAAATGTGCTGAGAGTCTATGGTGAAGAAGGGGCTATCGAGATCAAAGTAAGCTCCAATTTTGAGAAGTTGGACCAGATTATCCCCAGCCAAATCTGTCACGACCAAGCCTCGCTCCAGAGTCTCGGGATCGACCGTGATATAGGTTAATTTCTGGCCATCCGGCGACACTCGTGGCCAAATGCCATCATCGGCAATTTTGAGCGTCGCTTCGGTAGCCAACTCATAACGCCACAAGGCCACGTCAAATCGGCTGCGGGCCGTGGGATCGGGAATGAAGGTGATGTAGAACAGATATCGCCCATCCGGGGTCCAGACCGGATTAAAATAGAAAAGATCGGCTTGATCAGGCACGTAAACAGGCTGCAACTCAAGTGGAGGGGTGTCTAAGGCCAAGGTGTAAAGCCCGGCTCGGTCAAAGGGATAGGCTGTTTCATCAACGGGCGGGGGGGTGTATGACAAAGCCAAGCTGTTTGTTGCCGCCAGAAAATCAATCTGGTTGATCCAACCATCCGGCTCCACCTCAAAGAGTGGGTCTGTTGCCCGGGTGTCAACATCAAATTGGCTCAAGCGAAAATCGGGGTAATTGTTGTACTCGATCAAGATTAGCTGATCAACTGAAGCGGCAATGGGTGTGGCTAGTCCATCCCGCTCCTGCAAGGCTTCAATCCGACCACAACTGATCAGCAGGAAACAGACGACACAAAACCACCCCCATCTCACCCCATCAATCTGTCTAAGCACTATAACCCTTCGTCATCGGCGAACTGCTTTCTCAATTGAGCAAAGGCCATTGGCACTTCACCCAGCCGGAGATACTCCACAATGATGGCGGCGCATGTTTCAGGCAAGTTGCTCGTTGTATCAATTTCAAGATCATAGATTTTGTGAGCATGAACGTTTCGCAATTGGCGGCGTGACAAACCCAAATAGCGATCCCCTCGTTTGATCTCACGTCGTTCCAGCTCTTCTAATGAGCAGTGCACCCCTATAAAAATTACTTCAACACCCTCGCACAACTGAACCATTTCTTTCAGCCAGCGTTGCTGCTCAATCACATGATCAACGATTAAGAGGTGTCCTTCTTTCGCTTTGGCCGCAATCATGCGATGAAAGCCTGCGATCATTTGAAATCCCAGCGCCATCCCTGGTTGGGGCGTTCTTATAATATCCCGAGGCAATTTTATCCCTGTACTCATACTTTGCCCGAGGGCTTGGCCTGTATTTTGATAGGCTGATATATAATTTGTAAAAAGATCGCTGTACTGATCAATCGACTCAATGACGTAGGGGTCGGTCAACATCTGCTTTAAGGTTTCGGCTAAGGTTGACTTACCCGCACTTGAGGGACCATTCAGCAAGATAACTCTTCCTTTTAACATGTTTAATCCTCCATTGCGGGGATTATCCCCCCTGCCTCTCTTTTAACAAAAACCCTTTGTACAACTTTGTCCATGTTGTCTCATTCAAACTATTCAAAATACCACCAAACCCAATCCCCGCGATCAAATAGTAAATCCCTAACAAAATAACAGCAACAATAGAAAATGTTGTCCAAATTCCATCGGCGAAAGCAATACCCATTGGGATTAGCAAGAACAGCGCAGGCAAGGCAGCGGCAAAGCCGTAAATGAATTGAACCACAGCCAATAACACCCAATGGAGAACTGAGTACCCTATGTTGCCCCACATCATTGCCCAGCCCCGTTTAAGACTATCAATTGGCCCCAAATCCTCCAAAACACAACTACGAGCAGTAATCTTGCTCAAAATATCCAAGGCCCAACTCAAAACAGTCCCAAAACAAATAAGGGGGATAAAACAGGCCAGCCCTCCAAA
The DNA here is from genome assembly GCA_028285035.1 of Phycisphaerae bacterium. The sequence continues at coordinate 46,662 of JANQQF010000181.1, forward strand.
AATATAGGGCAGGAGGGGTGAAAATTTTGCTTCAATCTCTAGCTCGGGTGGCATTTGACCGGTAGTAAAAGCAGGACCAAAGATATCAAAAAGTTGCAGGAAGAGCCAAATCCCCCAAATCAAAACTGGCAGAAAAAGGATGAACTGGGGGAGACCTAGCAGCAGGTTGATTAAAAATAGAGGGACCACCCGACGTTTGCCGACACGCCAGCCCGTGCGGAGAGATGTTTGTTCAGCTTGGTCAATCTCATCCACCATCCCAATTAGCCCTCCTTTGGTGAACCAGCCAATGAAAACGACAATGATCCACCATACCCAGGCAAAGAGAACAAATCCAACAATGTATGGAATTGGGTTATCCAGAAAGGATTGCACATACGGATTCTCAAACGGATTGGGGATATCTGGCAGTTCGCCTTCAGCAGTTGGCTGGGGGAAGGGAGAGCTTTGCTGAAAATTGACACTAAAGCGATAATCTCCCTGGCCTACCAGAGCCAGGATAATTCCAAGTATCCATAATTTTTTATGATTCCAAAATGTGGCAAATGAGTCTTTGATGATTTCCAGATAATTCATCGAGTTCTCCTGATTTTTTTGATATGTAAGATATTCTGAAACCTTCTTTAGATGAGTGATAGGGCTGTTGCAAGGTCCGTTTACAAATTCCGAGATTTATGCTATTCTTCCCGACTTTGAAATAGCCCTTCTTTAGATGAGAGGCGCGTTGTTTCTCAATGCAACTTATAGTATACTTTAGTCGTAATACACCTCGACTTCTATAGGCCCTTTGTTGATGAGACTGACTCTATGAGTGAAATGCTAAATCGGTATGAAATTTTGGATGAGCTTGGTCAAGGTGGTTTCGCCATCGTTCATCGAGCGCGTGATACAGTTTTGGACCGGCAAGTTGCCCTCAAAGAACTAAAGCCCTTCTTGTTACAAGATAATAGTTGGGTCAAACGGTTTCGTCAAGAGGCCCAAACCATTGCTCGCCTGGACCACCCCCACATTGTGACAATTTATGATGTCATTGAAGACGAGGGTCGTCTGTTTATTGTCATGCGCCTGGTCGATGGTCCCAGCTTAGAAAGCCATATCACATCACAAGGACGTCTACCCTGGGTCCAAGTGTTCCAGATGATGAGCGCCATTACCGCCGGATTGGACTACGCCCACGCCAAAAATATTTTGCATCGGGATATGAAGCCTGCCAATATCCTGCTTGATCCGGAACGAGGCCCGATGCTGACAGATTTTGGGCTGGCAAAAATTGCCGGGCAGCACAGCATGAGCCTGACCGCGAGCGGCGGAGTGGTTGGCACGCCTCACTACATTGCCCCCGAAGTTTGGGATGGGCAAGGCACGACCCACCAATCGGATGTTTATGCCCTCGGTTGCATTTTGTATGAGATGTTAACCAGTGAGAAAGTGTTCAAAGGGGACACCCCACCGGCGATCATGATGTCCCACTTCAAGCCGCCGGTCCTGCCAGCGACCTGGCCGTCTGATGTACCCCCAGGTGTCTCAGATGTACTCAAAAACGCTTTGGCGCGGCGGCCACGCGATCGGTATGGCAGTGCAGCTGAGATGTCGGCAGATTTAACGGCACTGGCTAACATTAGGGCAACTCCCGAGGCTGGAACCCAACGAACCCTGACCCCGCCAACGCCCATCATCCCCATTCAGGTCGAACGGCCCGTCGATGAGTTCGCGCAGGTGGAGCCTGAGTTTATCGATCAAATGACAACCTTGGTGCCCGATGAGCCAGCCCCAAATTTAACCACCACTGCTCAGTCTCAAGCGCCCCGCGAGTCCACCCAGTCTTCTACAGGGATATTGAACACGTCGGCTAAATTAGAAACCCTGGAGTCTTCGATTGCCATGCTCCCTCCCAGATGGCATCGCTTTTTCAAATTCTTCAGTTTATACATCATCCTCATATTTTTTCTGGCGATTATAAATTTGCTGACGGCCCGATACCCTTGGTTTCTCTGGCCAGGCGCAATTTTGGGAATTCCGTTAGCCTTCTATTTTGTGGCCATCTTATTTGGCTCAAACCGGGAAGAGACCCCCGTAATTGATGTGGAAAAAGCCAGCTCTCCTTCGCAGGAAGTCAGGATGAAGCAGGCCTATCGGCGGTCGGGCTGTATGTGGATGTCAACCGCCCTGATCGGCAGTGTGGCGGTGCTCTTGATTGGGATCGGTGGATTTTGTGCGGTTGCCCAAAATGTCATTGAAGGCTTCTTCCCTGAGTTGGTGCTGACCCAAACGATTGCAGAAGAAATTCAGATTCCTACTCCTAACACCGATGAACCGCCTGAGTTGGATCTCAGGTTTTTTGGTGGCGAGTTGGTTCTATCCTCCGGGGCTGAGGATTTGCTCTTATCAGGCTCGGTCGAGTATAACACCAACGAGATGAGACCTGAGGTAGTTACAGAGGGTAATCGAGTGATCGTACGCCCGATTGAAAATGTTGGCCTCTCAGCTTTTGTTACAGATGGACTTGAAAATAAATGGGATGTACAGTTGGGATCAGTGCCCATGCACTTAGCCTTGGATGTAGCCGCCACTACGGCTGATCTTGACTTTGGCGGCGTATCTTTGCTCGACCTTAGGGTCAAACAAGGGGCAGCAGGCTTTGATTTGTACTTTACCGAGCCAAACAACGTACGAATGGATGAACTCAATTTCAAAGGCGGTGCTTCCAGAGCCAGTCTCTCCAGTTTGGCTAATAGTCGGGCCGACGAGATCGTCATCGAAGTAGGGGCTGGGGAGTACATTCTTGACTTTGGCGGCGAGTTGCAGAATGATATTGATGTCATAATCCGAGGTGGCTTCGGTAATGTCACCATCATTATGCCAGAGGAGACACGTGCCGAGGTCATTGTATTACAAGGCAACTCACTTGATGTTGAAATTGAGGGGGCTTGGCTTACTGACAATGAGAACCGTTATGCCCTGCCGGCCGACTCATCCGAAAGCGAGTTTGAGATCATTATTGACGTTGAATTTAGTCCGGGCAGCTTAAATTTACACACATCGTGAACAACTTTTTATGAAAACCTTTAATCAAGCCGTTCTAGCGGCCATAGATACGCACATTGATAAACTCTGCTTTCAAACCGATCAAGGCGGGGTTTACGATATGGTATCTTATCGGGAGTTCCAAACCCTAGCTTTTCGTCTGGCTCGCTTTTTTACAAATCAAGGACTAACCCCTGGTGATCGGGTGGCCCTGGTGGCCCCGAATTCACACGTATGGATGGCAAGTTACGTGGCCTGTCTGATGTGTGAAGGGGTGGCTGTCCCTCTTGATCTTTCCTTAGCCCCCTTGACTCTACATCGCATTCTCAAGGAGAGTGGGGCGAGCCTGGCCTTGCTGGACGATCAAACCCATCTTGACCACCTCCTTTCGGTCTGGAGTCCAGCAAATCCACGCGATCTATCAAAGTTAAATACTGTACTGATTATCTCCGAAGAGTTTGTTACCCTCCCCGATGTGACCTCACTAGATGCGGTGTTAGCCGAGCCTCTACCCACACCAGAGGAAGAGGCTACGTTTCGCATCAATGCTGAGTCGATTGCCCCCCACGCCAGAGCGGCCATCCATTACGTTATCGATAATGATGGGCAATCCAAGGGTGCGGTCTTCACGCAGGCCCAACTCGAAGCGGGGGTAAGGCATCTGGCCGAATGGCTGATTTTTGAGGACGATGAATTGGCCTTTACCATCGGCCCCTGGAGTAGTTTGAGCAGCCTGATTGTGGGGCATCACTATTTTCGCTCAGGCATCCCCAATGCCCTATGCAACAACTTTGAGGGAATCACCCACGATATGCGGCAAACCAGCCCAACCATTATGTTTGCTGTGCCGTATGCCTTGCAGCTATTTTATGATGCGTACATGGAGCGTGTGGCAAAACAACCCACCGCTACCCAAGATGTTTTTCGCTGGGCCTTGGCCAAGGGGCGAAAATATGCCACGGCTGGGGATACTGCCTCGCCTGAACTGACAGAGGCCTATCAGCGGGCCTATCTCACCTTCTTTAGCGAGTTGCGCGGGGAGGTTGGTGGTCGTTTGCGTCGAATTTATGCGGTGGGGGCGATTTCACCAGATGTATCCGAACTATTTGAGGCCATGGGCGTACCCGTTTATGGCTTGTACAGTTTTGCCGAAGCGGGCGGATTTCCCACCTTTGCCAACTCAGACACCTATCGGTCTGGCTCAGTCGGTCGGGTGGCTCCCGGCTATGAGATCAAAATTGCGGAAGATAGCGAAATTCTCATCAACGGGGAGGCTGTGGTCAAAGAGTATTGGCAGCGCCTTGAGGAGACACAACAGCTACACGAGCACGGCGGCTGGCTGCACACTGAGGATTTGGGCTACTTCGACGACGAGGGATATCTGTTCATCACTGAGCGCAAACATCACATGATCGTGATGTCCACTGGCCGCAAAATCGCCGCCGTACCTATTGAGCAAGCCTTGAGTGCCAGCCCCTTCATCACTCAAGCAGCGGTTGTTGGCGAAGGTAAATCCTACCTGTCGGCGATGATCGTCCCCGATTTGGCGGCGCTGGCCGAGCATTTTTCCGATGTTGCTACCTCCGACGATACCCTCATCACCACCACCCACCCCCAAGTAAAGGCCTTACTTGAACAGGTCATTGGTGAGGTCAACCGAGGTCTTGACCGCTGGGAGCAGGTGCAAGAGTTTCGTCTTCTGGAGCAACCGCTCAGCCAAGATGCCGGGGAATTGACACCCTCAATGAAGATTAGCCGTCACACCGTGGCCCAACGTTATGCCTCACAAATTGAGGCGATGTATCCGGTAACTCCCAAGTTGAAGGCGCAAGAGGTGTCACAAGTTGAAGTGGAGCCGGAGCGCCTTCGGGAGTTGTTGGAGAAGGAAAAAATCCTTGATGCTTGGATGGCCGATGCTGGGATTGAGTTCCTTTTTGAACTGGCTCGGGCCAAAGAGATTGATGCCCCGGCGATGGTCAATATATGTGACACCGTGGCCATGATCGCCCAAATGGAAAATGAGGAAGTTCCTTTGTCGACGGCCCTAATTGTTGGCGATCCGGTTCGGGTGCGGCGGGTTCTGCCGCCCAGCCAGATTCAGTTGCGTAATCAGAATCACATTCGACGAATGCGCCGAATGCTGGTTACGATGGCGAAAGTGGTTGATGGTTTGGTTTTGGGGTATTTAGTCGATAAATATGGTTATGTGCGGGGTATTCGCAAATTAGAGATGCCCCTGTCTGACTCAGATAATTACTTACTTGGCCCCCAGTTTCGCCGCCACGCTACCATCTCCCAACAGGCAGATGCGGTGGTCTTCTTCGTCCCAACCGGCGGGAGACAGGTGCGGGTCTTTGCCGAAGGACAGCTCGTAGGGCGTTATGCCAACGGGGATTGGTCTCCCGATAGTATGACGCACGTTCAGGAGGTCATTCGCACTATCGCTACTGAAAAAGAGTACGATGCGCCCCTCATTCGTCGCATCTTGCGTTGTGCCTTTGAAATGTCAGAAGGCAACATGGGGGCGATTTTTATCATCGGCCACGCCCAAAGCATTCTCGAACGGTCCGACACCTCTGAGATGAGTCACTTCGCCACCATCACCAGTGTGTCGTTAGATCACCTCACCGATCAGGAGTTGATCAACTTCGCTCGCCAAGACGGGGCCACCATCATTGATGTCGCCGGATTCTTTGCCGGATGTATGATCCTCCTCCGTCCCCACCCCGAGACCTCCGCTGAAATCGGCCCCGGCAAAGGCGCTCGCCACAGCAGTGCTGCCAAAATGAGCGCTGAGGCTGACTGTCTCGCCATCACCGTCTCCCACGATGGACCGATTACGATTTATGACTCTGGGCAACGGCGGCTGTCATTGTAGCTGGAACAAAACAAGGCTAGGGTTCAGCCAAAGGGTCAAATGTTAAGAGTGAGTCAATATGAGCCATAGATTGTTTCATCCGCGTTTCATGTGATCCAGTCACAGAGATATACGGTCTATCTTTCGCGTTTAACACCTCAATCAACCATTCATGCATGACCATTCGAATTTGTTTGCTCTCACGTGTTCCATCTTGAACAAAACCAAAATCGGGTACTGTCAATATATACAAGTTATACAAGTGATCATTAACGATACGTTCTACAGCTTCGGCATAATGATCCATATAACGGCGATGCCAGACGTGCGTGGCTAATGGATCTGTGTCACACACCACCAATTGATTGGCTTGCATTGCTAAATTCTCTTCCCAAGCAATTTGCTCCTTGGCAATATGAACAAATTCCTGAGTGCTCCACTGCATTGCATTTGGCGTATAGCGACGACCTTCCCAATACCATCGACCATATTCAGGCACCCACACCGTTTGATAATATTGTGCTAAACTTCGGGCTAACGTCGTAGTCCCGCTTGACTCTACCCCAATCACACAAACGCGCTTGGCAAAATATGCTTTGGCTGGTGGGGTAAGCATATCCCAATGCTGTTTTAAGTTCGCTCGTAGTTCAGTACCAGAAATAGGATAGGTGCTCCGATCAATATCAATGAGGAGGTGTTCGGCCCCCATAAATTTTGCCCAAGATTCGCCATAGTCCTCTGAGGTAAATGCAACATCAGGTTGACGCCCAGCCAGTATCTCTAGCGTTCGTTGTGCCCAAGGTTCAGATGCGTTGGGAATATCCTCCAGTGAGGCTATAACCTCAATATCGGGGTGCATTGATTTAATCCAATGCGTTCGAAGTGAGCCAGATAGCTCCTGAGTTGGCTTATACCCAACGACAACCACTAAATGATCAACTTGCCGTTTCGCTTCCTCAATTAGATAGTTATGCCCAAGGTGAAAAGGATAAAATTTACCGACAGTTACCCCTAATGTCATAACGATATCTCGAGTGATTGTTTTAGATTTTTCATTAAATCAACTCAACATCTCCCGCCCCGGACAATAACTCGTATCCTGTCTCCGTCATCGCGTAAGTGCCACCCACGAGTACACCGATGCGTTCGGCCTCATCAAGAAGACAGGTATGCAAGACAAAGGTCATTCCTGGCACGAGAACATCCGTCGAGGTGCGGGTGATTTTGAGCGGTTCAAGCCAGGTGGGAGGATAGCCGATGCCGACGCCGTAGCCAAACCGCATCTTGAACACGTCCCCCAGATTTTCCTGCCGCAGAATATCGAGCGCCGGGGCTTCCACTTCAGCAGCAGGTATCCCCGGTTTTAGCTGAGCCAGCCCAGCGCGTTGACAACGCAGGGCCACATCGTACAACTTTTGGGCGGATAGTTTGGGGTCAGCGTCCGGCACCACCAAGGTTTGCATCCCAGGGCAATTGTAGCGTCGCTCAACCCCACCAATCTCGATGTGCACCAAATCACCTGCCTCCAGCACCCGATGTTTGGGGGTACCGTGCCCCAGCAAAGAACGCGTCCCCGTGGTCATTTCGGTCGGGATGGAGACATAGTCGGAACCGCTGCGGCGCATCGCATATTCGATTTCACCAGCCAAAGCAATTTCGGTCACACCGGGCACCGCATGCTCATGGGCGGCGGCTAGCCCTGCTCGGGTGTGTTCTCCCGCCTTACGCATCAGGTCCAACTCTACTGGCGATTTGATGGCCCGTAGGCGAGCAATCGGCTCCGTCACATCAACCAACTCGGCTGGGGCGAGCGCTGCGGCTAATTCCAGACCAAAGCTGTGATTCACCGCCGTACTGGCCAGGTCCAGGCCAATCCAGCGGGCGTTGGTCACTTTCTCCCGCACAACGTTTGCAAACAGCTCGGCGGGTTGGTCAACCCCAAAGCGATAGGTGCGGATGTCCGTCACCAAACTTGTCTCGTGCGCAATCGCCACATCGGCATCCCACACCACCAAGGTCGGCGCGGTAGCATCAGGCGTGAGGATGAGAGCTTGGGGCAGGACTGTGCCTAAAAAGGTGTCATAGCCACTCAGCCAATAGTGCACCTCAGGGGCCATCAAAATGGCGCAATCAAGATTCATATGCCCGAGTGTCTCACGGGCTGCGGCTAAACGTGGCTCAAATTCGGCGGCGGGAATGGGGAGGTCGATAGTCATCAGGCGTCCACCACTTGCGTACCCGCCACAAGATCATGCAAACAGCGACGATCTTTACGGAAGATGAAGAGGACATCAATAAAACTGATAAAATTACCGACGATTGGAACGAGGGTAAAGACATAAAGCAATAAATACCGTAGTCCAATACTTCGCCCCACGTGTGGCAATTCGCCATTCATATCAACAATTTTTGTATTGACTACCATCTTGCCAATCGTTTGACCTTTTGTATAAAGCAAATACCCGTGCAGCACGACAAGCACGAGTACACCTAACACAAAAAAAGTAATTTGCTGCGAGAAAGCCAGTTGTTGACCTGACATCAATTGCTGAAAAACACCCGTAACAAACATAATCGGTAGGATAATCGCCATCGCGATAATGGAGTCGATCAATGCCCCGCCTAATCTTTTGCCCAGACTGGCCAAAACTAAATTATTTTCGTTCATCGTCATTCTCTCCTTGGATATAAGTTATTGATGATTCTTCGAGCATTTTAGTCAAAATTAAGCGGTATCCTATCATTTCAAGGCAGTGAATTAATTATACTCCCCTCACCAGGCATTGCCAATCCCAACGAATTTGGGTGCCTCCGGCCCTCGCACGGGGATCAATCCCCGCGCTATCAAACAGCGCCCCACCAAGAGGGCTTTGGCCTAAACAACCTTTGGCTTGAAAACCGGATTAATCCGGTGCCGCTTTGTAGCCCGGATCATTCATGTCTGGGCGGGTTTCGGTTATATGGCGAGTTGAAAAAATGACCCGTAGGGGCGCAGGCAATCGGCTCAATCGTTCGCCAGCCAAACACCTTTTCCTCCGGTTGCCTCGCCCACGGTCTGGGTCTAAATTGGTCGGATGTATCGAGAGAATGGATATTTAATCATTGCCCACGAATCATCGGAGATGCACCATCATTCGTTGCCATCGCGGGCGAGGGGCCTCGGAACGAGGCAAGGTCATTGCGCACTTAGACATCAACGGTCAAGGTTTTGACCTTACCGTCGTCCCTACGATAATATTTGTTGAAAATTGATTATCGGGAAACAGAAATGACCATCCCACACCAGCAAAGTATTGCCTATCTTGAACAGGATGTGCTCAAACACATCGTGCATCTAAAAATGTTGCATAGTTATGGCTCGCATATCGAAAGCTTTTATGAAGAGAGCGAGCAAGGGACAGGGGTGTTGCTTCTGTTGCCGACATCGGCCTCGGTGTTTGATACGCACCTTTATCCGAAGACCGAGTATGTGGTGATGCCAGCGACGGAGGGAGAGGCGATGAAGAGTTTGTTGCGACACCTTCCCAAGCAGGTCAATCTTGTTTTCAAATTCATCACCCCCCACGACCGTGATGTAACTGCCCAGGAGTACCACCTTCAACGAGTGACCGCCTTTGTTTCTTACACCAATTCATCTGAAGCCAACTTTATCGCCGATGCAGAGGTGGTGGTGTCTGAGCAATTGGATGAGCGATGTTTGGCGTTGTATGTGGGGCAAGGGTATAAGGCGACAGAGATGAAGGCACTTTTTGCGTCTAATCAAGCAGTGAGTTTTTCCCTTTTTGCAGATGGCCGCCCCATCTCGACTTGCTTTGTGTATCGCAATTTTGCGAATGTGTGGGAAATTGGGGCCGTTCAGACGGTCAAGGCGTATCAACGCCGGGGGTATGCTCGACGCATTGTGGGGACGGCGCTGCACTATTTACAACAACGAAATTTACACTCCCGTTATCAAGTCCAGGAAGACAACCACGCCTCAATCGCCCTCGCTGAGCAAGTTGGGCTGACTCGATTTCTGGTCGCTGAGCATTTTTTACACAATTATACCTCTGAATGACCCGCAACTAACCCAATTTTGTAAGCAATGAAATATTATGTCATTTCGAATCCGTTAGTGGTGAGAATCTTCCAGGTAGGGCTAATACAATGACCGATCTAGAAGATTTCTCCGTAAGCGTAGCGACATCGAAGTGACAGGTCCGCTATTTTTTCGTCACTTATGTTAACACTATTATTCAAGATTTTATCATTCTATCCTGTAAATCTTGTCAATCCTGTCTAAATTTTTCATCACCCAATTTGACATTCTTAAAAAACCACATACAATTGTCTCATATTGTGATTACACATCTTATAATGTGAGACAATGACGACACACAAAGCCACCGCCATCGAAAAAACGCTTGAAATATTGCTCGCTTTTGATCCCCACAATCAAGAGCTCGGCACCAGTGAAGTGAGCCAAAAGTTGGGCTTTCACAAAGCGACAACCTCGCGCATTTTACTCACCCTGGCTGAGCACGGCTTTGTACGCCAAAACCCCCACACCAAAAAGTTTAGCCTTGGCCCCGCCATCCACCGTTTGGGTTCGGCCCTAACCAATTCACTATCCACCGATGTCATTCAGATCGCTAAGCCATTTGTTGATCAGTTACGAGATCAACTGGGCGAAACCATCACCCTGGAGCTTTGGTCGGACAACAGCACGGTGATGACCTATATCGCTGAAAATGGCCGACTGATGCGGGTGGCAGGCCGTGTGGGCGACCGTTTGCCGTTTCATGCCGCAGCTGGGGCTAAGGCGATTTTGGCCTACTTTGATCCCGTAAAAATCGAGCCAATGTTCTTACCACAACCAGAACGACTGACCCCGGCTACTGTCACCGATCCTGTCATTTTTCAGGATCAACTGACTCGATTTAAACAACAGGGCTTCGCCGTCGATTATGAGGGCATTGATATCGGCATCTCAGCCATCGGTGCCCCGATTTTTAATCATCTAGGTGACCCCTTTGCCGCCGTCGTTGTGGTCACCCCAACCCAACGCCTTTCAACAGATCCCGACTCTGATACAGTGATCAACCTTAAACAGACAGCTCAGAAAATTTCCGAGCAGTTTTTCTACGCGAATGGAAATGGGTGATTGGTAAGCGGTAAATAATAATTGGAAGTTTAACGACTCGCCGCATTAAGCTAAATCCGTTCAATTTGAATAATAAAAAATAACAAACACTCAAAGGAGAAATCTTATGTCGTCGACAGATATGTTAGAGTTTTATGATCTCAGCCATCCTTGGGGCTTCCAATGTCCAAACTGGCCCTACTTCAAGGATGTTGAGATTGAGCGCATCCACTACCACGCCAAATCGGGTGTCTTGTCGCAGCGAATCACGACCACGATGCACAGCACCACCCACATCGATGCCCCCGCCCACGTGGTGGAAGGCACCCCTTTCATCGACGAGGTCCCCCTCGACAAATTCTTTGGCACCGGTGTTGTCGTGTCCATCCCCAAGGAAAAATTTGAGATGATTACGGCAGACGATTTAGAAAAGGCTACCCCAAAAATTCAGCCCAATGACATCGTCATCATCAACACGGGTTGGCACAAATTCTACGGCGACAGCCAGCACTACTTTGGTCGCGCCCCAGGCTTGGTCCCTTCTGCCGCCGAGTGGATGGTTGAAAAGGGGATCAAGGTCATTGGACACGATACTCAGGCTAACGACCATCCGTTGGCTACAGCCATCGGCCCCCACGGCCCTGGTGGCCCCTTGCTTCCCGCCATCAACAAAGAGTACGAAGCGTACACTGGCCGCAAGGTCATTGACGATTTCCCCGACTGGGAACCCGTTCACCGAATCCTCTTCAGCAATGGCATTCTCGGGATTGAAAACGTGGGAGGCGACATCGACAAGGTGACTGGCAAGCGCTGCACCTTCTCGTTCTTCCCGTGGCGCTGGACCGGCGGCGATGGTTGTATCATTCGCTTAGTGGCCATGATCGATCCCAAGGGTGAGTATCGAATTTCATCGGGTGAATAAAGGAGTAATTGGTAATTGGTAAATAGTAATTAGTCGTTAAATCCCCAATTACTATTTACCGATTACCCCACATTCAAGTTTGTAATCAAATATCATTCTTACACACGGAGGTAACAGAAATGACAGTTGTCGTCAACCGTCTCAGTGATGCAAAAAAATATACTGCCCCAGGCCACACGGATACAGTTCACACCATGTGGCTCCAACACAAAAGCATGGGCTGTGATGCCCCCTATTGGATGGGCTGTTCTTATTACTTACCAGGATCAGAGGCAGAGTGGGGCGCGTCGCCGCTGGATAAAATTTATTTAGTTTTGAGTGGTGAGCTAACTATTAATTTGGATGATGAGTCGGTCAAGCTCGGGCCAATGGACTCAATCTTTATCGGCCCCGATGTCAATCGCCAAGTTATCAATGAAAGCAATGAAGTGGCCACTATGTTGGTCGTCATGCCCTATCCGCCGGAATAGGGTTTGTAGAGTTAGGTTTGAATAAGCACTATTTTTCAAGGAGTTTCTTATGCAAAATATACCAAGTCCGGAACAATTATTTGACGTTAAAGGTAAAGTTGCGATCGTTACGGGCGCGACTGGCGCGTTTGGCGTGGCAGCGGCGATGGGATTGGCCAAGGCCGGGGCCAAGGTGATGTGTACCGCCCGTAAGCCAGCGACGCTAGAGCCACTGGTCCAATCTATCACCGAGGCGGGTTTTGAAGCGATGTACGAGGCCGGTGATCCCGTCATCCACGACGATGTCAAGCGAGTGGTTGAAAAGACCGTTGAAGCGTATGGCGGTATCGACATTTTGGTCACAGCAGCGGGTCTCAACAAAGTCGGAGCCATCATCGAGCAGCCCGTCGAGGATTGGCAAACTGTGATGGATGTCAACGTCAAAGGCACGTATCTTTACTGTAAGGAAGCGGGCAAGGTGATGGTTGAGCAAGGCCGAGGCGGCAAGGTCATCATTGTCTCTTCAGCCCGCAGCTCGCTGGGGATGGCGAACTACACCGCCTACAGCCCCTCCAAAGCGGCTACCGACCTGCTCACCAAATCACTGGCCTGTGAATGGGGCCAATACGATATCAACGTCAACGCCATCGCGCCAACCGTGTTCCGCTCCCCCCTCACCCAATGGATGTTTGAGGATGACGCCTTCTACAAAAATTTCCTCAAGCGAATTCCAATCGGGCGGCTCGGCGAGCCAGAAGATTTTATCGGCTCGGTCATCTTCATGTCCTCAAAGGCGTCCGACTTTATGACCGGAGCAATTATCCCGGTTGATGGTGGATATGTAGCAGGATAAAATTGCGTATTTTGTATCCAACCTGATAAAAGAAGTCCAAAGTGGACTTTGGACTCCTGAACTCAGATAAGCTTTACGTCATACGAAAGAGATAAATCATGTCAAACCTAAAAACAATCGGCGTCATTGGCAGCGGCCTAATGGGGCACGGCATCGCCCAAATATTCGCTTGTTATGGGCATCGGGTGATTATCGCCGATCCTAATCGGGACAGTCTCAACACCGTTAGAGAACGCGTTCAGAGCAATCTGCAAACGATGATGGCCCACGGGGTCACCTTTGCCGACTCAGCGGAAGTGATTGCCAGCCGCATCGAGTTGACCGAAACAATGAGCGACTGTGCAGGTTGTGACTTTGTGGTTGAGGCCGTTTTTGAAGATATGTCACTCAAACAGCGCGTGTTTGCAGAGTTGGATCAAATTTGCCCGCCATCAACGATTTTGTGTAGCAACACCTCGGTGATGAGTATCACCGAAATTGCCTCAAAATCGATCCAACGTCAACGCATTGTGGGCACTCACTTCTGGAATCCGCCCTATCTGATGCCCTTGGTTGAGGTGGTTAAAGCCGATGACTCGGCACAGGCGGCGGTCGATGCCACCTTCGACCTACTACAAAATGTGGGCAAACATCCGGTCAAGGTGATGAAAGATGTACCGGGTTTTGTGGCCAATCGATTGCAGCACGCTTTGTGGCGCGAAGCGTTTGCGATTATCGATGAGGGCATTTGTGACGCGGCAACCGTAGATGAGTGTGTTCGGTTTGGGCCGGGGCTACGCTGGCCTATTCTGGGTCCAGTGGAAAATGCGGATATGGTTGGGCTTGACTTGACCAAGGCCATCCACGATTACATCCTCCCCCACATCAACGCAGCCCCTACACCCTCAACCACCCTCCTTGATCACGTCAACAAAGATGAACTTGGCTTCAAAAGTGGACGAGGTTTTTTGGGTGAGTGGTCTGAGGAGGCAATGGCTGAGTCCCGGCAACGGCTAGCAAATTATCTGTTGAAGGCGCAGGTCAAGAATCAAGATGATTAAACAGCAAGCATGCTCTAAAGCACGAAAGTAGGTGTCATCATGAGTGAGTCAATAAAACGCATTGCCATCGAGGAAGCATTTGTCACGCCTGAAATTGTGGCTGAATGGGATAAAGTCTTAGCCCAAGGTGCGCCAGGTGAACCCGGTTTCAGGAAGATGGGCAACACTATTCTGGGGGATAATCCCGGCGCAAAAGTGGTTCATCAACGTTTGGTTGATCTTGGTGAACAACGTCTTCAGCATATGGACGAAACAGGCATTGATGTGCAGGTGATCTCAATCACCTCACCCGGCGTTCAGGTCTTGGAGGCCAACACAGCCACAGCGTTAGCAGCCCAGGCGAATGATCGCTTGAGCGAAGCGGTCGCCAAGTATCCCCACCAGTTTGCTGGTTTAGCAGCCATTGCACCCCAACAACCACAAGAAGCGGCCAAGGAATTGGAGCGAGCAACCAATACACTTGGCTTCCGAGGGTCTCTCATTAACTCGCATACTAACGGCGAGTATATGGATGATCATAAATATTGGCCTATATTTGAAGCGTCCGAAGCGTTGGAATTGCCGCTTTATCTCCATCCGCGCCCACCAGCCCCGTCAATGATCGGGCCATTTCTCGATTATGGACTTTACTTTGCTGGCTGGGGCTTCACCATCGAAACAGCCACGCATGCTCTCCGGTTGATCATGGGCGGCGTGTTTGATCAATTTCCCAAGCTCAAAATAATTTTGGGGCATATGGGGGAGGGCTTACCCTATTGGCTACAGCGGCTCGACAACCGATACTTACTCCAAGTAAAAATTGGGGCGGTCGAAAAAATGCCGCGCTTACCCAGCGAATACTTTAAAGAAAATTTCGTCATTACGACCAGTGGTGTAACCTCAAATCCGGCCTTACGGCATGCGCTCGACGTCTTGGGGCCTGAGGCTATTCTTTTTGCGGCCGATTACCCCTACGAGTCGGTTGAAGAGGCCGTTGAATTTATGGATAATGCGCCAATTTCAGAGCAAGATAGACGAATGATTTACCAAACCAATGCTGAACGCCTGTTTGGACTAGCATAACTTAGGAGAAAATTATGGA
Organism: Phycisphaerae bacterium; assembly: GCA_028285035.1. The sequence continues at coordinate 62,010 of JANQQF010000181.1, forward strand.
TAAATTAATCATCACTTCGGCCTTAACCGGCGCAATCACTGTGCCCACCCAAACGCCACATTTACCCTACAAACCCGATGATATCGCCGCTGATGCGATTGCTTGTGCGGAGGCAGGGGCATCGGCCATTCATATTCACGCCCGTGATCCGGAAAATGGTCGCCCCTCCTCTGATCCTGAAATCGTGATGGAGATTGCCACAAAAATCAAGCAAGGCACCGATGCCATCGTAGGCATTACCACCGGCGGGGGAATGGGGATGACTCCGCAAGATCGTTTGCGCGGGGCAGCTTTGTGCGAGCCAGAAATCGCCTCATTCAATTTGGGGTCAATCAACTTCTCAATGCACCCCGTGGCCCGTCGTTACCCCAATCCCGAAGATTGGCAGTTTGATTGGGAGCAGGATTACGTCACTGGAACGGAGAATTTCATCTTCCCCAACACCTTTGGCAGCATGGATATTTTTGCTGAAACGATGCGCGAGAAAAACATCAATCCCGAATTCGAAGCCTATGATGTCGGGCATCTCTACAACCTCAAATTTATGGAGAAGCAAGGTATCCTCAAGCCGCCATACTGGATTCAATTTGTTCTTGGGGTTTTAGGTGGTCTGGCAGCAAATCCGCAGGCGTTACTAACGATGGTGGAGACGGCTGACCGTTTATTTGGCCGCGAAAATTATCGGTGGTCCGTCATTGGCGTCGGCTACCCCTTTGAGTTCCATATGGCCGCGATGGGGATTATGATGGGCGGACACGTTCGGGTCGGTCTGGAAGACAATATCTTTATCAAGCGCGGCGTCTTGGCCACCAATGCACAATTGGTCGAAAAGGTGGTTCGATTGGCCGATGAATTTGAGCGGGAAATTGCCACGCCAGGTGAGGCGCGGGAGATGTTGGGGTTGAAGGGGTTAGAGGGTGTTAATTATTAGAAGCGTCAGTATCAGAAATGAGGTTCTGCAAACGAATCGAGATCTGGTCAGCCAGAAATTGAAAGTGGGTGATATCTTCTAGGCTAAAACCCATCTCGTTAGATGTGTGGATCCAAAGCACTCCTAAAGCTTGGTACTCCTTCCTTAAGGGAAGAAATAATTCCCATCTTGTATCGGGTAGGAGATTACTAGGCAAAATCATATTCTCTGACAATTCAAACTTTATTTCAAGGTTCCACGGCGGATTTTGGGCTAACGAATAGGTTAGCACTTCATCACCTTGTATCCAAAACTTATTTTCATTTACCAATTCATTTAGTTTCGGATATTTTGCCAGCAATCGATGACCTTTTTGTCGTATCACCTTCCCAGCCTGGCCAGTCCCAGTTTCAAAAATTGCCTCCCTTCTTTCAGGGTCTAGAATATAAAATCCTAAAAAATAAATATCCACATGACTATGGACAATTCCAATAACTTTATCTAGCCATTGCTCTCGATCTATTTCAGCGGAAGTGGTCTTATCAAGTTTATACAACCCAATTAAAATAGCATTCAATGCACTTAATGTAATGATGGGTTGACTGACTGGCTTAGAGTCCTTTTTGGATACAGATCCGGAGGTATTCGTTGCTGTGTTAGAAGATTGTTGAAATAGAGATTGTAAGAATGTTAGGAATTTCATAATCCAAATTTTATTCAATTTTTATCTATAGTTACTCAAGTAATGGTAAGATTTCTCTCTGCATTCCACTTCGTTCCATTCCGTTCGAAATGACATGCCACCCTAATCAGATTTATAACTGATCCCGTTTAATTATACCCCCGCACTGGCACGGATGTCGATTGATCAGCATTCAATGCCTTAACGCCATAATGAGCGATGGCGATGCCGATCACCATTGAGAGGGTAGTGGTGATACTGCCGAGGGAAAGTAAGGGCACGCCCACAAGTGAATGGCCGAGGTTGCAGCCACCAGAGATTGCGGCACTGACGCCCATAATGAAGCCGCCGACACCTAGCTCAGTGTATCGGAGCATTGTTTCCCCTCGAATCCACAACTTATCGGAGTTAATGGCGGCAATAAAAGCGCCAATGATAATGCTAAAGAGAGAGATGGTAATCCAGGGTGACCACAGGGCTTGCCCCTCAGTGACAGCGAGGTAGAGGCTCGTTGGCACAGATGAAGTGCCATAGGTATAGTCGGAGCCGCCAGCATCGGCCAAAAGCCAAGCCAAACTGGTAAATAGGCCAACCGCTAGACCTAGCAGCGGCCAATTCCAATAATCTTTGCGACCATCGCGAGACGATGTCACCAGCCATAAAACCGCAGCAATCGCCAAAACCACTAGCCCGATAACACCCAATGACCCCAACCGATTGGTCACGGTGGCACTACCCCCATTGACGGTAATTGCGGTGGCATTTAGGCTCTCACGCAGCGGGGCAAGGGGTCCAATATAGGTGATAATGTCGCCGATTGCCCACGCAATTAGACCAATGACCGTCCCGACCATCCCGTGGCCTAACTTGTAAAACAAGCCGGTGATACAGGTTGAGGCGATGACCATTCCCACCCCAAACATCACGCCACCGATCAGGTTTGCTTGCCACGCGAAGGGGGGAATCCAAGGCTCAATCCACCCCGCCGCTTGCATTCCCCAAACAAGCGGGGTCGCAATCAGCAGGCTCAAGATATAAGCGCGTACAAGGGTCATTTGGCGAGGTTGTCGGAACAAACCGCGAATGGTGCTATGAAAACACATATCGCCGCGTTCCAGGATGTACCCCAAACCAATCCCTGCAACCAAGGCTAAAACAATCATCATAATGCTATCTCTCTAATGGCCTAAGTATTTGGCAAAAAGTTTTAGGAAATAAAGGATTACTCAAAAACCGAAAGTCATCTCAAATATCATCAATTTCGCGCCAAATAAAGCTACTTCGAGCAAATAAACTCAACTTCATTCCCCTCTGGGTCATCAACATACATTGTCCGAGAGGAGATGACCGGGTGCTCTCCGTATCGAATTTCATAGCCCAAGCCTTTAAGACGTTCTTCCTCAGCGGAGAAATCAGCGGGATCAAGCTCCAACGCCAAATGATGAAGTGTGCGTGGGGCGACAAATTCACCGGCATCACCAGGCAGTGGCACCAAGACAATCATCTGTGGAATATTCACCGCTGGATCACCCGTCTTGAGAAAAACCGGGCCAGGTCGACCAATAATTTCGAGGCCCAGAACCTCTTGGTAAAATTTCAGTGCAGCATCCATGTCATGAACGTGGAGAACGATTTCTGCTAACCCTTTTATTTTTGTCATTTTTCTTCCTCAAATGATGTAACAAATTTAACATTAAGCACTATACCACGAATAAAGATTAGCGAAAATTTTATCAATCATCACAATCATATAATGTCATCGGACCTTCATGATACAGGGTTACGCGAGGTGGCCCAGCCAATAGGCGAGCTTCTGCTTCATCACCAGGCGACGAGTCTTGCCATAATTCTGTAGGCACAACCTCACATTCACGCTTCACCGAATCAACTAAATCAGCTTGCCGTCCTTCATCATCAGGTAACAGCAAAAAGCGTACCTCATTTTGCGAGATAAGGGTCTCCAGTCGATCTGCCGACAAAATTTGATCGCCCCCAGAAAAGCCACCCATCGTCATCACAGCCTGATCTGTGGCTAACATAATTGGCGCGGCTACTTGCGCATTTATTGTACCGACTAAAAACGTTTCACCCTGATGTTCATTTTGCAAGTAGCTGATCAAGCGGGCATCAGCCTCAGGAATGGGACGACGCGGCAAGACATCAGGCCCAGCAAAAGGCAAGGCCACATCTCCGCCAAACCAAACGGGAATGGCAGCCCAGGTCAAGGGGGCGAGGAGAAGGCCCAAACCTGCCATCACAATAAAAATTGGCGCAAATTTCTGCATATTGAGATCGCGCAGAATCAACAAACCGCCAACCGCTAGTAAAGTCAGGCCAAAAATAATAGGGGTGAGGACAATGCGCCAACCAGAGAACGGAAGCACGATGTAGATTTCAATTGCAGCGGTGAATAACAGCGCCACGGGCAGAAGCCAGGCCCATTTTTCTCGCGCTTGAAATTGTTGCCAAAGCATTACCAAACCAACCCCGCCTAAAACAGCGATGGCCGGGGCCATCATTCCGAGGTAATATCGATGAAAGAGAGAGGCAAAGCTAAAGAAGATGAGTTGGGGGATCAACCAAGCCCCCCAAAACAATACCATCCAGCGTTGCGCAGATGAACCAAATCGGTAGGCAGCAACTAGACCTAATCCAGCCAGTGGAAGAAACCAGCTTAGCTGCCCCGCCAAGGCGCGATAAAAAAAACGAAACGGTCCAGCCGCCCCTGTTTCTGGGCTAAAGCCTCGCAAACGGGCAGTGACTGCTCCATTTTGCGATTGCCCAGGTGGACCACCAAGTTGTAGTCCTGTCGGACCTTGCAGCCCCCCTGGTATCAGCCGTGATAGACCATTGTGTCCAATAATGAGTTCGGTGACAGAGTTGTTGGTGCTACTGCCAATAAAGGGGCGACTGTCGGCAGGGGTAAGATCAACGATGGTAACCCATAAAAGCGAGACAAATGCCAGCATAAGTGAACCCGCTGCAAGGTGAGTCAATCGTCGTTGCCAAGCGATGGGCGGGGCAACAAGGTAGTAGAGGTAAAAGGCGGGCAAGACGAGAAACGCTTGCAGCATTTTGATGTTGAAGCCGAGCCCAACGAAACTAAACGCCAAAAGCAACCAACGTAATTGCCCTTTTTCACCTGCTCTGATAAGCGTCCAAGCCGCTAGCAGTGAGGTCAAAACTAGCAGGCTGTCCATCGTATTATTTCGATTTGCGGCCACACTGATGGGGGTTGTTGCTAAAATCAGGGCTGATAAGAGGGCTGCTTTGGCCCCAAAGCTACGATACACGATATGATACAAAAGAAGCACTGACAGCACACCAGCCAAAGCCTGAGGGAGAATGAGGCTGACCCCGGAAAAGCCAAACAGGGCTGCGCTGCCAGCTTGAAGCCAAAGACCAAGTGGGGGTTTATCGACCATGATGAAGCCAGCGGGGTCAAATGAAACAAAGAAGAAGCTAGGCCAACTGGTCAGCATACTCTTGACCGCTGCGGCATAATACAAATTGCCATATCCCTCCTGTGACAACCAGGCAAAACGCAGGGTGATCGCAAGAATCATAATCAAACCAAGGATCAGCCAGTGCCAGATGGAACGAGTGGTATCAGGTTGTGATATCATTCAAGTATAGTAGTCGAGGTCGAATGGATTCGAAAAATTTGCCTAAAGTTTATAGGGTTTGTAGAGTGGTAGAGTTGATATGAGTTTGCAGAAGCTGTGGCGTGATTGAAGGTCAACTAGCCACGTGGCTTTAGACACTATTTTACTGGAGCAAAATTAATGCCAACGAAGTTACATTTCGATTTTGTCATCATTGGCTCAGGAATGGGCGGGAGTGCCATGGCCTATGGTCTGAAAGACACAGGGGCATCGATCCTCATTCTGGAACGGGGCGACTTTTTACCGCAAGAACCAGAGAATTGGGATACCCAGGAGGTTTCCCTCAAAGGGCGGTATCGGGCGGATGAACAGTGGCTTGACCGGGACAACCAACCGATTCAGCCTCGGGTTTACTACAATGTGGGTGGTAATACAAAGGTATATGGGGCCGCGATGTTACGCTACAGAGAACAAGATTTTCTGGGTATCGAACACGAAGAAGGACACTCAATGCCGTGGCCCATCACCTATCAAGATTTACGCCCTTACTATGATGAGGCCGAACATCTTTTGGGTGTCCACGGTCAAGTTGGAGAAGATCCACTAGAGCCACCACGAGATGAATTTCCTTTTCCCGCTATGCCGCATGAGCCGGTGATTGAAGAATTGGCTGAGTCGCTACGACAACAGGGATTACATCCATTTCACCTGCCCGTCTCTATAGATTTTGGCCCAGACGGCAAATGTGTTCGCTGCCAGACCTGTGACGGCTTTCCCTGCCAAGTTCAGGCTAAGGGTGATGCGGAAACAAGTTTTTTGCGACCAGCTCTAAGACATGAAAATGTGACCTTATGGACCAAGGCCCTCGTTGAGCGGTTAATTCCCAGTGATGATGGAAAACGAGTGGAACGGGTTGAAATCAAGCGGGGCGGTCAGACACTTGAGATTTGGGCAGACACCTTCATTCTTTCAGCAGGCTCAATCAATTCGCCAGCCTTGCTGCTCAAGTCCAAAACAGATCAATTTCCCAATGGCTTAGCCAACAATGTCAGCGGCTTGGTGGGGCGAAATTATATGGCCCATAATAACTCGGTCATCATGGCTATTTCTCAGGAAAAGCCAAATCCCACCCATTTTCAAAAAACCTTGGCTCTCAATGATTTTTACCTGACGGGTTCAAAAAATGACAAGCCTTTGGGCCATATTCAAATGCGAGGTAAGATATTACCTGAGATGCTTCTCAAAAAGAAAGACCCCCGTCTAACCACTTTCAATAAATTGGCCGCCGAGCACAGCATCGATTTATGGTTGATGTCCGAGGATTTACCGAATGCTGAAAATCGGGTACACATCGATGGACGGGGTAAAATTCATTTGATCTGGGAGCCAAATAATGTGTCTCCCCACGAAACATTAGTCGAAACAGCCTCAGAAATGATGCGGCAGGCAGGCTACCCCATCATTTTCGCCGAACGCCGAGGCGTCGAAACGATTTCCCATCAGTGCGGAACCTTACGCTTTGGGGACGATCCCAACAGCGCCGTCCTCGACCCATATTGTCGCAGTTTCGAGCTACCCAACTTGTACGTTGTCGACACCAGCTTCTATCCCTCCTCCGCTGCGGTTAATCCGGCCTTAACATTAGCAGCACAGGCTCTACGCGTGGCAGAACATTTGAGTGGCGCACGAGGTTAGGCAAATGAGTAAGACTTTCAGTTAATTTACGATTTCAGATCTTAGGGTTTACGATGACGACAATGATCTAATCGTAAATCAACAATCGTAAATCAAGATGAGGGATATTTGAATGACAGAAACGATTAAGATTCTCGTGGTTGATGACCATCCTGTTGTCCGTGATGGGCTGGTTGCAATCTTGAGTACCCAGCCCGATTTTGAAATTATTGGGGAAGCGGGCAATGGATCTGAGGCTGTGGCTCAAGCACAGAGCCTGTCCCCTGACGTCCTACTCCTTGATTTGGAGATGCCAGAGCTGGATGGCGTTGGGGTGCTAGAGAAGTTGAAGGAATTACAGACAACGGTCCGGGCCATTGTTTTCACAGCCTTTGACACGGACGAACGAATTTTAGGAGCAGTTCAAGCCGGGGCACAAGGGTATCTCCTCAAAGGTGCCCCACGGCAGGAGTTGTTCAATGCCATTCGAGTGGTCCACGGTGGTGGCTCGCTCCTTCAGCCGGTGGTGGCCTCCAAGTTATTGAAACAGATGAGTAGCCCAACTCAAGATAATGGTCCGGTCGAAAGCCTGACGCCACGTGAGTTGGAGGTACTTAATTTGTTAGGTCAAGGTTTGCAAAATAAAGAGATTGCCAATACCCTAGTCATCAGTGAACGAACAGTAAAATTTCACGTCAGCTCGATTATGGGTAAATTAGGGGCGGGCAATCGAACCGAAGCGGTCTCGATTGCAGCCCAGCAAGGTTTGATAAAACTGTAGGAGTTATGTGTGTACGGATCAGGAATTCCCCTAAAAAGTCAAAAAGCATTAGGTAAATTACGAGACGCCAACCGGTTAGTTGCCGAAACATTTCAGGTCATCAGCGAGCATATTAAGCCAGGAATCAGCCTGCGGGAGCTGGATCATCTCGCCGAAACCCATCTCACCAGCCAAGGCGCGGCCCCGCTCTACAAAGGCTACCAAGGCAGCCCGCCCACCCATCCCCCTTTCCCTGGGGTGATTTGTGCCTCGATCAACGAAGAGGTGTGTCACGGCTTGCCGGATGATCGAATTCTCAAAGAAGGGGACATTGTTGGCATCGACATCGGCCTAAGACTCAATGGTTATTGTGGGGATGCGTGTGTCACGTTTGGCGTTGGTGAAATCTCAAAAGAGGCGCATCGTTTGCTCAAAATCACTCGCAAATGTTTAGAAATCGGCATCGAAGCCGCCCAACCAGGCGCGCAACTGAATGATATTGGGCGGGCGATTGAAAAGTACGCGACCAAGCAAAATGTCTCGGTTATTCGTGAGTGGGGGGGGCACGGCGTCGGCAAAAGTCTGCACGAAGCGCCATCAGTTTCACACGTTCGTGAAGATAAACCCGGCCCTCGTTTACGACCGGGGATGGTTTTCACCGTTGAGCCAATGATCAATCTCGGCACCCACGAGTGGACCCTGCTGGACGATGGCTGGACCGTGGTCACCAATGACAAAGCCCTTTCCGCTCAATTTGAGCATACCATCGCCATCACCCCCAAAGGACCGGAAATCTTGTCAAGATTGTAGTTTGGTGCGGTAAATGGTAAGGTTGTCAGTAAAGGCTAGTCAATCAGCACAACACGATTAACTCCAAGAACCCTCTAACTCTAAAAACTCTAAACAGGAGGTGCCAACAATGCGTTATCTTGTGACAGGTCGAGTAAAACCAGGGCAAGAGGAAGCTCTGCTTGAGGCGATTGAGACGGGCACACTTGGCCAAGGCTCGATTGCGGGTGGGGAATATCTGCGGAATATGGCCCAGGCCCGTCAGATCGAGGATGGACGCGTGCGTTGGGTTGAGGTCTGTTTCTGTTGGACCCCACTTGAGGAAGAGATCCCCTACTGGGAAGAGTATTTCGAGCTCGTCGATATCCGCGATGCCCACGCCCGCACAAAGTGTCGCGATGAAACCGGCGAGGAGCCGTGGGCCTGCAGTCACTGCGATTGCACCGAACGGCTTGAGGCTACAATGGAAGGCTGGGGCACGGGATTCTTGGCGCAATTGCGTGAGAGGCACGGAGAATAGTCTTCCTTTGTAGGGTATTTTGCCGAATTTTTCTTCTTTTCGGCGTTCTCGCTGTTTGTTTCTCGCTCACCGCGCCTGACGCCTTTGCGGATGAACCAGAGCAGCTTCCCCATTTTGAAATCACCCCCTGTTTTGTGACCATTCCAGCCCATCAAACCATCGAATGTGGTTATCTCATCGTTCCCGAAAATCGGGCCAAGCCTGATGGGCCGACCACTCATTTGGCTGTCATCATTCTAAAAAGTCCTGCGCAAAATCCTGAGTCAGACCCCCTCGTATTTTTGAATGGCGGGCCTGGTGGGCAAGCCCTCACCGATTTACCGCGTTTTCTGGGCATCTTTCGGCTCCTTCTTCTCAACCTCAATCGTGACGTTATCATCTTTAGCCAACGAGGCGCGGATTTATCACAGCCTGCGCTTGAGTGCCCTGAGGTTACCTCCACATTTTTAGCGCGAGCCAAAGGGCAAACCTTGTCAATCGCGGAAGAACAAGCCCCGTTGTTAGCCTGCCGTGATCGTTGGCTCGCTGACGGCGTTGATTTGGTGGCTTACACGACAGCGGCGAGCGCAGCCGATGTCAATGATTTGTGGCGCACACTCGGCTACGCAGAGGTCAATCTTTTTGGGGTGTCTTATGGCACAGTGTTGGCCCAAACGGTGATGCGAGATTACCCAGACGGCATTCGTAGCGTGGTGCTGGACTCGGCCTTTCCGCTGGAAATTCAACTACAGACACCTGATACCGCCGCTGCAAATGCTGCAACTTATTTCAAAAGTGTGTTTGAAATCTGTGCAGACAATTTTTTGTGCCGTACTTTGTATCCTGATGTCGAGCAAAAGTTTTACGATCTCATTGCTCAGATTGATGCTCAGCCTATGCTACTCACGATGCCCGACCCAGTGACGGGGGAGTCATTTACCTTCCCCTTTGACAGTGTCACGCTCATCGAAATTGCCCAACAGGTTCCTCCCCGAGTTCTACCCGCCTTGATTTATGATTTGATCGAGGGTGATTACACCACCATTATTGAAGCGAAAGAACAGACTATCAAAAATCTGAGCCGCTACGGACCGCCGCCGGGTCGGGCGATGGCTTACTCGATTTTTTGCAGCCAGGGCTTATATGCGCCTCATCCAGCCACTGAAGCGATCAATGCGTACCCTGAGCGAGTTTGGGCTGAGCACACGATCAGAGTTCGAATGCCGCTGCCCTGTGAACAATGGCCAACGAATGGCCCACCAGATGACCGCCCCGCCATCAGCGATATCCCCACCTTAGTCTTGCTCGGCGAATTCGACTCCACCCTATCCGTTGAGTATGGCCAGCACTTCAGGCAAAATTTAAGCCACAGTTATATCTTGAATGTACCCGAGACATCTCATAGCGTCCTGCAAAGTAGTGGACCGTGCGCCAACAATTTGGTTCGAACGTTTATCAACGCCCCTGAAAAGTTATCACCCTCAGATTGTCTATACGAAGCAGAACATTTGCTGTTTGACACTAAATTTGTAATTCGGGCTGCAGTGATGCGCTCCCCGGTGCAAGGTCTGCTCATTCTGCTTAGTTTGGGGCTGATTGGCGCAACCAGCCTCAGCATGAGGCGCTGGAAGCGCACAACCTTTCCTTTAGGCTTGGCCTGGCAACGTAGTCTACGATTGATTGGTTGGCAGCTAATTACTGTAAGCGTTGGTTTGCTCGCCCTTGGGTGGCTGACAAATACATTGGGCTGGCTGGCGGTGAAACCCACCTATCTCGTCGCCCTTGTCCTTCCCATCCTAACAGCTCTGCCCGCTGCCTTCACCTTTTCACCGGAGGACGAGCCTGCCCTCGAGGTGCTGCTGGCCACACCACGCCCGCTATCTATTTTGTTGCTTGAGCGATTAGCGGCGCTATTTCTTTGGCAGGGGGGCATTGGCACACTTTTCAGCCTATTCATAGTCTCACTAGAAGGCAATCTTCTGACAGCCATCCTGGGTTGGCTTTCGCCACTCATTTGTCTCAGTGGACTAGCGGTCTACATCACTCTAACCACGCGCCGAGCCATTTATAGCGTCGCGCTTGTTACCCTGTTATGGCTGGTCGCGGCAGTGTTTGGCGATTTTATCGTGTTGCGCTGGCCGTTTACTTGGCCCTTACATCTATACCTACCAGCCTCGCATCAGGATTACATTCTAAACCGGCTGTTTTTAATTGTTGTTGGCCTTGCTTTAATCGGATTGATGACGCCCCGTCTGCTCAACAATACCGAGCGACTGCTGCTCAATTCGCGGGCCTCAAAACGCAAAACAACAAAAAAAGACACAGCGTACATTCCAGATACCATTTCTATTAGCCTGCCTTCTCAAAGTTTAGCCTCCCCAACACGCTGGCAACTTTGGTTGGCCCAAACAGGCGCAATTATCCGCTACGAGATACTCATGCAGTGGCGGCGAATAGCCTTGCCAGCCCTAGCTGTGGGGGTGCTGGTACCGGCCATTTTGGGGGCTTTTCTCTCGCAAACAAAATTTAGTGGATATCAAATGGCCCTTGCTACAGGTACCCTTTCGCTGGGGGCGGTTCGGGCAAATATTACCGCCGAGATGATTATGATCACCTGGCTTGGGGCATTTTTGGTGGTGATCTTGTTACTGCCTTTGGTCGTCGCAGATACGATTCCTAAAGATCAGCATTGGCGAATGCGTGAAATTTTGGATAGTCTTCCCCTCAAACCGAACAGCTATTTAACGGGCAAAGTGTTGAGCTTATGGCTTAGTTTAACCATCAGTCTCAGCACCGCGGCTATGCTGATTGCTGGGGTGTGGCGTATCTTGGTTGGGCCGTTCAATCTGGGTATCTACCTTGAATTGTGGTTGGTCGGTATCCTCCCGATGGCCTTGACCAATGCAGCCTTAGTCAGCCTACTGGCCGCCTGGCAACCGACCAATCGACGAGCGATCATGCTTGGTGGTGGCTTTAGTTTATTTTGTTTGACGGGCCTTGTTTTTGCCTTTGTCACCTATGGCACCTTTTGGGATTGGCTCAACCCAGCCCGGCCCGCCATCGTCCTTTACTATCTCATTGGTTGGCCTGGGGCAATGCAAGGGAGCGATATTTTCAGTCAGTTCAACCAATCAGCCTTAGACGTGATTACCCAAGTAGTCAATCGGACCCGGGTCTGGCAATCAATTTTGGGTGGACTAGGTCAAGTTGGTTTGGTGTGGTGGCTCGTCTGGTGGAGCAGGAGATAAGATGATTAAAATCAAGGGGTTAACTAAAACGTATCAAGGAAATATTCAGGCACTCCGTGGTCTAGATTTGGAGATTGGGTCGGGGATGTTTGGCTTGGTCGGGCCAAACGGAGCGGGTAAAACGTCGCTGATGCGAATTCTGGCTGGTCTAATTCAACCCACTAACGGCAACATCTCCATTTTTGGGCATGATGTCACGACAAGTGAAGGGAAAATGGCGGTTAAAGCCTTGCTGGGCTATCTACCTCAAGAGTTGGGGCTGTACCCCAACCTGACTGCCTTTGAATTTCTGGATTACATCGCCACCCTAAAAGGCTTAATCCATCCCCCCACCCGACAGCAGCATATTCACGAGGTTTTAGTACAGGTGCATCTAAATGAAGTAGCTCACCGCCCTTTGAAAAGCTATTCCGGTGGGATGAAGCGACGAGTTGGGTTAGCCCAGGCCATTCTCAGTCAACCGAAGTTGGTCATCGTCGATGAGCCGACCGTCGGGCTCGATCCCGAAGAGCGAATTCGCATTCGTAACCTCCTCTCCGCCATCGCCCAACGCTGCACCGTGATTCTCTCCACTCACATCATCGAAGACATCAGCCAAAGCTGCCGTGATTTGGTCGTACTCCATCAAGGCCAAATCCGCTTTCAAGGTAACCCTACAGATTTAATTAGCCAAGCCCTAGGGAATGTCTGGACCATCATCACTGAGACACTGCCTTCGGACGATTTGATCGTCGTCTCCAGTCGTCAGCAGCAGACGGGAACGCAATATCGGGTTCTCAGCCCTGAACCGCCTGAACCTGAGGCCGTTTCTATTGAACCTACATTGGAGGATGGGTATATGTGGCTGATGCAAGGGAAATGAGGATTAACCTCATCTCGTTTAGTCAACGAATAGGAGCATAAAATGAGGATATTTATCTCTCTACAAGGCCAAAAAGTAATAATTGCGCTGGTTTTAGGATTGGCATTGATACAACTTTCCTTGTCCCTTGTAAATGCGGTCGGGCCAGGGGATTTAGACGAGACGTTTAATGGTACGGGTATTATTACAACTACGATCAGTGGAGAAAATGTCAATGGAACCTCAATAGCTGTTCAATCAGATGGAAAGATTGTTGTATCGGGTAATGGCCCCCCACTTAAGTCAAACTTTATTTTAGTTCGATATAACACCAATGGTGACCTTGATGAAACATTTAACCTATCTGGAAAGGTCGTCGCTCCTATTGGAACGGGATTGGGCTTTGGCAGTGATATTGCCATTCAATCTGATGGGAAAATTGTTGTGGCTGGTACTGATGAATATGCTTTTGGTAAATATCAAATTGCAACGATACGTTTTGATAAAAATGGTCAAGTAGACACAACATTTGGGAATAATGGGATAGTCAATGCTTCAGACTCTACAGGGGTTGCTGTTGGGAACGCGGTGGCAGTTCAGTCGGATGATAAAATATTGGTAGCTGGTCGTATATTTGCAAATTTAACCATTATTCGATACACAATAACAGGAACATTAGACACAACGTTTAATAGTAGCGGAATTGTTACCACTAATTTCAACAGTATAGATGCTCGTGATATTGCATATCAAAACAATAAAATTGTCACTGTCGGTGGTTTATCCAACAACGATCAATTGGATTACGCAGTGATGCGATATAATATCGACGGCAATGTAGACAACGCATTTGGGATTAATGGTCTTATCAGTACATCAGTGGTGGCTACGGGTGAAAGTGACATCGGATATCATGGGGTTGCTATTCAACCTGATGACAAAATTGTGACCGTTGGTGAAGGGAGAGATCAAAATGGACGCCCCACCCTTGTTTTAGCGAGATACACGAATGAGGGACAGCTTGACCCTGAATTTAACGCAGGTAAGGTCATAACAACCGCACTAGAGGCTGGAGCAGCTGGCGCAAAAGTTGTTCTACAAGTTGATGGAAAAATTATTGTAGTTGGTGTAGCCATCGAAGAGGGGGTAAGTAAATTATTGATTGCTCGTTACAACAAAGATGGGAGTTTAGACACCAGCTTTGGAAACAATGGAATCGTAACGACAACGAATGATGGGAAAGGCATTACAGGTCGAGCCGTCACTATCCAAGAAGACGGAAAAATTGTAGCGACAGGGTTTGAGAGGACTTTGACTGTAGTTCGTTATCTGGGTGGTACAATACAAACGCTATACTTACCTGTAATTCTCAAACAAGAGCAAACCAATGAATAATAGAACACTCATACAAAAACACCAAACAGCTTTAGACGCCATTGCCACAGAGAAAACAAAGCTGTGGTGGGAAAAGTATATGAAGCAGGTCATTCCATTTAGAGGCGTTGGCATTCCAGCCAACCGGGAGTTGCTGGCAACGTGGCGAATAGAGAATGGGGTTGACGCGTGGCCACTGGAAGAACAGTTGGCGATTGCCCTCGCCTTCTTCGAAGAGCCAATGGCTGAAGATAAATTGGCTGGTATCCTCTACCTGCAAAATCACCTGTATGACAAGTTACCTTGGCAGATGTTAATTGGGCAGTTTGAAAGGGTTTACGCCAAAGAACTGATCTTTGATTGGAATGTGTGTGATTGGTTTTGTGTACGGGTATTGGGGCCGATGATTCAGGTAAGTGGGCTGGCTTGCGCTCAGGCGATTGCTGGTTGGCATCAGGCCAATTATTTGTGGCAAGCCCGCTCATCAGTCGTCCCCTTCGTCAACTTAGCCACCGACAGACAATACTACCCGATTATTCAAGAGGCTTGCAGCACCCTAATCAATCGCGATGAACGCTTTGCTAAAACGGCCGTCGGCTGGATATTGCGAGAAATCTCAAATCACGATAAAGCATTTGTGACAGCTTTTGTGGAAGATAATCTGACCGCATTCTCAAAGGAGAGTTTGGGGAATGCGATCAAATATTTTGATAAGGACCAAAAACGGGCCTATTTACAAAAGCTTAAAAGTATGAGATAACGCTGTCAGCCGTTATGCGTATCAAAAAGCGTTGGATTATGTCATACCTACGTGCTTTTGTGCTATGATCTCCATAATCAGAGTCTATCGTTGGCAGTCCAGTGGATGCCCGACAAAACCATTCGGGCATGACACTTTGAAAACTTAATGGTTTCTACTGACCCGGACATAGAAAACTAAACAAAAATTCTTGTGCCATGGACCATCATCAAAAGTTTAGAAAGTTATGTCTGGGTCAGTAATTCACTCAGCAAAGACCCGTTGGGCATCATCAACGGTGAAGGCCAATTGATTTTACGAGCAAGTTGATTACTGGTTTGTTCCCAAACGAACAGTTCCATGATCAAAGACCACTCATCTGGCAAGCGACGATCCAGACATTGTTGACTCATGACGCTGATTTCAATCTCAGCCATATTGAGCCAGGAGGCGTGCGGTGGCGTAAAATAAAAACACAAACGAGCCATAATCCGGTCAGCCTCAACCTTGCCAAAAAACTCAACCAGGGAATGATAGTGGTGGGTGTTGAGGTTATCGAGGACAACATCGATCAGTGGGGCGTCAGGATAAAGGTCGTCACCTAGGTAGCGTATAGCTTTGGCAAAATCTTCCTTGGTGCGACGTTGGGTGACTAAAATATGGCGTTGACCAGCTTTAGGTTCAGCAAATACAAATAGATTACGGGTGCCCTGCCGTTTGTACTCATAAATCTTCTCGGTGCGGCTGACCGACTTCAGGCGGGAGCGGTGCTCGCAAACGAGCCAGTAATTGAACACTTTTTTCGTCAAAACAGATCAAAAGTCGCTCTGGATTGTAAGGCAATTGGTACAAATCCAAGATATGCGCCATCTGTTGCAAGAATTTGGCGGTGACGTTTGGGATACACCAACTTTTCACTCGCCAAGGCTTAAGTTTGTTTTTTTGAGCACTAAACGGACGGTTTCAGGCGAGATGCTTTCGACCACCTCTGCCTTGATCAGTTGCTGCACCAGTAACTCCAAGGTTCAGCGGGCTCGACCTGGCGGTGGGTTAGAACAAGCGATAGCGATCAGGCGGGCTTGTTGATGTTCGTTGAGTTTTGGTTCTCGCTTCGGATAGGCTTTGCCCGCTAAGGTTGTTTCCAAACCAACCAAGCCATAACTCTCCCACACTCGGCGAACTGTATCTGGGTCTATGTACAGTAGCTCAGCAATCTCTGTGTCCGTTTTTCCTTCGTCGCTTTTGAGCAAAATGTGCGCCCGACGAATGACAATGGCTTTATTACGACCTGTGCTGACTACAGCGATCAATTTCTTTTTGAGGTGGTCAGTTCGACTATATGTTTTTTCGGCATAGGACCCCAGCCTTACTCCCCCTCCGTATTTTTATCAAGTTATGGTACTAGGTTCTTAGGAGGCGGGTTTTGCCGAGAAATCCTTCAAATTTTCAATTATAACGCAGACTCGGGAGGATTCTGTGCATCCCTGATGCGACCTCCGCCTCACTATGTCAGAATGACGTGCGCAAGTCCTAGCCTCTCCTAAACCATCCTCGAATACAACGTAAATACCGTAATCTCAGGACGAGACAGAAATCGCATGCGCGGCTCAATCGGTAGCCGACCGAGACCTCGGTTAGTGTATTGGAGCATATCCCCAACTTGATACAAACCAATTGGGTATTTTCGCCCCAGCGGAGGGAGAAGCGGTGGCCCAACAAAGGGAAAGGCGATTTGACCACCGTGAGAATGACCGGAAAGTTGTAGATCAAAGCGGCCCGTTGCGCTGCTGGTATCGGCAAAATCTGGCTCATGGGCCAACAAAATAGCTGCCCCCTGCTCAGGGAGTGTCGCCAGGACTTGATCTAAATCTGGCTCCCCCTTCAAAAGATCATCGACCCCGGCAAAATGGAGGGCTGCCTCACCGCGTTTGATTGTGCTGACCGTGTTGCACAACTCCGTCACCCCAATCTCGGCCAAACCCGGTCGTAGGATCTCTGGAAAATCATCCCAATGATCGTGATTACCCAGCACCGCATACACGCCATCCGGTGCTTCGAGATGAGCCATCGCGGCTTGGGCTCGCCGAAAGCCCCACTTACCATTCATAAAGTCGCCCGTGACGACAACGGCATCAGGCTGCTGCGCATTGACCAAGCGCACCACCTCACCCACTCGCGCCTCGTTCATCCATTTATCTGCGTGAATATCGCTAAATTGCACAACACGATAGCCGTCAAACTCAGGGGCCAAACGAGGTAAGGTCAAGGCAACAGGTACAATATCAAACCAACCCGGCTCAATAAAACGACCATAGAGGTAGCTGCCTCCGACTCCCAGAGTGGCCAGCCCACCCCCCACGAGTAAGGTGCGTTTAAGAATTTCACGTCTTGTGTAGGTCCGTTTTATCACGGTTGATCTCCAGTCAATGCATTGATAGTCTAGGTATAATTCCCAGCAAGGGTTTTACCTGAAAGGGGAGGATTTGCCAAATGGATGGTGTGCTGATGTTCGAGGCTTTGGTCATACTGTTGATACGTGATGCGTGATACGTAAAAAAGTTATCCTTACACATCAGCATCACGTGTGATTATAAGGATAACGATGTGGTGAAAACTCAATAACACAAACAACAAGCTAGGTCTCAAAATCATACACAACCGGGGGATGAGCCAAATGCTTACCTACACCGGCTGAGCTGGCGTTGATGAACGTGGTGTAGTCATTGTGATACCACCCTGCGGCCTCATGGATGTGGCCGAAAACGTGCAAGCGCGGCTTGATCTGTTCCACCCGTTTGCGTAGGTCCGCACACCCTACATCTTCATCACGAATGGTCCGATCACCATAGCCAAACGGTGGGGTGTGAGTGATGAGCACGTCTGTATCCGGTGGGATAAGCGCCCATTTTTCAGCCAGGAGCGGTGGATACAAATTGAAGGCCATATTCAAAAAGACAGGTTGCCAAGGGCTGGCGTAGAATTTGATGCCGTTGATGACCACTGTTTCATCCCGAAGATAGCGGGCGTTGGTGATCAGTGGGACAACCTTTTCTGGCTCCTGTTCAAAGGAATAATCATGATTGCCAGCAATCACCAGCTTGTGTTGATGCGGCAACTCACCGAGCCAAACATTAAAATCACGGATAACCGTATCCTCCCCAAACAGGGTGATGTCACCGGCATGGATCAGAATGTCTCCCTCGGGAATGGACATTTCCCAATGTTGGCCGTGAGTGTCACTAATGATCACTAATCGTGTCTTCATTTTGCTCGTTTCCTCAATCAACTAAATGAATTGTAATATAGGGATGATCCGGGGGAGACGCGCCCTTGGGGCGAAAGAGCCACTGTAACAGCTCGCGATAAAAACCAAATAGCGGGATTTGCTGACTAATCTGTTGGCGAACTTGTTCACGTTTTGCCCGAAAACTAGTGTGGCTTTCCTGGGTGAGATATTCTTGCTCACGAATAAAATTGGGCAATGATTGAATCTGGATTTCAAAGGTTTTATCCGCCCACCGCACCACAGATTTGATCGCTTGCCAGCCAGTTAATTTTTGTTGCGCCTCGGCCAGATAATCCTTGACTTCCAAAATCTGGAGAGTCTGTGTGGCTGGCTCAATCTCAACTTGGACCTGACGCAATGCTTTCTTAGACCACATCAACGTTTGCAAGGCGGCGTGCATAGGGCGAATATCGTCAATTTTATCAACCACAATTTTGACTCCAAAAATATCTTTCACATAGCGGCTCATCTGACGCAGGGCTTTGTCACGTTTGACGATGCGATCCAACTCAAAAATCTCGTCCACCACCTTATTCCACACCTCTTCTTCAGCTTTAATTCGGCTGGTGATTTTATGAATGTTATGGGGGTTGAGGGCCGTGGGTTGATAATCGACAAAGTTGGCCACAAGGTTCGCCCGGCTCCACTGTTTACCATCAAACACCTGCAATTTTTTGAGCTGGCGGGTGCCCAAATCAATATCAGTGGTATTTCGTAGCTCTTTACGAGTGATCGGCTGCATCAGGGTGAAGGTGTTCTTGGTCTCAACCAATTCGCCAATGACGATGCTTTGCAGTTGATAATCGGTGAAAAAGGTGTGACACAGTAACTCACACAATCGATGCAGTTTATCTTCGCCTTGCAGAATCATCTTGGCAAAGGCTTTACGTACGGCTTTCAGCTCTTTTTTGGAAAATGTTATATCCCGGGGCATCTCTGGCTGAGCCATCAACTCCTGGCGAAGGTGCTGCAGTTGCCCAATAAATTTGGTCAGCTTTGGCTCATGCGTGACCATCCACAGCGGTGAGGGTGGTAAATCCCAATCATCTTCAACCCAAGCGGAGTTACGTTTATCTCGCAAATCTATATCACCTAAATAAATCGAGGCGCAGGAGCGTATTCTTAATGTTGCTCTTGCGCCTTGGCAATCTATAATATTTCTATTGCGTTGTTATGATAATGAATTATTTTATTTAGGCAATGCGGCAATGTAGAGGCGTGTCCTTATCAACAACCTAAGCGAGAGCTATTATGACATCAATGAACCCAAAATCCCAAAATCGGCCGGCTGTGATCAGCTTTTTTCTGGCGATGTTTGCTTTGATGCTCGCGGCGATTGGCCCTATTCTGGCGATCCCGGTGGCGGGCTTTGCAATTGAGTTTGGTCGCCGGGGCTTGATTTTGGCTCGGCAACAGAACAACGCTCGGCAAAATTTGGCCGTGGCGGGCTTGGTCATCGGCGGGGTGAGCATCCTACTCGCCCTGGTTCTGTTTCTCTCCCCAGCGATTCAGCCGACGGAGATATTTCGGCCAAATTAAGCGGGGCCTGATCATAATTCAAATTTGAGAATCAGCTCAGACATGTCATTTAGAGAAAATGGGAAGTCTGTGGGCCTTCTACAAAAAAAGAAACGTCGGATCATGTCACTCCCGCACGCTTTTAGCGGGAGTCTACTGTGCACTACCCCCAATCAGTGGATGCCCGACAAAACCATTCGGGCATGACACATTGAAAGTTTCTTAAAAAACCTTGCCAGCCCTGCATACCTGAGGCATAATTGAGGCCGCAATTATCCAATGTCTTGGGAGTCCTTTGTGGTAAGCTGTACCGCCTGCGCCTTCGAAAATCCAGTTGGAATGAAATTTTGTGGGAATTGTGGCGTCCCCCTCAATCTCAAATGCTCCAATTGTGCCTTTGAGAATCCACCAGGATTCAAATTCTGTGGAAATTGTGGAATATCGCTCACGGGTTCGCCACAAGAGGACACCCCAACAAGCCCCTCACCCACGCGCTTGCCAACGTTTATCCCTGAAGCGGAACGCCGACAGTTGACCGTGATGTTCTGTGATCTCGTCGGATCGACAGCCCTCTCACACCAGCTTGATCCAGAAGAGCTACACAAGGTGATTGGGGCGTATCAAGCCGTATGCGTCTCAGTGGTCACTCGCTTTGAGGGACACGTCGCCCAATATTTGGGGGATGGGCTACTGGTCTATTTTGGCTACCCCGCAGCTCATGAAGATGATGCGCAACGGGCCGTACGCACCGGCTTGGGGATTATTGAAGCGATTGAACGCTTGAGCAGCCAACTCAACCAAGAGATGAATTTGCAGTTACAACTCCGAATTGGCATTCATACGGGCCTCGTTGTGGTTGGTCAAGTCGGCAGCGGGAACAAACACGAACAGTTGGCGCTCGGCGATACCCCCAACATCGCCGCCCGCTTACAAAGCTTGGCTGACCCCAACACCATTGTCATTAGCGAGGCCACCCATCGCCTAGCGTCCCCCTACTTCTCCACTCAGGCGCAGGGCGCTAAATTACTTACAGGCATCGCTGAACCCCTGGATATCTATCAAATATTGCACGAACAAGAAATCAACAGTCGGCTGGAAGCCGCCGCAATGGCTGGCCTAACGCCCTTAGTTGGCCGAGAACAAGAGTTATCGCTTTTGCTGGCCCGCTGGGAACAGGTCCAAGAAGGGGCCGGCCAGGTGGTCACTCTAAATGGCGATGGAGGGATCGGCAAGTCTCGTCTGATCCACGGATTTAAAGATCGTCTAGCCCAAACGCCCTATTTATGGCTCGAAACCCATTGCTCACCTTATCACGAAAACAGCGCATTTTTTCCATTGATCGAGCTTCTGCAACAGATACTTCAATTTGAGCGGAATGACTCGCCCATCCAGCAACTCGGCAAAATCGAAGCGATGTTGGCCCAGCGGGCGACACTCAAAGGACAATCTGGTGATTTGTCCATCGCGGTGCCGTTACTGGCCAATCTTCTAAGTGTTCCTCTGAGCAATGATTATCGGGCAGTCAATCTACCACCCCATCATCAAAAGCAGCTCGCCCTGGAAATATTGTTGGCCTCGCTGTTGGATGTGGCCCAGGAACAGCCGGTCCTCTTCATCATTGAGGATTTACATTGGGTCGACCCCTCAACTCTGGAATTTATCAACCTTCTGATTGATCAGGGCACGGTTGCTCCCGTCCTCGTGATCCTGACGTATCGACCCGCTTTCACCCCAACCTGGGCGGTTCGCTCCAATCTCACCCAACTGACTCTCAGTCGACTAACCAAAAACCAGGTCACTGAAATGATCACCTCCGTAACAGACACAGCCCTACCCAATGATTTGCTCAATACCTTAGTTGAAAAAACAGATGGGGTCCCACTTTTTGTTGAAGAAATGACGAAAATGGTCGAAGGGCTTGAGGTAATTGAGGGGCAAGACCTCTCAGCCTCATTAGTGATTCCCAGTACCTTGCAAGACTTACTCATGGCCCGGCTTGACCGACTGACACAGGCGAAAGAGGTAGCCCAATTGGCAGCTACATTGGGACGTGAATTTGATTACACAGTGCTACAGAAGGTGTCAGGATTAGACGATCATCGGTTACGGCAAGACTTGGCTGAGTTAGTCGAGGCCGAGCTACTGTATCAGCGGGGGCTGCCCCCACAAGCCAGCTACATCTTCAAGCACGCCCTCATCCAAGAGGCGGCCTATCGCACGTTGCTGCGTAGTCGCCGTCAACAATATCACCAAACCATCGGCCGTGTATTAGCCGAGCAATTCCCTGACATTGCCGCAAAGCAGCCGGAGCTATTAGCCCGTCATTTCACCGTGGCTGGCGAATTAGAACCAGCCGCCACCTATTGGCAACAGGCTGGACAACGGGCCGCCCTTCATTCCGCAAATAAAGAGGCCATCGAGCATCTAACCACAGGCTTGGATTTACTTGAGGGTCTGCCAGAAACAACCGAACGCATCCAACAGCAATTGGTCATGCAAATCACCTTGGGTGTTTCTTATTTGATGACAAAAGGGTATGCGGCCACAGAGGTTGAACAAGTCTACGCTAAGGCTTGGGCCTTGTGTCAAAAGGCTGGTAATGTTCCTCAGCGTGCCCCGGCCTTGTATGGGCTATGGCTCTTCTATTTAGTCCGCGCTGATTACGAGATGGCCCGGCGGCTGGGTGATCAGCTCATGGGTATTGCCCAGGAAAGTCACGACCCCATCTATCTCATGGAAGCCCACAAGGTCCAAGGGCTGAGCGCCTTCTATTTGGGCGAGTTACTGACTGCCCACGATCATCTCACCAAAGCGATCGAGCTACACGATCCCCAAGCAAAAGGGTTTCAAAATGCTTCGTATTCTGGGGCCAATGCCGGGGTAGCCTGTCTGTCTCATCTTGCCCTGGTCTTGTGGCATTTAGGCTACCCTGAGCAAGCGAAAACAAAAGCGCAGGATGCCTTGAATTTAGCCAATATGTTGGGCCATCCATATAGCAAGGTATTTGCCGAGGCCTTTATCGCCTGGTTACATCAATATCGGCGCGAGCCTGAACCTGCGATCAAACACGCGGAAGCAGCCATCGCCGCCTCTAGTGAGCAAGCCTTTGAGCTTTCTCTCCCGTTCTGTATGATGTTTCGAGGCTGGGGGCTGGTCATGCAGGGGGATGACAAAGCAGGCTTACCCCAATTGAGACAGGGCCTAGACACATTTCTGGCTACGGGCGCAGAACAGGGGCACCTGTATTATAGCGCGATGCTGGCTGAAGTGTATGGACAACGTGGCCAAGCCCAAGCAGGGTTACGCCTTCTGAACGAAGCCCTACGCATCGCCAGAAAGAGTGGGGAACGTCTCTATGAGGCCGAGGCCTATCGGCTTAAGGGGGAATTTCGTCTACAAGCTGGGGCCGAGTTAGCTGAAGTCGAGCCAATTTTCAAAAAGGCCTTAACCGTTGCCCGTCAACAACAAAGCAAAGCCTTGGCCTTGCGAGCGGCAATGAGCTTGAGTCGAGTTTGGCATCAACAAGGCAAACCTGAGGATGCTGTGCAATTGTTACAAGATAGCTACAACGGCTTTAGCGAGGGACATGATACACCCGACTTACAGCAAGCTCAGGCCTTACTCAATCAATTGGGCTTTCTGTCTGTCCTATAGAAACACCATAACTATTTTCGAGGAACTACTTCGTCATGTTTGACACACTGACCTTTTATCTAACCACACTTTTGTCGTTGGATCTATTGCGTCAATTTACCGCCTTTGGCTTTGTCATCATCATTGCTTGGATCAGTCAATTTTTACTACGCCGCTTACTTGACCGCATTAGCGAGCGGGTCCCTAACCAAAGTGTTTGGTCTGAGCGATTGGTCGCGTTGGTCAAAATTATCCTTTGGCCTTTACTAGTTCGGGTCCTAAATGTGATTGCTGTCGCCACATTTGAGAATGTCGGCTGGCAAAACGGCCTTTTGGTCTGGGTGACGACACTTGTCACGTTATGGCTATTTTATCGCTTTATTGTGGCACTGCTCAACACCCTACTCCCTAAAGAGGTCGCCGCTGTGTGGTCTGGCAAAATCATTCTGCCACTCATCCTAATTGCGGCTGCCCTGCATAGTTTGGGGATCATGGATGATGTTCTTAGCTGGCCATTGACTCCCCGTGATGATCTCAATGTCACAGTTGGCTCAATTATTACTGGTCTCATAACGCTGGCTTTATTTTTCCTCTTCTCGCGTGGGGCAGAGCAGTATCTCAACAGCATTTTGCTCCCACAACTTAGAATCAGCCGAGCGCTAAGTCAAGCGTTGTCTCGGGTCCTTAGCTACGGGGTCATCATATTTGGAGTGGTTCTTAGCTTGGGCCTGATGGGGGTTAATTTAACCACAATCACGGTCGTCGCCGGTGGCTTATCCGTTGGGTTGGGCTTTGGATTGCAGGAAATCGTTAGTAACTTTGTCAGCGGTTTTATCCTCATGTTTGAACGGTCGATTAGTCCAGGAGATGTTCTGCAAATTGGCGACACGGTCGGAGTAGTGCAACGCATCAATGTGCGGAGTATGATCATTCGGACTCAGGATAATGTTGAGTTGATTGTGCCAAACTCTAAATTTTTAACTGAAACCGTAACCAATTTAACCCGCACCCAAAACATCGTGCGGGTGCGGGTCGGTGTCGGGGTAACCTATGACGCTGATCCACGTCAGGTGGAGCAAATTTTGCTTCAGGCTGCTGAACATGAACAGGTTCTAAAGATCCCCGAACCAACGGTTCAGTTCACAGAATTTGGTGATAGCAGCCTCAACTTTGATCTCCTCATCTGGACCAATGATGCTGCCCGAATTCTCCCCTTAGCCAGCGACATAAGGTATAATATATGGGAGGCGTTGAAGGCCAATGACATTGAAATCCCCTTCCCGCAACGAGATTTACACGTGCGGTCTGGCATTCCCTGGGATCAATTGGGGACATCGAGTCACGGCAAGGAGCTTTCGTGAGCGGCTATGACAATTACATTTTTGGCTATGGCTCGTTGGTCGATGCCATTCGGTTAAGCCAATTTTTGGAACGCAAGGATTATGCGCCAAATGCGTATAAGTTCTGTCGCCTACAAGGCTATCGACGAAGTTGGAACATTGCCAGAGACAATCTGATCAATCTAAAAAATTACAGCTACTTCGTCGATCCAGAAACTAGAGAGCGTCCAGCAGTATGTATCACGCCCTTGAATGTTCGCCCCACACCCGATGGCTCTATCGCTGGCCTCTTGTTTGGAGTCAATGAGGCAGAGCTGGCTTGGGTAGATCAGCGTGAACGTAACTATAAACGCGTTGAGGTTGGCGCTAATATCGAAGAACATACATTATCTGCACCCGTTTGGCTCTACATCGGTCTACCAGAGGCCGAAGAATGTTATCAGCAAGCGATATCACAAAACAAGGCTGTCATCACCAAGCAGTATTACAAATGGGTCTACACAGCGTTCCAAGCCTATGGAGATGCAGCCTTGGCCGATTATTTAGCCACAACTGACAAACCTGAAGTGCCAATTCGTGATTTGACTCGGGTACGCACTTAAGTGAAACAAATGGTTTGTAACAAAAGGTTTGTTTTGTAACCTAAATCAAAGTCATATGTAGCGTAAAGCAGCAAAATCAGCTACAATGTTATGTAAATTGCATTTTTAGGCTCATCAATTGATATGGAATCGTTACAATCCCTCTACGACGATATTGTATTCCGACTATTTGCCCGCACCTGGATTGAGCAATTAGATTTAATCCTTGTTTTTATCACATTTTATCTTCTTTTAGTCTGGGCCCAACGTCGTCAGGCTGCCTTTCTTTTGCGGGGCGCTCTGTTGTTGGGTATCTTTCTTTTTATCATCACTATCATCCTCCCTTTACCTACATTTGATTGGCTAGTTCGTGGAGCCTTATTGGCCATCGTCATTCCAATTCCGATCATTTTCCAACCGGAAATCCGACGATTTCTGGAGCGCATCGGGCGAACTGTTGGTATTTCCTTTTCTACCCGCCATACCGCAGCAGAAAATACATTAGCCGAGCTTGCGCGAGCCGTTGAATATTTTGCAGCCAATCAAATTGGCGTTTTGATTGCCATTGAAGGCAATGACAGCCTCAATGATATCATTCAAACTGGTGTTCGCGTAACTGGGCCAGTCACTCAGGATTTGCTACAGGCCATTTTTTATGGCGAAAATCCGCTACACGACGGGGCCGTTATTGTGCATGAAGATCGGGTGCTGGCAGCGGGGTGTGTGTTACCGCTAACCACCCGCCCTCTCCTGCAACCTGGTCGTCGGTTGGGGACTCGCCATCGTGCGGCGGTAGGCTTGAGTGAGACTAGTGATGCTCTGGTCATCGTCGTAAGTGAGGAAACGGGTGAGATATCCGTGGCTCGCAACGGAGCCATGCATCGCCCCCTAACCTTGACTCGACTGCGTGAGCAGCTATTCAACTTCTATATGCCACGCCAAACAACCTACACCAGCTTCTCCATCCGCAAATTGATTCGAGAATTCATAGCCAATTTACGCAAGCGACCATTACGGATTACGCCAAGAGAACTTTGGGGTCAAATCGGATTGATGTTTGTCGCTTTTCTGTTGGCCTTGACTGTCTGGGCATTTGTGATTGAACAAACCAATCCAGCACGACGGGTGGCCATTGAGGATATTCCCTTGCGAGTTGAAGGGCAGTCGGCTGAGTTAACACTAATGACTGACATCCCAAACACAATCGACACGGTTATCGAAACAACAGAAAATGCGATCATCCGGCACAGTGGATTTCAAGCGATCGTTTCTTTAGCAGATCTCCAACCTGGCTTGCATCAAATTGAGGTACAAGTCAACTCAGGTATCTCGCCTATTCGAATCTTATCCGTCGACCCAAGCAGTGTCGATTTGGAGCTGGCCCAAAGTATCAGTCGCACGTTTACTGTATCACCTGAGATCACGAATGAAGATAGGTTACCCTCATCCGTATTAATTGTAAGAGCACCAACTACTAACCCAGGCGAGGTTCAGGTCACTGGCCCCGAGCCGCTGGTCAGTCAAATAAACCAAGTACGCGCCAGAATATCTGTAGCGAATGCCACTGCTTCCTTAAACGAATTTCGCCCCTTGGACGCACTGAATGAACAAGGCGAGGTTATTGATGGGGTCACAATTGACCCTGCTCAAGTGCAGGTTTCTGTTGGCATTCAACGTCGGTTTAACGCACTTGATGTGGGGGTCCGAGCGGTGATCGAAAATACCCCCCCGCCTAACTACTGGTTAAGCTCGGTACAGGTCATCCCGGCCAGTGTGACCTTGCAAGGTAATCGAGAGCAGTTGAATGAAATCGAGAATTTTGTGAGTACATTTCCCGTTGATATTAGTGAGGCCTTGGGAGATTTTACAATTGAAATTCCGCTAAACTTACCCGCTGATCTCCAAGCCATTGATGGAGATGGCAATGCCATAAAAACGGTGACTGTCATTGCCCGTATTACGCCTCGTAGTGGGGATTTAGTGATTACCAAGTCAATCCCGATTATTGGCCCTAATCGTGAGGATGCGACCATTGATCCAACGACCCTTAGACTTTTATTGAGCGGACCACTACCTACCCTCAATGAAATCGAGGCAAACCCCGAGTTAGTTCAAGTGTTTGTTGATATTACAGGCTTAGAAGCCGAACAAAATATCGAGCCCCTTATTATTGTTCCCGATGGGATAGAGGTGCAACCCGTCCCCCCATCGGTCTTATTAGTCTTACCTTAGAAAAAGGATAGATCAAAATGATTCAATTGTATCGTCTGGCTGAATGTTCAACCTGTGATGAAATTGAGGCAACCTTACAAGAGATTGTCATTGCTCATCAAGTTATTACAGTTTCACCACCACAATGGCCGGAAAATCTAGCGAAAAACAGCAAGTTACCCATCTTGATAGACAACAATCAAATTGTTGAACACGACAAAATCAAGGCCCACCTCAATGAACTGGCCCAATTTGTTAATGACTGGAATGTTTATCAAGGAGATGCCTGCTATATCAACGAGGATGGGGAGGTTTGTTAGGTGATTGACGAACATTTGAACGCCCCTCTTCGACGCTTAGTTTTATAGATTATCATTCAGCAAAACCAGATCATTTTTTGTTAAAATCCCCACCCCGCTATATACTCCAACGGTGACATAAACAAGACCTCAGCTTGCCCCCTTCACAGGAGTAAAACAGTACAAGTTAGCATCCCAAAATAATGAAGACCTGTGATGAGTCTTCATATCAAGCAAAAAAATTCAAGAATGTTTTTGCAGTGATGAGTACTATGACTAATGTTAGAGGAGGTAAGTTATGGAAAAATCAATGAACGCAAATGAGAGTCGTACTTTGGGACGGCGAGAGCTTCTCAAGGCCCTGACAGCAACGGGTGGGGCTGCTTTGCTAGCAAATTCATTACCATCAGAATGGATAACCCCGATAGTTGAAATAGGTACCTTGCCAGCCCACGCCCAAATCTCGGGTTCACTGTCTCCCATCCCCATTGGACCACCTATCATTGAAACACTGTGCCCAACGGATACCCACGCTGACTCAATCACCACAAATCTGACCCTCATTCCAAACCAGGCCGATATCCTGTTTGCCATTGACACCACCGGGAGTATGGGTGAGGTTATCAATCAGGTGAGAACAGAGGCCGAACAAATCTTTAATAATCTATCTGCAGCTATTCCCGATATCCGTTTTGGTATTGTAGATTTTCGAGATTATGCTCAATTTGGTGATGCGGGGGTAGCTTATCCTTATTTACTTGCTCTGCCAATGACAAATAATTTCACCGCTTTCCAGAATGCGCTTGACACACTAAGTGCGGCGGGGGGTGGCGATGACCCTGAGGCATATAGCCGTGTCTTGTTCGAGAGTTACAGTGACCCAAGCATTGGTTACAGAGTAGGCACAAGAAAATTTTTGGTCATGTTTGGTGACAATATCCCCCGTGATAATAACTTAAACGAAGGGGTTCCCTCGCCCCTCTTTCCTGATCCATTTTGTGGGACAGCAGCTTGTAATCTAGATCCAGGACGAGATGAAACGCTTGGCACCCCAGATGATATTGATTTGCAGGGTGCCTTAGCCGAAATGAGTACTAATCAAATCACACTTTTATACATTGATGCCAGTGAGCTTTACCTAACCTATTGGAATTACTGGGCAGGATTAACCGCAGGCACGGGTCAAGCTGTCAATTTGAGTTCGGGAACAAATTTATCCGATCTTCTTATTACCTTAATTGGCACCGCTAGCCAAACGATTAACAGCCTTACCCTTGAGGTCGAGCCAGCTTCATTTGCTTCGTGGTTAGCGAGTGCAGATAGTTTTACTGATGTCAACGTTCCCGAAACCGGAATAGCTGTGACGCTCGATTTAGAAATCACAGCGCCTGGAGGTACGACGGCAGGTACATATAATTTCGACATCAACACGGTTGGTGATGGAACAATTTATACAGCGACGAATGTGACCATAACCGTGCCCTCAACCTGTTAATTATGACAATACACCCAGATCAATCGGGGCAAGCTTACTTGCAACAACAAGGTCTAAATCTTTATGCTGTGTTTGATTGTAAAACCTTACCCCCAGAAATAAAAACGCAAATTCTGCAAAATGATATCGATCTTGAGAGTTATGCTCGCTTGGTATTGTTAGGTAATGGTGGCTCTGATTTTTGGACCGCCTTACAAAGGGCAGAGATACAAAGTGAGCACCCTGTCGATGATTTTAGCATTCAGGTGACCCAGCATTTTGTTGACACCTATTTAGGCGAGACCCAAAGCCTCCTCCTGTATCCCAGCGAACACTTTGTCCCCCTACAACAACTCGGCACCCTGGCTGGCTGGAGTCACCCCTCCCCACTGGGTTTAGGCATCAACCCCAAATACGGAGTGTGGTTTGCCTATCGCACTGCTTTTCTAACAACAGCCCCTTTGCCGATCACGCCTGTTGCTCCATCATCTTCACCTTGCGACTCTTGTCAGGACAAGCCTTGTATTACGGCCTGCCCAGGCCAAGCTGTGCAAGGTGTTGGCAATTTTAGTATCCCGGCTTGTGCCACCTATCGTGTCACTGACAATTCCGCCTGCGCTGATTGCTGCCTCTCCCGAATGGCCTGCCCCATCGGCCCTGAACATCGTTATGATCTCGAACAAATTCAATATCATTATCGTTATGCCCTAAATAGTATCCGTCTCTATGTAGAGTCCACAAAATAATGAGTTATGCCTCGACCAACAATAAATGTCAGACTATTCACTCACAAATTGAAAAGAAGGGATGAGGCGATGTTTGATGGCTTCGACGGAAAAATAATAGATGTTGGCGAGGCTCGTATCAACTTACGCTTAGGCGGAGACGGGCCACCACTTCTACTCCTGCACGGCTACCCGCAAACTCACGTCCATTGGCACGCCGTTGCGCCCTTACTCAAAGCGCATTTCACCTTGGTCATCCCAGACTTACGCGGTTATGGGGATAGCCTTGGCCCTGACCCAGACCCTGACCATCACAACTATTCCAAACGGGTTATGGCCCAAGATATGGTCGAGGTGGTGAAACAATTGGGCTTCGAGCGCTTTTATCTGGCTGGACACGATCGTGGGGCGCGGGTGGCCTATCGCCTGACGCTTGATCATCCTGACCGTGTTATCAAGTTGGCTAGTTTGGATACGGTGCCTACACTTGATATTTGGGAGGCAATGGACAAAGCGACCTCGCTAGATGCCTTTCATTGGCCATTTCTGGCCCAGCCCGCCCCGATCCCCGAACAAATGATTGGCAACGATCCCGATTTTTTCCTAAATCACCTGCTTGAGCGATGGTCAGGCAGTCCCAACGTACTCGATGCAGCCGCAGTCGCAGAGTACACCAAACATTTTCGCAAGCCGAGTGTGTTACAAGCAATGGCCGAGGACTATCGGGCTGGGGCAACCATCGACGTTGAACACGATCAGGCCGACCGAGATGTGGGTAGGCGAGTCACCTGCCCGGTGTTGGTGCCATTGGGACAGCGCTACACCACGGCCTCACTCCTGCCCATTTGGCAACGTTGGGCCGATGATGTCCGCGAAGTCCCTTTGGATTGTGGTCACTTCATTGCCGAGGAGTTACCAGAAGAATGCGCCAAGTTGTTGATCGAGTTTTTCACGGAAGGATAAGGTCACGTGAAAATTTGGAAAGAATTGGCTGAAACGTACAACCTACGATATCGACCTGGCACTTTCTTCAATACAGGCACTCAAATTACGGGAATTTACAAGGGACATTCACTTAAATTAAGCTTTCCCGAAGATACTATCCAAATTAATATGTCCGCCAGGAAACAGACGACCGAAAATAAGGCGATAACATCAACAAATGCTGTTGACCAAGACTGGATCGAAAATCAACTATTATCGATTTCAATTCGAGGGACCATCACGATTACGGCGCGAGGGCATACAATCTATTATCGTCAGACGGATCAAGAACTGTTCAGTTGGCAACTAGAGGGTCTATTAGATGCGTTGTGTCAGCTACAGGAGCGTTATGCCGATATTTTAGCAACGGGGGGCAAGATTGCCCCAGTGTTGCACCCCATTGCTGAAGATAAAACCCATCCTCTTCGGCATGTCGCCCTGCGACTACTCAAGGATATTGGTGCGGAGACAAAATTCAAGTACAGACATCGAATAACTGAAATTTTATGCCCAGAGTGCCTGACGCAATTTTCGGCCCATCATCTGAAGTTAACTTGGTTTGTTAATCCTGGAGTTACGATCTACTACGGCTGTCGAGTGTGTAGCCAAAGTCAAGAATTTATCGAGGAGACACCTATTTTGGTTCTGGATCGGGCCATGACAGAGCCACAGATTTTTACAGCAGATACCCTCCGGGTCAATTGGTTACTCGCCCGCCGACTCATCGATTGTGATCAAATTGAAATTATCGAGGCCAGTGACGAGGAGGTTGAGCGCTTTGTGGTTCAGTTGGGCAACAATACTGATCCCCTTCGAGAGCGCTTATTCAAAATGGTACCCGTTATTCTGTCAGCGAGTTGTCATCTCTCAGCAAACACGCATCAGATGCTGGAGCGGGTTTTTGTTGATAACCTTTCACTTCGTTCTTAACGACGCTTACCCTAGATCAACGTGGAATAGAGAACACTAAAAAGCCTAACATTCATCTCAAGTTGCCCCCTCAACACCTCATAGATTAAAATCGACAGACGATATATGGAAATCTTCGTTCCATCATAGAACAACTCATAGAAATAAAATGAACCGATTATCACTTTTTCTTGGCTTGCTTGTCTCCCTGTTGGCTTCCATCGCCTGTGCTCCCATATTGACAAACAATCAGCCCCCCGAAGCGATCGAGGGAGTCCTCGACCTGAGAGGGTGGGATTTTGAGCGAAATGGTGCCGTTGCCCTCAAAGGTGAGTGGGAGTTGTATTGGGAACAACTGCTGACCAGTGATGATTTCGCCAATCCGCCGACCAGAACCGGATTTATCGATGTACCACAGGTTTGGCAAGGGTACGAGGTTAATGGGCAAATCCTGTCCGCTTATGGCTATGCGACCTATCGCTTGACTATCTTGATAGAAGCAGATACATTGCCCGAAGCTTCACTGGCCTTAAGCGCACCTCTCCCCATAAGCACAGCCCACAGTCTCTACGTAGAGGGACAATTGGTTGGATCGGGTGGGAAAGTCGGGACTACGGCTGAAACTATGACCCCACAGTCTATCCGTTATTTTAGCAATATTTCTCCCGTCGACAACGAGATTGAAATTCTGCTGCACCTCTCAAACTTCTATGATCCGCGAGGGGGTATCCCCTTTGAGGCATTTACCCTTGGCTCTCAATCACAAATACAGCAACGTCAACAACAACGGGTGAGTAGTAACTTTTTTATTGTTGGCAGCCTCTTCATCATCGGTTTGTATCATTTAACCATGTTTGGACTGCGACGACGCGAAACACCGCTCCTCTATTTTGGCCTATTTTGTTTATGTGTGGCAGCCGAGGGGTTTGTCACTAATCAGCTCTCGATATTTACCACAACGATCAATTTCAGTTGGGCTGGATTTATTCGTACCCGCCTCTTCATTGCCCTGATTGCGGTTATTAATCAAGCCCTATTTGTCCACACCCTGTTTGGCACAAAAAGAACCAACTTCATATTGTCAATCCTTGTTGGTTTAGGAATAATCTTTGCCAGCCTCACCTTACTCCTGCCAAGCCCATTGTTTAGTGTCCTCATCTTCCCTACACCTATTTACGCGATTTCAGTCGGGCTTTACAGCTTAGGCCTTGTGCTACTCGCTGCGGTCCACCGAAAAGATGAGGCAATTATTTTTCTGGCAGGGTATCTCCCGTTGGTTCTCACCATTATCAACGACGCACTTTTCTTTAACAACATTATTCAAAGTCGCCCGCTCATCTCGCTAGGTCTGTTTATCTTCATCCTCGCCCAAGCCTATCTACTCTCTGCGCGTTTCGCCAAGGCCTATCAGAAAAGTGAGTCTCTTTCCAGCGACCTACAACGCCAGAACCAATCACTGAAAGACACCCAAGCTGAGTTAGAGGTGAGCGAAGCCAAATATCGAACCATTTTTGAAGACTCCAAGGCGGTCATTTTTATCACCAATCTTCAAGGGGAAATTGAGGAGATCAACTCAGCCTGTTTTGAGTTGTTAGGCTATACTCGCGCCGAAATCTTAGCTAACAACCTGCTTGACACCTATGTAGACCCAGCCGATGTCTCTCATTTTCAACGAGCGATGACTGAACAGGGAGCCGTCACAGACTTCCCCCTCAACCTACGCCACAAAGCAGGACATGAGCTTGAAGGACAGGTCACGGCCACATTACGCCATGATGAAACGGGCCAGATCACAGGTTATCAAGGCATCATCCACGATCTAACCGCCTATAAACAGGCTGAAGCCAATCGCCAGCGGGTGTTGGTCCTACAAAGCTTGAACCAAACGTTAGAGCAACGGGTTGAGGCCAGGACAGCAGCACTGTCCGAAGCCAACACGGCTTTACAAGCTGAAATCGAGCGGCGGGAAAGTCATCAACAGGAAAAGGAACGGCTCTTGGCTCTGGCTCAGCAGCAAAGTGAACACCTGCGCACGATGAGCAGTTGGGTGATGGAGCGGCAGCAAACGCCCCTTACAGACTCTACAGATAAGACAGATGGGGATATTCAACAAAAAATGGTGGTCATCCGGCAAAATCTGGCTACATTACAAAATGCTGCTGCATTAGCCCAAGACCCTAGCCTCATCACTTATGTGGCCGATACCCTGCGCTTGCTGGCCGAAATGGAAATTTATCTCGACCAAACCACCACTCCGTCGGATGAGCCAATTGACAGTAGCGATCCTCTGGTAGAAAATCCACTCCTCCAGCTCTCTAGCCGAGAGCGACAGGTCCTCCGTCTCATTGCTGAAGGCAAGAGCAATCCCGAAATTGCTGACATCCTGACCATCCGTCTTAACACCGTCCACACCTATCTCAAACGCATTCGCTTCAAACTCGACATTCAAGACATCCCCGGCCTCATCGAGTTCGCCCGACGTAATCGACTGCTTGAGTAGGGTAGCAGGGTAGCAAGGGTGCAGAGTAGCAAAAGAACAAAACACTTCTCTGCACCCTTACGACCTTGCGACTTTGCTACCCTGTCTCCTTGCTCATGACAAACCACCCCTAAAACTCAGGACAAAATTGTCCCGCCGTCGGGACAGACAAGCCCCTTTGGTTGTGTTACCCTCTGAACCAGTCAGTCACTGATTTCAATTGTAATTTCAACTTTAACAATCATTGAAACTAGCCACTGACTACTAATCACTCAACACTATTTAAGGGGAGCAAAATCATGAGTTTTCTTGATAACGTTATATGTCCAGTTTCAAATGTCAAAGTTGATAGTCACGTCAGTCGCTTAACAGTATTTCTCAATGCTGTATTCATCGCCCTGTATGTCATCACAGGTAATCCGCTATTTATGGCAGTGGTCGCGCTTGACTATGGCATTCGAGT
Organism: Phycisphaerae bacterium; assembly: GCA_028285035.1. The sequence goes on from JANQQF010000181.1 coordinate 97,033, forward strand.
CTTTGCCAGCGCAAAATACAGCCCACTAAAATGGGTCGCCACAGGTATCGCCCGAGCTATTGGGATGTCAGAAAAGATGGTTGATCAAGCCCCGAAGATGTTTGCCGCACGGGTTGGATTTTTGTTCGCGTTGGTTAGTGTGCTTCTCGCACCCCAAGCAGCCTTTGCCAGCCTCGTCGTAGCAGGCACCCTGCTTGTCTTCACCATCTTAGACTCCGTTTTCGATTTTTGTGTCGGCTGTTTAACGTACAACTACCTGGTCCTCCCATTTTATCAATGGCGTGGGGTGCGATAGTAGGGTCATACATTGTGGGTGTCCGGGGTTGGACACCCACTCGCCCACTTTAACCAAAAACAAATCAGGAAAGGAATGTGTTATGAATAACGTGCTAATTTTAGGGGGTGGCTTTGGTGGTGTGTCCACAGCACTGACCTTACGAAAGCTACTGCCCGATCAAGACAAGATCATATTGGTTGATCGTCAAACCCACTTTATGGTGGGTTTTCGTAAAACCTGGGCGATGCTGGATATCGCCCCTTTGGAAGAGGGGTTACGGCCTTTATCAACCCTAAGCAAGCGAGGCATTGTCGTCTGTCAGGCCAATGTGGACAAGATTGAGCCTGAGACTTGCTCGGCAATTTGTGATGGGGAACGTGTTGAGGCAGATGTGTTGGTGGTGGCCTTGGGAGTTCGTCACGCACCGGAAAAAATCCCTGGCTATTGCGAGCACGCCGTCAACGCCTTTGCGCTGCGTGACTTGGAGCAGGTCAAACACACATTACGGTCATTCAAGGGGGGCAAAATCGTCATGGGGGTTTATGGTATCCCTTACCAATGCCCCCCCGCCCCGTATGAAATTGCCATTTTGACCAAGGAGTATTTCGAGCAACGCAACGTTGAGGTAGATATCACCGTGATCAGCCCCAAGCCCATGTCGCTCTGGGCGGCGGGGCCGGAGTCAAGTCGCCGTTTGGATGAGCGGATGGCTGAATTTGGCATCGAGTTCCGGCCTAATCATAAAGTCCTGTCTGTTGAGGCGGGGGCTGTGATCACAGATCAAGGCCGACTCGATTGCGATTTAGCCTTTGGCGTTCCGCCCCACGTGGCCGTAGATGTCGTCCACGAAAGCCCCCTTGTGGCTACCGACGGCTGGGTCCACGTCAATCGCCATACCCTCGAAACCGACTTTGACAACGTTTACGCGATTGGCGATTGCACTAAGATCCCTGTCGGCAAAAATGGACAGTTGCCAAAGGCAGGGCTATTTGCGGAAAAGGAAGGGGAAGTAGTGGCCAAGCGAATTGCGGCTCGACTGGCTGGGCTAGAACCGACGGCCCAACTTGATGGACAGGCCTTATGTTACGTCGAAACTGGGCGCGGCGAAGCGGCCATTATTGGCGGCGATTTTTTAGCTGATCCCAAGCCTGATATCAGCCTGTCCGAGATGAATGAAGCCCATTTTGCCAACAAACATCTCTTTGAAAGTAGCCGGTTGGAAAAGTGGTTTGGCTAAAAGGCTAGTTCTTGCCAGAATTTACTGATGAGCTTATGATTAAGACAAGTGGCCTGAGTTCAATCATCAACTTACACCTCAATAAGGTGAGCGGTTGCAAAAATGGCGGACAATCATCAACGACATAAGTGGGAAACTCTTCGTTCCCCACTTATTTTATTTATAACAGGCACCATCCTCATCATTGTAATTGGGTGGGGTATCGTTAATATACGGGGAAGACCATTTACTGATGCTACCCTTGCCCCAGCCAATGACTCTCCTGAAGATTCTTCACAAAATTCTACTGGTTCGGGTAATGACATACTAGAGTTTATTAATCGCGGTATCGCTTATTATGAGGCAGGAAATCATGAGCAGGCTATTGCTGAATTTGATACAGCCCTTGTGTTGCACCCAGAGGAGGCCTCTATTTATCGAAATCGTGCCCTTTCCTTTTACGCGCTCGGGGATGTTGAGCAAGCCGTTGATGATTTTAACACAGCGATTCAGCTTGATGCACTGGATGCCTCAACTCCCCTAACACCCCTGCCCCAAGACCCGTCTATTCAACCGGACACCCCGACCGAGTTGTTTCACGGTGTCAGATATGTGATTGAACAACGACAGACGCCGCGCCCAATGATGATACACATTATCACCATTGATTTGACCACAGAGACGATTGATTTATTAGTGACACCTGGTGATGATAGCGGCGGTCGAGAAATCCCGGCGCGCACTACCTCTGAGTTTCTAACGGAGTTTGGGCTGGCTATTGCGATCAATGCCAATTTTTTTAGACCATTTCAGTCTCAAGATCCCAATTATTATTACCCTTATCGTGGTGATCCCGTTGATGTATTGGGGCTGGCTATTTCAGATCAGATCGAATACTCTCCACCACAGACAGATTTTAGCGTACTGTGCATATTTGATGAGCGCCAGGTTGAAATCAATGAGGTGGATTGTCCCAGTGAAACAACCCAAGCTGTTGCTGGGGGGCCTATTCTGCTCGACCGTGGGGTGCCCATTACACGAGATGATATTCCGAATGATGAGCTGCACCCCCGTACCGCTGTGGCTATTGATGAAATGGGAACAACATTGTGGCTCGTTATTGTGGATGGTCGTCAACCCGGCTATAGTGAAGGGATGATGGTGACAGAATTAGTGCAAATCATGCTAGATTTGGGCGCTCATATGGCGCTCAATCTCGATGGAGGTGGATCTACAACACTGGTCACAGCAACGGATAGAGCGCCACAAATTTTGAATCGACCGATTGATGCAAACATTCCAGGGCGTGAACGTCCAGTGGCTAATCATTTAGGCATCTTCGCCAAGCCGTTGCAATGACGAGGTATCTACTTAAGAATTGATTACTGAGAAGCTTGGTACCTTGAGCAGGTATTTTGTTTGGCCTACTAATCACTTTCTTCTGCTATTTAGCATCATTCATCTCGATTTTACAAATGCCCTGATTTAGTAAAATTCATACTAGACATTTCAATTCGATTTTGCTAACATACGATTATAAATTCCCCGCATAACAAGGAGTAATCTATGTCCAATGACCAAGCTATTTTGGAGCAACTTAAAAAGACTCTTGGTGTTGATTTGGAGCCTATCATCATTTATCAAGACGATAAAGAGCAGGCAGAAGATCGGTTTCGATTTAATGAAAACAGAGAGCTAATACACTTAAATTTATTTGGTTACAAACTGAGTGAGCTTCCTCCTGAAATTGGTCAGTTACAAAGCCTCACTTCACTTAATTTGGACGGCAACCAACTCAGCCAACTTCCTCCTGAAATTGGTCAGTTACAAAACCTCACTTCACTTAATTTGGACGGCAACCAACTCAGCCAACTTCCTCCTGAAATTGGTCAGTTACAAAACCTCACTTCGCTCGAATTAACCCGCAACCAACTCAGCCAGCTTCCTCCTGAAATTGGTCAACTAACACATCTGGTCGTACTACATATTTGGGGTAATCCCTTTAGTGCATTGCCATCAGAGATTCAAAATTTAACCAATCTGTCAACATTCAGCTTTAACTCTGATCAATTAGCAGAGTTACCAGCTACAATATTTAGTTTAGAGAACCTGAGGTTGCTTGATGTTAGCGGTAATATCACTATAAAAATATTTCCAAAGTCGATTAAAAAATTGGTAAAATTAAAGACACTACACCTCACTCGTAGTCAGATAACTAAATTATCATCAGAAGTTGGTCAGTTACAAAGCCTCACTTCACTTAATTTGGACGGCAACCAACTCAGCCAGCTTCCTCCTGAAATCATTGAGTTACAAAGCCTCACTTCACTTAATTTGGACGGCAACCAACTCAGCCAGCTTCCTCCTGAAATCATTGAGTTACAAAACCTCACTTCACTTAGTTTGAGTAGCAACCAACTCAGCCAACTTCCCCCAGAAATCATTGAGTTACAAAACCTCACTTCACTTAGTTTGAGTAGCAACCAACTCAGCCAACTTCCTCCTGAAATTGATCAGTTACAAAACCTCACTTCACTCAGTTTGAGTAGCAACCAACTCAGCCAACTTCCTCCTGAAATTGGCCAGTTGAAAAATAAAATTCGTCTCAATATAGCTGATAACCCTTGGCCAGACGCCTTAACCCCCTTATTTGACAGACCAACCTTGGAAATCTTGACCTATCTGCGTAGCTTACAGGGTGGCAGCCCACAGTATGAAGCCAAGATTCTTTTGATTGGGGAGGGGGGGGTGGGTAAATCATCGCTTTTAGCTGCGCTTAAGGGGGATCAATTTGTTGAGGGCCGACTTACGACCCACGGAATTGAGCAGACTACATTATCTACCACTCATCCTAATACAACTATCGAAGAAGCGTTGCGACTTAACTTTTGGGATTTTGGTGGACAAGAGGTGTATCGGATTACCCACCAATTTTTTTTTAGTCGAGATGCTGTTTATTTGCTGGTATGGAAACCCAGAGAAGGTCAAGAGGAAAACGCGCTGGAAGATTGGCTAGAACGGATTCAATTGCGGGTTGGAACTGAAGCCAAAGTGTTAATTGTGGCCACCCATTGTAACCAACGTCAACCCGAGCTGGATTATCCTTATTTAGAAAGCAGATTTGGTCACATATTAGTTGAGCATTTTGAGGTGGATAATGAAGATAACACGGGTATTGAGGCCTTACTCAATGAAATTAAATCTGTGGTAACAACCCATCTCAAACATATCGGAACACCTTTAAGTCAAGCGTGGTTAGCCGCTAAGGATGAGATTTTAGCCCAACCTGAGACTCATATAACCTACGCCACCTTTGAACAAGTTTGTCATAAGCACAATTTAGATACTGTAGAAGTCAAGGCTCTAAGTATCCTACTTCATACCTTGGGGCACATCATCTATTATGATAAAGATGGGTTACGTGATTATGTGGTTCTCAAACCAGAGTGGTTAACAAAAGCCATTAGCTACATTTTAGATGACGGGAAAACCCGTATAGACAAAGGGGTTTTAGATCATCGTCGTCTCAAACAGATTTGGTCTACCCATCAAGATGAAGAATGGGCGCTTTATACAGAAGTTTACTTTCCCTTTTTTCTGCGCTTGATGGAAGAGTATGACGTTTCCGTCCGGCTAGAGGGCAGAAATGAAAGCCTGATCCCACAACTGGTTCCTTACGAACAGCCCAAAATCTCCTGGCAAACAGAAACTTCCGTAGAAAGAGGGCAACTGACCCTGATTTGTGAAATGCGGCAAAATCCACCGGGACTCATTGCTTGGCTTACTGCTCGAAATCATCGCTGGAGTACAGAAACCCACTGGCGCAAAGGTGTCTTTTTGCGCTATCGCGATGGTCACGAAGCGCTTATTGAATTTGAGAGCCAGACGAGTCTTATGCTAACTGTAACGGTTCAGGGGGTTTATCCCTCCGATTTTATGAGTATCTTACGTAACAGTCTGCAAAATCTGATTGAGGATCGCTGGCCTTATTTAAACTACGAACTCTTGGTGCCGTGTCCAACCCAAGTAGACGGACAATCTTGTACGGGACGTTTCAAATTGGAAACCCTGAAGAAGGCTCGTAATAAGAGACAAGTTTGGCCTTGCGGCGAGTGCATTGAAGATATCGAAATCGCTCAAATTTTAGATGGGATATCTATTCCCCAAACCTCCATAGAGGATAAATTAGAACAAATCCAACAGGGTCTAGAAGATCTTGATCAAAAAACTTCACAAGAAATGAGGATCATTGCCGCCCAATCTAATCAAGTTCTCCGTCAACTCCTACAAGCATCACTCAGCGAAGCCCGACAAGGTCCTCGGCTCTTTACTCTCAGTCCCGTGTCAAGCGGTTTAAGTACAGAGTCCTATTCTCTACGCTTATGGTGTGAGCACTCTGAAGAAAAACATCCCTGTTACGATGCACCCCTATATGTCATTGAGCAGCCTAAAGTCTGGCTGGTTAAAATGGCCCCTTACATGTCTGTGATGTTAAAAGGGCTCAAAATCGTAGCAGGGATTACGGCAGGAGCAGGCGGTGTTATTGATGAACGGATGCTTTCAGACATTAATGAGGAAGTGAGATTGATGGATAAGGTGGTCAGCACGTTAGCGCCAAAAGGGGATTGGGAAGGCGAAAGACCTGTTGAAGAAGGGGCAGCCTTTTCCGCAGATGACGCACGCGGATTACGAGAATTTCACGATTTACTGGCTCATGTAGGGTGGAGGCCGGGGGCGGCTAATCTACGGCGGGTAATGGACAAATCCACTGGAGATATTTTATGGGTTTGTCCTCGACACTATAAAGAGTATGATCCTGGTCTACCCCAACTACCTGAACAGATATAAGATAAAAAACAAATTTTTGACGATTTGGAAGAACAACTTCTTGCAAGAATTTATTACCACCTCTATGATTAGAAATCTCAAAAAATCTCCTATGTTTTACAAATCAAAGAAAGGCTACAGCTATGAAATTAGCGATTGTTACAGGTGCCTCAAAAGGATTGGGGCAGGCCCTGTTTGAACAGTTGGGTGACTTAGGCTATCAACGGCTCGACTTTTCACGGTCGGCCCCCTATCAAGAGTCCCGAAAAATCGATTTAAGCTCGCCAGAACAGGCCCACCAAGCGGTTCAAACCGCACTGGCGGATACTGATGCCAATTCGCTTGAGGAGTTGCTAGTAATTAACAATGCAGCCAGCAACGAGCCGATTGGCCCACCTGCTACCCACCAGGTAGCAGACGTTATCACCCATTTCAATATCAATGTCACCTCCCAAATCCTGTTTTTGTCCGCGATCATGGCCAAATTTCGAGACAGTGCCTGTCGTAAAGTCATTGCCAATATCACCTCAGGGGCCGCGAATTTCGCCTTCGAAGGCTTCTCGGTCTACTGCGCCTCAAAGGCAGCCACGGAGCAATTTGTCCGAACCGTCGCGGCGGAGCAACAGCGAGAAGACGCGCCATTTATCTTGATCAATATCGATCCTGGCGTGATGGATACTGAGATGCAAACGATTATGCGTGGGAAGTCTGAGGCCGATTTCCCGATGGTGCAGCACTTTATCTCGATGAAAGAGCAGGGCAGTCTGGCAACGCCAGAACAAGTTGCATCGGGAGTCATCAAAATTGTGACAAACACCAATGTGGTCACTGGCGAGCGGTATAGCGCGCAGGACGTCTAAGCCGATGAAATTCGCGTATATCATCGAACCTCCATTCAACTATATCAACGATAAGGGCATTCTCACGGGTTGTGATGTGGAATTGGCGAAAATCGTTCTAAGCAAGATCGGTGTTGATGATTTTGAGCCGATTGAAACGGAATTTGCCGAGCTTCTCCCTGGAGTCAGTCAAGGAAGCTGGCGAATGACCACTGGCCTTTTTGCCACGAAAGAGCGCCAAAAAATCGCATCCTTTAGTCGCCCCATATGGGCCTTGCCTGATGGCCTGCTGGTACAAAAAGACAACCCAAAACAGCTAACCGGCTACAAATCGATAGCCGAAACCCCAGATTGTGTTCTGGCCGTGCTTCACGAGCAAATTCAGCATTTGACCGCGCTTGAGTGTGGCGTTTTAGACACGCAAATCAGATTATTCGACACATATGAGCAAGCGGCAAATGCGGTCCTAGGCGGACAGGTGGATGCTTACGCCAGTGTCGCCAGGGCACATTTTGGCTATTTAGCCCAACACGGAATATCTGAATTAGAGATTGTTGCCGTGCCATTTGATGAAAAGGAACCTGCCTTTGGCTGTTTTGCCTTCAGCAAAAGTGATGACGAATTTAGGGCCTCGATAAACGAGGCGTTAGTTGCATATCTTGGGTCTGATCACCACCGGTCCATGATGGCAACATTTGGCTTTTCTGATGATGAGATTGATTTGGTCACACGTTAATAAATCCTCAAAGGAGTAACTGATATGCTAAACCTTGCTCTACTCAGCTTTTGGCACGTTCACGCCAAAGATTATCTACAAGATGCGGCCTTGCATCCCGACACGACCGTAGTGGCGGTGTGGGATGAAATACCAGAACGAGGACAGCGAGAGGCCGAGAAACGCGGCTTGCAGGCCTACCAGGATTTGGCCGAGCTCTTGAGCCAGCCTGATATCGACGGGGTGATTGTGACCACGCCCACGAATTTGCATGAGGAGGTGATGGTCGCGGCGGCACAGGCGAAGAAGCACATCTTCACTGAGAAAGTTGTGGCCGCGACCACTGCGGCGACCAAAACAATTTTGGATACGGCCCAAGCAAACGACATCAAACTCTGTGTTTCGCTACCGAGGTTATATCACGGATACACGCAAGCAATTAAAGAAATCATCGAACAGGGTAAAATCGGGCAGGTATCGTATGCGCGAGTCCGGCTGGCGCACGATGGAGCGGTCTCGACTCTGAAGAACCCCGATGGCTGGCTGCCCACTCACTTCTACAGCGTTGAGCAAGCACAGGGTGGGGCACTGATCGATCTCGGCTGTCATCCGGTTTATCTGCTGCAAGAGTTTCTGGGGAAACCACAGACCGTCCAGGCCACATTTGGCTACGTCACCGAACGAGCCGTTGAGGATCAGGCCGTCGTTACGCTTGGCTATGCGAATGGAATACTTGGTGTCGCTGAAACGGGCTTTGTCTCAGCCAACATCCCAATTCAAATTGACATACAAGGGACATCGGGCTGGCTTCGGTATGGTTTTGGGCAAGAGCAATTAGAGCTGTATCAACAGGAAACGGCTGAAGTCGTCACTGTTAATCCGCCACAAGATCAACCGACGCCTTTTGAATTATGGGTGGATCAAATTCAGGGCAAGGCCGATGGGGTAGAAAATTTGGCGCACGCTTATGCCCTGACCGAGGTTATGGAGGCCGCTTATTTGTCTGTGGGGCAAGATCGAACAATACCGCTTGATGATTAACTCAAGTTTGGCCCGAAAAACCCCTCAGAGGGCATCTGAATATTCAAGATTTGACAGATTTTGCGGCAATGCGACTTATGGAAAACGAGAGAGACCTGTCATTTCGAACCCGTTAGGATGAGAAATCTTCTAGATCGGTCACGCTTAATGCCCCGTTTGGAAGATTTCTCCGCCTCTGTCGTCGAAATGACAATTAAATGAGCCATTGTGTAACACCAGTTAAGAAGTGAAGCGCCTCAATAATCAATTGACCCCACTCCCTAACTCCCTTATAATTGAAACACACGCAATGGGAACCTTAGTATGTCAGAGCTTGCCGAAATGCCCGTGAGTGGGCGTTACCTGCTACATCAAAAATTAGGGCAGGGTGGGATGGGGACGGTCTATCGGGCTACCGACCGCCTCACGGGTGATGTTGTTGCCCTAAAACAAGTCACGGTTCCCACGAAACAGCTCGACTTTTCCTCACGGGCTTCCTTTAATCAAAGTAACAACTTTCGCTTAGCATTGGCTCAGGAATTCAAAGTCTTGGCCTCCCTTCGTCATCCCCATATCATCAGTGTCCTTGACTACGGCTTTAATGCAGACCGTCAACCCTTTCTAACAATGGAACTCCTGGAAAAGGCCCCAAACTTGATTGAAGCGGGCCGTGATCAGCCCCATAATCAACAGGTTGCTTTACTGATTCAACTGCTTCAGGCTCTGGCTTATTTGCATCGACGGAACATTATTCACCGTGATTTGAAGCCGGACAATGTGTTGGTGGTGGATGGGCAGGTCAAGGTACTGGATTTTGGTTTGGCTGTGGCGCGGGAGCATCTGAATGAGACCAACGGCCAAGTGGCGGGAACCTTGGCTTATATGGCCCCTGAGGTATTGGAGGGAGAGCCGGTCAGTGAAGCCTCGGACCTATACGCGGTGGGGGTGATGGCCTATGAATTATTTGCTGGAAAACATCCCTTTGATACCGAAAATTTAGGGCAACTGATGTTGGATGTCCTGCAAACCGTGCCTGACACCCAAATTTTAGGGCAGTCGGATCAGTTCAATCAAATTGTGGCCCGACTGTTGGAGAAGCAGCCGGCCAAGCGATATGGGTCAGCCCCTGAGTTGATTTCGGTTTGGACTGAAGCAGCAAACCAGCCGGGGTTGGGTGCAGAAACGATCGAAATCCGGGAAAGTTTTTTGCAGGCAGCTCAATTTGTGGGACGAGAGGATGAATTTGCGCAGTTGAACAAGGCTCTGAAAGAAACGTTGGCTGGCCGAGGCAGTGCTTGGTTGATTGGCGGCGAAAGTGGGGTGGGTAAGTCGCGCCTCTTGGATGAATTGCGAACCCAGGCCCTAGTCGATGGGGCTTGGGTCTTTCAAGGCCAGGCTATCAGCGAAGGGGGGGCACCGTACCATCTGTGGCAAACAATTTTGCATTGTTTATGTCTGGTCGGCGATCTCTCTGATTTAGAAGCAGGCATCCTCAAGCCTTTAATCCCGGATATCGCTGCGGTCTTAAACCGCCCCATTCCAGATGCGCCGAAAGTATCACCCAAAGCTGACTTTGAGCGTCTTATCAACTTGATTGTCTCTATTTTTCAAAGGCAAACGCAGCCCATCGTCGTCATTTTGGAAGATATTCATTGGATTGATGACAATAGCTTGACCGTTTTAGAGCACCTCAGCCAGGAAATCGCAACCCATTCCCTTTTGATGATTGCCAGCTATCGTGATGACGAGCACCCTCGCCTGCCATTGTTGTTACCCGAGATGTCGATCCTCAAATTGTCCCGTCTTGATGAGACAGGGATTGCTGCGTTGAGCGAGTCGATGTTAGGCGACATTGGGAAACGTCCAGCAGTCTTACAATTGTTGCGACGCGAAACCGAAGGAAACACCTTCTTTATGGTCGAAGTCATGCACATTCTGGCGGAAACAGCCGGTCATCTTGACCAAATCGGCCACATGGATCTCCCTGACACTGTCCTGGCCGGTGGCGTCCAGCGAGTATTGCACCGTCGCTTGAACCGCATTCCAGAGTCAGCACGACCATTGTTAAAGGTAGCGGCTGTGGCGGGACGGATGCTCGATATTAGCCTGCTTCGCTTGATGGACACCCCGCTGCATCTTGATGCCTGGCTGACAACCTGTGCTGAGTTGGCAGTTTTGGAGATACAGGCTGATCGTTGGCGTTTTACCCATGACAAATTGCGGGAAGGGTTGCTAGCTGAATTATCCGTAACTGAACAGCAACACCTCCACCACCAAGTGGCTCAGAAAATTGAGCAACGTTACCCAAATCAAGCTGACCATGTTGCAGCCTTGGCTTTTCACTGGCAACAGGCCGATGTCGCTCCCAAGGCCTTTCGTTATTTGATGCAAGCGGGAGAAAACGCTACCCAGGTCTATGCCAATGGTGAGGCGATTGAGTTTTATAAGCAGGCCATAACCCTCATTGATCGGAGCGAGGCCAGCCCAAAAGATGTCCTTGACCTTTACAACCGACTTGGTCGGACCCTGGAATTAAGTGGCAAAATGGAAGAGGCCCTGACCACCTATCAGGCTATGGCTGATCTCGCCGATCAACAACAAAATCGTCCGATGACCTTAGCGGCGTTGATTGCTCAAACAACCCTCTTTTCCACCCCAAACTCATTACATGATCCTGGGCAAGGGATAGAGTTAGGGCAGGTGGCCCTTCAGTTGGCTCAAGAGCTAAAAGATGGTGAGGCCGAGACAAAAACCTTGTGGAACTTGTCCCTAGCCCACTCTTGGTCAGGGCAGCCAGCCGAGGCGATTCGTTATGGTGAAGCAGCCGTAGATTTAGCACGACGGCTGGGATTACGAGAGTTACAAGCCCTCGCCCTGAATGATTTATGCCTGGTGTATGTCAATTCATACTTTGAACGAGCCAAGACTGGCTTACAAGAGGTCATTCAGTTATGGCGTGAGTTAGACAATCTGCCGATGTTGACTGATAGCCTAACTTTGTTTGCGGCTGTTCATATTTTGCGGGGTGAATTTGATCAGGGGATTGCTTTTTCCGATGAAGCGTTTCAGATTAGTCACCAAACAAACAACCTGTGGGGACAATCCTTTAGTCGGATGACCGTAGGGCAAGCGTATTGGGAGCAAGGTCACGCGGATCAGGCCATCACCCTGATCAATGAATCCCTCCATTGGAGCGAGTTGTCTGGCTTTGTCGTCCCACAGATCAGCACCAGGGTCGATCTCGCAAATATCTACGCGGGCTTGGGCGCGATTGATCAAGCGTTGGAATTCACCCAGATTGCAATTACTTATGCCGACCCTCCTTTCAGCATGTTCAAGACATACGCCCTATGCACCTTGGCCCAAATTTATCTTTTACAAAGCAATTTGGCCGAAGCTGAAAAGGCGTTGACCCAAGCCAAAAACGATCCGAATGGAACCATCTTCCCTACTTGGTATATGCCAGTTGGTATTACGGAAAGCACATTCGTCTTGCAACAGGGGGATCCAACGCAAGCCTTACAAATTGCTAGAACTTGGCTCGCCATGTTAGACCAGAATGGGATGAGTATCTATCGCCTGCCGCTTCTTTATACTCAGGCTAAAGCTCACCTTGCCTTAGGTCAAATTACCGAGGCTAAACAAAGCTTGACTATTGCCAAAGGCATTGCGCTCGCGAATGATTCTCGTCGAATGTTGTGGAAAATTCTTGCACTTCTCGCCAATATCGAGCAGCAACAGGGACAGCCAGCAAAAGTTGAAGTGCTTCGTAATCAAGCCCAAACGCTCATCAATTATATCGCCGACCATACAGGGTCCGCCGACCTCCGTACCTCATTTTTGGCTTTGCCAGAGGTTCAGGTGGTCTTGAGGGGTATTTAGTTTAAAATACAAATATTCAGTTTCCAACGTTTAGGAGGCCAAATGCCAGGAACTACATCATTATTAGGATTTATTACAGCAGCCCTAGTCGTCTTATTGATTCCCGGACCGGGCGTTTTGTACATTGTGGCCCGGAGTCTGAGCCAAGGGCAGCGGGCGGGGCTTGTATCGGTTGTGGGATTATCAACTGGGGCGCTGGTGCATGTCGTAGCAGCAACGGTCGGCTTATCGGCCATTCTGCTCACATCCGCTACGGCATTTAGCGTGGTCAAAATGTTGGGGGCTGGTTACTTGATTTATTTAGGCCTTCGGGCATTACTGACTCGTCACACACCAGTCGATGTGGAGACACCCAGCCCACGCTCATTATATCGTCTCTTTACAGATGGGATTATCGTCAGTGTGTTTAACCCAAAAATTGCTGTATTTTTTCTAGCCTTTCTCCCTCAATTTGTCGAGCCAAGCCGAGGCCCTATCCCCCAACAAATTCTGTTTCTCGGTCTCCTCTACGTCGCTCTAGCTTTGTGCACTGATGGGGCTTATGCCCTGCTCTCGGGAAGTATTCGACGCTGGGTTGGTGGACGAATAGCCCAAGGTCCAATCCCTCAGTATGCCAGTGGGGTGGTTTATCTTGGATTGGGGGTTAGTATGGCCCTTACCGATCAGCGGAATTAGGCTCACTACCTACTCTAAGTGACTTTCAGGAATACGCTTAATGCTTGAAAAACCAATTTTAATTGGCTCAAAAATCACCCTCCGCCCGATTACGGCGGCAGACGCAGCGGCGATGTTTGCTAGCTTATCCGATAAAGAGTCGATGCGACTGACTGGAACCCAAGATAGCTTTACGCTTGAGCAGGTGCAACAGTATTGCCAGCGGATTGAAACCGCAGATGATCGCGCAGACTACGCCATTATGCGAAAGGACAATCCGACCTACCTTGGTGAAGTGGTTCTCAATAATATCGATTGGGATAATCGCTCAGCCAATTTTCGCATTGCGCTAGCCAGTGAAAAACTGTTTGGCCAAGGCCTAGGCACAGAAGCAACCCGACTCATCATTGACTACGGATTTGAAACGCTCAAGATACATCGCATTGAGTTGGAGGTTTACGATTTCAATCCCAGAGCCAAGCGTGTCTATGAGAAGATTGGGTTTGTCCAAGAAGGGGTTAAACGTGATGTTTTACTGTGGGAAGGTCAGTATCAGAATGCAATCGTGATGAGTATGTTGAGCCACGAGTACCAAACTCAAGCCTGACCGTTATCCCTCAGCACTACTCTCCCACGCTGCTTTGCTTGTATACGACCGAATACGGCTCGATATCAAGCGCATCCCCAAAAAGCCATCAATATGTTCAAGCCATTGGGCCAAGGTAGCTTTGGGATAGGGGTCATCCAAATTCCAGTAACGGGCGGCTGACCGTGAGACCAAATCGGCCACACCTTCTTCAAAAAAGGCGACCTCCCCATCAATAGCGACCCACTCCTCGATTTCCATCGCCGGGCGAGCCACCATCAGGGTAGCCCGTGGGTCAGCTTGTAGATGGCGGACCTTGGCATAAGTTTTCGAGGTGAACATCAACGCATTCGTCCCATCCCATTCATACCAAACTGGGGCAGATAGAGGGGCACCAGTGCTTGAAAGCCAGGATAAAACAGCGATACGGGGTTCGGATAAAAAGATGTGCTGATCTGTATCAGACATTGTACTCATCGCATTTCCCTCCTCAATTATAAGTAGATTTTTTAATTGTAGCTATAAGGTATATTTAGTGGAAATTTATGATCAAGCCCGATGGAAACATCTTACATAACGTAATAATGATTACGGTTATTTACAGTTACCAGCTTCATAATCAAGTGTAGGGTCAGGTAGCCCGCACTGCCTGATCCAAGTAGAATCTTCTCTACTTCCCTCCTCATTTTGAGGCACTTCAAGAATGAAGTGCCTCAACTTTTTACACTCTCCTCTTTACGCAAGAGCAAGCCGATGGCGAACCCCAACACCTTGAGGCATAAATCCTCATTTTTTCTCATTCAATCCAACATACATTTATCTATCAAAAATTGTATCTACTATTAGAAAACTATTTCAAATTCTATCAAATAGCCTGACAGGTTGCAGTTTGTAATGGCGTATAGTAAGATCAGTGTATCCGTCATTATATTTCAATCTTTAAGTTTACTGTTCTCCTGATTTCCAAATCGCCACGATCTGAGGAGATTTCACGAATATGTTTAGATTTCTTGGTCAGCTTAGTGTTAAAACAAAATTAATTTTAATGGTACTCATCATCAGCCTTGGTTCAGCCTTGGTGATTGGCTACCTAAGCTTGGAGATCAGTCGTCAGGCCTTGTCAGATGCGGCAACACAGCGGCTCGCAAATATACGAACCGAAAAAGCCCTACAAATTGAAACCTATTTTCAGAGATTACACGATCAGATTGAGATTTTGTCGGAGGATGAAACAGCGATTGGCGCGATGGTTCGCTTTAACAAATCGTTTCGCGAGCTAAATCACGAATTGATTCAACAAGAGCAAGACACCAGTTTGCAGGCCTACTATCAGGATGAATATTTCCCTCAACTGGCTCCGCACGTTGCTGGTGAGTTGAGCTTTGATATTTATCGTCCCACCAGTCAGGCGGCGCACTACCTACAATATCACTACATCTCAAACAACCCATTTTCTCCATCAGAAAAATTAGAACTCATCAATGCCGAAGATGGGAGTGAGTACAGCTTATTTCACGAGCGTTATCACAAGGTCTTTCGCAGTTTAGTGCAAAAATTTGGTTACCACGATTTGTTCCTGATTGATTTTGAGACACAAGAAGTTATCTATTCTGTTTCAAAAAAGGTTGATTTAGGCACAAGCCTCATCGATGGTCCTTATGCCCAGAGTGGTTTATCAGAAGTGATCAAACGGGTGCGAGCCCGTCCAGAGATTGGGGCTGTCCAGATTATTGATTATCAGCCCTACACACCCTCATCTGAAAACCTAGAGGCGTTCATAGCCGCCCCAATCCATAATGGCCCTCATATTGTTGGAATCTTAGCGGCGCAGCTCCCTATGGATGAAATTGATCGGATATTGAACAATAATCAGCAGTGGGAAGAGACTGGATTAGGGCGTAGTGGCGAAACCTATTTGGTTGGACCCGACTTTCGCCTTCGCTCAAACCCACGTCTCTTGATTGAGGACCCGGCAGCATATCTTACCCGTGAACGAGCGAGAGGTCTACCAACCGAGGCGGCCACCAAAGTTGAGCAATTCAACACTGCTATTTTATTACAACAACGCGATACCCCAGCCACCCGAGCCGCCCTCAATGGCGAAGCTGGTGAACGTATCATTCGAGTATCAGGACACCCCCCGATTTTAAGTACATATCAACCCCTTAATCTGCCGGGCTTAAATTGGGTGATTATAACGGAGATGGAAGAAGGCGAGGTCTTACAACCCGTTCTGGCTCAACAACGAGCGATTCTAACCGCGATGGGAATTCTGGCCGTTGTCGTCACCATTTTAACAATCATCCTATCTTACAGTTTTGTTCGTCCAATGGATAGGTTGGTGGCTTCAGCTCATGAGGTAGAAGCGGGTGAGAAAAGCCTCATTTCCGTAAAATCAAAGGATGAATTTGGTTCATTGGCTGATACAATGAATAGCATCATCTCTAAATTCCGGGATGAGAATAAGCTTATCGCTCGCCAACATGAACAGCACGACGCGATGTTGACCAGTCTTGTACCCGAGGCCATTTTGGAACGGGTTGGTCGAGGTGAAGATCGGTTAGTCGAAGAGATCAATGCGGTCACCGTGATGATGATTCGGGTCCTGGGCTTTACGGAGTTCTCCGATCGTCAAGACACTGAAGAGGGCGCTCGGTTAATGGATGAGTGGAACCAAAACCTTAATGCCCTGGCTGAGAAACATGATTTAGATCGCATTGAAATCGTTGGGGAAAGTTTTATGGTCTCGTGCGGCCTTTCCAAGCCATATCTGGACCACGTCAAACGCACTTTAGATTATGGGCTAGATACATTCCGGATGGCAGAGCGCTTCAACGAACGTAACCAGACCCATCTGTCATTGGTCGCCGGGGTAGAAACAGGACATATGACCATCGGCATCATCAATACCACAAGTTTTGAGTATGACTTGTGGGGGCAAACCTTGAACGTTGCTAGCGACCTCATGGTGGCAGCCCCTCGGAACACAATCCTGGTTTCGCCCTCGGTCTATGAGCGTCGCAAAGATCTATTTGCGTTCAAAAAATTTGATAGAGTTCATTTAATGGATATCACGGAAAACCTCTATATTGACGCTTGGGTACTTGAAAGTCACAATCCATCGTCCACAGAGCCTGAAGATTTGACGGAAGACTCGATTGTTTTGCTAAATAAAAGAGTTAAAGATATAGCAACCGATAATGATGATGAATAATTACAGAGTTCTATTGTCCCACCATCGGAACAGTGAGAGGTAAATAAGGGCGATGTTTGATTTATTGTTACAAGATCCGCTACTGGGCTGGGTATTAGGTTTGGTTGTTGGCCTCCCCGTTTTGATAATTCTCTTGGGGGAATTAAATGAGCGCCTAAGCAAACAAAATAACCCACTCGCTCAATTTGTTCGCCAAGTCCGCCACTATATTGTTCCCTTGGTGGCCGTTTCCATCATTTTACAGGCAATTTTGAATTTACCCGCCAATGATGGAGCGGTTCGATTTGTCGACACCCTGCTCTTAATTGTCATCATTTATGTGGGCCTGACCCTGCTAAACAATCTCCTGAGTATCGCTAATTCATCAGAAAGCACCATCATTTCAGATGTTCCCCGCTTATATTTCACCTTGGGCCGAGTTGTGGTCGTCCTTCTCATTGGTTCCCAAATCCTGACAGGCGTTTGGGGAATTGATATATCTAATCTTGTGACCGCTTTGGGGGTTGGATCACTGGTGATTGCTTTGGCGTTACAAGACACATTGAGTAATCTTGTGTCAGGGTTCCTGTTATTGATTGATCGTCCCTTCAAAGTGGGCGACCGTTTGTTGATTGGTGAAATCAAAGGGGCTGGTGAGGTTCGTGGGGATGTCATTGATGTGAACTGGCGGGCAGTCCGTATTATGGATCGAGATCGCAATCTTGTGGTCATCCCAAACGGTACGCTAGGTAATAGTATCATTTACAACTATAGCCAGCCCTCAACCATACGTCGCTACAGCTTCCTCATTACATTTGCTTATGATCATCCGCCCAATCGGGTCAAAGCGGTTATCTTAGACGCGATTCGGTCAGCCAATGGGATTGTAGCCCAACCAACACCAAAGGCATTTGTGTGGTCTTTTGGTGAGTCGGGTATCGAATACATGATTCGGGTATTTAGCCATAAACCTGCCATTGGGCCTGTCCGAGATGCAGTTATCGGCCAGATTTATTACGCGGCAAAACGCAACGAGCTGACAATACCCTATAATATTCAAACGGTCTATCATCACGATCACACAAATGCTGCCCCTGAAGATCCACGTCCAGAAATACAAAATGTTCTTGAGTCGATTAGCGTGTTACAAGGTCTGGATGATTTTGCCCGTGAAGAGCTGGCTGATAATGCTCGGTTTAGCTATTACGGCGCGGGCGAAACAATTATCAGGCAAAATGAAGCTGATGAAGGCTTCTACATTATTTGGAAAGGTCAAGCGAAGTTACTGGCCAAGGATGAGACTGATACAGATCAGGAAGTCACCCGTTTGGAGCGGGGTGATTTTTTCGGTGAAATGGCTTTGCTTCGAGACAAACCTAGCCCAGTTTCTGTCGTTGCCCTCACCGATTTGGAACTCCTCATCATCAGCCACGAGTCAATCAACCTAGTCCTTGAAGAAGTTCCTAGCTTTGCTCTGGAAATGGGTCAATTTATTGAAGAGCGGACCAAAATGGTCAAAATCGCCTTGGGTCAGGAAGAAGTTTTAACAAATGGGCAGTTCAAACCGCTGGTTGATTAATTCCAGCTAGGTCATCAAAAGGAACGCACTTTGTATCCCAATACATTGCTCAAATCTATACAAATCTTAGGTCTGATACTTCTAGGTTTGATCTTATCATCGTGTCAGGAAGCCGTGTCTGAAGAGCCGACCCCTAGCGTTCAAATCACGCCGACGCCGACAATTATCGCAGAAATTGCCACACCTCGTCCCACGATTGCCATAGGCATCCGAGCCGCAACCACCCCAACCAGCGATATTATTTTGCCAGAAATCGATCCTTTGGAGGTGACCGGTGATGTCTCCACCTATGGCAGTTCTACGGTCATGCCTTTGGTTCGTACGCTGTATCGCCGTTTTATTCGGGAAGGCTATCCAGGTGTGATGGCCATCAATGAAGTTGGGACTGGATTAGGGTTAGAGTTGTATTGCACCACAGGTGAAATTGATATTGCTTCGGCAAGCCGTAAAATTACAGCTAACGAGCGCGAAGCCTGCGCCAAAATCGATCGAGCTCCCATTGAATTTCTAATTGGTGTAGACGCGCTATCGATTGTGGTTAATGTCGAAAACGATTTTGTGCAAGATGTGACGATTGATGAGGTGCGCACCCTATTTACGGCCCGCCGTTGGTCTGATGTTAGACCCGAGTGGCCAAACCAGCCGATTGAGCGCTTCATTCCAAATGAGAATTCCGGTACCTTTAACTTTTTTGTGGACAACGTATTTGATGGCGACACTATAACTTTATTAGATGCCCAAAATACAGAAAGTAACAGTACCCCTGAATTAGTGGCCCAAAATGTAGGAAATAGTTCATTTGGGCTTGGATTTGTGGGGCATGCCTTTTTCAAACGAAATAATGATGCCCTTAAAATAGTGGCTATTGATGGCAACATTCCCTCCAAACGATCTGTTACAAATGAAACTTATCCACTTATTCGCCCGCTATATCTTTACAGTGATTTGCACATTATCTCAGAAAAACCTCAAGTTCGCGCTTATCTCAATTTTTTCTTGAACCACGTTAATGAGGAAATTGATAGCATTGGTTATTTCCCAATCCGACAAGATATTTTGGATGAATCAAAGATAAGACTGGTTGCGACCCGAAGTGGCGATATTAGTATTACAGGCAGCACAACCATTAGCCCTATCATTGAAGTTTTGGCTGAACGCTTTCGCGAGAAGGGGGCTGGCAACAAGATCTTTATAGACAGAGTTGGCTCGGTCGCTGGGCTGGAACGATTTTGCACTGACCCAACTGTGGATATTGTCATGGCCAGTCGACGCATTCGGGATGAAGAAAATAACAATTGTGCCAATAATGACCGTATCCCCATTGAGTTTCGTATCGGAACCGATGCTGTGGCCGTCATTGCTAACCCGGCCAATACCTTTCTTGAAGATACAACCGTTGAAGAGTTAGACTTTCTATTCACCCGAGACAAGTGGACAGACGTTGATGAAGATTATTGGGACGAGCCAATTATCCGCTTTATTCCTAGCCCTACCACTGGCACCTTTGACTTCTTCACTGATCGCGTTTTTCTTGAAGGTGAAACAGAACCTATTTTGGAGGCATCAAACACCATTCGCAGCATCTATGATGAAGCGATTGTTCAGGGTGTGGCTGATGATCCAAACGGACTCGGTTTTGTTGCCTATAGCACCTATCAAAATAACGCCGATTTACTCAAAATCATTGCCATTGATGGCGTTCGGCCTGGGGCCGAAGTGCTAGATGCAAATGCGTACGCCTTATCACGACCCCTCTTTATTTATGTAGACTCGCAAGCCCTAAGAACTAAACCTCAAGTCGCGTCATTTGTCACATTTGTCATCACCCGAGTCAATGAGGATATTGAGAACGTGGGGTATTTCCCCGTAAGCCAAGAGACATTAGACCAAGCCAAAGCATTTTTATGGCGAGTTATGGGAGCATCCTAAACATATTTAGATCACGTCTAAAACAGGAACACACTATGGTCCAGCAAAAATACCCCTCCAGTTGCTTCAAATGGTTTTTCAATTTTATCTTAATACCCATCATCGGGCTGACACTCATTGCTTGTGCCGAGGAGGAAATCCCACAGACCGAAACATCAGGTCGAATAACCGTCTACACCCCGCTTCGCAGAGATTGGGCTGAGCAATATTTAGCTGACTTTAACCGCAACTACCCTAATATTGAAGTGGAATTGGTTAGGGAGCAAGCATTACCGTTAACCCAACGTCTGTTTGATGAACAAGATGATCCTCAAGCAGATGTCGTTTGGGCCTTATCGGTTATGAATATGCTTCAAGCTGAATGGAAAGGCATGCTCAAAATCTATCAACCAGAGGGATTGTACTTTGATGCGCAGCAACGCGAACCTCGGATTGCCACAATGTTTCGGGACACCAATAATCCTCCCTACTGGGTTGGTGTTGCGGCCCGAACGATCGTCATATGCACAAATCCAGATTTGATGATAAGTGAGGGTTTATCTCCTGATGAGTTGACCAGTTGGCGCGATTTAGCCGAGAAGGAGTATCGAGGCAAACTCGTTATGCCCGTGCCCCCATCAACGAGTGTCGGTCTTTTACTCTCTTCGGTGATGATCCAGCGTTACGGTGAAGTTGAAGGTTGGGATTATCTGGCAAGAATTCACGAGAATACGGGGGCTTATCTTCCAACCGCAACAGGCGCTTGTGAAGCCGTTGCTCGGGGAGAGTATCCAATCGCGGTCAGTTGGGGATATGTTTCACTTCCATTAGAAGCAGAGGGCAAAGTAAAAACCATCTTTCCAGAAGAAGGGGCTGGCTGGGAGCTGGAGGTAAATGCTTTGGTGCAAAAGAAAGAGATTAAGCCGGCTGCAAAAACCTTTCTCAATTGGGCTATTGAAGATGAGGCCATGATGCTACATGCAGCAAATCGGCCACTGACTGCGGCTAATATAGATATTCCAGCAAGCGAAATTTACCCAGAAAATCCAACAGACCTTTTACTGGATCAAGATGTACCGTGGATGGCAGCGAACCGTCATCGCATCGAAGAGATCTGGTGTAATAAATATGGCCCCAGCTTTGGCAGATTCACCCCTCAGGCTTGCCAAGTAGTCGAATAGGAAGCTAACCAGCTAGAGACGAAAACAATGTCCTCTACAAATCCATCTCAATTCTCCAATGTTATCTGGCGTGAGTCTGAATTAGACAAAGCGCTACACATTTTAGCCCAAAAGCGAGGGCTAATCTCCGAAACACATATTCTTCATCCCCTAACAAGCGCTCAACAAAGCGCGTCATTGGGAGAGCGACTCTCATCAGGCGAGCGACTCTCATTAGGAGAGTGGCTCCCATTTATTGGCGTACAACTTGATTTAGAAGTAGAACCCGTCACCCTTCCTTACCCAGACATCGAAATATTTCTCAACCAAACCAATCCTATCATTCTTCCGTTTCAACCTTCCACTCACCCCGAGCCTCATTTTGTTGTTGTTCTTAAGGGGGGGCGTTGGCGGATTACCGTTCTAACGCCGGATGGGCAAACACATCGTATTTCACCGCAGGCTCTGAAACGGGCAGTTTGTCACGATTTAGAAAATAACCTTTCTGATAAAATTGAGGGAATACTAGAACCACTAACGTTATCTGAACAAAGGCATCAAAAGGCATATGATGCCCTTCTAACCGAATACCTGGCCGACACCCACCTTAATAATATTTGGTTAGTGCGCCCAGCAACACGACAAAACTTTTGGGGGCAGATTCGCAAAGCTGGTCTCTTTAATTATTTGTGGCTGCACATTGGCGAGCGGGCTGTCTCATACGCCCTATTTCTGTTCGCGCTTGGTTTGATGGGGCGGGCGATTGACCCAAACAGTCCAGCTTGGCTATTCCTTGTGACTGGTGTACTCGTCTGGTTGGCCCGAATTCCGTTCGCAGCCACCATCTCCTGGGTAGAACGTAAATATGCGGTTGATGTTGGATATCTATTTAAACAACATTTATTCGAGGGTGTTTTGCGTCTCAAACTGGAAGATGTCCAGCATCAAGGCTCGGGGCGGTTCTTGGCTTGGCTTTTAGAAGCTGAAACGGTTGAAGAAGCTGGTTTAAGTCGAGGTTCAGGGCTAATTTCTTCAAGTGTAGCTCTATTGACAATCATTATCACCTTGCTTATTGTTGGGGATTTTACGATCGGTATTCTTCTCTTTCTGTGGTTAGTCGGCTCGGGTTGGATGATTTGGCGATTAGTCAGTCATTATCAAACCCTCAATGAGTATCACAGCGTTATGATCAGCAATTTGTTGGAACGATTACATGGACACAAAACTCGTCTGATTCAGGAAACCGATTGGTATCAGCCAGAAGATCAAACATTGGCCCAATATTTATCCTTAGCCCAAGCTTACGATCGGCATTTACTCCCAATTTGGGTGCTCATCCCTTATGGGGGTGTCATCATCATGCTCATTGGGTTAATCCCATCTTTCATATTTGGCCCAACTACGCCAGCTGAGCTAGATTTTTTAGTTGGCGTCCGATTCGCCGCTTTGTTATTTGGCCTATTACAACTACAAATCTTGGCCTTAGCTATTCCTGAGACAGCTAAAGCATTGGCTGCGTGGAAACAAACGGAATCTCTGCGCAACGCGGCTACGAATAATCTGTCCGTTGATACCCCCGCAGAAATCACCCTATCAAGTGATATTGAAATCGCGCCTAATTTAATTCCCATTCTCGAAGCCAAAGAAATTGATTTCCACTATCCAAATGATAATCATTTGGTCTTAACCAACTGCAATCTCAGCATCAACACAAATGACCAACTCCTATTACAAGGCCCATCGGGGAGTGGAAAATCTACGCTTGCCGCATTACTGGCGGGGTTGTACCCAGTCAACCGTGGCCTCCTACTTTTGTGGGGGCTTGACCGATACACGGTCAGTGATGCAATTTGGCGCAAACGCGTCATCGCCACCCCCCAATTCAATACCAATCACATTCTAAACGCACCTTTGGCCTTTAATCTATTGATGGGGCGGCAATGGCCGCCTTCACCGGAAGATTTAGCGGAGGCCGAACAAATTTGTCGGGAGTTGGGTTTAGGAGATCTAATAGACCGAATGCCTGATGGTCTTAATCAAATTGTAGGCGAGCAAGGTTGGCGCTTATCGCATGGTGAAGCTAGCCGTCTGTACATCGCACGGACCCTTTTACAATCAGCGGACCTTATTATCTTGGATGAAAGCTTTGGATCATTAGACCCCGAAAGCATGCAGATGACGATGGAAAGTGCCCTAAATCGAGCAGAAACCATCATGGTCATTGCTCATCCATAGAAACCTATTATGTCGAGCCAATTTCCACGGTCAGCCACCCTTATTCAAAGTCGTAACTTGCGCCCTGCCCTAATTGGAATTATTATTTTTATATTCCTGGTAATTTTATGGGGGGGGTGGTTTCTTTTTGCTCAAGTCTCATTTTATGAGACAAGCCAATCAGCTATTCTCTCATCCGAGGGGATTATCGTCGCCGATTTTCCTCAAGATGCATTGACGCACATCCAGCAAGGACAGACAGCCTTGTTTAAGGTCATCGACTCAACAGGGCAGCCCCAACAAATATCAGCTACCGTAGCCATAGTTGATCGTTCACAGAACCAAATCAAACTCATCCCAACCGTTGATGATGCCACGGTGTTAGGTGCCCTTACCCATGGGATGCCTGGACAGGTTGATGTTATTATTGAACAATTATCACCAGCTACTTTAATTCTAAAATCGGCTGGCTTACGATCAATCTCAAATTGAAGTATTACTGCGATTTTTACATAATTCACAAGAGATATTCACACCTAAAGAAAACTTTACCGCCACAGATCAGAATTTAAGTCGCTGTCTGATGGATCATTTTAACAGTAAGCCGAATCCTGGGTAGATCTGAGCCTCATAGATTCATGTACGAAGATTAAACAATCAAAGTCTTACTCGGTTTACTTAACAAAGAGGAATTATGGACTCAATTATAGGCCCAAACACAATCGGAATTAATGTCGATTATGTCCTTCAGATTATAGGCTGGATATCATTAATCCTTTTTGTCATCTTCATTATCACTTGGTTTATTCGGACCCTAATTCGAGAAGGATTGCTTACCGCCCTGCTGGAAATGTTATCCTTCCGAGTATTAATCCCCCTTCTCATCGTACTCGGTCTTAACCTTCTTAGTGCCTCAATTATCTTTGTTCAACCGCCAACGGTTGGTGTTGTCGTTTCAGCAATTTCGCCTGGCGGGGTTCGACCTGAACCAATGCGGTCAGGCTTACACTGGATTATTCCTCTGCTTGAAGAAGTTGCCATTTATCCAATTTATTGGCAGACCTACACGATGTCGGCCAGAATAAATGAGGGTGAAAATTTTGGTGAAGATGCCATTCGAGCAAGAACAAGTGATGGTCAAGAGGTTTGGTTAGATACATCGGTCATTTTTCGAATAAATGTAAATCAGGTTATTCAGGTTCATATCGATTGGCAGGAACGATATACGGCCGATTTTATCCGCCCCTTGGTGCAGGGCCAAGTGCGTACCGAAGTTGCTAAGTTTACAGTAGATGAAGTTAATAGCTCTAAACGGGGTGATTTAGAGACTGCATTAAATCGTCTGCTTGAGGAAGAATTTTCTGACAAGGGCTTACTGTTGGATCAATTTCTATTGCGTGACATTACTTTCTCACAGGAATATGCAGAGTCAGTCGAACGGAAACAGGTTGCCCTCCAGCAAGTCACTCAAGCGGAACGAGAAGCGAGACAAATGGAGCGGCGAGCCACCGGTAGGGCTAACGCTATTCGTATCGAAGCTCAAGGTCAGGCAGAAGCTCTAAAACTCATTGGTGATGCCTTGAATGCCAATCCTGACTTGGTTACATATCATTATGTGGATCGATTATCACCCAATATTAGAGTGATGCTTGTGCCCAGTAACAATCCTTTAATTTTACCATTACCTGACTTAGATGAGGTAGATACAATGACAAATACAGTCCCCATAACTGACACATTATCTACCCCGACGTTACCAGCTACATTAACCCAATCCATTGACTTACCAACGGGAGCCTCAGGTCAGCTTCCGTTCATCAACTTTGGCGGAAATTGATTTCTTTTTGTTTTACATACAACTAATGCCTTTTATGACTGCTGATTTGGTCGCAAATCTAAAATTCAAATCAAAACGAGTTATTTGGCACTATTATCCAAAATCAGGAGAGTAACTATGCCTTTCTACATTTTTATCGCCGTACTGATTGTTATTGTGGCTATTTTATCTATTGTTATTGATCGTAATCTACGAATTCGCAAGTTAGAAGCCAATCTCAATACTGAAACCACCGAAGCGAGTGGCGAAAGCAGTACTTTAACCAGTGGTTTAGAAGATGTCCGGGATCGCATTACTGGCAAAAAGCGAAAAGAGCTACCAAAACGTTACCAAGTGTGGGCAGCTAAAAATATCAAAGATAACGCGCTTAATGAATGGGTTGCAGGACTTTCAGACGAGGAGCTTGAGCCGTTGGTATTTAGTTTAGCCAAGTTTGTCTCACAGCAAGGGATTGATTTGACCTGGCTGACAGATAGCAAGCTTGATACCGATCCAGAAATCAAGAAAAGCGTTGAAACGATTGCCATTTCTTACAATTCAGCCTACCGCGATGCACAACTCGCCCAGGATAATGTCACCCTTTTCAAAGCTATACAAGGCCTAGAAGGTTTACCTTCAAGCCGCAGTAACCAAGCATTGGCCCAACAATTGTATGCTGAGTTGGTTAAACAAGAGTTGGCCCCTGCTACTTCACCAGAAATGTTGTTAGCCAACGACAGCGAGCGTCGTGAGCACATTCAAGCCACTATTCAAAATGTAGCTCAAAAAGATCGTGAAGCCTTCAAGCGTGTTCTCAAAGAAGTTTTGACTGCCACCAAAGACGGAAAAGGTGAAGAAGAATTGAACTCTTCCTGGAAAGCTCTAAACATCTTTAAGCGCAACGATAAGTCTACAGAAGCCGAAGTGGTGTCACATTAGGCAATGTAGGGCTAGGCCGTTACTTTCTGCTAAATACTTAAAATTCAAAAATCGACTTGATTTAATTCAAAGATCAGGGCATTATTGTTGTAGGCAGTATTGTTTTTTTCTTAAAACAAATCAACTTTAACATTCTCTAAATAAAGGCAGTGATATGTGACAACACAGCGATGTGTACAATAAAGTCACATATTGTGGCAACTTTCAATTTCACCCAATTCTTATCACCATTTCATGAAGGAGCCAATTGTGAACACAAAACCAGTACAAACTTGGGCACCCGGTCTAGAAGCCAAGCGTCGATTAGAAGCCTGGATGGAAGCCGTCCATTCAGGAAACTGGGCCATGATGATCGAAAGGATGACCGAGCAAGATTTGAGTGGCAAAACGGTTCTAGATTTTGGTTGTAACCGGGGGGGGTTTTTGCGACAACTTTACAGCAAAAAACCTTTTGCCCAGGGATACGGCATTGATCTAGACACGGAAGCGATTGAAATTGCCAACAATCGTAAAGGGGATTTACCCATCACCTTTGAGAAACGAGTCAACCTGGCCCATTTGGATAGTGCCATAGATATCGCCTTTAGTCACGAAGTGTTATGGTTGATTGAAGATATGGATCAACACGCAGCCCAAATGGCTCAAGCCCTAAAGCCAGGCGGGGTCTATTATGCTGTACACGGCTATTTTCCTGATGCCCCCGGCTGGGAGCATCACCTCCCCATCATCATGTCAGGCTTCGGTCTCAAACCACACGCCCATCACCTCTATGACATCGCTGCTCTTTTTAGAGATTACGGGTTTGCCGTACAAGCCCAAAAGTTTAACCCAACTTCATTTTTAACAATTGATCCGCGCCAACAGGCTTGGTTCTCCAACATGTTGGAAGAGTTAGATTATTTTTACAATAAAGTAATTTTACGCTTGATTAAATCACCAAATGTTCTGTAGACTTGTCTTTCAACAAGTTTGCAAATTGAAGCACTGGGTTCATTATTCTAACTTGAGCGGACTCAATACCTTGAGCATACACAGTCCAGGGTTTTGATTAAAAATGACCAAGCCTTGGATTCGTACGCGAGGTAGACATGTTTGGGTTTGGTAAGACTGGCTCCCTTACAAAAACAGCCAACTATGCAGTCACGAATCAGGCACTGTTTCAATGAGGCCAATTAATTTGATTTGTTAATCCCCCTCATTTCCTTATACTTTTTAAGTAACTGAGATAAGTATACACCTGGACACACCTTCATTTTCAAAGCCTCGATTCCCCTAAACTCAAAATTTCTTCCAAATCCAAGCCATTCGGTCGAAATGACATAAATCAAGCCATTTCGACAATCAACATAGCAAAGGAGCTGACTCATGAGCGACTATATGTCTCACAACCTTGGTCTAGAATTGGTTCGTATCACAGAAATGACCGCTTTGGTAGCTGGCCATTGGACGGGCAGCGGAGATCGAGAGGGAGTGCATCGAGCCGCAACACTTGCTATGGCCGGAGCCTTTCAAACGGTCGACATTGATGGTTATATCGTCATCGGCGAGGAGGGCCGAGTTGGTGAGAATTCCCCTTTGGATACCAATCAGCAAATTGGTATGGGTAGCGGTCCAAAAGTCGACGTGGTTCTTGATCCTATCGACGGCACCCGGTCTGTGGTCCGCGGTCGACCTGGGGCCGTCAGCGTCGCCGCCATTGCCCCCTATGGCTCTATTTGGTCACCCCAACCAGCGGTCTATATGGACAAAATCATTGTTGATGAAGAGGTCGCTGAACATCTCATTCCAGAGTGCATGGATGCGCCCGTAGGGTGGACTTTGGCTCTGATTGCCAAAGCTAAAGGCAAGGCCATTCGCGATTTGCGCGTCGTTATTCTAGATCGACCCCGTCATCAAGATGTTATCAATGAAATCCGCCAGACCGGCGCAAAGATTATGCTGCGACCTGATGGTGACACAACAGGAGCGATGGTTTCGGCCCATCCCGGTTTCAGAGCCGATATTTTGCTGGGAATTGGGGGGGCCTCTGAAGCCGTAGCCGCCGCCTGCGTAGTCAAGGCAATGGGGGGCGGCATGTTAACCCGATTGGCCCCACAAAGTGAAGCAGAGCGAAATGCAGTCATCGAAGCTGGGCTAGACACAAATCGCATCCTAACCAGTAATGAGTTGATCACCAGCGACAAAATCTTCTTCGCTGCCACCGGGGTCACCTACAGCCTACTATTGGACAATGTCGCCTATCACGGCAAAAAAGCCAAAACCCACTCAATTGTAGTGCGGGGCGAAACTGGCACAATCCGCCACATTCACTCCGAATTCAATAATGTCGATGCACTCTTCAAAGCTGATAATGTTATTCAATCTTGACATCCCCTATCCAGTACACTATACTATCGCCTCAACAAAAAATGAACGACTATGATCAGGCAGAGTATGCGGTCCTGAGGTTGCCAGAGAGGTGAGGGCATAGGCTGAAACCCCCACCCAACTATCACCGCTGAACGTCCCCTGTGAGTTGAGCCACTGAACGGTGTGATTTTCGCAAACCACCCATTAAGTTGTTCCGGTTTCGCCCGTTAACGCGTTTTGAGAGGCTGGCTAAATAATTCGATAAATCAAATTATTTAGCGTGCAATCAAGGTGGTACCGCGAGAGATATCCTTTCGTCCTTGAGCTGAGGGCGAGGGGATTTTTTATTGCAAGATAGCAGTGAGGTAAGGTAGCAAAGTGGCAGAGTTGCAAGGTAACAATGGAAATATTTTTGTTACTCTGCGACCTTGTGCCCCTGTTACTTTGCCTGCTATTGGATTACACAATTATTCAAATTAACGATATTTTATCATAACTTCAAATCACTTTTTCAGGAGAAAAACGATGTCCAAGGGTTTACCGATCAATCCAGGGGATATGACCAATCCAGGGGATATGGCCAAAGCCTATGAGCCACACTTATTTGAAGAGGCTTTGTATGACTGGTGGGAGAGCAAAGGCTTCTTCAAACCAGAATATGCCGATGCCGATGCAGAGCCATTTGTCATTGCCATGCCCCCGCCCAACGTTACGGGAGCCTTACACATTGGTCACGCGATGACCGCCTCACTTGAGGATTTGATGATCCGTTACAACCGTCTGCGGGGCAAAGCCGCGTTGTGGATTCCAGGGAGCGACCACGCCGGGATTGCCACCCAGCTTCAGGTTGAAAAAGCCTTGCTCGACGAAGGTACCAGCCGCGAGGAAATCGGGCGGGAAGCTTTTATCGAGCGCACCTGGGCTTGGAAAGAGAAGTACGGTGGGATTATCACCCAGCAGCATCGTCGGTTAGGAGCCTCGTGTGACTGGGAGCGAGAGCGGTTTACGCTCGATGAGGGGCTGTCTCGGGCGGTACGAGAGGCCTTTGTTCGGCTGTATGAAAAGGGGTTGATCTATCGCGGGGAGTACCTCATCAACTGGTCACCCGGTCTACAAACCGCTGTCAGTGATCTCGAGGTTGAATACACCGAAGAGGATGGCAAACTCTACCACTTCAAATATCCGTTGGTTGACTCGGACGAGTATCTGCCTGTAGCCAGTACCCGACCCGAAACCATTTTAGGCGATACTGCGGTCGCAGTTCACCCTGAGGATGAGCGCTATCAGCACTTGATTGGTAAGCAATGTCAGGTTCCGATGTTGGGTCGGGCCATCCCCATCATTGCCGACAGCTATGTTGATCGCGAGTTCGGCACAGGAGCCTTAAAAGTGACGCCGGGACACGACCCCAACGACTTTGAGTTGGGTCGCAAGCACAGTCTGGACATCATCAATGTGATGAACAAAGATGCCACGATGAACAGTAATGCGGGTCCATACGAGGGGCTAGACCGTTTTGAGTGTCGCAAAAAGCTGTGGGCGGATATGGAAGCCGAGGAATTGACGCTGGAGGTTAAGCCGCACAAAATGCAGGTACCCCGAGCGCAACGCGGCGGCGAAATCATCGAGCCGTTGATCTCAACCCAATGGTTTGTCACGATGCGCGGGATTGCCGATGCAGGGTTAGAGGCAGTCGCCGACGGACGCATTCGCATTGTCCCCGAGCGCTTTACTAAGGTTTATAACAATTGGCTGGAGAATATTCAGGATTGGTGTATCAGCCGTCAATTGTGGTGGGGGCATCGTATCCCAGCCTGGTACACGCCCGACGGCACGATGTTTGTCGCCCGTACTGAAGAGGCAGCCTATAAGCAGGCTCGGGTTGAATATGGCGAAAATGTTACTCTGGAACAAGACCCAGATGTGCTTGACACCTGGTTTAGCTCTGGCTTATGGCCTTTTTCTACCTTAGGTTGGCCTGATGACACGCCAGATTTACAGCGATTTTATCCTAACTCGGTCATGGAAACGGGCTACGACATTCTCTTTTTCTGGGTGGCCCGGATGATTATGAGCGGGCTGGAGTATACTGGCGAAATACCGTTCCACACAGTCTATCTGCACGGCCTCGTTCGAGATGAACACGGCAAGAAGATGAGCAAAACGACTGGGAACGTGATTGACCCGCTGGAAGTGATGGACCAGTACGGTACCGATGCAATGCGTTACACCCTCCTGACTGGCTCAACACCGGGGAATGATATGAACCTGTCCCTGGACCGGATTGCTTCAAACCGTAACTTCTGTAACAAAATCTGGAATGCCACTCGCTTTGTGGTCAGTAATCTTGATGACAAGGACAATTCCAACACGGGCACCTGGGAATTATCAAAATTAACTCTGCCGGATCGGTGGATTTTAAGCCGGCTCAATCGTTTGATTATCGACAGCACCCGTCTGATTGATGATTTCAATTTTGGCGAGGCAGGTCGGCAGATGTACGACTTTTTCTGGAGCGAGTTTGCCGATTGGTATATCGAAATTGCGAAAATCCGGCTGTATGGCGATGATGTTCGGGCGAAGAAAACAGTGCAGAAGTTGCTGGTTCACATTCTGGATCAAACCCTTACCTTGCTTCACCCATACATCCCCTTTGTCACTGAGGCGGCCTGGCAGCACTTGCCTCACGACTATGAGAGCTTGATGGTGTCTATCTGGCCCAAAGGCTTTGAGGCTGAAATTGACGATACCGCCGAAGCGCAAATGGAGCTCATTATTGAGATGATTCGAACCATCCGAAATATTCGGGCCGAGTACAATGTTCAGCCCGGCAAACGAATCGCAGCGACCTTTGTTGGTGGCGAGCACACAATACTCATTGCCCAACAAATCGACGTTTTGGTCAGTTTAGCTCGTCTTGATGGCGACAATGTCAGTATCGTTGAAACGCTGACTGACAAGCCTGAAAAATCAGTGGGACAGGTGATTAGCGGCGGGATTGAGATTTACGTCCCCTTGGCGGATATGATCGACTTTGCGGCTGAACGAGAGCGGCTTACAAAAGAGTTGGGGCAGCTTGAAAAATGGATTGCTGGTAGTCGCGGCAAATTGAACAATGCTGGCTTTGTTGAAAAAGCCCCAGAGGCGGTTGTTCAAAAGGAGCGGGATCGTTTGGCTGATCTTGAGTTACAACTGAGCAAGGTCAAGGAGCAGTTGGCCGAGCTTTAATTTGCAAGTTTTGTAGGATCATCCCCTTGTTCTCATGTAGGATAAGGGGGGTTTATTTTTATTCAGAGAAGACTTAGTTTAGGAGTAGAGAGTAATCATGAAGCAGTTAGCTTTGCTTTTTCCTCGTCCGATAAAAAGGCAATAGCCAAGGCATTCTGCTGAGCCTGCTGAATTTGGGCTTCACTGAGACCGGCTTGGGGAGCAGCCACGTTGTATTCATAGGGTAAATCGATCGCGCTAATGCCGGGATCGTCGGTATTAATGGTCGCAAGGATACCATGCTCAAGCATTGTTTTGAGGGGGTGCGCCGCATAGCTAGGCACGGTGCTGGTCTGAACATTGCTGGTCAGGCTGGTCTCAAGCCCGATTTTATGGGTGGCAAGATAATCCATCAACCCAGGATCTTCAGTCGCCCGGATACCGTGGCCGACACGAGTCGCTCCCAGCTTTTCAATGACTTGCCAGATGCTCTCTGGGCCAGCAGCCTCACCCGCGTGCGCTGTAATCTGCCAGCCCGCCTCACGCCCCTTGCGAAAATGATCGACAAACAGTTCAGCCGGATAGTTCGCCTCATCTCCCGCCAAATCAAGCGCTACAAAATGATCTCGTTGTGAGAGCAAGGCATCCAACTCCTTATGGGCAATCTCCGGGCCAAGATGTCGACTTAGAATGCCAATCAAATTGACTTTGACCCCAAAATGTTCACGCCCAGCTTGGGCGCCGGTGACTAATGCCTCAACCACCCCTTCTGGATTCAGCTTGTTATTGGCCATAAACCACGGGCTAAAGCGGAGTTCGATGTAATCAATCCCCTCACGGGCGGCATCTTCCACATTTTCATAAGCGACCCGGTGACAAGCAGCCTCATCTGCCAAAACGGCAATCATCCATTCAAATTTTGCCAGAAATTCAAGAAGGCCCGGCTGTGGTTCGGACACCTGCACATAAGGGCGCAGCTCCTCAAGCTCAAACGCAGGGAGTTGGATATTGTGTTGAATACCGAGATCAAGAACCGTTTCCAGTCGAATACTGCCATCAAGGTGACGGTGGAGATCAATCAGAGGCAAATTGGGATCAATCATCAAATAGATTTCCAAAAAGATTGTGTTGTTGGATAGGCACACAATATCCTATAAGCGACATTGTGTCAAAATATAAAGTTGATTATATTGAGAGAAAATAAATCCAGTACACTCAGACGTTGAAAGGGTCAAATCAATGTCTCAAACCCCAAAATCAGTTGTCCAAGCTTGGGTTGAGGCCTTCAACCAGGCAGATGTTGAGCAGATTATAGCACTTTATGCCAAAGATGCCATAAATCACCAAGTTGCCGAGGCCCCGGTTGAGGGGCGAGAAGCGATTCGAGCGATGTTTACCCAAGAGTTTGCCGCCGCAGAGATGACCTGCATCGTTGAGAACCTGTTTGAAGATGGCGAGTGGGCCATCCTTGAATGGCGCGACCCGCTCGGTTTGCGGGGCTGTGGGTTTTTCCACGTCGTTGATGGCAAAATCCAGTTTCAGCGAGGCTATTGGGACAAGTTGAGCTTTTTACGGCAACATCGTTTACCGTTGCCAACGGAGTAGATTAACCTAATTGTCATTCCACAAACAACCTCCTTAGAAACACATAACGAGCGAATAAAAAAGGCGCAGGGCTAAAAGCCTACGCCTTTGCTAGTTTACCCTACAACTTGATTACAGTCGCTCAAACGCTGCCGCAATGCCTTGTCCACCACCGATACACATCGTAACCAAGGCGTAGCGACCGCCGGTGCGATGGAGTTCGTGGATGGCTTTTGTGGTCAGGATTGAGCCAGTGGCGCCAATTGGGTGGCCAAGTGAGACCCCACTGCCATTCGGGTTGGTTTTATCTTCAGGCAAGCCCAAATCTTTCATCACGGCCAGAGCCTGGGCGGCAAACGCTTCATTAACTTCAAATACATCAAAGTCATCGACGGTCAGGCCAATTTTGTCCAACAGCTTTTTCACGGCGGGTACAGGCCCAATGCCCATATATTTCGGCTCCACTCCAGCGTGGGAGTAGCCGAGCAAGCGGGCCATAGGCTTCAAGCCCTTGGCTTCAGCAGCTTCAGCAGTAGCCAAGACCACAGCGGAGGCCCCATCATTGATGCCAGAGGCGTTGCCAGCGGTCACAGAACCATCTTTTTTGAAGACGGGGCGTAATTTAGCCATTCCTTCTAGGGTAGCATCTGGGCGGATATGCTCGTCGGTATCGATAATGATGGTTTTCTTGCGGCTTTTCACCTCAACCGGCACAATTTGGTCTTTGAAGTGGCCTTCAGCAGAGGCTTTGGCGGCACGCTTGTGGCTCTCGACGGCCAGAGCATCTTGCTCTTCACGGGTAACTTCCCACCGTTCGGCCACATTCTCAGCGGTGATGCCCATATGGCAATCATCGAAGGGATCAGTCAAGGCCCCAACCATCGCATCCACCATCTGCACATCACTCATCCGTGCGCCCCAGCGCATATTCTGGGAGAAGTAAGCGCCTCGGCTCATATTCTCGGCCCCACCAGCAACAGCCATATCACAGTGCCCTGTTTCAATTTGTTGCGTCGCTGAAACAATCGCCTGAAGGCCGCTTCCACACAAACGGTTGAGGGTGAAGGCCGGTGTCTCAACCGGTAAACCACCATTCACCGAGGCCACACGCCCCAAATACATATCTCGGGCTTCGGTATGGATCACGTTACCAAAAACGGTGTGCCCAATATCTTCTGGCGCAGCCCCTGAACGAGCCACGGCCTCTCTCACCACCAAAGCCGCCAAATCGCAGGGGGGGGTATCTTTCAAACCGCCACCATAGGTACCTACCGCAGTTCGTACTGCACTCAAAACAACGATGTCTTTCATAACAGTTTCTCCTTACTTTTATTATGCTGAGTATCGGAAATGTGTGGTGCTTTGCCCATCAAAGCACAGAACGCCTTAACTATAATCCATCCTGACTAAATCGCAAGTAAGGATATTTCTACCGTACCCCATCCAACAGCCCTTGCGCCGTATAACGCGTGACCGTGACCTCTTCCTCCGAAAGCATCATCCCATTTGTCCCCGAAAACATCAGGCGGTTGGGGTCATCAAGCACATGATGAAGCCCCAGAATATGGCCAATTTCGTGGGAAGTGACCCGTTCGTGATGGACCGACGGCTCGTCGGTGACAAAAAAGACTCGTGAGCCAAACGGGTTAATCCCATTGGGGCCACCGATATCACGGGCGTAGAAAGCGTTGATCAAGCCCGGTTCAGTCAACTGAATGTCTGTGCCCACCCCATCAAAAAAGCGTTGAAAATCGCGAAGTGCAATCGCCTGTAAATAAATCGGCGGCACTGACACGCGTTCAACGTGCTGCACTTCCAGCACAATATCCGCTTGCTCCCAAATCTCATTCACCCGCTCATAAATTCCCTCAAGTTGCTCACCCGAACGGTTACTGGACAGTTGCCCGCTCGTATCATCGAGGATGTAGATGGAGATAGTCAGGGTGATAGGTTCTTTGCTGACCATCGTTGGGATCGATGTCGGGGAAATTGTGGGTGTAGGCGGGGATTGGGTGGGGGGAGTTGATGTTGTGGCTGTTGGGACTATTTCAGCTTCGGTACGACTGATTGTCGCAGTCGGTTCACCGCTAAATTGGGTAGGAGGGGCTAGGGTGCAGGCCAAGGTTGATACAAGTAAAAGAATCAAGAGAACATAAGTTTTTGGATGCATTCCAAATTAACCTCAATGTAGAATCGAATGTTAGCATAGAACCACTCATTTCAAGCTGATGTAAGAACTCTTACAACCTTACTCTCACAATAGACCAGCCTCGGAAATACTTAATATAGGGTCCTAATTGTGAACTCCCTCCATCTACGATACAATAGGCGCATGGGAATTACGATTAAGGATGTTGCTGCAGTGGCAGGCGTTTCGGCTGCGACGGTCTCACGGGTCTTGACGGGGAGTGATAAAGTTGCGCCGGAAACCGCCGAACACGTAAAAACGATCGTTGAGAATCTAGGCTATCAGCCGGACCGGGTGGCTCGTGCCTTACGGCAACGGCGGACCAACCTCCTCGGCTATGTTGTGCCCAATCTAAACAACCCAGCGGTGTTACAACTGTTGGCGGCCCTTGAGCTTGAGCTTTCCAGCCAAGAGCTTATTTTGGCGGTGGCAAGCTCAGCGGATAAGATCGAAGGGGAAGTGGCCCAAGTCAATCGTCTGTTGGCTCAAGGCATCGATGGCTTATTCATCATCCCCTTTGATACCGAAAATAGTGCCAAGACCTTGACCTATGTGCAGGAAGAAGGTCTGCCTGTGGTCCAACTCTTACGGCGGGTGAATGAGCCAGCCATCGATTATGTGGCGACGGATTATGCAGCAGGAATTCGGCAGGTGGTGCGGCATCTGGCTCGCGAAGGGCAGCGCTCAATTGCCTTTGTCGGGGAAGGGGCCATCACCTCAATTGGCGAGGAACAACTTCGGGCCTTTGTTGATGCGGTTGAAGATTTGACTGATGTCGAGCAGCATGCCATCCGCGTCGGGGGGGTGACCACTGAATTTGGCCGCCAAGCTACCCTCGGGCTATTGGAGCAGGAACAGCGCCCCGATGCTATTATTTGTGGGAATGATCTCATTGCGGTCGGGGCTTTACAGGTGCTCGAGATGCACAATCTGACCGTACGTGATATCGCCATTACCGGCTTTGATGGACTTGAGCCAGCGACTTACCTGAACTCCAAATTGACAACAACCGGTCAACCAACCACCCGACTGGCCCAAGAGGCGATGCGCCTGATGTCACAACGTTTAAGCGGCCTGTCAGATGCCCCGGTTGAAATCAGGATTAGCCCCCACCTGATTGTGCGTAGTTCAGCCTAACCCCCTCTACCGCCAATTGAGTTGGATGTCAACAAATGTCCCAATCTTTTTGATGGCGGCATCGGCCTCGGGGAATTGGCCCGCAAAAAATTGAAAGCTGTGCACCATCTCCGGAAATAAATCGTACTGCAAATCTACGCCCGACTCCGCGGCACGCTTCGCCAATCGAGTTGAATCATCTAGCAGCAAGTCAAGCTCAGCAGCCTGTACGTAAATAGGCGTCAAGCCGTTCAAATCACCATAGAGGGGCGAAACCAAAGGATTCTTTGGGTCAGCCCCATTCAGATAACAGTCGGCAAAATACTCCAAATTCCCTTTGCGCAAAATGACGGCACGATCTTTATTGGCCATCACTGAATTCCCCTCCAGAGCCAAATCTAACCAAGGGCACAGTAGAACGGTACAAGCAGGTAAACGAATCGTCTGATCGCGCATCGACATCACCGCCCCCAAAGCCAAGCCCGCCCCCGCCGAGTCGCCCGCGAGAATAATTGACGTGTTCGTATCACGTTCCGTAAACGAACGGATAAAAGCCACGGTTTCTTCGAGGGCTTTTGGAAAGGGATATTCCGGGGCCAGACTATACTCCGGAATGAACGTTTCGGCTCGGCAGGCAACCGCAATATGTCCAGCAAAACGTTGGTGGCTTTCGGGTGACATCAAGGCAAAAGCACCGCCGTGGATAAAAATCAGTTGCCGTTCTGGTGTGTGATGATGCGGTACGGCTCTAATCGTACGCAATCCAGCAATCGTCACCTCGTCATAAGTCACGCCCTCAGGCTCAACGGTTAAGGCCCCAGCTGCGTCAGCATTCTTTCGCTCTTCCGCCAAAATGACGGGACCCCTGGCATTGGCGTTGGCTTCTCGAAATTGATCAAATAAAGTTTGGGCCGCTTGGCTAGGCACTCAGATTTACTCCCACTTATCCATTTTGCTTGGTACGATTTCTGTTGGCCAACACACTACTGAGGGTGACAAAGGCAATGGTGGTGATAAAAGGAATCATCAGAATAAATTGCCGAGGGATTAGACTGTTGGCATTTAACTGACTAACGATCCCAATAGCATCGGCAAAACCAAAGAACAGCCCGGCCAAGGCCGTCCACAAAGGATGAGAGCCACCAAATAACATCGCGGCCAAGGCGATAAAGCCCCGGCCATTGGTCATATTTTCCGTGAAATTGGCCAAATCACCCACGGAAAGCTGCGCCCCGGCCAAGGCACAGCCAATCCCCGTAATCAACACCGCCCACAATCGAGTCCGGCTCACATTCACCCCAGCCGCTTCAGCACCGTAGGGGTATTCGCCGACAGCGGCGATATGGAGGCCAAGGCGAGAACGACGCAGCAATAGCCAGCCGATAAAAATGATAACGGGCACCGCCCAGACCATAATCGATAGCTCGGAGACGTAAGCCAAGATGCCTTCCTGGGGGCCAGACACAGGCTGGGGCAGTCGGACCGCCGACGCCATTGAGCCACGTTTGCCAAACAAAGTGAACATCAAAAAGGCAGTTCCCCCCATGCAGACCGTCGTCAAACCAAGTCCGGCGATAATTGTGTCTGCCTCAAACCGATCAATCAGCAACCAGTAGAGCCAGGACAAGAGGAGATTGGCCCCAACCGCCGCTAAAATCCCCAGAACAATCGACCCAGTCAGCGTCCCCACCGCCACAGCGGTAAATGCGCCCACCAACATCAACCCTTCAATCCCCATATGAAAAATACCTGCTCGGATTGAAAAAAGACCAGCCACAGCGGCAATGATAATTGGGGTTGAAGCCCGGATAGTCGTCACCACAAATTGTTCCATTAGCTTGTGGCCTCCGAGGGTTGAATTTGGCCTGCCTCTGCGGGGGCAGGCGGTTCAGGCGGAGGCTCGATCTGTGGGGCGTGGTAACGTCTGCGAATAAAATGCGCTGTAATCAACAGGGCAACCAACCCTTCCATCACCCGAATGCCAGAGCTGGGCAGATTGCTGACAATCGGCAAATAGAGGATGGCTGCTTGTAAGCCGCCGAAGAAAAGCGCAGCCAAAACTGCGCCGGGCACACGCAAGGTGCCCACAATCGCCACCACAATCGCCGTAAATCCGATAGTCGGGGTGGCACCAGTAACCAGTCGCCCATTTGGCCCCAATACCTCAAAAGCCCCGGCCAGACCCGCAAAGGCCCCGGCCAAGAGGTAAGTCCACATTCGCACCTGTTGTACGTTAATTCCCTGCCACGATGCCGCCACAGGGTTGCTCCCCGTTAGTCGACTCTTTAAACCAAACGGCGTTCTTTCCAAGATGATCCAAGCCACGACGATTGTGATCACCACCAAAATAATGAGGGCGGTCGAAACACCAACGCCAGTTGTCAGCCGAACCGCTTCGGGGACGAAGGGGGTGGAGGCCGTCTCACCTCTCACCGCATCATTTTTCAGCGGCCCAGTTGTCACCCATTGGATCAAAAGAATAGCGATAAAATTCAGCATCAGAGTCGTAATGACCTCATCAGCCCCTAATCGAATTTTGAGCCAGCCCGCAATGGCCGACCACAAGGCTCCACCGATAATTCCGGCGATGATGGCCACGATGATGACCAGCACAGGCGGACCATCCCACAGCAGGGCCACCATTACCGTCCCCAAGCCACCGAGCGTCAATTGTCCCTGGGCGCCGATGTTAAATTCACCTGTGCGCAAGGTGATAATGATGCCAAAGCTGATGACGAGCAGAGGAATGGCCCAGCGCAGGGTTTGGGCGGATGCACCCGCCGAGGTGATGGCCCCGGCGAATACCCCAAACCAGACCTCGACAATGTCAAAGCCGCTAGTGGCAAACAAGAGGCTGCTCAAGACAAAGGCAGCAACTAGAGGCAGGAGAACGCGAATGAGCGTTGTACCCAGTTGTCTCATCGGACCGCCCCAATCATCGCATCCCCAACCGCCTGCTGATCAAACGGTGCGGCAAACTCTCCCGCGATTTCACCAGCCCGAACGACAACGACACGATCAGAAATTTTGAATAACTCATCGAGATCCGAAGAAACAAGCAAAACACCTGCTCCTGTCGCTTTCAAATCATTCAACACCTGCCAGACAAAATCAGTCGCCTGAAAATCGAGGCCACGGGTGGGCTGGGCCGCAATCACAATTTTAGCCCCATCGGCCAACTCTCTGGCTAGAATAAGCCGCTGCAAGTTTCCCCCCGATAGAGAACCCGCCGGCTGGTCAAGGTTGTTGTACTTTACCTCAAAACTGTCCAGGGCTTTTTTGGCCGCTTGCCGGATGGCCCGCATCGGGAGCCATGGCAGCCAGCCCTGGGTGAATTTTTCGGCTTGCCAGGCCATCACATTTTCCCACAATGGCAAGGTTAAACTCGAACCTTCTGTCATTCGGTCAAAGGGCACGACGCGCAAACCAATCTGTCGTCGCTCAAGGGGAGGTAAATGGGTCACATCTTGTTCAAGTAGAGAAATTTGCCCCCGTTGTGCCGGGGTTTGGCCTGTCAGTACATTGACAATCCCTCGTTGGCCATTCCCTTCCACCCCAGCCATACCCACAATTTCGCCCGCCTGAACCCCCAGCGAAACCTGCTTTAAGGGCGGCTCGGTTTCTGTACCTGGTGTATCAACCTGTCTTAAGGCAAGGGTGACCTTGTTGGGGCTAGATAAAGTTGCAGGCGTAGCGGTAGCATCCTCTACAGGTCCATTGTCAGTATAACCACTGCCAATAATCAGGTCACTCAACTCACCCGCTGTCACTGAGGTTGTCGCGGTGGGTGGCAAGACCAGCCGTCCGCCTCGCAACACAGAAACGGTTTCGGATATCTCCAAAACCTCGCGCAATTTGTGCAAGATCACGAGGATGGTGACACCTTCATCTCGCAGCTTTCGCATTCGCGCAAATAAATTGTCAATGGCCGAAGGGGATAACAAGGCCGTTGGTTCGTCCAAAATCAATACATTGGCCTGCCCAGACAAAGCTCGCAAGATTTCCAGAGATTGGGCCACTTCGACGGGTAAATCCTGAATTCGTGTGGTGGGGGGCACGTTGACCCCTGCCGCCGCAAGATCATTATGCCAAGCTTGACTGAGGGCATTGGCTGAATAGATAGCCCCCACCTGTTTTTTAGCCGAGGCCAACTCAAGCGCTTCGGCGACGGTAAATTTAGGCGGGAGCGTAAATCGTTGATGGACAATATCCAACCCGGCCTCACGTACCAAGTGGACATTTCCATTTTGGATAGATTTGCCATTGATAGAGAAGTGCCCTGCGGCTGGGGCGACTAACCCTGCCAAGACCCGAGCCAGTGATGTCTTTCCAGCACCGTTTTGCCCAACAAGCGCATGAATCTTGCCCGCAAAAAATTGCAAGGATACATCTTGCAGCGCGGTAAAATTACCGTACTTGACAGTTATATTTTGACATTCGACACTAAGCGTGGGCACGTTATATTCTCTGGAAAATAGGTTTCAAAAAGGAATCCGAAAGTGCACTTTCGGATTCCTTTTTCAGTCATTGATGGTATGCGAAATTCGTAAAAACACCTAACACAATATGGGATATCGGATGATTATAACATCCCATTAGCTCAATATTCCAAAATTACTGTTCTTCGCCAACCTCTTCGACAACGAGGTCACCACTCTTGATCGCCGCAACGGCCTCATCTACGCTAGACATCGCTGCTTCAGCCTTGGCTCGCCGCTCATCGGTGGTGGCTTCGAGGAAGGCCTCCGGAATATTAAAATCTATTTCCCCAGTCTGAACACTGGCTCGGCGGAATCCTGGCTCAAATGAGGGACCAATTGCGGCCTCAATCTCTTGCAAAATCGTTTTGGCCCATTCGATGGAAACGACGATACCCACATTGGCTGGTGACTGCTCAACCAACGGGGTCGAGGCGACCATCACCAACTGGCCGCTATCAGTTGCCGCTTCAACCACCCCAACATCACTGGCCGCAGCACCCGTAAAGATAAAATCTACCCCACTGGCATAAAGCCCTGCCGCCAATTCACGCCCTTTCACTGGATCCTCGAATGACTCGACGAATGTCGCTGTTGTCTCAATATCGGCGTTCACCGAGCGAGCTCCAGCGGTGAAGGCATTAAAATCTGCCCAGGCAAAGGGCAATGGTACACCGCCGGTATAGCCTAATTGGTTGCTTTCAGTCATTTGGCCGGCATAAACCCCACCCACATAGGCTCCCTCAAAGAAGGCGTAATCCATCACCTTGACATTTGGTTGCTCAGGGTCAACTGGGGCGGCAACAATGACGACAAATTTAGTATCTGGGAAGTCAGGGGCAACAATAGACGTGGCTTCCCCCATGGCAAAGAAGGTTGAGATAATGACATCTGTATCAGCACTCGCCAAATTTCGCAAAGTTGTCTCAAATGTGGCCGGGTCAAGGGCCTCAACAAACTGGGTTTCAATCCCAAATTGCTCCTCGGCCATTTTCAGGCCATCAATTAGTCCATCGATAGGGCCATTATCACCCGCCGCTTGGGTAGCAACTAGAGCGACTTTTAATGGATCGTCTGATGATGCCGCTTCTTCAGCAGGCGCGCTCGGTCCACATCCAGCCAAGGCAAGGCTCATCAAAATGACCAAAAGGAATAAAACTCGAAATTTTGACCACATTCTTTGCAACATTTTTCTCTCCTTATTGCTAAAATCCCACAGTTCATGTAATCGATTTCATAATGAAATCGATTACATTATAGCAAAGACGGAGATGCTGGCAAATTCATGTAATCGATTTCATCAATTTTGAAAAAGATATAACCCATCTCCTAAAAAGTTATGGAGATAGGTTTTCAGGAGGGGGCTTGCTGTACTTCTGTGATAGTAAAGATCTTCTAAGATTGTTTTGTCAAAAGTAGATTAAGAGGATTTCGGAGGAGCCAAAAGAGGGTTGCCATCACCATAACCAAACCAAAACTCCATACTGCACTATCAAACCCTACAGCCATACTCCCTGTGACAGCATACAAAACAGCAATTGGAAGGTATCCCGCAAAAGAAGCGATCAACAATTGTTTGTAGCTCATCCCTGACGCACCAGCGACAATAACCATCGTTTCAGAGATTAACGGGACCGGGCGTGTAGCAATAACAGCGACCATCCCCCATTGCATAAACATCTCTCGAGCGGCACGCCATTGGGCCTCTGGGACAAACCGTTCAATCCCCCAATGCTGACTTTGTTTGCCGAGTAAAAAGCCAGTGATTGCCGCCCCAACACCCCCAATAAGGGAGATAATTGTCCCTAATATAACCCCAAACAAAGCCCCATTCACGATCATTATTAGGCTGGCGGGGATCGGCAAGAAAACATCTAACACGATTAGGCCAATTGAAGTCAGAGCGGTGCCAATCCCCTGTGTCTGCAAAAATGTTTCAGGCGATTGAAAAATAGGCCAATCAACCTGAGAAAAAAGCAGAAACATGATGAGCAAAGTAAGGAAAATTATGCCTGTAAATATCCAGAACTGTTTCACAGTGCCCCCCCATTTTTCTAGATGAGTTTTACACATAAGAGCGGTAGATATCGATTGTACAAGTTCCAAACTAATTTGTCGATAAGTATCCACCTGTGAATTTTATACAGATGGATACTTGTCTTAGAACTAACTAGATTCTCAGACATAATTTAGCCAAATGACCTTGTGATTTGTTGTGCCCATTTCCAAGAACTAATTTGGATCAGGCAGGCCAAAGATAGATTGGTTATACCCAATGAGATTCAAATCAGGACCCCATCCAAGGCTGCAATAGTATCATCTGAGGGGTAGGTCAGGCCTGTGATGAAAATGGCACTCGGACTCCCAAGGCTATCAGTTATTTCTGACGATTAACTAGCCCTGGTGAGACCCAACACCCTAAGTTATTTTACTTAGATTTCAAACCGACCATATTATTTGCATAATCAATCAATATCATGTTGAAGAGGGCAGAAATACCTCCAATATTCATCCCTTGTTGCCCCATCATAAAACGGTTGACTTTACAGATAACCAAAGTGAGGCCTTGCACTGATTTTGGTAGATTGGCAGTATTGATGGTGTACTGATATGCAGCTGACTTCTCTGTATTTTCCAAAGACAATGTTATGGCGTCACTAATACACTCACAATCCTCTGAAGAAGATGCCCACCCAGGGCAATCCACTGGATCAGGCCAACTTGAGGTGTAAACATATCCATTCGGATCACTTAGAAACACTGGGCCACCACCCGTATCAACCATAGCAATAGGGGATGAAAC
The DNA here is from genome assembly GCA_028285035.1 of Phycisphaerae bacterium. The sequence goes on from JANQQF010000181.1 coordinate 141,583, forward strand.
CGTACCAGGCCACCCAGTCACTTTGTCACCAATGGTTAATGAGTTAGGAATCAATGACATCCATTCTAAATTAGGTATAATATCCAACATAGTATATCCTGAAGGCTGGGAACGATAGAGCATCAAATGAGAGCCTTCAGCTACAGCAGGGTTATTCTCATTAGTGATAACGGTCTCAGCTGGAGCATAGTCAAACTCAGCAAAAGGATATTCGGTGTTGTAAGATAGGGGGCTTTGCATAACCACACCCGAGATTGGTGTATTCCAACCGCTTGCTGACCAAGGTGTGATACAACCTGCCCCAAAGTTAGCAGTACGGGCACCACCAGTACAAGCATAAAAAACACAATCTTCCAAAGTATAAATTTCACCACTGGCCGTCGGGACCTCAATAGGACCCTTCACCACATTAGCTGGGCTACCCCAAGGTTCCTTAGCTGTACCTAACACTGTATAGCCAGGTAATCCCTCAATTTCTTCATAATACGGCACAATAAGCATTGAGTTACCTGAGTCAACCAATAGGCTGGTTGGCGAACTAGAAGTAGATCCCTTAAATTGAATATTGATAAAAGCATCAAAGTTAGAATTAAGTGACACTGTTGTGAGCGGGATTGCAATAGAGTCTGAGGTTGGTGCTGCCGCTGGGGCTTGTTGAATTTGGTTGACCTGCTTTTTTATAATTACCTCAACCTGTCCTCTAATCTGCTCCTTATGACTATCTGCCTCAATAAAGCTAGCGTGTAATGAATGTTGCGAAAAATTCATAATAAATCTCCTTTAGTAAGTAATAAATGATTTTTATTTATCAAAACATCAATATCGTAATATTAGCACTGTAGCGTCACATTTCCGTTTAAAAAACGTCACAATAACATCACATTCCTAAAAATCTTTGCTCAATTATCCTGTTTTTTGACAGAGTCATCATTCGATGTTAATATTCGGGCAATAGCTCATTTCTCGTGCAAATGCACAAATCGGCGATTGCAATGAATACTAACCATCATCTTCTCTTAGCTCAAGTGGCCTCGTTATATTACGAGCAAGGCTTAACTCAAACCCAAATTGGCGAAAAGTTAGGGCTTTCGCGGGTTAAGATTTATCGTCTACTCAAAGAGGCTAAGGAAAAACAGGTGGTTCAGATCAAAATCAGTTGGCCCATTGAGCGAAACCTTGATCTTGAAGCCGCTTTGAAGGGGCAGTTCAAACTCAACAAAGCCTTTGTTTTGAAGCAGGCTATGCCTGACCGGAACATCACCCTCCTCCCCCAACTCGGGCAATTAGGTGCCCAATATCTGGAAAAAATCCTACAGGATAATATGACCTTGGCCATTTGTATGGGGCGTTCAACCTACGAGGTCATTCAAGCCATTAGCCCAGATTTTCAGGCCAATGTGCGGGTGGCCCAAGCGACCGGAAGTTTGCCGTTTACCATTCAGGAGTTAGACAGTGCCACCTTGGCCCGACGACTAGCCAGAAAGCTAGGGGGCGAGGTGCACTATCTTTCCTCGCCTTTAATTGCAGATAGTGTCGAAGCGGCTGAGGTGCTACGCAATCAACCCGACATCAAACAGACGTTAACTGCAGCGGGGCAAGCTGATGTGGTTTTGATAGGCATTGGCAATCTAAACCCAGATATTTCCAATTTTGCAAAAACGGGCTTTATGTCTCCGGAGATTTTGGCCGAGTTGCAGCAAGATGGGGCCATTGGCGACATGGCGGGGCAAATCTTCACCGCCACAGGCGAGACCTATCAAAACGAATTCAATCAACGAATTATCGGCATCACGTTGGATGACCTTCGCCAAATCCCCACGGTCATCGCCATCGCCGCAGGCAAGGAAAAAGCACCCGCCATTTTGGGTGGCCTCCACACCCAAGCTATTGATGCGTTATGCACTGATGATCAAACTGCCCGAGAAATTCTTAGCCTTAATGATAACTAAACAGTAATGTAAGGACCTGTTATGATCGAGCACATTGTTTTATTCAAACTTAAGCCCACAATGACAGAGAGTATGATTCAGTCATTCACCGAGACCCTTCTGTCGATGGCAGGCCAAATTCCTGGGATTGTTGAGATGTCCGCAGGGCAGAACAACAGCCCAGAAGGCTTAAATCAAGCTTACGACTACGGTATGATTGTCCGTTTTGTCGACGCCGCCGCCCGTGACACCTATCTACCGCACCCCGTTCACCAAAAGATCATCAAAGAAACGATTGAACCCAATATCGATGGTGTACTCGTTCTCGATTATGAGCATTCATAATGAACAGCAAAAATGTAGCATAGGCATACGCATACTTGCGTCAGCATCCTTGCCTGTGCACGGACAGGCTAGAAGCCTGTGTTACTCTATTCTCAGAGGAGATTACCGATGCAGATGATGAATGTCCCCATCTTCAAAGGGGAAGGAAAATTGGCATACGAAGATCGTCCTGTACCGCAACCGGACGGAGATCGTGATGTGGTCATTCAGGTCGAAGCCTGCGGCATTTGTGGGACAGACCTCAACATTCTAGCCACTCCCCCAGCTCACAAAGCTAACCTCGATATTGTCATCGGACACGAAGCCATTGGCGTGGTGACCGAGATCGGATCGGACGTGTCCACCCTGAAGCCCGGAGACCGTGTCGCCGTCGCCCCGCGCCTCACCTGTGGCAACTGTGACTACTGCCGCCGAGGCATCGACAATCAGTGCACAAACTACAACACCATCGGCACCACCGTCGATGGTGCCTTCGCCCCATATCTCTGTGCCCCAGAAAGTGCCTTGTTTAAAATGAGCGACAGTGTGCCTCGTGATGATGCGGTCTTTTTTGAGCCGCTGTCCTGCGTGGTTGGCTCTGTAAAACGTGCCCCGATTGAAGCGGGGGCCAATGTTGTGGTGATTGGAGCGGGGCCGATGGGCCTCCTCTTCGCCCAAACCTATCGGACTCTAGGCGCAGGCAAGGTCATCGTCGTTGATATTGCCCCCTTCCGGCTAGATTTTGCCAAGGAAGTGGGTATTGACGCCACGATCAATCCCAAGGAGGTTGATCCTGTCGCCGCTGTCAAAGATTTAACCTCGATTGGGGCCGATGTCGTGGTTGACGCCGTCGGTCATCAGGTTGGTACAGCGGTCGAGATGACCCGCCGAGGGGGGGATATTGTTCTGTTTGGTTTGCGCCCACACAACGAACAAACCATCAATCAATACCGCATCACCCGCTACGACCTCACGTTACACGGCACCTTTGTTGGTCTCAACCCATTCCAACAGACCGTCCAGTTGCTGGAAAGCCGTCGCCTCCAGCCCTCCAATTTGATCACCCATCGCGTTCCCCTGACAGAGTTAGCGAAGGGGGTAGACATTATGCGTTCTGGTGAGGGTATGAAAGTGATTGTTGAGACACAAGGCAGTAATTAGTAATTACTGATCCTCGTTATCCCAATTGCTTTGAACATAACAACCAAATAAGAATTTATTTATCAAACCTATTAAAAACCAAGGAGCATTATCAAAATGAGCAGTGACGTCATTGGTAAACAAAGCCAAAAATGTAAAATTGCCGCAGGGTTATTCTGGGCTGACTACGCTGTATTGGGCGCGCAAGTCAAGGAATTGGAAGAAGCAGGTGTCGATTGGCTACACCTTGAAGTGCGTGATGGTAAATACATGGATTTCGGGATGCCACGTGGTGGCTTTGACATCATCGAAGGTGCCCGTAAGAGCACCAATATGCCTATTGAGGCCCAATTACAAATGGTTCGCCCCAGCTTTGATGTTTTCCGTCAATTGGCTGACCTAGGTGTTGATCTAATTACCTTGCCGATTGAAACCACACAGGAAACGACAATGCAGGCCCTGACCTTCATCAAGGACAAGTTAAACTTGAAAGCTGGGGTTTGGGCTTGGCAAGGTACCCCGATTTGCTTCTTCGAGCAATACATGTTACCCATCGTTGATGTCATCGAGTACGAATGTCGCGCCATCTTCTGGGAGCGTGAGTCTGGTAAAAGCCCGCACACCATGGACCCGATTATGATCGACAACATCAAGCGCATGCACGATATGGTGGTTGAGGCTGGCTTGGAAGGCCAAATCGAAATTATGGAAGACGGCGGTATGAACGCTGGCAATGTGGCTGATTTCATTGAAGTCGGCATGACGGTTGGTGAGTTCTCTTCACCGCTCCTCAAAGGGCCAGAAGGTAAATTCCAGCCCGGCACCGGCCAAATCGAAGCAGCCGTGAAAAAACTGCGGGCCACTATGGACGAAGCTAGCGACAAGTATCGCAATGAGCACGGTTTGATTAGTACACAAGAATAGGTGAATTTACGATTTTAGATTGACGATTTACGATTAGGGTAGTGATAACTTAAAATCGCCCTCCCCCCAACCCCTCTCCCAAATTGGGAGAGGGACTATAGGCTAGATGAGGATTAACTTTCAAAGTTCTCTCTAATTGGGAGGAGGTACCTGCGAAGTAGGTGGGGGAGGGTCATTCGATCTCAAAATTGCTAAAAGACTCCTCATTCTCACCCTATCAATGCCCACACCCATTCGTAAATCCCAAATCGTAAATCGTAAATAACAAAGGGGTTATTATATGAAAAAACTAAACATCGGAATGATCGGCTATGGTGGCATCGGTCGCGTGCACGTGATGGCCTATCGAACCATTCCATTTTTATACGCAATGCCTGCCGACACCGTCAATATCGTTGGGGTGGCGACCAGCCGAGCGGAAACGGCTAAAAAGGCAGCGGCTGAAATCGGCTGTGATTACTGGATCGCTGATTATAAAGAGCTGCTGACTCGCGAGGACATCGATGTGGTGGATATCTGCGTGCCGAACAACAAACACGAAGAAATTATCATTGCCGCAGCGGAGGCTGGCAAGCACATTTATTGCGAAAAGCCGCTGTCGATGGATGTGGCTGAGGGGCAGCGTATTGTCGCCGCCGTTGAGGCAGCGGGCATCAAAAGCCAAATGACCTTCAACTTTCGCTTCTTCCCCGCAATTATCCGAGCCAAACAACTGATCGATGAAGGTTTTGTCGGGCGAGTCTTCTCCTTCCGGGGACGCTATTTCCGTTCCAGCTATATCAACTATGACAAACCACTCTCCTGGCGATTGCGCCGCGAGGTCTCTGGCGGCGGGGCTTTGTTCGACCTCGGTTCCCATATTCTAGATACCCTCTACTACTTGTTAGGTGACTTTGGCTCTGTCCAGGCCACCCTCGACACCTTAATCAAAGAACGTCCAGTCAAGGCTGGAGCGACTGAGAAAGCCTCCGTTGATGTGGATGACATTGCTCTGCTGCAAATGCGGATGTCTGATGGCACCCTGGGCACGGTGGAAATCTCACGGATGGGCACAGGTGTAACCAACGATATGCAGTTCGAAATCTATGGTGATCAGGGTTCAATCCGGTTCCGCTCAGAAGATCCCAGTTGGTTGGAAGTCTATAACGTTCGGGATGAGGGGCGGCCCCTTGGTGGGATGCGGGGCTTCCGCAAATTAGAAACTGTGCAGCGCTACGACGGAGCCAAATCACCCGATTGGTCTATGAGTCCAAACTTCGTCCGTACCCACGCCGAATGCCAATACCGTTTCTTAAAGGCAGTCGCCGAGGATATGGCTCCCAGTCCGACCGTTGCCGATGGCTTGAAAGTGCAAGAGATTATGGCCGCCGCCGAGCAATCTTCGGCCTCAGGCAGTTGGGTGTCCGTGGAAGACGTACGGTAGGCGTTTGCAAAAGCCCATTTTCTAGTGTAATAGTTATAGCCAAGGAACGAAACTCGGTCTAGCCGGAAGGGTAGAAGATTGGAGGGAGGAGACCATTTCCCAACCTTCCACCCTTCCATATCTTCCAACCTTCGAAAACAAAATTTGTTCCCTCCAAACACCACACAATCGAAAGGATAATACATTATGAACGACTGGGTTGTCGGGATTGACCTTGGAGCTACCAAGATTGCCTTGGGGTTGGTCGATCCCCAAAACAACGTTGTGGCCCAACGTCGTATTTTAACCAACGCTGCCGATGGGCCAGAGTCCGCAGTGGAACGGATGGCGGCAAGTATTGCCGAGTTGGGGGTAGCGTTGCCCGCCGATCAAAAAATTGCAGCGGTTGGCATCTGTAGCCCCGGCCCGTTGGATCACGACGCTGGGGTCATCATCGATCCACCAAATTTAACCGGCTGGCGCGATGTCCCGCTTCAACAGATGATGGAGGCCAAACTCAATGTCCCCGTTCGGCTGGAACACGATGCCAAAGCCGCAGCCTTAGGTGAGTTTTATTACGGGGCGGGCCAAGGCGAGCAACATATGATTTACGTTGTCGCTGGGACGGGTGTGGGTGCGGCCATCATCATCAATGGCCAACTATATCGCGGAATGCACAACTTTGCCGGCGAGGTCGGCCACATCACCATCGACCGCAACGGTGATCCGTGTGGTTCTGGGGTACGCGGCTGTGTGCAGGAGTATATCTGTGGGCCAGGCCTCGCTCGTCATTATGCTCGCCTAAAAGGAGAGAATCCAGCCTCGACAGATGTCACAGGTGAGCAAGTGGCCGAACTCGCCGAAGCTGGTGATGAGGTTGCGTTACAGGTAATGACCCAGGCTGGAGAAGCCCTCGGCACGGCGGTCGCCTCAATGGCGATGATCCTGGATATCGAGCTTTATGTGATCGGCGGCAGTGTCGTCAAGGCTGGTGAGCTACTGCTCGGCCCAGCCCGCCAGACCGTGCCACACTTCTGCTTCGACTCCGTCGCCGCTACTGTGCGTATCGTTCCCGCCGCCCTCCACGAGAACGGGGCTATTTTGGGCTGTGCATGGTTGGCGCGGCAGGCGTTGAGCGGGCGGTAATAATTTGCGCTAAATCCCCAATCCATCGAAAATAGTCCAAATCATTGAGGGATGAAATGTGATCGACCAATCAAAAGCAGTTCGCAAAGGCGAAGAACTGAACATTGTTGCGCTGGAGGCATATCTCAAAGACAATATCGCTGATCTTGAAGGCGAGTTGGTCATTGAGCAATTCCCCGGAGGCTACTCAAATCTCACCTATCTACTACGAGTGGGGCAGCGAGAGCTGGTGTTACGTCGCCCTCCGTTTGGCACGAAAATCAAATCAGCCCACGATATGAACCGCGAGTACACCATTCTGTCACGATTGCAACCCGTTTATGATAAAGCTCCAAAACCGCTCCTTTATACAGATGACGAGTCAATCATTGGCGCAGAATTTTATGTGATGGAGCGCGTGCGTGGGGTTATTTTGCGGTCTGGGATATCGGCAGATATGGCCCCCCAGCCGGAGCTTATGCGCCAAATTTCCTTGTCGCTGGTCGATGGGCTGGTCGAATTGCACGGCGTCGATTTGGCTGCGGCAGGGCTGGATACCTTTGGCAAGCCGCAGGGTTATGTCGAACGCCAAATCGGGGGCTGGACCAAGCGCTGGCATAACTCAATGACGGATGATATTCCTCAGATGGATGAGGCGGGCCAATGGCTGGCGGCCAATATGCCATCTGAAAGTGGGGCATCACTCATCCACAACGACTTCAAGTATGACAACTTTGTCCTTGATTCCGATGATTGGACCCACATTATCGCTGTCCTTGATTGGGAAATGGCCACCGTGGGCGATCCGCTGATGGACCTCGGCACCTCCCTCAGCTATTGGGTTCAGGCCGATGATCCCCCCGCCATGCACGCCCTCAATCTCAGCCCCACCTTCCTGCCCGGAAACATCACCCGCAGTGAGTTTGTGGCCCGCTACGCTGAAAAAAGCGGGCGCGATATCGACAACATCAGTTACTACTACGCTTACGGGGCCTTCAAGCTCGGCGTGGTTCTTCAGCAACTCTACAAACGCTGGAAACAAGGCCACACCAAAGATCCCCGGTTTGAAGGCTTAATCCACGCGGTTAGAGCCTGTGGGGCGATTGCCGCCAAAGCAATTGAAACGGAACAAGTGTAGGGATTTACGATTTACGATTTACGAGAAAAACAAGAAACTGCGATAACATCTATGTCCTCTGAAAGACTATCCGTCTTCATCTCTACCATCTTCAAAGCCGTCGAGGTTCCCTCTGATGATACAGTTTGGTTCAGGCTGAGTTGTGGGGACATCCACAATCACTTCCCAGAAAACCCTAACTTACGCATCACACGCTTACGTTTGTTTAACCACCAGCCAAATGCAGGGTCCCACATCGAATAGTCATCGTTCTGCCCCAGTTCTTCGGCCGCATGTAAGGCCCAATTTGGATTATTTAACAACTCGCGGGCCAGCGCAACTAAATCTGCTTGCCCAGACTCGATGACAGTATTTGCCACCTGGGCATCCATAATAAAACCAACAGCCATCGAGGTGATATCAGCCTCTTTGCGAACCGTCTCAGATAGGTGGGCTTGAAACGCTGGACCAAGCGGAAACCGTGGTGATGGATGTGGACCACCGATACCACCACTGGAACAATCAATCACATCGACGCCTACGTCTTTTAAGGCTTTGGCAAGCCGCACACTGTCATCGACACTCCAGCCGCCATCGATCCAATCCGTCGCTGAAATTCGATAGAACAGTGGTTTTTCAGCAGGCCAATGACGTCGAATGGCCGATGCAACTTCAAGGGGCAACCTCATTCTGTTTTCAAAGGTGCCACCCCACGCATCAGTGCGTGTATTACACAAAGGCGAATAAAATTGATGCAATAAAAATCCATGCGCTGCATACACCTCAATCACGTCAAATCCGGCGGAGTCTGCGCGGGCCGCTGCTACCGCAAAATCATCGATGACGGCCTGTATATCGTCTGGGGTCATTTGCTTTGGCGCTGGCCAATCTGTGCCGTAGGGCTCCTCGGTGGGCGCCGTGGCAAGCCACGGCGCCTCCCCCCTTAACTCGATATCTTCCTGATCAACAGGAGTCTCACCATGCCAAGGCCGGCGTTCACTGGCCTTTCTTCCCGCATGGGCCAACTGGATACCTATCGCCGAACCTTGGGCCTTAACGAATTGTGTCAGCCGCTTCAATGGCTCTATTTGGGCATCGTCCCAAAGCCCAAGATCGCCGTGTGTACGACGCCCATCTGGTGATACTGCCGTAGCTTCGGTAAACACAAGGCCACAGCCACCAAGCGCGAATCGGGCAAAATGGGCAAAATGCCAATCATTGGCCAGCCCATCAATAGCATAATACTGACTCATCGGAGATACACAGATCCGGTTCTTGAGGGTCACCCCTCGTATTTCAATTAGCTCAAACAGTGCTGCCATTGTAGCTTCCTTTATTCTGGTGGTTCTTTAATAAACTAATATTGAGGAGCCGTATAATACGAGGTTTAAGCTGGGAAGTCTAATATCATTAGACCCTGACCTGCACCTAATTTACCATGATTTCAAATATTATCGGTTAGGGGGAATACGCTAAAAATCAGGATGAATTTGTTAAATGTCTCAGGCCCGCAAATCCTGTAACAACCGCTCAAACCCAGCCTGATGCGCTACCTCATCCTGCCACTCACAAAAATCGCCGATATACCGCTCTCGAATAAGCTTCCCCGCCCAGCCCGTCTTCATCCCTAGCACTGCTTCATCCACCCGAATGGGAAAGAGAATGAGTTCCTTCCGCTCTCGCTCCAACTGAAGCGCGTGTTCCACCTCACTCTCAACCCAATCGCTTTCCAGCGAGGCTTCGGACAGTATAATCAAGAGCTTGTCTTGCAACCGAATCGACTCATCGATTCGATGCCGAATTTTATCCCCAATTTTCATATCCTCTGGTGCAAACCAGCACCGCACCCCACTATTTTGTAGATCATCGTAGAGTTTACGGGCAAAAGGGTCATCATGGCTGGAATAGCTAATGAAACAAGAATTGTATTTGATGGCGGGACCCGTCAGCATATTCGAGATGTTGTAGGTAATGTCGATGATTTGGTCTTGGGTGAGATTGGGGTTGTGGAGTTTTGCCATTTCAATTTCAGGGTCGCTGAGACCACAGCCTCGAAGGAATTGAATTGGGATTTGACCTTGGGATTTGACTAAGGTGCTCGTACTGATAGGTGAGGGAATAACGTGATTTACTAATTTGAGTCCTGTGACTTTACGTAGGTCTACATCCGACACTATGGTCCCCCCGAGGTTTGCATCAGCAACATCCGCATCAAAGAGGAGTGACCCACTGAGGTTTGCATTAATGAGGGTCGCCCCTTTTAGGTTAGCTTTCCAGAGGTCTGCACTAGTGATACGCACCTCACTGAGGCTTGTCCCATGGAGATCCGCCTCGCTGAGGTTTGCATGACTAAGATCCGCTCTAAAAAGGCTAATCTCACTAAGGTTCGCATCACGAAAATCCGTCATACTGAGATCTGCCCGCATAAAATTCGTTCCGCTGAGGTTTGCATTAATGAGGTCCGCTCCTCTGAGGTCCACACCTTCGAGATCCATCCCACTAAAATCAGCGTCACTAAAGTTTGGCCTCTCACCATTCTCCCTCGCCTCTTTTACAATACGCTCGACATCTTCACGGGTTAGTTTGTCTGCCATTGTTAGCCCCATCTTGGGTTCTTAATTGGCATGTTAAGTTGGCGAAACAATTCAGATAAAGCCGCTAAATCCCATTGTGAAGCAAACCCCTGAGGCAATCCATGGTAACTGTAACAGATAAAACAAATATTGATCTGCCCAACGATTGAGCCATCAGCATCGAAGAAGAGAAAGGCGTGATGGGGATACAAACACGCAGCCAGCGGATGGGCCGGGTGATTTCCGTAAACGACCTTTTGTAAGATTAGGGCCTGATCCTCGGTTAGCTTTACACCGTTTAGGGGTATCCTTGTTGGGTTCAGTTTACCGCTATTATCTAAAATTGGATCAAAAGAATGCTTATCCTTCCAATTGACTCGATAAGCCCGAACCTCTGAAAAGGTGAAGTGCCATCTACTATGATGATGATTACGTAAATTGGTCATCGTATTATCTGGGCCATCCTCTCATATATCTAGTCTATTCACACAAAATCAATCTAGCCAGCAGGGGCTTCCTCAGTTGTTACAGGTTGTTTATGAAATCAAATATTGTGAGGGCACTAATACAATGAGATTAAAGAGGCTGTGTGCAATAATCGTGCTTTCAACCCCATACTTCTTAAACAGCCAGCCTAGGGCTAGGCCAATGGGGAAAATCTGAACCATCTTAACCCAATTCGGATCTAACACACCTACGTGACCGATTGTCCAGATAATCGTGGTAACAAGTATGGCCCACCAATACTTTTCCCCCTGCCAGCCAAAATGTTTAGCGAAATAACTCTGCATCCCTAAACGGAATATGATTTCTTCGGCAAACGCAAAGGTTAAGGCCACGAGGATGGTAAGAGATATTGCAATCCAAGTCTGACTGGCAATATCCGTACCAGTACCATCATCAATTAGCTCTGAAACCGTTGGTTCAGTCAACCAAAATAGAAGGACAGAGAAGATCATACCACCCAGAGCAACCACACAGGCGGAAATAATCATTTCGAGCATCCCTGCCGCTGGGAACACGATACGCGGAACATCTTCAGCCTCTCCAGTCTCATAGGCGCTCGTTGTGTCTAACTCAACCAGGTCTGACTCCTGCAAAGATATGTCTGAAGCTACATCTTCCTGGGTATCATCCACATTCACCTGCTCAACTTCTGGCACGCCAAACAACTGCATGGTATACGGAAAACTGGCCATCCCCAAGCGAGCACAGTAATAAATTCCGATGATCGTAAAGGCTGCGAGGCGAAAGAAAGCAACAATATCTGCGAAAATTATCAACCAAATTGCCTCAAGGCTACCATCTATCACTAGTAGTAGTATTGTAACGACCTCAAAACCAATTAGGATAGCCCCCACCGTAAAGCCATAAGGTTTATACAGTCTGACCCTTTTGCGATTTTGAAACCATATCCCCAAAAAAGTTATGGTAAAAATCATCATTATTAGGCCATATACAATAGATGCAGCAACAATCAATGGATTCAACGATTTTTTCCTTCACTCTGGTATGAGATTTACATTCGGTGAATTAAGGACGACACTCTAAGTTGCATTGTAATGTCAGAAAAAACAATATACAATTACCTTAATCCAAGTTGCCATTTAATCCAAACTGTGTCTTAAATCAAAAATAGTCGTCATCATGACATGATTAGCAGAAATTTAGGTCTAATCATGTCATGATGATCTCAAAAAGAGATGATATTTGTCTAAAACTGGGGTAAAACTCTCCGATTTTTTCTATTCATAAAACTTACATCTTCGTGGCAAATCGAGAAAACGGGTGCTGAAGGTATACGTGCTACCACCTGCCCTACAGCTACATCTTGCTTTATTGGGGGATACCCCGGTGTATTAGCCCGAGGTGTCGACAAACAGCCAAGATTGATGATCACCAAATCTGCCTCGCCAAGCGACGAAATCAAGCCAGGTGGAGCCATAACCTACACCTTAAGAATACGAAATGAAGGGTCGATCACTGCGACAGGGCTTATGATTTCAGATACGCTACCAACCAATGCACACTATGTTTCGGGTGGAACCCGACAGGGCGATGTTGTGACTTGGGATCTACCGGAGTTGGGAATTCGGGCATTACACGATGTTTCATTTGTTATCACAGCCAGTGACATCATCACTAATGTAGATTATGAAGTACGCAGTGACGGTGGCTTCCACGCTGTCGGACAAGCCCCTATTCAAACGAAGATACAGACAGAGGTAGATAATGGTGATCCAGATGAAGAGAATGATGGGGAAGAAAATGAAGGGACAGATTATGTCTATCTGCCACTGTTGATGCAGCCATAATCATAACCTACTCAACCTACGACTGTGCCAGATGCAACAAATTACCTGCAGGATCCCAAACGTAGGTCACAAGTGCACCATAATCTTCCTTTTTGGGTGGGTTTACCCGAGCCCCTCCATACGTTTTAGCAGCCAGTACGTCGCTTATGTATTGGTACCGAGCCTCTGCATCATTGACCGTGATGTGGAGCATGGTATTCTCACACCACTGTTTTTCGTAATACCGTTGTAGATAAAAATAACAACTCCCTAACTGGAGTAGGGCCAAATTGTTATCCTCCCAATTGACCTTACATCCCAGAGCCAAGTAAAAGGCTTGGGCCTCCTCAAAATCACGTAACCCGATGAAGGGTTTCATATCCGATGCCTGCAACTCTGGCATAGTCTTACCCTCTTCCTCCTTATGGCTTATGATTTTAATCTCATCGCAATAGAATTTGTAGCCTATTGTTCTTCACGACTAAATGCCTTTGGGAACCATTGGTCACGTCCTCTGTAAAATGTTACCGACCAATAGCCATACAAATCATCCTCAAATGTAAATTCTACCGTTATACGATTCGATTCAAACCCATAAGCCAGTGCTTCTCCATATGCAGAGCTTTTAATATCCCGATATTTCATGTCGATAAATAGGCGAATATACCTTTCAGCTTGTTTGACTAAATCATCAAAATCTGACAAGGTCTGTTCTAATAGAGATACTAGTGCTTTATCTGGACCAGAAGTTGCTTTGCCTGGCACAGAAACCTCAACACCGGTTGGCCCTACTCTTGCAAACCAACCGTTTTCTTCTGGAACATAACGAAATTGTTTCGGATCGAGTTTAATCATTTTGCAGAGTCATCAATTTTTATAATGGACGTTTCCATTATAAATCAATCAACATGACCTGTCTATCCTAAATAGCAATCACAACCGATAAACATCCAAACTGACAACCTGCTCATCGGCCCCGATCAGACTAAGGCCAAAGGAAGCTGCGGTGGGGAAAATACGTTCGGAGAAGACGACCCGACCGTCGTTGGCGAAGAGTTCCATCGAGGAGCGGTCGAGAAAGAGATGGAGTTTGATGAGGTTAGCTTGGGGAGCCATTATAGCATGGTGGCGGGCGGCGAAGTCAGGGTAAAAATCGACGAGGCCGGATTGGGAGCGGTCGATGTAAACCACTTGACGTTTAGGATCATAGCCGATGATAAGACCCTGATCCTCAGCAGTGTAGATTTTCAGACCAAAATGATCTACCACTGAATTATTTACTTGAAATTGCACCATAATCTCAAGCAAATCGCCCGAAAGGTCGGTCAATTCTTGATTGCAAGTCGCAATCGTGGTGTCCGACCAGTGCCAATGTTCATTGCGTAAAGTTTGGGTCTCGGTAATGGGCCGTTGAATGAGATCAGGACGATCCTCATTACGAACCAAGGCCAATTCACGAGGCAAACTCATCATCCCTCGCCAAGTGGTTGGCGGGGTCTCTCTGGCATAGGCCCAGTTACTCATCCAGCCCAGCCATAGCCGGCGGTCATTAGGCACATTGCTCCAGGAAATTGCAGCGTAAAAGTCGGCCCCAAAATCGGCCCAGCGGAGCGGTGCGGAATCAGGGCTAAAAGTTTGCCCATCAAAATCGCCCAAAATGTATTGGACACCCATTCCCGCATCACGGCTCTCAATTTGGGTGCTCAAAATCAAAACCCATTTTGTGATCGGGCTACCTTCAATCTGCAAGGGAAACAGATCAGGCACTTCCCACACCCAATCGCCTGTCTCGGCCACCAAAGTCGACACCTGAAACTCGTAGGTTTTTGTCCACACTTTGAGATTGGGCGAGATATAGAACCAAATGCCACGATCTACAGCCAAGACCATCACCCAATGCCCTTCATTTTCTAAGGCAGGATCACTGTACCAAAAGACCTTGGGGTCACGGAAATCGGGCTGGCCTTCTGGCCCAGGAATGACTGGGTTGCCATCATGCTTGGTCCAACTTCGGCCACGGTCTAAGCTATAGGCCAAGCTTTGGCTTTGTGCGCGGAAGGTACCATCATCAAAGTTGTGGGTAAAGATGGCAACCATCGCCTCAGCCCCAAAGCCTGCAGTGTTGTGCCAGTCAATAACGGCACTGCCGGAGAAGATGGTGCCGTGCTCGTCGGGGTAGAGGGCAATCGGGAGGTGCTCCCAGTGCAACAAATCACGACTAACCGCATGCCCCCAATGCATCGGTCCCCACACAGTTGACTCGGGGTGGTGTTGGTAAAATAGATGATATTCACCATCGTAATAAACCAAGCCATTGGGATCATTCATCCAATTTTGCGGCGGGGTAAAGTGGTAGCGTGGGCGGTAGGGATCGTTGTTATCTTGGTTCATGATTAGTTCGCGGCATTTGCAGGACCGCTTTGAAGAATCCTTCTTTGGGGGTAATAAAATCAACAAACGCCTGCTCTACATCGGCCAATGTATACAATTCAACCAAGGGTTCCGTCACGAGCTTACCCGCACTCATCAAATCAAGTCCCTGCTGCATGGCATCCCGTTT
Organism: Phycisphaerae bacterium; assembly: GCA_028285035.1. The sequence goes on from JANQQF010000181.1 coordinate 156,970, forward strand.
TTCCTGCGTGTGGCGTACATGCCCGTTGATCACATCGATCGCCTTGAAGTTCCACAACTGCATATTGACCTGGCGCATTCCCTGGTTTGATTGGTGGTAGCCGATGATAATCAGACGGCCATGTTGTTTGACGAGATCGCCACACATATCAAGGGCGCTTTGCGCCCCTGCCGCTTCGATCACAACATCAAACTCACCTTGATCAGGATCGGCCACCTGATAGGCATCGGGGGCATACGCTTCATTGGCCCCGAGTTGTAAGCTCATCGATTGGCGATAAGGAACGGGGTCGATCGCAGTGATGAAGGCCGCCCCTTGAATTTTAGCTAGTTGCAGACAGATCAATCCCATAAAGCCGCAGCCAACAACGGCCACCCGGTTCCCTGGCTGAATACCAAATCGATTACCCGCGTGAACACAGCAGGCAATGGGTTCGCCCAAGGCGTAGAGCGGATCAACATTGGGTGGAATTTTGACAAGTCGATCAGGTTCAATCACAAAATAGTCAGCGTAAGCACCACCAAGGGCGGTCACTCGGTCGCCAACAACAAAGCCTTCCACCGTTGACCCAACCTCAACCACCACCCCACTAGCCTCGTGACCCAAAATCAAGCCGGACTGATCTAGGAGCTCTTTATTTCGATAGGTAAACACATCTCCACCACAAACCCCACACCCAATCGTTTGCACCAATACTTGATTGGCATTAGGCACGGGTCGATCCTGCTCAAAAACAACAAAGCCGTTCGGGTTTAGTTTTGCAATTTCCATAGATGTCCTTGTTGTGATTCCTCAGCTCATCAGCGTTAAACTTTGGTTATTTCTGAATGACAAGATTACCAGCTTCGTCTACCGTCACTGGCAGGGGGTCGATAATCTCACCGACAAATTCATTGTGGTCGTCATTATTTCGAAACGCCATAAAGCCCCAACTCTGGTCGGGTAATTGAATCAATTTCCCGCTGTACAAGCTCCCTAGATGATCTCCAGATAAAAACGTATCCGTAGTATAGTGAAAGGGGCCTAAAGGATTATCCGCAACTAAATAATGGGTACCCGTGACCGTTTGGCCATTGAGACGTTGGGCGCGGCTGGCAGCGGTCGTCCCTACACTGGTACAAAAGAGGAGATAGTATCGACTCTCGATATGAACGAGCTGGGGCACTTCCATTTGACCAAACTCGCCGGGAGTGGTCACGGGGGGGAGTACTTCCCAGGTCAGCAAGTCCGATGAACGGGCGTGGGCAATCACCCCACGTTCATCGGCAGGCCCATCAGCACAACGGCCCGTGATAAAGGCGTGGAAATCACCCGTATCGGGATGTTGAAAGACCCACGGATCACGCCACGCTTGATCATGCCACGCTTGAAGATCAAGCTGTTCATACCAGCGCGGATCAGCTTCAATCAGCGGACTTGTAGAGTATTTGGTCCACGTTATCAAATCTGGTGAGGTAGCCAGTCCTACTCGCTGAACAAGCCCCTTCTCAGCCTGAGTCGAGCCGGTATAAAACAGATGCCACAGTCCAGCGTGCTGAATAACACTCCCAGTCCAGGTTGTGTAATCATCCCAAGCGGGACCTTGAGCCGGGGCGATGACATCTGGCAGAATCTCCCAATCACGTAGATTATCAGAGACAGCGTGACCTATAGAAACGTGCCAATGTCGCAGATCGGGATTTTGCAAGGCCCGATCTGCTTGTAAATAGAACATATGATAATCCGAGCCATCCTGGGCAAACCAAAAATCCCAAACCCATTTATCTTGAAGTCGTAAGGTCATTATCCGTATCCGGTTTATCCTTTAATACCGCTGGAGGCGATACTTTCGACAAAGGCCCGTTGCAGGGTCAAGAAGATGATCAAAATCGGAATTGTAATCATCGACAGATAAGCCATCACTTCCCCCCATTCAACATTGAGCTGGAAAAAGTAACCGAGTCCAACCATCACCGGGCGGAACCCTTCCGCCTGAACGACCATAATCGGCCACAGGTATTGGTTCCACATAAAGAGGCCCCGTAAAATCGCGGCAGTGGCGAAAACCGGCCCCGAAATGGGGACAATCACCCGAGCATAGATTTGGAACCAACTGGCTCCGTCAATCCGGGCGGCTTCAATCAATTCGCCGGGTAATGACTTAAAGAATTGATAGAAAAGGAAGATTGAAAACGCATCGGCAATGAAGGGGATGATCTGCACATGGTAACTATTGAGCCACCCTTGGCTAAACCCATCCAGACCAATCCAGGGGAGACGACTGACAACCAGTAATAAGGGAATAGCAATTGTCTCAAATGGTAAAATCAAGGTGGCAATGATAAGCAGGAGAATCGTATTACGCCCGGTCCAACGGAGATTTGCTAAGGAATAGGCTGCCAACGAGTTGATAAACAGACCAAGCACAACCGTTACGACCGTGACGAGTACCGAATTAAAGATAAACAAGCCCACAGGTGCCCGGCTAAATGACTCGGTATAGTTATTCAACGAAATGTCACCGATCGGCAAGAAAGCCCGCAGTGACGCGGAGTCCTGTAAAATTTGCAGATTTGGTTTCAAGGATGAAACCAACATAAACACAATTGGAAATAGAAAAATAATGGCCAAGATAATCATCAACAGATATCGACCGTTGTTGATGAGGAAATCCCAACGTCCACGTACGCCTTGTGTCATCATGCCTCTCGCTCCCTTGTAATAAAGCCTTGAATCAAGGCCACAGTTAAAACCATAACGAAGAAGACAACGGAAATTGCAGAGCCATAGGCAATATCCTGCTTCTCAAATCCCCGTTGAACGGCTTGAAAAATAACGGTTGTGGTTGAGTCCAAGGGGCCACCACGGGTCATTACGTCGATCTGGGCAAAGAGACCAAACGCAGCCATTGTGATTGTCACCAAGACAAAGACCGCCGTATTCCGCAGACCAGGCCAGGTCACATATTTGAATTGTTGCCACGCATTCGCCCCTTCCACTGATGCTGCTTCATACAACACCGCCGGGATCGTTTGCAAACCTGCCAGCCAAATCACCATATGAAAACCCACAGCCTGCCAAATTGACATGAGCATAATAGCGGGTAGGGCAGTCGAGGGGTTCCCTAACCAATCGACAGGCTGAAAGGCCCCAAAGGTGATAAGTTTGAGTGCCTCGTTCAGCAGGCCATTCTGACCATCGTAAATAAACCGCCATAAAATTGAGACGACCACGATGGACATCACTACCGGCATAAAATAAACGGTCCTGAAAATATTAACCCCACGGGTTCGTTGGTTGATGATTAGGGCCAAAACTAGCCCAAACCCTCCTTGAAGCGGCACGATGACCAGAGCAAAGTAGAAGGTGTTGATGAGCGACCGCATGAATACGGCATCACCAGCGAGGACAAAATATCGGGTTTCCCCAATATTCCAGGCAAACCACTCCTGTAGCCCATCATACTGCGGGAACTCTGGGTTATTGCGGGTATAGGTCCGAAGCCGGGGATAGGTAAAGTTCCCCTCATCATCTAATACGATCTCACCTGTTGTTTCGTCACGAACCGGTTCAAGTGGTAAGGCCCGCACGGTCAATAATCGAGAAAAATTCCGAAAGCCAACATACTCCGTTGGATTAGGTGAAATCAGACGTTGATTCGTAAAAGCAAAGAAGAAAGCCAAAAGAAACGGAATAAATAAGAATCCCAACATCAGTGCTAGGGCGGGTCCCGCCATAAACCACCCCGCCAACACTTCTTGTTGTCGGTCTCTCGACCGTCGTGAGCTCTTTACAGAAACCGATGAGTCGGTTATCGTAGCCATAGTTACCTTCCTTAAAACTACTTGGCTGTAGTGGGTCAACCGATGGGTTGACCCACTACATATTTCAACTCGATTTACAACAAACTTTATGATATAAGACTAGAAGCCGTAACCGTTATTGGATTCGATATCAGCGTCGATTTCATCAACCGCTGCATCCAACGCGGTGATGACATCTGCCCCATTGGCAATGTCAGCCATTGCCTTCTCAAAGGTCAAGGCCGCTGAGAGGTAGGCTGGGGTTGGAGGTCGAATGACACCTTGAGCATCACTGTACTCAAAAAAGATTTCCAGTGGGCCACCTGGGGCATAGTTCTCAGTCATCGCAGCGGCTGATGTTGTCGCCGGGATCAAGCCAATCCCTTCAGAGAAGGCCGCTAGGTATTTGTCTTGAATAGCGTGCTCAATGAAGGCACTGGCCCCTTCAGGGTGCTCACTGGTCGAAGAGACACTGAGCTGCCAAGAGGCCGCACCAATCTTGGGTCCATTACCAAAATCCGGCGCGGGCAAGAATAACATATCATCACCAAAGGCTTCCAAGGCTGGGACAGCGGCCCAGTTTCCGTTCCACTGCATCGCATACCGACCATCGATGAAACCGGTCTCACGATCAGCACCGTCTTGCGAGGTACCAGGGGCAAGGCCTCGCTCAAATAGGCTCTGCCACCACTCCCCAAAAGCAATCGCTTCATCGCCGTTCAAGACACCTTCGGCAGACAGATAGGTTGAACGGTCGATGATGTCACCACCAAAGCTTTGCAACAGCGGAGAGAAAGCGTAGGGATACCACTCACCAGTCCAGGCCATCCCAGGATCGAAGGCATTTTCAAACTCACCTGTCGCCTGCAAGGTCTCCAACGCAGCATCAAACTCTTCCAATGTCCATGGCTCATCCAAGGTCGGAATGCGAATGTCGTTGGCTTCTAACACTGAACGGCGGGCAAAGATCGCGATCGCGGCGTCCCACAAACCAACGGAGTACACTTCCCCGTTCCACTCACCAATCGAACCGGGCAAGAAGCCATCAATCGCTCCATCTGACAATTGGAGTGGGGTCAGGTACCCTGACCACGCCCAGTTCGGCATCACCGGACCATCAACGTCAATGATGTCTGGTAATTCGTTGGCCAAAGCTGCTGCCACAATCGACTCATTGTAACTGGCCTGTGGGAAGTCTTGGAATTCAACAAAGTACTCACTTTGCGAGTCGTTGAAGTCATCAATAATTTGAATGATGATATCACGCTCAACTGTATTCCCACCGCCGTGATACCACATGCTCAACGGAATTTCACCTTCTTCCATTGCCACTGAAGGTTGCATTACGCCACCTTCTTCCTCAGCCATGGCTTCTTCTTCCATAGCCTCGTCGTCAGCCATTGCTTCTTCTTCCATGGCGACCATAGAGCCATCAAAACCATATCCATTATTGGCTTCGATATCAGCATCAATCTCATCAACGGCCGCATCCAACGCGGTGATGACATCTGCCCCATTGGCAATGTCAGCCATTGCCTTCTCAAAGGTCAAGGCCGCTGAGAGGTAGGCTGGGGTTGGTGGGCGAATAACACCCTGCTCATTGCTGTACTCAAAGAAGATTTCCAGGGGGCCACCTGGCGCATAGTTTTCGGTCATCGCTGCCGCTGACGTTGTGGCCGGGATCAAACCAATGCCTTCAGAGAAGGCGGCCAGATACTTGTCTTGCAGGGCGTGCTCAATAAAGGCACTGGCCCCTTCGGGATGCTCACTCGTTGCCGCAACACCCAATTGCCAAGAGGCCGCACCAATTTTTGGTCCGGTGCCAAAGTCAGGTGCAGGCAGGAAGAGCATATCGTCGCCAAAAGCTTCCAGGGCTGGCACAGCGGCCCAGTTCCCATTCCACTGCATCGCATATCGACCGTCGATGAAACCAGTTTCACGGTCAGCCCCGTCTTGAGACGTGCCAGGCGCCAAACCTCGCTCAAATAGGCTCTGCCACCACTCCCCAAAAGCAATTGCTTCATCACCGTTCAAGACACCCTCAGATGTGGTGTACGTGGTACGATCGATGATGTCACCGCCAAAGCTCTGTAGCATTGGAGAGAAAGCGTAGGGATACCATTCACCAGTCCAAGCCATTCCGGGATCAAAGGCGTTCTCAAACTCACCGGTTGCTTGCAAGGTTTCTAACGCTGCATCAAACTCCTCGAATGTCCATGGTTCATCTAAAGTTGGAATACGAATGTCGTTTGCTTCCAAAACTGAGCGGCGGGCAAAGATCGCGATCGCGGCATCCCACAACCCAACAGAGTACACTTCCCCGTTCCACTCACCAATCGAACCGGGCAAGAAGCCATCAATCGCGCCATCTGACAATTGGAGTGGGGTCAGATATCCTGACCAGGCCCAGTTCGGCATCACCGGACCGTCAACGTCAATGATGTCTGGTAATTCGTTGGCCAAAGCTGCTGCCACAATCGACTCGTTGTAGCTGGCCTGTGGGAAGTCCTGGAATTCGACAAAGTACTCACTTTGTGACTCATTAAAATCATCAATAATCTGGATGATGATATCACGTTCAACGGTATTCCCACCGCCGTGATACCACATACTCAATGGAATTTCACCTTCTTCCATTGCCACTGAGGGTTGCATTACCCCTTCTTCGGCTTCTTCCTCAGCCGCCGCTTCTTCTTCAGCAGGCTCTTCTTCCTCGGCCATAGCTTCTTCCTCAGCCGCCGCTTCTTCAGCTGGCTCTTCCTCTGCTGCTGCTTCTTCAGCCGCAGACTCTTCGGCGGCTGGGGCTTCTGCCGGGGCTTCGGCCGGAGCCTCACCACCACACGCTGCAACAACTAAAGCGATGATAAGTAAAATCAACAACGCTTGAATTTTACTAGCACTCATTCTAAATCCTCCTTCAAAATTTAAGTAAGGTAAAAAAGTAATTTTTTGTTCCAACCAAGTTGGATTACAATAAAAGAGACAGGCATATAACACATAGCCCCAAGATTACGATCCTGGAGATGTGCTCACTATGTTTTGTCGCCTTATGAGAGGGGGTACCACTCACCGCCAAGTTTGTTGGTATCTCCTCGTCTTTCGTCTACCTGAGTAGACTAATCCACATTATTATTAATATCATTCAATTCATTCACACCTCCTCCATAACAATACATACAGGATGATTGAGATTTATAAATTAATTCGGTCAATGTAGGGGTGTCTCTTGTGGGCACCCGAAGTTGGGCAAGCACAAGGCATTGCTCCTACCGTTCCCTCTCAAACAATAAATACCTAATAATCACAACCTTAACTTCCCCTACGTTGATACCCGCTCAATCAAAGGGCATTTCATCAAATGCTGAATAGGGTTGTCAGCCGAAACTTGACCAGAAATCAAGCCAAGCAGGTGGTTGACAGCCCACTGCCCCATTTCAAAGTGGGGCAGACGCATCGTAGTCAAAGCGGGTCGTATTGCAGATGCCACATCAATCAAATCATCAAACCCAACAACGGCTACATCGCGAGGCACAGATAACTTTAAATCCTCCAAAGCTTTATATGCGTCAACTGCCGTCCGATCATTAAAACAAAAAAGCGCGGTTGGCCGGTCCGATTGCCTCATAATTTCCATCGTCCCCTCATAACCAATTTCAGGGGTAATGCCACTAGCCATAATGTCTGAGTCAAAGGGAACATCAAATTCAGCTAGAGCTTGTTTGTATCCCTGTAAACGACCTTCTGTGGCCGGAATACGATCCTGGTTATTGATAAAGCCAATTCTTCGATGGCCTTTTTCAAGCAAATGTTTGGTGGCTGTGTACCCGCCTTGGACCTCATCTGGCACAACTGAAGGTAGGGCGTGATCTTCGACAAAGCAGTCCAACAGCACGGCTGGCACTTCGTGTAAGGCGACGGGGGGTTCGGCCAAGCGATGATACATCGTCGCATAAATGATGCCATCTACTTGCCGCTCTAAAAGGGTAGCGACGGCGGCTTCTTTAAGTTCTCGATTGCGATTGGTGTTGATAGAAAGGAGGAGGGTGCCTTGTTCCCAGGCTAAGCCTTGGGCACCATGGAGAATTTGTCCGGCGTAAGGGGTGGTCCCAATCACATCGGAGATAAACCCGATGGTTTGGGTGCGTTGCGCCCGAAGACCTCGCGCCAGAGCATTAGGGCGATAGCCAAGAGTATCGACCGCAGCCAGAACTCGCTCACGCGTTTCTTGAGGAATGGTGACCCCCGACTTGTCATTGAGAATAAATGAGACAGTGGTTCGGGAAACACCAGCTAATTTTGCCACATCTTGCATGGATGGGCGCTTGTTATTGCTACGTTGCATCATCGTCATAGATTGCTTACTAACACGAGTTATTAAATCGAGTTACTAAATCGAGTTAATAGCATACTACAGGATTTTTTGTCTGTCAAATATGAGAGGAAAATAGTGTGGGGTATAGTAAATTGGAGGGTTGAAAGATATGGAAGGCTGAATTGACGCATCGTGTCGATGTTCTATGTCACACCAGTTACATTGACACAGGGCATCAGATGGTAGGACTACATTAAACCGTGGCAAATGAAGCTGACAGTAAAATTGCAACGAATTGATCGAATTGACTCAAAAAAAGAAAAAATTAGTGAAAATTCATGTAATTCGTTGTGGGAAATAATCCCCCACGATTTAATGCGGTCCTGACCAGCAGACCAATTCCGATAGAATTCAAATTACTCTTGCCAGCCGACTTCAATCACATGCAGGGTTAGCAATAGATACTCAGGTCGATCAGCTTGAGACGTTCGTAGTCCTGCTGAACAGGCCTGTAATATTGTCAAACAGAGTTCAGAAAACTTGTCCTGAGGTAGTTGCTCAATAAACTCAACTAAACGGTTAGCCCCTTGGGCCATATTGCCTCTGGCTAGCGCATCAGCCGTTTCATCAATCAGATATTGCAAATTCATTTGATCTTCATCTTTGCTAAGCTTCTTTTTGAAAGCGGTCACTGCTTGTGCTGTAGCAGTCGCCGCGTCTGTCTGAGCTTCACGCGCCAATGAAACAAAGTGATTCTCACTACCGATCAGTCGCGCAATTGAAAGGCCCAATTCTCGTCTGGCCCCTGCATTTTGCATAACGTTGAGTAGCTTTAACATTGCCGGAGCGGCAGGTTCGTATGCCATTTTCCCTAACGCCGAAGCACAGGCCATCTGAAGGCCTTTGTCTGTGGACTCTCTTTCCAAACGCTCAAGCAAAACCGGAGCCATTTCTTGATCATCTAACGTTCCTAAAGCTCGAATACTATAAGCCTGGATAGAGCGATATTTTGAGTCCAATGCCTCTCGCAAGGCATCTCGCGCTTCTAAATCACCCGTGCGACCTAAAGCCCAAGCGGCCACTCCACTCAAGGCCAATTCAGTCCCGTTAAGAATTTCGATCAAGGCCTCGGTTAGACGGGGATCTTGACGGGTTCGAGCGATCGAGATAATGGCTTCAAAACGGACATTGAAGCGGGGATCAGCCAATGCTTCCAATAGTTCCTCGATAGTTAACGGGCTGTTCGTTCGCCCTAACCGTTCGGTCATCGTAATCATCGACTCTTCATCACGTGAGAACAGGCGATATCCTGCCAAAAAGGTGATGGCCATCACCGGATTGCCCCGGACAAACATCCCGGCAAACTCGCTAACGGTCATCCTGGCATCAGTGCGAACCTGGCTCAACAAGTATACACCCAACAATGGCAGGATAATGCCCAAAATGAATAAGCCCGTATAAGGATCAAGGACAAAAATCAAGAACCGACCTGATACATTAGCCGAAAGCTCGACAATTTGCCCTCCGGCCAACTGCCCAATTCCCCCCACAACACCGATCCAGGCGGTGTAAAAGGCCATATAGGCTGTCTTTTTCTCAGGGGGCACAATACTGACATACAGTTGTCGGGTGGAGCCAATCACCCAACTCATATCAGCAACACCCTGCAACAGAGCCACAATTAGGGCAATATACAGACTACTCACATCATTCCTGGGCATCAAAATCCAAAACACGGGTAAAATCGCCCGCAGAAGAGGCCCAGAGAGCATCACAGGCAGACTGCCATAGCGATCTGCCGCCCAGCCCCACAGAAAGGTCGAGAGGAGACCCCCGAGCAGAATGCTCGTTTGGACCAACACCACGTTTCCCGCACTTAACCCAGCTTGCTCCTGCAAAAAAAGCGGCACAAACGAGGTCAAGGACACGATGACCAGGGTGACACTCCCCACCCCATATAGGTAACGCATAAAATCTCGGTCTCGAGCCGCTTCACGAATCTCCCGTAATGAATCCACAGCAGTGCGCTTAACCTTAGATGGTAAGCCACCAGGCAGACGACTGGTAGCAAAGGCGGTCACATACCCAAACAAGATTCCAGCCGAGATTAGGATCAAGTAGCCGGTTAGCCCCATCGTTTGCCCTAGCACAATCCCGGCAATGGTTACCACGACAAACCCCGTCAGTCCCATGAAAATGTTATTGGTCGCAGCGTGCTTCCCTTGCACCGATTTGGGTACATATTCCTGCATCCAGGGAAAGTGCGCGGTCATCACAAATGAGCGGCAAATAGCGAACAGGGCGACCACTACCGTGATAAAGATCAAGGTCGCATCGCCTTGAAAGGTAGAAGTAACCCAGGGGATAGCCAACAGACCGAGGGTAATGGTGGTCCGAATAGCCATAAACGTGACATAAATGCGTTTTACCCCAATCCGGGCGACAGTGGGTGCGATAAAAAGCGCAATGGCATCAGAAAATTGGATGAGAGAGAGGATAAAGCCGATTTGGGTTTTATCCAGGGCTAAGGCACTGAGGAAAAGAACAAAGATCGAGCCAAAGTAGGTCAGCTGTACAAACCCAATGTTAGACGCATGAGCGATTGTACTCCAATGAAGTTTACTTATTTTTTCAGCGGTTGTGGGTTCCATAATAGTCCCCCTTTTTTCCCGCCGATTATAGGCTTGTTGTTTTAATAGTGCTAAAGGGGAATGGGGGTTCTTAGATTATTCATACTATGGGAGTCTGGTGAGAGGGGAATGGTAAATTACAAGAGGTTTTTGGAGATATTCTGGGTGAGTACAAGCATAAAAATTTGAAGAGAAAAGGAAATATATTGATTAGGAGGATTTAGTGATGCAAATTCTCTCTAACCTTAGAGATTACATCCAAAGACAAATGCAGGATATTTGGCACAGACTAAAAAATAATTATTGGTGGATTGTTTTTTTTGTCATGTTATTTTTTCTAGCTTTATTGGTTGACTGGGGCCATGATTTCGCTTGGTTAAGAGACTTTATAACAGGTACATCTTATCCTCTCACAATTCTTGTAGTTTGTTTGGCCTTACTTTTCGGGATATTTGCAGATCGTTGGCTTCAACCGATTTATATTCCCCTAAAGTGGGCAACTGAACATTGGAAAATATTGATACTACTAGTTACGCTTGCTCTTTTCTTGCTTAATGTTATGAGCTATATTTCGACTCATTATAATAAAGAAGGTGTATTTACAGTAGAGGTTTGGTCAGAGGATAAAGATGGGTTAAAGAAAGATGCAGTCGCTCTACAATATAGGGTGAGTTACAATAATAGTATTGCCTTAGAACAATTTGCGCCGACCACTCTACCAAATTTAGCGCAAGACCCAAACGTTGAGTTAGTTGAATCAAGTCTTATTCTATCTGGTAAAACAAGATCTTGTCGCAATGATATATTAAATCCCCACCTCTTTCCTGTACTGTCTCTGACACCTGATATTTCTATCCCCAACAGTTCAAAGCCCGATGAATTGTCACGCGAGCGCCCAAAATTATCTGATATAGAACCACCAGCGAACTTATCATTCACGGTGTTGGGCGAAACGATTGAAGTACCGTTGCGCCGCATCTTGCCTTATATTAACTACCGCAAACTCAAGATAAAAGCCATACTCACCAGTCGCTCCTCTTCAAATATGGATAATATTCGAATAATAGTTGAAAGTGCTGATGAGAAAAGTTGGTCTGTAGAAGGGCCAGCTCAGGATTGGCCCCAACTCACAAAATTTCTTGCTTATCGAATTAGATTCGATGATAATGTAACCCAACCATCTCTTTTAGCTTTATGGTTGGGTAATGAAGCCTTTGAAGAGAGAGATTACGTTGGGGCTTTAGGGTTTTATCGTCTTGCAGATAACCTAGCCCCTAATGATAATGTCACTCCACGACCAATCCAAATTATGCTTGCGCTGACTCAGTATCAGTTAGAAAAAGTTGCTGAAGCTATAAAAATTTTGGATCAATATATTCAGACGGCCGAGTCTATTATTCCCACCACATACTTATATCGGGCCTGTCTGTATGCCGAGAATAATAATCCCGATAAGGCCCAAGAGTCTATTGATATATTTAAAGACAGTCTCCCTCAACCAGAAAAAGTCATTGCTCCCCCCACTCAGGAAAGAGATGAAGTCCGAGCAAAGATGCTGAATAGCAAAGAAGTTCTCGGACCAGGTAGTATCTTCTCAATGAACACACAACTTCAGAAATCGTACTATTTCTCAGGTACTCAGGTATATACCGCTTCCCTTGAGATTAGTAACATTATAACCATTTCAAATGAGACACGTTTTCCTTTTGGTAATATGGCAACGCCTCGTCAAATTTTTGCCATAGACAACGGGGCCTATTACCTTACTCAGGATGGAAAAGTCTATTTTTTTGATGACAATCCCCAAAACCCCAAACCAATTATTAAAGAAGCTTTTTATATTGATCGCGCAAATCTTATTTTAGTAAATCATACTACAACCCCAAATACTGACCTTCTATACACCGGAGGTATCCATCAAATATTTCCCTTAGATGACACAGTACTGCTAATGGTTGACCGTTTTGGGCGTGTTTTACGTTATAATCGTGAGAACAAGAAACTCCAAGCAGTAGGTGAGTTTTTGAATGCCCGTCAGATATTCCCAGATGGCAACACTTTATATCTGCTGAGCGAAGATGGTAGAGTTGGAAGAACTGATTTAAATGGTGATTTTACAACCTTTGAGGAATTAGTGGCTGACTCGCTCAATCGTGAAATCACTGCATTTAATAATGTTCTTTATATCTTACGAGAGAATGGCAATATCTGGCGTTATCAAGAGCATCAGGATGAGCAGCGCAATCTAATAATTGATACTGGTACTGACACAAAGAGTATTTTTGCTGCTGCGCAGGGCCTATTCATCCTAAAAGATAACGGTGAGGTCTGGCTCATTAGAAGCTCCCAAAATCCTACTCAAGCCGATTTAATAAAACAAGAAACTACAATAAGGGAGAATAGCTCTCCAGTCGCAATTAGTGTTGCTGACTCCACGCTATTTACAGTTGTTCATAGTAGTGATAATGAAGAAGTATTACAACCTGAAGCCTATCAAATTTCACTATCTTCAGAGAAAAATTCCGAAGAGACAGAGACACAAACAACTGAAATAGTAGCGATTGCAGCTACAGCTACAGCTTCTAATGATTTATACAAAATTGAGGCTACTCAAACTATCATTGCTCAATCAACTCAAATTGCTCAGACAGAAGCAGTTGCTACCGCGCAAGCCAATGCAACTGCCACTGCTGAAACAATCGCCACTGCCACTGCACAAGCTAACGCAATTGTTCGGGATTGTAATCATACACTAAATGAAAGATCAGAGATCAGAAAAGTATGGGTAAATTATATTGGTGAGCTAGGCTGTTCCAAAGCACCTGTATTTGGTTATTTTCTCTGGCAACGATTCGAGAACGCAAATGTATTTTGGTCTGCTAACAAAAGGTTGTATGTCATTGCGAAAAATGACGGGACTTGGGTTAGTTTTTCTAGGGACAGCTTAAATAATCAAGGGAGTTGCCCAACAGATCACCGAGTTAGGTCGGGTATGAGCGTCCTATATTGCTCTACTGAAGGAAAAAATTTAGGTGAGCCAGAACCAGAAGATGATCAAGATGATGCACTCACCTTTCAAGATTTTGACAGAGGACTCATCTGGATTAATGAAAGAACATCAGAAACGTTTATCTTTTTCGGGACCAACGAAGGAAAGTTCACCGGTCCGCAGTCGGAATGAATTACCTTTATCTGGTAAGCGTAACCAAGTCTGAAAAAGTGGAAGATTTCATCATCTTCCACTTTTTTATTTTACCTCACTCTAAAATACTCCCTTGACACAAAATCCTTTCCATGTTTTAATTTGACCACGATACAAACAAGTTGTTCACGATACGGACAAAAGCATGAGTATTCAGGCTTTAGAACGGGCATTTTCCATTCTCAAAGTCATCGATGAAGCACCCGATGCCATCCGACCGGCTGAGATTGCGGGTCAAATCGACTTACCACGCACCACGGTCATTCGAATGTTGAACACGTTGGAAGAACTGGGGGCAGTTGTGCGGGTGGAGGATGGGCGACATTTCCAGATTGGTCCCACTATCCACACCTTTGCTCACTCCAAACCCAAACTGCGTGATCTCAAACGGATTGCTCGCCCTTGTCTGGAGCAGTTAGCCCAACAAACTGGCGAAACTGTTTATCTCTGCACTCTGGCCGACAGTCAAGTCTACTATCTCGATCAAATCGACAGCCAACATCACATCCTTCTCCGCAACTGGATCGGAACGTACTTTCCTCTCCACACCACTGCGGCTGGCAAAATTCTTTTAGCATTTCTCCCCGACGATACCTTACAAACTTATCTAGCACCCCCTCTGGAAAAGCTCACTGAAAAGACAATCACGAATCCAGACACAATCCGACAATATGTCGATGATATTCGGCAGGTAGGACACGCTTGGACTCATGAACAGACCGAGGCTGGTCTGGTTGGGGTAGCAGCCCCCATCTATCAAGCCCATCGTGTCATCGCGGCAGTGTCACTAGGTGGACCAGCCTTTCGCTTCCCACCTAAGGGTCAAGATCAAGCCATGGCTGATTTGGTCAAAGCAACGGCAGAGCAAATTTCGCAACGGCTTTAACCATTTCTTCATGACAACCAAATACATTTCAACATTATCGTCATACTAAATCCAAAGGAGGATGTTTACAATGACTGTAACCATGACGAAACAAAATGGCACGATAGTATCGACAGTGCAACAATTAGCCCAAGCTGATCGGCAGCTGACCATCACCTGGGCCGATGGACATCAAAGCGTCTTTCACACCATTTGGCTGCGGGACAACTGTGCTTGTGAGGCGTGTGGTGATCACAGCGGCGGCCATCGCTTTCTGGAATTAGGAAATATCCCCACCGATATTTCCCCTCAATCTATCAAACTGAACGACCAAGGTGCCCTCGAAATCGTTTGGGCCAATGATGGACACATCACACATTACCAGGTCGATTGGCTACGCACCCACTGCTACAGCTCGACGACGGAACGCGCCGCCCGCCGACATCAGCCCATTTTATGGGACAGTTCGCTAGCTGGGCAGGTGCCTGAGGCGGATTACGTCAAAGCGCAAACAGATGAGGCGGAGCGGTGGCATATTCACGAAAGTGTTCGAATTTATGGCTTGTGCTTACTCCGCAATGTCCCGTCGGTCGTCGAAGAGACCGAACGATTGGCGGAAATGTTAGGCTATGTTCGGGAAACCCACTATGGGCGCGTCTTCGAAATTATCACTACGCCTGACCCAACGGTTCTGGCCAACTCCCCCCATCCCATCCGGCCCCATACCGACGAAAATTTCCGTGAGCCTCCACCCGGCATCATGATCTTCCACTGCCTCCAAGCCAGCGAGGATGGCGGTGGTGTCTCGGTGATGACCGATGGCTTTAAGCTGGCCGCAGACTTGAAAGCAGCCGACCCTGAAGCCTACGACTTGCTCAGTCGCGTCCCCATTCCCCATCGTCGTTTTCTCGACACCGTTGGGCTACGGGCCGAGTCTCCGGTCATCAATCTTGATTATTTTGACCAAATCAAGGAGTTTCGCTTGAATGAGCGGACGATGGGGCCGATTGATCTGCCGCCAGATTTGATGGAGCCAACCTACGCTGCCCTGCGAAAAATCTATGATATGGCCTATGATTCAAAATATCACCTGCATCATCTGCTCAACTCCGGCGAGGCCTTCGCTTTTGACAATGCCCGAGTGATGCACGCCCGGACTGGCTTCAATGGCAATCGACACGTGCGGCTTTGCCATGTCGGCAGCGATGAGTTCTATAGTCGCTGGCGGGTGCTCAGCCGCCGATTACATGGGGAGCTGAACCGAATCTAACAGGGTAATGAGCATTGGTTTCAAATTAGAAGCACACAATTAAATTGCCAGTTTTCAAAGGCTCTTTGTGTGATTTCTTCATCCTTTGAGAACTTTGTGTTTTATCTTAAAATACCCTCATCTTTATTTACTGATTACGATATACCAATTACCCTCACAAAAGGAGTCAACGATGATTGATTGTGATGTGCACAATGACTGGGTGAATGCCAATGTGTTGTTGCCGTATATGGAGCCAACCTTTCGAGATTATTTAGAGCGCGGTGAACGGGTTGGTGGGCCTGAGTCGTTCCCTCACGGACACCGCCCTTGGTTACATCCGGAAGGCTATCGCCGCACGGACATCGAACCGACCGAAGGGATGCCCGCTGGGGCCGATTATGACCTGATGAAGCGGGAGTTATTGGATAAGTACAATCTCGAATACGCCATTCTGACGGGCGAGGAAATCATCGATCTCTCAACGATTGCCAATCCTTACTATGCTTCAGCCCTGGCCAAGGCCAATAACGACTATATCGTTGACCATTGGCTGGCCCGTGACGGTCGCCTCAAAGGGTCACTGGCCGTGGCGCCGCAAGACCCAGAGGGGGCCGCAGCGGAAATTCGCCGGATGGGTCACCACCCTGACATCGTGCAAGTGATGCTCAGTTCTGCCGCCCGTCGGCCCTACGGCGAGCCGTTCTACCACCCGATTTGGCAAGCAGCTTCCGATATGGATCTGCCCATTGCTATTCACCTCGGTGGGACGGGCGGGGTCAATTCTGACTCCAGCTTCACCATGGCCCCAACCTTCTATTATGAACACCACGCTCTGCTATGCGAAAGCGCAATGAGCCATGTTGCCAGCTTGATCGTGCACGGCGTTTTTGAAAAGTGGCCCAACCTAACCTTTATCATCATCGAGTGCGGCATCGCCTGGTTGCCTGCGGTCCTGTGGCGGCTGGATGCGGGCTACAAAGCACTCCGTAAAGAAACACCATGGCTCAAACGCTTGCCAAGCGAGTACGCTCACGACCACATCCGCTTCACCACCCAGCCCCTGGAGCAGCCCGCCAAAAAAGAGCATCTGTGGAACTTGCTCGACGCCATCGATGGCAAAAACACCCTGATGTTCGCCTCCGATTATCCGCATTGGGATTATGACGATCCTTACAAGGTCGCTATTCCAAACGATTGGCGCGAGAATGTGTTTGATCTGAACATCCGCAAAGTGTATAAAAAATTACCACAGAAAGTACAAACCAATGGGGCCATCAATGGGCATACCAATGGAGCAACCAATGGGCACACTGCTTAAGGAAAAGTTAGCACATGGCCAAACGGTATTTGGCACCTGGGTCTCACTGGCCGATCCGGCCTGCACCGAGATCCTGAGCCAAAGCGGCTTTGATTTTCTGCTCATCGATGGGGAGCGCGCCCCGATTGGCGAGGAGTCGTTGCGCAATATGGTAATGGCCGCAAAAGGAAATGATGCGGCCATCATCTATCGAGTACGTCAAAATAACGAAGCCCTCATCAAAATCGCCCTCGATCTTGGTGTTGATGGCCTATTTATTCCGATGGTGAACAGCGCGGCTGATGCCAAACAGGCCGTATCTGCCACACGATATCCACCACTGGGCAAACGCGGGGTGGGACCGTGGCGGGCTTCAAACTATTTTGAAAATATGTGGGAGTACATCGCTCAGGCTAATGAGCATGTTACCCTCATCATCCAGATCGAAGATGTGCAGGCCGTAGAAAATATTGACGAAATTTTGGCGGTACCGGGCTTCGATGTCGCCTTCATCGGTCCCGCCGATTTGACCGCCTCGCTCAATCTATTGCCCGACACCCAGCATCCCGAAGTAACGGCTTTAATCGAGCGCGTTGCAGCCAAATGCCAAGCTGCCAAAATTCCTCTGGGTATCGACGCGGCGGGGCCAGACCATATTCGAGCGATGTCCAATCTAGAGATACAACTTTTCACGTATGGAATGGATATCTCTTATCTTATTGAGGGAGCCAGAGGAGCACTCGCTGAGGCCAAGAGTGCCTGCGAGGTGACAACGAAAAATGAAAATTAGACTCCAGAACTTACGCAGCTTCTGGTCAACCGTTGCAGATACGTAGCGTAAATTGCTAATTTGCGTCTTACAACGGCCTATGATTAAACAAGTTAGCAACTTGTTCTACGTTCTGCGTAAGTCCTGAATCTTTAGGTCTGGTAGGTAACGAACATTGCAAGTACTTATAGACGAAACATTTTAAACCCGTAAAATCGGTTCCTGTCATTCCCGCGTGCTTCTGGCGGGCATCCACCGCTACAATGCCACGTGGATGCCCGACAAAATCATTCGGGCATGACAGGATGGTTTTTTGTCCGGATTTTATTTGATGTTTCTATTACTATACAGGGATAAGGAAGAACACGGATTATTGATTCTGGGTTTTTATTGATCACTACTTACCGATTACTGACGACTGACCACTCATCACCATCCACTACTCACTTATTTTCAGAGGAGCGTTACAATGAGTTTCAAAGATCAAATTATGATTGTTACAGGCGGCAACTCCGGCATTGGTCGGGCGATTGCGATGGCCTTTGTCGAAGCCGAGGCCAGAGTCATCATCATCGGGCGCAGTCAGGCCAAAGGCGAGGCTACCCAACAGACGATTGCCGAGCGGGGCGGCTTCGTCGAGTTCTTCTCCGTCGATTTGAGCGACTCAGCGCAGGTGCATCAATGTATCAAAACAATTGGCGAGCGGTATGGTCGATTGGATGTGTTGGTTAACAATGCAGGTGAGGGCGAGTCGCGGGGCGGTGAGGTCAAGCTCAATCCCGATGAGGTGCAGACCGATGTGGATCAGCGGTGGGATCGGATGGCGGGTAGCAATCTGCGCAGCACCTACCTGATGAGCACCTTCGCTGTCGGCCTAATGCGTGAGCAGGGCGGGGCCATCGTCAACATCTCCTCCACCGCCAGCATCCACGGCAACTACGGGCTGTACGGTACCATGAAGGCGGGTGTGGAGGGGCTGACGCGCAGCCTCGCCGTCGATTTCGCCCCGCTCAACATCCGGGTCAATGCCATCTCCCCCGGCTGGATTGAAACACCCAACACCTTTCCCAATCCCGACGATCCCGCTCAAGCCGAATGGTTCAACACCACCTCTCTCTTTGAGCGAATGGGCCAGCCCGAAGAGATTGCCACCGCCGTCCTCTTTCTCGCCTCCGCGCAAGCCTCCTTCATCACCGGAGCCACACTCGTCGTCGATGGGGGGCTGTCGATTATCGACCCTACCGCTGAGTCGTGGCGGCGAGCGCGGGCGTAATTTACGGTTTTTGATTTACGATTAGGTTCGGTTGGAAATAGCTTATTCAAGGCTCGTTCATCTTCTTGTTATGTTAAGTTTTAGGTAGACAACGTACTTTGGTTGATTTATAATGGACGCATCGGCCATAAAAATTTATGGTCGATGCGCCCGCTTAACGGGGCGGCGGATAAGATTATGATAAACCAGCGTATTTTGATTTAAGTTTAGAAATTCTACAAGGACCAAACCCCATGAAAATTGAAGCCAATGACTTAGAAGTTCAAGAGATATTTCCACTTGGATACTTTCGAATACCAAGATTCCAACGACCATATTCTTGGGGGGATGATGAAGTCAGCAATTTCTGGAATGACGTGATTAAAGACGAGAATGATCAATATTTTATAGGTTCTATGGTAGTCTACCAAGAAAAAAAACCTTACTTTGGCATTGTGGATGGTCAGCAGAGACTCAGTACAATAACACTAATACTTGCTGCCATTCGAAATGCATTCATTGCATTGGATGAAGAAAATCTCGCACGAGGAATACACCAATTTATTGAACGGCCAAACATCGATAACCTTGATGAGTTTGTTCTCAATTCAGAGACATCATATCCGTATCTCCAAAATCATATCCAATCGTTTAATGGATATCAAGTGGAATGTAGCGTGGGCTCAGAGGAACAGAATCTGAAGAATGCCTTTGAATACATCACCAAGAGTTTAGATAATGAGTTGCCGAGTGAGGTCAGTGGCGATGCAGTTCAATTGAGTATGTTTACAGATACAAAATCTGCTGCGGTGAAAAAATTAAAGGAAATCCGAGATAGGGTTCTATCGTTAAAACTCGTGTTTATTCAACTAGATAATGAGGATGATGCATATCTGATTTTTGAAACGCTTAATGCACGTGGTCGTGATCTTACAACCTCGGATCTAGTCAAGAATCACTTGATGAAAAAAATGCAGTCAAATAATGAGAAAAATGATACTGCAAAAATAGTATGGAATCAGATTTTACAGCGGTTTGACGATGCAGGATTTCAACATGGGATGGATACTTATCTTGCGCATTACTGGTTGTCTGAAAAGAAATACATTACAGACAAGGCTTTGTTTGCAGATTTAAAGAATGAAGCATCGGACTCTCAAAGCGCCGCAAAATTGCTTAAGCAAATTGAAATTAACTCAGAGTATTATTTAAGTATTATTGCACCTAAGAGTTACCATTGGAACTCAGAACAGCAAAAGGTTAAACAGAGTCTTGAAGCACTGTTACTTTTTGGTGTTCAACAACAGCGATCAATGGTGCTTTCATTAATTCGAGCTTATCGTGAAAAGAGAATTTCACTAAAGATGTTCTCAACCGCTCTTGAGAAGATTGAATATTTTCACTTTGTATTCAACGCTGTGACATCACAGCGATCATCTGGGGCCATTGCTACAAACTATTCAAAGCACGCTATACAATTGTCTAAGGCTGAAGATCATTCAGCTATACAGTCTACCTTAACAAGTTTATCTCGAAGTTTAAAAGCAAAACTTCCCAGTTTTAATGAATTTCAAGCAAGTTTTATACAACTTAGTTACACTTCCAGGCGCACGAAAAATAAGACAGTCATTCACTATGCATTAAAAAAGCTCTTGGGGGAGAACCCCAGCGGATTGACTGTAGATTACGACTCGATGTCGATTGAACATTTGCTACCGGAAGACCACATTGACTCGGACGAAAAAGATGTTTTGGTAGGCAACATTGGAAACCTTATCCTCATTGATAAGAAAACAAATAATGAAGAGTTAAAGAACTTGAATTTCGAGTCAAAAAAGAAAATTTTGTTGGAAAAGCAATACCCGCTCGATGAAATAATTCTCAGTGTAGATGAGTGGAGTACAGAGAAAATAGAAGCAAGAGCTGTTTATTTGGCGAAAAAGCTGTATGATGAGAAAATTTTGGGATAGCGTTTATTGGACTGCTGGCTAACAACACAAATAAACTAATCCATAATCCAAATTCTTCATTTGTTCTTCTGACAATCAATTTGATTGACTTGAAGGTGAAAACCTCCTAAAGATTTCTGGGTGATTCTCTGTCAATTTCAAGACCGGATTTCGTTCCAATGTGTCTCGGCCACAACCTTTTTCTCTTTATTAATCTAACAAAGCAATACATCTGACCCAAAAGCTGGGAATGGGCATTCGCTCAATCCCCTTTGTTCCCTTATAATTCTCCCGTATTGGGGCCTGGTCAGCAGAGTGAACGATTGGGAGACAATCCGCAATGGCCGACGTCATGGGGGGCTGGATTAGATGATACCGATTGAAACCGATGTCCTGATTGTGGGGGCTGGCCCGGTGGGGTTAATGGGTGCTCGGCTGCTGGGGCGGCATCAGTTAGATACGATTGTTGCCGAGAAACGCGCGGTGCGCCTGGAAGCGCCGAAGGCACACGCCGTCAATTCGCGAACGCTCGAGATTTGTGCGGCGGCGGGGCTGTCAATGGAGCAAATTTACCGGGCGGCAACCCCGACGGGGGAGGGTGCGTTTGTGCGCTTCGTCGAAAATTTGGCAACACCGCCCTTCGGATCATTGCCCTATGAACGGCAGGACAAAGCGGTGCGCAAATTGACGCCTCACCCGTTGATCAATATCGCCCAACCCGCCTTTGAAGAGGTCATTGAGCGTTCCCTGGCGACATTAAGTAGTGTGCAGGTACGCAGGGGCTTGCTCTGGCGCTCGTGTGAGTCAGACGGCGATACCATTGTGTCGGACTTGGTTGATCTTGACAGCGGCGACCATGTTAAGATTCGCAGCCGCTACCTGATCGCCGCCGACGGGGCTGGCAGCCCGGTACGAGAGGCGATGCAGATCCCCATGGACGGCCCTGCAAATCTGACGAACAACATGATGATCCATTTTCAGGCCGATTTGCGGGCATTAGTTGGCGAACATCCCGGCATTCTCTACTTCTTGTTCGGCCCCACCGACAGCCGCGTGCTGATCGCTTATGACATTAGTAAAACTTGGGTGGTGATGCACCGTTGCCTGCCTGAAGAGACCAGTAAGGACTTTGGCCCCGAGCGTTGCCACGCGTTGGTGAACGCCGCCATTGGACAAGACGTTCCTGACTTGCAAATAAAAACGGTACGGCGCTGGTCTATGTCGGTACAGGTTGCCAAACAGTACCGAGTTGGCAACTGTTTTCTGGCGGGTGATGCGGCGCATCGGTTTCCGCCCTCCGGCGGTCTGGGCTTGAACACCGGCATCGGTGATATCGATAACTTGTGCTGGAAAATTGCGGCCGTTGAAGCCGGTTGGGCCAATCCCAAGCTCCTCGATAGCTACGAATCCGAACGGCGCGAAATTGCGCAAGTCAACGCGACGCAGAGTCATGAGAACGCCTCAAGCATGCTTATCTTAAAAGAGGCATTGGGGTATGGCTCTGGTCTGACCGTGAGTCGTGAAACGTTACGCGCCCGTCTGGCCGATCCGCAGGCTCGCTCGGCAATAGACGCAGCGATTGCGCTGCAAAAAGATCACTTTGACAGCTTGCGTTTACAACTCGGCTATATTTATGGCGAGAACAGCAAGGTTGACGACCACTTACCGATTAACGAATATAGCCCGAGAGCCATAAACGGTGCCCACTTGCCTCATATCGTGTTGAGCGACGGGCGGTCAAGCCTTGACTTGATTGCACCCGATAGGCTGACGCTAATCAGTGGCCCCGATTCCCAGCAGTGGTCTTCCTGGGTTGATCATAGTCATCTGCCAATCACCCATCGGGCTGAGGGCCGCGACTTTACCGTATCGGCTGGCAATTGGGCCAGTCAAATGCAATTGGGTCCCGCTGGTGCACTCTTGGTGCGCCCCGATGGACATATTGTTGAGGTTGCCGATCATGGCCTGGCCTCGACCCTAACAGGAGAAGCAAATGGATCTTGGATTAAACGGTCGCAAAGCGCTGGTTGCCGCTTCTACTAGCGGATTGGGGCTGGCCTGCGCCACGGCGCTGAGCCGCGAGGGGTGCGAAGTCTGGATCAACGGGCGTGATGTCAGCCGACTTGAGGCAGCCCAAGCCAAAATCGAGCAGCAAACTGGGGGACCGGTCAACACGGTTGCGGCTGATATCAACACGCCCGAGGGCCGCGACGTGCTCGTCAATGCGTGCCCCGAACCAGACATCCTGGTCAACAACAACGCCGGGCCACCACCGGGCAAACTGGCCGACTGGGATCATGAGGCGTGGATGGTCGCGATTGAAGCCAATATGCTCGCGCCGATCTTGTTGATTCGGGCTGTGCTGCCTGGTATGCGGACACGCCGCTTTGGTCGCATTGTCAATATCACTTCAGCCATGGTTAAAAGCCCACGAGCGAGGATGTCTTTGTCAACGACCGCCCGAACGGGGCTGACTGCCTTTTCCAAAGCCATGTCCATTGAGTCAGCGGTCGATAACGTCACCATCAATAATTTGCTTCCCGAGCGAATCGATACGCCAAGGCAACGCTTTATGGCCGAGCGCATGATGAAGGAGTACGGCATTGATATGGAAGAGGCGAGACGCCGCATTGCCCAATCAATCGCAGCCAAACGCCTGGGTGCACCAGAAGAATTCGCCGACACGTGTGCCTTCTTGTGTAGTGCCCAAGCGGGCTACATCTCTGGGCAGAATATCCAGCTTGATGGTGGCTCATATCCCGGACTGATATAATGAGTTCTAAAAACGGTAAGAACTTTCGCAAATACGTGCGTCCGCACGACGATCCGCGGATTGCCGGGATCGAGAAAATGGATGCCTATTCTTGGGCTGATCGGATCATGTCAATCCCCAGAGTCGCCCCCTTATTCGCCGAATGGCAAAAACGGTACCAGGAATCAGAGTTCTATGGCATAACCAGTGATGGCGAGCGTATCGACGGTTTATTCGAATTGGCAGACGAGGGTGCGCCAGTTGAGGCGATGGTGCTTGCAGCCAACGACTTGCTAGCCCAATTGAGCCCCGCACAAAAGCAAACCTTGTGTCACGAGCTGGATGCCCGCGAATGGCGCGCTTGGATGAATCCTGAAGTGTATATGCATCGATTTGGCTTGCGTCTGGAGGAAATCGAGGCTGGCCTGCGCGAATCGATTCTCGCCGTGATTGAGTCGAGTCTGAGTCCGGCTGGTTATCAAAAGATGCGGGGCCTGATGCAGATCAATCATTTCCTTGGTGAACTTGTCGGTGGGCCAGGTGTACTCAACGAATACAGCTACAACTTCAATTTATTCGGTAAGCCCGACCTGACATCTCCCTGGGGCTGGACATTTTATGGCCATCACGTGTGCCTGAGCTGTTTAGTGATTGGCCAGCAAATGGTTCTCACTCCCGTGTTCTTCGGCGCAGAGCCAGACCATATCGACAGCGGTCCCAATGCCGGGCTGCGGGTATTTGAAGCTGAGGAGCGGGGTGCCCTGGAGCTTATGCGCAGCCTTGATCCGGCTTCGCAAAAACTGGCCCTTTTGTATCATCACAAGCGCGATCCGCTGATGCCCGCCGGGCGTGTCGCAATGGCGGATGAGTTGCACCTTTGCGGTGCCTTTCAAGACAATCGCGTCGTGCCCTTGGAAGGTACCCCAGCGAGCGGTTTTTCCTCAGAATCACGAGAACGCCTGTTGGGTCTGATCCGGGCCTACCTCAATTATCTGCCGTGTGGCCCCCTTGAGGCGCGGATGCGTGACGTCGAGCAGCATTTGGATGACACCTGGTTTTGCTGGATCGGTGGCACGGATGATGACAGCCCGTTTTATTACCGGATTCAAAGCCCCGTGTTGATCATCGAGTTCGATCATCAGGCCGGAATTTTTTTGAGCAATACCGAGCCTGAGAAATTTCACATCCACACATTAATCCGAACGCCGAATGGCAACGACTATGGGATGGCATTGTTACGCCAATGTTGCAATGGCCAGTCTGATCAGTAAATGAGTATCTAGGGCGATT
Organism: Phycisphaerae bacterium; assembly: GCA_028285035.1. The sequence goes on from JANQQF010000181.1 coordinate 182,322, forward strand.
TGGTTTAACGGCGGATAATCAGGTGAGGTTTACCCTGATCCTGGAGATACTTTTCGATGTATTTGAACAGTTGCATAGTGTTGATGGGGGTGGTGAAAACACCATCGATACGTGGGTTGGGTGGCCGGCTGAAGTCGGTGGTCCACTCTGACATCAACGCAATCTTCATTTCATCAAGCAATGGATTCGCCTGAATACGAGTGCATAGTTCGTGAACATCCATATCAGGTAAATCTGCCTCAATGAGAACGATGTGGGGAATTTTTATTTGGAAGAATTGCAGCGCGTCCTCAGCCGAGCGGACAAACTCGTTGTAGTAGCCCTGTAGACTAAAAACGGCGTTGAGATAGTTGCAGTGGATGCTATTATTGTCAACCGTTAAAATGCGGGCGGTCTCCTGGACTCGCAAAGTGCGTCCCTGATAGGTTTGCCCGTTTAAGACCTCAATCGCTTGGCGGCCTTCATCAATCGGCATTTCAACAAACCCCGCATTATGCTGATACTTACGTTCAATCTGGGTGAGGGTCATGAGACCATAAGGAACGAATAATTCTTTGAGTTCAAGATCCGTTGCCAGCGTAGATAAATTATCGACATGGATCATCATTGAATTGTGATGGCTCATTGAGAAAAACCTTTCTGCGGTTGTTAATTCATTCGCAAGAAATCATCTAAGTGACCAACCGGAACTGTCCTGAAATGTTCAGAAGTTCATTATGGGGTCAGTAGCTCTCAATGTAGCACAAAACAATGTTAAACTGAATCACATTTTAGTCCTAGCATTAATGGACTAGATCAATGACTTAGGATGAAATATATAAGGATTAATAAGGTGAACAAGGTAGAGATTTTGCTTGAGGAGATACTTGTAGCCGAGGTTTCCAAATTTTGTAGGCGTAATTACGAGATTGGAAATCTCGGCTACAGGAGGATAATCAGGCTTACGAGGCGGGCTTAATATATTTTGGTGTGGCCATTCCCACTTCGGGCATTCCTGCTAGCAAGGGGCCAGCCGCAGCCATATATTCGGCGAACCAAGGCTGTTGGGCATTGGCTTCAAAAGCTTTAATGTCGGTGTAATATTCGAAAATATAGAAGGTATCAGCATCGGCATTATCATAACAGAAAAAATAAGTTTGCTGGGCTTCGTTTGCCTCAAGCCGAGGTTTCAAATGTGACTCCCAAAGAGCCATCACTTCGTCTCGCTTACCGGGTTGCGTTTTTGTTTTTATGAACATTGCTAAGGTTTCCATCATCAATCTCCTTTTGAAATAATATAAAAGTCGATTACAGATTAGCACACATGTTCACTTTATTCTTCTTGAAAATTGCTCAATCTTCAGCCCTGATACCGCAACAACCGCATTCCATTCAAGGTGACCAACAGAGAGGTTCCCATATCAGCCAGAACTGCCATCCACATCGTGCTAAGACCCAAAATTACAAGGATCAGAAAAACACCTTTGAGCCCGATGCTAATGGCAACGTTCGTAAAAATGGTCCGCATCGTGGTTTGACTGAGTTTGAAAAGAAAGGGCAGTTGACGTAGATCATCATTCATCAGCGTGATGTCGGCGGTTTCCATTGCTTGCGCGTTACCCGCTCCGCCGATGGCAATACCCACGCTGGCCGTCGCTAAGGCTGGGGTGTCGTTAATCCCGTCACCGACCATCGCTACAGAGCCGTACTCAAGCTGCAACTGCTCCACGGCCTGCACCTTGTTTTCGGGCAACAATTCAGCCCGCACATCCGTTACCCCAACCTCAGCAGCAATCTGCTCAGCCACCCATTGATTATCACCCGTCAACATCACGGAGTGGACCACCCCACTTTCTTTTAGGTGCGCAATCACCTCGGGGCTATCGGGCCGAATGGTATCCGCCACCGTAATCGTACCCAAATAATCGTCATTGCTCCCAACAAGCAGCGGCGTGTAGCCTTGATTGCTACTGGCCTGAGCACTTTGACAGGCTTGTTCTGGATGAGGCATCGCTTCGTCAAAGTAGCTGTGACTGCCCACCACAACAGAGGCCCCATTGACTTGTCCCATCACTCCTTTACCAGTGAGTGCCTGGACCATCTCCGCTGTCGGGTATTTTTGATGGAGGTTACGTGCTTCAGCCTGATTGAGAATGGCCGACGCAAAGGGATGCTCGCTACGCCGTTCGACCGCACTAGCCAGAGCCAGAACGTCGTCGCACCAGTAACAAGTACCAATCGCCAAATCGGGTGTCTCCTCACACACAGCGGCACGCAAGGCAACAACCTTTGGCTGCCCTTTGGTCAGCGTTCCCGTTTTATCAATAGCCACAGCTTTGATCCGGCTCAATGTTTCCAAATAAGCTCCCCCTTTGATCATCACCCCACGGCTTGCCGCATTGCTAATCGCGCTGATGATACTCACGGGCGTACTGATGACCAAAGCACACGGACAGGCCACCACCAGGAGAGCCAAGCCACGATAGAGCCAGCCAAAGGTATCTGGGTTCGGGTTCCAGAAGGGCTGGTCAAAGAACAGGGGTGGCACAATGGCAACGAGAGCAGCAAAAGCAACCACGGCTGGGGTATAATACTTGGCAAATTGATCAATAAAACGTTGGCTAGGAGCACGTTTCTCCTGAGCCTCCTCAACCATTTTGATCAAACGGCTGATGGTGTTATCACTGGCCAAATGCGTAACCTCGACCTCAAGCACACCTTCGCTGTTGATGCTACCCGCAAAGACCTCAGCCCCGATCCCTTTTTCGATGGGCTTGCTCTCCCCCGTGATGGGGGCTTGATCGACACTCGAATATCCAGCAATGACCCGCCCATCCATCGGAATACGCTCCCCTGGCTTGACCACAATAACTTGACCGATCAACAAATCATTAATGTTCACTCGTGTTTCCTGCCCTGAAGCTGGGTCAAGCAGGGTTGCCTCATTGGGGACCACAGCCATCAGGCTACGGATGGATTGTCTGGCTCGACTGGCAGTGTACCCCTCCAAACTCTCGCCCAAGGCAAACAAAACCATCACCATACCTGCCTCAGTGTAGGCCCCGATGATAACAGCCCCAATGGCTGCAATGGTCATCAGGACATTGATGTTGATTTCCCGATTGATAGTCAATGTCCGCCAAGCGCTTCGAGCGATAGGTAGCCCTGCGGCAAGCATCGCCGCTAGAGAGGTTACAGCCACGAATGGCAGATGGATCCCCAGAAGCTCATCAAAAATCAAACCGGGCAAAATCAACATTGCCCCGATCAAGGTTAAACGGGTGTCATTTCGTTGCCACATATAGTGAAAAAAGTTGGTTGGGGTGTCAGGCTGGACAGCTCGATTTTGATTGGGTTCGGCGACCGAAAATCCCAACTCCTGAACCCGTTCGACAATCGTCTGCCGCTCAATGGCACCTCGAACACGCAGCTTTTCGGTTGTAAAATTCAGCTCACACCCATCAACCCCATTCAGTTGGGCCACGCCTGTCTCAATCGAGCGGGCACAGCCAGCACAATCCATTCCTTGAATGGTTAAGGTGAGTTCGTTGTTTATTTGGGACATGATGTATCTCCGTCGGTTGGATGATGGTCCAACCCCTTGATTTTGATACACCAATGATACACCTTGAAGTCGGGTTTAAAGTCAAGAGGCAAGTTATGCGATTGGCTCATTTTCCAGTGCCATAAAGAGGCGAGCGAAAATGAAAGCGTGTTCACCACGAGCGATAAACAGATAGCCTTCGTCATCGAGCACCAACTCTGGGGTGGGTTGATGGGGGGAAGTGGCGAGGCAATCGGCCTCCAACTGGGCTAAATCAGCCAAGGCTTGGCCGATGGCTGGGTCGGCACTCACAACCAAAATATGATACTCCTGCTCAACTTGCCAAATATGGATGTGTTGACCACGTAACTGATCGAGCAGTGTCTGCCCAGTTTCACTTTGCAATTGACACTCAGTTTGGCTCATCAGCCAATCGAGCATCGTTTCAAGGGGCTGATCAAGGGGGTTGTTGCAAATCCGGGCCAAAAATGGATCACCATTTAATTGATCAGGGTGTTGTGCGGTCATGTCCTGCAAAAACAATTGTAACTCGTGTTGCAAGACTAGCAGTGGGGTGATTTGCTGCTCCAAGGCCAAATATCGGGCTTCCGCCGTTTGGAGCAATGCTTCACGGCTCAGCTCGTTTTGTTGCCAATCGGCTAACAAGGTTCGAATATCCCCCAAAGAAAAGCCAAGTCGCTGAGCACGCTGGATAAAGTAGAAGGTCTGCTCCGCCTCAGGATCGTATAAACGATAGCCCGCCTCAGTACGGGTAGCCGGTTGGATCAGACCTTCTTTTTCGTAATATCGTAAAGTTGAAGTCCGCACCCCAACTTTCCTTGCTAATTGCCCAATCGTTTGTAATGTCATACCAGCATTATAGTTGGGCCAGAGGAAGAGTTCAAAATTGAGACAAAGGGGAAATGGTGACGACCTTTGACATGAGTTTTGCAAAAACAGTCAAAGTATAGGATATTTATCCCGACTATCAGAGACAAAGCAGTTTGGAACTTTCCACAACATCAATATTTCCAGAGAGATACAAGGAGCTTGAAGAAAATGACACATCTCGTTTTATTAGGTGACTCGATTTTCGATAACGCAGCCTATGTTGAAGAGGGTCCAGCAGTTATTGACCAAGTGCGCGACTTGTTACCAGAGAATTGGCAGGCGACATTGTTAGCTGTCGATGGGGATATGACAATGCACATCCCGCAACAATTGGAACGCCTTCCGGCTGATGCAAGCCACCTCTTCGTCAGTGTGGGTGGAAACAATGCCCTCCACCATAGCGAGATTATTGGCCGAAGCGCTAACTCTGTTGCCGAAGTATTTACAAATTTAGCTCAAATTAGTGACGAATTTGAACAACAGTATCAAGATATGTTAAAACCGATCCTTGCTCAGAAATTACCCACTACCCTCTGTACAATCTACAATCCTTCTTACGAAGACCCCACAATGCAACGGTTACTTATGGTGGGGTTAACCATTTTTAACAATGTCATCATTCAATGCGCCGTTGAACATCGGCTCCCCCTCATTGACTTGCGTATAGTGTGCAATCAGCCAGACGACTACGCCAATCCCATTGAACCCTCAAGTGCTGGTGGGGCTAAAATTGCCAAGGCTGTTGTCGAGGTTGCAAAACAGCACAGTTTTGAACAACCTATCACCACAATCTATCGATAAAATCAGCGCTTACTGGATGTAAAGTCTTACTTTGCGGGCGGGGTTGGCGGGCGCTCTAGATCAAAGGTATCAGTAACTCGGGCATAGCTTGACCCAGCCAAACGACCAATCGGCTTTAAGGCATCCAACACAACATAACCATCCTGATAGACATCATCATGTAGGTAAACACCCTGGACCTCGCCAAAAATTGCGTAGCCACCACCGGGCTGGTCACTGATGGTGATCAGCCGTTGTAATTTACACTCGTAAGCAATCGGGGCTTCAGCAATCCGAGGCACTTTTACAAACTCACTCGCAGCAGGGGTAATACCAGCGTACTCAAATTCCGACTCGCCGTGCGGTAAAACCACTGCCGTTAAGTTCATAGCCTCAGCGGTGTCTTCATTGGTCAAATTTATGACAAACTCTTCTGTCTCCTGGATGTTACGAACGGTATCCTTTTTACCTTCTTTTGCCCCTGAATAGCCTGCAAAGAAAACCAAGGTCATCGGGTTGGTACAGGCCGCATTAAAGTAGGAGAATGGCGCGGCGTTGAGGTTGCCAGCCTTATCCATCGTACTAACCCAGGCAATGGGTCGAGGCAAAATCGCCCCAATCATCGTTTTGTATCGTTCTTTTATCGAAAGATCAGCAACATTTAGAATCATTTTTACATTTGCTCCCGTGAAAATAATTTTGCCTACGTAGCCGAGATTGGAAATCTCAGCTACACAATTCATAAATAAAAAAGGAGCAGAGCCAACTTGCACTCTGCTCCTTTTCAATTGGTAAACACCAAAACTTATTCAGTTTCCTCGACATTTAATGTTGTCGAAATCTCAATCGAGTCCTTTATCGAACGAGCGACTGGGCAAAAATCGGCGTGGAAGCCGTGTACCCGCTCAATAGTTTCGCGATGTTCAGCCGCCGCTTTTAAGGTATAGATGACGTGAATTCGCTTGATAACCAAAACCTTGCCATCTTTCTCAATTTCGCCCGTGGCTTCCGACGTCAAAACCCCTTCTCCAGCGGCTATTCCGCGCGCTTCCAGCGCGCCCCCGAAGGTTCCGGTCAGTCAGCCAGCCGTTGCGGCGACGACATAATCGAGGGTTGTAGCGTGGGGGTCGTGGACATTTGGGTCAACTTTGTAATGTTCGGCCACTTCAGAATGAACGCCAAAGAAAACGGGGTCATCTTCTTGGGGAAGATAAGCTCGGCGCAGGGGGCCTTTTACCCGCTCGATGCGGACATTGGAATTGTAAACAACGTCATTACTCATCAAGTGCTCCTTTTAAACTGTATCTTAATTGTGGTAATATTTACTGACCCGGACATAAAAAACTAAACAAAAATTCTTGTCCCAAGAACCGTCTTGAAAAGTTTAGAAAGTTATGGCTGGGTCAGTAGTATAGTTTAAGCCTAATATAGGTACAAATTACACGCCCATAATGACCGGCTCAGCTACGATTTCGGGCCCGATTTTCCATCATCTGATGAAATAATTTGGTCAAATATATCATGGTTTTTTCAGTCCAAGTTGGCTTTTTAGGTAGTTGGTCCACTGGATTTTCGTAGGGGAATGGGTCTTCATTCAAAATCTTGGCATATACGTATCGAATAATTTCACGACAAGAGGCAATAATCGGGGCAGCCAGCAGAATGCCCAAAATACCACCAATTGTCGCGCCCACAACAATTCCAATTAAAACAATGAGCTTGGGTAGCTCAACCGCATCGCCCATGATACGAGGCACGAGAAAAATATACTCGACCTGCTGGATCGCGATATAACAGCCCAAGACAATTAGGGCAAATACAAAATTACTGACAGGGAGATAGGTCGACCCCAGAATCAAGGCAATGATAAAAGCAGGGATCACCGCTAAAAACGGCCCAACATTTGGGACAAGTTCCAAAATTCCCGCAATGATAGCCAAGGTCAAGGTATTTGGCAGCCCAATCGCATTCCCCACCACCCAAGTTACTGTGCCGATAATAAACATCAACTGAAACTGCCCTTGGACGTAAGCATTCCAGGTTTTTTTCAGCCGTTGGGTAAGAATAATGAACTCTGGCCGATGGGGTTCGGGCACTAACTGAAGCATCGCCCGCCACAGACGACTGGCTTCAAGACTCATATAAATGGAAAAGAACAGAATGAGAATAATGACCAAGCTGCCCGTCAAAATGGCCCCGGCTACATCTGAGGCAAAGGCCAAGGTTGGTGGGGCTGCGGAGCTAATCCAATTGATCAACGTCTGAATTGAGGGTAGCTGAAGCGGGGCAGCCTCCGTGGTTTGCAAGCTGGCCAAGAGCGGCGTAGTAATTGGGGAGAGATCAATCGAGCGTCCCAAAATCTCTGTTTCAGAGCTACCTAAATCCTGTAGAAATTCTGTCAGGCGAACAACACCAGTATTAAACAACACTTGGTACTGGATTGTAGCCAATTCATTGATACCATCAGCAAAAACTGGGACAAAGAGTAGTGGAATGAGCAACAAAATAGCAACCAGGAGCAAGTAAGATAACAACACTGATAAAATTCGAGGCAGCCTTATTTGTTTGTGAAAAAAATTAATGACAGGTCTTAAGAGAAAGGCAATCAAAGCCGCAATAATGAGGAGAGGTAAAATCGAACGACTAATATAAAGCAAAAAGAGGCCGAATAATGCCAGCCCCACACCTGTGATATATTTTGTTGTCGTAGACCATTCGGTATTCATTAAGACTCGACTCAGAGAGAATTTTGCATCTGATTACGATAAGTCCGGGCCGATAAGCCGTACCTTTCCTTGAAAAGACGGCTAAAGTGAGCGCTACTACGAAACCCCCAAGCATGAGCAATGTCTGTAATGCTTCGATGCCCTAAATGAGGGGCACTCAAATCGGCCTTGCATCGCTCTAACCGTTTTTCCCAAAGGTAACGGGTGATAGACAGTTCCTCTTGTTCAAAGAGATGATGCAGGTAACGTTTTGAGATATGCAAGGCCTGCGCAATCATCCCAACAGAAAGTTGGTTGTCATGCAGATGCTCATCGATATAGTGTTTAATCTCCAGTAGCGTAACGGCTCGACTATGATTGACAGCAGCCACTGTCTGCGAGACCTCTCGCAGATTTGACACAAGCAGTTCGATTAAGGTCTGATTGAGCTGCTTACTAGCCTCTAAGCCAAGCTGCCCCATTTCCGACCAAGTTGTATGTACAAAATTGGCGGTAACTTTTCCCAAACCCTGTGTACTTGACAAAGGTTGCGCCAACGTATTTTCTATATCAGGTAGTCTTGCTTCAAGTTGTGCCTTTGGCACCAAAATGAGCCGTTGCTTGTAATCACCATTAAAGGTAAGCCGATACGGACGGGTATTATCATATACAACCCAGTCACCCGGCTGAAGTTGTACCTCTCGCCCATTTTGGATGAGCCACCCCTCGCCGGCCAAATGAAAATTAATCTTGAAGTATTCTGATGTCTCTTGTGAGATAAGCTGGTCAGTCCGAATCACGCTCAACTTATTTGAAGCCACCTCAACAAAGTCAAGATCAGCCAATTGATTAGCATAAATTTTCCCAGTGAACGATGAAACCCCTAATGATTTGGTATCTAGCCGCCCTAAAGCTTGGGAAATCAGATGGTTCCAATAGCTAAATCGTTCCTTTTCTGGGACAGTTTGGGTTGACAAGAGTAGGTTCATAACACGAGTGGGCTCATAGTACGAGTAGGCTCATAAAAACGCCTTGGTCAATCTATAGACATTACAGGAATGTAACAATGCATTCTCAGACAACTTTTATTGCACGCTGAGACATGTTTATTTGGCGCAAAATCATTATAATGGAGCAAATCAGGCTACATATTTCAAACATCATAGGTTGGAACTCGCCCCAACCCCATGATATGAAATGTAACCTACTGGCCCGGACATAGAAAACTAAACAAGATTTTTTGTTTCATGAACCATCTTGAAAAGTTTAGAAAGTTACGTCTGGGTCAGTAACTCTTACTATACCCAAAGCCAATTCGATTGGCAACTTATAATTTTAGGAGGAATCTAATGGGCGCACGACGTGGTGATGAAATTATTAAACGATTCAAGGAGCAACCCCCAACTCTATATCACCGGGGCAAGAAAGTGGAGGATATTACAACTGAGCCGGGGATCAAAGGTGGAGTCAAGAGCCTAGCGGCCTTGTACGATCATCAGTGGGAGAACAAAGATATCAGCCTCTACCCCTCACCAACCAGCGGTGATTTGGTCGGGGTCACCCATATGATTCCGGAAACGAAGGAAGATCTCCGCCAGATCGGCAAGGCGATGCACCTTCGCGCCGAGTTCACCCAAGGCATGATGGGCCGAATGCCCGATTACATCAATCGCTCAATGGCCGCTTACGCGGGTGCCGCTGATTTCCTGAACAAAAATCGAGATGGTTTTGGCAACAATATGCGAAACTATTACGAAAAAATTCGTGAAGAGGATTTGTCCCTTACCCACACCTTGATCAATCCCCAAATCAATCGCTCGGTGAGTATGGCCAAGCAGAAAGATCCCTTCCTGGCTGCTCGGGTTAAAGAAGAAACCGATGCCGGGATCGTTATTAAGGGGGCGCGGATGCTAGCCACCCTGCCAATTTCTGACGACATCATGGTTTTCCCCTCAACCTTGCTGCGCAGCCCTGAAGAGGATGCACCCTACGCCTTTGGTTTTGCCATCCCCAACAACACCCCCGGCCTCAGCTTCCAATGCCGTGAGACCTTTGACTACGACCGTAGCGTTTACGATCACCCGCTAGGGGCACGTTATGAGGAGATGGATGCGGTAGTCTTCTTTGATGATGTCTTCGTGCCGTGGGAAAATGTCTTCCTCTATCGCGATGTCCAGTTGTGCAACGATGCCTACAAAGCCTCTGGGGCGGTCATCCATATGGCCCACCAAGTACTGTGCAAGGCCATCGCTAAAACCGAATTTCTGCTAGGATTGGCCTCTCTAATGGTCGACTCAATCGGCATTGAAAAATTCCAGCACGTCCAGGACAAAATCTCCCAAATTTGGGTCAATCTGGAAACAATGAAAGCCTTCCGCTTCGCCGCCGAGGAACAAGCCGCGCCCAACGATTATGGTGTAATGACGCCTGCTTGGAACCCCATTGACGCGGCCCGCAACCTCTACCCGCACCTTTACCCAAAAATGGCCGACATCATTCGCCAACTCGGGGCCAGCGGTTTGGTGGCGATGCCGACCGCAGCTGATGTGAACGGTCCAATGGCTGAAGAGATCGAGCGATACTACCAGAGTGCCCGGTTGGAAGCCAAAGATCGTATCCCACTCTTCCGCTTGGCTTGGGACACCACAATGTCCGCCTTTGGCTCTCGCCAAACCCACTATGAATATTACTTCTTTGGCGACCCTGTCCGTATGTCAATGGCCGCCTTCCGCAACCACGACCACACCGAACATATGGACACCGTACGCGAGTTTCTGAAGCGCACGATGAAAGAGGCGGATATGGAAACCTTTACCAGCGAAAAGCAAGAAGCTGTCGCCTAATTTTTGTCCCATTCAAAAAGAGCTTGTAAAGTAGGTCGGGTCGCATATCAAAATCTGATATGCGACCCGCTTTATCATTTCAAAGGAGAGTTCACATGGATCTTGGAATAGCAGGAAAAAAAGCCCTCATCTGTGCCTCATCACAAGGCTTAGGTTTAGCCTGCGCCACCTCATTGGCACGAGAAGGGTGCGTGGTCACCATCAATGGCCGCACTCAGGATAAATTGGAAAAAGCAGCGGCGGGCATCATCGAGGAGACGGGCAACCCCAATATAAGTTGGGTTGTGGGTGATTTAACGACTGAAGAAGGTCGGGCCACCATCGTGGCTGCGTGCCCGGATGCTGACATTCTGGTCAATAACAACGCGGGTCCGATCCCCGGCACCTTTCAGGATTGGGACCACGACCGCTGGCTGTCCGCCTTGGAAGGCAACCTATTGGCCCCCGTCTTTATGATTCACGCCCTGTTGCCCGGAATGCGTGAGCGCAAGTTTGGCCGGATCGTTAACATTACCTCGGCCATGGTGAAGTCCCCCCGCCCGCACCAAGGGCTGTCCACCGCCGCCCGCTCAGGCTTGACCGCCCTATGCAAGGCCATCTCCAAAGAAACGGTCGCTGACAACGTAACCATCAATAACATTTTGCCCGAACGAATCAACACCCCCCGTACTGAGTACCTTGCCCGCCGCCGGGCCGACCAACGCGGTATCAGCTACGAGCAAGCGATGAGTGAAATCGTCGCCACCATTCCTGCCGGACGCATGGGACGCCCCGACGAATTTGGCGACGCCTGTGCCTTCCTTTGCAGCGTTCAGGCCAGCTACATTTGCGGCCAGAATTTACAGTTGGATGGTGGCGCTTATCCAGGTTTGATTTAGGAAAGTATGTGTCAATAAAAAGGAGTCCAAAGTGCACTTTGGACTCCTTTTTGAATATAATTTATATCCAATCAGGCTTTTGCACATCAAAGCAGTGGATGCCCGACAAAATCATTCGGGCAGGACAGGCTAATTCTTTTTATGTCACTCCCGCGTGCTTCTGGCGGGAGTCCACTGCCCACAATAACTGACATTTACATTCACAATAGCTGGCCGTATAAATCATCCCAACTGGGATTATTTTTCTCAATCAGCCGAACCTTCCAAGACCGTTCCCATTTTTTTAGCTGCTTCTCCCGCTCAATTGCAGTCTTAACGTCACTAGTTTCTTCATAGTACACCAAAATGTGAATCCCATATTTTTTGGTGAAACTAGCTTGGGCGTCGCTTTTGTGTTCATACACACGACGTACGAGATCGTTAGTTATGCCGACATATAATGTGCCATTTCTTTGACTGGCCATTATATAGACAAAATAGGTTTTCATTATGCACCTTTTTGTAGGCGTTTAGTGGGTGTAAATGTCCATCCGACAATTGTACATCAAAGCAGTGGATGCCCGACAAAATCATTCGGGCATGACATTTCCCGTTAGGCTCACTCCCCAACCACAACGACTCCCTCGCCTGGCACCTCGGCATATAGAGCCTCAACGATCTCGGGGCGATGATTGAGAACGGCGGCTTGATTGATGTAGCCTTTGTCGGTGGTTTCGTTCTTGTCGATGCGGGGCGGGATGGTGAGCAGGGTGAACCGCTCGAAGCGGGAACTGTTACCGGTATTGTCGACATTGTGTTGCCTGAAAACATCTCGGAAAAAGGCCACAATTGGCTCACTGCGCAGGAAGTCGGTGTCGTCGGGATAAGTCTCGGCAAACTCGCTGAAACGCCCTCGTAGGGCAGGCACATTGGGGAAAACCATTGCGGTCAGATAGTCTCGATTGGGCGCAGCGATGACCACTTCCAACATAAAGGGCTGCCCCAGGTTGTTGATGCTGTTGCGCAGACGTAGATTGTGAACCCAGACCCCACTGGTCAGTTTGAAATTCTCACCTGTTCGACCATCAAACACCAAGCCAGCGGCGGGATTGTTCGGGTCGAGAAAGCGCACGGCATCTTTGGCCTGATAGTAGCAGTCCTCGTCGAACATCACTGCGGTCGCTTCAGGATTGTTGTAATAGCCTTTGGTGATGTTCGGCCCTTTGACCCGAATTTCCTGCTTGCCTGATGAATCGGGCGCGAGTTTGATACTGATACCGGGCAAGGGCAAACCAATCACACGAGCATCCTCAATCTCCCAGTAAACGTGGGTCGAGTCGGGGGCGGTTTCCGTGGTGCCCCAAGCGGAGAAGAAAGGGATGCTTTGCCCTTGTACCTCGGCACTCATCGCCTTCATGCCTTCATAGGTGGCCTGATCGAGGGCAGCGGCGGCGGTGAAGATAAATTTGAGCCGCTTAAAGAAGGCCTGTTTCAAATCTTCATCAGTCTGCATCTGAGCGTACAAAGCGGTGTAGCTACGGGGTACACCAAAGTACATCGTGGGCGAGACGTCCTTGATATTTTGCACGGTCTTGGGCAAACCCAGCGGTGTGGGGTTGCCATCATCGATATAGAAGGTGCCACCATGCATCATCACCATATTGAAGACAAAGTTGCCACCAAAGGTATGATTCCATGGCAGCCAATCGATGACTACATCATCGCTATCCAAAAATGGCCACGTTTGATAAATTCCCACCTGATTAGTGGTCATCATCCCGTGGCTCACCTCCACCCCTTTAGGTAGGCTGGTTGAGCCGGATGTGAATTGGATTTTGGCGAGGGTGTCAGGTGTGACCGCATCAAAACGCTGTTGGCTTTCTGCCGAAAGCGCGGTTTCCTCAGCAAATAGATCACTGAACGGTTGAACCTTGGGGTGGGAGTCACTGTTGGAAAAGGCAAACAGTTGCAGATCAGCGAAGCTCCATTGGTTGATCTTGCTCATGTGCATGTCGGCGTTGGACATCACCAGCATGGCGGCATCCGTTACATCCAGAATGTGCTTGATGTGACCGCCGGTCTGAGATCGGGCCGAGTAGGCAAAGCTGATTGGCGCAACTGGCAGCCCCACTTGCATGGCCGCCAGTTGGATCAAGGCCATCTCGATGCTATTTTCTGATAAAATGGCGATGGGACGCTCGGGCGTTAGACCACGGGCAATCAGACCATTGCTCAAGCGATTGACCATCGCCAAGGTTTCGGCGTAGGTCAGACCTTGCCAGCCACCCGCTCCATCTCGCTGTTGCAAGAACGGCTTATCTGGAAATCGCTCAGCGTTTTGATGCAGCCACGTGACGAGATTGGCCGGATAGTCAGCCAAGGGCACATTATTCTCCAGAATGAGGCTGCCATCCGGTCGCTCGGTCACAGAGACATCCGGTGTCACCCATTGAAAGTCATTTGACATACCATTGCTCCTTTGCAAAAAAGTAGTGGGTAGCTGTTAGTGGGTCGTGGGCAAAGATTACACGAGAGAAAACATCAAGGCAAGTAGACGTGGCGATGTGAAAGTGCCATTTTTCCCGATTAGACAACCTTGATATAATGGGCGCAATTAAAGATTTACGATTTCAGATTTTTGATTTACGCCTTAGTAAGGCAATCAATCGTAAATCGTAAATCAAAAATCGCAAATATTGAATGAGGTAACAACCTGTGAATGTCAATGGAAAACCGTATCGAACAATATGGTTGAAAGAGGATGACGCCAACGTTGTCCAAATTATCGACCAGCGTCATCTTCCCCACGAGTTTGTGATCGAAGATTTGGTTACAGTGGATGATGTAGCCACAGCGATCAGGGATATGCACGTGCGAGGGGCTGGGTTGATTGGGGCAACAGCGGGCTATGGGATGTATGTAGCCGCCTTGCACGCGCTGGAAGAGGGTTTTATGGAGGCACTGGCGGCGGATGGGGAAAAGTTGAAGGCAACCCGCCCGACGGCCGTTAATCTAGCTTGGGCTGTAGCCCGGCAGTTGGAGGCGATTGGGGTCGTCGAGGGAAGAGAGGCCCGTATCCAAGTCGCCCGAGACACTGCTAAAATCATTGCCGATGAAGATGCCGAGTTCTGCCGCCGCATCGGTGAGCACGGGGTATCCATCATTGAGGAACTCAGCCAGCGCAAAAATGGCGAAACGGTCAACATTTTGACCCACTGCAATGCAGGTTGGCTAGCCTTCGTCGATTATGGCTCGGCCACTGCGCCAATGTATGCCGCCCACGACAAAGGCATTAACATTCACGTATGGGTCGATGAAACTCGCCCACGCAATCAAGGCGCACGTCTGACCGCCTGGGAGTTGGAGCAGCACGGCATCCCCCACACGGTCATCGCGGACAACGTTGGCGGCCATCTGATGCAGCACGGCCTCGTCGATATGGTCATCACCGGCACCGACCGCACCACCTACACCGGCGATGTCGGTAACAAAATTGGCACCTATCTCAAAGCCCTCGCTGCTCACGACAACGGCGTGCCTTTCTATACCGCCCTGCCCTCCTCTACCTTCGATTGGGAGATGCGCGACGGTGTCAAAGAGGTGCCCATCGAGCAGCGTGATGGCACCGAGGTGCAATACATCCAAGGCTTGCATGACGGCGAAATCAAGCAAGTGCTGCTCACCCCCAAGGACAGCCCCGCCGCCAACTACGCCTTCGATGTCACCCCCGCCCGCTTAGTGACTGGGCTGATTACCGAGCGTGGTGTTTGTGATGCCTCGGAAGAGGGTGTGTTGGGGTTATATCCGGAGAAAAAAAACGCGTGATTTGAATAAAAGATGGACTGGCCTTAATCGGTCCATCTTTTCCATATCAACTTTTGTTAGCCTTGTTTCAGTAAGTTGGTAGAGATGGGGAATAAACCTTATATTCTGTATTTACACAAGTAGTCATATGATTCGGTCTGATACCTCTACTCAATTCAAAATACCCTAGATTGAAATCAAAGAAACTCGGATTTATATCAATCAAGATCGCATCGCCCCATTCATTTTTCTTGGCAATATTCATCCAACCCAGCGGGTCGTACCATAATTCCAAAGTCTTCAAAGTTGGGGTATCGATACGATAAAAACAATGCCCTAGGTTAAGATGCCAGGCCTCAGATGTACCATAAGTTTCTAAAATTGGTACTCCAAATTTCAACTCTCTTACAAATGGATATGGAATAAGGCTCGAATAACAACTACAAAATACCAGGCTGAACAAAATCACAATGATCAAAAGGCGGTAACTGAAAAATTCTCTAGCTCGAGAAATCAAATTATTATGCCGACCTGTTAGCATTTTTGTTGGCATAACCTGATTATAAAGCAAAAAAGAGCAAGTGCTCAATTTGGCACCTGCTCTTTTTGTTTCAGCATAACACAGGCAAAATCCCTAAATCCGCAGCCACACCCGCCAGAAGGGACGGGGTTTGACTTGATACAAACGCTCGACAGCGAGGATGGCGCTGGCGATGATCAGGATGCTGCCGGACCATTGCACGAGGGTTAAGCGCTCTTGCAGGAACAGGAGCGACCAAATCACGGTGAGCATTGTTTCGGTTGGGGCGAGTAGGGCGGTTTGGCCGCTGCCGATTTCGCGGATGGCGCGGAACATCGCCAAGCGAGCGACATATGTGCCCAGTACCGCCATCGTGGCGATGGCAAACCAGCCGGACCAGCCTGGGGCGGTCCACTCGCTGCCTTGCGCGGTCCAGAAGCCGAATTGAACCACGGTCATCAAGCTGCTGATGTAGAAGGCGATGGTTCGAACATCGTAGTCAGCCAGATACCACTGGGTGAGAGCCAGTTGCAGGGCATAGCCTGCGGCGCAGATGAAGACTAACAGGACACCCAACCCATCTAGCTGCCCACCGGGGCCAATAATCAGAAAAACCCCAGTCAAACCCAAAGCGAGACGAATGGTGTTGCGATAGGTGAATTTCTCACCACGCAGGGCCAACAAGCCTAGCACAATCAGGGGATAGACCGAAACCAGCATCGCCCCCAGCGAAGCACTAATCCGGGTGAGGGCCCAAAAAAAGGAGAGGGCTGTCGTAGCGTTGATGATGCCAATGATCAGGCACATCATCAACCCTCGCCGATCAATTTTTAGCGCTTTAGGATTGGTGAGAAGCAAGGTCAGGCCAATTAAGATCGTAGCAATAGAAAATCTAGCCAGTAGAATAGATGTAGGGTTTAGTCCTCCCTCGATGATCCCTCTGCCGATGGGAGCCGAGGTGCTATAAGCGGTCACGGCGCCAATTGCCATTAACCAGCCGAGCCACTTTGAATTTGTTTTAATTTGTGTTATTAGGTTTGAATAGCCTTCAACAACCAAAGCGAGTGGATGTTGTCGTGCTGTTGAAACTGCGTTTTGTCGAATAGCCATAATATCAATCCTTCGAGATCAAACAAAATTTACAATGTGGTCTACCTTAAAGGATGGTTGTGTAAAAGTTGGCTAAAAATAATTTGATTGGTGTTACAAAATTGGGAGGGGCGTTACAAAAATGTAACAGGTGTGTGGAAATAATTGTACGTGACATGTGATGGGTGAAAAGCTTACAGTTGTGTATCACGTGTCACGCATCACAACACTTCATCCGTATGTTTGAACGAGTATCCGACCCCCGGCGCATTCAAAATATACACTGGATGGTGTGGGTCATCCTCGACCTTGGCCCGGAGACGACTGATGAGGCCACGCACGAGATTGCGATCACCTTTTTCATGGTAGCCCCAGACTTGCTCGACGATGGTGTCAGTGGGGATGATTTGGTTGTGATTGACCATCAGGGTGTGGAGTAATCGGAATTCAAGATGGGTCAGGTGTTGACGTGGTTTGTCTTTGATGAGAACGGTTCGGGTGGCTGGCTCAAGAGTCAGGTCGTCCACTTGCAGGGTCGGTAGGGTGAACAATGGTGATGTCGCGGATCGACGGAGTAAGGCACGCAACTGGGCGATCAACAGCCGAGCGCTAAAGGGACGCACCACCACCAAATCCACCCCGCTTTCAAGCAGTTCGTAGTGCAATTCTTCATTGGCCCAGTTGAGCACCATCACTAGTGGCGACAACGTCTCGGCCCGAACCTCTTGCGCCTGTGCGTGAGGGGGTTTATCTGTCCGGGCCAACAAGGTTAAATCTATCGGCTGATCCGTGGTTGTGTTATTGCGTAACGCGTCGTCCACGTTTGGGCCGACTGTAACGGTCATTCCCGCCCGTTGCAGCACTAACGACAAAACAGCACTTTCATCATGATTTTCAGCTAAGAGTAACGCATGCATAAGGTAACCTGAACCTTTCTGCCAATATAATTTTAGCGATTGGGTAAATTAAGAATGAGGTGTGTTTGGAGTGTATTGCGAAGAATACAGGTATCCAGCCAGACTCTTGTCATGCCCGCAAGCTTTAGGCGAGCATCCAAATTGCTAACCTGCGGTGGATGCCCGACAAAATCATTCGGGCATGACCGAAACCAAATAGCTGAATTAATATCAAAAATTTCATTACAAGGGATTATTCTTTGCATGGAACCCCCTAAAGCCGTGCGGCGATTTCCGCAGCGGTATTTATGACGAGGTTAATCGTGGCCTCTTTTTGCCCTTGCGGTGGAAATCGGAAGACGGGACCGCCAACGGAAATGGCGGCGATACTCTGCTTCTGTTTGTTCTGAATGGGGGCCGCCACGCCAATCAGGCCTGGCTCCATCTGACCTTGGGACCAGGCGTGACCTTGGCGACGAATGTTGACCAAATTTTCCCGAATTGTGGCTGGATCGTCGACAGTTTTCTCCGTGTACCGCTCAAGCGGGCGTGAGAGATAGTCGTCGAGTTCAGGCAAAGGTAGATCGGCGAGGAAGAGTAGCCCAGCCGCCGCTGTGTGCATCGGAAAGAGGGACCCTGTCCAATCGCGGAGTTGAATACGATAACGACTGTTGATTTGGTCCACATAATGAACGTGATAATGTTCAGGCACGCCCAAATAGACTGTTTCCCCCGTGGTTTGGGCCAGCTTTTCCAAATAGGGCCGGGCAGTGTTGACAAGCTGCTGGGTATAAGTAAGTTGGGCCGTTAAATTCAGAATGCGTGGCCCGATTTGATAGTAATCTTTTGCAGTGGCTCGCTTCACCGCGCCCACACTTTGCAGGGTCGCCAATAGCCGAGTAACTGTCGTTCTCGGCAGATCAACCTGCTTGGCAATGGTAGTGACGCTGGCTGGCTCGGATAAGCCCCCAACGATATCAAGCACGGCAAAAGCCCGTTCGATCGATTGAATTTTTGACAAAACACCCTCAACTTGACCACATTGCGGTCACTGACTGATTAATGGTCAAGTAGTATTCCACGACTTTGGGGCAATGTCAAATTAAGATGAAACATCTGTCAAAAATTGTGATCTTTTGGCAATTGCAGCGGGTCACATTACAATTCGAGGCGCTGGCCCTAAAAACATAAAAAAGGAAATAAGGAATTCTTATGACCCAAGACCACAATAACCGTATGGTTCGGCCCCGCCGAAGTTTTATTTTTTCGCCTGGCTTAAAGCCCGAGATGTTTCCAAAAGCATTGGCCTCTGGAGCCGATATTGTGTGCGTGGAGCTTGAAGATGGGATTGCGCCTAAAGATAAGGCCGAGGCCCGAAAACACGCCTTAGCCCTCTTTAATACCCCCCAAGCTGACGACGGTGTTGAACGGATTGTCCGGATCAACTGTCTACGAACAGCCTTTGGTTTAGATGATTTGCAGGCAATTTTGGCCACAGACACCCCCCCACCAGCCCTTATGTTACCGAAAGTAATGACCCCGGACGAAATCATCTGGCTTGATGATATTTTGACGGAGCGGGGGTTCGACACGCGGCTCCACGTCATCATCGAGACGAACGCTGCCCTTGAAGCGGTCTACGATATTGCCCGGGCTAGCTCACGCATTGATGCTCTTTTCTTTGGTGGGGTTGATATGGCGGCTGAACTCCGCTGCAAAAACGCCTGGGAGCCATTGCTTTATGCCCGTTCACGAGTGGTTCACGCTGCGGCCAGCGTAGGTATCGATGCCATCGACGTCCCCTACCTCGACTTGGACGATCCGGAAGGTATGGAGCGAGAAGCCATCCTTGTTCGCGATTTAGGATTCAGCGGCAAAGGCTCGATTCATCCCAAACAAATCCCCATCCTCAATCCTGTTTTTACGCCCGATGAGGCTACAGTGGCCCAAGCCAAACGCATCTTACAGATTTTCGTCGAGGCTGACACGGGTCTAGTTGTGGTAGACGGCAAACTGATCGAAAAGCCGGTTCTCCGTGAGATGCAGCGCATCGTATCCATCGCAGATCGCGTGTCGTCACACTCGAACGCCTGATAAAGTGTTAACAATTAGTCAAAATCGGGCGTAATTTGCTAGGTGTCAGTGTGTCACTTCCAAGGCTGAACGCTCTTCGATTTCAATGTCATTGCCACTGGACAAGGCCATATCAATTGTCGTGGTCGGGGTGGCCACGTAGAAGGGTATGTTGTTTTCCTGGGCTACAACCGCGAGATTATATGTGCTGATTAGGCAGGCGAGGAATATTGGGGGAGAATACGGGACAGGTGTAGAAAATCGATTACTTACCAACCAACGTTTGGGCTGAGAGGATTAAGTCTTCTACTTGGGGGGTAACAAACTTATCGAGGGGTGGGCTAAAGGGGGTGGGGACATTTTCGGCGGCGACGCGGATCACAGGGGCATCCAGTTCATCAAAACATTCTTCCGTTATCGTAGCTGCTAACTCAGCCCCGTATCCACCACGCCGGACCGCCTCGTGAGCGACAATGACTCGATGGGTTTTACGGACAGAGTCGGCCACACACTCAATATCCAACGGAACCAAGGTGCGCAAATCAACCACTTCAACCGAGATACCTTCTTCGGCCAGTTGTTTAGCGGCTTGCAAGGCCCGCGGAATCATAATTGAGTAAGCTACAATGGTCACATCGTCGCCCTGACGTTTAATATCTGCCTTACCAAGAGGGACAATATACTCCTCTTCTGGCACTTCCCCCTTGGTGGCAAACAGTAGTTTGTGCTCAAAATATATAACCGGGTCGGGGTCACGGATAGCCATCTTCAGCAACCCTTTGGCGTCATAGGCACAGCTGGGGGAGACCAGCTTCAGGCCGGGTACATGGACAAACCAAGCCTCAAGACTTTGCGAATGTTGAGCGGCGGCAGAGGGAACAATCCCATCCGGCGCACGAATGACCAGCGGCACACTGGCTTGCCCACCAAACATGTAACGCAGTTTGGCCGCCTGATTAACCACCTCATCCATCGAGCAAGTAAAAAAATCGCCAAAGTGAATATCAAAAACCGGACGGGTGCCAGTTAAAGCCGCGCCAACCCCAATCCCCGCCAGAGCCGATTCTGAAATCGGGGTGTCGATGACGCGTTCAAAGCCAAATTCTGCCGATAATCCTTTGAATTGACCAAAAACGCCCCCCTGCCGCGCAATATCTTCTCCATACAAAAAAACGGTTGGGTCGTGCCGCATCTCCTCCTGCATCGCTTCTCGAGTGGCCTCGGAAAATGTAATTTCACGCATACATGCTGTCCGTTTCTGATAAAAATAGCTCGTTCAACGCCTCTTCTGGCTCAGGATAGGGGCTGGTTTCTGCAAAATCAATCGCCTCAATCAACTCCTGCTCAATGTCACCTCGCATCTCTTCCAAGGCTGTTGGGGAAAGAACACCTTCTTCAATCAAATAACGACTAAAAGCCTGAATGGGATCGACCTGTTGCTTATGACCCTCTTTGTCACGATACTCCTGCGGATCACCGACATAATGCCCTCGCCAGCGATAAGTTTTCGCCTCCAGCAAGGTGGGGCCTTCACCAGCCCGCGCCCGTTCTACTGCGGTCACGGTCGCCTCATACACTGCCAAGACATCATTCCCGTCAACAATGACGCCAGGAATATCATAACTGGTGGCACGTTTGGCAATATCGGTAACTGCCGTGCCATATTCCAGGGGGGTGGTCGAGGCGTAGCCATTATTTTCACACAAAAAGATCACCGGCAGTTTAAACACAGCGGCAAAGTTGATCGACTCATGGAAGGTGCCGCGATTGCTAGCCCCATCCCCAAAAAAGGCCACAGCGACTTGATCTGTCCCCTTTATTTTAGCCGACAGGGCCGCCCCAGTGGCAATGGGTAAGCTTCCGCCCACGATAGCATTGGCCCCCAACATACCCACGCTAAAATCAGCAATATGCATTGAGCCGCCTTTACCCAGACAGTAGCCGGTCCGCTTACCAAACAGTTCAGCCATCATACGATCTGTTTTCGCCCCCTTGGCGATGGTGTGACCGTGGCCCCGGTGGGTGCTGGTCAGCCAGTCGTCGACGCGTAAAGCGGCACACACACCCGTCGCTACCGCCTCTTGCCCAATCGAAAGGTGAGTGAAGCCGGGAATTTTTCCAGCTTCAAATAGCTTCTCAACATTCGACTCAAATTCTCGAATGCGGATCATTGTTCGCAGCAGGTCGCTCAATTGTACAGAGGTTAAGTCAGTTCGGGTCATAGTATTTCATCCAAAGACATTTTAATCCATCAACAAACCGCCATTAACATCCAACACCTCTCCAGTGATAAAGCCAGACTCGTCAGCCGCCAGGAAGGCAACGGCTGCCCCGATATCCTGCGGGTGCCCAAAACGCCCTAAAGGAACGGCTTGGGTGATCGTTTGACGGACAGGATCAGAAATGGCCGAGGTCAATGGGGTTTCGATAGGCCCAGGGGCGACCACATTGGCTGTGACCCCATATGGCGCCAATTCGCGGGCAAGCGATTTGGAAAAGGCGGTCACCCCAGCCTTGGCCGTGGCATATGCGGCCGTACCAAAGAGGCCCCCACCCACCTTGCCAGCGATTGAGGAAATATTGATGATGCGTCCGCTCTGCTGTGCCCGCATTGGCCGAGCGACTAACTGACAACCAATAAAAACGCTGGTCAGGTTGATCCGCAAAATGCGCTCCCACTCAACAAGAGGTAGCTCATCGATGGACATTGTGTTGATGATGGCAGCATTATTGACCAAAATATCTAGCTGACCAAACTGGGCAATCGTCTGATTAATTGCCGCCTGAAATTGTTCGGGATTGGAAACATCAGCCTGACAAGCCAAGGCCGAACCGGGCAAGGCTGTAGCGGTTTGAGTAGCCAGATCACCATTTAGATCAACAACAGTCACCGTTGCCCCTTGTGTCGCCAGGCTTTCAGCAATGGCTCGACCAATCCCTTGGGCCGCCCCTGTAATCAAGGCCGTTTTATTTGTCAGATCAAATAGGGTCATATGATTTAATCCTGCTCAAAATGAATGGCTGCTTTGATAAAGCTGGCATCTGGGTTCTTGGTGAGTTCCAAGGCACTTTGCAATTGATCAAGCGAAAAACACCGATTGTTGATCTTCTCGAAGGGATATTTACCCTCGTTAATCAACCACATCGCATCACCCACGTTGCCAGCTTGTCCCCGCCCAGTCACGATGGTGATGTCGCGCCAGATAAGGTCGTCAAATTTGAGGGATGTTTCTCGACCAGCGCTCAAACCAATCATCACCACCCGCCCGGCAGTTTTGACTAATTTTACCGCTGTCTGAATGGCTCGAGGCACCCCAGACGTTTCCACAACAACATCCGGCCAATCACCAAACAAATCAGGTACCACCTCAAGGGGGTCTTCTTTCTCTACATTGATCAGGTAGTCCGCACCAAACTCGCGGGCCAGCTCAAAACGAGCCTGATCGCGGCTCAGACCAAGGACAGCGATTGGGCCAGCCCCACTCTCCCGGGCCACGGCCAGCGCACACAACCCTTGTGAACCAACACCCGAAATAACCACGCTCTGCCTCAAGCGAATCTCCCCTAACAATTTTACCCACCGAACCGCATTACCCACGACGGAGGAGAGACAGGCCGCTAAAGGAGAGATGTCCTTTGTTAACTTATGGATAATGGTGCCGGGTTGGAGGTATAAATATTCTCCATAGCCACCAAACAAATGGGGTGGCTTTTCGGCTGAAAGTCCCAAACCATAGCTGCGGATATTGACACATTGATGGTAGTGGTAGGTGGTACGGCACCATTGACAGGCACCGCAGGGGATGTAAGGCTCTACGGTCACGCGATCACCAGGCTGTAAATCATAATGCACCGCCGCTTGCTGACCAATCTCAATCACCTCACCCGCAAATTCGTGCCCCATAATCAGTGGAAATTGGGCCGAGGGAATGGCTCCGGCAAAGATTTTGGTGTCGGTCATACAGACCGACGTCGCTGCCAGACGTAGCAACACCTCATCTGCCGCCGGAGCCACCACATCATATTCCCACAATTCCAGTTGACCCGGTTCTCTCAGCACCATTGCTTTGGCTTGCATCAGGAATCAAATCTCCAGCTAAGGAACAGCAATCATCTGTCGTTTTAGCCAATAAAGTCAGCAACAATTTTGTTGAATTTTTCCGGCCCCTCAAGGAACATAAAATGAGCCCCACCCTCTTCTTCCTCAAAAATTTCCACCTGTGACCCGGAAATTTGCTCGTGAATCCAGATTTGTGATTGCCAGGGCACATGACTGACTTTGCCACCAAAAATTAAGGTGGGCAGGGTGATACGCTGAATGACGTCCCGCCAATCAATGCTGATATGGTGCAGGGCTAGTTCGGCTGCATCCACCCGAGGAAACTTTAAATTCTCCTCAATAATCCAGGCTTTGAGAGCCGGGTCAATGCCCTTTGTCAGCATCCCCCCAACAAACCCTTCGGTCACAGCGTTGGCCTCATCGCTACGTAGGCCCATATACAGCCCGACCGTGCCCTCAGCATCAATGATACCCCCTAAGTTTGCTTTCTCTTCATCAGACATATCTGGCGTCGTCAACACCCAGGTGGGTTCATCAATCAGAATAAGCTTACTCAAGCGGTCGCTACCAAAGAGATCAAGGTAGCCCCAACTAACCGAACAGCCCATTGAGTGCCCCATCAGCACCACATCCTGCAAATCCAGCGCAGTCAAAAAATCATCAAGATCTTTGGCCAATCGCCCCATTCGATAGCCATAGTTGGGCTTATCCGACTCACCGTGCCCACGCATATCGACGGCAATGACGCGATAACGATCACTCAACCCTTCTAGTTGGTGTTTAAAGAGGGCGGCTGATTGTGACCACCCTGGAACCATGACCAAGGGCGTTCCTTGACCTGCTTCTTGATAGACCAACTTAACACCATCATTTGTTGTTACGTGTGCCATAGTAGTACCTCCTCGTACAAACTTAATAACATTTTGATTTATCGGGGGAATTGCGACTAGATTATAACCAATCATTGTCAGTTTGTCAAACAATCTTACAATCTTACCTTTTGACAATTTTAGAAGGCCACATTACAATTTGAGCTATGACCCTAAACAACATTAAAAAAGTAAATAAAGTTTCAATCACAAATCAAGTTGTCGAAGTATTAAGAAATTCAATTGTCAATGGTGACTTACAACCGGGGACGCATCTCCGTGAAGTGGATTTGGCGGAGCGAATAGAAGTTAGCCGAGGCTCTGTACGTGAAGCCTTAATTCGATTAGAGGCAGAAGGCTTGGTTCAATCTCATGTTGGGCGTGGCAGTTTTGTGGCGGAACTCTCTGATCAAGATGTAGTCGAAATTTATGATCTTCGGCTCTTGCTGGAAAAGGAAGCGGTGCGATTGGTCACCCTCAGTGCATCCGAGGCCCAACTCCAAACGCTGCTTGATCTCAGTGAGCAAACAATTAAAGCCAGCCGGGCAAACGATATCCCTACACTTTTAGAGATTAATATTGAGTTTCATCGCTTAATCTGGCAATGGGCGGAAAACAGCCGATTGTGCCAACTGCTCGAAACCTATTATCGTCAGATTCAACTCTACCTGGCCTCCACCACCTATCGAATGCCTTATGAACGACGCCTGCGAGCCATTGAAGACCACAAGAATATGGTGCTGGCGATGATGGAGCGGGACCCAGAGGCTGCGGCCCAGATGATGCAGACTCATCTCAGTGTCGCTGAACAAGAGATGCGGGATTTTATAGCCAACAAGCTTGCTCAACCTGAATAAACGAGGTGGTTGATATGACGATAAATGTCATTATTCCCAAAATGGGCATGCACGAGAGTGAAGGCACCATCGTGGAATGGCTCAAAAAAGATGGAGAAACCGTTCAAATCGGGGACGTTTTACTTCACGTTGAGAATGATAAGGTCGTCAACGAAATTGTGGCCGAGGCCCAAGGTACGCTTAAGGTATTAGTGACCGAAGGTGAAACGCACCCGGTGGGCACGATCGTGGGGGCAATTCTGACATCGGTTGAGCAAACCGAGGCTGTGCCAGTTCCCGCTCAGACGATAGTCCAAATTGGATCGAATGGACAGCCACATCTTAAAAACCGTAGCATCCGCACAAAACTGCGACGTTACAGCACCCCACCGACCCAAACTGGCCTCCGAGCCTCGCCGCTCGCTCGGCGCATAGCGGCAGAGTTGGGGATAAACTTGCGACAAATTACGGGGTCAGGGCCTCACGGACGGATTGTCCAGCAGGATGTTTTGATGTTCCAAGCACCCGCTGTCAATCCATCAATAGTTGAGCCAGGTGAAGCAACGGCGGGGACGTCGCGTCCCTTGACCATTAGACAGCGTCGTATGGCCACGAAAATGGTTGATAGTCTGCAAGCAACGGCCCAATTTACGTTGACCATGCGGGTAGATGTGACAGAACTGGCCCAGACCCGCCAAATGTTGAGTGACCGATGGTCGAAACGAATCAGCTACACCGATTTGATTGTCTATGCTGTCGCTTTGTCCTTGCAGAGGCATCCCCAAATTATGGCCACCTGGCAAGAAGATCACCTAACGATCCCGAATGATCTCCACATCGGTCTGGCGGTGGCAACAGATCAGGGTTTAATTGTGCCCGTTGTGCGTCAAGTGGACCGCTTATCTTTGCGAGAGACCCACGATGAGATCACCATTTTGGTTGAGAAAACTCGTACCAACCAGTTGTTAGCTGAGGATGTTGGCGGTGGCTGCTTCACCGTCTCCAATTTAGGCATGTTTGGTATCGATTGGTTTACTCCAATTCTAAATGCCCCAGAAAGTGCCATTTTAGGTGTCGGGCAAATTGAAGAGATACTTGTCCGACGTGACGGACAAATTGTTGATGCCCAACGGATGCCTTTGTCGCTTACCCTTGACCATCGCTTAATCGATGGGGCTTTAGGGGCTTCATTTCTGCAATCGGTGCGTGGCTACCTCGAAGACCCCCTCTCACTTTTTATTGATTGAGCCATTCGTAAAAAACAAATAAAAATAGGTGTCACACGGTTTATCATACCAATGTGACACCTGCTCAAGATTTACTGACAGTACTTATTTGTATTGGAAAATCATTTCCTACCGAAAATAGCCATTAACCAACGGTGCAAAACTCAGGTTCTCACC
This sequence comes from Phycisphaerae bacterium, assembly GCA_028285035.1. The sequence goes on from JANQQF010000181.1 coordinate 209,471, forward strand.
CATCAATTGCCGAAATGGCTCTTTTTGTTCCTCGGTCCAATCACAATAAATCACGATCTTGAGTGGGCCACACAAGATGCCATCGTTGAGTTTGGCAATGTGGGCCTGGACGTGGGGACTATCAATGTGCGCTTGCATATCTTCGTAATTTTGGAAGACTTCAAGCCAACGATAGACTGTCTTGTCATCATCCTCAGATACAATAGTATGGGCGTGGACAAGCATCCCCGGCTCAGTCTCTTTGACTAAGTCATCGATTTCCTTACCCATTCGTTCATACTCTGCCACCCGATCTTTATAAACAGGCTCAAATGCTTCAAGAAAAAATAACGTCATTGTTCTCTCCTTAAGTAAAATTGTAACACAGGCTTCTGGCCTGTCCGTGTGTAGGCAAGGATGCCTACGATACATTAGCTCGCCATAATTTTAGCGAGATTTTCCTCATATGGAGGGTAGACCACCCCTTTTTCGGTGATAATTGCCGTAATGTATTTGGCAGGCGTCACATCAAAGGCCGGATTAGCAACCTCGACATCATCGGGTGTAATCTGCCAAGTGCCTATGTGGGTTACCTCTTGACCCGAACGCTCTTCGATCTCGATGTCATCGCCAGAGGCCAAGGCCATATCAATTGTTGTGGTTGGTGCGGCAACATAAAAGGGCACATTGTTCTCATGGGCCACAACAGCCAGATTGTAAGTACCGATTTTATTGGCGGTGTCACCATTGGCCACAACCCGGTCGGCCCCGACCACACACAAATCAACCATTCCTTTGCGTAAATAGTAGCCGGAGGCACTGTCAACAATCACCTTGAAGGGTACACCCTGCTCTTTGAGTTCATAGGCTGACAAACGCCCCCCCTGCAAACGAGGCCGCGTTTCATCCAGCAAAGCCAGGACCGTTTTGCCTTCTTCGTGGGCCATCCGAATGATGCCCAAGGCGGTGCCATAGTCAACCGTTGCCAAGCTACCAGTGTTACAGTGGTGGATGATGGTCGCTTCTTCGGGGATCAGAGGCATCGCATTTTGACCAATCGCCCGATTGAGTTCGACATCTTCGCTGGCAATGGCGTGTGCCTCCGCGAGGATCGAGGCCCGTAAGGCTGCAACCGACACATTTACGTTTTCGGCGATATGATCCCCCATCCGATCCAAAGCCCAAAATAAATTCACCGCCGTGGGGCGAGATTGTCGGAGCACAACATCCGCCGCTACCAATTCTTGGCGCAAGGCTTCGGTCTCAGTTGCGGTCGAATGATGAGCCGTCAGGGCGATACCGTATGCTGCGGCTGCGCCAATGGCCGGGGCACCGCGAATAACCATATCCGTGATGGCCTGAGCGACTGTCTGATAATCGGTGTAGTCATTGTAAATCGACTCGTGGGGCAATTTACGCTGATCGAGCATGCGGACAACACCACCCTCGATCCATTCGATACTGCGAAAAGCACTCATTGTCATCATCTCCTTGATTTTGAGGGCTTAGGACTAAGGATTAAATAACTTACGTACATCTAAGGCTACCTGCAAGCTCTCAAATACCGAAGTTATTTCTTTTCGATTCCTTAGTATAAAACATCGATTATGACTTGTCCAACAGCTGGTCTGTATTGGCTAGGTGTATAACTAGGAAAATTCTTTAAAATATAACATCAGACGTGCCCAGGCTACCGAAAGGGCGTGTTTCGTGATATGTGATGCGAATTGAAGCGATTACGAAACACGTATCACGCATTACGTGGCCTCAAATAAAATGTTAAAATATCTCGTAGAATAGACAAAACTCTCAAAGTATGATAGCGTCTTGCCGCCAAGGTAAGATGGCAGTTCATATTTTGAGGTTATTGAAAATAATGTCCAAAAATAAAGACACAACCAGCCAGGTTGGATTTGGCTCCCAAATCCGCAAGTCTCCATATTTTGAAGCCACCCAGCGATGGGGTGCGACAGGATATTCGGTTTACAACCACATGTATATCCCGCGCAGTTTTGGGGACGCCGAGGCTAATTTTTGGAACTTGGTCAATGAAGCGATCCTCTGTGATGTTGCCGTGGAACGACAGGTTGAAATTACAGGACCAGATGCCGCCCGCTTTGTCCAACAGTTGACCCCACGCAATTTATCCAAATGCGAGGTCGGGCAATGTAAATATGTGTTTATCACCAGTGCCGAAGGCGGCATCATCAATGATCCCGTTCTATTGCGGCTGGGAGAAAATCATTTTTGGTTATCACTGGCCGATAGTGATGTTTTGTTATGGGCCAAAGGCGTGCAAGTGAATTCGGGGATGGATGTTCAAATTCGGGAACCCGATGTATCGCCGCTGCAACTGCAAGGGCCTAAATCGCGTGACATTATGTGCGCCATTTTTGGTGAATGGATTCGAGAGCTACGATATTATCGTTTCAAGGAATTCGAGCTGGATGGTATTCCCTTGGTCATTTCCCGGACCGGTTGGAGTAGTGAATTAGGCTACGAAATCTTTTTGCGAGACGGCGCGTTTGGCGATGTGTTATGGGAACGAATAATGGAGGTGGGCGGACCCAGGGGGCTGCATGTGGGGCACACCTCGACCATTCGTCGGATTGAAGGAGCCATGCTTTCTTACATCACCGATATGAACATTGAGAACAACCCCTTTGAAATGGGCTGGGACCGCCTCGTCGATCTGGATATGGAGGCCGACTTCATTGGCAAACAGGCTTTGCGAGAAATCAAAGAGGATGGCGTTCAGCAACTCTTTGTGGGTATTGAGTTGGACGGCCCACCTCTGGCCAATCCCAATGGAAAACATTGGCCCGTACTCGTGGATGAAGAGCCAATTGGCAAAATTACATCTGCCGTCTATTCACCCCGGCTCAAACGCAATATTGGCCTAGCGATGTTAAAAATTGAACATACCGCTTTAGGCACCACCGGAACAACTGAAACGCCAGATGGCATCCGCAAGGTAACGGTCGTACCGAAGCCGTTTTACGATCCTGAAAAGAAAATTACATCGGGGTAAGCTATAGAAGGCGCGACACCAGGTTTATCAAAAGCCATTTGCAATTCCGCCAAAAGACGAATCGATTAATCACCAAATACGTGCTATAGTTTTAGTGGATAATTCTGGGAATATTGGTTATTGTCATGTAGGCGAATATCAAACATCCGTCAACCTATTTCGTAATTATTCAGTGGTACAATCAATATAGTTTTGGTACATGTCATTCCCGCACGCTTTTGGCGGGAATCCATTATTAGCTATCTCCAGTCAGTGGATGCCCGACAAAAACATTCGGGCATGACACAAATCAACCAGCTCAATCTTTACTCTAGTTCCATAGCCAGGTTCATTTATTTAGTTATAGCGACCTATCATACTTATTGTCATAGGAGACAAAACCATGTGGTTTGAACAAATTGTTCGAAGAGAAACGGGGTGCGCCACCTACTTGATTGGCTCACTCGACACAGCGGAGTGTGCGGTCTTTGACCCCTTGTGGGATGTGCAGCCGTATCTGGATACCGCGGACAAACAAGGCTCCAAAATCCGCTACATCATCGACTCCCACAGCCACGCCGATCACGTTTCAGGAGCACGCCGCTTGGCTCGGATGTCGGGGGGGGAATTGATTATGCCGGAACAGGCCGACATCAATTTCCCGGCGACCTTGGTCAAAGGTGGGGGCAAAATCCAGATGGGTGAAGTGACCTTGGAATTCGTTCACACGCCCGGCCATCGTCCTGAACAAATCTGCCTGTTGGTCACCGATCAGAGCCGGGGTGATCAGCCCTGGTGTATTCTGACGGCTGATTTTCTACTCGTTGGTGACCTTGCTCGCCCCGATTTGGCCCAAGGCGGTGAAGAGGGGGCGCAGATCATCTATGATGAAGCCCTGCCCACGTTGGCTGATCTGCCCGATTTTGTAGAGGTGTATCCTGGCCACGTCGCTGGCTCGACCTGAGGCCGTGTCACCAGTGGCAAGTTTGCCACCACCCTCGGCTTTGAGCGGCGATTCAACCCAGCCCTACATTTTAATGATCGGGCTGCCTTCGTCAAATACATGAACCAGGACCAGCCCCTGCGGCCCGCCAACATTGCCAATATTGTGGCTATCAATCAAGGACGCAAACCGTTATCGATGGATATTCCACACATTCCTGCTCTAATGCCTGACGAAGTGATGGAGATGATCGACGCTGACCATTTGGTGATCGACACGCGCTCAGAAGCGGCGTTTGGGGCGGGTCATATCCCCAACGCCTACAATATTCAACTGAGCAGTTCCGAGTTTGAACAACGCGTCGGTTGGGTGACGCCGCTTGAAACACCAATCGTCCTTATTCTCGATGATCCCTCGATGCTTCAAGCTACCCTCAGCAAACTAGCCTTCTTGGGGCTGGACTCGCGGATGAAAGGTTATTTGCTGGGGGGAATGTTGGGCTGGCTTAAACGCGGCTTACCGACCAAGACCCTCCCCCAGCTCAATGTACAGCAACTGCAGGCCCATCTGCAAAATGGAATGAATATGCAAGTGCTGGATGTCCGGGAAACATCGGAGTGGGATGCGGGACATATTGAGACAGCCCATTATATGAATTACAAGGTGCTCCGCGAGCGCATTGATCAGCTAACCTGCACCCCCGACCAGCATATCTCCATCGTGTGTGCCCGTGGTTTGCGCTCCAGCACAGCGGCCAGTATCTTATTGCAGCACGGCTTTAATCACATTTACAATATCACCGGCGGAATGACCGCCTGGAAAGCCGCTGCCTTACCTATGATCGATGCGGAAGGATGTGCGATATGATTCCATCTCAATCAACTTTGAGCGATTTAGAAGAAGTACTCAACAACGGGGCACAAGTGGTTGACACCCGCCCGATTCCCGACTTTGCTGTAGGGCACATTCCTGGCACGATAAATATTCCCCTCGGCGACTCGTTCTCAGGCTGGGCATCCTGGATCTTAGATCCGACTCAGGGCGTTTACCCCATCGCCACGGCGGACCAAATGGCTGGTATCATGGCAACATTCACCGCAATCAACATTAGCAACGTCCCCGGCTATTTCCCCCTAACCATCATCAACGACTGGCAAGCGGCAGGCCAAACGCTTGAGGGTTACGATCAAACCACACCAGAAGCCATTGCTGGACAGGTCGAGTCACAAGCTGTGACCCTGATTGATGTACGCGAAGATAACGAGTGGGCCGCCGGGCGTATCCCCAACGCCATCCACATCAGCCTCAGCACCCTAGCCAGTTCCGTGGCATCCGTTCCCAAAGACAAGCCCATTGTCGTGCAATGCCGCTCCGGGGCACGCTCTGCCGCCGGGGTGAGCGTCCTACAGGCGCACGGCTTTGAGAATGTGCTCAATTTGCAAGGTGGTATTTTGGGTTGGCAAAAGGCGGGGTTGCCGATTAGCCAGGATTAGTATTAATCGCTGCTCTATTCTACTTCATGTGTTAGATGGAAACGTCCCACATGGATGAGCCTGAGCGGATTTATCAATACAATAGTTATGTAGTCGCTCCCGCTACCTAACCTCGACATTCAATCTTTAATGGGCTAAAGTCAGTTCAGAACCGCGGATTTACAAGAAAACGCAGATAAACATCAAGAAATCCGTGCTATTCTGCCGATCCGCGGTTCTGCCGTAGACTAAGTAGTAGCCCATTAGAACGCAACGAACCTCAAGAATACAATATTCGATATAAAAGCTTATGACCCAATCCCAAAAATCAAAAATTCCTCTTAATATACAATTTGACGCGGCCTTTGCTGCATCAAGTGTACATAGATGGCGTGAGGCAAAAGAGATACTTCAACCCTATGGGTATTCAGCAGATGTCGACCCCCTGGCGCAAGCCAAAGTTATAGGCCAATATTTTTCGTTTACCTCTGGGCAATTGCTTGAACATCTACGCAAAAACCCTGAGTTGTGCCAATGGATGTATACAGATGCTGGTGACAAACGATACTCACCTGCTACGTTTATCACTACAGAAAATGGCAAATTTTTAGTTGGGATTTATGACAAGGATCGTCAAGATACACAAGCGTTTGATACGTTGGCAGAAGCAGTGACTGATTACATCTTGCTTTCGTCGGGAATGCCTAGATTGAATGTGTAGGATTGGCGTATGTTATGCCCCCAAACTCTGTCGAGCCTGATAGACCGCACCCTTTCTTAATCACCCCTAACTATAGTTAGGTGACAAGCACATTGCCCCGTGATATCCTCATCTATATAAAATCATTCTAACCAATAACAGAAGCAAACCATTTCATACATTTGACCCGAGTTACGGATGTGATTATGATTGGGCTGACCATTATGCGGCTTGATTTACTGCCCAAAAATATCCTAAATAACGATAACTCAGAGGGGGCGTTACAATGCAAAACTTCCCTTATTTTACTGATTATGTAAACAAAATATTTGACGAAGAAAAGAAGCGGTTTGATTATATCTTTCTCCGACCGATTCTCATTACTGTGTACTTCTTTCTACGTATCGTGGTCATTCCCTTCAAATTTATTTTTCATCGGAATGTTTGGGGCTTCGAGAAGAAGCTGATCGATGGAGTCTTGGCCTTTGGCATCAAATACTTCGCGTCCGCCGATGCGCTTGCGCTGTTGATTAGGCACGTACAAATCGAGCCACTGCTTTATCGTTACCTGCTCTCTGGCACGCCCGAGCGGATGGCAGGGTCTGGGGAGCGGCTTAAGGGCATCGATGGAGATTTCACCGTTAACTCAATCCAGGACGTTGTGGCGCATGGCCTGACCATTTGTCATGATGATCTCTCCTACGAAGTCTTTGACCGCTTTGACAAACAAGCGTTTCTCGACAACATCGACTTTTACCGCAATAGCCGACCCGAGGACATTGCCCAATTTGGCAACAAGGTGCTCGAACAAAATCAGAAACACTCCTGGCAGCTTTTTGGGGCTACCAATGTGGTCATTTTTATCGTCATTGCCATCACAATTTTCGGCGATCTCCACACCGTCATCCGGGCGCTGAATTCTTTTGACTCTGACTCATTAATGCTTTGGTGCCTAAAGACGATTTGTGTAGAAGATAAACAGGCGATGGTTGATCTTGATTTCTACCTGCAAACCAGTAGCAACCGGAGCCATTACAATAGCAGCCCCTTCCTGTCCGACCCGAATCAATATCTCTATCATCACATTGCGTTCGATGAGTTTGCCTATGAGCTATTACGACGGAATCCGGAAGCGGGGTAGCGGAGGTTAAATTGACTGACTGTTATATTACACACACAGGTTCTTTCTTGCCGGGCAACCCGGTTGACAATGAGGACATCAATCAATATTTGGGCAATGTCATTGGGGAAGGGCGCGTGCGGCGGATGATCCTCAAAGCCAATGGCATCCGGACCCGATACTACGCGCTTGATAAAAAGCAGAATGCAACCCATTCAGTCTATGAGCTAGCCGCAGAGGCAGTCAAAGATTGCTTGTCGCACGATCAAAATTCGCTGAGCATCGACTATCTTTCGGCTGGCTCTACCCACGCTCCACTGCTGGCCCCAGGGCTTTCTTCGCTGTTGCACGACCAACTGAGCAAGGATGATGTGGTCAGCCATTCACTTGAAATCAACTCCAATTCGGGCATCTGCTCGTCGGGTGCTCAGGCGTTGGTCAATGCGGCTCGTGCGGTAAAATCGGGGGATGCGAGTGCCGCCGTCTGTGTTGGGGTCGAGCAATCGTCGGTTGCCCTCAAATCAAAAGCGTTTCGCCCCACCTACGACATTCGGACCATTCTCAAGGATGTCAGAAAATCGAAGTGGTTTATGTCCGTCTTTCTCCGCTTTATGTTGTCCGACGGGGCGGGTGCCTTTCTCCTCGAACAACAACCGACATCTCAAGGTCGCTCGCTCAAGGTGAACTGGACCTACTCACGATCATTCGCAAATCAGGCCCCACTCTGTATGCACCTGCAAAATCGCCCCCTGGTCTTAAGCCAAGATGTCGCAATTCTAAGCAGATATATGATGCCTCTGGGCAAAAAGGCGCTACAGGGTGCGTTAAAACAAAATGGGGAAACAATCGATGACTACACGATAATTCTTCCTCATTTGTCCTCATATTACTTTGAACCCACGGTCAAGAAAGTGATCACCAAGCTTTCTCAAAATGGCGGCGTACCATATTGGACAAATCTACGCACGGCTGGCAATACCGGCGCGGCCAGCATCTATATTATGCTGGATGAGTTCATGAAAACACAGTCCGTGTCGGTTGGCGACCGCATCCTGCTTTTTGTGCCTGAGTCAGGTCAATTCAATTACGTCCTCGTCAGCCTGACTGTTGTCTAAGGAGCCTGTCTCATGAAAATTGCCGTCATTGGGGCGGGTAGCAGTGGCTTGGTCACGTTAAAGTATCTTCTGGATACCTTTCCGGCAGCGGATGTGCTCTGTTTCGAGAAGAGCCACTCTGTACGTGGTTGTTGGGGGGATCAACGGCCAGACTTTATCTCCACCTCGACCAAATACACCACCCAATTTTCCTGTTTCCGCAAATGGGGGCCGGATGTGGCAGCAGCACAGGATTTTTCAGAGTTCTATCGTGGCACTGAATTTGGCGATTACCTTGAGGCATTTGCCGAGCATTTTAACCTAAAAACACACATTCGGTTTGGGGTTGAATTGTGCCAAATTGAGCGGGTTGATCATCGTTGGACACTGTTACTGGCGGAGGATGAAAGGGAAGAACGCCTAACATTCGACGCCGTTTTTCTCTGCACCGGTTTGGTCAACCAGAAAGTGCCTTTCGGCGCGACCTCAGTGCCCATTGCCCAGGATCCCGAAGCGATCCGCAATGCGACGGTTGTGGTGGTTGGCGGTGGGGAGTCGGCGGCAGATATCGCGAACCACCTGGCGAAACCAGCCTACAATAATGTTGTCTACCTCTCTCTTCGTTCCGGCATCCGAGTCAGCCCCCGCTATCACCCCATTCGAGGCGTGCCTTCAGATTATTTACGTAATCGGCTACTCCTCTCTTTTGATAAAGGGGTACGGAATTGGATTGGGGAGCGCTTTGTCACCTTTCGCATCCGCTTCAATCAACTCCTAGCGAAGTGGTTTCCCCATCAACAAACAAGCGCCGATTCCAACGATCAAGCTCAGGCTCTGAGGCGTGAGTGGGATATGAAGCTAAAAGCGCGGGCCAAGGGAAAGCTGTTCAATGTCTTCCACAACAAAAGTGATGATTTTCTTGAGGCTGTGGGAGAGAAACGGCTGGAAATCATCGGTCCGCCCGTCGATGGACAGTGGAATGAATATTTCGAGTTTGACCAATCAACCACACGCCAGCTATCACCAGATCTGTTAGTGTGGTCCGCTGGCTATCGCTCCGCCCTGTCGGACTTGTCTGGAGGTACCATTCACTTAAAAGATTTCTATCACGGGTGTGTCTACATCGACAAAAACAATTTATTTCTGATCGGCTTTGCCCGCCCGGTTATCGGCAATATCCCTTCAATGAGCGAAATGCAAGCGCAGTATGCTGTGGGTGTGCTCGCGGGAAAGTACACGATTCCAGCCGCAGTGAAAGAAAAACAGGCTGAGGCTTGGCAATTTTTGCGTGCGGAGTATGCTACGATCGATATAGAGAATGTTTATCCCGTTGAGCAATACCCCTACTGTGATGCCCTGGCCAAAGAGATGGGCATCATGCCCACGTTGGCAACCACGAAATCCCTGAAAACGTGGCTAAAAATCCTGCTTGCCCCGGCGAGTACCACACACTACTTGGATAATCACTTTGATCAGCCAGCGATTGAGGAGCAAAAAATTTACACCCCACCCATCCTTATCGCGATCCTCATCCTATTACGCCTCTGCGGGTATCCTATTCGGGTCATTAAGCGTGTTCTTAGTATGTAATCCACTATAAACGTCCACAAAATTGCCCCTCACCTAAACTCCCGTATCATGCAGAATATCTCAAACAAAGAAGTCTGCCATGATGCAATCAACCGAAGTACCTGCCAACCAAAAAACAAAAAAATGTCACAAATTTAGCCATTGGCTTTTTTTTACACTGACTGGTCTAGTCGTTTTTGCCCTACTTATAACTCTGGGTGGCTATCTATTTTTACGCCGCAGCCTCCCTCAAACCAGCGGCACGATTCAAGTCGCGGGCTTGGATGGCCCGGTCGAGATTACCCGAGATGCTGATGGGGTGCCGCACATCGTGGCGACAACCGATCACGATGCCTACTTCGCGATGGGCTATGTGCACGCGCAGGATCGACTGTGGCAAATGGAGTTTCGACGGCGGATTGGCGCAGGCCGTCTGAGTGAGATCTTAGGTGAAACAACCCTAGATACCGACAAATTTATCCGGACCATCGGCCCTTATCGTGCGGCCCAATCGGCTTGGACTGCGCTTAGCTCCGAGTCGCAAGCCACCCTCGAAGCCTATGCCGCTGGTGTCAATGCCTGGCTCGATGAAGACCACCCCCTGCCGCCGGAGTATCTCATTCTTGGCTTTGAGCCAGAGCCCTGGACGGTCTATGACTCGCTGGTCTGGACGAAGATGATGGCCTGGGATTTGGGCGGAAATTATGACAAGGAGTTGCTTCGCTTACGCTTGATCCAGGCGATTGGGCCAGCGCGGACGGCTGAATTAATGCCACCGTTCCCCGACACAGGCACCACAATTTTAGCCGCCAATCAGCTATCTGGAACAGCCGTGGACACCTTGCTTGATTTGGACAGCAGCCTGCAAGTCAATCTGGGACTCCGAGGGCTGGATGTGGGCAGTAATAACTGGGTGATCTCTGGGGAGTTAACAGAAACTGGACTGCCGCTTCTAGCCAACGACCCCCATCTCAGTGCCCGCATCCCTTCAATTTGGTATCTGGCTGAGATACAAGGCGACACCCTACACGTCACCGGGGCCACCCTGCCGGGCCTGCCGACCGTGGTTATCGGGCATAACGAGGACATCGCGTGGGGATTGACCAACCTAGGGCCGGATGTTCAAGATTTATACATTGAGCGGATCAACCCTGACAATCTCAATCAATACGAGGTGGATGGTGAGTGGCAGGACATCACCATCGTTGAGGAGCCAATTTACGTCCAAGGTAAGGATGAGCCGATTTTATGGGCCGCCCGTAGCACGCGCCACGGCCCGCTGATTAGTGATGTGTCGGGACGAAGCCCAACCCCCTTGGCCTTGCGTTGGACCGCGCTCGACCCCGGCGACACCACCTATGACAGCTTCATTCAAATGAACTACGCTTCGGATTGGGAGTCATTCAAGGCTGCTGCGGTCCATTACGTCGTGCCTAGCCAAAATCTCGTTTTCGCCGACAAAGCAGGCAACATCGGCTACCTTGGCCCCGGCCACATCCCCATTCGAGCGCAGGGGGATGGCACCCTGCCCGTACCTGGGTGGGATAGCCGTTACGAATGGCAGGGCTGGATTCCATTTGATGAATTGCCGCAAAGCTACAATCCCGAGCAAGGCTACATTGTCACCGCCAACAATCGCGTTGTTGGCGACGATTATCCGTATCATTTGACCTACGACTGGAGTCCACGCTATCGGGCGGAGCGAATCACAGAGATGATTGAGGCCTTGACCAGTAAGGGCAAATTGAGCGTGGCCGATATGCAAACCATTCAAGGCGATCAACTAAGCGCTCAGGGGCGTGAATTGTTGCCCTTCCTGCAAAGCCTCACGCCAACGGATGATCGTCAGGCTGAAGCCCTAGCCTACTTACAGGGTTGGGATCTCAACACCTCAACCGAGACCATTGCCCCCTCCATTTATCACGCCTGGCTCTACCATTTTGGTCAAACCGTCTTTGAGGATGATTTGCGAGGCGTGCTTTATGATGAAATGGCCACCCGACAGCATATGACCTTTCTCGCCAACATCATTGCTGATGATAACACCATATGGTGCGATAATTTTCTGACCACGCCCACCGAAAGCTGTGCGGATACTGCCTTGGTGGCCTTGGACCGAGCCTTGGATGACCTAACCGAGCGCGAAGATGAAACGATGGCCAATTGGCAGTGGGGCAAATTCCATCGCACCCAATATCCCCACAATCCTTTCAGCGAGGTTGACGCCTTGAAATGGTTATTCCATCGAGAAATCGCCAATGGGGGCGACCGATATACGGTCAACGTTGCACATGTTGACTATAAACGCCCCTATCTGCAATACAACGTGCCCAGCTACCGTCATATCATTGACATGAGCGACTTCAACAACAGCCTCTTTATGCACACCACGGGTCAATCCGGGCACGCCCTTAGCCCCCACTACGACGATTTGATCGAACGGCATCAGGCGGTGGAGTATCTGCCGATGTTTTTTGGGATAGAGGTTGATGGGCAGGTCTTGGTGTTGGAACCGAAGTAAAAAAATGCAGGTATCCATAGATGGATACTGATCTAACACAGATAAAATCTAATTAACGAAAGGCAACAAAATGCCAGATTTAAATCAAGAAATCGACCGAACCGGAACGGGTAGTATTAAATGGGAATATCTGTACAAAGACAAAGAGTTAGTTTTCGGGGATCACACGCACAAAAAGCATGGTAGGGAACGGATACTGCCGTTGTGGGTGGCTGATATGGATTTTCCGGTGCCAGAGGCTGTGACCAAAGCTATCATCCATCGGGCTCAGCACCCTGTTTTTGGCTATACGTTTCCCTCCGATAACTACTTCGAGGCGGTTATCAACTGGATAGAGCGTCGTAACAATTGGAAAATTGAACGGGACTGGATCACGCTCACACCGGGGGTGGTTTCGGCCTTCAACTTCGCCGTCAAAGCCTTCTCCGAGCCGGGGGACAAAATTCTGATCCAACGCCCCGTCTACTATCCTTTTATGATGGCTGCAGAAGAAAATGGACGCGAGCTTGTCTCAAATTCGTTGGTTTATGACAGCGGGCGCTTCCATATTGACTTTGCCGATTTGACCAAAAAAGCAGCCGACCCAGCGGTCAAGCTCCTAATTTTGTGCAGTCCGCACAACCCGGTCAGTCGCGTTTGGACGCCGGAGGAGTTAACCAAATTGGGCGAAATCTGCCTCGAAAACGACGTGCTAGTGGTGTCAGATGAAATCCACTGCGATCTCATCTTCTCCGGCCACACCTTCACCCCCTTCGCCTCACTCAGCGAGGACTTTGCGCAAAACAGCATCATCTGCACCGCCGCCAGCAAGACCTTTAATCTCGCGGGATTAGCAAACTCAAACATCATCATTCCCAACAAAGATTTGCGAGAATCTTTCAGAAAAGAGTTGGGCAGCGGCGGACTGTGGGGGACAAACATCTTCGGAATGGTAGGCACCGAAGCGGCTTTGACTCACGGTGAACCGTGGCTGACCGAAGTGATGGCTTATATCGAGGGCAACTATCACTTTATGAAAGCATATCTGGCTGAACACATCCCCCAAATCAAGCTAATTGAGCCAGAGGGCACCTATCTCATCTGGGCTGACTGTAGCGCGTTGGAGCTTGACGCGGTCACCCGCCGCCAGCTACTGCTTGACGACGCCAAGGTCTTTCTGGATGAAGGGGTTCACTTTGGCCCCGAAGGCGAGCAATTTGAGCGGATCAATGTTGCCTGCCCTCGGGATGTTTTGGCTGAGGCACTGGAACGAATGAGAGGGGTCATCAGCCAGACTGGCTAAACATACCCCAGTGCTTTCATTGCATCGTGGGTGCTTTCGTGGAAGTGATCGGGGCCGATATGATGGACAAAATCAATCTGTTTGAGTTTGTCCATCACCGGACCTTTGATCGCTGCAAAATGGAGATCGACGCCCGCATCACGCAACTCGTGGTTGAGTGACTCCAGGGTCTCTAGGGCGCTGGCATCGATAAAGTTGATGGCCGTGCCGATCAGCAAAAAATACTTAATTTCTGGCTTATCAGCCACAATACCTAACACTGTATCTTCCAGATATTTGGTGTTGGCAAAGTAAAGACTCTGGTCGATGCGTACGGCCACAATTTCGGGATGGGTAGTCACCTCGTGACGCAGAACATTGCGGTAGATTTCGCTATCGCCCAAACGGCCAACCACGGCTATATGTGGACGACTGGTCCGCCAGATGAACATTAGAATAGCGGCAGCGACTCCGACTAAAATGCCGCTTTCCACCCCAATTCCCAACACCGCAAAAAAAGTGATGAGTAGTGCAGCAGCATCGGCTTTGTTATAGTGCCAAACGTGCTTAAACGTTTTGAGGTCGATCAAGCCAACGACCGCGACCATAATGATGGCTGCCAGGACAGCGTTGGGCAAAAAGAAAAAGAGGGGGGTGAGAAAGATGACAGTCAGGGCGACAAGCAGGGCGGTGATGATGGAAGCTAATCCAGTGTTGGCTCCCGCCGCAAAATTGACCACTGAGCGGCTAAAGCCGCCGGTGACAGCATACCCCCCTGTTAGCATCGCGCCCAGATTGGCCGCACCCAGACCAATGAGTTCTTGATTGGCGTCTACTTTCTCCCGTCGTTTACTGGCCAGCGACTTCGCCACTGAAATACTTTCCATATAGCCCACAAAGCTAATGGCTAGGGCCGTTGGCAGTAGCACCTGCCAAACATTCAGATCAAAGTGGGGCAGGGTCAGCGGGGGCAAGCCAGCGGGCACATCGCCGACAATTTTGACCCCAGCCGTCTCATTCAAATTAAATAGCACGACAACCAACGTTCCTAGCAACACAATGACCAATGGTCCCGCTTTGGTGATGGGCACGGCCAAACTCGATTGTACCCCCAATCGCCTCAATTGTACTCCCAAACCTAACTTGAAGTAAAAGAGAATGATAATGCTGAGTAAGCCGATACTGAGCGTGATCCCATTGGTTTCGGCCAGATGTGCGGCGGCATAGAGGACCAACTCGTAGAAATACTCGGTGCGAGGTATGGCATAACCCAAAATGTGTTTGAGTTGGCTAAAGCCAATGACGATGGCAGCGGCGCTGGTGAAACCAGCCAAGACTGGATGACTGAGAAAGTTGACCAGAAAGCCCAACTTAGCCAGACCCATCCCAAATTGGATCACCCCGACTAACAAGGCCAAGGTCAAAGCCAGTTGAAGATAAGCGGCACTGCCCGTCTCAGCCAGTGGGCTGATGCCGGTCGCGACCATCAACGAGACGATGGCGACAGGACCAACCGCCAAGGTACGGCTGGTCCCAAGGAGACCATAGATGACGAGCGGCAGGATACTGGCATACAAGCCCACTTCGGGCGGCAGCCCGGCTAGAAGCGCATAGGCCATCCCTTGCGGCACCAACATAATGGCCACAATCACGCCCGCCATCAAATCACCGACAAAATTTTCACGTCGGTAATTGATCAACCACTCTAAAAAGGGCAAGTAGTGGGTTAGATTGGCTCTTTTGTGTTTCCCTGTTGCTAGGGCTGTATTCGCCGTCACGTGTGTTATCTCTTTTCATTCACAATTCACAATTAATTCCCATTCCGCTCAATGGGCAAACCATCCGCAGCCCACTTCATATAACCACCCTTCAGATTAATCACCTCCGTAATGCCATTGGCCTGCAAAATACTAGCCCCGATGGCAGAACGTGCCCCCGACCGACATTGCACGACGACAGGTTTTCCTACGGGCACCCGATCAATCCGCTTCTGCAAATAGCCCAACATTAGATGCTCAGCGTAGGGCAGATGACCTTCGTTCCACTCATTGGTGTTACGGACATCAATCAAGGTCAGCTCACCATTAGCGATTTGCTCGGCCACGGCTTGCGGCTCTTTTTCTTCATAACCTTGCAGGGCTTCGGGCCACATCTCGATGATAGAGGGATCAGCATAACCACCAATATTGTCGAGACCGATATAGACCAAATCGCGGACGGCCTGGGCGGTTGTGGCCTCATCAGCAATCAAATAGAAATGCTTCTCATAATCGAGCAACCAGCCAGACCAATTGGTAAAGGCGTTGTTGACTGGGATGTTGACTGTACCCGCGATGTGTCCGGTAGCATAGGTCTGTGCGGGGCGAGTATCAACAACCATTGCCCCTTGATCTAACGCAGATTTCAGTTCCTCGATATCCAATTTGTGGGGCTGAGGCATCCCATTCGTGAGTACGTTGCGCTCGATCTTGTTCAACTTCTTCATCATCGCAAAATAAACGGGTGCCTCTGGTTGGCCATCGAGCAAGGCTGCTACAAATTCATCTTCATCATCGTGGGCCATCGCCCAGTTGAATAATTTTTCATAGCCAACGGTGCTGGAGGGAATCGCACCTAGGGCCTTACCACAGGCACTGCCTGCGCCGTGGGCGGGCCAGACTTGGACGTAGTCAGGCAGGGCCTTGAAGCGTTTGAGCGAGGCAAACATCTGTCGCGCTCCTGGTTCAGCGGTACCTTGAATACCCGCCGCTTCCTCTAGCAAGTCTGGGCGACCAATATCACCGACGAAGACAAAGTCACCTGTAAAAATACCAATCGGCTGATCCGCTCCAGCGGTATCGGTGACGATGAATGAGATGTGTTCGGGGGTGTGACCGGGGGTGTGCATCACCTCAATTTTGATGTTACCGATCATAAAAATGTCACCGTCTTTGACGAGTTGGTGATCATATTCATCAACAAATTCATATTTCCAATTAGCGTCCCCTTCATCCGATAGGTAAAGCTTGGCCCCCGTCTGTAGTGCCAATTCACGCGCCCCGGAGAGGAAATCGGCGTGAATATGGGTTTCGATAGCCGCAATAATTTTCATACCGTTATCTTTGGCAACCTGCCGATACCCGCTCAGGTCCCGACCCGGATCAACCACCAAGGCCTCACCTGTAGCCTGACACCCGACCATATACGAGGCGTGGGCAATTTTATCATCATAAAAATATTTCAATAGCATCGTTATCTCCTTGAAATTAGTGGCTAGTGATTGGGGGTAGTGGATAGTCTCTCATTCAAGAGATAGTCCATCATTCATTAAAATCAATAGCCATTACAGTTTTATTTTTGAACTCAATAAACTCTACAACCCCTATCAACCCTACAAACTCTAATGCGGCAAATGTCGCTGAAACCAAGCGTAGGCGTACATCCCGGCAAACGCTGAGGCAAAAGTAACGAGGGCCATATACTCCCCACTTCCGATTTGGGCGTAGATAGGGCCGGGGCAAGCACCGGTAATGGCCCACCCAAGGCCAAAAATTGCACCGCCGATGATCACTCCTTGTTGAAAAGGCTTTTCCTTCACCTCAATTGGCATCTTCTCGATTGTTTTCATCTCAAACCGTCGGATTAAAGCCAGCGAGATGGCTCCAACGACGATGGCCGAGGCAATAATCAGATACATGTGAGCTTCCTGAAACAGGAACATTTGTTGGATGCGGAACCAGGAAACCACTTCTGACTTGACCAAGACAATCCCAAAGCCAAAACCGATGAGTAAGGTTGAAAGGAGTTGAACCAAAGTCTCCCCTTTGGTATGAATATCTGAGTGTTGTTGATTTGCTGTTGCTTGCATCATGACCTCCCTATAAAAACAGTGGTTGAATAACCCAAACCATCAACAGGCCACCGACAAAAAAGAAAACAGATGCGACCAAACTGGGCCATTTCAGGTTTGAAATCCCCATAATCGTATGGCCTGAGGTGCAACCGCCCGCATAACGGGTACCAAAGCCGACGAGAAAGCCACCGATGGCCAAAATCACGCCGCCTGTCAGGCTGTAGTAACTGCTTGGCAAAAATTGAACCGGTGCTGCCGACAAGAAACTGGCCCCAACAAACGCTCCCAAAACAATGCCAACCACAAACATCATCCGCCAGTGATTATTCTGCCAGTTGTAATGCTTGAAATAGGACAGGCTGCTTTCTGGTGAACACATCGCCCCCAAATGTTGAAAGCTGGTTGAGACCCCAAAGCTCTTGCCTGACAAAAAAAGCAAGGCTGGCACCATCAAACCAATCAGCGGCCCAGACACATACCACGGCCAAGGCTGCATCATCCACTCTATCATCAATTCCTCCTCGAACGGTTTAGTCAATCGTTTTGTTTGATGGAGTCACTATACGCGATGGATTTAATGAGGGTATAAAAGTTTTGTAAGAGTTGTGTAAGGATGAACAAAAATCGACCACAACAGTGGATTGTGTAAATGACAAATTGTATCACCCACCATCGACCACCTCAGCGCCCTCTACATTCGCCCCACCCCTTCCCCAACCCACAACCATCTTTATTGGTCGTCAGAATGAAATTGCAGATATCACGGACAAACTGGCTCAATTTTGACCAATCGTGGGCCTTACTCACGTCTGAAGAGCAAAATGTCTTGGCCAAATTAACTGTTTTTCGCGCAGGTTTTGCCTCAGAAGAGGCGGAAGTAGTGGCTGGGGCAACGTGGCCGATTTTGTTGGGGTTGGTGGATAAGTCGTTGATTGAAGCACAAAGAGACAGTCGGTTTGATCTCCACCTCTTAATTCGACAATATGCAGCGGCAAAATTAGAAATGTCAGTCGAAAAAGAAACGGCTCAACAAGCGCATTTCGATGCATTTTGCACCTTGGCCCAGACGTTAGATGATTTGTCAATCGGTCCTCATGCTATTACCAGCTCTCGACGGGCTGAGGTAGAGCATCATAATTTTCGAGTAGCCCTAAGTTGGGGCCTAACTAGCCAGCAAAGTGAAGCCGTGCTAAACCTGTTGCATAACCTTTTTGCATTTTGGCTACCAGCGGGGCACTGGCAAGAAGGAGAACAATGGTCAGCTCAGGCCGTCGCTTTAGCAAAAACAAACGGAAAAGATTCGGTTAGTCTCAGTTTGATTTTATCCCAACTCACTATATTCACGGCCTTACAGGGACGTTACCTGGAAGTAGTTGCTCTGGCGCAACAGTCTTATCAAATGGCGCAACGATTGAAAGATCCTTGGGCTTTGGTGCATGCCTTACAATTACAGGGGCAATCTCGGCCAGATAAAGAGGCAGCTATAGCGGCCTATGATAAGGCCATTGATATTTGCCGAGAACAGGCTGGCAACCCTCAGTTTGATAGATATCTTTGCTCCCTAAAGGATACAAGATTGTATTTAATGATAGTTACTGACCCAGATGTAACTTTCTAAACTTTTCAAGATGGTCCCTGGAACAAGGCATCATGTTTAGTTTTCTATGTCCGGGTCAGTAGTTATGATAGAGGGGGAAGATTGATTCGCTATAAGGTCTGGGAAACGTCTACATTCCAGAAGAAGGTTTCAAGCTCCCAGTAGGACCACGGCTGTCCTTGATCTTCCCAAGAAACCGCGACTCGAGCGGGAAGTTTAGCGCCATTTATTGTCTGCCACGATAAAAAATCGACACGCCAGGGAATTTTACCACTTTGTTCATCACGATAGCGCAAGGCGGTTATGGCAGTGATTAGGCCACTCTCGGCATCAAAGTGAACCGTCAACTCATCTTCTTTGTCAGCAAAAGGGAAAATGAGACGGGCTGAGGTGTTATCAATGGCTTCCCAGCGAATTCGTCTGTCGGTAAGCCAAAGTGACGGCATAAGGGGCGCCTCGGCCCACAGGATCATATTGGCGGCCCGGTCAATCGCTGGGCCGGTGACTGTCTTAATGATTGGCCCCGTCATCCCTATCTTATTAACATAACGGTCAATCGCATTCAACACAGGCAGTCCGAACCAAGTGACTTCCATATAACGTTCAAAGGCATCCCCCGGTCGATGAACAAGCTGATAGCGCAGCGGCAGCCAGAAACCAAAGTTGGCGCGCCCCCGACCATACACCACCAGTGACTCAACACGCGGCACTTGATCAGCAAAAGCCACTTGAAAATAGCGACGCACCGGGGCAGGCAAATCAATTGGTATCTCTACCCAGCCCAAATCTTGGGGTTCATCCACTCTTTGGGGAAGATTTTCTGGTAGAATTTGGCATCCAATCCAGCCAAGGCCAGCTAAAGCTGTCAATCCACCAGCTATTCCAAATATAACTTTACCCAATTGAGTCATGTGCCTCTCCGTCTAAATATCTTATTCATTCTAGACCAAAAATCCGAAGAGGTGGCTACTCAGCAGACTAGTTTTTCACCTAGATACTTATTTAGGACTTACACAGAATACAATTGAAATGTCGGTTGAGCTTGTCGAAACCAGATATTTTGCCCCACAAAATGTTACTTTCGACAGGCTCAATCAACGTTTTGCGTCAGTCCTGTTATTGAGTTTTTGATAGAGAGAAACGAGAGCAAAGGTTATGACTTGTCTAATGGCAAGCTAAAGCGAAATGTACTGCCCTGACCTACCCCATCACTCTCAGCGGTCAACTCACCACCCATCGCCCAGGCGAGGTGACGGGAGATGGTCAGGCCGATACCGCTACCACCGCTGCCACGGGCACGGGAGCGGTCGACACGGAAGAAGCGTTCGAAGATGTAGGGGAGGGCGTCGGCGGGGATACCGACACCATTGTCTTGGATTGTAATTTCGGCCAGCTTGGGGGTGAGGTTTAGGCTAACTGTGACGCGTCCACCTTCGGGGGTGTAACGGATGGCATTGCCGATGAGGTTGAGCAAAACTTGGGCAGTACGATCAGGATCAGCGTACACCATGGCGGTGGCGGGAGTATTCGTTTCAAGGGTTTGGTTTTGAGCGAGGGTCTGAGGGTGTAGCTGATTTATAACGCGTTCAATCACAGGAACTACATCAAAGGATTGTAATTGCAAGGCAATTTGTTTGGCTTCGACCTTTGATAAATCCTGCAGGTCATTAACCAAACGGCGCAAACGACGGACCTCTTGATACATCTGGGCAAAGGTTTCGGTGTCATTGGGCAGCACGCCATCCATCACCCCCTCCAAATAGCCCTCGATGCCTGTCAGCGGCGTGCGAAGTTCGTGGGAGACATTGCCGATGAGGGCAATGCGTTGGGCCTCAATCTCGGCTAAGGCCTCGGCCATCTGGTTAAAGTTGGTGGCGACCAGGGCCAACTCCTCGCTATCGGGCACCGTCACCCGCTCGTCGTAGTGCCCAGCCGCAATGCGTTGGCTGCCTTGGGCAATTTGCTGCAGTGGCCTCACAATCCCTCGAGCCAGCCAGATACTGGTGAACAATCCCGCAACAATAGCCCCCATCGCCGCTAAAACCAAGGCGATCAAAACCACGCTACGAAATGTCCCCACTAACGCCTCCCCAAAGGCGACATCATCTTGGAGTATCGCAATAATCACTTGGCTGGTAACCAACAGAATGGTCACCCCGGTGATGACCACAATCATATGGGAGCTAACAATCCGCCAACGAAGCTGCCGCCACATTATGATTGAGCCTCATCGACAAACTTATAGCCCACGCCCCGCACCGTTTGGATCAGTTTCTGCCCGGTTGCCTGCTCCAACTTACGCCGAACCTGCCCCACATAAACATCCACGACGCGGTCAGTGCCATAATAATCCTGGCCCCACACCCGGTCCATCAACAACTCACGGGTCAGCACGCGCCCCTGCAACCGGGCGAGTTCCAACAGCACGCTAAATTCCGTCGTGGTCAGGTCCACTAGTTGTCCTGAAGCCAGAGCTTCGTGGCGATCTGGGTCGATTTGGATATGCTTGAAACGCAGGGTGTTATCCGGCAGCGCATCCTGCCCAAAGCCACCGCGATGACGCCGCAGAATAGCCTGCACTCGTGCCACCAATTCACGGGGGCTAAAGGGCTTGGTCAGATAATCATCCGCGCCAATACGCAGACCAGCGACCCGGTCAGCCTCTTCGGTTCGGGCGGTCAGCATCAGGATGTAGACCGCCGAATCTTGTCGCAGTCGAGCCGCTACCTCCATTCCATCCATTCCTGGCAGGTTGAGGTCAAGAATAATCAGCACAGGCTGATGCTGCTCGGCCAAGGTCAGCGCAGCCAAGCCGTTATCAGTCCAGATGACCTGATAGCCCTCTTGTTCAAGATAGGTTTGGGCCACCCGCCGAATACTTGCTTCATCCTCAACAATCAATATGATTTCAGACATTGATTTCCTCAAATAAATTTCAAGGAACTATTGTAACCTAAAAAGGATAATTTCGTCTAAATCGAAAGATACAAAGCCAATGTCTACCCAAACTCCCTGGTGGCAAGGCCCGCGTGGTGAGGGCTACGTCATCATTCAACTTGTTTTATTCATCCTGGTCGGATTCGGCCCCAAGCAAATTCCCGGTGTTTTACCACTGTGGTCCCCACCCTGGTCAGTTTGGGCGCTGGCTATCGGCTTAGCTTTGCTTATGTTTGGTGGCACCTTGGCCACCTTAGGGCTACTCAGTCTCGGCCCCAATCTCACCCCTTTTCCCCGACCTCGTCAGGATAATGCCCTGGTCGATACCGGAGCCTACAACATCGTCCGACACCCCATCTACAGTGGCATTCTTATGGCTGGTGTCGCCTGGGCCTGTTTCTCAGCCAGCACGCTTACCTTAATTTACACGCTTATTCTCTTCCTTTTCTTCGACATCAAATCTCGTCAGGAAGAGCAATGGTTGGCTGAAAAGCATCCTGATTATCCAGCCTATCAAAAACGGGTCAAAAAGCTGATTCCGTTTATTTATTAAGTCTCAATTCTCAACAAACCTACGGAGACAAATTCTTACCTTTTGTAATACTGAGCATTACTTTTTGTGTGATTTTCGGGATTTAGATAAAATATAATTGAGTTTATCCACAACAGTCCATTATTAGCCAGGAGGCAACATGAAACTGTCAGCACTTTTTTTTGTTTTCCTAATCCTGCTCCTAGCCGCCTGCGGGGCAACAGAAGCACCTGTCAATCAACCGATCGCTGATGAAGGCCCCATCAATTTGGGACTAAACGTCGATGTTTATACCACTGAAATCGTAAAGGATCGAAGTGATGTCGTTCTAATCGATGTTCGGGAACAATGGGAGTATGATGAAGGACATATTCCAAACGTCACCCTAATTCCCATAAATGAAATTGAAGATCGCCTCAGTGAAATCCCCACTGACAAAGAGGTTGTATTTTATTGCCGTAGCGGTCCACGTAGCCACCAAGCGACAGAGTTATTACTCGAAAAAGGCTTTGACAATGTCCACAATCTGGAAGGGGGCATTTTAGCTTGGGAAGATGCTGGGTACGAGGTGGAACAGTAAGTCAGCCTAGCAAACAAAAACCCGTCACATATCCTCGATTTACAAAATTTCTCATACACTAAAAAATGATTAAATACTAAACATACCGGTCATTTATTAAGATTTAGGAGCAAACAAACAATGAAGCTATCGGCTTTTCTTATTTTCTTAGCCAGTCTTCTTCTAGCTGCCTGCGGGGGCACACCTGTCCCCATAAACTCATCCATTGCTGAGGCTGGTCCCATTAATTTAGGATTAAACATTGATGTGGATACGGCTGCGGCTGTGCAAAATCGTGATGATGTCATCCTGATTGATGTACGGGAACAGTGGGAATATGATGAAGCCCATATTCCCAACATAACCTTAATTCCGATGAGTGAAATTGAAAGCCGTCTGGATGAAATCCCGACCGACAAAGAGGTTGTATTGACCTGTCGTAGTGGCCGACGCAGTCACGAAGTTACCCAATTATTACTCGAAAAAGGCTTTGACAATGTCCACAACATGGAGGGGGGCATTTTAGCCTGGGAAGATGCTGGTTTACCAGTCGAGCGATAATTCACATTAAGCGTGATGAGGATAATGACAAAGTTGTCGTTAATCATCCTTCACAAATCAAGCTTACTCCACGGCCAGCGGATACCCCGCCGCCTCCCAAGCCAAGATGCCGCCTTGCAATATATACACCTGTTCATAGCCCAGATCTTTTAGGATACCCCCGGCTAGGCGACTCCGCCGACCAATTCGACAAATCAGCACAATGGGTTGATCTTGGGGCAGAGTATCCCCCTTTTTAGCTAATTGCCGGAGGGGAATGAGTTGGGCCTCGGTGATATGTCCTTTTTTGAACTCATTTGGTTCGCGAACATCAATAATCAATGGGGTGGGGTCTTTGCCATTTTGCGAAACCATCTTCTTGAGTTCGCTAGGCAGCCAAGCGGCAATGGTGTGGGGTGGCAGGAGGGTGTTTTCGGAAATCTTTGCCCCCTCCGACCACTTGGGTAACGCCTGACATTCAGCAAAAATCCGAACTGGACATTCATAGATACAAACCGATGGCTCGATGACGGCATGGAACAGATGAGAGACAGCTTCATCCCGTTGTAAAAAGTGGTTTTGGCCCAACATTTTGTAAAAGCCGCTGGCAGCCATTTGACGTTTAACTTGTCGCCGAACACCCGCAAAATAAACATCCCCCTTACGCTGCCGATATTGACGCACGATCGCTTCTAACATATGAATCCCACTCACATCAACATGATCGACCAAGTGCATTCGTAACAACAGATATGTCTGTTCCGGATGTTTCTCGCGGTTTGCCTGGATCGCTTTTTCAATATGTTGCGCTGCCCCAAAGTAGAGGGGGCCACTCATTGTGATAATCCCTATCTGGGGACAGATTGGGCTATCATTTTCCGGCACAAAGTGACGAAAACTCTCATCTGGCACCACAGGCTGTACTTGCGGCATCGAGGTTTTGACCAAAAAACGCATAATCGAAACAATAATTCCCGCCAAAACCGCAAACTGTAGGGGCAACACCAAAGTGGCAATAATCGTGGCAATCATAATCATAGTGTCGCCAAATGAAGCCTGCCAAATGCGCTTTATCGCCTTTCGATCAACCATCCCATAGGCAGCAACAATTAAGACCCCAGCCAAAGCCGCCCGAGGTAAGTAGGCCGCATACGGGGCAAAACTTAATAACGCTATCAAAACAAATAGGCTGGCTAAAATCACAGCGAGCGGTGTTTTAGCACCCGAGGAATAACCGACCGCTGAGCGAACAAAGGAGCCGGAGCAGGTGTAACCTGAGAAGAAGCCAGCGGCAATGCTAGCCAGCCCTTGCCCAACAAACTCCTGATCGCTGTTTAAGCGTTGACTACTCTGCGAGGCGATGGCTCGGGTAATTGAAACAGCCTCAACCAGCCCAATAGCGGCCGCCGCCATTGCCCCGGTAAACATCTGCCCCATCAAATCAAAATCAGTCAAAGGAAGACTGGCCAAGGGGGGGAGGGTCCGCGGCAATTCCCCCAACACCACAACGCCACGTTTATCTAGTCCCAAAGCCGCGACCACAATCGATGCCGCAATCATTCCAAGTAATGGGGCTGGCAATTTCGGCCAGTAGCGATTGAGGACAATGACCAAGGCCATCGTCCCCAAACCGAGCCATAGGCTATTCTGGTGAGTTTCGCTCAAATTTGTAACAATCGCGATCACCGTCGCAAAAAAGCCGGGTTGACTTTCAACAGGTAGCTTAAGCAGGGGACGTATCTGATTAGCACTAATCAAAATACCCGCCCCGGCGGTAAATCCGATGATGACGGAGTCAGAAACAAAATTGACCAAGACGCCAAGCCGAGCCAGCCCCATCAACAGCCGCATCAGCCCCACCATGACCGCCATCAAGCCTGCGGCGGCCACATACTCAGGGGTTCCCACAGGCATGATGGGCAGCAGTGTGGCGAGCACCAACAATGAGGCAGCATTGGTCGGCCCAGTATGGAGATGAACTGAGGACCCCCACAAAATGGCAACAATCGAGGCAACAATCGCCGCGTAAAGCCCAGTTTCCGGGGGCAGCTCGGCGATGAGGGCATAGGCAATCGCTTGGGGCAACATCACCACCGCCACCGTCAAACCAGCGATTAAGTCTGCCTGAAATCCGGCGGGGTGATACTGTCGGAAAATCTCAACCGGGCGCGTAAAAAAGGTGGCAGACTCGGTCATCCACTGCTGAACGAGACCTAAGGGTATTGTTTTGCCCATTGCTTTCATCAAATCGCCCTCCAGAAAATCGAAATAAGTGGTCGTAATCTCAAACTCGGCAAACAAAAAGTGCGCGGTGTAAGATTTTGACATCATCTTGAATAACCGCGCACTTCGCTGTGAATAGATTTGATTAGGACTAAAAATTAAATAACTTACATACTTCTAAGGCTACAGGCAGTCTCTCAAATACCGAAGTTATTTCTTTTCCATTCCTTATAGACGAAGCAGTTAAAACCCGTAAAATCGATTGATGTCATCCCCGCGTGGTTTTAGCGGGGATCCATCGTTCGTTGCCCCTAGCCAGTGGATGCCCGACAAAAGCACTCGGGCAGGACATGACATTTTTTATTCCGGTTTTTATTTGATTTCTCTATTAGTTTGGTGCTGAGAAACGTCGTCTCAGCGAGGATATTACGCCTCAATCTCAAATATGTCAATGATATCGAGACAATTCTGACTAACTGTTCTACAATGAGGGTAATTTATAGACCATCATCATCCGTCCAGTTGATATTCCGGCAAACCAGTCGGTAGCGAATCGGGGCGCTCGCAGGTGCTGGTCAGCTCAATGTGCTGTCCGGTACTAGAGGAGTCGAGCACCGCATGCATCGCATCAAGAACGTGATACCCCAATTCTCCATTGGCCCGATGAGGGCGATCTGTTCGCATCGCATAAGCCATCTCAGCCACGCCCAGACAGCGACTATTTTCGGTATGCGCGTGGGTCAATGGAATTTCACGCCAATCCGTTTCACCCACCCGACGCACTCGGACAGGCCCATCAAAAATGTTGGGATCTGGCATACTCAATGTCCCTTCGGTCCCCTGAATTTCGAGCAGGGCCCCACCCACCCCATACAAATCGAGGGCGGCCCCGGCTGACACTGACACGTCGAAGCTGGTTACTAAAGTAGCCACCGGGCCGCTGGCAAAATCGAGAACGCTGGCGATGTGGGTCGGAGTTTCCACCGGGATCTTTTGCCCCTGTTTTGGGCCACTGCCGATGGTCCGCTCAGGGTAAGTAACCCGGCCTGACCCTGTCACTCGACGAATGGGGCCTAACATTGAGATCAGCGCGGTCAGATAGTACGGCCCAATATCAAACAGTGGCCCCGCCCCCACCGCGTACAGAAACCCAGGATCAGGATGCCACGCTTCAGGACCACGAATCAGCATAAGGGCCGAGGCCGCGACGGGCGTCCCAATTTCGCCAGCATCGAGTAGTTGACGGCAGGTTTGTAGCCCCGCTCCCAAAAAGGTATCGGGCGCGTTCCCTACGCGAAGACCCCGTACTTGAGCCTCCTGAAGCAGACGTTGCCCATCCTCGCGGCTAACCGCCAGTGGTTTTTCATTATAGGCAGACTTTCCTGCCTGCAATGCAGCCAAGGCAACTTCGGCGTGGGCAGCAGGAATAGTCAAATTGATGATAAGTTCAATATCTGGGTCGGCCAGCACATCATCGACAGAGAGTGCTCGAGGCACCCCAAATTTTTCGGCCTGACTTTGGGCACGGGTCATATCGAGATCAGCACAAGCCACGACATCCAAAATGTCCCACTTGGCCGCGTTTTCAAGATAAATACTGCTGATATTGCCGCAGCCGATCACTGCGGTTTTTACCGGATTAAGGGTCATTGTTTTTTCCTTTTGAAAGTGAGTTTGGTAGCTCCTAGGCTATCGGCGGTGCCTGCCGAGGGATGCCAGGAGGGGCAGGTAAACGACCTGCCTTACAAATTAACAGGCAATTGCTTTTGCAAATAGGCTAAGCTGTTCGACACACTGGCTACAGGGTCGCGTGGATTATCATGCTCAACGATGTACCATTCCGCGCCAGCATCGCGGGCAACGGGAAGTAGAGTCGACCAATCGAGATTACCAGACCCGACATCGGCCATAACCGCCCCATCCACCACCTGATCTGGCGAATTTGGATCGGTCTCACCCAAATCCTTAATGTGTACCCGAGGGCAGCGACCTGTATAGCGTTGCAATAGGTCAGTCGGATCAATCCCGCCAAACACAACCCAGGCCAAATCTGGTTCGAAGCCGAGGCTTTCGCCTGCGCTCTCGAAAAGCCAATCCAAGGCTAACTTGCCCTCGATCTCAACCATCTCCCAATGATGATTGTGGTACAACAATCGCAGCCCTTCAGCTTGGCAACGTTGGGCGATCTGGCCCAGCAGATCGCCTGTTTCTTGGTAGACACTCCGTCGCGATTCCCCGATAAGATAGGGAATATAGGGTGCGACGAGGGTGTTATTGCCGATGGCTTGGTTGAAGGCGATAATGTCGGACAGACTGTTTTTAAGGTCATCCAATTGCAGGTGGGTGGCGATGACCTGCAAGCCGTGTTTGTCTAACAATGCCTGCATCTCACTCACACTGCAGTCGTGGTTGCCTACCGTTTCAACGGCTGTGTATCCGGCACTGGCAACCTGGGCCAACGTTTCATCAAAGGTTCCCGTCAATGTCCGCAGCGTATACAACTGGACAGCGATAGGTAAAGTTGTCTCTTGAGACGTCATTAAGTTACTCTCCTTGTTTTTGTGTTACATCCTCATTATTTAGGGCGATACGAAACAAAGGCGATAGTACGATTATCGGGTGCCCAGGAATTCACATTGATCGTCCCCTGTCCGCCAAACAACGTCACGATCGTTTTTGCCTCACCACCCTGAGCCGAAACCAGACGTAGCTCAACATCTTTATTGGGCGGATGATCATCTGGAGCTACCTCATTTTTGTCGTAGGTCAGATAAACCACCTTGGTACCATCGGGGGACACGTGCGGAAACCAACCATTAGCCTCTTCTCTTACCATCTGAGTCGGGTTCGAGCCGTCGGCATTCATCCGCCAGATTTGCATCAGGCCGGTGCGGGTGGAGTTGAACCAAATATGTTCACCATCGGGGGAATACTCCGGCCCATCATCCAGACCGGGGAAATCGGTCAGTTGCGTTTCTGCTCCACCCTCGACTGAAATGGTGTAAACATCATATTGACCGCCCCGCTCAGCACAATAAGCCAGCCGATGACCATCTGGCGACCAGCCGTGTAAATAGCTTGGCCCTTTTTTGGTCACTAAACGGGGGACACCGCCCCAAAACGGCACAATGTAGATTCGGGATGTGGCATCTTCGGCTGTAAAATGGCTCATCGCAAGTTGGCTGTTATCCGGCGAGAGAACATGATCGTTGTTGCAGTCGATGGCAAAGCCGGTGTCGATCTCCTGAATGTCGCCCGTTGTCAATTCATATCGATACATCCGGCCACCACTGTTGTAGAGCAAATACCGGCCATCCTGCGTCCAGTTTGGCGCTTCAATCACAGTCTCAAATTCTCTAAGGACAGACCTGGCTCCAGTGTGAACATCCACTGTTTCCAAAATACTGATCGAGTCCCGTTCTGTCATAAAATTTCAATCCTTTATATCTTGTCAGGAGCATCAAAGTTATGAAATCAACCAATGCCAACCTTCAGGGCATCGGCTTTCTCGTTCTAGCGATATTCATCCTGTCTCTTCAGGACATCGCTATCAAATGGATCAGCGGGGACTATCCAGCCTTAGAAATTGTTATTTTTCGAAACCTTGTGGCCCTGCCCTGTACCCTCATTCTTTTTCGCCTGGAAGGACAACGAGGATTACCCACCACGACCCGGCACACGCTTGAATATGCACGTGGCTTTCTTCTATTTTTTTCTTTCACGACCTATATGATGGGAGTGGCCGCACTATCATTAGCTGATGTCGCGGCGATTCGTAATTCGGTCCCGCTAACGATTACGTTTTTGTCAATGGTCGTACTGGGTGAAACCGTTGGGCCACGTCGCTGGCTCGCTCTTATTTTTGGCTTTATTGGCGTCCTCTTGATTATCAGACCAGGGGCCACGACCTTTAATATTGGCTCCATTTTTGTCCTGCTCGCCACCTTTTCCTACGGGCTTAACGTTATGATCACCCGTCGCCTGCGGACCACAGACAGCAGCGCAACAATGGCCTATTACAGCACCTTGGTCTATCTCGTGGCCGCTTTTATTTTAGCCCCATTAGCTATATTTGTGGGTGAGTTCCCTAATGCTCATCCAAGTATTGCTTTTCTTTTTCATGCCTGGGCTATACCAACACTTATTGACTGGGGCATTATGTCTGGGTTAGGTTTGATTTGGGCTAGTGGCATGTATTTTATCGCTCGTGCTTACAGTTTGGCCCAAGCCTCAGTAGCGGCTCCGTTTGAATATATCGCCCTGCTCTTTAATGTGATGTGGGGTTTTGTTATTTGGTACGAAATTCCAACAGCGGCAACATGGGTGGGCGCGTTTCTGACGATATCGAGTGGACTGTATATTTTGTATCGAGAGCGACAGGAACGGTCAACAAAGGTTACCTGAGAATCTAGCTGGGCAAAACGCTATTTGCTTTTGCAATCTCTCCCAGCCAACGAGCGCTGGGCTTGATCGTCCGTTTTTGCGTCTCTCGATTGACCGCAATCAGGCCAAAGGTTGGGCGATAGCCCATCACCCACTCGAAATTATCAAAGGCGGACCAGTAGGTGTAGCCCCGTACATCTAGCCCGTCTTGTAGACAGTTATTGACCCCTTGCAAGGCACGACGAACATACTCAATTCGTCGGGTATCATCCGTCGTGGCCAGCCCATTTTCGGTGACAATCACCGGAATGCCCGCAATGTCAATGGCATAGCGGATGGTTGCTTCTAAAGATTCCGGCCAAAATTCGTACCCCATCTGGGTCAATTCAACACCTTCTTCGGGCGGGAGAACACCTTCAGAGCCAAACCGCATCCGCGAGTAGGTCTGCACCCCCACAAAATCGTCATTACGCAGGTTTTCCAAATAGATGCCATTAATCTCGTGACGCATCTGGTTAGCCAGTGTCTCCCCGCCTGGTCCGGCTTGAATGTCTTGTATGGCCAGGGTTAACCCTACCGAAAAATCGCCAGGGCCAGATTTGATCGCAGCCACCGCCTGTTGATGCGCGGCCAAAAAGGTTTCAGTTGCTTTATCAGAGCTGGCAAAAAGAAATGGAGCCAGTCGGTCGGGGGCAACACCTAGCGTGCGGGCGGTGGTCAACCACCAAGGCGCAGGCTGTGTATTGTCCATCGGCGGAATGATGCCTGATTTCGTCAGCATCAGTGGCAGGTTTGGCTCATTCAGAGTGCACGCCCCACCGATGAGGTCACCCAGATACCCTGTCGTATATTCGCAAAATCGAGCGAAACGCTCAGGTGTAGCAGCATCCTCCCACCCACCAGCGCCAATCAACCAACGAGGTGAGGTGAAGTGGTGAAAGGTTACAAACGGGGTCAGGCCGTGCTCGTGACAAGTCTCCAACATCCGTCGATAATGATCAAGACTGGCTCGTGAAAATACACCCTCTTCCGGTTCGATCCGCGCCCATTCAATGGAGAATCGATACATGTTGAAGCCTAATTCAGCCAAGAGAGCGATGTCATCCGCGTAACGATGGTAATGATCACAGGCATCCCCCGATGGCTCGGCGAAGATTGTATCCGGCACATGCTCCATCACCCAAAAATCGGTGTTGGTGTTATTCCCTTCGACTTGGTGCGCTGCGGTGGCTGTACCCCACAGAAACCCTTCTGGAAATTTTTTACTCATTTAATAAAGTCCTTTTCGGTATAGTTGTCGCGCATCAGTCGATAGGCTTATTCCTCTTGTCCATGGACCTGCCTTAACAATCGATCCGTCAAATCATCGGCCGACTCAGGCAGAAGTTCCTCCTGGAAATGCAGGAGACTGAGCAGAGGTAAATCCATCACCATGTCCATTAGATCCATGCCAATGTCGTAATCGTCAGCCTCATCACCAGCAAAAAGACCTCCATCTGTCATCATCTTATCAAACATAGGTTGAAGAATCGCTTTACCAGCGGGATCGTTGAGCCAAGCTCGAATGGTGGATTCGTTATTTAAGATGGAAGGTAGTTGCTGGCTGGATTGTAGGGTGACCGTTGTTTGACAACGGATGTCGGTTGCCGAGGCGCCAATAAGAATATCAAACTGGCCTGTTTCGGTGATCCATTGTCGGTAGGCGGGATTGTAGTAAGCAAAGGCCCGCAAGTTGAGGATGAAGGAGACACTTTTTGTCTCCTGCGGCTGGAGATCAACTTTAGCAAACCCTTTGAGCTCCTTGTAAGGGCGTGTCAACGACGCCTCCTGGTCGTGGACATAGAGTTGCACCACTTCTTTACCAGCGACCAGCCCTGTGTTGGTCACATCCACTGACACTGTTACGCCATCGACATCCTTGAAGCAATCTGCGGAAACTTGCAAATTACTGTAGGCAAAGGTGGTGTAGCTTAAGCCGAAACCAAAGGGGAACAATACAGGCATTTCTTTGGCATCATAGTAGCGATAGCCAATGAACAGCCCCTCACCATAACTAACCTTGCCATTCTCGCCGGGAAAGTTGATGTATGATGGCGTGTCGGCCACTTTGTGGGGATAGGTTTCAGCCAACTTACCGCTGGGGTTGACCTGCCCGTATAAAATATCGGCAATGGCTCCACCGCCAGCCTGGCCCATCAGCCACGCTTCCAAAACAGCGGCCGTATCATCAAGCCACGCCCCCATAACCACTGGTGCTCCGTTGTTGAGAATGACCACACTGTTGGGCTGGACAGCTGTTACAGCTTGGATCAAGGCGACCTGCTGTGCGGTCAAATCGAGATCAGTTCGATCATATCCCTCCGACTCCTTAAATGTGGGCAGGGCGATGTAAAGAAGAGCCACATCGGCTATTTTAGCCTTGGTGACCGCCTCGTTAATTAAACCTTGATCCAAACTGTCATCTTGCGGATACCC
Organism: Phycisphaerae bacterium; assembly: GCA_028285035.1. The sequence goes on from JANQQF010000181.1 coordinate 242,218, forward strand.
CGCAGCAAAGCTTAACGTAGCCTTGCCAGCTAGCTTTTGTAGCTCGTCAAACGGGATGTCGGCTTGGGTGGGGTTGATGTGTGAACTGCCACCTCCCTGAAAGTGAGGCTCTTTAACAGCTCGACCGATGACTGCGATATGTTGCGGGTTTTTTAAGGGAAGTAGACCATTGTTCTTGAGCAATACCATCCCTTCAGCAGCCACCTTACGGGCTAGAGCATGGTGGGTGGTGGCATCAAATTCGCCGCCTTTGGGCGTTCGGGCTGCTATACACGCAATCCGCACAATCCGTCGAGCGGCTTCATCAAGCACAGCCTCATCAAGCGAGCCGTTACGGACCGCTTCGATCACGGCCTCTACGCGTCGTGGCTTAGGGCCAGGCATCTCCAAATCCATTCCAGCTCGGATACTGGCAACACGATCACGAACCGCGCCCCAGTCGGAGACGACGAAGCCTTCGTAACCCCACTCATTTTTGAGGATATCGGTTAATAGTGATGTATGTTCTGAGCCAAAGACTCCGTTGATTTTGTTATAGGAACACATGATGCTCCACGGTTTAGCCTCATTAACCACGGTTTCAAAGGCTGGTAAATAGATTTCGCGGAGGGTGCGCTCATTGACTTCAGAACTAATAATAAATCGTTCAAACTCTTGGTTATTCGCAGCAAAGTGTTTGACTGATGTGCCAACGCCTTTACTTTGAATACCATTAATCAAGCTACTCGCCATTTTCCCGGCTTGGTAGGGGTCTTCAGAAAAATATTCAAAATTCCGGCCGCACAAAGGTGAACGCTTCATATTGATACCAGGGCCAAGAAGCACATCGACCCCGAGTGCAACAGCCTCATCGGCCAAAGCCTGTCCCATCTCATATACCAAATCCACGTCCCATGATGAAGCCAAGCTAGATGCGGTGGGAAAGCAGGTCGCTGGTAGACTTTTGGCGACAATGGTGTTGACATCGACCAAACGACGCACTCCGTGCGGGCCATCTGAAACGAGTAATTCAGGCAGATTCAGTCGTTTCACTGGTGTCGTCGTCCAAGGGGAAGCCCCAGTACACAGCGCGGCTTTTTCCTCTAATGTCATTTGGGATACAATAGTGTGAGGATCAGTCATGAGTGCCTCCTTGCTCATATTAATACTTTGTTACACTGTTGATAAGTCCCATTCCTCATAAATCTTTGGCACATCACTGATTAAGCGTTTGGTGTAAGGTTCTTGCGGATGAAGAATCACATCATCCGCCGAGCCCCGTTCGACAAACTTACCTCGCTCCATAATATACACGGTGTCGGAAACGTAGTAGGCCAACCCAATATCGTGGGTGATAAAAATGGGGGTCATCCCGATTTCATCGCGGAGTTGCATCAGCATATCCAAAATGGTAGCCCGCGAGCAGGCATCAATCATCGAAGTCGGCTCATCGGCGATCAATACTTTTGGCTTGAGCAAGAAGATACGAGCGATCATCAACCGTTGCTGCTGCCCCCCAGAAAGCTCGAACGGATATTTGTTGGTTAACTCGGCAAACTTCAGGTTGACGAAGCTACAGGCCTCAGTCATCATCTCAACTTTTTGGTCGTACGGCAGTCTGCCCCCACCCCGCATGCGAATGCAATCCAACAGAACAGAGTCGATTTTGTTGAAGATGTTGTAGGACGAGAACGGATCTTGGAAAATGGCCTGAATGTTCTGCCAATAGGCTTTTTTCTTTCGATGGGTTCTAATGTCACGCTTTTGCCCCTGATAGTAAATCTCACCCTCGGTGGGATTGATCAGGCCCAAGAGCATCTTGGCCAAGGTGGTCTTACCGCTCCCCGACTCGCCCACAATTGAGATGACCTCGCCCTCGTGGAAATCAAAATCCACGTGATCCACGGCGACCGTCTTATTACGGCCTACGCCAAATACCTTCGTTACCCCTTTTCCACTTAAACACGATTTTCGTTCCTCAGCCATTTTGTTGGGCCTCCCTTTCGTATGCTTCTCTTAATTCAGCTTCGGGTATGATACACCGATATGTTCGGCCATTCTCTAGCTTTTGTAATGGGACGGGTGCAGCCGTACAGGCGGGTCGAGCATATTTGCAACGGGCGGCAAACCGACAGCCAAATGGTGGGTTTTTGAGATTGGGTGGCGTCCCAGGAATGGCTGTTAGCTTGGCTTCACGTACGCCACTTTCTGGGACGATGATTGAACCCATCAAGCCTTTAGAATAAGGGTGAAGAGGATCAAACACCATCTGTTCGGCGGTACCTCGCTCCACGATCTGGCCGGCGTACATCACCATAATGTCATCTGTTACGTTGTAAAGCAGCGGCAACTCGTGGGTGATGAAGATCATCCCTTTGATGTAGCCATTGTCCATCAAATTCCGTAGCATCTTGATGACCATCTTTTGTGAGGTCACATCGAGCGCGGAGGATGGCTCATCGGCGATGAGGATTTGGGGGGACAGAATGATTGAGGTAGCAATGACCGTACGCTGCTTCATCCCTCCCGAAAGTTCGACCGGATACTTTTGCAGCACATCGGCTGACAACCCGACCGACTCAAAGAGGTTTTTGGCCAGGTCATAAATCTCTTTCTTGGTTTTATGAGGGTCATGGGCTTCGAAGACGTCCTCGATAAAATTGATGACTCTACGGGTAGGGTTAAGTGCGTTCATTGCGGCCTGGGGGATATAGGCAATCTCATTGCCCAAGATCGACTTACGAACCTCATCAGGATCCATACCCGAAATATTCAACCCATCAATAATGATTTCACCGCTGGTGTAGTGCAGGGGGGGAAAGTAATATCCCATTAAGCTGAGAGCTAGGGTGGACTTACCACACCCCGATTCCCCAGCAATACCCAATGATTTCCCATCCTCGATTTGCAGAGAAACGTGATCAACTGCGTAAACATCCTCTTGAAACCGGGTGATATACTTGGTGGTCAATTCTTTAACATCTAATACAACGTTGTCCATTTTTATCACCTAATCCCTTAAGGCTGGATTGAATACTTGGTCGAGCCCTGTATTCATTAAATTTAACGAAAATGCAATCAAGGCAATGGTCATAATAACGGGTAGATAGGCCCACCATTTGCCCAGCAGGTGAGCCTGGTAAATCATCGACCAGTTCATCATCAGCCCTAATGTCGGCACCTCGGTTGTCTTTGGCCCCAAGCCGAGGATTGACAAGCCCGCCTCAGCCAAAATGCCAGATGAAATTTGCAGGATCAAGGCCATCACCACGTAGGAGGCGATGTAGGGAAGAATATCAAAGGTGATAATATGGACGATGGAGTGACCTGATAGTTTTGATAGGTTCACATGGTCGCGATTGCGCAGCGAAATGACCTGCGACCGCACCGCCCGAGCCGTCCATACCCAGGAGGTCGCCCCGATCACCACCGCGATAATGAAGGCCCCACGTTGCTCCTGCCCGATGCTAAACGAAATTAAGATCAAGAGGACAAAACTAGGGATTACCGTAAACAAGTTGGTAATGAAGGTGATCCCATCATCGACAAGCCCCCCCACATAGCCCGATATTAAGCCCAAAATCAAGCCAATCAGGGTGGCCACAATACCTGCCACAAAACCGATGATCAGTGAGACACGCGTGGCTGCAACCAATTCAGTCAGTACATCCCGGCCAAAGTTATCGGTACCAAGCGGTAAAAAGAGAATGTTTGGAACTTGATTGACATTGACGTAAGCTGAGGGTGATACACTGCCTGCCTCTTCCAATTCAGATGTTTCAGCGTTTCTCACGGCAATCGTAGCTGGATCAGTGGATAGTAGCCCCTGCAGTGAGTCATTCAGCCGAATATAGTAATTCCGTTTGGCATTGGTCATACCAGCAACACGAACGGTCGGATCAAAATTGGCGTCCCACTGTCCCAGAAGTTGCTCGGTGTTGGCAATGTCAATCTCGTTCTCGGGAATACCAGCCCCCACTAGCCACTCCTGAATCGCTAGACGATCTTCATCGCCCAGCTTATCCGCAATACGCTTTGCCTCGGCATCGTCGAGAAGTAGGGTGTAGTGTGGTGAGTCGATGCTGTCATAAACATTGACATAAATTCCTGGTTCAAAGAATGTCCCTTGCCCAATAATTGCCAAGGGTGGAGCTGGGTTGATTAGTGGGTAAATAATGACGATCAATAAAATGGCGGCAAAGATGGCAAAACCCGTTACAAATTTGCCAGAGCGAAAAATTTGTCTCATTGTGTGTGTCATTGTTGTATCGTCCCCTATTCTGCCTGGGCTGCCTTAATCCGTGGATCAAGGAGACCATAAACAATCTCGATCAGGAAGTTCGCTGTAAGTACCATAATGGTGATAATCAAAGTTGCTGCCGAGATCAACGGGTAATCTTGCCCCAACACTGCGGTCAAGATTGTCGAACCCAGTCCTGGATAGCTAAAAATAATCTCTGCAACCAACGCCCCACTGACCATCGTTCCGATGGATAAGGCCAACCCCGTAATTTGGGGCAGCATTGCATTACGAAATACATAACCAACGATTTTGCGATCTTTAATACCCATAAATCGGCTGTACTTCACATAATCTGCATTAAGCTCATAAATCGCCATTGAACGCATACCAATCGCTTGTCCGCCGATTGTAATCAAGACAATGGACCAAAAGGGCAGTTGATAATGAACAATCACGGACCAGACAAAGCGCCAACTTAGATTAGGGATCATATCAAAGGCATAACCACCTGAGGTGGGAAACCATTGGAGGGTTACCGCAAAAATAACGAGCAAAATAATCGCCATCCCAAACGCGGGTAGATTACTAACAAAAATACTAATCGGCATTAGGATTTTATCAAAGCCGCCCTTTCGATAGGCAGCCAAAGCACCAAGCGTGTTACCGATGATCCATCCGACAATGATGGCCGGAAATTGCAGGGCAACCGTCCATATGATGGACGAGCCAATCACATCAGCAACTGTTCTGGGGTATTGGCTAAAGGAGAAGCCAAAATCACCTCGAAGCACATTCCTCATATAGATAAAGAACTGTTCGACCATAGATTTGTTAGTCCCAAACAACTCAGCATATTGCTCATAAATCGCCTGAACTCCGGTCGTGTTGGTCATCCCTTGGGCAATTCTGGATACGATGGCTGCAACGGGATCCCCCGGCATCAAACGAGGCAGAATAAAATTTAGAATAAATGCAGCAACTAATGTAACCAGGAACCAGAGCAGTTTGTTTAGGAAATAATTTCGGTACCCTTTCAATTCAGCACCCCCCGTAGAATTTGACCTCACCCCGTCGCTGAGGCGACGGGATGAGGGAAATTTAATTCTCAATATTGATCTTAAAAAGACAGCCAGTTTTCAAAAACTGACTGTCTTTATTTACACAATCTACTGCTCAACAAGCTCCAGGTTGTAGAGACCTGCAATTGACCAACCATCGGTCAAGTTCAACGGTGGAACAGGTGGGTTAGTGCCGTCACCATCAAATGGGAAATTGGTCCAAACAGTTTCATTTACAGCGTGGAAGTTTTGAGGGCGATACATCAGGGTGAATGAAGGAACATCTGTCAGGTAAATCTCAACCAGACGGGTGTACATTGCTTCCAATTCAGCTGGATCAGTTTCACTAGGAATAGCAGCGATCAACTCATCAGCCTCGGGGTTAGAGTACTTACCCCAGTTACCATTCCAGTTGCTGGCTTGGCCAATGAACTCAGAGCTCATCAACTTGCGGATACGACCCCAAGGTTGGGTTGGGCCAGCACCATCACTCCACATCATGAAGATGTCATAGCCTTCGGGCAATGGTGCATCTGATTTTGTCACAACAGTTTGGTAAACAGACCACTCGGGGTAGTTAGTGGTGATTTCGATACCGATTTCAGCGCCAGCAGCAGCCACAACTTCAATAGCCGCTTGCCAGTCAGACCAACCGTTCGGGCAGGTGGCAACGTAGCTAAGCTTTTCGCCTTCATACTCACGCCAGCCATCGCCGTCAGTGTCAACGATACCAGCTTCATCCAGCAACGCTTTCGCACCTTCGATATCGTTACCAGCCCATTGCAAGTCTGCAACAGCACTTGTGTCATACAAAGCTTGCTCCCCAGCCGTTGGGTTCATCAATGAGCGTGGGACTTGATCAAATGTAGCAGATTGGTTTGTCATCGCATTAGCAATGATAGTGGGATAGTCAACTGCAATAGCAATCGCTTTACGAACTTCAGGCTGATCCAGTCCAGGAGAATCTGGGTTAAAAAAGGCAGATGGCAGGCTTGCACCAATACCGTAAGGTGGCTCAGGTAGGTAAGTAGAGATGGGCAGCCCGTAGTTTTCCCACAACAACTGAATATTAGAGTTGAACTGCTGGCTAACATCAACTTCACCTTTAGCTAAGGCAACAGAACCAGCTGCGTTATCTTTGAAAATTGTGTGGGCCAGATACTTAGGAACAGGCAATTGCCCCCACATAGAAGCATCCTGACCCCAGTAGTTATCATCACGAACATAAATCACCTTTGAGTCGTCATCGAAGAAGCCGTGATACGGGCCAGAATAAACAACATCTTCTGCGGTATCAGCCAAGAATTCAGTAGCATCACCACCGGTGCGTTCTTCCAGAGTTTCAGTCCAAGCTTTTTGGATCACATAGTTAGTGCTCAGGTAAGAGGCAACAACCAATGGATTAACAGCTTGACCATCATCATTGAGTTTGGCCTTGACCATTACGGTGAGATCATCAACCGCAACAATATCTTCAATAAAGTCAACACTGGCAGCACCGGTTGGGGTGTTGTATTTGACATGAGTAGCCCAAGTGTAAGCAACGTCTTCAGCAGTTACAGGTGTACCATCACTCCATTTGGCAACATCTTTAAGCTTGAAGGTAATCTCAGTTCGATCATCATTCCACTCAAAATCACCATCAGCCAGCAAGGGATAAACATTGCCGTCAAGCATGTTGTACAAATACGGTGTTTCAAACATTATGACACGAGAGCTATCCCGCTGGTTAATGGCCATCGCGTTATTCATACTGTTGGAATATGGATTCCAACCAACAACTGGACCCCACTGTTGTCCATTGAAGAACAGTGTTTCGCTACGAGGCAGTTCATCCTCAGCGGCTGCTACAGGTTCAGCTTCTACTTCAACCTCTTTGATTACTTCAACTTCTTTGATTACCTCAACCTCAACGGTTTCAACAACCTCAACTTCGACCTCTTTAACAACCTCGACTTCAACTTCTTTAACAACCTCAACTTCTTTTTCCACAACAACTGTTTCAACGATGGTTTGTGGTTCAGGTTGTGCCCCACAAGCCGCAATCACCATTAATGAAATCATGGCGATTAAAATGACGAAGGTTTTTCGTGAAAACATCAATTTTCTCCTTATATTGTCAACATTGACTACTTGGCACCTAACATAGCACCTGTTGAAAACAGGCACATTGGCCCTACGAATTAAATCGTCATAGACCCGTTCCCACTAACTGGTTTTCGTCATATATTTCTCCTTCCATATAAAATGGTTTCTCGAAAAGTTCGATGAGATTTTAGAAAGGAAAAGATGGCCTTGTTGTCCTGCCTTGACCAAAATACGCGTTTCACAATTATGTGGAGAATAAGGTATAATGGAGAACGGCAGAGACACAGGATCACCGCAATGAAGCGGCTTTTCCTCAGTACTTTGCTAGTATTGGGATGCTGGTTCATTTGGCGATGGGCAGCATCCCCTTTTTGTTTTATATCGAGAAACCTCAAACGGTGTCAGGCTTAATTTTTTCACCCAACTCTGTTTTTGGGTCAATTATCAAACTTAATTGTGTGAGTGCGTGGTCCACTCACCGAGCCTCGTTCAACTAACTCAACCCCTATCGTAACCCTAATTGTTGGTCTTTCCGGCGACTTGATTCGATCCAATAGAAGTTGCACCGCCATCTGCCCCATCGTGATTCGGTCAACACTGACGGTTGTGAGCGGGGGGGAGGTAAATTGAGCCATATTGATATCGTCAAATCCAATGAGCGAGAAATCATTGGGCACCCGATACCCCAACTCATGCAGCTTTTGCAACGCGCCGACTGCCTGTTGATCGTTGGAGCACATAATGGCGGTTGTTTCCGGCCATTGCCGCAATATTTCCACCACACCCCATTGCCCATCCGTTGTGCTAAGATGGGGTGATGTAACAATCGTTGGGGTTAGATTATGTTGTCTCATGGTCTCATTGTAACTCGATCGACGCTCTGCAATACTTGTGTGGTCGGGGCCACCCATCAGGGCGATATGACGATGCCCTTGTTTGATAAGATGTTCTGCTGATTGACGAAATCCACGCACGTTATTCGCCATTACGGTATCCCAAGGGCACTCAGGAAAGTAGTTATCAACCAGAACAACAGGTAAAGACGTTGGAGAAACCAATGATGTGATAATCTCTTGAGGAATACTACCGCTAACCAGCAGCAATCCATCGACATGATTGTCTTTGACTAAAACTGGGTATGATTCGAGCTGGGTATTTGTAAAATGTATGGAATTGTAGGTCAAGTTGATTTGGAGTTCGCGACAGATATGTTCGACACCATCAAACACCTTTGCATAAAAGGGGTTGGAGGCTATATTGAAGGAATGGGGACTTAGGAAACCTAAATGGATCACTTGGCCGTTCGAGGAGGGCGACCGTTTAGTGGGCGTATAGCCTAATCGCTCAGCAATAGCAGACACACGTTGTCGCGTGTGTTCACCTACGCCGGGTTTATTGTTTAGGACTCGGGAGACGGTCCCAATTGATACACCTGCTTCATCAGCAACTTGCCGAATATTCGCCAAAGCAACCTCGCTTTAAGACTTCGTTGTTTACAACAGTTTACTAAACAGTATAGCTCAAATATTAACATATTTTCTTTTTTTGTCAAAATCCCTCTTTGAATTTAAAATAATTTTCTAGAAATAGCTAATTTTTGTTCGACTTTCTTAGGTTTTTTGCAAAACGACCCTATTTTGTTTACTATACAAACTAAAATAATCGTCTGGGATGAATCTACTTCCAATGGAGGAACTATGGTATCACAAACATTAAGCGGTAAATGGCAATTTCGACAACGCAACAGTGAGGATTGGCTCGCGGGGCAAGTACCTGGCGGGGTACACACTGACCTACTGGCCCTGGGACAAATTCCAGACCCTTTTGTTGCCGATAATGAAAAGAAGGTTATGTGGGTGGCCGAGCAAGATTGGGAATATCGTAGAACATTTACCGTTGAGGCTGACCTCTTAGCAGAGGAGAAGGTATTTCTGATGTGCGATGGGCTTGATACCTTGGCCGAGGTGATGCTAAATGGCCAAATGTTGGGTAAAGCCGAAAATCTTTTTCGGCAGTATGAGTGGGAGATCAAATCCCAATTACAATCAGGCGAAAACGAAATTTCAATCCTCTTTCCCTCCACGGTGCAATACTGCACCGAAAAACAAGCCCAGCGTCCTATGACGGGTGTTAGTGAGACGATCACAGGCAGCAACTATGCTCGGAAAGCCCCTTGCCATTTTGGCTGGGATTGGGGGCCAAAACTCCCCCCGATCGGGATTTGGCAAGATATCCGACTAGAAGGCCATACCACCACACGTCTAGATGACATTCACCTGCGCCAAGCACACACCAACAACAACGTAACTGTGACCGCCACCGTGACCGCCGATGTTTGGGATGGCACCCCACTGACGGCTGAATTAAACCTGACCGCCCCAGACGGAACCGCGTTTACAACATTCGCCGAATTGGTCAACGGCACGGGGACCCTGCAAATCGATATTGCCGAACCAGAATTGTGGTGGCCCAATGGCTATGGCAATCAGCCACTGTATTCCGTTGAGGTTTCCTTAGTCGTTGGCGGGCAGGCAATCGACCAACGTCACTATCAAATGGGGCTACGTACCATAAACTTAGTGCAAGAGGAGGATCAGTGGGGCAAAAGCTTTGTCTTTTTTGTCAATGGCAAATCAATCTTTGCTAAAGGCGCCAACTGGATTCCGGCTGACTCATTCCTGACTCGTTTCACAGATGAGTCGTTGGAGAAACTGATTGTAGATACTGTCGCCGCCAACCAAAATATGTTACGAGTGTGGGGCGGTGGTTTGTATGAGGAAGAACGATTTTACGACCTCTGTGACCAGTACGGCCTCCTTGTTTGGCAAGACTTCATCTTTGCCTGTGGTATCTACCCCCTTGATGATGCCGATTTTGTCGAAAACATCCACCAAGAAGTCATTGAAAACGTACGCCGGTTGCGCCACCGAGCCAGCTTGGCTCTGTGGTGTGGCAATAACGAGATGGAGTGGGGCTGGGAAAGCTGGGGCTGGAGTCGGCCCGATTACGAGGCTGATTTGCAAGCCCTGGCAAAAAGGGTTCCCGCCATCGAAGAAATGTTGTGGGAGATTAAGAGTAAGCCCCAGGCCGACTGGCGTGAGCTACGAGACGCGTACGATCAATTCTTCCACAAGGCGTTACCAGAATGGCTGATCGACCTTGATCCCGACACCGATTACTGGCCCAGTTCGCCCTCCAGCGATACGCCCTTCAAGGATACCAACGGTGAGGTTATGGGGGACGCCCATTACTGGGATGTGTGGCATGGTCGCAAGCCCTTCACCGCCTATCGAGCCACCTACCCCCGCTTTATGAGCGAGTTTGGCTTCCAGGCCCTACCGACGTTGGAAACCGTAGAGTTCTACGCCGAAGAAAAAGACCGGAACATGACCAGCTACATCATGGAGCACCACCAACGCAGCGGCAGTGGGAACGGCTTGATTATTGCTCAGATGACCCAGACCTTCCGAATGCCCAAAGATTTTGCAGCCTTGGTTTATCTAAGTCTGCTATTGCAGGCCGAGGGGATTCGCTACGGGGTGGAACATTGGCGGCGGCATATCGACCGAGTCAGCGGCATTTTGTATTGGCAACTCAACGACTGCTGGCCAGTCGCCTCTTGGGCTAGCATCGACTACTTTGGCCGCTGGAAGGCCCTGCACTACGCCTCCAAGCGCTTCTTTGCCCCAATCATGCTCTCCATTTTGGATGAGCCACCAAAGATGGGGGTGTATGTGACCAACGACTCGCACGCCGACTGGCAAGGCACCGTGAGTTGGTCACTGGAAACGCTCACTGGTGAGGTATTCGACTCCGGACAGATTCCCGCCGCCGTAGGAGCTTACAGCGTGGTCGCCTGCCAAGACCTCGACTTTTCAGACCGCATCACGGATGACAACCAGCGTGAGCTGATATTCGTGGCCGAACTGTGGCAAGGCGAAACCAGAGTGGGCCTCAACATCGCCAACTTCGTCGCGCCCAAGCATCTCACTCTCGTTGATCCAGCGCTTTCCGCCGTTGTCCAACGTGCTGGCGATCAACTCATCATCGACTTGTCCGCCAAATCGTTAGCACACTTTGTCGAACTCAAACTCACTGGGGCTGACGTCGTTTTCAGCGACAACTACTTCAGCATCCCCGCCGGACGTACTGTACGAGTCTCCTGCCCTCTGCCTGATGGTTGGTCTCTCGCCCAGGCAAACGACGCCTTACAATTGTATTCGCTTTATAATTCGTTTAGCTGATTGTAGCTTTGGAGAACTGCTGATGTTAGCAACAACATTTGAAATTACCTATAGACCCAGCGACCGCACATTTGGCCTGGAAAGCATCAATAAATTTCAATTACGGGAGACAGGTCAGGTACCAGCCGAGACAATTTTGGCGAACAACCACATCACATTATACAGTCTCGATTTTGAAAATAGGCAGGCTGTGTTTGTGGAAACGCCAGTGGATATTGATCTGTCTCAGGCCTCATTTTACTTTCGCACGCAGTATGAAAATGCGACGCAGATCTTGACAATTTCGTTTGAAGTGATGCTTAAACTGGCCGAGTCTATTGCGGTCGATGATCAACGCCTCGTCTTTATTCACTCTGTCGGTCGCTGTGGCTCCACGTTAGCCAGCCAGATATTTGCACAGGTGCCGGGTGTCATCAACTTTTCGGAGCCTGATGTGTTGACGTTGCTCGTTGTCGCTCGTAACACAAAAATCCTTGAGGATGACGATTTAATCGCCCTGCTAGAGGCATCCATCCGGCTATTATGCAAAACCACAGCCGAGACCGCTTGGGTCATCAAAGGACGAAGCTTTGTTATTGAGCTGGGGGATTGGTTGCATCGCCTCTATCCCCAAGCCAAAAATCTCTTTTTGTATCGTGATGCCGAAACCTGGCTCTTATCTGGCCTGAGAGCCTTTGGCCAGAACAATGAAATGACCGAAGAAGAGCAACAGGCACGCCAGAAAGAAAGACGTAAATTTATGGGAACATTGGTACCAGCCATTGCCCAGTATGATCCAAACTTGCCCTTACCTCACGCTGGCACCTTGTCTTTGATGTGGCTAACCGCCATGGAACGATACGTCCAACAGGCTCAAATGGGCATTGAAATGTTAGCCATTCGATACAATAGCTGGCAAACAGAGCCGCAAAAGACAGCCGAGGCTATGCTTGAGTATTGTCAGTGCAAACCCACGGATATGACTAATGTGTTTAACATATTGAATAAAGACTCCCAAGCCGGTACGCATTTGTCGCAACAGGCTCTTGATCAAGGAAATCGAAACTTGTCCAAGGCCGAGTTAGAGGAGTTACAACGACATCTCCAAAATCACGCCTTCATTCATCACACAGATTTTGAAGTGCCGAATACAGTGATATGAGAGGATAGTTTTTAAGGCCTCATCCAATTCAGTATGACCAATTTCGTGGGTATCGAGATAATCGTTGATGAATATTTTTAGGCACGGAATACATGGAAAACGCAGAATTCTTTAAAGTAAAAATCTGTGTCTTCCGCCTCCAACAAACAAGTCAGCTACTCGCATCCCACCGCATCGGCAATTGCTTTATCCCTCGCTGGAAATTTGATTGCAAATAGACAATCTCACCAACCAGCGAAACCTCGCCCATTCGCGTCAGAACCTGCTTGAAGATGGCTCGCATTTGGGCTCGGGCGAGATGAGCCCCGATGCAGTAGTGGGGACCATAGCCGAAGGAGAGATGGGGATTGGGGCTGCGGTGAATGTCGAACGCCTCGGGCTGATCGAAGACCGTTTCGTCTCGATTGCCGGAGCTGAAAGAGACGACGACTTTATCACCTGCCTTGATGGTTTGCCCCGCGATCTCGCAAGCTTCGGTAGCCGTGCGGCGGAAGGTCATCACTGGGGTCCACCAACGCAGCATCTCATCGACCGCCGTGGACAAATCGGACAAATCGGCCCGCAACTTGGCCATATTATCTGGATGTTGCAGCAAAGCAATCATTCCGCCTGGAATGCCATTTCGCAGCGTCTCATTTCCCGCCACGGCGAACAGCCAAAACAGATTTTCAAACTCCTCAAGCGAAACTTGCCCATCCTCATCATCGATGTGATTGAGCAGAAGTGACATCACATCATCGCCGGGATTACGACGTTTTTCCTCGGCCAGCAGATGAGCGTAGGTGTAAAGATCGAGCATACCAGCCCGGCTGCGAGGATCAGGGAGGTTGCCATTGGCATCGGGTTTGGGTCGAGCCTGCATCGCCTCACGGGCGATTTCACTACCGATTTCGGGGTCGAATCGGTCCGACACGGCATAGTCGGGATCAAGGAAGCCGATCACTCGATTGGCCCAATCAAACAGGAGTAGCCGATCCTCACGGGGCACGCCCAAGACATCGGCCAAGGTCAACAACGGTAAATCGGCGGCAATGTCTTTGACAAAGTCGCAGGTTCCGCTTGTCGCCTCGCCGACCACCCGATCCACAATAGCTTCGGCATTGACCCGAATACCATCCTCGATTTTGGCGATAGCGCGAGGCACGAAGGTCTTGTGCAACAGGCGGCGCAAGCGGGTATGCTCGGGCGGGTCCATGTTGAGCATCATCTTCCGCACGAACGCCAAATCTTCTGGCGAGCCAGGGTCGCGGGTTTGGGTGCCGCCGAGCCACGAGGAGAACAAATTCGGCTGACGCATCACCGTCTCGATATCGGGGTGGCGGAGTACGAACCAATAGCCGCTCCCAGCCGGGTAGTTGCCGAGGGCAGGCTCATCAATCCAGACCACACCCTGCTCTTGGCGTAGCGTGTTCAGCAGAGGGTATGGCACCCCTTTGGTGTAGGTCGTTGGCAGAAATAGGGTTTGAATGTCCTGCGGCATTGTGGTCATTGTGCCTCCAATTTGCGACTGTGGTTATTGTCCAGATTTTGGGCCGAATTTGTTTGAAAGGCAAATGGAGTTGTCCACGAACAGCAGGAACCCATTACACAATCCGGTCTACTTGTAGTATACTGCGCCGCATGAAAGTACCACTGCTCCAGACAAAACTATATCTGCCGTCAATCCGATCCAGTGTGATCTATCGGGAGCGTCTGACCCAGCAAATGGGCCAAGGGCGACACAACAAGTTGACCTTGATTTGTGCGCCCGCTGGATTTGGCAAGACCACGCTGGCCAGTGAATGGTTGGGGCAACAAAAAGCTGCCGTCGCCTGGGTGTCGCTGGATGACAAGGACAATGACCCCACCCGCTTCTTCTCATATTTATTCAGCGCTCTCAATCAGACCAATGAAACTCTCGGCCGAGCGGGCCTCGACGCTTTATCGTCACCTAACCCTCCGGCCCCAGAAATTTTAATCACCCATCTCCTCAACGAATTTACCCAGACCGACAAAAAAATCGTCCTAACCCTCGATGATTACCATTTAATTACTGTGCCAGAAATCCATGAGACGATGGAATTTTTACTGGAAAACCTACCGAGCAACCTGCACTTGCTCATGTTGAGTCGCGCCGAGCCACCCCTGCCGATTGCCAAATTACGGGCTAGAAATCAACTCATCGAACTATCGGCAGCCGACCTACGTTTTACCGATGCGGAAATCAAGAATTTCCTCAATCATGTAATGGGGCTCGGGCTATCGGATGCCCAAATCAGCGAATTAGAAAGCCAGACCGAAGGCTGGATCACGGGCCTACAGCTCTTTGCCCTGTCGATTAAGGATGCCCCCAGCGCTCCGGACCTAAACCATAACATTTCTGGCAGTGATCGATATGTGGCCGATTACCTCATCGATGAGGTCCTGGCTCATCTCCCTGAACCCCTCCAGGATTTTCTGCTCAAAACTTCGATTTTGGATCGGTTGTGCAGTAACTTATGTGATGCTGTGGTCGAAATCGAAGATAGCCAAGCGATTTTGGAGCATCTAGAGAAGGCCAATCTGTTTTTGATCCCCCTCGATAACACCCGAGAGTGGTATCGTTACCACCACCTATTTGCCGAGTTGCTGGTTACACGCCTGACCCACAAATATAGTGACGAGTTATCGGATCTTTATCAGCGAGCCTTTGATTGGCATCGCAGCCACAACTTTTTGGAAGAGGCGGTGCAGTATGCCTTGCAGGGCCAATTGTATGACCAAGCGGCCGATGTGGTTGAAGAAATCGGTCATCAGATTTATTGGCAGAACCGCTCCCATACGGTTGAGGAATGGCTTTATACCCTACCCGAAAGTCTCCTTCAGTCAAGGCCACATCTGATCATCTTTCTAGGCTACGTCCATATTGACCGTAGTCGAGTTAAGGCTGCAGAGGAAACAATGGAGCGCCTAAGACATTATCTTGATCAAAATCCATCAGACTCCCAGGAAGAACGTTTGATTTTATCAGGTAAAGAAAAGGCGCTTAGATGCTCCGTCTTGTATCATCGTTATTTAGACGGTCAACGTATTTATGAAAGTGCCCGTAGTGCGCTCGAGGTGCTCCCGGCTGAATACTTCTATGATCGTTGTCCCGCCGCATTTCATGGGGGCGGTGGATTACTCTTGCTCGGGGATTTACCTGAGGCCCGTCATTATTTAAATGAGGCCCTCACCGTCAGTGACATTATGCACAACCCAGTGGGGCGTCTTTTAACATTAAGTAATTATGGGCGTCTCGAAATGGTCGCTGGAAATTTGGAACGGGCAAAAGCTTACTTTCAGGAGACCTACGATTTAGCCCAACAGATGAGCCCACGTCAGGGCAGCACATTCTCAATCGCCGTTGTTGGGTTGGGCAATCTTTATTATGAGTGGAATGACTTGGAAGCAGCCCATCAATACTTATTAGAAGGGCTGCAAGTGGCTGAGCGGGTTGAGAACGATTTTCTAGATCGGTTGTTGTTTGCCTATCGCTCCCTCATTCGGTTTCATATCACCAGAGGCGAGTTCACTATTGCAACACAAATGTACCAGCAAGCTGCCCGCAAGTTCAAGGCGCATGACGCCCCACCACGCATTTTGGCTCTGCTCGAGTTGACCAAGGTGCAACTCGCCTTAGCCGAAAGTGATTTGTCCTTTGCTGAACGTTGGGCGACCAAAAACCCAGTGGATATTGACCAAAACATCACGTATGAGCACGAAGATAGCTGGCTAACATTGGCTCAGGTGCATATGGCACACGGCAGGCTTGAGCAAGCGATGCCTGTGTTACAACGACTACTGACCTTGGCTCAAACGCAGGGGCGAGCAGGTAGCATCATTCAAATCCAAACTCATTTGGCCCAAGCCTGTTACCACCAAGGCGAATTGGAGGCCGCCCTAACCTTGATACAGGATGTTGTAAACCGGGCTGAGCCAGAAGGTTATCTTCGAACCATTTTGGATTGTGGTGGCCCAACGGAGATGTTGCTTGGCCAACTCAAACAAAAAATCAAGGAAAATGGGGAAACCTCGAATTACCTAGACAAGCTTGTTGCGGCCTTTGCAACAGATAATCAATCCCAGCCTAACATACCACCCCCCAATGTCGTCAGGCCGCCCAATGAATCCTCCGATTTACTCACCAACCGTGAGCAAGAAGTTCTCCACTTTTTAGCGGATGGTCTATCTTATGCCAAGATTGCCAGCCACTTGGCAATCACGGAGAACACTCTCAAATATCACGTCAAAAATATTTACGGCAAATTAGATGTAAGAAACCGAATGCAAGCCGTCCTCAAGGCGCAAGATTTGGAACTGTTGTAATCCCATTTAAGCCAATTAACAGTTACCTCCCCTTCATCACCCCACACAAAAGTGTGGGATACCTAATTTAAACCAAAACAATTCCTGTATAAAAACCACACAAGCGGGTGTTCCGCTCCCCCAATTTATATTCTAGAATAAAGCCACCCCTAATAAAGACCTGTACACACCATCACAACATCACTGTTGGGGTTATTTTGGCCTGTCCCTAAATTTAAACAAGACAATGTTTACAAAATCGGCGAAACAACCTCCGAAGCCCTGCCGTTTGATACTTGGATGTTCTACCAAGCCGATGAGGCCGATGAGATCGCGCAAAAAACATTGAGCATGAGCGAACGGACTTGCTTCTTACATGCCGCGATGCGTGACAGCTATCCCAGCGATGTTCAGGTTGAGTTAAATGGGCAAGCGTTGGGATTGGAAGGATAAATCACCTACAAAAAGCAAATAGGAGTCCGCCCCAAGTTCCTTTGGGGCGTGCATTTTGGACTCCTAATTGATTGCTAGTTTCAAAGGAGCAACAGATGAGTACAAGCGATAGATATAAAATGTTCATCGGTGGCGAATGGCAAAGTCCAAATGGCACCTTCCCAACCTACAACCCAGCCACAGGAGATATTTGGGCACAGGTTCCAGATGGTCATCGAGAGGACGCAAAAGCGGCGATTGAAGCAGCAGCCGAAGCCCAAGCTGAGTGGGCAGCACTACCTCATCCCGCTCGGGCCAAATATTTACTTCGCGCAGCAGACATTATGGAAGCCCAAATCAAGCCCATCGCAGGCAAAATTGTTAGCGAAACAGGTGGTTGGATTGGCAAGGGAATGTTTGAAGCGGGCTATGTGCCCGGTGTGTTTCGAGCGGCAGCGGCGGCAGTTTACCAACTGACTGGCGAAATTTTACCCTCGGATCATCATAAAGTCAGTATGGTTACCCGTCAGCCATTGGGGGTTGTATCTGTCATCTCCCCCTGGAATTTCCCTTACCTACTCTCCTCACGCGGCATTGCTATCGCGATGGCTGTGGGCAACACAGTTGTCCTGAAACCGTCGGAGGAAACACCATACATGGGTGGCATTATCTTCGGCGAGATTTTTGAAGAGGTAGGCTTACCTAAAGGCGTGTTAAACATTGTCACCTGCTCGCGAGACAATGTTTCTGAGGTTGGTGATGAAATGGTCAGCAATCCCCACGTCAAGGCCATCAGTTTTACCGGCTCTACCGCTGTCGGGCGACAGATTGCCTCCAAAGCAGGTTATCTCCTTAAGAAAGCGTGTATCGAAGCCGGCGGGAAAGATCCGCTGCTAGTGCTCGAAGATGCCAATATGAACCGGGCGGTCAATGCAGCGACCTTTGGTGGTTATATGCACCAAGGCCAAATCTGTATGTCCGTCGAGCGGGTGATTGTTGAAGAAAATGTGGCTGACGAATTCACTGATCGCTTGGTCAAAAATGTCAACACCTTGGGCGTTGGCGATCCATCTCAAATGCCTAATGTCATCGGACCAATCATCAATCAAAAGCAAATTGAAAAGATTCACGCTCAAGTAACCGATGCCGTCGAGAAAGGGGCGACCTTGTTGACAGGTGGCACGTATGATGGGCTATTTTATCAGCCTACCGTTCTAACTGATGTCACCCCAGAGATGGATATCTATCACGAGGAAACATTTGGCCCAGTTCTGATCCTGCTTCGAGCGGAGAACGTCGACCATGCCATCGAAATCGCCAATGACTCCGAATATGGTCTCTCATCTGGGGTCATCACCGAGGATGAAGAAAAGGGGCTGGCCATCGCTCGACGGCTCGAAAACGGGATGGTACACATCAACGACAGTTCAGTCAATGATGAGCCACACATCCCCTTTGGTGGAATGAAAAATAGTGGTATTGGTCGGCACGGTGGGCAAGCCTCCATCGATACCTTTACTGAAACTCGCTGGATCACGCTAGAGCGTGGTCATCGGAATTATCCGCCGCCATTTAATGAGAAAATTGAGAGCTAGTGAAAAAACTCACCCGCAGCCCCTCTCCCTGAGGAAGAGGGGAGCCGAGTATGCAATGGAGTGAGGGCTAAATCAAAGGAGAACACTATGTCGTTAGAAGGAAAAACTGTCATCGTTACCGGTGCCGCTTCTGGTATCGGGGCCGAAACAGCGAAGTTGATGAAGGAACGAGGGGCCAAGGTGATTGGCTTTGACTTAAATGAGCCAGCCGAAAATGTGGACGAGTACATCTACGTCAATTTAGCCGATGAAGCTTCGATTGAGGAAGCGGTCGGCAAATTTGAGGGTGGGGCAGATGCCTTGTGCAACGTTGCTGGGATCCCTCCAACCAAGCCCGCCCCGTTGGTCTTGCAAGTCAACTTCTTGGGCCTCCGCAAATTCACCGAAATGTTGATCCCCAAATTAAATGATGGGGCCTCAATCATTAGTGTAGCTTCGGTCGCTGGTTCTGGCTGGCCGAACAATGTTGAAAAAGTGAAGAAGATGATTGCGGTGACCGATCTTAATCAGGCCGAGCCATTCTGCGAAGAAAACGAGATTGATGCCGAGACAAGCTACAACTTTAGCAAAGAGTGCGTCATCGTCTGGACCAAACAGAATTTTTACACCTGGAAAGAGCGCGGCATCCGCATCAATACGGTTAGTCCAGGCCCGGTTGAAACCCCAATTTTGCCCGATTTCATCGAGACTTTGGGTCGGGCTGCTGAGGATTTGGCGATTATTGATCGCGTTGGCCGTGCCCCTGAGATTGCCCCGGCTATCGCATTTCTGGCTGATCCCGACAGCGTGTGGGTCAACGGCACCGACCTACAGATCGATGGCGGCTTGTTTGCTGGGTTGAGTAGCAAGATTTTTGGAATTTAATTGTTAAGTAACTGATAACGAGGTAATTATTGTGACCGATTTGGAAGCAAATAAGCAAAACGCCATTGCATTCTACAAAACGGCTTATTTAGGAAAGCCAAGAGAAGCCGTCGAAGCATATGTTGGCGATGACTATATTCAGCACAATCCCTTGGTCGGCAATGGCAAGGAAGCCTTTATTGAATATTTCGAACAGATGGCAACCGAGTATCCCGACAAAGACATCACCTTCGTGCGATCTGTTGCGGAAGGTGATTTGGTCGCCTTACACACCCATCAAGTCTGGCCGGACAATGAGCAGTACGTGACAATGGATTTCTTTCGATTTGATGAAAACGGCAAGATTGTCGAGCACTGGGACTCAATCCAAGAGGTTCCTGAAACAACGAAAAATGGAAACACGATGTATTAAGTTTGCATCCTTCACACCATTTTCGGAGAAGATAAAGTGAACAACAAACGATATCAAGTGGTTATTGTCGGGGGTGGGCCAGTCGGCGTGGGTCTGGCGATTGAGCTTGGTCTTCGTGGTGTATCAGTGGCGGTTGTTGAAAAGTATCCCCAACCGCAACCCATTCCAAAAGGGCAAAACTTAACCCAACGTACGCTTGAGCATTTCTATTTTTGGGGTATCGAAGCTGAGTTACGCGCCGCCCGAGCAATGCCTGCTGATTATCCAATTGGGGGGATCACAACGTATGGGAGCCTAACCAGCGGCTACTGGTATCCGTGGCTCAAGCGGGAGTTGGTTCGCCCTTACTACTTCACGGACAATGAGCGCTTGCCGCAATACGGTACGGAGCGGGTGCTGCGAGAGAAGATGGCAACCTTACCAAGCGTTGACAGCTTTTTTGGCTGGGAAGGAGAAACCATTGAACAGGATGAGACAGGGGCACAGGTGACCATCACCGAACGAAATGGCTCTGGCCGACAGACACTTGAAGGTGATTATCTCGTGGGCTGTGATGGTAGTCGATCTGTCGTTCGAGACGCAGTTGGGATTGAGCAAACGTTATCGGCTCACGACAAATTGATGGTCCTACTGGTATTCCGGTCTAAAGAACTGCACGAAGCTCTTGAAATTTTTCCTGGTAAATCTTTCTACTGTGTCCTTCACCCTGATTTAAAGGGCTATTGGCAGTTTTTTGGCCGGGTGGATGTCGGCGAAAGTTGGTTCTTTCACGCCCCTGTTCCCGCAGACACCACCAAAGACAATTTTGATTTTGCAGCCTTACTTCACCAAGCGGCGGGCGTTGAGTTTGCCTGTGAGTTTGATCATATCGGCTTTTGGGACTTGCGTTTTGCTGTCGCCAAGACCTATCGACAAGGACGGGTCTTCATCGCAGGCGATGCAGCACACAGTCACCCTCCATATGGGGGATATGGCATCAACAGCGGGTTGGAAGATGCTCGGAATTTGGGCTGGAAATTAGCAGCGACCCTACAAGGCTGGGGTAGTGATACGTTGCTCGACTCGTACAGTACTGAACGACAACCCGTTTTCAAATCAACAGCCGACGATTTTATCGAAGCCTTTATCAACACAGATCACGTTTTTCTAGATCGCTACAATCCACAAAAAAATCAGGCTGAATTTGAAGCAGCGTGGGAAGCACGACAAACAGACGCCAGCGCAGATGTTCACGCCTTTGAGCCGCATTATGAAGGCTCTCCTATTGTTTTCGGTCCAGCCGACGGGGTATCTAGCGCCCGTGGTTCTCACGTTTTCGCGGCCAGAGCAGGGCATCACTTACCACCTCAGCCTTTATCATCAGGTCAGAATGTATTTGAAAGCTTGGGCGACGGCTTCTCGTTGCTTGCGTTCGATGTTGATGAGGATATCACCAATAGGTTTACTGAGGCGGCACAGGCACACAATATTCCACTGAAAATCATTCAAGATACCTACGCTGATGGTCGGGAGGCGTATGAGTCGCGTTTGATTTTAGTTCGACCCGATCAGTTTGTGGCGTGGGCAGATAATGAACAGCCGGGGGATATTTCTGGCGTGTTGGCTAAGGCTGCTGGACGAGAGAAAGGTTAGGACTGATTAAATTGTTGATGGCGATAGGCCCGGGGGGAGAGATGGTATTGGCGCTTGAAGGCGTTGCTAAAGTGGCTGACACTGTTGAAGCCCCAAGCAAAGGCGATGTCCATCACGGAATGATCGATCAATCGAGGGTCACTCAAATCGGCGCGGCACTTCATGAGCCGCAAATCCCGAATGTAGCGGCTAATGGTTGTATTTTCTGGCTTAAAACGAGCATACAGATGTCCTTTGGAGATGTGCAGTGCTTGGGCAATCATCTCGGGCGACAGGTCGGGATTGGATAGATTATTCTGGATAAAGGACTTGATTTCAAGCAGGGTGATGGCCCCGTTTCGGGCTGAAGGATCGGTCAATTGAAAGGTTTCATTCAGGTCGGTGGTGATCAAATCCACAAAGGTCCGAGCCAATTGGGTCCCCATATGGGGTTGAAGCGTGGTGATCTCACCCTGAATGGATTGAATTAAATCGTAGGTGATGCGACTAAGACCGGTCTG
Source organism: Phycisphaerae bacterium (assembly GCA_028285035.1). The sequence continues at coordinate 264,711 of JANQQF010000181.1, forward strand.
GCTGGAAAAGCGACGCGCCGTCATCAAATCGATGCCAGGTAGGCGAGACTGAAGGATCGGACGGGGCACTTCCAAAAGCAAATGCTGGTAGTTGTCAGTGGCCAAAGTCAGCTCAAAACAGTCTGTGCTGTGCAACGCCCAGTCACCAGGTCGCAAGTGAGCGGTTCGACCGTTCTGGCTCAGAGACGCCTCTCCAGAAAGCTGAAAAAGTATGATAAACGAGTCTTTATCCATTTTTGCCAGAGAACGCTTGGAGCGACGGGTAAAAGATCGATTGGATGAAACTTTAGAGAGTTGGATCGAGGCGAGGGGATGGGTGGTAATTGCCCCAAAGAAGGGTTGATCATCTAAAGGCTTGATATCAACGTTTATGATCGTGTTGCAAACAACATCAATCCAGTAGCTCAATCGATTTTTTTCACGAACAGATTGGGTTGATAACTGAGTATTCATTTGACTACCTTAGTCATTACAATGCCAATATTTTGCGGTCGAAGAATTATTGAACAAAAGAAATAGAAAGTCAAATAGCCTGATTTTCTGACTCTGACACAACTTCACCTGACTCTGAGGCAAGTATGAGGGCGGTCCGTGAGATATGATGAGATAATCTTAATCAATCATATCAAACAAAAGGAGTTTTCAAATGTTAGAACTTTATCACCACGGATCGTCAGTATGTGCCGCCAAAGTGCGATTTGCCTTGAATGAAAAAGGGATTGAATGGAAAGGGCATTATCTCGATATTCTCAAAGGGGATCAATTTGACCCTGAGTATATGAAACTCAATCCAAAAGCTGTCGTCCCCACGATTGTGCATGATGGGCACGTCATTGTTGAGTCAACCGTTATTTGCGAGTATGTCGATGAGACGTTCAACGGCGGGGTGTCTTTGGTCCCTGACACACCATTGGAGCGAGCAAAAATGCGGCTCTGGACCAAAATCGTCGATGAGGACATTCATCCGGCTTGTGGCGAACTCACCTTTGTAGCCTGCCACCGTCACGTGATTCTGCGAATGGGGCCAGAGGCTGTCGATGAATTTCTGAATGCGACCCCGGCTCGGTCAGTCACAGCAACGTGGAAAGAACGAAAGCGACAATTGGTGATGGAAGGCTTTGATGCCCCGGGGATTGGGGCCAAGGTGAAGTTGTACGACAAATATTTGGGGGAGATGGAAGCGGCCCTGCGCGATCGCAAATGGTTAGCAGGCGACACCTTCTCCTTGGCTGATGTGGGGTTGACTCCATACGTCAATCGTCTGGACATGCTCGGCATGTCGGGCTTGTGGGAAAAAGGCCGTCGTCCTCACGTTGAGGATTGGTTCAATCGCATCAAAGCCCGGCCTACATTTAAGGAGACATTCCTGGATTGGTGCCCAGAAGATCTAACCAACGACTTGATGACCTTTGGCACCCAAAGCTGGCCCAATGTCCTCAAGATTCTGGATATGTCTGACGACGATTGCCGCCTTATCCCCGATGCTGAGGGTATGTGCATGTGTGCCATCGGCTAGATACATCGTGTAATCGTTTAAGCTTCAACAGAAATTGCGGAGGTGAATGATGTTAAAAGTAATTGGGGCAGGATTTGGGCGGACTGGAACAACATCGCTTAAAGCGGCATTGGAGCAGTTGGGGTTCAACAAATGCTATCACATGACAGAGTTGTTCCAAAACCCAGATCAACTCCAATATTGGCGTGATGTCCGGGCAGGCAGGCCTGTCAATTGGGACGAGCTATTTGCTGGTTATCAGGCCACAGTTGATTGGCCAACCACGGCGGTTTACAAAGAGTTGGCCGACCACTATCCAGAAGCAAAGGTGGTACTAAGCGTGCGGGATGCAGAACGTTGGTATGACAGCATGACCGATACCATTTATTGGGTCAACTATGATCACGCCGCCAATATGGAGCGGGGGTTGATGCAGACCTATGACCCACAAGCTCGAATTGTTCACAACATCCTCGAGGTCACTGGTCGAGGGATGATTTTTGAGGATACATTTGAAGGTCAATTTACTGACAAGGCGTATACCCTACAACGGTTTCAGCACCACATCGACGCGGTCAAACAAGAAATTAGTGCTGACCGATTGCTAGTTTTCGAGGTCAAGCAGGGCTGGGAGCCCCTGTGTGAGTTTTTAGACGTCCCTGTCCCGGATGGCCCCTTCCCCCACGTGAACGACAAAGAGACCATGCGATCCGTTTTCAGTGCAAAAACAAAAATCTTCCAACAAATCGGTGAAGAACTCGGTCAAATTAGCCATCAAGTACAGACAGGCAAAATGACTGGCAAAAAATAGCAAATAAGGAGGTAGAGGCTTCATCAACAATATTGTGGCACAATCTTAATTTTGTTTGTTCAAACTCACGTTTTGTGATGTCTTTAATATTCCAATGGAGGAGATAATGATTAAAAGTACAATGTGGTCAATGAGTAAGTTCATCCTCTTACTCAGCATTCTGCTGCTTGTTTTGGCAGCCTGTAGTGGAGCTGAACCCGCTGTGGAAGAGGTGCAGGAAGCCGCTGAAGCCGTGGTAGAAGAAGCTGAAGAGGTGGTTGAGGAGGCTGAGGAAGTCGTCGAAGAAGTTGTTGAGGAAGCTGAAGAGGCGATGGAAGAGGCCGAAGAGGCGATGGAGGAAGCCGAAGAAGCCATGTCTGGCGACCACGGTGACGAGCCTCTTTGTGGATTGGGCAACGGCGAAGCAGCGACCGGAGAATCCATCAAAATTGGAGCCATCGTTGGTGAGACGGGTCCCGACGACTTTAGCTCCCCGGCTGACACCGCCAAAGCCTACTTTGATTGTGTCAATGCCAACGGCGGAATCAACGGTCGTCCCATCGAATATCTCGTCGAGGATGATCAGTGGAATCCTGAAGTCGCCAGCCAAGCCGCTGGTAAGCTCGTCAATGATGAAGGTGTGGTCGCCTTGATCGGAAACGCCAGCTTTGTTGAG